>NZ_WOYF01000001.1 GCF_009800925.1 Budvicia diplopodorum | reverse complement strand
TGAACCGTGAGGCTTAACCTTACAACACCCAAGGTGTTTTGGGTGAGATTGAAGAGACGAAGACGAATTTCAGCGAAGTTTTGGATTGAGATTGATGGTTATACGCAGGTATAACGGTTGATGAAACAGGATATGCCTGGCGGCAATAGCGCGGTGGTCCCACCTGACCCCATGCCGAACTCAGAAGTGAAACGCCGTAGCGCCGATGGTAGTGTGGGGTCTCCCCATGCGAGAGTAGGGAACTGCCAGGCTTTAAATTAGTAACTATCAGCATAAATGCGGGTAGAGAAAAAGAATCGGTGGAGCGGTAGTTCAGTTGGTTAGAATACCTGCCTGTCACGCAGGGGGTCGCGGGTTCGAGTCCCGTCCGTTCCGCCAAATTTATATTTCGGGGTGTCTTAGGATATCCAATGATGAAGATAAACCGTATCGCTATCAACGCGATACGGTTTTTTTTCGTCTGTACATATGGCTCCCGATGTAGGGGGGCGGCGTAAAATGGTTCATGCGTCCTAAAGGATAATTTCGAAGGAGTGAATCATGACTATAGCCCGACGTCTGATTCCGCAGTACAAGAAGTAAAACCCGCAGAATAAAGATTATAAGCTTCTTGATTGGCACGGACTGACGTTTTCCGTTTGTACTTCCGGGAAGAAAATCTAGCGTTTTTGTTACCAGCGTCCAAATTCAACCGTCTGAGTCCATATTACGCTGGGTCATTATCCTACACTGACACTTGCTCACACTCTCTATGATTAAGATATAGGGTGGGTAACCTTTGAAAAGCTGAAGAAATAGCACATGGTGGCTCGAAAGCTGATTAAATGGCCGTATTTAACAATTAGTACGGTTCCGTGAGCGTCAGGTGCCAATATCATATAATACCGGCTTTCAGTGCGTATTTGGAATAATGAAAGCATGGTCATCTAGCGTATTCAGTCATGTTTTCGAATAGAGAACTTAGATAAATCGGACATCACATATAACAATGCATTTGAAACGCTATAAACTATAGCAATGCAATAATTTCCCTTTAAGCATGAAAAATATTTACCTTTTAAATTAATAAATTATAAGTAATTTAACTTCGTATGTGGTTACTGTTTTTGTGAATCGATGGCGTGCCTGTTGTGTTAATTTGTTGCTTGAGTTTATTCCTAAGACTAAAAATTGACTTGTCATTTATTATTTTCATAGTAGGCTACATATGAATTTAATTTATTAACTGTCTAACTTAGCTTTGCTTAATATGCTATTTATCATTAATTAATAAATTATCTATCAATATATTATTTAGTTTTACTTAATGTATTATTTATTGCCGTGGCATTACCTACTATATCGTCGGTTCTTTTTCCTATTAGTTGAGTTAATTGGACATAATTAAATTTATTTAAAGTAGTTAAAATATTTCCTTCTTGAGAATTTACCGTACTCCAGGGTCTCCCCTGATTATATTACACAATTTATACTAAGGAGTTGTTGGTGGCGGATTCATTTCAGAGTGAAGTGCCTAAGGCGCGAGTTAATATCCAGTTAAATCTACACACGGGGGGCGCACAGAAAAAAGTTGAGTTGCCGCTTAAGCTGGTTGTTATGGGGAATTACAGCAATGGGCAGGAGCATCGCCCCGTAACTGAGCGTGAAAAAATCAACATTAATAAAAATAACTTTAACAATGTGCTGTCTGAATTAACTCCCTCCGTTAATCTCACCGTCGAAAATACCCTATCTGGTGATGGGAGCGAAGAGAACGTTAAATTATCTTTTAGCAATATTAAAGATTTTGAGCCAGAGCAGGTCGTACGTCAGATCCCCCAGTTAAAAGCGATGCTCGCCATGCGTAATTTATTACGCGACCTCAAATCTAATCTTCTCGATAACGTTACATTTCGAAAAGAACTGGAAAATATTCTTAAAGATCCGTCTCTGAGCAATCAATTGCACGATGAACTAAATGCTCTGGCTTCGAAAGAAGCTTAACCCTCCAGAATAAACGGATTAACGCGAGAGAATGTTTATGTCTGTCAATACTGAAAACGCCACTTCTTCAACAAACAGGACTACCGTGCTGGATCTTCCTGACTCGGGTGGGGTCTACGCTTCCCTGTTTGAAAAAATTAACCTGAACCCGATTTCCGGCCTGTCGGATATCAACATCTGGCAAGACAGCCAGTCGCTGGCCGATGCTAGCGTTGACGAGCGCGTGACCGCTGCCGTACAGGTATTATTGCAGTGCCTGAAAAACTCCGGTCAGCGCGTTGAAAAGCTTAATAAAACGCTGCTGGACCACCACATTGCTGAACTGGATCACCAGATCGGCCGCCAACTGGATGCGGTGATGCATCATCCTGAATTCCAAAGATTGGAATCCCTGTGGCGGGGTCTAAAACATCTGGTGGACAACACTGATTACCGTCAGAACGTTAAAACGGAAATCCTTGACGTTTCCAAAGATGACCTGCGTCAGGATTTCGAGGATACCCCAGAAATTACCCAGAGCGGATTATACTGGCACACGTATACCAGCGAGTATGACACCCCCGGCGGCGAGCCCATTGCCGCTATCATATCCTCTTACGAGTTTGATGCCTCCGCTCAGGATGTTGCCCTGCTGCGTAATATCTCCAAAATTTCCGCAGCGGCACATATGCCGTTTATCGGCTCTATTGGCCCGGATTTTTTCCTCAAACGATCGATGGAAGAAGTCGCGGCCATCAAAGATATCGGTAACTACTTTGATCGTGCCGAGTACACCAAATGGAAATCCTTTCGTGATACAGACGATTCCCGCTATATCGGTTTGACCATGCCACGCGTGCTGGGGCGTTTACCGTATGGCCCGGATACCGTGCCTGTGCGCAACTTTAACTATATGGAAGCGGTGAAAGGCCCAGATCACGAGAAGTATTTGTGGACCAGTGCTTCCTTTGCTTTTGCTGCCAGAATGGTTAAAAGCTTCATTAAGAACGGCTGGTGCGTGCAAATTCGCGGCCCACAAGCGGGCGGCGCAGTGACCGATCTACCGATCCACCTGTATGACCTCGGCACCGGTAATCAGGTGAAAATTCCGTCTGAGGTGATGATACCGGAAACCCGCGAATTCGAGTTCGCCAATCTGGGATTTATTCCGCTGTCATACTACAAAAACCGCGATTATGCCTGTTTCTTTTCGGCGAATTCCACGCAGAAGCCCGCGCTGTATGACACCACCGATGCCACCGCAAACAGCCGCATCAATGCGCGTCTGCCGTACATCTTCCTGTTGTCGCGTATCGCGCACTATCTGAAGCTTATCCAGCGCGAAAACATCGGCACCACCAAAGACCGCCGTCTTCTGGAGCTGGAGCTGAACGCTTGGGTTCGCACATTGGTCACTGAAATGACCGATCCGGGAGACGATTTGCAGGCGTCTCACCCGCTGCGTGATGCAAGCGTGACAGTGGAAGATATTGAAGACAATCCGGGCTTCTTCCGCGTGAGACTGTACGCCGTACCGCACTTTCAGGTGGAAGGTATGGACGTGAATCTCTCGTTGGTCTCGCAAATGCCAAAAGCAAGGTCATGACATGATGTATGGCCGCAGGAGGCTTGATGAAAATAGAGAGACCATTGTGGGGTAAGGGATTACTGCTTTCCCCACAGCAGTTCCAGCAACAATCGGCATTTGCGGCATGGGCGGCTGAGTGCATCGCAAAGACAGGGATGATGCACCCGTGGGGCGTATTGCGGGTAGAATTTGATAATGATGCGCTGAAGCAGGGGCGTCTTAAAGCCAGCCATCTGGCTGTACGCTTTTCTGACGGAACGTTGATCGACTCCAATGAGGCTGATGCACTGCCTCCCACGCTGACGCTCACTGATACCAGCAGCCGTGAGATTACGGTGATGTTGGCGTTGCCTCAGCTGTACCCGAACGGGGGCAACTGCCTGACACCGGATGGCATAGCTGAGCGTCCCGTGCGCTATCGCCAGCGTTGGCATGAAGTTCGTAACTGTTACGGCGATGACACGGTTCAGATGGCTATCATGCAGCATGAACTGACGTTGCGTCTGGATTCACAGGATAACAGTGATTATCTGATCTGCCCGGTAGCCCGTCTGCACCGTGATATGCAGGGCGCATGGATACAAGACAACACCTTTATCCCGCCATTACTGAGCCTGAATGCCAGTCAATGGCTGAGCGAACAGCTCGAACAGCTGATGACACAGCTGCGCACCCGTCTGGAACGACTAATGGCGATGCGCCGTGAAAGCAACGAACGCATGGCTGATTTTGCCGTGGCAGACGTGTCACTGTTCTGGTTGCTTAACGCTCTTAACGGTGCAGAGCCGGTGCTGGGGAATTTCCAGCGTCATCCACAGGTGCACCCTGAACGTCTGTATCAGGAGCTGGCACGTTTGGCGGGCAGTCTACTGACGTTCTCTCTGGCTCACACCGTCAGCAACATCCCAGTTTACCGCCATGAACGTCTGACAGACGTTTTCCCGCCTCTGTTTGACCTGCTCGGCGACCTGCTGGAGGCGAGCCTGCCGTCCCGGGTGATAGCTATTGAACTGACTCATGAAAAACGGATACGTCAGTGGCTGGCCCATCTGCACGATCCGAGGCTGCGTGAAGAGGTGGACTTCTATCTCTCCGTGCGCTCCCCACTGCCGGTTGCGCAATTGCTGGAGCAGTTCCCGCTACAGTGCAAAGTGGGTAGCTCGGACGACGTGGGTAGCGTGATTAACGCCTC
This sequence comes from Budvicia diplopodorum, assembly GCF_009800925.1. Classification (GTDB taxonomy): domain Bacteria; phylum Pseudomonadota; class Gammaproteobacteria; order Enterobacterales; family Enterobacteriaceae; genus Budvicia; species Budvicia diplopodorum. The sequence goes on along the minus strand of NZ_WOYF01000001.1, from coordinate 588,471 downwards.
CGGGCAGGGTATTCCGTTGCGGGCCTTAAGCCATGTTCCTGCGGCCATTCCGCTGCGTCTTGAGAACCAGTATTTCTCGCTGGATATGTTCCACCCGGCGGCCCGTGCGATGCAAGCCGCGGGCAACTGCGTGTTTTATGTCCCCGGTACGCTGGGTGAGCCGGAGCTTGAACTGTATGCGGTACTGAAAACATGAGTGACAAACAAACGTGTGATATCGACGCGCTGTTGCAGGACATCTGGCTGACCGTTATCGGCCTGCGCCACGGTCCGTTGTTTCAGGAAGGCGAAGGTCAGGCGTTCTGGCAGCGCTGTGTAAATAACCTTGAGCAGGTGCAACGCACGTTGAGAGCAGCGGACTACAGCGAACAGAGTTGCCAACATATTCTTTATGCCCAATGCGCGCTGCTGGATGAAGCGGCGAAAAGCCGTGGCGTGCAAGATGACGTCTGCATGCAGTGGTATGACCGGCCGCTTCAGGGGCAGTTTTTCGGTACCATGAATGCCGGTGACCAGCTGTATGAACGGATGCGTCAGGTGCTGCGTGAAGCTGCTCCGGATACTGCCGTTCTGACCTGTTTCCATCGCGTGCTGATGCTCGGCTTTATGGGCGACTTTACCTCTTCAACCGGGCCGGAGCGTGAATGTCTGGTGCGGGAATTGGCGGAACGGGTTCCTGCCTTTGATTTTTCACCGCATCGTCCGGTGTTGGCTTCAGCATCTGGCCGACACCGGGCTGGGGAATGGCTACGTCACTGGCCGGTACGCCTCGGGCTGTCGGTGCTTGTTCTGGCTGCGCTCTGGTGCGGACTTGACCGCTGGCTGGACAATCTGCTTATCACGCTGCTTCCGGGAGTGGTGCGATGAAGGTTCCCCTGCAACGGGGGCTGTGGCTGTGGGCGGGTTTATTGATGGTCCTGTTATGCCTGCTGTTTTTACCTTTAACGCCTACGGCCCGTGGTGTCAGCGTGTTTGTGGTGATGGTTGCAGTGATAGCTGGCATGGTGCGGGCGGGTCGTCGGCCGGTTAATGTGGCAGCACAACAGCTTGCCGGGCTGCCGGAAGAACCCTACCGCCTGCCGGTGGTGCTGATCTGCGGCGATATGGCGGGCTGGCCTGCGGATATCCCTGTCCATCAGACTTCACAGGGCTGCTGGCTGAAAGTGGATGACAGTCGCGAGCTGTGTGACGTGGTGCGCCAGCTCCTGTGGCTGCGTCCGGCTTGGGCTGTACAACTGGCGGTAATGGTCAGCCTTAGACCTCAGCAACAAAGCCGCAATGAGGCACTCGCGCCTTGGTTGCATGAGCTGCGCTGGCAACTGACAAGGCTGCGTCGGGATACCCAGCATGATATCCCGTTACTGTTGAGCAGCCAGACTGCCGGGCAGTACGTCTGTGAGTCACTGTGGCAAACTCTCCTTCCCGGTGAACCTGTTCAGGTCTGGCAGGATGGCCGTGCGCCGTGCGCCGTTACCATCTGGGCTGCACAGGATCAACTCGGCACCCGCCTGCAACAACAGATGATGTTGAACACGCAGGCTGACTGGTTTACGCAAAATATTATACCCGCCTTCACGGCGGAAAATCCCGATGTGCCGCCAGTGCTGCCGTATGCGGTGCTGCTGCGCCAGACTCGGGATATGCCCGGCGCGCAGGGCGCTTCCGTCTGGCAGGACTGGTTGCAACAGCGTACCTCTATTACGCAGGTCACCGGCTGGTATCCGGCTACGGCCGACGATAATGCTGCTTCAGCGCTGCCGGATTTTCTGTTGCCTCTGCTGCCGAAGGGTCACGGCACGACGCCTGCTCAACGGGCAGTCCGCTTAGCCCTTACGTTGTTTACGCTTGCCACTGTGGTTGCCCTGTGTAGCAGTGGCTGGAACAACCGCCAGCTTGTGCATCATGTGGCCTTTGATATTCAGCATTATTACGCCGTGGCGATGAATAACTACGATCGGAAAGCGAAAGCAGTCGAAACTCTTGGTCAAGACGCCGGGCTGCTCAATGACTGGTCGCGCAATGGAGAATCGCTGCGTCTGAGTCTGGGACTCTATCGGGGTGAACGCCTGCGCTTGCCGCTGCTGGATGCGATTAAAACTTACGTTCCTCCACCGCCTCCTCCTCCAGCGCCGCAGACTCCGCAAATCGTGCGTTTCGACAGCATGTCGCTGTTCGACGTGGGCAAATGGCAGCTCAAATCCGACTCGACAAAGGTGTTGGTGAATGCGCTGGTCAATATCAAAGTTAAACCCGGCTGGCTGATTGTGGTGGCAGGTCATACCGATGACACCGGCGATGACAAATCCAACCAGATCCTTTCCCTGAAACGTGCGGAGTCAGTACGCGATTGGATGCGTGACACTGGGGAGGTATCCGAAAGCTGTTTTGCGGTTCAGGGTTACGGTGAAAACCGTCCGCTGAAATCAAATGACGCGGAGGCTGGCCGTGCGGCCAACCGTCGGGTTGAAATCAGTCTTGTTCCTCAGGCGGATGCCTGTCAGGCAGCAAGTAAAACGGCGTCACCGGAACAAGGCTGACGCATTCACCAGCGAAATGGAGAAATGACATGGCAATTCCAATCTACCTGTGGCTAAAAGACGATGGCGGCGCAGACATTAAAGGCTCTGTGGATGTGCAGGATCGTGACGGCAGCATCGAAGTAGTGGAACAGGAACACACAATATATATTCCGACCGATAACAACACTGGCAAACTGACGGGGACGCGTATTCACACCCCGTTTCTGTTTACCAAGGAAATTGATGCATCCAGCCCGTATCTGTACAAAGCAGTGACCACCGGTCAGACCTTGAAGTCCGCCGAGTTTAAATGGTATCGCATTAACGACGCGGGTCAGGAAGTTGAGTATTTCAACACATTGCTTGAGATGGTCAAGCTGGTGAAAGCCTCCCCCAAAATGTACAACATCAAAGATCCGGCGATGGAAAAGCACAATCATCTGGAAATGATTGCACTGCGCTACGAAAAAATCACCTGGACTTACAAAGACGGCAACATCATTCATTCCGATTCTTGGAACGAACGTACCACAGGCTAATCCCCACCGCAGACGGTTTGCCGTCTGCGGTTTTTGTTTGTTGAGTCCGGCGGTTTAGCAAACAAAAACAGCATAAAACAATCGACCTTATGGGCCTGAGTTTCCTTAAAAGGAGAAGGCTAAGGGCGGTAGCATACCCACTTAAGGAGCACAGCATGGATCGTCAGTCAGCCGTATTACTTCGTCGCCTGAACTCTGATTGTGCAAAAGCGCTAGAAGAGGGCGACGGGACCATGCTGGAATTTGATAGAGAAGGTAAATTGTGAATACCCCCACCCTATTTTTCAGCCAAAGCCACCATCTGTTAAACGTCCGTGACAACGGCTCACCGCTGGACGTGCTGGGGTTAGAAGGCCATGAAGAACTAAGTAAGCCATTCAGCTACGCCATCGAATTTACCAGCACCGATAAAGCTATTGACCCGAAAACCATGCTGATGAAGGATGCCTCGCTGACGCTACAGGCACCGGTTAATCAGGGGTTCGGCATTAAAGTACCCCTGCCGGTGCGGGTGATACAGGGAGTGGCGACAGGGTTTAAAAAGCTCGCCACTTCAAAAGATGAAAGCCGTTATGAACTGACCCTGCAACCGCGTTTGGCGCTGCTGTCCAGAAGCCATCAGAACGCGATTTATCAGGATATGTCAGTACCGCAAATCGTGGAAAAAATCCTGCGCGAGCGCCACGACATGCGCGGTCAGGATTTTATCTTCACGCTTGCCTGTGAGTACCCGCGTCGTGAGCAGGTGATGCAGTACGGCGAGGACGATTTAACCTTTATCAGCCGTTTATTGTCCGAAGTGGGTATCTGGTTCCGCTTCACCGCCGACACGCGCCTAAACATTGATATGGTGGAGTTTTACGACGACCAGAGTCACTATCAACAGGGATTGACTCTGCCTGCCGTGCCGCCATCCGGGATGCTTGATGAAGGTGTGGAATCGGTGTGGTGCATGGCCAGCCACCATCAGGTGGTGGAGAAGTCCGTTACCACCCGCGATTACAATTACCGTACCGCCACGGAAGATATGAACGCGAAGGCGGATGTGACGCGGGGCGATACCACCACCTACGGTGAAGCCTATCACTATGCGGATAACTACCTTATTCCCGGTGTCGAAGGTCGTGAACTTGTCCCGGAGAGCGGTGCGTTTTATGCCCGCATCTGTCATGAACGTTACCTGAACAAACAGACTCAACTGTCTGCGGTTACCAACTGCGCGGGCATCGCACCGGGCATGGCGCTGAAAGTGAACGGCGGCAGTGATGTGAGTGATATTTACCGCAAGGGCGTGGTTATCACTAAGACGATCAGCACCGCCCGCCGGGACCGCAGCTTTGAAGTGTGCGTGGAGGCAATACCGTTCTCGGAAGACTACGGCTTCCGCCCGGCAGCTATCAAGAGGCCAGTCATGGCAGGTACGCTACCGGCACGAGTGACCAGCACACAGACCAATGATATCTACGGCCATATTGACAAAGACGGACGTTACAAAGTCAATATTCTGTTTGACCGCGACAGGTGGGATAGCGGTTACGAAAGTCTGTGGGTAAGGCAGGCCCGCTCGTATGCAGGAGACGCCTACGGCCTGCACCTGCCGCTGCTGGCGGGAACGGAAGTGGCAATAGCGTTTGAAAACGGTAACCCGGACAGGCCGTATATCGCGCACGTGCTGCACGACTCAGCGCATACAGACCATGTGACCATTAAAAATTACAAACGCAACGTGCTGCGAACCCCTGCCAATAATAAAATCCGCATGGAAGACAACCGGGGTCAGGAGCATATTAAGGTCAGCACGGAGTATGGCGGCAAGAGTCAGCTAAACCTCGGGCATCTGGTAGATAGCGGTAAACAGAAGCGCGGAGAAGGTTTTGAGCTGCGCACCGATCTGTACGGTGCCATCAGGGCGAAGAAGGGCATTTTTATTAGCGCTGATGAACAGCCGAAGGCTGGGGGACCTGTACTGGCGATGCAGCCAGCTATCAGCCTGCTGAACGGTGCGCAACAACAGATGCAGAAAATATCGCAGGATGCACAGACTGCGAATGCGAATCCGGCAGACCTTCAGTCACAGATTAGCCTGCTGCAACAAAACCTGAATGAACTGAAACAGGCGGTGCTGTTGCTGAGTGCGCCGCAGGGGATAGCACTGGCGAGCGGTGAACACCTGCAGCTGAGTGCCGGTAAGAACCTGATAGCTACGGCGGGCAACAAGGCCGATATCAGCGTGGTGAAGGACCTCTTTATCGGCGTGGGTAATGCCTTCAGCCTGTTCGTGAGAAAACTGGGAATAAAACTGATAGCCAATCAGGGAGCCGTATCCATTCAGGCGCAGAATGATTTGCTTGAGCTGCTGGCGAAGAAGGCGATCACAATAACCAGTACCGATGATGAAATAAACATTATCGCGAAGAAGAAAATCACCATTAACGGCGGCGGGAGTTATATCACGCTGGACGCGAACAAGATTGAATCAGGGACTCAAGGGGATTATCTGACGAAGGCCGGGCAGTACGGGCGACAGCAAAGGGCATCCGTGAAACCGGCGATGATGGCGTTTCCGCTGATTGAGTCGGGGGATTATAATCTGCAATTTCATTTTGCGGATGATGATGGTGTTCCTTATGCAAATACTAAATATGTTGCTTATTTTGAAGATGGAACAGAGAAAGGAGGGATAACGGATGAAAATGGGAATACGGAAAACTTCCAAAGTGAGCAGAAATATAACATTAGGGTCGATTTATTATTAGGGTGTTGATTGAATGCGAAGTAATGAACGGGGGGATGATTATCTATTCAATGGATCCTGCGTGTTGTACCAGCGTCATCTTAATGGTTCAACTGTTGGCGACACTTCAATATTGGGTATTAATAATAGGGGGGGGAGATGAGTAACGGCGCTTTGAGTAATGAAAAAACAGAAGAGAAAAATCCATCTCCCTTAATTTATAATAAACATAAAGTTAATTGTACATTTGAAGGGGATACTACTAAAAATGAAAATGAGAAAGCAAAAATATGTACGGTGTCTGTAATTTATGTTGATCCTGACGGTTATATAAAAAATGCTAATTTTATTCAATCTAGTGTTGCGGGTTTGGGAAAAGGAGTGATGAATAAAATTAATGGTATTGTGTTACATAGAACCGATTCCTCCTCCGTAGAGGGGACATTGACTTCTTTCTCTAAAGGTGTTGGTACGCATTTTCTGATTGCGAAGAACGGAGATATCCATCAAACGGTAAGTTTATTTTCATATACTTACCATGTTGGTAAAATAAAGTCTCGCTGCATGGAGGAAAAAACATGTTCAGCGGAAGAAAGTAAAAAGATAAAATCTTTCGGCTGGAATCCTGGAAAGGTATATGACCATGAAAAAGTTAAGATGTATCCAGAACGTTATCCTTATAATGGGGATAGTGTTGGGATTGAAGTTGTGGCTATGCATAAAAATGATGGTTGGGAGTCACCAACGCTAGAGCAAACTAATTCTATTAGTAAATTGGTTGATATAATAAAAAATATATATGAACTGGATGATAGGGATGTTTATGAACATGACAAAATATCTTATAAAATGGAAGGCGAAGGCGCAGGTCTTTACGTTAGCAATTAGCATGTTACTGTGTCCTAAAGTTGTATTCTCGACTGAATTAGTAATTGAACATATTGATAAATCGGTTTATACACAAAAAGAAGAACAAGATGAAATGCTTTTATCTGCTTGTCAGAAATGGAGTCTTGATGCTAGTCAGGTGAAAAAAATATTTAGATTAAGTACTAAATATAAGACATCTGATGAAATATCTGGCCAATATTATTGGTTGCCATGTGAAATAAAAGGTTCGCTTTTGAGTCATGGTGTCAGATGGTATTTTATTATTAATGCTGCGGCGACGGCGGAATGGCATAATGAGAAAGGGAATATATATTGGGGGTGTGCTAAGAAAAAGTGTGGCTCAATGTTCTTATTACCATATGATGGCATGGCAGGGAATGATAAATAATATATAGAATAGTGATTGTGGAATAGAAACAAGGCAGGTGAGTGTCAAAGGACACGTGGTGGGGGAACCGCTTGCTCAACTATGAATTGTGGCAGGGTGTTATCATGAAAATACTGTAATTCAGAAATAATATCTTTTGATGTGGTTTTTTATTATTTCTTAAAGTATAAATTCCTACGTTTTTTGACGCAGAATATTAATCAATAAACATAATAATACCATAGCCCTGTTCTTCGTGAAATAAATATAAAGTGTTAAATAAAACTCTTGGTGCTTATAAAATACATTAATGTTGATATGCTTGTCTTTGTTTTAAATTAAACTCTTAATTTAAATGTTTATTAAGGCTAAACCTTTCCCCTGCTTTATATGCAACGAATTCTCAATTCAATTTAAGTTAAAAGTCATAACTATCAGGAAAACATGCCCGTCAATTTAAAAAATATACCACCATTATCCTGGCGCCCCCATCCTCCTAAGTTATTAAGATGGTTTGGAGCCTTATTTTTTATGCTTGTATTTGGAAGTTTTATTTCTTCTCTGCTAGCCAAAATGACGGGTAACGATAATGTTTGGATCTTAATGGTCGCTGTCCCCGTTGGGATTTGGTTAGTCATCGCTCTAATTCGATTGGTGATTTACCTGCTACAGCAGATTCAGGCTAATGCTTGGGATAAACAGCGTGAAGCATGGATATTAACAGAAGTGAAAAGAGGGCGGAGAGCATTGCAAATATTGTTTTCTGAATTTAGTACAGCGACAACAATTCCAGTTTCTGACCAACATGAAAGTGATTCGCCGTTGGAAATATTAATCTCCAATACCATCCAGATTCGGGCGCAGAGGTCATGGAAAGGAGAAGACGGCGTGATTCATAGCCGTTTTACCGTTAACGATGAAAATATTTCTCCTGAAATCGTACTTTCTAAGCAGTTATCTAACCTGATTCACCCATTATCTGAATTAGTTAACTCACTGTCTGGTGATGGCTCAATTGATATTTTGTTTGAAACAGAAACGTCCCTTTCTTCACGCCGCTTACAAGATCTATGGCAACGGATGTGGCGGGATAGCAACATCACCCAATCTGTTACTTACGTAGAAGAGCATGGGTTGAGGTTTATCGATCGCTGGCTTGACCAGCGTATTCATGACGATGCGCTGCTGCTGGTCATTAGTTTACAGATCGTCCCGCAACAGCCGGAAGGGACGGCGGAAGCGGTAGCGGCGTTGCTGCTAGGCAATCGTCTGACGCAAAAAACGCTAGCACCACGGGCACTGTTACACCGCCCGGAGAAGTCCCCGACGGAAACGCTGGAAGAAGGGGCATTACAGGCTATGGATTGGGTGCCGTTGCCTTCGGATGCGCTGAAACACCTCTGGCTGTCCGGTCTGTCAGATAAACAGCACCGGCGCATCATGGAATTACAGGGTAAACCGCCGCTGGTGGCGATTAACTCTGGCAGTCATTTATACAATATTGATAGCTCGTTAGGCCACGCGGGTTGTGCAGCTCCGTGGCTGGCGATAGCTGCTGCTGCACAGATCGCTGAACTGTGTGGTGAGGCGCAGATGATTCTCAGCAGTGAACAGGGAAGTGATGACGTCTGGAGCACAGTGGTGACTTCTTATACCACCCAACAGGAGAAATTGACGTGAGCTTTAATCCCTTATCAATAATAAAGAGGCCTGAAAACCGGTTTCTGGCTGTGGTGCTGGTACTGTTAATCACCGGGGGAACGCTGTGCTGGCTGGCATGGCAGCACCCGGAACGGTTAGGGCTGGTCGCAGGTTCGGCAGTGCGTGACCGTTGGCTGCTTGGGCTATGTGTCGGAACCGGTATGGTGCTGTTAACCGCACTGATGCTGTTTTTTTCAACCCGCATAGCGGGTAAGCAAAATTTTGAGGCCGCTCGGCAACGGATAAAGGGCGATGATATTCCCGCTCCGGTTAGCGCATCAAAAGAAGACTACCCGCAATACGGTGAATTTTCTCACCTTAGATCTCACCTACGTGCCCGCTATGGCCTATTCTGGCGTTACAAAGTCCGTCTGCTGATGGTAGTGGGCGGAGCGGCAGACATTGACGCTCTGGTTCCCACGCTTGCTGAAAAACAGTGGCTGGAAGGGCAGCGCACCGTACTGCTGCACGGCGGTAGCCTGAGTGATGAGGTGAATAAAGATCGCCTTGCTGCTTTGCGCAAGCTGCGCCGTGGCCGCCCGCTGGACGGTATCGTCTGGGCGGTGAATACGGAACAGAGTAAATCATCTCATAGTTTTGACAATGGCCTGCACACCCTGCAACAAATGGGGAAAGCCTTGCGCTATCAGCCTCCGGTCTATTTATGGCAACTGTGCGACAGTCCGTGGTCGCAGGCAGAGCGAGTGACCCAGCCCGTTGGTGTGATACTGCCGGTGAAGGTCATGCCTGATGGGGTTGAGCAGCAACTGCTGTCTCTATTGCCGTTACTGTGTGAGCAGGGCCTACAGCAGGTATCCAATATGCGGCAGCATGATTTCTTACTGCGTTTGGGGCAGAGCCTTGAGCAGGGTGAGGCCGTTCGCTGGAAGCAGGTGTTGACGCCGTGGATATCGGAATATGCCGGACGCATTCCGCTGCGCGGACTGATGTTCAGCCTGCCTCAGCCAGCGCAGAGCGCCGTTAGCGGTATTCACGAACACCGATGGCAAATGCTGCCTGACTGGCAGGGCGTGACGGACGACTGCGTTAATGCACGTGGCAAACGCGTAGGTCTGCCGTGGGAGCAAACGCTCTGCTATGGCCTGATGGCGCTAATGCTGGTGTGGGGGGCGGGCAGCGTAATGTCATTTGCCGTGAACCGTCACCAGATGGTAGCGGCTGCGAAACAGGCTCACTCTCTGGTCGGCAGCCACGATGTGTCAGATGAACAACTGATAGCCTTGCAGTTACTGCGCAATGGTATCGGGCGTTTACAGACGTGGGAAAAAGACGGCGCACCATGGTATCAACGCTTCGGTCTGAATCATAACCCGCAGTTACTGACTGCCTTGTGGACATGGTATGGCCCCGCCAGCCAGCGTCTGATACGAGATAGTGCTGCACAAAGGCTGCATCAAAAACTCAGCCAACTGGCCGATTTACCACCGGCAAGCCCGGAGCGGGCAACGCTGGCAAAATCGGGTTATGACCAGTTAAAGGCCTATCTGATGATGGCTCATCCGGAAAAAGCGGAGGGGGTATTTTTCAGTACAACGATGCAGCGCACAGAGCCGCAGCGAAAGGGCATTTCGCTTGGTCTGTGGCAAAGCATTGCTCCGGATTTATGGACTTTTTATGCCGAAAACCTGCCCGCGCATCCGGACTGGAAAATCAGTCCGGACAGGTCTCTGGTGTCTGAGGTGCGTCAGGTATTACTGGGGCAGATAGGGCGTCAGAACGCGGATAACACCGTGTACCAGTCCATATTGTCGTCGGTTCGTCGTAATTATGCCGACATGCGGCTTGAGGATATGACCGCTGATACCGATGCCCGCCAGTTATTCACCACCGATGAAGTTATCCCCGGAATGTTTACCCGTCAGGCGTGGGAAGAGGCCATTCAGCCAGCCATTGAAAAAGCCGTTGCTACCCGGCGTGATGAAATCGACTGGGTACTGAGCGACAACCGCAAACAGCTTGTCGGCGACGCGTCGCCGGAAGTGCGGCATCAACGGTTGACGGAGCGCTATTTCGCTGATTTTTCTGCCGCCTGGCTAAATTTTCTCAACGGCCTGCGCTGGAACAAAACGCAGACTATTTCTGATGTGACAGACCAGCTTACTCTGGTTAGTGATGTCCGTCAGTCACCGCTGATAGCGCTGATGAACACCCTTGCGTGGCAGGGGCAGACCGGGCGACAGGACGCCGGGCTGTCGGATTCGCTGTTATCGTCAGCGAAAGACCTGCTGACCCGTAAAGAGGACGTCCCGGCTATTGACCAGAAGGCCGCTGGCCTGATCGGGCCGTTGGATAAAACCTTTGGCCCGCTGCTTGCCCTGATGGGTAAAAGAACGGCATCAGACAACTTCTCTGCCGATAGCGCCCTGAGTTTGCAAAGCTGGCTGACCCGCGTGACGCGAGTACGTCTGAAACTCCAGCAGGTGGCGGATGCGCCTGAACCGCAGGAAATGATGCAATTGCTGGCGCAGTCGGTGTTTCAGGGCAAAAATGTTGACCTGACGGACTCGCAGGAGTACGGCAATCTGATAGCCGCCAATCTGGGAGCAGAATGGCGCGCTTTCGGCCAGGCGATGTTTGTGCAGCCGCTGAAACAGTCGTGGCAGGTTGTACTGGAGCCTACCGCAGTCAGTCTGAATGACCGATGGCGCAATGCGATCGTTAAAGAGTGGAATGCCGCTTTTGTCGGGCGCTATCCCTTTGCGGACAGCGATAGTGATGCTTCTTTGTCTGCACTGGCCGATTTTATCCGTCAGGATAGCGGGCTGATTGACCAGTTTCTGACGCGTGAAATGGCGGGGCTGTTGCATAAAGAGGGCCGTCACTGGGTGGCAAATAATCTGAACTTGCAGGGATTAACCGTCAATCCTGCCTTCCTGAAGGCGGTTAATCAGCTAGGCGAGCTTTCTGCCATTCTGTATCCCAACGGCAGTCAGAGTATTGGTTTTGAACTGCGGGCACGTTCTGCACCGGAAGTCGTAGAGACGGTGCTGACGATTGATGGGCAGGTATTACACTATTTCAATCAGATGGAAAGCTGGCAGAATTTTCGCTGGCCTGGCGATACCTATCAACCCGCAACCCGGCTGACATGGACCAGCGTTGATGCAGGTGCGCGGTTGTCTGGTCACTATTCAGGAAGCTGGGGATTTATTCGCTGGCTGTCACAGGCAAAAAAACAGAAGCTGGATGCAAGCCGCTGGCAGCTTACCGTCACTGCACCGGACAAGCTCCAGTTGACGTGGATATTGCGTACGGAGCGAGGGGAAGGGCCGCTGGCATTGCTGAAACTGGCCGGTTTTCGGTTACCGGAACAGATATTTGATGCGAGTAAACCGCAGGCAATGGAGGTTTCTCCGGAGATTTCTGATGAAGCCGATACGCTTATCCATGACGAAGATAAATGAGCAGAGCAGAGAGTGACAAAATCCATTGCGGCGAAACGGGCACATCATGCGCCGTGGGTGATGATGCACTGCTAGCAGGACTGATAGTGCTTGACCCGGCGCGTGCCGCCGTGTTGTGCGGTTAAGGAGAAGAATATGCCCGCAAAAGGCTATTATCTGGTGGTGGGTGACAAAACTACCTGCGGAGGGATCATTACCGAAGGGGAGCCCACGCACACCATTCTCGGTATGGCTATCGCCTGTGAAACACACCGGGTTACCTGTGGAAAACATCCCGGCACATATTACATTGCCGGAGGAATTGGTAATGACCGTATTCTCGGCAAAATAATTGCTGGAACGCTGGACAGCGTGAGTACCTGTCCGTGTCAAGCGCGGTTTATTCCGTCAATGATGAATGATTCGTATGAGAAGCTGTCTGCTGCTGAGGCTGAACTGCGGATAAAGGAAAAGGCACAGGCACAGGTATCCGCAGCACAAGATTTGGCTCCTGACGCTTTCAGCCAGAACTATCAGGTTGAGCGGGGGGATCTGGTGTATGGTGTCAAAAGGAAGAGGGGTAATTATATTGGTAAACTTTATCCCGGATACTCAACTGAGAATAAGTCGCTGCCACCCGCGGTTATTGATGTGTATAACAACAGTGTCAGTATCGCGATCACAGGGGGGAACGATTTAGGCAAAATATCAAAACTGAGCGATAGGCCGGAAAAACTCATTCGCAAACTGGTAATACCTGACACGCTAGAGGCTGACGTCAGGAAAATGCGGGATGGTGATAACTATCTGTGGACAGAGTATTTTAAGGGTGGAGAAGAGAATCCAAAATTTAATATCAGATCCATTTATAACGAAGTGGCGAGTAATTATAACAAGGATATCTATCATGTGGTGGATACCGGCAACACTATGGCGGGCTATGTTCCACAGCTATTATGGAAACGCGGTAGCAAATTGGGTATTGAAATGACGGCTAAGAATGCGTCACATCACCTGCATTTTATTCTGGATGGCTTATCACTGCCTGAGATCGTGAATAAAACGCCACCTTATGGTTTTTCAATCACTGCGTCTGAGCTGCGTTACGCGTATCGTAATCGTTCTCGCCTTGTGGGTAAAATCCATTTTTATCAGGACTATCAAGAAGTTCTTCCCCCTTGGGAAGCCGATCCAGTTTTATGGAGCAGCTATATTCCTAAAGTAGTTCCTTCTGCTTCCGGTATGGTTCCGCCTGTCAATGACGTAGTAAAAGCAAAAAATAAGAAATCGATTGGCAATGTTTTCTCGGGCTTGTTCAGAAAAAGAACGGGGCGCTGAGATGAACAAGGAGATTGTTATCAGCAAATTAGGCGTATTTGCAGTACTGGATATTCGTGATAGCTATAAATGAGCAGATATGGCTATTACCTGAAATATTTTTTTGTTTTCTGGTGGCAATTTACCCAATCAGATACCGCGTATCTGCTGAACCTCTAAATACTTCTGAACCCCTTTCCTGAGTAACTGAACCATTATTATGGACGACTTGACCCGGCGCGTACCGCCGTGTTGTGTGGTTAAGGAGAAGACTATGGCAGCAAAAGGCTATTATCTGGTGGTGGGTGACAAAACCACCTGCGGGGGGATCATTACCGAAGGGGAACCCACACACACTATTCTCGGTATGGCTATCGCCTGTGAAACACACCGGGTTACCTGTGGAAAACATCCCGGCACATATTACATTGCCGGAGGCATTGGTAATGACAGTATTCTCGGCAAAAAATCGCCGGAACGCTGGACAGCGTAAGTACCTGTCCGTGCCGGGCGCGGTTTGTACCGTCAATGATGAATGATTTTTATGAGAAGGGAGCTGCTGAGTTTTCTGAGCAAACGGCTATATCAAATCAGGAAGAATCGGCTGTTTCCCCTCTGGGTGCGAACAGCCGGTGGGAAAATGAATATAATCCGGCGGATCCTGTGGAAGATAATACGGAATTTCAGATGAGGCTTGCTGGTGCGGTTCTGGCGGCTAATCAATATGAATTGATGGATATATCAGAATCCTCAGAGTCTGAAGAACCTTCGTTGCCACCGGTGATTAATGTTCCGGAGGACACAAATAGTAACGGCATTACTGCAGCAGATCGTAAATCCTATCAGGAGCTTGAGACTCAATATCCAGACCTGTTTGAGAATCAGTATATCCAACGTTTGCCTGAAGATATTGATGTTGTTTTTAAAAATGTTGAGGATGTAGATATGGATGAAACAACGGTCATCAATACTTCCGGAGAGCGCAAGGCTATTGGTACCACCGGGCTTGGCCCCTGTATCGCAATCTGCGCGTATGGCAAAACAAAAAACGATGAGCTGCTGCTCGGGCTTAGCCATTATTCTGGTCTGGAAAAACCTGAAGAAATACTTGAAGACGTAGACGATGAAATGAAGGATTTCGGTGCCTGTGATATTGAGTATTATCTGGTCGGGGGGATGATGATGCCTGATGCAATAACGCTAAAAACAGAGGCCGGACTGCTGGCACTGAAAGGGAAATTTAATATTAAAGGGGTCCGACTCCACGTGTCGGAAGGCCTGGGAGATGAGACTGATGTCGAAGGTTATCAGGAGAATAAATCAGTCGATGTTGTAATGACGACAGATAAAATATATTTCAGGCATAACCCAATGTATTGAAGATGTTTAATTTATTAATGATGGTGAATCGCCTGTTATTTTATATTTAGCATAATTTTTAAAATACATATTAAGCCGGGCGTTTTCTCTGGTGATGTTTATTCTGTTTTTAATTTGGTTATACAAATTAGATTTTATGTACGGAGAGAACCATAAACTCTGATACAGGCAGCTATCCCAATAGTTTATTTTGAGAATATTATGGATGACTTAACCCTGCGTTATTTTGACGCTGAAATGCGTTACCTGCGTGAAGCGGGTGAAGAATTTGCCCGCGCTCACCCCGATCAGGCTGCCGGATTAAATCTGGATAAGGCCGGTGCGCGTGACCCGTATGTGGAGCGCCTGTTTGAAGGCTTTGCCTTTTTAATGGGCCGCCTGCGTGAAAAACTGGACGATGACCTGCCGGAACTGACCGAAGGGTTAGTCAGTCTGCTATGGCCCCATTATTTGCGTACTATTCCGTCGCTCTCCATTGTGGAGTTCACTCCGGATTGGATGGGCATGAAAGAGTGCCTGTCAGTACCCAAGGGGTTGGAGGTGCTTTCTCGGCCTGTTGGCGAGCACCAGACCCGCTGCCGCTACACTACCAGCCAGAATATCACCCTGTTGCCGCTGTCTTTGCAACAGGTCAGGTTGAGCGCCGAGCCTGACGGTCACTCAGTAATACGCCTGCGTTTTCAGTGCGGGGAGCTGGCCGATTGGAGTCGTATTGACTTACGCCGTCTGTCGCTTTATCTGGATGCTGATGCACGGCTGGCCTGTGCGCTGCATGAAGCGTTGACGCTCAATGTGGCCCGATTATGGATACGTTTGCCGGGGCAGGTGGAGTGCCAACCGCTGGATGGTTTTTTTGCTCCTAAGGGGTTCAGTGAACAGGACAATTTATGGCCCAAAGGGGAAAGTAGCTTCAGCGGTTATCAGCTTCTGCTGGAGTATTTCACTTTCCGCGAAAAATTCATGTTTGTTGCGCTGTGTGGCTTAGAGAACGTTACGCTGCCCGCTGAGTTGTCCTGGTTTGAGATTGATGTGGTACTAGAAAAGCGCTGGGAGTATGACTTTAGCTTTTCTGAAAAGCATCTGCGCCTGCACAGCGTGCCGGTTATCAATCTGTTTGCGCTGGAGTCCGACCCGCTCAGGCTGGACTCTCTGCAAACTGACTATCTGCTCCATCCGATGCGGGTTCAGGACGGACACACGGAAATTTATTCGGTCGATGCGGTGATGTCTTCACGCCATTCTGGGCAACAGACGTATGTTTCCTTCAGTAGCTTCCGGCACAAGGGCTGCATGCTGCGTCATGACGCACCGGAATATTACTACCACACGCGGGTTAAGCGCGGTCCATCCGGGTTGCACGATACCTGGCTGATTCTGGGGGGGGAAGCGTTTGATAATCACACGGTGCCGAAAGATGAAAATCTCTCTCTGAGCCTGACCGGCACCAACGGTCAGTTACCTCGCAAAGCATTACAAAGTACGGTGCTGGATACGGTGGTGAAAAGCACGGCCGCGAATGTAGGCGTGCGTAATCTGTGTGCGCCAACCATGCCCTGCTACCCGCCGAATCGAGATCGTTTCCACTGGCGGGTACTGAGCCATTTGGGCAGCAGTTTTCTGTGGATGATGGATAATCCGGAGGTGTTGCGTGGCACACTGGCACTGTATGACTGGACTGATAATGAAATGAATCGTCGCAGGCTGGCGGCAATTGTTGATGTGAAGCACGGTGAAATTGAACGCTTTGAACAGGGTTATCTTCTGCGTGGAGTACAGATTGATATCACGCTCGACAGCAACGGTTTTGCCGGTCGCGGTGATATCTGCCTGTTTGGTGAAATGCTTAGCCGTTTTTTTGCGCTGTACACCGACATTCATTTATTTAACCGTCTGATATTGACGCTGCAACCTACGGGAGAATGTCTGGAATGGAACGAGAATCACAACCGGCGCATTCCCGGTTAATGCCGCAGCTGCGCGGCGATATCGGACGCATTAACTTTTATCGTTTCTGCCAGTTACTGGAACTGGCTGCGCCAAAGAGGCCTCCGCTGGGCAGCACCGTTCACCCCGCCGATGACCCGGTGCGTTTTCGCCCCCATCCGGGTATGGGGTTTCCTGTCAGCGAGCTTAAATCCATTGAATATGATGAAGAGCAGCCAGACGCCCCGCAGACGGTTCGTACCACATTTATGGGGCTGTACGGCGTCGATTCGCCGCTGCCGACCGGTTATATCGATGACATCACGCAACAGCGTGAAGGACATGAAGCACTGGAAGCTTTTCTCGATATCTTTAACCACCGCATCCTGACGCAGTTTTATCGCATCTGGCGTAAGTATTCGTATCCGGCAACCTTTGAGAAGGGCGGTACGGATAACACCTCACAATGCCTGCTGGGTTTAATCGGACTGGGTATTCCGGGCACCGAGAATCACGTTGCCACTCCGGTATCGCGTTTTCTAGCGCTGCTGGGGATTATGCGCCAGCCAGCCCGTACGGCTGAAGGTATTCAGGCGCTGGTGAGGCTGCTGGCCCCGGATACGCAGGCGACGGTGACGCCTCACTGTCTGCGAACCGTACCGGTGACCTCACCTGCCGGCTTTTTTGATGACGTACCGTTGCGGCTTGACGGGCGCTCGGTGTTGGGTGATGAGACCTTGGATGCTAACAGCCAGCTTCTTATCGCACTGTATACGGAAAATTCACGGGAAGCGCAGGGCTGGTTTCCTGAAGGCGCGTGCTATAAGGATTTTTTGGTGCTGCTGCGGGTATATCTCGGCTGGCGCTATAAGGTCCGAATGCAACTGACGCTGCCTACAGCATTATTACCTGTGCCTGTTCTGGGGAACAACGCTATCCGGCTAGGGTTAAACGCAGTGGTGGGGCTGACCGGGGGCGATATTCCGGCGGCGATGCCACAGCAATTTACCGTAGAGCTGGGTCGGTATAATGGCCTGCTACCTTCCATCCCAACACAAGGAAATCAACGTGTTAACTATAAAGCAATATAGATGTGTTTATCCTTTTCTGGCGTTATTGCTGATGGGTTGTGGGTTGACGCAGTCCGTGACGGATGGTGCAACGTCAGCAAAAAATTACCTATTTTTTGAACGGGTAAATACACTGCATCTGGATATTACTGCCCGTTCGGCCCTCAATATCGACAGCCGTGAGGAAAATTCACATCCCCAACCGGTTATGCTGCGGGTTTATCAGTTACAGGACCGGAAATCCTTTGATAGCGCCAGCTATGAACAGCTGGTGCGCGAGGGGGAGACGACGTTGGCGGCTGATTTACTGGCCAGCCACAGTCGAGTGGTGGCACCCGGCAACGCCAGTGTACTTGATGAGCCAATGAAAAAAGAGGCTCAGTATGTGGCGATCGTCGGCTTATTCCGTGCGCCTGATATGGAACAAGACCACTGGCGTCTGGTGTTGGCGCGGGATGAACTTGACTCAGATAAGCCTCGCCGCATTGAACTGGGGAAAAACACCCTGAAACTGTTACCTGAGGAGGAGTAATGCCTGCCGGACATAACGGACCTTCGCTTTATGAAAGCCTGCTCGGTAATTTTGTCGGTGGGCTTAATCTTCATCAGGTCAGTGGGGAGAATCAGGTCATTCTGTCGGTTCTCGATAACATGCAGCGTATTCTCAGCTGTCGTGTGGGAACGCTGGCTCATTTACCGGATTATGGTTTGCCGGATATGAGCAAAATTTTACACGGTATGCCCGGTATGGCTTATGAACTGATAACCCTGTTGTCGGCAGTGTTACTTAAGTATGAACCCCGGCTGAAAAGCATCAATGTTGTTTTGTTGCCGCTAACGCAGTCTGGAAAACTGGCTTATGACATTGAAGCGGAGCTGAAGGGCGTGGGGTTGGTGCGCTACGGGACGGAATTTATGCCAGAGGGGAAGATCCTGATACGGC
Source organism: Budvicia diplopodorum (assembly GCF_009800925.1). Taxonomy (GTDB): domain Bacteria; phylum Pseudomonadota; class Gammaproteobacteria; order Enterobacterales; family Enterobacteriaceae; genus Budvicia; species Budvicia diplopodorum. The sequence goes on along the minus strand of NZ_WOYF01000001.1, from coordinate 569,683 downwards.
ACTTAAAACAACAACACTACCTTGATATTAGCGGGCAGTGACCCGCGTTTAACCGAAGTGTTTTTGTTCATTTTCCAAACGAGGCCTTTTTCCGGCTAGGAGCTGTATGAGAGGGCTATATAAGGGAAGAAAACCGTAAAGGATGTACATTGTTGATACTGAAGCATCCGTACATAGTCTCTATGCGTGCTGGCCGTGAATGTAAAGTCTTGACACTAAATCCTGCGTGCAAGTCTTTTTCAAAATGGCCTATAATGCACCTCATCGGAATAGCTGTATGATTTGCTATTGTCCAAAAATGATATTCTGTTTCTAGATATATTCATTCCTTTCTTGTTAAGTATCATAATCGCACATTACTTTTTTATTTAACCAAGCTTAGCGTTGATTTTATAGCTTGGGTAAACTGGCCATTAACGTTAATGACTGTACATGCACAACAGAGGTGGTTAAGTCACGTGCCAAAGCCTACATATGCGCTCAGATATACGGCAGCGAACCCGGCTGAACGAATTTTTCCTCATTCAGCGAGTTCCTCTGGTGTGGTTTTACCCGGAACGGGTTTGTTACAGGTAATGGTTTGGAATATATTCAAACAACAGCGGGCTGATTGGCTAAAAGTATTGAAAAAGTATGGTCTAGATAGCCAGTTAGTTTTATTGCAAGAGGCTCAGACTACCCCAGAATTGATTAATTTTGCTACTTCAAGCTATTTAGCTGTCGATCAAGTACCGGCAATTGTTATGCCTCAGTCGGCCTCTGGCGTGATGACGTTATCTTCGGCTAATCCTATCTATTGTTGCCCGTTAAGAGAGCGTGAGCCGCTTTTACGTTTATCTAAATCCGCATTGGTGACGGTGTATCCATTAGAAGATGGTCGACAACTAATGGTGGTGAATATTCATGCGGTTAACTTTAGTTTTGGCGTTGATATTTATCAACAACAGCTAAAGCCCATTGGTGAACAGATTTTACAGCATCGGGGGCCAGTTATTTTAGCGGGAGACTTTAATGCGTGGAGCCGACAACGACTTTACTCGTTATATCGGTTTTCGACGTTAACTGGTTTACAAGAAGTTCGTTTTACTGACGATCTTCGAAAGAAAGCGTTTGGCCGGCCGCTGGATTTTGTTTTTTATCGGGGATTACAGGTTGCCGATGCATCAGTATTAGCCACTCAGGCATCGGATCATAACCCGTTAATTGTTCAATTCCACGCTAACCCATAGAAGATTAGCGTGGTTTTAGATTTTAGCGTTTATACAACGTTAGCGTATCGCCGGGTTGCAGGTTATGAACGTCTGCCAGCGCCGAGTTCCAGTCTAAAACATCATTGATATCGACGTTATGACGCTTAGCGATGCTGGTTAATGAATCACCTTTACGAACCTTATAAGTAATAGCCTTGCTTCGGTTACTCGTGGTCACTATCTGTAAAGGCTGACCAACTTTCAATTTGCTGTTTTTAGCCATTTTATTCCAAAGTTGGATGTCGCTGGCTTTGACTTTGTGACGTTTAGCAACTGAAGCGATGGTATCGCCCGTTCGTACGGTATATTTAGTTTTAGATATTGCTTGCTTAGATGCATTTTGAGCAACTTGAGTTTGCTGAGCGGCTATCTGACTAATATATTCCCCGGATATGGGTAATGTAATAATCTGCCCGGAAGATATCTGGGAGGTTAAACCATTTGCCTGTCGGATATCTTCTGCCGCAATGCCATAGCGTTTCGCTAATATCTCAACGGTTTCACCGTTAACAACCCGATGCTGACCCCAATTAACTAAACTGAGCTCACCACTACTTAATGACGCTTTTAGCCGTTTGGCATTGTCTATTGGTAGCATGATGGTATGAGGGCCATCTGGAGCCGTGATGTTGTGTTTATAGCCCGCATTATAAGTTTGAAGCTTTTGCAACGGCATTCCTGCCATTTTAGCTGCCTGAGTTAACTCAATTTGCTGCCCAACCTCAATACGGGTTAGCGCTCGGGTTATGGTGCTATTAGGTAAGGAAATGTCATAGCGATCTTGATTTTTAATCATCTCGCTTAACGCAAGTAATTTGGGTACGTAGAAAGACGTTTCTTTTGGTAGATCAAGCGACCAATAGTCCGTTGGAAGACCTCTCGCCTCATTTTCTTTGATTGCACGAAGAACTCTGCCTTCTCCGCAGTTATAGGCCGCAATCGTTTGGAGCCAGTCACCGTTAAACATACCGTTAAGGCGTTCTAGCATGTCTAACGCTGCGGTAGTTGATTGTGCTACGTCTCTACGGCCATCGTACCATTTATCTTGTTTAAGACCGTAATAAAGACCAGTAGTGGGCACAATTTGCCATAATCCAGCGGCACGCGCCGATGAGGTGGCATTTGGATTAAAAGCGCTCTCCACTATGGGTAATAGTACGAGTTCCATCGGCATATCACGTTCTTTGATTTGGCTGATGATCCAGTACATGTACGGTTCAGCCCGTAATGTTACATCGTGGAGATAGCTCTTATGCTTTAAGTAATAGTCTTTTTGAACGCGGATCCGGTCATTTTCCGGAACCTCCATCTTCAGCTCTTCACTGACTACTTTCCATATATTCTTCTCCGTCAGGCCATCATCATTCATTAGCCAATCAACGTTGTCTACCTGAGAAGTTGCTGTGAAAAAGTCACTAGCTGAAGACAGATTCTGGTCTACTTTGGGTAATTGTGAGACATCTTGATTTGTTGCCTGACAACCAACAAGTAGCACAGAAGCGAATAGAATCGCTTTTGCCTTCATTTATACGCTTCATTTGTTGATTAAAAGTCGAGCGATAATACTGTGCCTAGCGAGATAACTCAACTAAAAGCATTAGTAGTTGTCTTTCATCGACCTTAATCGCTCAAAAACCTGCCAGATTTCAATAGTTGGCTCATTGATATCTAACTCTCTTTGTAAATCAACGTCATGACATCGTAAGAAAAGATTAATTCTTCTTTCTAACCGTAGCTCTGTTGGCACGGAAGCTTGATTTTCTGAACGTAATCGCTCTATTTGTTTCTGATATGTTTTAATTTCGATATTTTCTGGTGAAATTGTGTGAGCAAAGCGTAAATTTGATAGTGTATATTCGTGAGCACAGCACACTTTTGTTGAATCAGGCAGGGCAGCCAGTTTTTGTAGTGATTGATACATCTGCTTTGCCGTACCTTCAAATATTCGTCCACAGCCTGCAGAAAAGAGCGTGTCTCCGCAAAAGAGGTAAGGGGCTGAATGGTAGGCAACATGACCAAGAGTGTGGCCAGGAACTTCAATAACGTTAAACGCTATACCGAGAAGGTTAATCTCATCGCCTTCTTTTACTATTATTTGTGCTCCTTTAACGCGTGTTTCTTCTGGGCCATAAACCTTTAATTCAGGATATTGTTTAACCAGCTCCATCACGCCACCGGTATGGTCATTATGGTGGTGAGTTAATAAAATCGCTGTTGGTACCAGCTTATTTGGGCTCAGTGCATCGATAACGGGCTGTGCTTCACCTGGGTCAACAATAATAGCCAGACGTTCATGATTAGCTAATAGCCAAATGTAATTGTCTTGGAATGCTGGAATCCTGATAAGATGCATGATAGCCCCTGATTTTTAGATGAAGACAATAGAGATAATACGTCATGAATGTTGCACGTACCTCAAAGATTTTATCACCTCCATTATCTTGGGATGAGCTATCTCATGGCCATGCCTATCATCAGGCTTTAGAGCTACAGCTTGAACCTTGGTGGCCAAAGCTATTCGGGTTCCATTTGATGAAGTTAGGGCGGCTAAGCGCCAGCGTAAATACTGAACAATGCCTGATTTCACACCATTTTAACGTTTCTTCTTCTGGCTCAGATATTCAGGTTTATGCCGATAACTTTCAGTTGCCGTTTATTGATAAAACCATTGATGCCTGTTTATTGGCTAATACGTTGTCTTATTCCGAGGATCCCCACCGTGTTTTGCGCGAGGTTGATCGGGTTCTGATTGATGATGGTTGGCTTATTATTAGTGGTTTTAATCCGTTCAGTATCGTTGGGGCTGGAAAGCTGATTCCGTTTATCAGAAACAAGCATCCATATTGCTGCCGGGTATTTAGTAAAATGCGGATGATAGACTGGCTGAGTTTGCTAAATTATGAAGTGTTATATCAATCGCATTTTCAGGTTGTTCCATGGGGGCCAGAAGGGCATTCGTTGCTAAGCGCTCATATACCTGCAGTGGGGTGCCAAACCTTGATTATTGCTCGTAAGAGAACCATTCCGTTAACCTTGAATCCGCTTCTGACATTTCAAAAGCGATTTCGGGTTAATCGTGGCGCCGTTGGCGCGACGAAAAAGATGCATAATAACGATTAGCGTTTATTTTTCGTTATGCATCCGGCTTGTAGCCTTCGTCTTTCAACGTTGGTTTTTCTGCTGCCGATCTGGCTAGCTGGTCGCAACGTTCATTTTCTTCGTGGCCTGAATGACCTTTGACCCACTGCCAGTCTATATTATGGCGAGTAATTGCTTCATCGAGGCGCAACCAGAGGTCAACGTTTTTAACCGGCTTCTTATCCGTCGTTTTCCAGCCGCGTTTTTTCCAGTTATGGATCCAACTCATGATCCCCTGACGAACATATTGGCTGTCGGTACTGAGTATGACATTACAGGCAGATGTTAGCGATTCGAGCGCCGTGATTGCAGCTAAAAGCTCCATGCGATTGTTGGTTGTAAGAAAATATCCAGCACTGAGGGTTTTCTCATGCTGTTTATAGCGTAAAATAGCGCCATAGCCTCCTGGTCCGGGATTGCCCAAACAGGAACCGTCGGTGAATATTTCTACCTGTTTTTGCATTTCTGGTAGACTCGTCCTATAAGTTTGAAAACGGTAAGTCTGACATAAAATGGAACCAATAAGCACTGAAATTACACGCCAGATCGTTCTGGATACCGAAACAACGGGTATGAACATGGTCGGCGTTCATTATGAAGGCCATCGGATTATTGAGATCGGTGCCGTCGAAGTGATTAACCGGCGGCTGACGGGAAGGCATTTCCATGTGTATGTTAAGCCCGATCGCTTAGTCGATCCTGAAGCTTATGGTGTTCACGGTATCAGCGATGAATTTCTGGCTGATAAACCGACGTTTGCCGACATAGCCGATGATTTCTATGACTTTATTAACGGTGCTGAATTAGTTATTCATAATGCATCGTTTGACGTCGGCTTTATGGACCATGAATTCCGTAAGCTGCGAAGTGATTATCCCAAGGTTGATTCCTTCTGTACTATCACTGACTCCTTAACGCTTGCCCGTAGGATGTTCCCGGGTAAGCGAAATAGCTTAGATGCATTATGTAACCGCTTAGATATCGACAACAGCCGCCGAACTCTCCACGGCGCATTACTCGATGCCGAGATACTGGCTGAAGTTTATTTGACCATGACCGGTGGTCAAACATCGCTGTCATTTTCTGTTGAAGGCGAGTCAGCATCTCAGACCCGCGGGGCGGAGGTACAACGTATTATTCGAGCAGAAACGGCATTGAAAGTGATCTATGCCAGTGAAAATGAAATTGAAGCTCATGAGTCCAGATTAGACCTTATTGCTAAAAAAGCGGGTAGCTGCCTTTGGCGTACGGCAATCGATAATGAAATAATAAATTAGTCAGATTTACGGACTTCGTTGAATTTGTGTCCAATTGATTCTGTTTTAGCAAATTTTCATTGACTCGTTATGAGCGTAACCGTACTATCTGCCTCGCTTTCAAAGAAAGCAACTGTGGAGCGGTAGTTCAGTTGGTTAGAATACCTGCCTGTCACGCAGGGGGTCGCGGGTTCGAGTCCCGTCCGTTCCGCCACTATTTGAGTCCCCTGAGTTAATCGCTCAGGGGATTTTTTTTGCCTGAATCTATTGCTGATAGCACATTTCACTTTACACGCACTCTTTATTTCGCCTTAATCATCTTATAAATTCACTCGATAAAATCAATTTCCTTTTCAAAGGCTTTTATGTGGTTTCTCAGATTTCTATTTAAAAAGCGTTTTGATTCACCATTCATTGAACGGTTCTTTTACGCTTTATCCGAACGTATAAGCGGCTTAGAGATTGTCTGGAAAAAGGGCGGCTCAGCGGTAATAAAGCAGGATGCCTCATCGGCAGTGATTAAAAAAGGGCGGCGGGTTTTATTCGTTCAGAATCCGCGTAGCGGATGGATCGATGTCCTTTTTTCAGGTGAAGATCGTCAGGCTCTAATCGACGTCGCAAAAGAGTATAAATTGGGCAGTGAAACGCCTAACTTTATTCCCGGCGTTATTGGTGCGCTGCTCTATTTTTTATTAGCGCTAAGTTCTCTGGTCGCTTATAGCGGGACCATTGGCTTAGTACACCGTATTTCCGTTGTTTCCGTCACGATGGGAACGATTCTAATGATAATCGCTTACCGTTCTCGCTGGTCTAATAACCTACGTAGCTTATGTGCTACCGTCTGGATCCTGAGCATGATTGCGTCAGTGCCCGGCTCTCTTCTTCTATTACCCTTAGTTATGGCATCAAACAGACAACAGCTTGCCAGTTTGTATATCCAGAATGAAGCCAACACATCGGTAAATTGATTGGGAACGCTAATATTCAGTGATAGCGCTTCTCGAGGCCTAAGCTATCCGCTAAACTTGGGCCCAGCGGTTTATTAAATTTTATTCAATATAAGAGGTTATTCATGTATCAAGATCTAATCCGTAGTGAATTGAATGAAGCAGCCGATGTATTACAAAAATTCTTGAGTGACAGCGCTAATATTGAATCTGTGCAGCGTGCAGCCATGCTGTTGGCGAACTCTTTTAAAGCCGGCGGTAAAGTTCTTTCCTGTGGTAACGGTGGATCTCACTGTGATGCGATGCATTTTGCCGAAGAGCTAACCGGACGGTATCGTGAAAATCGACCGGGCTATCCGGCCATTGCTATTTCCGATCCTAGTCATATCTCTTGTGTTAGTAACGATTTTGGCTATGACTATGTGTTTTCACGCTATCTTGAAGCCGTAGGTCGTGAAGGTGACGTACTGTTTGGCCTATCAACTTCAGGTAATTCAGCCAATATATTAAAAGCGATTGAAGCCGCTCGCGCCAAAGGGATGAAAGTGATTTTGCTAACCGGCAAAGACGGCGGAAAGATGGACGGTTTGGCCGATGTCGAAGTGCGTGTTCCTCATTTTGGCTATGCGGATCGCATTCAGGAAGTTCACATTAAAGTTATCCATATCCTGATGCTGCTGGTTGAGAAAGAGATGGTTAAATAGGCTTTTCTCCGCGTTATTGCATTTGGTTTAAATAAAGATCGCGTTGAAATAAATACAGGAGGCCGGTATGTGTGAGTTACTCGGAATGAGTGCCAATGTGCCAACAGATATCTGTTTTAGCTTTACCGGCCTGATTCAACGCGGTGGTCGTACTGGCCCGCACAAGGATGGCTGGGGTATTACGTTTTATGAAGGAAAGGGCTGCCGGACGTTCAAAGATCCACAGCCTAGCTTTAACTCTCCTATAGCCAAGTTAGTTCAGGATTACCCGATTAAGTCTTGTGCCGTAATCTCACATATTCGTCAGGCAAATCGTGGGGCGGTAGCGTTAGAAAATACCCATCCTTTCACCCGAGAACTGTGGGGGAAAAACTGGACTTTTGCTCACAATGGGCAGCTCACTGGGTATCGCAGGCTTAACATGCCGTTCTTCCAACCTATTGGTGAAACTGACAGTGAGTATGCTTTTTGTTGGATACTGGAACAGCTGAAACAGCGCTATTCGCGCAGGCCGGGAAACTGGCCTGCCGTATTTAAGTTTGTCGCAAAATGCGCTGAACAACTGAGGGATAAAGGCACGTTTAACATGCTGCTTTCAGACGGTCACTATGTCATGGCTTACTGCTCAACCAATTTATATTGGCTGACGCGGCGGGCTCCGTTTGGCAAGGCGACGCTGTTAGATGAAGACGTTGAAATTGATTTCCAGAAGCAGACTACGCCAAATGACGTGGTGACGCTGATTGCAACGCAGCCACTAACCGGTAATGAACAGTGGCAAAAAATCCTGAAGGGAGAATTTGCCCTGTTTCATTTTGGTGAGCGAGTACTCTAGTGGGCGAAGGGGTTACCGCTAGCTTGGCTCTGATTATGGGCCAGTAAGCCCTGAGGTGCTAAATCGTAGCGCCCGTTATTGACTACCATGGTTGGTGGTAACCGGTTCTTTTCAAAGAAGTCATAGCCGGTTTTAAGCTGTTGCCAGAATTCATAATGGACCGAATGGCTATAACGCTGCATATTTGCATCAGTCATCCGGAATGGAAATATATTGATATCTACTTCCGGTTGGCCGTTGACGAGCGCGTATTCGATAAACTGATAGATTTCAGCAATCTGCGCATCCGTCATGGCGTAGCAGCCTTCAGATACGCAGTTACCGTGTACCATTAAATGTTTACCGGTATAGCCGTGGGCCTGATCGTATTGGTTAGGGTAGCCAATATTAAACGAACGATAGAATTTACTGTTCGGATTCAGGCTTTTCATGGTGACCTGATAAAATCCTTCGGGGCTTTTGAAGTCACCTTGAGAGTGCTTTGGCCCTAGTCCGCCGGAGTAATTACATACCGGATAGGATTGAACCAGCTTATAGCCGCCCTGATTTTTAACAAAAAGCTCAAGGGTTTTATCTTCTTTAAGAATTCGAATATAGACAGGTAAGCCTAATAGCTTTTGTTTTTCGGTTGATAGTTGTGGTGCTGTTGGCTGTTCTACTGTTGGCGTTTCTGCATTTGAATAAAATGAAACGGGCAACAATAATAATAGGCTGAGCATGAATGCGTATTTGCCCATCGTTCTTCCTGTTGTTAACGGCATATATCCGGAGAGTTAATTAATACAATGTTGCTATATTTATAACCAATTTTCTTGCGCGCTAGTGTAAGTCAGATTATATAAAAAGAGTAATTCTTTTTTATGGAAAGCCGTTATTTTCTGTTTTTAACTTTATGTATATTAAGGTAAAAATTTTGACAATTTTATCTAATCTATTGATGTCATTATTAGTTTTAACCAGTACTATTTTTCTTACCGCCTGTAATCCCTCTCAGTCGGCAATTAGCGGCCAAACGATGGGCACTTATTATTCTATTAAATATGTTGGCAAGCCAGATTCCCCTGATGAAAAAGCGCTCCAGTCACAGATAGATAAATTGCTCGAACAGGTTAACGATCAAATGTCTACTTATCGGCCCGGTTCTGAATTAAGCCGGTTTAATAGCAGCCGGGAAGTTAATCAGCCTTTTCCCGTATCAGCGGCAACGGTCAAGGTGGTTAATGAAGCTATGCGAATTAGTCGGTTGAGCCAGGGTGCGCTAGATATTACCGTTGGGCCGCTGGTCAATTTATGGGGATTCGGGCCAGAAGCCCGCCCGGACGAAGTACCTTCAGACGGTGAACTGGAAAAGCGTAAAGCCTGGGTTGGAATGGATAAGCTGAGCGTGGAAGGACATAGCCTTATTAAACATGTGCCTGAACTTTATCTCGACCTTTCCTCGATTGCTAAAGGCTACGGCGTTGACGCCGTGGCGGATTATTTAGCCTCATTGGGTATTAATGACTATATGGTTGATATCGGCGGAGAGGTTCGGACCAAAGGCCATAACGATCGCAATACACCGTGGCGAATAGCCATTGAGAAGCCGGTTGCCGGTATTGAACAAAAGGTGCAAGAAATTATTGAGCCGGGCGATATGGCCATGGCTACGTCCGGGGATTATCGGAATTTTTTTGAGGTTAATGGCGTTCGCTATTCCCATACGATTGACCCCCGGACCGGCAGACCTATTTCAAATAATATTGTTTCGATTACCGTTTTAAACCCTTCCTGCATGACGGCTGACGGGCTATCTACCGCATTGGGTGTTTTAGGGGCTGAAGAGGCTATGGCGATGGCTAACCGGTTAAATATTCCAGTGATGATCATTACAAAGTCGGAGTCAGGCTTTGTTGAACGCTATTCGGACGGCTTTAAGGATAAGTTAATCAAGCAGTAAGCCCATGCTTACGGATGGACTTGAGCAATGGTAGTTTAAACTGTATATTTGTACAGTCTAAACTGTCAGGTAGTAAGGGTGCTGGGTGCGCAAAATCATACATATTGATATGGACTGCTTTTATGCGGCGGTTGAAATGCGTGACGATCCTTCGTTAGCCGATATTCCTATTGCCGTTGCCGGGCGCTCGGAGCAACGTGGCGTTGTCAGTACCGCAAACTATATTGCCCGGCGCTATGGTGTTCACAGCGCGATGCCCGTATCCCAAGCCCGTAAGCTTTGCCCGCAGTTAAAAATCCTGCCCGGGCGAATGGCGGTTTATAAAGCAATTTCCCATCAAATCCACGATATATTTCTACGCTATACCTCAATAATTGAGCCTTTATCTTTAGATGAAGCCTATCTGGACGTCACTGATTGCCCCAAGTTTAGCGGTTCAGCTACGTTGATTGCTCAAGATATTCGCCAAGCTATCTATAACGAATTGCAATTGACCGCGTCGGCCGGGGTCGCTTCAATTAAATTCTTAGCTAAAATTGCATCTGACATCAATAAACCTAACGGGCAATACGTTATCGCCCCGGGTCAGGTAAACGCTTTTCTTGCTCAATTACCCTTGGCCAAAATATCCGGGGTGGGCAAGGTAACCGGAAAGAAACTGGCTGAGTTAGGATTACAGACCTGCACGGACGTTCAGAACTATGATTTAGCCGATCTATTACGCCGTTTTGGCAAGTTTGGCCGGGTATTGTATGAGCGCTGTAACGGTATCGATGAACGGGAAGTGTGTAGCGATCGCCAGCGAAAATCAATTGGCGTTGAAACGACGTTATCAAAGGATATTTACGATTGGGGCAGTTGTTTAAGCATCGTCGAGCAATTATATACCGAGCTGGAACGCCGACTGTCGAACGTTAACCCCGATCTGCGAATTGCCCGGCAGGGCGTAAAGCTTAAGTTTGATGATTTTCAGTTAACCACTCAAGAGCACGTATGGCATAAGCTCGACCGAGATGACCTCTTGACGGTAGCTGAGCAGGTTTGGTTACAGCGGCGGCATAGTCGAGGCGTTCGCCTTGTCGGGCTGCACGTTACGCTGATAGATCCTCAGGTTGATAAGCAGCTGGCATTGTTTTCATAGTTATTATCATCAGGCCAATTTATTTTGACTAATTGCCTTAAACGACCTCGCCGAACTCGCATCGTTAGCGCTCACTTCGTTATAGAAAAAACGGCTAAAAAAACAACGGCGGAGATATATCCGCCGTTGTTTTGTGATTGTCTAAAACAGAATCGCCTAAAAACAGAGCCTATCAGCTGCGCTCAGGAATTGATTTAAGCAATTCCGTCAGTAGTTGCCAGTAACGGCTAACGCTTGGAATATGCACCTGTTCGTCCGGAGAGTGAGGACCGGTAATCGTTGGTCCGATCGAAACCATATCCATATCCGGGTATGGGCGTTTAAACAGACCACATTCCAGACCCGCATGAATCACCATGATGTGAGGGGTGGTATCAAACAGTTTTTTATAGCTTTCGCAAACCAGCGTCATAATCGGTGAATTCGGGTTTGGCTGCCAGCCCGGGTAGCCGCCTTTAGCACTGGTTTGAGCCCCGGCTAACTGGCCCAGCGAAATCAACATTTCTGCTACGTACTCTTTGCCGCTATCGAGCAGCGAGCGGATTAAATAAATAACCTGTGCCCGATCCTCATCGGTTGTCACCACGCCAACGTTTAACGAGGTTTCTACCACCCCTTTCACCGAGTCGCTCATGCGAATCACGCCGTTAGGGCTAGCGTTGAGCAGGCCAAGCAAACGTGACTGGCTATCTAGCGTTAAGGCTTTAAAACCACAGTTAAACGGCTCAACGATCAGGTCGATATTTTTCTCTACGGCATCGAGTTCATGTTTGATTATGCTAAGAAACTCAGCGCAGGTTTGTTTTAATCGTTCAATATTAGCGGCAGGAAGGCTGAGGGTAACCGTTGCTTCTCGGGGAATAGCATTACGCAATGAGCCGCCGTTAAAGGATTGCAGACGTAGTCCGAGTGATTGCGCATGGGTAAATAGCAAACGGGACATCAGCTTATTGGCATTGCCCAAACCCAGATGAATATCACCGCCGGAGTGGCCGCCTTTTAGCCCCTTTAATGAGACTTTAACGGTCTGATAACCAGCGGGAACGGCTTCACGAGTGAGCGGAAGATTGGTGACGCAGTCAACGCCACCGGCGCAACCCATATAGATTTCACCTTCAGTCTCTGAGTCGGTATTAATCAGAATTTCACTCTGCAACCAGTTTGGCTGTAGCCCAAAAGCGCCGTCCATACCGGTTTCTTCGGTCATGGTCAGTAGTACTTCTATCGGGCCGTGAGACAAACTTTCGTCAGAAAGAACGGCTAATGCCGAAGCCATACCGATACCGTTATCGGCACCTAATGTTGTTCCACGGGCTTTCACCCACTGGCCGTCTACGTAGGCCTGAATCGGATCCTTTTCAAAGTTGTGTTCCGTGTCATTATTTTTCTGCGGAACCATATCCAGGTGGGCCTGTAGCACCACGGATTTACGATTTTCCATACCGGCAGTAGCGGGCTTACGAATCAGGATGTTTCCCACGGCGTCACGCTCGGCATGAAGGTTTTTTTCTTTAGCCCAGCTAACAATGTGTTGAGCTAAGGCTTCTTCATGCATAGAGGGATGTGGAATAGAGCAGATTTTTGCGAAGTGTTGCCAAAGTAGGGATGGCGTAAGTTGAGCTAAATCAGACACGATAAGTCTCCTGTAACGATGTTTTGTACTGCGCCCGTGAATTACCGGTGCTATTGACTATAAACAATAAAGGGATAGCTAAAGATAAGTTTTTGTTAGCCAGTTGTCAGTCAGAATAACACCGAAAGGCTAAGAATTTTCTTAGTAAATACGCTTATTGGTCACGCTTTTGCTTTTTTCTTCACTAAGTGAACAGTATTTGACCATATGATATTCGTTACCCGCGTTTATTTCTGTCGGGGCTGATTTGCAATCGCATTTCGGGTGAATTTCCGTGCCGTGGTACTTGTTCACTATAATTAATATATGGGTATTTATACCGACAGGAGAAGCGTAATGACTGACAATTTTTGGACTATTCCGCTGGTGACGATAACCGGAGAGCAGCGAACGTTAGCCGATTTTTCTGCCAACGCTATTTTGGTGGTTAATACCGCCAGTGAGTGCGGTTTCACTCCGCAATATAGAGGGCTTGAGCGGCTGTGGCAGGACTATAACGGGCAAGGTCTGGTGGTGTTGGGGTTTCCCTGCAATCAGTTTGGCAGGCAGGAAAAGGGCAGTAATCAGGAAATTGCTACGTTTTGTGAAACTCACTTTGGCGTTACTTTTCCGCTGTTTGAGAAAATAGAGGTCAACGGTGAAAATGCGCATCCTCTGTTTGTTTATTTGAAAAAGCGGGCTCCGGGGCTATTGGGAAGCGAAAAAATTAAGTGGAACTTTACAAAGTTTCTTATTAGTAACCAAGGCAAAACCATTGAGCGTTTTTCTCCAACCGCTAAACCCGAAGAGTTAAGCGCCAAAATTAAAGAGATATTAAAATAATATTCTTTTAGCTTATTGCCGGTTTGGCCTAATTTACAGCCGAGAAGTTTATATTTCTCTGATAGAACCGCTGGTTTTTATGGGCCAGCCTCTTTATAATCCCCTGCAACTTTTTTCCCCTGATTTTATAGGCCATCTTACTGGCTGGGATACGATTCATATGAGCGAAAAATACGTCGTCACGTGGGATATGTTGCAAATGGAAGCCCGTAAGCTAGCCCGCCGCTTACTGCCAAGAGAACAATGGAAAGGTATTATCGCCGTCAGTCGCGGTGGATTAGTACCCGCAGCGCTGCTGGCGCGTGAGTTAGGAATTCGTCACGTTGATACCGTGTGTATCTCAAGCTATGACCATGATAACCAACGCGAAATGAAAGTATTAAAACGCGCTGAAGGTGACGGTGATGGCTTTATCGTGATTGACGATTTAGTTGATACCGGCGGTACGGCAAAAGCCATCCGCGATATGTATCCAAAAGCTCACTTTGTGACTATTTTCGCTAAGCCTGCCGGTAAGCCACTGGTCGATGATTACGTGGTTGATATTCCTCAAGATACATGGATTGAGCAGCCATGGGATATGGGAATTACCTTCGTTAAGCCAATTGGTGATAACTGAGTTACAGGCCGTACCTGATTTTAATAAAAAGCCCCGTAGAACCGTTCTACGGGGCTTTTTACTGTCCGATGAGTAACCGGCGGTTTAGCAAGAAGGTATTATTAGTCGATTTTCCTGACTGACCGCGTCTTCATGCCAAAAGCCGCTAATCCGATAGATTGAGAATAATAATTCCGTCTTCATCGGCAAAAATCCGATCGCCATCGTTAATCACCTGCCCGGCAAATTCAACCGGTTGGCCGATAATACCTTCTTTGAGTTTAACCGGCCCGAGCGGTACTGAGCCTAACGCTTTTACACCGATGGGTAACAGTGCCAGTTCAGCCTTGTCGCGGATAAACCCATAAATGATAGCACCTTGCCAGCCATTCTTGGCCAGATTAGCGCCCAGATTGTCGCCCAACAGTGCGCAACCTGCGCTACCGCCGCCGTCTACCACCAGTATTCGACCATGCCCGGGCGTTAAGCTTAGCGCTTTTACCGAGGTATTATCTTCAAAGCATTTTATTGTCTTAGCCTGACCGCTAAATGCGGCCTTTCCGCCAAAATCACTAAAAATAGGGGCAAACAATCGAACCTGTTCTCTGTGCTCATCACACAGGTCGGCGACTTTTAGCGTATTGTTTTTATTATTCATGGCTACGTTCCTGTAATAGAGAGATCTGTAAAAAAGCTGGAAAAAGGAGCTACAGGCAACATAGCGCAAGCCGTCGGTTTTATCTAATAGATTTAGTATTCAACGGTAAAATTGATGCTGTCGGTATAGTTATCCTGTGGCTGTTGTAATTGGTTAGGATTAATCGCGGTGGTGTAGCTGATGCTTTGGGTTAAGCCCGTACCGTTAGCTAGTAATGGCGTTGTGCTGTCCCAAACCGTTGATGTAGTCGGATAATAAATGTTGTATTGCAACATATTGGTTGAACTGCCTTTCATCTGACGCCATGGCGATTGGAAATTACTTCCCGAGCTGAAATAGGCTTTATAGGGGGCTTGTAATGTACAGGTCAGAGTAACGCTTTGCGTAATCGGCTGAAACTGTTCAACCAGTGGACTGCTGGTAAACTGAACGTTAGGGGTGCTATTTATCACACAGTTATTGGTTACGGTTAGGCTGATTTGTATCGTGCTGGTGCCGGTAGCCGGGGGATCGAGTGTAACACAGACGCCTAACGCATTGAGTAAACACATGCGTGCATACCAATTGATGACAATGGTGTCGGTATATAAACCGGCGGGAATATTGGCTCCGGGAGAGGTTCGTACGTAGACCGTGGTTGAACCACCGGTACCAACCAATAACAGATTCAGTAGGTTTAAGCCGCCGGAACCGTAGTCCATCGTGGAGTTCAGCCTAAACGGAAAGTTAGTCGTATTGTCGCCATAAAGGTTATAAGGAATTTTTGCCGCGGCATTTCCGGTATTCACTAAATTGAAGCCATTAGTGGTACTGGTAACAGTTCCGTTAACCGTACTGGTTGCTGCCAGACCGATACTTAATCCTGAACAGCTAAGCCCGCCCGGCCCTGAAGTACTAATGCTGGCGTTATAAACGTTAGAGGCGGACGTGGTACCTAAATTTTGTGGCGTAGGCGTCGCCGTAATAGTACAGCCTGCCCGGGCTATTGCGGTGATGAATAGCAGACATAAGATAGCGCAATTCAATACTGCTTTTCTCAGCAGGCTAAATTTATTGGTAGGCCGGATATTGCGATTTATCTTCATAATTCTCACCTGTTACATACCAGCGTATTGAGGGACTGAATGCCATTAACCGGACGTTCAGGCAGCGTAAAATGCACCTGACATTGGCTGTTATCATCGGCCCGTTGGATAGTTAACTTGTTGTCTTTGGCTACATCTTCCAGATAGGACTCACCGTCCCAGCCAACGTAGCTCGCCTGATCCTGACCGTTTAAATAAATAATGCTGCCTTTCGGCAGTGGCGTACCTGATTCATCCACTAGCGTCAGGGTTGCGGGCGTAATTTTGGTGACGGGAAACTCAATTAGCGTGCCGCTACTCTCTTTGATAGAGCGCGTTTGTTCTACCATGGGGATTTTTACGTCGGCAGGGAGATTCACCGCGTCAATTTCATATTTACCATTGGCATAAGAGGTGACCGAGGGGATCAGCAAATATCCGTTGTTATCCGTTTTACCCAGCAGTTGATTTTCATAGCGAACCGGAACATCGGGGTAACCATCGGTTGATATTAACGCAAAAGCATCATTAATCGGTCTGGAAGCGTAAACGCTCTGGCCCATAGCGACAAATGAGCCGCTTAGCTCTCCCCAGTAGGTATAGTCTTTGTCCCCGTAGACGCCGCCTTGGGCTCTGACTTTTTGTGCCAGATATTCCAGACTGGCCTGTTTGTAATCACTCTGATCTCCTGAGTTTTTGGCATAGGACAGGTTCCATCCCATACCACCGTCGGTTGGCGCTGCGCGGTTATAAGAAGCTTGGTGAGTCCATTTATTATTGCTATCGCGGCTAGAACTCATTGAGGCTCCGCCCCAGCTACCTAGCGGAATGCTAAGAATAATTTGGGCGCTATAGCCTGATTGACCGATTTCACGGTTGATTGAGGTATAGAGGGTATTTTGTCTCAATACCGTGGTGCTGTAAGAAATATTAACTAAGCGTAAACGCGAGCTATCGAAGCGTTCGACGTCGAAATAGCCCATTCCGAGGGAGCCAAAATCACCCAGCGTTGTGCTGCCGGTAATCTGGTCGGTTTTTTTATTGGAACGGTAGCTGCTTTTATAGTTCGAAAGGTCTCCGTAACCATCGCTGCGTATTATCTTTTGAGCATTAATACTGAAATAGCGCTGAGTATAGGAATAACTGAGTGAACGCTGATTTCCGCTATTTCCTTGGTTGTAAGCATCATTTGAATCAGTGATATCGTCGTAATAGTAATAGCCTTGATTCTCTGGCTTAAACGCATCGTCTTTGGCCTTGCTGGTGGTGTACGAACCACCCAGTACGCCAAACTGGCCGAGCATAATATTGCCGCCAGCGCCGCCAACCGTCAGTTGGCTAGCATTTTCAGCCCTTCCTTCCAGCGTTAGCCAGTTGGTTAGGCCATAACGGAGCGTGGCGCTGGCGGCATTGTTCTGGTAGTCAAAATTTTCTAAGCCATAGTTATTACGGATTTTTCCCGCAGATAGGCTGAAGTCGACTAATCCCTTTTGCAATAACTCACTGGAAACATAGAAGGGAACAGAGGTAGTGACCTGACGGCCTAGCGGATCGGTGACAACCACCGAAGCGTTGCCCGCGCCGTTAATAAACGGAATGGTTGAGATAGTAAATGGCCCCGGATTGACGTTAGACGTCGAGTTCTTGTAGCTATCAATATAAACGTCGACCGAGCTTGGAACCGCAGCCTGACCGGCAAACTGAGGAAGAGGATAGGTAATTAAATCAGGTCGGGTAGCAAAGTTACGAGAAAGCTGCAGCCCGCCAAGCCTGACCGAGGTACTCCAGGGTAAAGAACCGGTGATGATATCTCCGGCGCTGTATCTCAGCATGGATTTTTCATCATTGTAAAACCACTTCGTGTCGTAGCGAATATAGCGATTTTGTGAGGTACTTATATTTTCACCATTAACCTGTTGGTTATAAACGCCGTTGTTAGACACGATACCGAATGGCCCTAACAAACGTTGCTCTGTAAAGGCAGAGATAGCGTCGTTTTGAGTCATTTCGGTTGAGTGGCTGGCATAGACATCGTAGTTAAACAGCATGCCTAAGGTACTGTCTGAGGCTTCATAACCTGCCTGTTCATACTGCGATATATTTTGTTCAGGTAACCACTCAGTAGGAATATTGATCAAAAGCTGCTGTGCCGCACTGTCGTAGGTCACATCTAGGCCTTTGACCGTGTCAATTTCAACCTCCGGTGAGTCATCGAACTTCATGGGTAATCCCAGACCGTTGAAATTCTCGGATGAAATAGAGTAATGGCCAGACCGATATCTCACTGGCACAACCTGCTGTGTCTGCTTACCGTTGATGACGATTTCCAACATTAACGACATGTCCGGCAATGGCTTGGGGCTGCCAGTTTGTTCAGCGGGTAGGGCTTTAAGCTCTGATTCGGCGTTTTCCCTATCCGGAGGTGGAGGTAAATCGGCCAAAACCGTTGCGCAATTAAATGAAAATAGAATGCTTGAGCAAAAAATGATTTTAGATAATACCGCTGAATCGGGGGCAGGGGCTTTTACGGAGCCAGCTCCGTTAATCATTTTTAGCTTTATCAGCATCGAGTTAGCGTTTTTCTAATATTATCGGCGCTGGATTGTTATTGATCAGCGCCTGAAGCTTTCCAGCACTATCAATCTGATTTGTTGGTAACGGTAACGCCATGGTTGAATGCGCTAGAACGTAGCCGAACAGACCGTCGGCCAGAACTTTATTATCCCCGTTAGAAACGTTAGTCAGATGCGATAAGCGGGCATGTACCACTCCCTCGTTTTTAACCTCAAGGAAGGGGTGATTGTTCTGATTGACGATTCGATAGTTTAGTTTAGGCGCCGTTGCTTTTTGGATATCTCTGTTTTTACTGTAATCAGGGTTGGTCCAAACGCCTTGTCCGCTAACAAAAAGCGGTACCGAATAACGCATCTGGAAGTTAATTCCAACGCTAGCGGGTGATGAACCCGCTATTTCATCCGGTTTTTTAGCCCGGGGTGTTTCATCAACGATGATTCGATAGGCTCTTTCCTGATTAGGCTGAACCTTTATGTTCTTGATTAACCTAATTAGCTGGCGCTTACCGGGTTCAATCAGGGCAAACGGCGGGCTTACCGCAATATCGGTTTGCTTAGTATATTGGTTGTCATTATCTGACTGCTTCCATTCAAATACTCTGATTTGCATATATACCGGCTTATCGTCTTTGTTTTCCAGCCAAAGAGCGGCTGAATTCTGGTCATCTTCGATTACCGGATCGATGGGCCAAATAAGGATTGAGCTCGCATATCCCTGCGGTATTGAATAGAAGCACGCTGAAACAAGCGTGCTAATAAAAAGCCACTTTAACGATCTTATATTTTTCATTTCGGTTTTCCATAAAGTTGAAAACTATTCAGTAGGTTATGGTGACATTCACCGTATCGCTGTACTGGCCTACGGCCGGCAGTGTCGTAGTAGCAAACAGGCGGGCATATAGACTAAACGGTTTCACGGTACCGTCAGCGGTATAGCTGTAAACCTGGCCGCCGTTACTGCCATTTCCCCAAACGGTGCTGTAATTACTGTCTTGGTAGAGCTGGTACCTCAAGGTATTGGTTCCCGTTGTTATCTTCATCAAACGGCCACTGCTGACGCTACCGCCGCTGTTGAGTCCGGCATCAATAGCGATACTCACGCTAATACCCGGCGTGCATTTCACTACCACAGACCCTGCGTTTTGCGCTGAGACCACGTTAATATCGCTGAACAAGGCTGAAATATTGCCAAAACTGATGTTGCCAAAGGTTGTAGGATCGTTGCTTCCGCTGCCTAACATGCAGCCTTTGACAACGGAAGCATTAACGGTAAATGGACTATTCAGCGTTTGAGCAGTCGCTTGAGGCATGACTGATATAGCGACTAATAGATTGATTAGCAGGTAAATAATTCGGGCAGGGCGTTTCCAATGGTGATGATATGGAATGTGCGCAATGGGTTTCATCAGCATATTTGCGCTACCAGTTCACGGTGACTTGGACCGTATCGGTGTAGATATCGACGACGGGAGTTGATTGGACTGGAATCTGCCCATAGACCGGGATCCACTCTTGTTGCCCCGTTCCCGAACGGGTTACTCCGGTAGTATTATTCCAAACGGTCGAATAGTTTGCGTCGCTATAAAGGTTGTAATTGACGTGCTGGCCTGAGGTGTTTCCTGTCATATAGCGTTGAGCTACGTTTCCGCTATTGCCGGCACTGAATACCACCTGATAATCCACGCCAGACGCACACTGAACCAAAATAGCGCCAGCATTCGGTTGCCCGATCAGCCTGACGGTCTTATTCAGATAGTAGAGCGTGCCAAAATTGAGGGTACCGAAGGTGGTTGTCCCTGAAACTGTTGTACCCGCAGTGCAGGCGGGTAAAACATTAACCGATACGGTTACCGTAGCTGATTTTGTCGCCGCTGTTGCGGTGCTAGAGATGGTCCACAGTAGGAGAATGAATAACAGTATCCTTGGCTGGTTCCGTTTTCGCTGAGGCTTCATTCATTCACCTATGATCGCTTCGCTTCCTATACATCGCACTCGATGATGATAACGTATTGATTTACCAGTTAACGGTAACTAAGACAACATCACTGTATAAGCCTTGGGCAGGCGTTGTTTGGCTAGGTACCTGTCCGTAGACGATTATATCGACAGCAGCACCCGTTCCTACTGCGCTCAGTATGCCTGCACCGGTACTGTTCCACGGAAGGGTACGGGCTGCATCCTGGAATAAGGAATAGCTAATATAGGCATTGCTTGGGCTAACGCCGCCGATTAACCGGCGCTGTGAACCCGAGGCATTTTGGCCGTTATCAAGTATAACGGTATAAGGCAGAGAGGTAGTGCATTGGATTTGTACTGCCCCGCTGGTGCCGGTAGATTGTCCGTTGATAAGATTGGCTAGCGAAGAGTACTGACCAAAGTTTAATGTACCAAAATCGTTGACTGAGCCTCCCGTACTGCCGCCAGTAACGGAGCAGCCGTTACCAATGGTTAGCTGGACATTCAGATTTCCGTTGATCGTGCCCGCAGCAAAAATATTTGAGCTACATAACATGGCCGCAGCGCAGCCTAACGCAATGAATAGTTTTTTCATGCCAAACCCTCAAAATAATTTTGCTTAATAATATGACCCATGGCGTAAGCGCCAGCGTTAAACAACGCGCTCTGATAATAGTCATAATAGGAATAACACCAATAAGCCTATTGCTAGTTCTTATAATGTATTAAAAGTAAATATAGTAAGTATCTTTGAAAGTTCAACTGACCGCGGTCATCATTAAAGGAATAAGTTGTAGTTGACCAATTCAATAATATTAGCAGCTTAATATTTAATGATTTTATAGGTTAGTTTGTATTGTTTATTATGTGGTTTATTCGGTATTTCAATTTTAATAAGCATTTAATTGTGATTTGTTTCGGTTTTTTATTAATTTGTTTTTGTTTTTTTATTGTGAAGTTAAACGGTAATTTTGGTCGGTTTTCTTTTTATTAGCGATTATTTATCTGCCATTTTTTTGAGATTTGAGTGCAAAAAATATCAGTATTACCGTTTCCCCATTTTATATCTCAGCCACTCTGGATATCATCTAGGTAACGTGGTTTTAAATTCTGATATTGTCAGGTACCCATTGGCACCTTCTTCTGCTCCCGTTTATTGGTTACACTTAGTTATCATGCTCGTCCATCAGTCTACTCGACGCCGGAGAATGTTGTACTACTATGCCAAAAGCTAACCTTTCAGAAGTCCTGTTTAAGCCTTCGTTTAAGCACCCGGAAACGTCCACATTGGTAAAGCGGGTGACGCAGGCGTCGGCGAAAGCTCATTCATCATTAGACGGTGAATCGCAGTCTAACTGGTATCGCATGATCAATCTCCCTATGTGGGCATGGCGCGGTATTGACCCGATTGAAGTTGAAACCGTTTTATCGCGTATTGCGGTATCGGGTAATCGCCGTACTAACGAGGCCTTGCTGGATACGGTGGTTGGCTATCGCGGTGGAAACTGGATTTATGAATGGGCGAAAGAGGGCATGCAGTGGCAAAAAGAGGCTCAGAACCTTGCCTGTAACGAGCCGGAAAAGGCGGGTAACTGCTGGATAAAAGCGTCTAACTTCTACAGTATTGCCAGTTATCCTCACTTGCGTGGCGATATGTTAGCTGAGCAGGCTGCACTGTTAGCCGACCGGGCTTATCGGGAAGCGGCCGAATGTCTGCCATTTGAGCTCAAACCGATCGATTTTAACGTTGATGGCAATGTCTTGACCGGGTTTTTGCATATCCCGCCAACCGGGGATGCGCCTTATCCGACGGTATTACTGTGCGGTGGTCTGGATAATTTCCAAAGTGACTATTATCCCCTGTTTCGTGATTATCTGGCTCCGAAGGGCATAGCCATGCTGTACGTTGATTTGCCTTCTATTGGCTCAGCTTCGCGCTGGACGCTGACTGAAGATACCAGTCAGCTACATCAGCAGGTTTTGATTCAGTTAGATAAGGTTCCTTGGATTGATCACCAGCGGGTGGTGGCGTTAGGCGTTCGCTTTGGTGCTAACGTAGCGGTTCGTTTGGGCTATCTTGAAACGCGCCGTTTGCGCGGCGTTGCCTGCATTGGGCCAATTGTCCACGATTTACTGACCAATAAAGAGAATCAACACCGTACTCCGGATGTTTATCTGGATATTATCGCCAGCCGCTTGAAGCTGGATTCGACTGCAGACAGCCTGCTGTACGTAGAACTGAGCCGCTATTCATTAAAGATCCAAGGGCTACTAGGCCGACGCTGTGCAATACCAATGTGTTCAATGGCTTTTGAGAACGATATTTTTAGCCCTTTATCTGAATCTAAGCTGATTACCTCTTCAGCCAGCGAAGGTAAAACTATTAAGGTTGCTGCAACGCCACTAAAAAGTAGTTTTAATCTTGGATTAGAGCAACTAACAGAGTGGATTCATCAAAAATTATGTTAAGATTTAGCTTGTTTTTAACAAATTGTTAAAGAATTGAATCTCAGGAGCCCGCGCTATGATATTACCAAATGGTCATTCCAGAAGTCGCTTAATGAAAGAGTTTATCGGGTTAGGCCCGTATATTCGGGAATCTCAGTGCAAAGGCAATCGCTATTTTTTTGACTGTTTGGCGGTGTGCGTAAACAGTAAGCCTTCACCCGAAAAAAGAGAGTTTTGGGGCTGGTGGATAGACATCGAAGCCGACGAAGAAGGCTTCGTTTTCCACTGCCAGACCGGGCTTTTTGACAAATTAGGCGATTGGCAGCCGAAAGCTATTAAAGATGCTGAAATTAAGAAAGAGATTGATAGGAATCTGCAAGAGTTTAAACAAAAGCTTCAAGACTTTTTAAGCTCGATTAAGCTTACCCTTCGTCCTATGGGTGACGATGAGGTCAAAAATATTAATTAATATCCCCGCCTGATAAATTATTTGCTCTATTCTTGCTTATTTTGCGTTATGCCTGTTGGCATAACGCGTCACTCCTGCTAAAAAGGTTTTCTTGCTTTATTCTTAAAATTCAACGGCAGAACAATTATGAATAACGGCCAAACTTTGGTTGTCAAATTAGGCACCAGCGTCCTTACGGGCGGCTCTCTGCGTTTAAACCGGGCCCACATTGTTGAACTGGTACGCCAGTGTGCGCAGCAGCATGCGCTGGGGCATCGGATTATCATCGTCACGTCGGGCGCTATTGCGGCCGGTCGTGAGCACCTCAATTATCCGGAGCTTCCGGCAACTATCGCATCTAAGCAGCTATTGGCCGCGGTGGGGCAGAGTCGATTGATTCAGCTATGGGAGCAGCTTTTCTCTATTTATGGCATTAATATTGGCCAAATGTTGCTGACCCGAGCCGATCTGGAAGATCGTGAGCGTTTTCTCAATGCCCGCGATACCATGCTGGCCTTATTGGATAACCAAATTGTACCGGTTATCAATGAAAACGATGCGGTCGCTACCGCTGAAATCAAAGTGGGCGATAATGATAACCTGTCAGCGCTGGCGGCCATTTTGGGCGGAGCGGATAAGCTCTTGCTGCTGACCGATCAGCCCGGTTTATTTACTGCCGATCCGCGCCATAATCCTGATGCCGAACTCATTCGTGAAGTTCACCATATTGACGACGCGCTGCGCGGTATTGCGGGCGACAGTATTTCTGGTTTGGGCACCGGAGGTATGGCGACCAAGCTTCAGGCGGCAGACGTAGCCTGCCGGGCTGGCATTGACGTTATTATTGCGGCAGGCGTTAAGCCCGGCGTTATTGGCGATGTGATTAACGATCTCTCCGTTGGCACTCGTTTTCACGCCCAGCCTTCTCCGCTAGAAAATCGTAAGCGCTGGATCTTCGGAGCACCACCGGCAGGCGAGATTTGCGTTGATGATGGCGCGGTTCTGGCGATGCTTGAACGCGGAAGCTCTTTACTGCCTAAGGGCATAAAAAGCGTTAAGGGCGATTTTTCCCGCGGTGAAGTGATCCGAATCCGTAATCTGGCCGGTCGCGATCTCGCCCACGGCGTTACGCGTTATAACAGCGATGCGCTACGTATGATCTCCGGGCACCATTCCCAGCAGATAGATGCAATTTTAGGCTATGAATATGGTCCGGTAGCCGTTCACCGCGACGATATGATTATCAGCTAAGGAGTACACCGATGTTAGAGCAAATGGGGCAGGCCGCGAAGAAAGCCTCCTATCAGTTAGCCGTATTAAGCTCTGCTAAGAAGAGTCAGGCGCTGGCCGTAATGGCCGATACGCTGGAAGCTAACAGCGATATGATTCTTTCTGCCAATGAGAAGGATATGGATGCCGCTAAAGCATCTGGCCTGAGCGAAGCGATGCTCGATCGTCTGTTATTGACGCCGTCTCGTTTAGCGGCAATCGCCAACGATGTTCGTCACGTTTGCCGCTTGACCGATCCGGTTGGCCATGTGATTGACGGCTCGATACTAGATAGCGGGCTTAACCTCCAGCGCCGCCGCGTACCTCTTGGCGTTATTGGTGTTATTTATGAAGCCCGCCCGAATGTGACTATTGACGTGGCCTCTTTATGCCTGAAAACCGGTAACGCGGTCATTTTACGCGGGGGTAAAGAGACGGTTCACACCAATCAGGCTATGGTCGAAGTCATCCAACTTGCTTTGAGCCAGTGCGGTTTACCGGCCACAGCGGTTCAGTCCATTAATAACCCGGATCGGGAATTAATCAATCAATTGCTTAAGCTCGATCGCTATGTCGATATGTTAATCCCGCGCGGTGGCGCTGCGTTGCATCGACTGTGTCGTGAAAACTCCACTATTCCGGTGATTATCGGTGGGATCGGTATCTGCCACACCTTTGTGGACGACAGTGCCGATGTCGAAAAAGCGTTAATGGTTATCGAAAATGCAAAAACCCAGCGGCCGAGTACCTGTAATACGCTCGAAACGCTATTAGTTCAGCGCAGCATTGCGTCCACTTTTTTGCCGAAGCTAAGCGAAAAGATGAAAGGGGACGGCGTAACCCTACACGCCTCGCCGGAGGCGATGATGTATCTGATCGGCGGGCAGGCTAACGTTGTACCCATAACCGATCAAGACTATGAGAAAGAGTGGTTATCATTAGATCTGAACGTGACTATCGTCGAGGGGTTGGATGAAGCCATCGAACATATTCGTGCTCACGGCAGCGCTCACTCCGATGCGATTCTGACTCGCTCTTTAGCCAACGCGAACCGCTTCGTTGCTGAAGTCGACTCTGCGGCAGTTTATGTTAATGCCAGTACCCGTTTTACCGACGGTGGACAATTTGGATTAGGCGCAGAAGTTGCGGTAAGCACGCAAAAGCTTCACGCGCGCGGCCCAATGGGGTTGGAAGCGTTGACTACCTATAAATGGATTGGTTTTGGCGACGATCTTATACGCCTCTGACTATCCTTTGTCATAACGGCTGCTGTGGTGAATATGGGTATTTCGCAGCAGCCTTTCTATTTAAATCCTGTCAGACTAACTATTAAAATGCCAGCGGTTAACCGCTGGCATTTTCGCATTCCGGGTAAAGATTAGAAACTGTCATAACCTTTTGAGCGCATACACTCGCCAATGAGATTAAATTGATGTTGTTCAGTTTCCAGAATTTTGCTGATCTGGTTATCACTCGTATTCACTTCACCCAGAGGATCTGACTGTAGGCTCCTGTTCGCCGAGGATCTTGACTGTGTTTCACAATGTTCCCTGTCTTGATCGGCCATTTCGGCGGACGTATCTTGCTTAAACCAATTTCCCGTATTTGAATTGCTACACCCGGTTAATAACAGCAGGGGAAATAAAGAGACAAGTAATATTTTTTTCATGGAAACTCCGTGAGATATCGTTGTCTTAGTTACCTTAAATATAGACCAGATAATCAATTCCCATGAGCACTTCTATCAACGCTTCACGGTCAATGAGCTATTTCCTGCTTTCGAATAGCATTCGTACGGCGAGCCCTGCCAAAACGGTGCCCATTACCCAGCGCTGAATCACTACCCAAGCCGGTCTTCCGGTTAGAAAAATGGCAATAGAACCGGCGGTCATGGCGATAATGGCATTAATGGTAACGCTGATAATAATCTGAATCGATCCTAGTGCTAGTGATTGAGTCAGGATGCTGCCATGATTTGGCACCAGAAATTGTGGCATTAGCGATACGTACATAATGGCGATTTTAGGATTAAACAGGTTGGTAATAAACCCCATCATAAACAGCTTTCTAGGGCTGTCTTTAGGAAGATTCTTAACCTGAAACGGTGAGCGCCCGCCGGGTTTTACTGCCTGCCACGCCAGATAGAGCAAATAGGCGACGCCGCATATTTTCAAGGCGTCATAGGCATAGGGAACGGCCATCATCAAGGTTGTGATGCCAAAAGCGGCACAGAGCATGTAAAACACAAAGCCGACGGCAACGCCAATTAGAGATATTAGCCCTGCTGCCCGCCCCTGAGAAATAGAACGGGAAATCAGATACAACATGTTTGGGCCGGGCGTTAACGCCATGCCTAAAGATAATAAAGCAAAAGCGGCAAGATGAGCGATATCTGGCATCGGTGGCTCCTCAGTGCGTAACGCAGGAAAATGACGGGCGAAAGCAGGCTTTATGGTTATATCTGATTTTTCACGGAGAGATAAGCAGTTTATTGCGATTAGCTTCTCGATATATATTTTATTATTGAGATGCCTCTTGATTTGGTTGTTTATGTTAACTAAATTAAGTTGCTATTAACTATTATCAGAGGTGACGATGGAACCAAAAGCACTGCGCTGCCTGTCCCGTCAGTTAGTCAGAGAGTTAGGAGTTATGGATAAATCGGTGAGTGGAACGCGTTTATCTCCCCTACAGGCCCACTGTCTGATTGAACTGAATGATGAGCCGCTGAGCGGGCTAGCGCTGTCATCAATACTTAAAATTGATAAATCTAGCGTCAGCCGAATGTTGCAGAGTTTGAAACGGGAGGGATTAGTTGAATCGTTGCCTAACCCTGATGACGGGCGAAGCATCATTAGTCAGTTAACCGCCGAGGGGCGCCTGCAGTTGGCTGATTTGAACGATAAAACGAATGCCTATAGCGCTAAGATAATCCGGCAGTTAGATAGTACTGAATATGACGCGATCGTGCAGTCGATGAAGAAATACCTATCGGCTATTCGAAGCGTGACTAAGCAGGCCGAAAGAACCATTACCATTCGTCATATTGAAGCCCGTGATAACATGGCTATTGCCGAAATTATACTGGCAGTATTTGGCGAATATGGTTTGCTGGATCGTGAAGGGTTTAGCTTTTCCGATCCAAGTTTGTATCAGTTATCAGAAGTATACAGTCAGAAAGGAAGCGGCTATTGGGTAGTTGAGCTCGACGGCGTGGTGTCCGGCGGCGTTGGTATTGCCCCCATGCAGGACGGCTACTGTGAACTGCAAAAGCTCTACTTTCTTCCTTCGGTCAGGGGAATGGGGATCGCCAGGCGTATGATAGTCAGTGCGCTGGAGTTTGCCCGTCAGGAAGGCTATCGCGATTGCTACCTCGAGAGCACCGCCGAACTAAAAGAGTCGATAACGTTGTACCAGTCTCTGGGGTTTGAATTGGTTAATCAACGGATTGGCGACAGTGGTCATCACGCATGTGAAATACTGATGCTTAAAAGCTTACAGTGATAAATTGCATGGGTTAGCCCGTAATAACATCGCAGGCTGCGCGGCTACGTTCGCCAGCCTGACACAATAATCAGCATGCCGATGAGTGCGATTCCTGCCCCTAGCCAGTCAACTATTGACAGCTTTACGCCATCCACGACCCTAAGCCAAACTAATGCAGTCGCAACATAAACTCCACCGTAGGCCGCATAGACTCTTCCGCTGGCCGCCGGATGTAGCGTAAGTAGCCAAACAAATATCGTCAGGCTTGCCGCAGCCGGCAGTAATAGCCAGACGGTGGCTGACTTTCTTAGCCATAAGTAGGGAAGAAAACATCCGATAATCTCAGCCAGTG
This sequence comes from Budvicia diplopodorum, assembly GCF_009800925.1. Taxonomy (GTDB): domain Bacteria; phylum Pseudomonadota; class Gammaproteobacteria; order Enterobacterales; family Enterobacteriaceae; genus Budvicia; species Budvicia diplopodorum. Next base: position 541,166 of record NZ_WOYF01000001.1, on the reverse strand, counting down.
CCGTGGCAAAGAACAGTAACAGCGTTTTGACCATGGGAACCCTTATCGCAGGCGCTTGGGCTAAATCCCGAGCGCCTGCGATTTTAGCACAGCCAGGACGGCTTATTCCGTCCCTTTTTCAAAGGCCAATAGCTTTTGTTTAATGGGAATTCCCCCTTCATAGCCGGTCAGGGAGCCGTTACTACCGATAACCCGATGGCAGGGAACAATCAGACTGATCGGGTTAGATCCATTGGCTCCACCAACCGCTCTGGACGCTTTAGGGTTACCAACCCGGGTGGCCAGCGTGAGATAGCTGATAGTCTCGCCGAAGGGGATTTTACTCAATTCCTGCCAGACTCTCATTTGAAACGCAGTACCTTGCAGCCGTAGCGGTATATCAAACTCAATCCGTTGGCCCTGTTCATATTCATGGATCTGGCGGGCAATGAACTCAACCTGAGAATCATCGCGGGCCACGCCGGTTAGCCTTGCCCACTCCAAGTCTTTCTCCGTATGGAACGATAGCCGCATGAGATTACCGCAATGGTCTAACCCGGCGGATATCGGGCCAAATTTGCTATTGAATATACCGATGACGGCCGCGTTCTTTAACGTATTAGTTTTCTGTCTCATGTTTTTTCCTTAGGCTCTCCCATAAGTAAGCCGTTGCTAACGTACGGAAAGGAATAAAGGGCTGCATTAAGCGCTCGGCCTCCGCTGCCGTAGGGCGCGCATCGAGTTGATAAAACTGCTGTAGCGCAGTATGTAGACCGCTGTCGCCGACGGGAACGCAGTCAGCAAATCCCATACCGCGCATTAACGTATAACGGGCAGTCCATGGGCCAATTCCTTTGAGTTTGCACAATTTTTCTTCTGCGACCACCGCCGATCCTGATTCTAATTCATCAAAGTTCAGCTCACCGCTCATGATGGCTTTAGCCGCCGTAATTAAATATTCTGATTTAGCCCGAGAGAAACGAATATCGCTCAGTTGTTGAGGCGCTAACTGAGCGATTTCTACCGGGGTCGGATGCATCTTTAGGCTGCTGCCGGGTATTTCAGGGCCAGCAAGTTTAATGAGAGCCTGCCTGAGCGTGGCGGCAAACGTCAGGTTGATTTGTTGACCAATAATTGCCCATGTCAGCGCTTCAAAAGGCGTTGCGGTTAAAGGGACATAGATATTTTTAGGCTCAGAAACAGCGAGTAATTTCGCAATATGATTATTAGATTTAGCTAATCCCCGGAAGCCGCTGATATCGGTATTTAAGCCCAACAGGCGCATCACCTGTTGGTGGATAATTTCCCCTTCGGTGAGCCTATTTTCCAACCGCTGACTGGCGGAGGTTTCCCAGCGGCAATGTGCTCCGTTATCGTCAATCGTTAGGTGAATAAGTACGGGCTTACCCTCAACCCACAGTCCTTTACTGAACGTTTGATTTTCCAGTCGCTCCGACAGGCTATCACGGTCGCGCAGGTGGTAACGCCAGATATCCGGCGCTGAGAAATCAGCCGGTAGCTTAAGCGTAAAACCGCTGGATTCCCGTAGAAGGCGGTAGGCGTTGGGCGTCATGGCCGTTTGCGATAAAAACTGACGATGAAAGCTCGCTTCGCTATCGAATCCGACAGACAGGCCAATATCGAGAACCCGTTCATTGGTGTTAATTAAGCGCTGGCAGGCGGCGGTAATACGTTCTCTGCTAAGTAGCTCTGCGGGTGACCGATGGGCATGGATACGCACTAGCTCATTGAGCTTTGTGGTGCTGATACCGCAGACTTTTGCCAATATCGTCACGTTTTTGATCTCATCGGGACGTGAGCGAATACGTATTAACATCTCGCTGAACAAATGACGATCGGGATGTTCTCCCCGATAGAACAGGTCAGGGCGGCAACGTTTACAAATGCGAAAACCGGCGGCAACTGCTTCTTGCTGTGTGGACAAAAAACGGATGTTTTTCAACAGCGGTTTTCGTGCCGGGCAGGAGGGGAGGCAATAAATTCCGGTCGATTTCACGCAGGTTAAAAACTTACCATCGTAGCTTTTATCGTGATTCAGTATGGTCTGATACATGAAATCATCGCTCCAGCGCAGGGATTTCAATTTCATTTCTTACCTTCCCGTATATTTGCCGTTAGTTTTTATTTAAATACGATGGTGAATACCTGATTGTTAACGACCTTAGTGTGAATCAAGTTGATAATGGATTCCTCTCAATTAGACCGTTAGATATTTTTAATAGCGTTCGGCTATCGCTGAGTGGGTTAGATGCCTATGGGCGTGACGTTATTCTGATAGAAATTGATTATCATAGGAATAGAAATATCTCATAACATTATCGGTTAAAATCTGGACGATAGCTTTATCGAATATCAGAATTTTGTTCTGTATATTCTGGTAATGTGACCGTAATTTTGTGTTTGTTTGGTTAATTGTATTGTGGTGGCGATTTGGACTTGTATTTCATCGGGGTTATTGTGTTTACTTAGCGCCGCGGTTAACGGCTCTGTCCTTTAACGCGCCGTTTGGCGTGCCAATGAGCGGCTATTTTTTATGCATATTGCTTAATGCAACTTCACTGTAGATAGATACTAATTACGGTTACCTATGAAATACTTAACCCCAAGAGATATTATTGCGCTGGGCTTTATGACGTTTGCCCTGTTCGTTGGCGCAGGCAATATCATTTTCCCTCCGATGGTCGGTTTACAATCCGGTGAAAACGTCTGGATAGCCTCGGTAGGCTTTTTGATTACCGCGGTGGGATTGCCGGTTATTACCGTTATCGCGCTTGCCCGGGTTGGCGGCGGTGTGGAAGCGTTGAGTTCTCCGATTGGCAAAACGGCCGGTCTGGTACTGGCGACCATCTGTTATCTTGCCGTCGGGCCTTTGTTTGCTACGCCGCGCACCACCACCGTATCCTTCGAGCTTGGCATTGCGCCGCTATTCGGCAATAGTGAATTGTCTCTGTTTATCTATAGCCTAGTCTATTTTGCATTGGTGATTTTAGTTTCGCTTTATCCCGGCAAGCTGCTGGATTCAGTGGGGCGTTTTCTGGCACCGATAAAAATAATTTCTTTGGCTGTGTTGGGTCTGGCCGCGCTGTTTTGGTCAGCCGGGCACCCTCTGCCGGCGCTTGATATCTATCAACGAATTCCATTTTCTAAAGGATTCGTTGAAGGGTATCTGACGATGGATACGCTGGGCGCTTTGGTATTTGGTATTGTTATCGTTAATGCGGCCCGTTCTCGAGGTATAACCAGTACGCGTTTGTTGACCCGATACACTATTATTGCAGGGCTAATTGCCGGCGTAGGGCTGACTCTGGTGTACCTGAGCCTGTTTAATTTGGGCGCAACCAGCGGTTCTTTGGTGCCTGATGCAACTAACGGCGCTGAAATTCTCCATGCCTATATTCAGCAAACCTTTGGTATTTACGGCAGCCTGTTTTTAGCCATTCTGATCTTTGTTGCCTGTATGGTAACGGCTATCGGCCTGACCTGCGCCTGCGCTGAGTTCTTTTCTAAGCTGGTTCCACTGACATACCGCCAGCTCGTGTTCATATTGGCAATTTTCTCCATGGTGGTATCGAACTTAGGCTTAAGCCACTTAATTAAATTCTCCACTCCGGTATTAACCGCCATTTATCCACCTTGTATTGCGCTGGTTGTGTTAAGTTTTACCAGCCGTATGTGGCGTTCTGAAAGTCGTATAATGATACCGGTGATGCTGGTAACATCGCTGATCGGTATTTTGGACGGCATTAAGGCGTCTGCATTGGCGGAGTTTTTGCCGGTATGGAACGGCGGGCTTCCCGCTCAACAGCAAAAGTTTGCTTGGGTATTACACCAGTTCGAGCAGGTTCCCGGCGCTCAACAGGGGTTAACTTGGCTCCCATTTGCCATTGCCGTGCTGGTTATTGCGGCTATTGCCGATCGAGTTATGCCTGAGTTTGCTGAAACGACCAGTACCGAGTCGCACTGATTCATGGGTATAAAAAGGCGTCGCGGATAGTCTCTGCGGCGTTATAACGAGAAAAAACGAGTAACTATTGCATGGAAAACGGCATGAAAAAACAAACCAACAGGCTTAAACGAGGGTTAACGGCCCGTCATATTCGCTTTATGGCACTGGGTTCAGCTGTCGGAACCGGGCTGTTTTATGGTTCTGCAGGTGCAATCCAAATGGCCGGGCCGAGCGTTTTACTGGCTTATCTGATAGGCGGCATTTTTGCCTTTATCATTATGCGCGCGCTGGGGGAAATGTCGGTTCATAATCCTCAGGCAGGCTCCTTCTCTCGTTATGCTCAAGACTATTTAGGCCCTCTGGCTGGCTATATTACCGGCTGGACCTACTGCTTTGAGATATTAATCGTTGCGATTGCTGACGTTACTGCGTTTGGCTTTTACATGAGCTTCTGGTTCCCTAACGTCGAACTTTGGGTCTGGTCGCTTAGCATCGTGTTAATTATCGGTGCGATTAATCTGGTTAATGTCCGGGTGTTCGGCGAGTTTGAATTCTGGCTATCCTTTATTAAAGTTGCCACCATCATCATTATGATCGTGGCGGGCATCGGCATTATCGTTTGGGGCTTTGGCAATCAGGGAGAACCTACCGGTATTCACAACCTATGGGCTAACGGTGGATTTTTTGCCAACGGCGTTGTCGGTATGGTTCTGTCGTTACAGATGGTGATGTTTGCCTACGGCGGTATTGAAATTATTGGTATTACGGCCGGTGAGGCTGAAGACCCGAAAAAGACCATTCCTAAAGCGATTAACTCGGTTCCTTTCCGTATTCTGATTTTCTATGTGGGAACGCTGTTTGTCATTATGTCGATTTTCCCATGGAACGAAGTGGGTACCCACGGTAGTCCGTTTGTTTTAACCTTTGAAAACTTAGGCATTAAAACTGCGGCGGGCATTCTGAATTTTGTGGTGATCACCGCTTCGCTATCGGCGATTAACAGTGACGTATTTGGCGTAGGGCGTATGCTGTTTGGCATGGCTGAACAAGGCCATGCGCCGAAGGTGTTTACCAAAGTATCTAAACGTGGCGTGCCTTGGGTAACCGTACTGTTTATGATGGTTGGATTACTGTTTGCGGCGTACCTGAACTACATTATTCCTGAAGACGTCTTTGTTATTATTGCGTCGCTGGCTACCTTTGCCACCGTCTGGGTATGGATTATGATCCTGCTGTCGCAAATTGGTTTTCGTCGTAAGCTTACGCCAAAGCAGATAGCCGAATTAGACTTCCCGCTGCGCGGTGGCATAACCACTTCCGCCGTTGCGTTAGTGTTCCTGTTCGGGATTATCGGCCTGATTGGTTACTCTCCTAAGACCAGCGTTTCGCTGTATGTTGGTCTGGCATGGATTGTACTGTTAGTCGTGGCTTACTATTTGCGTAAGGCGATTGCCGGTAACAAACAGCGATAACAACCGCTGACTAATTAGCTAACTTATGATGTCGAAAGCCCCGGCGATTGAAAGATCTCCGGGGTTTTTTGTTGTTGGGAATGATTTAGAGGAGCTAGAGGAAGCGCTTTGTCTATCGCAGAACTAAGCATATACATTAAAGCATTAGACAATGCCCATAAAAAAAGCCGCTGTAAGCGGCTTTTTAAAGACTTGTTGGTTCAGAATTACAGTTTAGCTGCGTTCTGAGAAAGATATTTAGCTACGCCTTCCGGTGCAGCATCCATACCTTCTTTGCCTTTTTCCCACTGTGCAGGGCAAACTTGGCCATGCTCTTCGTGGAACTGCAGTGCATCAACCATACGCAGCATTTCGTCAATATTACGGCCTAACGGCAGGTCATTAACAACCTGGTGACGAACAACGCCGTTTTTGTCGATTAAGAAAGAACCGCGTAATGCCACGCCAGCTTCTGGGTGTTCAATACCGTAAGCCTGTTGAATTTCACGCTTACTGTCAGCAACCATTGCGTATTGCACTTCGCCGATGCCGCCGTTGTCTACCGGGGTTTTACGCCATGCGTTATGAACGAACTCAGAGTCAAAGGAAACGCCAACAACGTTAACGCCGCGCTTTTTGAATTCATCATAACGGTGATCAAAGGCAATCAGCTCTGATGGGCATACGAAAGTAAAGTCCATTGGCCAGAAGAACAGGACGGCTGGCTTGCCATTCAGGTGGTTTTTAAAATTGAAATCGTTGACGATTTCACCGTTACCAAGAACGGCTGCGGCGGTAAAATCAGGGGCTTGGCGAGTAACCAGTACCATAATAACTCTCCTGTCTATAATAGGTTAATGAGTGATTGTTCGAAATTGTGTGCCAGTATAGGGCGATAAGCTTTAGCTGCAAAGATATATGGCCGATTGATGAGATAGCTTTTACCTATCAACGAATATCTTGCTCACCTAAGGCGTTAACCCTACTCAAGGCCGATGATGCAGTAAAGCCGCTATACGCTAATTTACGTTAGTACCGAGATTTAAGCTGATAACCCGATCATAAGTTTTTTGTTTTGGCTAAATTAGCCATTTCTGGATAGAACTGAAAAAATATCGCTTCTAAATCAGTATAGTTTTGCTGAATATCCAAAATGCATTCCCCCAGCGCGCTAAGCTTGGGGCGTCTGGCGGCCATGCGCTTTAGCGTATTATCAATAAACGGCAGTTCGGCATAGCGTTCCAGCCAGCGCTCTCTCCAGAGATATTGGTTCATATGCTGAAAATCTTCAGGCGTAGAGGGAAGAGAGGGGGTAATGGAGTCCTGAGCGCATTGAATAAAGTCAGTTAAGGCTATTTTAGGTTCCATTTTTGCCCAGTGCCGCGAGAGAAAGTGATCCCAGAGAACGTCGAGGGCAATGGGTGCAACCCGATAATTTTGAACGCTAAACAGGCTTCGCGCCTGTTTTACTGGCTCTAGGCTATCGGTGAGCTTATCTATTCGACGATGTAGCCTGATGCCGCTGACAATGTCGCCGGAATAGTTGGCCTCTGGGTTTCCGCGAACGAAGTCGGCAAGTACGTTCCCTAACAGGGAACTTTCGGCCAAAGAGGCAAGATGAAGGTGGGCTAGAAAATTCATGTCCTGCATTATAGTGTAATCTGCCAGAATTAGCCGTTTTTCTTGTTATACCCGCCATACTTTACGTTGCAGATGCGTTGGCCGTCTTCCTGCAATTTAAATGATTTTGGGTAGCTAATATTACGTTTTTGTTGCCTTATTAGTTGCAGCCTTATCCAAGTGGCTCTAGACTAGGCCGCTTGTTTTTTGAGATTTGAAAACCCATGCGCGTTACTGATTTTTCATTCGAACTTCCAGAGTCTCTCATCGCCCGATACCCTCAGGCCGAGCGGAGCGCTTGCCGTTTATTGTCGCTTGATGGCATCAGTGGTTCATTGTCTGACGATATTTTTACCGACGTGCTTGATAAGCTTGAGCCCGGCGATTTGCTGGTGTTTAACAACACTCGAGTGATCCCGGCGCGGCTATTTGGCTGTAAGGCCAGCGGCGGTAAGGTTGAAGTACTGGTTGAGCGAGTGTTAGACGATCGCAGAGTTCTGGCCCACGTTCGGGCATCAAAATCGCCTAAGCCCGGAACGCGGTTGCTATTGGGCGACGATGAGTCTATTCCGGCTACCATGATTGCCCGTCACGATTCGCTGTTTGAACTGAGCTTTGACGATGGGCGTGACGTACTGACCATTTTAAATGCGGCCGGGCATATGCCACTGCCGCCGTATATCGACCGTCCTGATGAAGAGTCAGACCGCGAGCTATATCAAACGGTGTATAGCGAACGCCCCGGTGCCGTTGCTGCGCCAACGGCCGGTTTGCATTTTGATCAGCCATTGCTCGATGCGTTGAGCAATAAAGGCATTGAGATGGCATTTGTCACTCTGCACGTTGGTGCCGGGACTTTTCAGCCAGTTCGCGTTGATGATATTAAACAACACGTTATGCATTCCGAATACGTCGAGGTGCCACAAAACGTGGTTGACGCGGTGTTGGCCTGTAAATCCCGAGGCAATAAAGTGATTGCCGTCGGTACGACTTCAGTACGTTCTTTAGAGAGTGCGGCTCAGGCGACAAAAAATAGTCTGCTTGAACCGTTTTTCGGTGACACCTGTATCTTTATTTATCCGGGCTATCAGTTCAAAATTGTTGATACCCTGATTACGAACTTTCACCTGCCTGAATCAACGCTGATTATGCTGGTCTCGGCCTTTGCTGGCTATGCCAACACGCTTCGCGCTTATCGGCAGGCAGTCGAGAAGAAATACCGTTTCTTTAGCTATGGTGATGCGATGTTTATTACGCGTAATCCTGATGCGATAAATGAAATTCCCCAGCGGGAATTATAATTAGCCAAAACAAGCTCCAGACTGTTTTTCTGGTGGCGGAGGTTTTAAGTGAAGTTTGAACTACAAACAACGGACGGGCGCGCCAGACGCGGGCGTTTAGTTTTCGAACGCGGTGTAGTAGAAACCCCAGCATTCATGCCCGTGGGTACTTACGGCACGGTTAAAGGTATGACACCGGAAGAGGTGACCGAAACCGGTGCACAAATTCTGCTCGGTAACACTTTCCACCTGTGGCTACGCCCGGGTCAGGACATCATGCGTAAACATGGCGACCTGCATGATTTCATGAACTGGCATGGCCCGATCTTAACGGATTCAGGCGGCTTTCAGGTGTTCAGTCTGGGTGATATCAGTAAAATTACTGAAGAAGGCGTGAACTTCCGCAACCCGATTAACGGTGATGCTATCTTTCTTAGCCCTGAAAAATCGATGGAAATCCAATACGATTTGGGGTCTGACATCGTGATGATTTTTGATGAATGTACGCCATACCCCGCCGACTGGGACTATGCGAAACGTTCAATGGAAATGTCATTACGCTGGGCTAAACGTAGTCGGGTTCGTTTTGATGAGCTAAATAACAACAACGCGCTGTTTGGTATTATTCAGGGCAGCGTATACGAAGATTTACGCGATGTATCGGTAAAAGGGCTGGTAGATATCGGCTTTGACGGTTACGCTGTTGGCGGTTTGGCCGTCGGTGAGCCAAAAGAGGATATGCACCGCATTCTTGAGCATGTTTGTCCTCAAATTCCGGCTGACAAACCGCGTTACCTGATGGGTGTTGGTAAACCTGAAGATTTGGTTGAAGGCGTGCGGCGTGGTATTGATATGTTTGATTGTGTGATGCCGACCCGAAATGCGCGTAACGGACATTTGTTTGTTACCGATGGTGTGGTTAAAATCCGTAATGCTCAACATAAAGATGATACGTCAACGCTCGATGAACACTGTGATTGCTATACGTGCCGCAATTATAGTCGGGCCTATTTGCATCATCTTGACCGCTGTAATGAAATTCTGGGTGCCCGGTTAAATACGATTCATAACCTCAGATACTACCAGCGTTTAATGGCGGGTTTACGCGACGCTATTGAGCAGGGTACATTAGAGCACTTTGTTTCAGATTTTTATGGTCGTATTGGTAAAACTGTTCCACCTTTAGCTAATTAATTCACATAACAAATGAGGAATCTCTTTAATGAGTCTGTTTATTTCTGACGCAGTCGCTTCTGCTGGTCCTGCTTCGGCGCAGGGCCCAATACCAATGATCGCTATGCTGGCCGTATTTGGTCTGATTTTCTATTTTATGATTCTGCGTCCACAGCAAAAGCGGGCCAAAGAGCATAAAAACCTGATGGCCTCCATTGGTAAAGGTGACGAAGTGTTGACTACCGGTGGTTTACTAGGCCGCGTAACTAAAGTATCTGACACCGGTTACATTGTGATCGCGCTGAACGATACCACTGAAGTTACAATTAAACGGGATTTCGTTGCTGCCGTATTGCCAAAAGGCACGATGAAAGCGCTCTAAGATGCGCTATGTTTTTTGATTTTCCCGAAGGGAAACTATTGTGTTAAACCGTTATCCTTTATGGAAGTATCTGATGCTGGTCTTTGCTATCGGCATAGGCTTGCTTTATGCACTTCCTAACCTTTATGGTGAGGATCCGGCCGTTCAAATTACTGGTGCGCGCGGAGTCGCCGCCAGTAGTACTACGCTGGGTCAAGTTGAAGATGTCTTACAAAAACAGAACATCGATATTAAATCGTCAGTTTTAGAGAGTACTGGCTCTCTGCTGATCCGCTTTAATAGCGCCGATGTTCAGTTACGCGCTCAGGAAGTATTGGCTGAAGCGCTGGGCAATAATTTTATTATTGCGCTTAATCTTGCGCCCGCGACCCCTCATTGGTTACAGGCCATTGGTGCTGACCCTATGAAATTGGGGCTGGACCTGCGCGGTGGCGTTCACTTCTTAATGGAAGTGGATATGGAAACCGCCATGTCTAAGCTGCAAGAACAAACTCAGGATTCAATTGAAAGCGAATTGCACGCGAAAGGCATTGCCTATGCCGAAGTGGTCAAAAGCAATGATGGTGGCGTTGTCGCACGCTTTGGCGATGCAGATAGCCTCTCTCAAGCGATTGACTACCTGACTCCGCGTCATCGTGATTTAATTTTTACCACCGGTGATAAAAATACCTTTACCGCAACCATGACCGAACAACGCTTAAGCGAAGCCCGGGAATATGCGGTACAGCAAAACGTGAATATCTTACGTAACCGTGTGAATCAATTGGGCGTGGCTGAACCTGTCGTGCAGCGTCAGGGAGCCGAACGTATCGTGGTTGAACTGCCAGGTATTCAGGATACCGCCCGCGCTAAAGAAATTCTTGGCGCAACGGCAACCTTAGAGTTCCGGGCTGTAAACACCAATATTGATGCTCAGTCTGTTCTAAATGGTCGTGACCGCAGTAAGTCAGAGGTTAAATACCGTCGTGACGGCTCTCCGGTGGTGTTACTGAAGAAAGTGATTCTAACCGGTGACCATATTACCGATTCTACTTCCAGCGCCGATGAGTATGGCCGCCCTCAGGTGAACATCTCTCTTGATAGCGCCGGTGGTAATATCATGTCTGATTACACCAAAGATAGCGTTGGCAAAAATATGGCCACGCTATTCGTTGAGTATAAAGACAGCGGTAAAAAAGATGCTAACGGTCGTTCAGTCCTTGAAAAGCATGAAGAAGTCATTAACGTTGCCACTATTCAGTCTCGTTTGGCTAACAGCTTCCGCATTACCGGAATTGATAACGCGACGGAAGCCCGTCAGCTGTCATTACTGCTACGTGCCGGTGCGTTGATTGCGCCAATTCAGATTGTTGAAGAACGTACAATTGGTCCTTCTTTAGGTCAGCAGAATATTACCCAAGGTCTGGAAGCGTGCTTCTGGGGGCTGATGGCTTCTGTGATCTTTATGCTGATCGTGTATCGCTTCTTTGGTCTGATGGCGAGTGCGGCTCTGTTGGTCAACGTTATCCTGATTGTCGGTATTATGTCGATGTTACCGGGGGCTACGTTAAGTATGCCGGGCATTGCCGGGATCGTACTAACGGTCGGTATGGCGGTGGATGCAAACGTACTGATCAATGAACGAATAAAAGAAGAGCTGAAGAATGGCCGCAGCGTGCAGCAGGCTATTCATGAGGGATATAACGGCGCATTTAGCAGTATTCTAGATGCTAACCTGACAACCCTAATTACCGCCGCCATTCTGTATGCTGTTGGTACCGGTTCGATTCGAGGATTTGCGATTACTCTGTCTATCGGCGTATTAACATCAATGTTTACTGCGATTGTTGGTACCCGAGCCATTGTTAATTTAATCTACGGTGGCAAGCGCATTTCTAAGCTGTCTATTTAAGGAGCCTGTTGTGGCAGAGGAATATAAAGTAGAGCAGCTTAACCATGGCCGGAGAGTGTATGACTTCCTGCGCGTGGGTAATGCCGCTTTCGTTGTCTCAATGATCTTAGTCGTTCTGTCATTTGTTGTGATGGGCGTGAAAGGGTTTAATTGGGGTCTGGATTTTACCGGCGGTACGGTTATTGAGGTCGGGCTGACTCAGCCGATCGACCTAGAAAAAGTCCGCAACGAGTTAAATCAGCAAGGCTTTAAAGATCCGGTAGTTCAGAACTTTGGTAGCACGCGCGACGTAATGATTCGTACAGCGCCTATCGAAGGAATGAACAGCAATCAGCTAAGCACTAAGGTGCTTGAGATTGTTCATCAGAACGCAGATCAGGGCGCGGTAGTTAAGCGTATCGAGTTTGTTGGCCCTAGCGTTGGTGCTGAGCTGGCTGAGTCGGGCCTGATGGCAATTATCGTTTGTTTACTGTGTATTCTGATTTACGTTGGCTTCCGCTTTGAATGGCGTTTGGCCGCTGGTGCCGTATTTGCACTGGTTCACGACGTGGTGATTACGCTCGGCATAATTTCGCTTTTCCAACGCGAGCTTGACCTGACCATCGTTGCGGCAATGTTGTCAATTATCGGTTATTCCCTCAACGATACTATCGTGGTATTTGACCGGATACGTGAGAACTTCCGTAAGATCCGTCGCGGTACGTCTTATGAAATTATGAACGTTTCACTGACCCAGACGCTGAGCCGTACGTTGATGACCTCAGGTACAACGATGCTGGCCGTACTGTGTCTACTGTTCTTCGGCGGCGAAATGCTTAAAGGCTTCTCGGAGTCATTAGCCATTGGTATCCTGCTGGGAACTATTTCATCTATTTGGGTTGCTGCATTTATGGCGCTTAAACTGGGTGTTAAACGTGAACATATGCTGACGCAAAAAGTAGAGAAAGAGGGTGCAGATCAGCCTTCGATCTTGCCTTAATGGCGATAATTGTTTGAATCATAAGCCCTCTTAGTTGAGGGCTTTTTTGTGGGCGTTAGAGAGACAATCTGGCGTATTCCTGTGCCCGTAAAATCGGCAGGTACATATCCGTCGCTCAGGGTAATAAACGGACCAACTCAGAGGAATTGTTCCGGCTTTTTTACTTTACGCACGGATAGTCCTGCGGAGAATCACTATTAAAGTCCATTTTCAAATGGGCTAGGTATATCACTATTGTGCGTAGCCGTTTAGAATGCTAGTTAAATAATAGTTGCACCTTTGGTTCATGAATAATTTCAGGAGACGTTATGCATTGCCCATTTTGTGCTGCGGTTGATACTAAAGTGATTGATTCACGTTTAGTTGGTGAGGGATCACAGGTTCGCCGTCGCCGCCAATGTTTGGATTGTAATGAGCGTTTTACTACCTTTGAAGTCGCTGAGCTGGTTATGCCACGCATCATTAAAAGTAATGAGATCCGTGAGCCTTTTGATGAAGCGAAATTACGCCGGGGCATGCTCAAAGCATTAGAGAAACGCCCGGTGAATTCTGACGATATCGAAATGGCCATCAGCCATATTAAATCACAGCTAAGGGCTACCGGTGAGCGAGAAGTGCTTGCCTCTACGGTTGGAAACCTAGTGATGGACGCGCTGAAAAAACTGGATAAAGTAGCCTATATTCGCTTTGCCTCCGTTTATCGTAGCTTTGAAGATATTCGTGAGTTTGGTGAAGAGATTGCAAAACTGCAGGACTAAATACGCTAATGCAAAATGATGCCTTCTATATGGCCCGGGCGCTGGAGCTTGCGCGGTCTGGTCGTTTTACCACGTCACCAAACCCCAACGTCGGCTGTGTCTTAGTTCGTAACGATGAAGTGGTTGGTGAAGGGTTTCATTTTCGCGCCGGTGAACCCCACGCTGAAGTTCATGCTTTGCGCATCGCTGGCGATAAAGCTCGCGGCGCAACGGCTTATGTCACGCTGGAACCCTGTAGCCATCACGGCCGTACCCCCCCCTGTGCCGAAGCCCTGATTAACGCCGGCGTTTCTCGGGTTGTTGCCGCTATGCAAGACCCGAACCCGGAAGTCGCCGGACGAGGGCTATTTCTGCTGCGGCAGGCCGGAATTGAGGTTGAGCACGGCCTGATGATGGCGGAAGCGGAAGCCATTAACCGTGGTTTTTTTAAACGCATGCGCACCGGCTTTCCTTATCTCCAGCTTAAGCTTGCCGCCTCTTTGGACGGTAAAACCGCTATGGCTTCGGGTGAAAGCCAGTGGATAACCTCTGGCGCCTCAAGAGCCGACGTTCAGCAATTCAGGGCAGAAAGCTCGGCTATTTTGAGCACCAGCGCAACGGTATTAGCCGATAATCCGTCATTAAACGTGCGTTGGAGCGCATTGGATAGCCAAATTCGCCAGCAGTATCATGAAGCTGATTTACGCCAGCCTTTGCGGGTTATTCTTGACGGTAATAACCGGATTACCCCTGATTTTCACCTGTTTTCTCTCGCCGGTGACATCTTGCTGGTGCGAACTGAAAAAAGTGATGAAGCCTGGCCCGCTAACGTTGAACAGTTGGTTATTCCTGCCCACAACGCCGGTATCGATCTGGTTGTATTAATGATGCAATTAGGCCGACGCCAGATTAATACCGTCTGGGCTGAAACTGGCCCAACTATGGCGGGTGCTTTGCTGCAGGCGGGTCTGGTTGATGAATTAATTTTATATATTGCACCAAAATTGTTAGGGGATGATGCGCTGGGATTATGTAAACTGCCCGGACTAAATACGCTGTCTCAGGCGCCGGTATTTACCTTAAAAGAGGTGCGGCAAATTGGTGATGACATACGGTTAAGCTTATTACCCCAATCGTAATCTGACTAATTCTGCCCGGAGGAGCAAATCCAAAGCGCGGCAGCCAAAAGAATATGATAGAATCCGCCCCCTTGTCGGGCTATTGAATCAATAAACCAAGGAAATGCTTTTATGAACGTTATCGAAGGTATTGTTGCTGCACCGCAGGCTCGCGTTGCTATTGTTATTGCTCGCTTTAACAATTTTATTAACGATAGCCTGCTTGAAGGGGCTATTGATGCATTAAAACGTATTGGTCAGGTTTCTGATTCAAATATTACCGTTGTTTGGGTTCCTGGCGCTTATGAGCTACCTTTAGCCGCTCAAACGCTGGCTGACACCAATAAGTATGATGCTATTATTGCATTAGGAACCGTAATTCGTGGTGGTACCGCTCACTTTGAATACGTTGCTGGTGGTGCAAGTACCGGTTTAGCTAACGTTGCTATCAACGGTAAAATCCCGGTTTCATTCGGCGTATTAACCACTGAAAGCATCGAACAAGCGATCGAACGCGCCGGAACTAAAGCCGGTAACAAAGGTGCAGAGGCTGCGATGACTGCGCTAGAAATGATTAATGTTATTAAGGCAATCAAATCGTAATAGCGATGTTACCCGTCAAATTTCTGGTTGCCGATGCGTTGGTTGCGTTTGTGTAACTCGAATTATTTGAGGTATAAGCTCAATTGGATTTGATTGTCTGACCTATTTAAGGGGAATTCCGTGAAACCTGCAGCTCGCCGCCGCGCCCGCGAGTGCGCCGTTCAGGCGCTATACTCTTGGCAGTTGTCCAAAAATGATATCGCCGATGTTGAATTAGAATTTTTAACAGAACAGGATGTCAAAGACGTTGATTTAACCTACTTCCGCGAGCTTTTTACCGGAGCGGCAACCAACGCTGGTGAACTGGATAAGCTAATGGCTCCGTACCTGTCCCGCACGCTTGATGAGCTGGGCCAGATTGAAAGAGCAATTTTACGCGTTGCTGTTTATGAGCTGAGTAAACGTGAAGATGTGCCTTATAAAGTTGTGATTAACGAAGCAATTGAGTTAGCGAAAATCTTTGGTGCTGAAGATAGCCACAAGTTTGTGAACGGGGTGCTGGATAAAGTCGTTCCTCGTATCCGCGTACGGAATGCGAAATAGTTTGTCGCGATTTAATAGACTAGTTTGTAACAATTCAATAAGGCTGGCACTGTCGTAATGCCAATTAGTTAAGGCTAAGGGATATGCTTGAAAGAGTAATCTGCCTCATTATCTCAAAATTCTCTCTGTCGTCATCCCGCTGAAAAACGGGATCCAGATTTTAGCTAACAGGTTAACTCTTGGCTTAAAGGCTGGGCCCCGGCTTTCGCAGGGGTGACGACGGGGATGGACCGATGATAGCTAAGCCGATTACCATTTCCAGTATGTTGATTACCCTTAACTGACAGGTACTACGGCACCGCCGGCCTTATTTCTGAGTTTGTTTGGAGTACTGCTATTATGTCATGTGGTGAGTTTGACGTTATTGCCCGTTATTTTAACCGGCAGGGTAACTCCCGAAAAGACGTTCGCTTAGGCATTGGTGATGACTGTGCCTTATTGATTCCTTCAGAAAAACAGTATTTAGCCATAAGTACTGACACCTTAGTCTCCGGCACCCACTTCCTTCCTGACATTGACCCCGCCGATCTGGGCTATAAATCTTTGGCGGTTAACCTTAGTGATTTAGCCGCCATGGGGGCCGATCCTGCCTGGGTTTCTTTGGCCCTGACGTTGCCAGTGGTTAATGAAGAGTGGCTGAAAAGGTTTAGCGATAGCCTGTTTAGCGTGCTCGACTACTATGGTATGCAGCTTATCGGCGGCGATACGACCAAAGGCCCGCTTAGCCTGACTCTGACCATTAATGGCTGGATCCCGGTAGGAAAGGAGCTGACCCGCAGCGGTGCAAAGATCGGTAACTGGATATATGTTACCGGCTGGCCGGGCGACAGCGCCGCTGGCTTGGCTATTTTACAAAATCGCCTGACGGTGGAAGATGAAAAGACCCGCGACTATTTGGTTAAGCGCCATCTCAGGCCTAAGCCGCGTATTCTGATGGGGCAAGGCATACGTCAGCTGGCAACGTCGGCTATCGACTTATCCGATGGATTAATCTCCGATCTACAGCATATTCTGAAAGCGAGTAAATGTGGCGCAAAGATCCATTTGGATCAGCTGGTTTTGTCACCCGCGTTGAGGTCTTGCTGTAGCCGTGAACAGGCGCTTACGTGGGCGTTATCCGGTGGGGAAGACTATGAATTATGCTTCACCATACCTGAAGAAAACCGGGGCGCGATGGATACCGCATTGGCCGATCTAGGCGTGCCTTACACCTGTATCGGGCAAATTACGCCTGAACATACTGGCTTTCAAATTTGTGACAATAATGAACCCGTATTATTAGACCTGAACGGGTTTGACCATTTTGGTAGCAATCTGCAGGATAGCGACGTGTGTTAACCGTGTTTATTTGCGCTAAGGCTTGAACGAACGGTGAGGAGCAGGGCGCTCTTCACCGTTCTTGTTTGTGGGCTTGGTGATTAAGACCCTACTTGGCTAACCATTCTTTGATTTGTTTGATGATACCTTGCGCATCCAGACCCAGATCGGCCCGAATTTCATCCTGATCGCCCTGTGGAATAAAGTAATCCGGCAGGCCGAGGTTGAGTACCGGAATCGCTTTTCGGTTAGCCATCAGCAGCTCGTTAACGCCGCTACCGGCCCCGCCCATAATGGCGTTCTCTTCCAGCGTAATAAAGGCATCGTGGCTTTGTGCCAGCTCCAGAATCAGCGATTGATCGAGCGGTTTAACAAAGCGCATATCCACAACGGTGGCGTTTAACTGTTCGGCAGCTTTCAGCGCGTCTGGCAATAAGGTACCGAAGTTAAGGATCGCCAGCTTCTCGCCGGTGCGATGTACTTTGGCTTTGCCGATAGGCAGTATGGCTAACGGCTCCAGCGCTGCACCGGTTCCATTTCCACGCGGGTAACGTACGGTAACCGGACCATCCTGATAGTGATGACCCGTATGCAGCATTTGGCGGCATTCATTCTCATCGCTTGGAGCCATAATCACCATATTGGGAATGCAGCGCAGGAAGCTGAGATCGAAGGCCCCCTGATGCGTTGGGCCGTCGGCACCGACGATGCCGCCACGGTCAATGGCAAACATCACCGGTAGCCCCTGAATCGCCACGTCATGAATAACCTGATCGTAGCCGCGCTGTAAGAAGGTAGAGTAAATGGCAACAATGGGTTTAAAACCGCCAATGGCTAGACCGGCGGCAAAGGTGACCGCGTGCTGTTCCGCAATGGCGGCATCGAAATACCGCGTTGGGTATTCCTTTGAAAAACGCACCATGCCTGAACCTTCACGCATGGCGGGCGTTACGGCCATCAGTTTGTCGTCAGTGGCCGCCGTTTCGCATAGCCAGTCGCCAAAAATAGTAGAATAGCTTGGGTGTGAACTGCCGCCTTTTTGCTGGGTTCCGGTTTCAGGATCAAACTTAGGTACACCGTGCCAGCCAATCGGATCTTTCTCGGCAGGGGCATAACCCTTACCTTTTTTGGTCATGATATGCAGTAACTGAGGCCCTTTCAGGCTGCGCATGTTTTTCAGGGTTTGCACTAACGCTTGCACATCATGCCCGTCAACCGGACCGATATAGTTAAACCCAAACTCTTCAAACAGCGTACCCGGTACCACCATGCCTTTCAGGTGCTCTTCGGTGCGTTTTACCAGCTCTTTAATCGGAGGTAGGCCGGAAAGCATCATTTTGCCGCTTTCGCGCAGAGAAGAATAAAGCTTGCCGGAAAGAATTTGGGCCAGATGATTATTGAGCGCACCGACGTTTTCTGAAATCGACATTTCGTTGTCGTTCAGAATCACTAACATGTCGGGCTTGATATCTCCGGCATGGTTCATGGCCTCAAAGGCCATGCCCGCGGTCATCGCGCCATCGCCGATAACACAGGCGGTACGACGGCCTTTGCCTTCGCGCTGTGCGGCAACGGCAAGCCCTAGCCCGGCGCTGATAGAGGTTGAAGAATGGCCGACGGACAGCACGTCATATTCGCTTTCTTCACGCCAAGGGAAGGGGTGAAGCCCATTTTTTTTGCGGATGGTTGGCATACGGTCGCGGCGTTCGGTCAGAATTTTATGCGGGTAAGCCTGATGACCAACGTCCCAGATAAGATGGTCGAATGGCGTATTGTAGACATAGTGAAGTGCCACCGTCAGCTCTACAGTGCCAAGGCCAGAAGCCAGATGGCCGCTGGATCGACTAACGCTGTTCAGCAGATATTGCCGCAGCTCATCACACAGCTTCGGCAGGCTATCTTTTGATATCAGGCGTAAATCGTCGGGATTATTAACTAACGCCAAGGTTGGATATTGGGTTATATCAAGGCTCATCCAAAACTCGTTTAAATAGTGGGCTTAAGAATACCGCTTAGTTATCACGTTCGATAATAAAACCGGCAAGCGCTTCCAGTGAATCGGTATTATATGATTGTGAAGCTAATAGAGATAGTGAATCCATCGCTTCCTGATACAGGGCCAATGCCTTTTCCTGTGCCTTTTCGAGGCCAAGCAGCGCCGGATAGGTGCTCTTTTCGTGTTGAATATCGGCACCCTGACGTTTACCGGTTTTTTCCGTTGCGCCGACAATATCAAGAATATCGTCCTGAACCTGAAAAGCCAGACCAATAGCGTTAGCGTAACGGTCCAGCAGAGGAAGCGCCGCTTTACCGTGTTCACCGGCAGCTAATGCGGCCAAGCGAATAGATGAGCGGATCAGAGCGCCGGTTTTGTGGCGGTGGATCCGTTCCAGTTCAGATAAATCAATTTTTCTTTTTTCAGCTTCTAAATCCAGCGCCTGGCCTACACACATACCAGCGGCTCCGCTGGAAAGGGCCAGTTCGCTGACCATAGCTAGCCTAGAGGTAACGCTAACGGCGGGCATATCGGCATCACAAAGGATTGAAAAAGCCAAGGTTTGTAATGCATCACCGGCCAAAATAGCATGCGCTTCACCAAATTTGACATGGCAGGTCGGCTGGCCCCGGCGTAAATCGTCGTCATCCATGGCGGGTAAATCGTCATGGATTAAAGAATAGGCGTGAATGCATTCAATCGCTGCGGCAGGAACGTCCAGATTATTTAGCGATAGCCCGAGCATTTCACCCGTAGCGTAGACTAAGAATGGACGTAAACGCTTTCCCCCTAGCAGTGCTCCATAGCGCATCGCGTCTACCAGCGGAGCCTGATTATAAGGCAGAGCGTTAATATACCCCTCAAGCGCAGTATTAACGCGGTGGCGGTATGCTGACTGAAGTTGGCTGAATGATTGCATTAGGCGTCGTCCGAAGTAAACGGAACTAACGGCGCGTCTGGATCGCTGTTAAGTAGTATTTGAACCCGCTGTTCTGCTTGCTGTAGCTGTTGCTGGCCCTGACGGGCTAGTTGAATACCGCGCTCAAATTCGTTTAGCGCATCTTCTAGCGGAAGTTCGCCGGTTTCAAGGCGGTTAACGATTTGTTCTAACTCGCCGAGCGCAGTTTCAAAACTGGCTGCCGGAGGCGATTTTTTTGGCATCTTGGGCATATATAAGTGGCTTCAATTAAATGTTGTCGTTCTGAACCATAGCGCTAGCTATACCTAAAATAACCGGACTAGTATAAAGCTATTGCGAAGGTATACCAGTAGCAGAAAGCGTTATCACAGTATAACACTATGTATCACGATGGTTGGTGCTAACGGGTTGTGGTAACCGCATGAAAAAAGAGTTTCTGTCGTGCAGTTTATCATTAAATAATTCATACAAAGGATAAATAAGGGTGAATTTGTGCACTTGTCCGAAATTATCATCTTTTACCTATGTATCAGAGATATTGATTGGATAAATTGATTCTTGCCGCTGGCATAAACAAATAACGCTTTGTTTAAACAGATTCTTTGAGTAAATAGTGATTTCCCCTACGGTCAGTCCGTGTTAATCAACGGTAACTCGTTCTACACTGAGAGATATTCAAAGAACGAGGGTGATAAGGCCAATCATGCTGAAATTTGTTAACACCTACCACGATGAGCTGGATGGGTTTTATACCGCACTGAATCCTACGCCGCTAAACGATGCACGCTTACTTTATTATAACGCTCCGCTGGCCGCGGAGCTGGGCCTGACAGATGCACTGTTTAGCCGTGAAAACCAAGGGTTATGGAACGGTGAAACGCTGTTGCCCGGCATGAAGCCTCTGGCGCAGGTGTACAGCGGCCATCAGTTTGGTTCGTGGGCCGGGCAATTGGGCGACGGGCGGGGCATTTTGCTCGGGGAGCAACTGCTGAGTAACGGTAACAAGGTTGACTGGCATCTGAAAGGGGCCGGATTAACGCCTTATTCCCGAATGGGTGACGGTAGGGCGGTGCTACGCTCGGTCATTCGTGAGTTTCTGGCTTCAGAGGCCCTGCATAATTTGGGCGTTCCCACTACCCGCGCATTAACCATTGTTACCAGTCAGAATCCGGTATTCCGTGAGCAGCCTGAGCGAGGAGCAATGCTGCTTCGGGTTGCTGAAAGCCATATTCGCTTTGGTCATTTTGAACATTTTTATCATCGGAATCAGCCGGAGCAGGTGCGCCAGTTGGCCGATTATGCCATTGGGCACCATTGGCCTGAGCTAGAACAAGAGCCCGATCGCTACTTCCTATGGTTCAAAGATATTGTTGAACGTACGGCGAGGCTTATCGCACTGTGGCAGTCGGTGGGTTTTGCCCACGGCGTAATGAATACCGACAATATGTCCATTCTGGGGCTGACCATTGATTTTGGCCCCTATGGCTTTTTGGATGATTACAGCCCGGGCTATATCTGTAATCACAGCGATTATCAGGGGCGTTATGCTTTTAGTAATCAGCCTGCGGTCGCTTTCTGGAATTTGCATAAGCTGGCCAATGCGCTGTCGGGTTTGATGACCATGGAACAGCTTCAGCGCGGTTTGGCTGCCTATGAGCCTGAATTAGTGGCGGCCTTTGGCAAACAGATGCGCGCTAAGTTGGGGCTATTTACTCAGCATAGTCAAGATAACGACTTGCTTAACGAATTGCTTAGCCTGATAGCTAAAGAAAAGCGCGATTATACCCGCACTTTCCGCCGGTTAAGCGACGTTGAGCAGGGTAGCTCACGGCTTGCCCTGCGCGATGATTTTATCGACCGCGAGGCGTTTGATAGTTGGTACCAACGGTGGTGCACGCGTATTCAACCGGAGCAGGTGAGCGATGAACGGCGCCAACGGCTAATGAAGTCGGTTAACCCGAAGCGCATTTTGCGTAACTATCTGGCCCAGCAGGCCATTGAGGCAGCTGAACGCGATGATGTCAGCGTATTAAAGCGCCTTCACCATGGGTTGCTGGATCCGTATTCAGAATTACCGGAATATGACGATCTGGCGGCATTACCTCCTGAATGGGGTAAAACGTTAACTATCTCTTGTTCCAGCTGATCTCCTGAGGCCAATATCACTTTTCGTCGCAGCGCGCGCTAACTTCAAGCCTGCTTCTTCTGCGGCGAAACGTGGAAACAAACGGCGCTATTCCTGATAAATTGCCCGATAAATCTTCCCCGCTGATGCAGAAGTTTTGTGACTAAAACCCCGATCCCGGTGTATACTCCCCGCCCAGAAACGCTATGGTCAGTGTTGCCATAACACCCTTTTTCATTCGCCTTAACTACGTAAGTACTCGCAACTATCATGAAGTTTATCATCAAGCTGTTCCCGGAAATTACTATCAAAAGCGTGACCGTACGCAAGCGCTTTATCAAAATCTTAACCGGGAGCGTCCGCAACGTGTTGAGACTACACGATGAAGAGTGTTCGGTTATCCGCCACTGGGACCATCTGGAAGTCACCACCAAAGATCAGTCTAAGTGCCCGATCATTCGCGACGAACTGATGCGAATTCCCGGTATTCACCACATTCTTGCGGTGGACGACACGCCTTACACCGATATGCATGATATTTTCGAACAAACGTTAGCTAACTTTCGCGATCAGTTGGAAGGTAAAACTTTCTGCGTGCGGGTTAAACGCCGCGGTAAGCAAGAGTTTAACTCCCAAGACGTTGAGCGCTACGTGGGCGGCGGGTTAAACCAACATATTGAATCGGCCAAAGTTAAGCTCAACCACCCTGACGTTACGGTGAATCTGGAAATTGAAGGCGATCGCCTGATTATGGTTCAGGGCCGCTATCCCGGCCTTGGCGGTTTCCCGATCGGCACTCAGGAAGACGTGTTATCGTTGATTTCCGGCGGTTTTGACTCTGGGGTTTCTAGCTATATGCTGATGCGCCGCGGCTGCCGGGTTCACTACTGTTTCTTTAATCTGGGCGGAGCAGCCCATGAGATCGGCGTTAAGCAGGTTGCTTACTACCTGTGGCGTCGGTTCGGCAGCTCGCATAAGGTTCGCTTCATCTCGATAGATTTCGCTCCGGTTGTCGGACAAATTCTGGAGAACGTAGACGACGGCCAGATGGGCGTGGTGCTTAAGCGCATGATGGTTCGTGCCGCTTCAGCCATGGCTGAGCGCTATGGCGTTCAGGCGCTGGTCACCGGCGAAGCACTAGGTCAGGTTTCCAGCCAGACATTAACTAACCTGCGACTGATTGATAATGCTTCAGACACCTTAATTCTGCGCCCGCTCATTTCTCATGATAAAGAGCACATCATTGATATGGCGCGCAAAATTGGTACTGAAGATTTTGCCAAAACTATGCCGGAATACTGCGGTGTGATTTCTAAGAGCCCGACGGTTAAAGCGGTTAAAGCCAAAATTGAAGCGGAAGAAGCGAAGTTTGATTTTTCTATTTTGGAACGGGTAGTGAATGAAGCGGTTAATATCGATATCCGCCAGATTGCTGAACAAACCCAAGAGCAGGTAGCGGAAGTTGAAACCGTTGCGGCATTTGGCAGTAACGATGTGATTCTGGATATTCGTGCGCCGGATGAAACCGACAGTAACCCACTGATGCTTGAGCAAGTCAAAGTCGAAAAAATCCCGTTTTATAAGCTGGGAACCGCATTCAGCGAGCTGGATAAAACCAAGACCTATTTGCTGTACTGCGATCGCGGCGTAATGAGCCGCCTACAGGCGCTTTATTTAATTGAGCAGGGCCATAGTAACGTGAAGGTTTATCGGACTCAGGCGTAATAAAAATCCGGCGTTATTGCTTATAACGCCGGTACGCAATCAGATATAGGCGTAAATCCCCGGCGCTACCATTAGCGGCCGCGCCACTTGAGCCGCTTTTTCCCGGCTAACCAGCACTTCTATCAGCTTTAGCGCGAAATCAATGGAAGTACCAACTCCCTGACTGGTAACCAGATTGACCCGCTCATCGTAGGTAACCCGACGGTCAACCCACTTATTTTCTGGAATCAGATGCTTGAAGTCAGGATTGACTGACATATTTCCCAGCGGAAAGAGCTTATGGTGCTCCAACACTAAGGCCGGAGAGGCGCAAATAGCGGCAACAACATTACCGCTCATATGGGTCTGGCGCAGCCGTTCTATCAGCAGCGGGCTGTCGCGAAAGCATTCAGCGCCTTTGACGCCGCCGGGCAGAATAACCGCGTCAAAGTGTTCATCTGCGATCTCAACCAGCGGGTAGTCGGCCAGTAGCTTTACTCCCCGCGAACAGACGATTTGCAAACAGCCGTCACCCTCTACGCTGGCGGTGGTAACCTGAATACCGGCTCTGACCAGCAGGTCAATGGTAGTAACGGCTTCGGTTTCTTCACTACCGTGGGCCAGACAAACCAGCGCTCTTGGTGTCATTTTGTCGTCCTTTTAATCAGTTTTTTCCGCCTGAAGTTTTGCAGGCCGGTGTATAACGGGTATCATGCATAACAATGTTTATCATTAAAAGCGCCATTATTAAAAAGGAAGAATTTTATGCCATCTTTCGATATTGTTTCTGAAATTGATATGCCCGAAGTCCGCAACGGCGTAGACAACGCCAGCCGTGAACTGACTACCCGTTGGGACTTCCGCAACGTTCCCGCCAGCTTTGAGCTGAATGAAAAGAACGAAACCATCAAGGCGATCAGTGAGTCTGACTTTCAGGTACAGCAGCTTCTGGACATCCTGCGCGAGAAATTAGCCAAGCGCGGCATTGATGCCGGTGCGTTGGAGATCCCGGAAGAGTTTGTACACAGCGGTAAAACCTATAGCGTTGAGGTTAAGCTTAAGCAGGGTATTGAAAGCGAAATGGCCAAGAAGCTGGTTAAGCTAATCAAGGACAGCAAGCTAAAGGTACAGGCTCAAATTCAGGGCGATCAGGTTCGGGTAACCGGTAAAGCGCGCGACGACCTACAGGGCGTGATGGCGTTGATCCGAGGCGCAGAGCTGGGCCAGCCGTTCCAGTTTAATAATTTTAGGGATTAATCGTTACTCCTCGTCATTATCCCGTTGAAAAACGGGGCCCAGCTTTTAGGCTAAGCGTAGTTGGTTAGCTAAAACCTAGATCCCGTTTTTCTGAACTGACCCCAAAAACTTGGAAGGGCATACTAATGTCGAGGTGCTTAACCGATAGGCATTCCCGACAAAGTCAGACCTTTTTCGTGAAACAGAAAACTTATTTCCCAAACGCCCGCGAAAGGTTTATCCCCTTCAAAAAGATAAACGCCAGCAACAGTCCGCCCCACATCGCCATAGTAATATAGCTACTCACGCCGAGAATATTTAGCCCGCTCTCCAGCATTTGTAGCAATATCAGCGCCATCACCATACCAAAGACTTTACCAAACCCGCCGTCAGGGTTAATTCCGCCTAATACCGCCGCCAGAATCGATACCAGCAGGTAAGACTCGCCGTAAGAGGCTTTGGCCGAGTTAAGCTTTGACATCATCAGCAGGGCGGCGATAACGCACAGGATCGATGACAAAATATAAACCCAAACGATAGTTTTTCGGGTATTGATCCCGGAATAGTGGGTAGCCTGTTCGTTGGAGCCGATTAAGTAGATTGTCCGGCCAAAGGCCGATTTCTCTAATATGACCCACATGATGGCGACCACGGCTAAGAACACTAACAGGGGAACCGGAATGCCGAGTAAATTAGCGCTGTTAATCGTCAGTATATAGTCCGGGAAGTTCGAAATAGCTGAGCCTCTGGAGATCAGAATATTGATGCCGTTCAGCAGCGTCATGATACCCAGCGTAGCCAGAATCGGCGAAACGCGAACCACGGCGATTAAGAACCCGTTGATTGCGCCAATCACCATCGCCATTGCCATGCCGACCAGCACAACCAGAGCCATGCTACCGGCGGTGGGCGGATAGCTAGTAGCGACCCACGCCATCACTAAGCCACAGGCGTTCATGGTGGCAATAATCGACAAATTAATACCGCCGGTGAGCATGGTCACCGCCATCGCCAGCGCTAAAACGCCGAGTACCGGCATCTGAGAGGCTATCGATTGAAAGTTAGCCGATGACCAGAAGATGCTTGGCATCAGAATACTAAAGGCAACCACCACCACGCCGATTAACAGGCTTAAGTAGATCTCGACGTTATCTTTTACTTTTCTTGCGCTCATGGTTTATGCCCCCTGACCTTTACGCTGGCTCCATGCCGTCATACTGATACTAACGACAATAACTAAACCTGTGACCACCGTATGCCAGTAAGAGGAAATGCCCAGCAGGTTCAATCCGTTTTGTAACACCGCTAATAGAATTACGCCGAGCAGGGTACCCAACAGCGTGCCTCGCCCGCCAACGATGCTGGTTCCGCCCAATACCACGGCGGCCAGAACGGTAAGCTCATAGCCGAGCAGCGAGTCAGGCGCAACGGTTAGTACGGTTGCGGATTGAACAACGCCGGCCACGCCGGACATTAGCCCCATGTAGCCATAGACAAACAGCTGCAGCTTAAAGATGCCGAAACCCATACGGGAAGCCGCTTCTTTATTGCCGCCCATCGCATAAATCATTCGGCCAACGCTGGTTTTATTCATGATAAAACCGGTTAGTGCCACCACGACAGTTAGCGTAATCAGCGGCAGCGTTAGCCCATAGTCATAGCCGTCAGCGGCGGTAAACTTGAATAGAGATATGCCCTTTTCAAACCACTCCGGATAGCTATACAGCCAGATACCTTTGGTCAGGTACAGCAACAGGCCGTAGAAAATATTCAGGGTTGAAATGGTGATGATGATCGACGGGACTTTTAGCCGGTTCACCAATACCGCATTCACCAGCCCGAGCAGCAGGCCAAGACCGCCGGAAAGCGCAAAGGCTATGGCAAAATTGCCGGTAGTGCCCTGAATCAGCGTCACCATAACGTACTGAGAAATAATCGTCATGGCCGGAAATGAAATATCAATGCCGCCGGAAATCAGAACGATAAACAGGCCGCAGGCTAGAATGGTCAACATCGCGTAGTTGTTGACTAAATCATAGATATTGCCAAACGTCATAAAGTCAGCGGTAGAAAATGAAAGGTAACCGCCAATGACCAGAATGGTTAATCCCAAAAATATCTCATGGGGTTTTATCCCTAGCTTCTTAACCATTTACCACCTCTGCCAGTGCGGCTTCCGTTGTTTCACCCGGTAAGAACTCCGCGGTTATTTCGCCTTTACGCATGACTAAAATTCGATGGCTGTTAAAGAAGGCTTCATCGATCTCATCGGTGATCATCAGCACCGCAATACCTTTTTGCGACAGGGCTGAGATAATTTGATAAATCCCCGCTTTGTTGGCGATATCAACGCCAACGGTCGGCGCATCGAGAATCAACACCTTAGGATTAATCGCCAGCCATTTAGCAATCGCTACGCGCTGGGCATTGCCGCCCGACAGGGTATTGACCGGCAAATGGATGCTGCCAATTTTAATGGTCAACTGCTCGACCAGATCGTTCACCACCTTGTCGGATTTGGTTCTATCTAGCAGGCGGAACGGGGTTTTTAGGCGATCTAGTACGGTTGAAATAATGTTGTCATTGATCGACTGCTCCATCACCAGTCCGGTGCTCATTCGGTCTTCTGATACGTAGCCGATGCCCGCTTTTACCGCGTCACGATTGCTGGAAAAGCTTACCGGTTTACCTTCCAGCCGAATCTGGCCAGAGTCTGGCTTGGTGAGCCCGAACAGGCTAAGGCATAGCTCGGTTCGCCCGGCTCCCAGCAGGCCGGTAATGGCGACAATCTCTCCCTTATGTACGCTAAGGGAAATGTTTTTATATTCATGCCCGCGGCTGAGGTTTTGAACTTCCAGCGCCAGATCGTTTTTTTCAGTAATGGGAGGGAGCACGGCGTAAGAGAACTCTTTTCCGGTCATCAGGAACGCCAGTTTCTTATTGTCTATTTCGGCTGCAGGGTAGGTTCCTACTAGCTTACCGTCTTTAAGCACGGTAATTCGGTCAGAAATTTCCATCACTTCGTCTAAACGGTGGCTAACGAAAACCACGCAAATGTTTTGTTTTTTCAGGTCATGAACGACCCGCAGTAGGCCTTTAACTTCCTGCATGGTCAGCGAAGCCGTTGGCTCATCCATAATGATAAGCTTCGCTTCCTGAGAAAGGGCCCGGCAGATAGCCACAATCTGACGCTGAGCTATCGGCAGCGATTCTACCGTGGCATCGAGATCCAGATTGGCATCGATACTTTTTATTGTTAGTTCGGCAATGCGACGAATTTCACCTTTGTTAACGATAAGGTGGTGGTGATACTGGTTAATACCGATGTTTTCAGCAACGGTCAGGTTAGGAAACAGTGACAAGTCCTGATAGATAACCTGAACGCCCGCTTTAACGGAATCTATCGGTGAAAGGTGCGAGTACCGTTTGCCATCGATAACAATTTCAGCGTTGGCATCCGGTTGATAAACGCCGGAGATAATTTTTATCAGCGTTGATTTTCCACAGCCATTCTGCCCGGCCAGACAGTGAACTTCCCCGGGGAGTAGCGTCAATGCCATGTTATCCAAAGCCTTCACGCCATAGAAGGTTTTACTGATATTTCCCAGTGAAATAAAGGGTTTCATTTCTACCTCTTACTTGGCTGTACAACCAAATTGAGTGAACCAATGCAACACGCCCCTGCCGCAGGTTATCGGCAGGGGCGTGTTGGTACATCTATTAATATAGGCTATCTACGTTATCTTTAGTGACGCGCAGAATTTTGTGGAACTTAATGATGTGCTTTTCCATGTCAACATCGGCTTTACCAAGGTTTGGAATTTCTAAGTCTTTGGTGATTGCTTCGCCTTTGATGATTTTGTTTGCTACGGCGGTTAACGCATAGCCAGCCGAAGCTGGGTCATAGGTTACGCCCATCGCAATGTCACCGCTCTTAACTAAAGAGGCTGCCTGTGAAGGGATCATCATGCCGAATACGAATACTTTACCCTGGGCACGTTTCTCTTTAACCGCACGGCCAGCACCGATTGGGCCCTGAGAACCGAAAGCAACAATGCCTTTCATGTCCGGGTGAGCTTTCATTAGGTCTAACGTGGTACGACGAGCGTCATCGATATTTTCAGCAACCGGCATACGGCTGGTCACTTCGAACATTTCCGGATAGTGCTCTTTTTGATATTTTACGAACAGGTCAGCCCACAGGTTGTGCTGAGGAACGGTTAATCCGCCCACGTAGATAACGTAGCCGCCTTTACCGCCTATCGCTTTAGCCATTTCTTCTACGTTGTCTGCGGCGAATTTAGCATTATCGATGATTTCAACGTCCCAGTTGGCGCTTGGCTGCCCCGGTGATTCGTTGGTTAATACCACGATCCCCGCGCTGCGCGCTTTTTTGAATACCGGCTCCAACACATCGGCATCATTCGGCACGATAGTGATAGCAGAAACGTTTTTAGCAATTAAATCTTCAATAATTTTAACCTGTTGTGGTGCATCGGTGCTTGACGGACCAACCTGATAGGCTTTAATACCAAGATCTTTAGCGGCATTCGCTACGCCATCACCCATACGGTTAAACCAAGGCATTCCGGCTATTTTTGAAATATTAACTACTTCAACTTCTTTTGCCATTGCTCCGGTGGAATAAACCATTATTCCCAGCAAACTGACGGACAATAATTTTTTTAAATTCATTCGACTCATTGTATACCTCTGGCTGGTGCTAATAATAGCAAACAGATATTGCACCCTTTCTCATTAGATAGGAGGGTACGGTGTTATTTTTCATCACTCCATGTGAAGAAAAAAGGGAGATTTTCATATTATGCTAAGCGGTGTTATGTAAAAGTTAGCTACAAAATAGGGCTGAATATAAAATTAGTAAAGCTTAACCATTTTTAGTTAATTCCTAGATTTATATTGCTATCACATAAGGACTGTAGAGATTTACTGACAAAATGGTTATGTATATATTTGCTATTTATATGGATTTTTATGTCTCCATTCTAGTTTGGGAGGCCGATCACAATTTTGTTAGTGGTTAAATCAGCGGATAATAGTTTGTTATGCATAGGGATTAATCAGCTATTTATTAAAATAGCCAAAATGGTTGGTTGTTTATCTAATTTCATTTGTAATAAATTGGCTTTTAATTTGTAAGCGTTTTATTTCTATTATTAACAATAATAAATCTGCTGTTTTTAATAAATAGGATAAATAATGAGTGTTATTTATTTGTTTTTAAATAAAGCTGAAACGAGACACCTACATATAATATAAGGTTATTGCCGAATAATAATAAAAAAACGGGAAGATAATAACGCTATCTTCCCGTCGGTTATTTTGTGCTCAATGCGTTACTCTTCCGTTTGGAACTCCGTCGCTGATTCCGTATAGGTGGTCAGTTCCACGTTGCGTCGGCGAAAATCACTGGGGCTGACGCCAACCCGCTTACGAAAGACTCGGGAGAAATACAGTTGGTCATCATAACCAACGATACGGCCTACGCCAGCAATGGATTCCTGCGTGGTCTGCAGTAGCAGCTTAGCCCGGATAACCCGCTGATCTTCACGCCAGCGTAGCATGTTGATGCCAACCTGCTCACGAAACAGATGCGCTAGCCGGGAAGGGGAAAGACAAACGTGATTGGCGATATCTTCAATGCGTACGTCGTCTGACAGGTTGCCGGTCATAAACTGACAGGCCTCAATAATGCGTGGATCCATAATTTTTTGCGGTGACTGAGGGTCTTCTTCCATGCAGCGCAGCAGCAGGCGTTCCAGAAGGTTCATTGCCAGCTCTTCGGATAAACGCCTGCCGGACTGGTGAGTTTTTTCAATTGAGGTAAACAGCTGCTCAAACTCTTCCTGAAGAGCTTCGGACGGAAGCGTCATACGGCCAACTCTATTCGTTTGGCTGTACCACTCTAACCAGTCTGCCCAATAGGCTCTTGGGCGAAAATAGATCCAACGGTGATACCAACAATCACTATTGGGAGAACGCCCGTAGTAGTGGGATTCTTTAGGCTGGAACAGCAGCATATCGCCGGGATTACAAAAAAATGCCTGCTCACCGTCAAAAATTTGCCCCTGTCCCTTAACGGTTAAATTTAAAATATAACCTTTCATTCCGTTTGGCCGATCGATAAAGAAATCGAGCGGCCCGTCAACGATAATTGGCGTTAGGCCCGCCACCAGATAGGCATTAAACGTGTATCCGGGCAGTAGAGGGTTTGGCTGTAACTCAGGTGCTATTCTTTGATACACGTTTTTTCCTCGGGCAGTTAAGCTTTCTGTTTCGCCAGTTGCTTATAGCGGTCAAAAATGACGGCGGCAAGTAATATTAGACCACGTACAACATATTGATAGAACGGCGAGATATTCAGCAGGTTCATGGCGTTTTCTACCGTACCTAAAATCAATACGCCAGCAATAACATAAGAAATCTTACCGATACCGCCTTTCAGCGACACACCGCCCAATACGCAGGCAGAGATAACGATCAGCTCGTAGCCTACCGAGGTCATTGGCTGTCCGCTGGTCATACGCGAAGCCAGAATAATACCGGCGGCGGCAGAAATTAATCCGGATAAGGCAAAGATAATGATTTTGGTGCGAACCACCGGAACGCCAGCTAAGCGTGAGGCTTCTTCATTACCGCCTACTGCCAGCGTATTGCGGCCAAAGGTGGTTTTATTGAGCAAGAATCCGAACAGAATAAAACAGAATAGGGTGATCCAGATAGGCACCGGCATACCAAGCCAGCTGGTGTTGCCTAGGGTAAAGAAACGCTCATCTTCAATGCCAACGGCCTTGCCGTCTGAAATGATATAGGCTAAACCCCGGGCCATTTGCATGGTGGCCAGCGTTGTAATCAGTGCATTAATCTTTAAACGGGCGATCACAAAACCGTTCAGTAACCCAAAGACAACGCCCAGTAATAAACCGGCGGCAATGCCCAGCGTGATACTCTCAGTTTGGTTAATGACCACGGACGCGGTGACGCCGGAGCAGGCAATTACGGAAGCGACGGACAGGTCGAAGTCGCCGGATGCCAGACAAAACAGCATGCCACAGGCGACCATGCCCGACATGGAAATGGCTAAGCCTAAGCCTCGCATGTTAATCCAAGAGGCAAAGTTAGGGATGAACAGGGCACAGGCAATAAACAGTACGGCGAAAACTACTAACATACCGTAGCTGTCCCAAATTTTTGACAGGCTCATCTGGCTATCGGCTTTGGAGCCCGGCTCTTTTGCTGATATTGGCGTGGTACGTATTGTCGACATGAAGACTTCCTTCTGTGTTAGGCAACCGCATCGGCGGTAGTATTTAACATGGCTAAACTTAATGCTTTTTGTTCGCTCGCTCCGTCATGGGTTAACTCTCCTGACAGGGCACCTTCGCGCATCACCAGAATCCGGTCGGCCAGACCGAGTACTTCCGGCAGATCGCTGGAGGCGAACACCACGGCAATGCCGCGTTTAGCCAGTTCATAAATGACGTTGTAGATCTCGTGCTTAGCGCCAACGTCGATCCCGCGGGTTGGTTCATCGAGCAAAATCACCTTCATCTCTTCGGATAACCAGCGGCCAAGAATGGCTTTTTGCTGGTTGCCGCCGGAGAGGTTCATAATCAGCTGTTCTGCGGTCGGCGTTTTTATATTCAGTTCGTTAATGCGGATATGCGCATTTTCGTTTTCCCATTTCTCATTAATCAGGCAACCGGCGGTTAGTGTCTTGCGACGAGCGCTGATATTGATGTTGTCTTTGACCGAATGAACCGCAATGATGCCGTCGGTTTTACGGTCTTCAGGACATAGCATAATGCCTTGAGTAATGCCGTCGATAGGGGTGGCAATATGGATTGGCTGGCCGTCGAGTTCGATGCTTCCGGTCGTAATTTTTGTTGCTCCAAACAGGGATTTAAGCAGTTCACTTCGGCCTGCGCCGACTAAACCAAATAGCCCGACAATCTCCCCCTGACGGACCTGAAAGCTAATCGGGCTTTTAACGCCCGGCGCTTTAACCGACTTCAGTTCAAAACGGACGTCGCCGTGCGGGCGAGGTTTATAATCATAAATATCACCGATGTCGCGGCCGACCATGGTCTGAACCAGTGCGTCGTGGGTGAGATTTGGCACATCGCTAAAGGTTTTCATGTAGCAACCGTCTTTAAATACGGTGACGGCATCGCTCAGGGCGAAGATCTCTTCCATACGGTGAGAGACATACAGAATCACCCGACCTTCGGAGCGCAGTTCGCGGATAACGCGAAACAGTTGTTCAATTTCTCGGGCCGACAGGGAGCTGGTGGGCTCATCAAAGGCGATAACTTTAGCGTTTCGGGCCAGCGCCTTGGCAATTTCTACCATTTGCCACTGCCCGATAGACAGGTATTTGAGCGGCGTATCGGGATCAATATCTAATCCTAAATGCTCTAACTGAACCCGGGACTCAAAGTTCAGAATCTTTTTGTCGACCATGCCCGCCTTAGTGGGGAGCTGACCGAGGTAAATATTTTCGGCTACCGTCATTTCAGGAATTAAATGTAATTCCTGATAAATAATGGCGACCCCCGCGTTTAAGGCATCCATGGTGTTATTAAATTTTACCGGCTGTCCGTTAATTTTAATTTCACCTTCGGTGGGATCGTAGTTACCACTGAGTATTTTTAGCAGCGTTGATTTACCGGCACCATTCTCCCCCATTAGCGCATGGACCTCACCTGATGAACAGCTGAAGCTAATGTTTTGCAAGGCTTTTACGCCCGGGAACGTTTTGCTAATGTTACAGAATTCGAGATAAGGCGTTTGCTGCATAGGCATAATATGTTCCTTAATGCTCGTATGGCCTGTCTTTCGCGTTAGGCAAAAGCCTGAATGCAGATGAGCCAGCATTTTCTATTTTTATGTCACGCTCTATTAATGTAGGTTGGCAGGCTAACGGGGTTAGCCTGCCCGGTTTATTCCCTCTGTGTTTGACGTTGCAGCATCAGCGACGTTGGGAAGGTGCGATTAGTTCAGGCCTTTCTTTTTCAACTCTTCTTTAAAGTTATCGCGGGTAATCAGTACCACGTCGGTCACTTCGGTGAATTTTGCTGGCTCAACGCCTTTAGTTTCCCAGTTATAAAGCATTTCAATGCTCTTATAGCCGTGGATATCTGGGCTTGGTAACAGTGAACCGTAGAAGCCGGTGGCTTTAGACTTAGAAAGTTCGTTAACGGCATCAACGCCGTTAATGCCGATACCGATCACGTTTTCAGGCTTAAAGTTTTGGCCTTCGGTCGCGCGAACGCCGCCCAAAATGGTGTTGTCGTTAAAGCCGACAATCAGCCAGTTTTTCACTTCCGGGTGCTGAACCAGCATCGAGTTAGCGGCGTCAAATGAACCCGGGATATCGTTAGACTTGCTTGGAACCTGATAAATCTGTTTTTCAGGGAATCCGGCGGCTTTCAGGGCATCCATCGAGCCGCTAGTACGGCGACGGGCGGTGTCCAGCTCGTTTGACGTAATGGCCATTACCGCCGTGTCGGCGATATTCCATTTACGGTTGTTCATCTCTTTCCACAGTTCGTTGCCCTGACGCTCACCGATTTTGCTGGCGGCCATCATGACCAATGGCACATTTTCCATCGGTTTACCTTTGGCGGTAACAAACTGATCGTCAACGGTAACGACTTTCAGGTTATAGCTTTTAGCCTTAGCCATGATGGCTGAGCCTAACTTAGGATCGGGAGTACAGATAACAAAGCCTTTTGCACCGCTGGCGGCCAGACTGTCGATGGCATTAAGGGTTTTCTCGCCGTCAGGAACGGCAATTTTGATTACGTCAAAGCCAAGATCTTTACCCGCTTTATCGGCAAATGCCCATTCAGTTTGGAACCAAGGTTCTTCCGGTTGTTTGACCAGAAAGCCTAGCTTTATCGATTCGGCAATAGCTGAATGTGACATAATCAGCGACAATCCAATGACTGCAACGGCCTTAGTAAATTTATGCATATCTTTTATCTCTCCTGTGCGTTTCTATGTAGCCAAATTTCGTTGTGTTGGTGTAGATGCAGCGAGATTCACTATTGCTGAGTAGCGCTAAAAATAAAATAATCACCTGATATCATATGTTTTATCGGCGTATTGTTTTTTAGGCTTCGCAACGTGTGGTAAGTTTTAACCATAAATTGACAATAGTTATTAGACCGACATCACAAATAGAAATTACAGCAAGATTGTTCATATATTCAGTCAAAACGTGATGTATTTATCCTTTGAAGTAGATCACAATCTTGCTTACAAAAGCAGAATAATGCATATATCTAGCCAATGACTCCTCGCTGATTCCTCGGGATTTTCTTATGGTATCCCTCAGTCTTTTATTCACTTATTTGTTAGGGGTTTCTTATGTCAAAAGGCGCTATTACCCTAGGACTTGATTTTGGAAGCGATTCCGTACGTGCTCTGGCAGTCGATTGCATAGAAGGCTCTGAAATTGCCACGGAAGTGGTTTATTACCCGCGTTGGAAACAAGGGCTGTTTTGCCACGCGTCGGAGAACCAGTTCCGCCATCATCCGTTGGACTATATTGAGTCGATGGAGCAGGCGATTAAGGCCGTTGTCGCCATGCTAACGCCACAACAGCGCCTGAGTATTGTGGGTATTGGCGTAGATACCACCGGTTCAACGCCGGCTCCGATTGACAGTGAAGGCCGGGTGTTAGCGCTTCGACCTGAATTTGCCGATAACCCGAACGCCATGTTTGTTTTATGGAAAGACCATACGGCCATCGAAGAGGCTGAAGAAATTAACCGCCTGTGCCACAGCGGCCGCTTTCATGACTATTCCCGCTATATCGGCGGCGTTTACTCTTCGGAATGGTTCTGGGCTAAAATTCTTCACGTATCTCGTGCAGACAGCGCGGTTCGCCAAGCGGCAACGTCATGGATTGAGCTTTGTGACTGGATTCCTGCCTTATTAAGCGGCACTCAGGCCCCGGCTAATATTATGCGCGGCCGCTGCGCCGCGGGTCATAAAGCCTTATGGCACCCGGAGTGGAACGGTTTACCTCCGCGCGATTTCCTTCATGCGCTTGACCCGATGCTGGTGGAGGACCTCACATACCCGATGTTTACTGAAACCCATACCGCAGAGAAGGCGGTAGGGCGCATAACTAAAGAGTGGGCCGATCGTTTGGGCATACCGGATACGGTAGTGCTTTCCGGCGGTGAGTTTGACTGTCATATGGGCGCGGTAGGCGCAGGCGCACAGCCTTATACGCTAGTGAAAGTGATCGGTACTTCAACCTGTGACATTTTACTGGCAGATGATGAACTGGTTGGCGATCGCGCCGTTGCGGGTATTTGTGGTCAAGTGGACGGTAGCGTAGTG
The DNA here is from genome assembly GCF_009800925.1 of Budvicia diplopodorum. Lineage (GTDB taxonomy): Bacteria > Pseudomonadota > Gammaproteobacteria > Enterobacterales > Enterobacteriaceae > Budvicia > Budvicia diplopodorum. The sequence continues at coordinate 504,767 of NZ_WOYF01000001.1, read as the reverse complement.
CCGGGGCTTATTGGTATGGAAGCCGGGCAGTCTGCCTTTGGTGATATGTATGCCTGGTTCAGCCGTTTACTCTCATGGCCGTTAAATCACGCGGCTCAGCAAAATCCGGAGCTGTCTTCGGCCCTTAAGCAAATTGAATCTAACCTGTTGCCAGCATTAACTGAAGCCTGGGCTCAGCAAACGTCACTGGATAAACTGCCGGTGGTGATGGACTGGTTTAACGGCCGCCGAACGCCGTTTGCTAACCAGCGACTGAAAGGCGTGATTACCGATTTGAATTTGGGCACTGACGCGCCAACGCTATTCGGTGGTTTTATTGCGTCCACCGCTTTTGGTGCTCGGGCCATAATGGAATGCTTTATCGAGCAGGATATTCCGGTAGAAAACGTTTTAGCCTTAGGCGGGATTGCCCGCAAATCACCGGTGATTATGCAGGTTTGTACCGACGTGATGAATCGCCCGCTGCAAATTGTTGAGTCGGATCAGTGCTGTGCGCTGGGCGCTGCAATTTTTGCCGCCGTGGCCGCAGGCGTCCATGCTTCTATTCCTGACGCTCAGGAACATATGGCTAGCCCGATCGAACGTACGTTAACTCCGGATCCGGTCCGCGCCGCTCAATACGAAAAATTATATCAACGTTATCAACAGTGGGGCGCAGCGGCAGAGCCTTGCTATGCGGCACCGTCCAATAGCTAATTTTCGAATTCACGCTTTGCTTGCTGAAGAGTAGGCCACATCAATAGGAGTTTATATGAACGTGTTTAATCAGTTAGAAGTTTGGTTTGTTATCGGTAGCCAACACCTGTACGGACCGCAGACTCTGAAACAGGTTACCCAGCAGGCAGAGGAAGTTGTTAACGGTTTAAATAAAGAAGCGAAATTGCCCATCAGGCTGGTGATTAAACCGCTGGCGACCACGCCGGACGAGATTGTTACCCTGTGCCGTGACGCTAACTATGCGAAAAGCTGTGTGGGTATTGTGACCTGGCTACATACCTTTTCCCCGGCAAAAATGTGGATTGCCGGTTTAAGCCTGTTAGAAAAGCCGTTGCTACAGTTGCACACCCAATACCGCAATGAAATTCCATGGGAAACCATGGACATGGACTTTATGAACCTGAACCAGACCGCCCACGGTGGCCGTGAGTTTGGCTTTATTGGCGCGCGGATGCGCAATGAATACGCTGCGGTTGTGGGTTCGTGGAAAGATAAAGAGGTTCACCAGAAGCTGGATCGTTGGATGCGCGTTGCTGCGGGTCTGTATGAGAGTCAGAATCTAAAAGTAGCCCGCTTTGGCGATAACATGCGCGAAGTGGCGGTAACCGACGGCGATAAAGTCGCCGCTCAGATTAAGTTTGGCTATGCGGTTAATGGCTATGCGCTCGGAGATTTAGTCTCGGTGGTTGATGCCGTTTCTCAAGGCGATATTAATGCGCTGGTTGATGAATACGAAGCCAGCTATCGTTTGACCGACGTTGTGAAGGTTAACGGCGCTAAGCGCGCTAATTTACTGGATGCAGCTCGTATTGAGCTGGGGATCAAAACATTCTTACAGCAGGGTAACTTTGGTGCCTTCACGACCACCTTCGAAAACCTGTACGGCTTAAAGCAGCTGCCGGGGCTAGCAGTACAGCGTTTAATGCAGCAGGGCTATGGCTTTGGTGCCGAAGGAGACTGGAAAACGGCGGCGCTGCTACGCATTATGAAAGTCATGTCATCGGGCCTGAAAGGCGGAACTTCCTTTATGGAAGATTACACCTATCATTTTGAACCGGGTAACGATCTGGTGCTGGGTTCGCACATGCTGGAAGTGTGTCCGTCTATCGCCCGCGAAGAGAAACCGCTGTTGGACGTACAGCATCTCGGCATTGGCGGTAAAGACGATCCTGCTCGCCTGATTTTCTCCGCTCCGGCAGGCCCGGCGCTCAATGCTAGCCTGATTGATATGGGCGATCGCTTCCGCCTGTTGGTGAATGCGGTTGATACTATTGAACCGCCTCATGCATTGCCTAAGCTACCGGTTGCCCATGCGGTGTGGAAAGCCCAGCCGTCGCTGGCGGTTGCTGCCGAAGCCTGGATTTTGGCGGGTGGCGCACACCATACGGTGTTTACCCAGTCGCTGGATATTGAGCATTTACGGATTTATGCCGAAATGTGTGGGATTGAGATGTTGGTGATTGATAATGAAACTCGTATTTCGGACTTTAAGAATCAGATCCGTTGGAATGAGGTTTACTATAAATTGTGTCGTTGATAGCTGGATATTCAGGGTTTTGACCTTGTCCTTCTAACGAGCACTTGAACTCAGCTGACGTAAACAATTTGCTAGCATGAGCAGCATGGATGCTGCGAAAGGCAGAGCGACGCCGGGAGCGGCTCTCTGCCGGTGCGTCAAGGCAAATTTTTTATGGCAGGAAGTCGCTTAAGCGACCTGAGTTCCCGTGCGGAGGCGCGGGTGCAGGGTGCGCGCTCGCATCCTGCTCGGTCGCGTATGATTTGGGTTATGGTGACGGCTTGCTTTTAGCGAACGAACACTTCACCGTTCTTACGTGGAGATTTTTTATTTTCTCGTAAGTTCTTAATTTCAGACGCAGTGTTAAAGAGAAATTATGGGTTTGATAAAATTAATTTTTATAAGGTTTTTTACTCATGTATGACCAACTAAAGCAGAAAGTCCTCGACGCTAATCTGGCTCTGCCTCGCCACAACCTAGTCACGTTTACCTGGGGTAACGTAAGCGGCGTTGACCGTGAACACGGTGTGATTGTGATAAAGCCATCGGGCGTTGAATATGAGCATATGACCGTTAACGATATGGTTGTGGTTAGCCTAGAAACCGAAAAGGTGGTGGAAGGCACTAAAAAGCCATCATCAGATACTGAAACTCATTTAGTGCTGTACCGCGCTTTTCCTGAAATAGGCGGCATTGTGCATACTCACTCACGTCATGCGACTATCTGGGCTCAGGCCGGTCGTGATTTAGCCGCGTGGGGAACCACTCACGCCGACTATTTTTACGGTGCAATCCCATGCACCCGCAGAATGACGTCGGCAGAAATCGCCGGTGAATATGAGCGTGAAACCGGTAACGTGATTGTTGATACCTTTGCTGCTCGGGGAATTACCGCGAAAGATGTTCCCGCCGTGCTGGTGAATTCCCATGGCCCATTTGCCTGGGGAACCGATCCTGACAATGCGGTGCATAATGCGGTGGTGCTGGAAGAGATCGCCTATATGAACCTGTTTACGTCACAGCTGACGCCGGAGTTAGGTTCCATGCAGCAAGAACTGCTGGATAAACACTATTTGCGTAAGCACGGTAAAAACGCCTATTACGGCCAGTAAGATCGAGATATGTTAGAAAGCTTAAAAATCGGCCCTGTTGGCGTTAACCACAGGGCCGATTTTTATCAGGCGCTCACACGAGCCGTTTTTGCTTAATGGCGAGGTAGTCTAGCAGGCAGCCTACGGTGATGCCGATGATACAAATCAGTGCTCCACCGTTGCGCAAGCATTGTTTGACGTAAAATAGCGGGCTGAGGTGGTCAGCATTCCAGAACAGCAGAATAAGCCAGCCCGCTAGCAAAGCAACCCCCGCGGTGACCAACTTAATAGCGATTTTGTATTGGGCAGAGAAGGATTCTCTTGGCATAAAGCCGTCAGTTATCTGCGTATATGCCAGCGTTTGTCGACAAATAGCCAGCAGCAGTAGGCCGGGAACGGCGGCAAAAATAGTGAATAGATAGAACAGCGGCCAGTCATACAGCTCGACAAACCAACCGGCAACCGGCCCCACATACACCCGCCCAACGGAGGAAAGGGCCGATAGCAGCGCAAACTGTGTGGCTGAGAACGATTTATTGCACAGGGTCATCAACAGCGCAACGAATGCCGCCGTCCCCATTCCTCCGCACAGGTTCTCTAAGAAAATCGCACTGCCCATGGTAACGATATTTTTGTCGGTCACGGCTAAGATCCAATAGCCGAAGTTAGATACCGCCTGAAGTGCGCCAAAGATCATCAGCGCGCGAAACAGCGTTAGGCGTTGCATGAGCACTCCGCCGATTAATACGCCGATAATTGTCGCCAGCAGGCCAAAGGTTTTATTCACCAGCCCGACTTCACCGGCACTAAACCCTACGCCACGAATTAAAAAGGTGGTGCTCAGGCTACCGGCAAAGGCATCGCCCATTTTATATAGCACAATCAATAGTAAAATTAGCCATGCGTTGTTGCGGCCAAAAAAATCTTTTAGCGGTTCGACAATCGCCTGCTCGATGGTGCGTGGGGTCGTGACGGCAGAAGACGGTTCCCTAGCATTCAACGTTGCGATAATACCGATAATCATTAATGCTGACATTAGCCAATAGGTTGAACGCCAGCCAAGATAGGCGTCGGCAATCCACAGAGCTAATCCGCCTGAAACCAGCATGGCTATTCGGTAGCCCAATACCGAAACGGCTGCACCGTTGCCACGCTGTTCGGCCGACAGAATATCGGTTTTATAGGCATCAAAAACGATGTCCTGAGAGGCGGAAAAGAAGGCGATAAAGACTGCCAGTCCGGCCATTAACCACAGATCGCTTTGAGGATTCAAACAGCCGATAGCAAAAATTAAAATAACCAGCGAAATCTGGGTGAGCAATAGCCACCCGCGGCGGCGGCTAAGGTATGGCAGGCTGTAGCGGTCCATCACGGGTGACCAGAGAAACTTGAAGACGTAAGCCTGACCAACCAGTGAGAAAAAACCGATGGTGGTTAAATCCAGACCGGCTACGGTCATCCATGCCTGAAACGTACCCGACGTCAGGGCAAGCGGCAAACCGGAAGCAAAACCGAGCAATAGCAATATAAGCGTATCGCGGCCTTTGCTGGTTTTTGAGCGGTAATCAATCATACGTCTTGAGTTCCCCTGTTGCTAACGCAAACAGGGGACGGGATGATGCGATCAGCGGGCATTTTGTTTAATGAACTCACTGACGCTGGTGTCCTGAGCCATTTCGTTGAAAATGTCGGCCAGCGCATCGTTGACGACTTTCTCAATATTCTTGTTGGTTGCGGTAAACGCGCCAGAAACGCTGTGGCTTGATCGGAAGTTTTTAGTCTGGCTGGCACCATTCTTTGACTGGCTGATAATTGAGAAGTCCGCCTTGGTCGTGATGTTATAGCGAAGATCGCCTTCTTTCACATCGGCAAACAGTTGATTGATAACAATTTGGACGTTAATGCTACCGTCTGGTCCCACCATATAGCCACGGGCGCGCATTTGCTTTTCAAGCGCTTCCTGCATTAAGAAACGCAGATCCCGAGAAGGCGTTAGCACCAGTAGCTGACCGTCACGGTTTACTTTAGCCAGTGCGGCATCTGGACGAATGTCTGAGCTATTAACGCTGATGGTGGCACCCATCAGGCCCGGATCTTGCTGAGGCATCGCCATCGGGGGATCGATTGTCAGCTTGGTATTGGGTTTATTTGCACAACCGGCCAAAATAAACAGCGCCAATAAAGGAAAAAGGATACGTTGGAATTTAGTCATTTTTTTCACGGTAGACCTTTTAAAATTTAATTTATTTTTCATGTGTACCGCATTGATGATGACATCATCAGTCGGCTACATACACCACGGGTATCCACCAATGGTTATTTTTCTTCTATAACAACGATAACAACAACCACGAGTTTACATCATATTTCTACGCGGTTATCGGAGGGAAGAACCTTTGTCACCCGATACCAAACAGCGGGTATCATATCACTGCTCAGATGTTGCGAAAGAGGGATGATGATAAATCATTAGGGTAAATTGTTATTTTTTACCTAAGTTGAGGCTAATAGGCCTGCCGTGGCTAAAAAAACGGCTATTATTAGTGGCTGACCGTTCAACGAGTTGTCATGCTTGGAGGCATTTATGATGTGTGACCGAATTGAAAAAAAGCTGCGAGAGGGCCTGTCGCCAGACTATATTGAGGTGGTTGATGAAAGCCATCAGCATAGCGTGCCCGTTGGCTCCGAGAGCCATTTTAAAGTGGTGATAAGCGCTGAAGCTTTTGATGGTATACGCCTGATTGCCCGGCACCGGATGATTTATCAGTTGCTGCAAGCGGAGCTGGATCAACATATTCACGCGCTGGCGCTTCACACCTATACGCCAACGGAGTGGGATGAGTTGAAAAACGATGCTCCAGACTCACCGGCATGCCGCGGCGGTAGTCGTTTAGCATAAATGTCTTTATTAGTGTTAGACTACTGTTCTGACAGACTTTTTGTCTTATTGAGATTCTGGTTCGGGAGCATGAGAAATAACATCGTTATTTATCTCTCATCAATATTTGCTCTTTTCTCGACTCATTAACAATGCGCGGCTATAATGTCGCGTCTAATTTTCCGGACTTTATTCGGGATGCTTCTGACGACAGGGGACAAGGTACCGCAATGCGGCCGTCCTTGTTTTAAGAGGCTTTTTCAAAATAGCTCAGTGCATATATTGAAAATGGCTTCTGGAGTTGACCGAGCACTGTGATTTTTTGAGGTAACAAGATGCAAGTTTCAGTTGAAACAACTCAAGGCCTTGGGCGCCGTCTATCAATTGTTGTTGCGGCCAACGCAATTGAAGAAGCAGTAAAAAAAGAATTAGTTAATGTTGCTAAGAAAGTACGCATTGACGGCTTTCGTAAAGGCAAAGTGCCAATGAACATCATTGCTCAACGCTATGGTGCTTCAGCACGTCAGGACGTTCTGGGCGAACTGATGCAGCGTCATTTTATCGATGCTATCGTTAAAGAAAAAATTAATCCAGCCGGTGCTCCTAAGTACGTGCCGGGTGAATACAAGCTGGGCGAAGATTTCAGCTATGCCGTTGAGTTTGAAGTCTATCCGCAGGTTGAGCTTAAAAATTTAGAAAGCATCGAGGTTGAAAAACCTGTTGTTGAAATTGGCGACGCAGACGTTCAGGAAATGCTGGATACCCTGCGTAAGCAGCAGGCAACGTGGAAAGATAGCGATGCGGCCGCACAGACCGAAGACCGTATTACGCTTGATTTCATCGGATCCATCGATGGTGAAGAGTTTGAAGGCGGTAAAGCGACCGATTTCGTTCTGGCCATGGGCCAAGGCCGCATGATTCCAGGCTTCGAAGACGGCGTTGTTGGTCACAAAACCGGTGACGAGTTCACGATTGACGTAGCATTCCCGGCAGACTACCACGCTGAAAACCTGAAAGGCAAAGCGGCTAAATTTGCTATAGTTATAAAGAAAGTTGAAGCGCGTGAGCTCCCAGAGTTTACTCCAGAGTTCATCTCTCGTTTCGGCGTAGCTGACGGTACCCTTGACGGCTTAAAGGCTGAAGTGCGTAAAAACATGGATCGCGAGCTGAAAGGTGCCATCCGTAACCGCGTTAAAACTCAGGTTATTGATGGTCTGATCGCCGCTAACGAAATCGATGTCCCTTCTGCATTAGTTGACGGTGAAATCGACGTTCTGCGCCAGCAGGCGGCTCAGCGTTTCGGCGGCAATCAGCAGCAAGCGATGGAATTACCTCGCGAACTGTTTGAAGAGCAGGCTAAGCGTCGCGTTGTTGTTGGTTTGCTGTTAGGCGAAGTCATCAGTAAAAATGAATTGAAAGCCGATCAGTCACGCGTTAACGCATTAATTGAAGAGATGGCTTCTGCGTATGAAGATCCGCAAGAAGTAATCGAGTTCTACAGCAAAAATAAAGAGCTGATGAACAATATGCGTAACGTAGCCTTAGAAGAAGAAGCGATTGAAACGCTGCTTGCTAAAGCTAAAGTAACCGAAAAAGCAACAACCTTCAGCGAACTGATGAATCAGACTCCGGCTGCATAATGCTTCTTTCGAGAGCAGGTTAGATAGTTGACTTAGTCTCTACTCTTCTGCTAATTATGGCTCGGACTCTTTGTTTCCGGGCCATTTTTCTATTAGGGGACCGTAATGTCTTACAGTGGCAATCAAGATAATTTTTCACCAAATATGGCTCTAGTGCCGATGGTCGTTGAACAGACTTCCCGCGGAGAGCGCTCCTTTGATATTTTTTCTCGCCTGTTAAAAGAACGAATTATATTTTTAACCGGTGAAGTTGAAGACAATATGGCTAACCTGATTGTGGCTCAAATGCTATTTTTAGAAGCCGAAAACCCAGAAAAAGATATATTCCTTTATATCAATTCGCCGGGCGGCGTTATTACTTCTGGCATGTCGATTTATGACACCATGCAGTTCATTAAACCGGACGTTAGCACTCTATGCTTGGGCCAAGCCTGTTCAATGGGATCTTTCCTATTAGCGGCCGGCGCTAAAGGTAAACGTTTCTGTCAGCCTAATGCGCGCGTCATGATCCACCAGCCTTTAGGCGGTTTCCGCGGGCAGGCTTCTGATATTCAGATTCATGCAGAAGAAATTTTAAAAACTAAACGACTGATGAATGAGCTGATGGCTAAACATACCGGCCAGCCGTTGGAAACCATTGAGCGTGATACCGACCGTGACAGATTCTTATCCGCACAAGAAGCAATGGAATACGGTTTAGTTGATGAAGTTTTGGTTAATCGTTTATAGTCGTGATGTTTGATAAGCGACATTGATGCCGTTGCTCGATCCAAAACGTATCATCATAGCGGCATGCTATTGCTAAAGAAGGTCAGCCAAGCAGGATGCACAGAATTAAGATTAAATCTATGAGGTTTACTAATGACAGATAAGGGCAAAGACGGTTCAGGAAAGCTGCTGTATTGCACTTTCTGTGGTAAAAGCCAGCATGAAGTTCGCAAATTAATCGCTGGGCCGTCAGTGTATATCTGCGATGAATGTGTCGACTTATGTAACGATATTATTCGTGAAGAGATCAAAGAGTTAGTGCCGCATAAAGATCGTAGCGCGCTCCCGACTCCGCATGAAATTCGTCACCACCTGGATGACTATGTCATCGGGCAGGAGCAGGCTAAGAAAGTGTTAGCCGTAGCGGTTTATAATCACTACAAGCGCTTGCGTAGCTCTAGCAACAGTAGCGTTGAGCTGTCTAAAAGTAATATTCTGCTGATTGGCCCAACCGGTAGCGGTAAAACGCTGCTGGCAGAAACGTTGGCCCGTCTGCTTGACGTTCCTTTCACTATGGCCGATGCCACTACCTTAACCGAGGCTGGTTATGTAGGTGAAGACGTTGAGAATATTATTCAAAAGCTGCTGCAAAAATGTGATTACGACGTTGAAAAAGCTCAGCGGGGCATCGTTTATATCGATGAAATCGATAAGATCTCTCGTAAGTCAGATAATCCATCCATTACCCGTGACGTATCCGGTGAAGGTGTACAACAGGCTTTACTGAAACTGATCGAAGGTACCATTGCTGCAGTTCCTCCACAGGGCGGGCGTAAACATCCGCAGCAGGAGTTTTTGCAGGTTGATACCTCCAAGATCCTATTTATTTGCGGCGGTGCATTTGCCGGCTTAGATAAAGTCATCGGTCAGCGCGTTGAAACCGGAACGGGTATTGGCTTTGCTGCCACGGTTAAGAAAGATTCTGATAAAGCAACGGAAGGCGAACTGTTTAGACAGGTTGAGCCTGAAGATTTGATTAAATTTGGTCTTATACCAGAGTTTATCGGCCGTCTGCCGGTTGTTGCCACCTTGGGTGAGCTCGACGAGCAGGCGCTGATTCAGATTCTGAATGAACCTAAGAATGCGTTAACCAAGCAGTATCAGGCGCTGTTCAATCTTGAGAACGTAGAGCTTGAGTTCCGAGACGAAGCGCTAGTGGCTATCGCGAAGAAAGCAATGTCACGTAAGACCGGTGCTCGTGGTCTGCGTTCTATCGTTGAAGCTGCACTGTTGAATACGATGTATGAAATTCCATCGCTGGAAAACGTTGAAAAAGTCGTTATTGATGCATCGGTGATTGAATCTAATTCAGAGCCGTTACTAATCTATGGAAAACCCGAAGCTCAGGCTTCAGGCGAATAACGATTTAGCACTGCAGTTAAAAGGCCCGATAAACCGAAACGTTTATCGGGCCTTTCTTATCGCGTTATTCCGTACCGGTAGAAATGAGCGCTGTGACTGAAGGTTAGAATAGGAAAAATACAAATTTGGCCTATTTTACATATTGATTTTGTTAATCTTTATTCTACTGTATAGATTAAGTAAGGGAGATTAATGGCTTCGGTCTTTGCGGATAACGCGCGCGCTATCAAACATGACTGGAACAGGTTTCAACTATCCTATTTTTTTATCTAATTCTACCGTTGAATGTACCTTAATTGTCCCCATATACTCTTCTATAGTATTACGTTAATGGCGAATATCCTTTTTCAACCAATATTTTTGGGTGAAAAACTAACAAAGAGAGAGCTCTATGAATGCTGAGCGTTCCGAACGCATTGAAATTCCGGCACTGCCATTACGAGACGTAGTGGTTTATCCGCACATGGTTATCCCATTATTTGTTGGTAGAGAAAAATCTATTCGCTGTCTTGAAGCTGCTATGGAGCAGGACAAGAAAGTTCTCATGGTGGCTCAGAAAGATGCCACTCAGGATGAGCCGGGCGTTAACGATCTTTACGCTGTGGGAACCGTGGCTTCTATTCTACAAATGTTGAAATTACCAGACGGTACGGTGAAAGTACTGGTTGAAGGAATTCAGCGTGCCCGAATTACTACGCTTGCTGATAACGGCGAGCATTTTGCCGCACAGGCAGAATATTTATCCAGCGTCGGCATTGATGAGCAAGAGCAAGAAGTACTGATTCGTACGGCAATCAATCAGTTTGACGGTTATATCAAGCTGAATAAAAAGATCCCGCCGGAAGTTCTGACTTCGCTGAACGGTATTGAAGATCCAGCGCGTTTGGCCGACACCATTGCTGCCCATATGTCCTTGAAGCTCAGCGATAAGCAAACCGTTTTGGAAATGACGGACGTAGGCGAACGTCTGGAATTTTTAATGGCGATGATGGAATCAGAAATCGATCTGCTACAGGTTGAAAAACGGATCCGTAATCGGGTCAAAAAGCAGATGGAAAAAAGCCAGCGTGAGTACTATTTGAATGAGCAAATGAAAGCCATTCAAAAAGAGTTGGGTGAGATGGACGATGCGCCCGATGAGAACGAAATGCTGAAGCGCAAAATCGAAGCGGCCAAGATGCCAAAAGAGGCCCGTGATAAAACTGAGGCTGAGCTTCAAAAGCTAAAAATGATGTCACCGATGTCCGCAGAGGCAACGGTGGTACGCGGCTATATCGACTGGATGATTCAAGTTCCGTGGAATGCCCGTAGTAAAGTAAAAAAGGATCTGAACAAAGCGCAGGAAATTCTCGATACCGATCACTATGGGCTCGACCGAGTCAAAGATCGTATTCTTGAGTATCTGGCAGTTCAAAGCCGCGTTAGCAAAATCAAAGGGCCTATTCTTTGCTTAGTCGGGCCTCCGGGCGTGGGTAAAACCTCTTTGGGCCAGTCCATTGCTAATGCTACCGGACGTAAATACGTTCGTATGGCGCTGGGTGGCGTTCGTGATGAGGCTGAAATTCGCGGTCATCGCCGGACTTATATTGGTTCAATGCCGGGTAAATTGATTCAGAAAATGGCAAAAGTCGGGGTTAAAAACCCGCTGTTCCTGCTTGATGAGATTGATAAGATGTCTTCGGATATGCGCGGCGATCCGGCATCAGCACTGTTAGAGGTGTTGGACCCAGAGCAAAACGTGGCGTTTAACGATCACTATTTAGAAGTGGACTACGACCTGTCTGACGTAATGTTTGTGGCAACCTCTAACTCGATGAATATTCCTGCACCGTTATTGGACCGTATGGAAGTGATTCGCCTGTCGGGTTATACCGAAGATGAAAAGCTAAACATTGCTAAGCAGCACTTATTACCGAAACAGCTTGAGCGTAACGCACTGAAAAAAGGTGAGTTAACCGTCGATGATTCGGCGATTGTGTCAATGATTCGTTACTATACCCGCGAAGCTGGCGTACGTAGCCTGGAGCGTGAAATTTCTAAAGTCTGTCGTAAAGCGGTTAAAACGCTGTTGATGAATAAGAGCATTAAGCACATCACCGTTAACGGCGATAACTTAAAAGAGTTTTTAGGCGTTCAACGTTTTGACTACGGCCGTGCAGACAGCGAAAATCGCATCGGGCAGGTTACCGGTCTGGCATGGACCGAAGTTGGTGGCGACTTACTGACTATCGAAACGGCCTGTGTTCCCGGTAAAGGCAAGCTAACCTATACCGGTTCGCTGGGTGAAGTGATGCAAGAGTCCATTCAGGCTGCATTAACCGTGGTTCGCGCCAGAGCAGAGAAGTTAGGCATCAATGCCGACTTCTATGAAAAACGCGACATTCACGTACACGTACCTGAAGGCGCTACGCCAAAAGATGGCCCAAGTGCCGGTACCGCAATGTGTACTGCGTTAGTGTCTTGCTTAACAGGTAACCCGGTGCGTGCTGATGTGGCGATGACCGGTGAAATTACGCTGCGCGGGCACGTGCTTCCCATTGGTGGCCTGAAAGAAAAATTGCTGGCTGCTCACCGGGGGGGAATCAAAACGGTTCTGATTCCTTTTGAGAATAAGCGCGACTTGGAAGACATTCCAGACAACATTATTGCCGATTTGGACATCCACCCCGTGGAGCGAATTGAGGAAGTATTGGCGCTTGCGTTGGTCAATCCGGCCTTCGGTGCGCAGCCTGTTAGCCCAAAACAGTGACAGACAGCAAATATTCTAGATAAAACTGGTGCTGGCAAGGGTATTCTCTCTTGCCAGTTTTTTTATGTGCCGTTAAATTAAGGTGTCAAGATGACTTGCTATGGCAGGTCTTGCCTGATATAACAGCAGTGGCGTCGTATCCCTATCGATGATCAGGGACGACAATTTATCGTAAAGGGGATTTAATAGTGAATAAGTCACAACTGATCGACCAAATTGCTGCGGGAGCAGATATTTCTAAGGCTGCAGCGGGCCGTTCGTTAGATGCAATCATTGAAGCTGTAACTGAAGCGCTGAAGAGCGGAGATCAGGTTGCTTTAGTTGGTTTTGGTTCATTTGTTGTTCGTGAGCGCGCTGCGCGTACTGGCCGCAACCCACAAACTGGCAAAGAAATTAAAATCGCAGCAGCGAAAGTTCCTGCATTCCGTGCTGGTAAAGCACTGAAAGACGCAGTTAACTAAGTTCTTTGTCGGTTATTGTTTTATTGCGCTTATTATTTTTAGCGCTAAAGCATTACCTAATCGCAATGAACTGATAGAATATAAGCGTATCTTTAAGATGCGCTTTTTTTATGCCTTTTTTAAGGTGATCATAAACCCATAACCATTACCTGTGCTAAGCAACATGCTGCACTGGTAGAAATGCAAACCTGTCGGCGTTTAGCCGCTATTACAAGGTTTCATGGTTTAGCCTATTACAGCGGAGTGTTATCACCCTATGATGGACAATCTACGTGCGGCCGCCAATCACGTCGTACTTAAAGTTATCTTGGCCATGATTATCGTATCGTTTGTTTTGACCGGCGTTAGCGGCTACCTCAGTGGTGGTTCTCAACAGTATGCCGCCGAAGTCAACGGACAAGAAATCGGCCGTGCGAATTTTGAACAGGCTTTAGCCGGTGAACGTAGTCGTTTACAACAACAGCTAGGCGATCAATTCTCCCAATTAGCCTCGAATGAAGGCTATATGAAGCAAATGCGTCAGCAAGTATTGAATCGAATGATCAATGACGTTTTGCTTGACCAATATGCAGCAAAAATTGGTTTGGCTATCGGCGACGATCAGGTGCGATTGGCTATTCAGTCATCTCCTGAATTTCAGACCAACGGTAAGTTTGATAACGATAAATATTTGAAGTTGCTTAACCAGTTCCAGTATCAGCCTCCACAGTATGCTGAACTGATGCGTAAACAGCTTCTGACTCAGCAACTGCTTGAAGGCTATTCCGGTACTAACTTTGCGTTACCGTCTGAAGCCCAATCGATTATTGCTCTGATTGACCAAAAGCGCGATATACGTACCGCTAACATCGATATGGCTGCATTGGCCGCTCAGAAAACGGCAGAGCCTTCTGAACAGGCAGTTAAAGACTTCTATGAGCAGAACAAGAACCGCTTCACTGCGCCTGAAAGCGTCAGAGTGAACTATATTGAGGTTGATGCGGCATCGCTGACGGACGGTCTCACCGTTACCGCTCAGGAAATTGCTGATTTCTACGCAAAAAACAAACCGATGTATATGCAAAAGCCGCGTTTTAACTACAGTATTATTGTGCTGGAGAAAGAGAGTGACGCGAAGTCTGTTCTGGAGCAATTAAAGACCGGTGCAAACTTTGCTGACGTAGCTAAAGCAAAATCGATAGACAAAGACTCCGCGGCTAAAGGCGGTGAGCTCGGATGGCTAGAAGCCAGCGCAGTCACTGATGATATCGCCAAAGCGAAACTAACGGAGAAAGGCCAAATTTCTGACCTTATCCATTCTGATTTAGGCTATTTAGTTGTGCGCCTGAATGATACTCAGCCGGAGCAACAAAAGCCGCTTGATGACGTGAAGAAGGAAATCACTCAGAATCTGCTTCAGGAGAAGTCATATAACAAATATGAAGACTTGCAGGCTAAGCTGATTGACGGTGCCGGAAGTAATAATTTGTCTCTGGCCGATGCAGAGAAGGCGTCCGGTCTTAAAGCGGTTGAAAGCGACTGGTTTACTCGTGACAATATTCCAAAAGCGCTCTCATACCCTGAAATCGCTCAGGAAATCTTTGGCGGTTCCCTGTTTGGTACTAACGGCGCTCCGGGCCGGAACTCTGATGTGATTACCGTTGAAGGCGACCGCGCCTTTGTACTGCGTATTGCTGAACATCGCCCGGAAGCGATTAAACCATTTGAGCAAGTTTCTGCTGATATTACGGCGTTATTAAAGCGTCAGAACGTGATGAAAATGGCGCGCGAGCAGGCTGATAAGCTGCTGGTGGCGTTAAGCTCCGATAAAGGCAATGAAGCCCTTAGCGCAGCTAACGTTAAGTTTGGCGACAAGCAGGTTATCACCCGTCGCTCAGACGACGCCCAACTGGCTGAAAGCACGTTTGCTCTGGCTCTGCCTAAAGATAATAAACCGACTTATGGCGTCTCAACCAATAAAGATGACGAAGTTGTGTTAGTTGCTCTCGATGCAGTTCATAGCGGGACGTTAACCGGTGAAGAGGCGAAAGCCTTTAGCGATGAGCTTGTGAAGCAAACTAGCGGAGTTATTCTAGATTCACTAGTCAGTAATCTTCGTCAGCAGGCGAAAATTAAGATGGGTGACATCGGTGAAGCACAGTAAAATGTGCAATAAGCTTCGCAAATTTTTGTAATAGCTTGCTTCTATTCAAAGGCCACTTCGGTGGCCTTTTGCATATCTGAAATCTCTCGATTGTTGGTTGTTCTCAATATTGGCAATGTACGGGTTCTGTGACCAACTGGCACAGTTAACTTTGATATTAAGGATTTCCGTATGAAAAGATTGTCTTCAATTTTCATTAATGTGTTACTGACAGGCACTTTATTGATTCCGGCTATCGGCAACGCCGCACCGGCAAAAACCACCGTGAAAGAGCCAACTCCGGCAACCAGCGTAACGGTGGCGGAGCCGAAAGAGTCTCAGGTCAGCTTAAATCAGGCAACGGCAGAACAGCTGGCAGACGTAATGGATGGTATAGGCTTGAAGAAAGCGCAAAATATTATCAGCTACCGGGAGAAACACGGCCCGTTTGCCACCATCGACCAGCTTAAAGAGGTTCCCGGTATCGGGGCCGCAACGGTGGAACGCAACTTATCTCGACTGAAGCTTTAATTTTCTACTAAGCGGGCCGCATATTTCACCGGCTGGTGTGATATGCGGCATATCGATATGAAACAGTATGGAGAAAACCAATGTGCTCGTTATTCTAGCGCCAGCTTAGCTTTGAGCTGGCTAACGATGTTCGGCTTGTTGGCTAAATAATGAGTAAGCCCGTTGGCTCTCAAATGGCAGGAAGGGCATTCGCCGCAGCCGTCACCTTGAATGCCGTTATAGCACGTTAGGGTTTGCTGGCGAACTAGGTCCAGTTGACCGTAATAATCGGCTAAAGCCCAAGTCTCGGCTTTATCCAGCCACATTAGCGGAGTTTCAAACCGAACGTTGTAGGCCATTCCTAATGAAACGGCATGGTTGAGCGCTTTAACAAATTCATCACGGCAGTCCGGATAACCAGAGAAGTCAGTTTCACAAACGCCGGTGATCACCGCTTCAGATTTTATCTGATAGGCATAAATAGCGGCCAGCGTCAGAAACAGGATATTTCTGCCGGGCACAAAGGTATTGGGGATCCCATCGTCGGCGGCTTTGGGGACTGGAATGTTGTCTCTGGTCAGGCTACTGATAGCCAGTTCATTCAGGAGCCGTACGTCCATCACTTTATGCGCGGTAACGCCAAGCTTTGTTGCCAGTTCCCGGGCGATATCAATCTCAGCCTGATGGCGTTGACCATAGTCAAAAGTGACGCAGTGCACTTCATCATATTGCTTGAGCGCTTGAATAAGGCAGGTTGTTGAATCTTGTCCGCCGCTGAAAACTACCACTGCACGCTTCATGTAAGCTCCATAAATTTAACGCGATGCTGACTTTTGTTTTTATTGGTAGGGCATGTGCCTCATACCTGATTACTGAATATTTACGCCCAATAAATGGGCTAAGGGGGGTTATACCCCTAATAGTTCAAGCTGCAGGTGCGTTGGCTACGTAGGTATACCCGAATCACTTACTCCAGTATGCTCATCGGGCTCTATTCACTTGCCGCCTTCCTGCAACTCGGACTATTTTGGGTATATAATAGCTCGGTATTACCGAAACGGCCCGTACGCCTAACTTGGTTATATTGTTCGCTAGGGCTGATAACGCGGCTATGATGCCATGTTTTGCGATGGGTCGTCTCAACAATATGAACCCTCTGGCGCTTAGCCGGAATGCATAAGAGAAAAATAACGTGAAAATTGTGGCTGATGAAAATATGCCCTACGCCCAAACGCTATTCGGGCAGTTGGGGGATGTGCGTTTAGTTGCCGGTCGACAGCTAAATAGCTCCGTGCTGGCCGATGCCGATGCTTTAATGGTACGTTCAGTTACCAAAGTGAATCAGGCATTGCTGGCGGGTTCTAAGGTTAGCTTTGTTGGTACCGCAACGGCAGGAACGGATCACGTAGATGATAAATGGCTCACGCAGCAAGGGATCGGTTTTTCCGGTGCGCCCGGCTGTAATGCGATTGCTGTGGTTGAATATGTGTTTTCAGCGCTACTGATGCTAGCCGAGCGGGATAGATTTTCGTTAAAAGATAAAACGGTGGGGATTATCGGCGTCGGCAACGTGGGTTCCCGTTTAAACGCTCGTTTAAACGCGTTGGGGGTTAATACGCTACTGTGCGATCCGCCAAGGGCGCGTGTCGACAGTAGTGAAACCTTTTGGCCACTGGATAAACTGGTTAAAGAGGCCGATATTTTAACCTTCCACACTCCGCTTTATCGTGAAGGGCAAGATAAAACCTATCATATGGTAGATGCTGATTTACTGTCAGCATTGCCGGAAGGGCGTATATTGATCAATGCCTCACGCGGGGCAGTCGTTGATAATCAAGCGTTGCTCAATGCGCTGGAGCAGGGCAAAAATCTCAGTACGATTCTGGACGTGTGGGAACAGGAGCCTGAGCTACTGCTGCCGCTGTTAGCACTGGTTGATGTTGGCACACCGCATATTGCCGGTTACTCCCTTGAGGGTAAAGCGCGCGGTACTACTCAAATTTATCAAGCGTTCAGCCAGCATATCGGGCAGCCAAAAAGTATTGAATTATCCTCTCTGCTGCCTGAAGCCGAGTTCAACCGGATTACATTAAATGGTGAATTGGACGAGAGCAGGCTCAAACGATTGATTCATCTGGTGTATGATGTCCGCCGTGATGATGCTCCGCTGAGAGCGGTTGCCGGTCAGCCCGGCGAGTTTGACCGCTTACGCAAAGAGTATATCGAACGTCGGGAATGGTCTTCGCTGACCGTTGAGTGCGATAATGCAAACAGTCAGGCATTACTGCAACAGCTAGGGTTCAGCACCAAACTGATTTAATTCCATCGGACATAGTTCATGTAGTTCAGCGTTATATTACGGCGTTTTTTCCGCGGCTAAAGCTGCGGACAATCTCGCCTCGGATCGACTTATGGTTATTTTTCGGAGAATTCAGCATGACTGATGGTTGGCAAATTGCCGTACTTGGTGCCACCGGAGCAGTGGGAGAAGCGTTAATTGAGTTATTGGAAGAGCGTAATTTCCCGGTCGGAGAGCTCTACCTTTTAGCCAGTGAGCGTACCGCTGGTGAAACTATTCGCTATAACGGTAAAAGTATTATTGTTCAGAATGCCGCCCAATTTGACTGGTCACAGGCCCAACTAGCATTTTTCGTTGCCGGTCCTCAGGCTGCGAATCTGTACGCCGAAGAAGCCGCTAATAATGGCTGTCTGGTCATTGATAATAGCGGGCTGTTTTCTCTGGAACCCGATGTGCCTTTAGTCGTACCGGATGTGAATCCTCAGGCGCTTGCTGAGTATCGTAACCGTAATATCGTTGCCGTTGCTGACAGCTTAACCAGCCAGCTTTTAACCGCCATTAAGCCGTTGTCCGATCTTGCCGATCTGGCTCGCCTGCAGGTGACGGTGATGCTCGCAGCATCTGCTCATGGCAAGGCTGCCGTTGACGATTTGGCCGGGCAAAGTGCGCGCTTACTGAACGGGTTACCGGTAGAAGAGGGTTTCTTTCCCAAACAGCTAGCGTTCAATTTATTACCGTTACTGCCTGACTCCGAAGGTAGCGTAAAAGAAGAGCGCCGTTTAGTGAATGAAGTGCGTAAAGTATTACAAGACAGTGGGCTTCCTATTTCGGTGTCGTGCATTCAGTCATCGGTATTTTATGGCAATGCTCAAATAGTTCATCTGGAAGGCCTGCGCCCGCTGTCGGCTCAGGAAGCGGCCGATGCGCTGGATAACGCCGATGACATTCAGATTAGTGAGAGTGATGATTATCCTACTCAGGTTGGCGATGCGACGGGAAATCCACACTTAAGCGTTGGCTGTTTAAGAAATGATTATGGTATTCCTGAGCTTATTCAGTTCTGGTCGGTGGCTGATAATGTCCGCTTTGGCGGGGCGTTAATGGTGGTTAAAACGGCCGAGCTGATGGTTCAGGAGTATATGTACTAATGTCCGCCGAAGGCAAAATCAAGATTGCGCTCGGTATAGAGTATGACGGCAGCCGTTACTATGGCTGGCAGCGCCAGCAAGACGTTGCCAGCGTTCAGGGGCATTTGGAGCAAGCGCTGACTCAGGTAGCGAATGAACCAATCGGCGTTTTTTGTGCCGGCAGAACCGACGCTGGCGTTCATGCTACCGGCCAGGTTGTACACTTTGAGACTCATGCTGTTCGTAAAGAGGTTGCCTGGACAATGGGGGTAAATGCTAACTTACCTTCAGATATCGCCGTGCGCTGGGTTAAAGAGGTTGATAGTGAATTTCATGCCCGATTTAGTGCAACGGCCCGCCGATACCGCTATATTATTTATAACCACCGCTTTCGTCCTGCCATATTGAGCCATGGGGTTACGCACTTTCATCTGCAGCTTGATGAGCAGCGTATGCACCGGGCAGGGCAGTGTTTACTGGGTGAAAATGACTTTACTTCTTTTCGTGCGGTTCAGTGCCAATCGCGTACGCCTTGGCGAAATGTGAAACATTTAAAGGTGACGCGGCAGGGTAACTATGTGGTGGTAGATATAAAAGCCAATGCTTTTGTACACCATATGGTAAGAAATATAGTAGGTAGCCTGTTAGAGATTGGCTGTGGTAATCAACATGAAAGCTGGATGGCTGAGCTGCTAGCCGCAAAGGATCGTAAGCTGGCTGCCGCCACTGGCAAAGCTGAAGGTCTATACTTAGTTTCAGTCGATTACCCGGACCAATTTAATCTACCTGCAGTTTCTTTTGGCCCGCTATTTTTAGATAACAACCTTTGTGGATGATTGATAACCTTCTATGGAATACATCACTTTTCTAATTGACTTTATTCTGCATATTGACGTGCATTTGGCTCAGATTTTTGCCGACTACGGTATTTGGGTCTACGGTATTTTATTTCTGATTTTATTCTGTGAAACTGGGCTAGTCGTGACGCCATTTTTACCGGGAGACTCATTATTGTTCGTTGCTGGTGCGCTATCGGCGCTACCGACCAACGATATTAATGTGCATGCCATGGTTGTTCTCATGATCGCCGCCGCCATCTTGGGGGATGCGGTTAACTATACCATTGGCCGGATTTTTGGTGAAAAACTGTTCAGAAATCCGAACTCTAAAATATTTCGCAAAAGTTACCTCGATAAAACCCATGCGTTTTATGAAAAACACGGCGGCAAAACGGTTATTCTGGCCCGCTTTGTTCCGATTGTTCGCACTTTTGCTCCCTTTGTCGCCGGAATGGGGCATATGAGCTATCGCCATTTTGCTGCCTATAATGTGATCGGCGCGGTGGTGTGGGTTGTGCTATTCACATACGCAGGATATATTTTTGGCGACTTGAAGATCGTACAAGAAAATTTAAAGTTATTGATAGTAGCGATTATTATTATCTCAATACTGCCGGGAGTAATTGAAGTTTTACGCCACAGGCGCACGGCTGGAAAAAACAATAATTCATAATAATTCAATGTATTATTTTACGGCTATGAGAGAATGAACGGCTCCGATAAGTTTTTAGTCCACTCTATCGGGCCAATATGGTTTAATGGGCGGCTTATCCGTGTCAGACACTGATTGTCGCAACGGATAGATATCCGTTTGAATAACAGACCAGCATTATGCTAGGTTCAAACAGAAAGGTCATCAATGAGCTGGATTGAACGAATTTTAAGTAAAAGTAGCGCGCCAACGCGTAAGGCCACGATTCCTGAGGGAGTATGGACTAAGTGCGACAGCTGTGGGCAGGTGCTTTACCGCGCCGAATTAGATCGTAATTTAGACGTTTGTCCTAAGTGCGATCACCACATGCGAATGACCGCCCGCGTGCGTTTACACAGCTTCCTTGATAAAGGAAGCGACACCGAGCTGGGTAGCGAGCTTGAGCCGAAAGATCTGCTTAAGTTTAAAGACTCTAAAAAATATAAAGACCGTCTGTCTGCTGCACAGAAAGAAACGGATGAAAAAGATGCGCTGGTTGTAATGAAAGGCACACTTTACGGAATGCCTGTCGTTGTTGCGGCGTTTGAGTTTTCATTTATGGGCGGTTCGATGGCGTCGGTTGTCGGTGCCCGTTTTGTTCGCGGCGTTGAGCAAGCGCTGAAAGACAATTGTCCTCTGGTCTGTTTTTCTGCCAGCGGCGGTGCCCGTATGCAAGAAGCGCTGTTTTCACTGATGCAAATGGCCAAAACCAGTGCGGCATTAGCGAAAATGCAAGAGCAGGGTTTGCCTTATATTTCGGTGTTAACTGACCCGACCATGGGCGGAGTATCTGCTAGTTTAGCGATGTTGGGCGACATTAACGTTGCTGAACCAAAAGCGCTGATCGGCTTTGCTGGTCCTCGGGTTATTGAACAAACGGTGCGTGAGAAGTTACCGCCGGGCTTCCAGCGTAGTGAATTCCTGATTGAAAAGGGTGCGATTGATATGATTGTACGCCGTCCGGAAATGCGCCCGCGCTTAGCCAGCATTTTAGCCAAATTGACTAATCAGCCGCAGCCGTTTGAAGGAGCGCAGATTCAATCTGATGCCTCTTCAAATGATGCAAAACATGCCTGATTAGTTAGCCGCTAATGATAAACGCACAGCCCGGTTGCTTTTTTGCTACCGGGTTGAAAAAAATGAAACCGTAGCTAAGTGAACGGGAATCATGAAAGATCTGGATATACCTCAAGCCACGTCGCCTCTTGCTTCGTGGCTTTACTATCTTGAGCATCTACACGCTAAAGCGATTGAATTAGGGTTAGATCGCGTTCGTACTGTGGCCGATAATCTCGGGTTGTTCAGGCCCGCCCCTTATATTTTTACCGTTGCCGGTACTAACGGTAAAGGCACCACCTGCCGGGCGCTGGAAACTATTCTGATGGCTCAAGGCTATCGGGTCGGCGTTTATAGTTCCCCTCATCTGATTCGCTATAGTGAAAGAGTTAGAATTCAGGGGCAGGAACTGGCAGAGCATGAACATACTCAGGCTTTTGCTTTAATTGAAAAGGGACGAGGAGATATCTCCTTAACCTATTTTGAATACGGCACGCTGTCGGCGCTCCAGCTGTTCAAACAGTCCGGGCTGGACGTTGTTATTTTAGAGGTCGGGTTAGGCGGGCGTCTGGATGCGACAAATATTGTCGATGCTGATGTGGCCGTGGTGACCAGCATTGCGCTGGATCATACCGACTGGCTGGGTTGCGATCGTGAAAGTATCGGCCGGGAGAAGGCGGGTATTTTTCGAGCAGGCAAACCTGCCGTTGTCGGTGAGCCGGATATGCCCGTTACCATTTGTGACGTTGCCGTTGGGCTTAACGCACCGCTTTACCGGCGTGGCTATGAGTGGTCATTTGAGCTAAATTCCCTATCGGGTGAGTGGTGCTGGCAGTCGGGTAACCGCAGGCTTGAACGTTTGCCGCTACCGAATGTGCCGGTAGCGAACGCGGCGACGGCGCTGGCGGCGTTGCATTATTCATCTCTGAAGATCAGCGACAGTGCCATTATTCAAGGGCTTAATCAGGCCTCTTTGCCGGGGCGTTTCCAAACGGTAGGCGAATCGCCCCTCAGAATATTAGACGTTGCTCATAACCCTCATGCTGCTGGCTATTTGGCCGAGCGCCTTGCTGCATTGCCGGATCGTGGGGGAAAAATATATGCTGTCGTTGGTATGCTTTCCGATAAAGATATCGAAGGCACGCTGGCGTTGCTTAAACCGTTAGTGGACGTTTGGTACTGTGCGTCGCTTGACGGGCCGCGCGGTGCGAAGGCCGAACGGTTGGCACAATATTTACCCGGATCGAGCAGCTTTGCTGACGTTATTCATGCCTGGCAGCAGGCCTTGAAGGACGCCAAGCCTCAGGATGTCATTATCGTTTGCGGCTCATTCCATACTGTAGCGCACGTTATGGAAGCGCTGGAGTTAGAGAAAGGAGAACAGTGTGGCTAGTCAATTTCAGAACAGGCTGATTGGTGCCGTGGTGATTGTTGCCGTCGGCGTAATTATCCTTCCCAGCCTGTTTGATGGTAAGAAAAAGCATTATGAAGACGAGTTCGCCTCTATTCCCATAGTGCCTAAAGAAGGAGACGATCAAAATGCCGAGATTTTACCAACGGTAAATCACTCGTTGCCGCCGGAAAACGGCGCTACGCAAACGGCAGGGAATGGGCAACCGGATGCGAGTAGGGTTGAATCACCACCGTTAGCGTCAACCACGGCGGGTAATAATTCGGCTCCGGCTAATCCTGACGTCGTTCCTCCAGCCCCAACGGAGCAGACCAAACCGGCGGAATCTAGGCGCGTAGAGCCTAAGCCTGTGGAATCTAAGCCGGCTGAAGCTAAGCCAAAACCTGCTGAGACTAAACCTGTTCAGACTAAGCCAGTTGAAGCTAAGCCCGTTCAGACCAAACCGGTTGAAACTAAGCCTGCTGAGGCTAAACCAGCTGAAACTAAACCAGCTGAAGCTGAAAAGCCGAAAGAGAAGCCTCCGGTTGGTCAGGCGTTTATCGTTCAGCTTGGCGCATTGAAAAATGCCGATAAAGTGAATGAAATTGTCGCCACGCTTAAGCTATCAGGCTATCGGGTTTATACCGTTCCGACAGTGCCCGTTCAGGGAAAAGTGACTCGGGTAGTGGTTGGCCCGGATCCGTCAAGGCAAAAGCTAGAAGCGGCACTTCCTGAGCTAAATAGGCTCAGTGGATTAAATGGTGAAGTTAAAGCATTTAGTACCGTACGATAACGTTTGCTTAAGGCGTAATTACACTACGCAAACGTTTTCTTTTTCTGATAGAATGCGCTGCAAATCAGACAGCGCAATATTTATAGGCTGATTTTATGAAGTGTCGTGATACGAATACATGGATGTACATATGTTGATTTGGGTTGATTATGTGATTATCGGCGTGATTGCGTTCTCTTCGCTGGTGAGCCTGATTCGTGGATTTGTCCGAGAAGCTCTGTCATTGATTACCTGGATCGCTGCGTTTTTTGTTGCCAGTCAGTTTTACCCCTATCTGACCGTCTACTTTACGCAGTTTGAAGATCAGCTGGTTCGTAATGGAATTGCGATTGCGGCGCTATTTATTGCTACGTTAATTGTGGGTGCGATTGTTAACTATGTGATTGGCTCTTTGGTTAAACACACCGGACTTTCCGGTACCGATCGCGTGTTGGGTGTTTGCTTTGGCGCATTACGCGGCGTATTGGTTGTTGCGGCTCTGCTGTTTTTCCTCGATTCATTTACATCATTCTCACACACTGCTGACTGGACTCAGTCTCAGTTGATCCCGCAATTTAGTCACATCATCAAGTGGTTTTTTGACTACTTGCAAAGCACGTCGAGTTTCTTGCCTCACCCTACGCAATAGACACAATCGTCAGGTGGGAGTGCGGTGATACTGATGAGGAAAAGACAGCATGTGTGGTATTGTCGGTATTGTTGGTTTTACACCTGTTAACCAATCCATTTATGATGCGCTCACGGTGCTCCAGCACCGTGGGCAAGATGCCGCAGGCATTGTCACTATTGATGAGAATAACTGCTTTCGCCTCAGAAAAGCCAACGGGTTGGTCAAAGATGTGTTTGAAATGCGGCACATGCAGCGGCTACAGGGCAATATGGGGATTGGCCACGTGCGCTATCCTACCGCTGGTGGTTCTACCGCCTCTGAGGCCCAACCGTTCTACGTTAACTCCCCCTACGGCATTACTCTGGCCCATAACGGTAACCTGACTAACGCCCACGAGCTGAAAAAGAAGATTTTTGAAGTCGCCCGTCGGCATATTAATACCACTTCCGATTCTGAAGTTTTGCTGAATATTTTGGCCAGTGAGCTCGACAATTTCCGTCACTATCCGCTAAAACCCGAAGACGTTTTCACGTCAGTGCGCAATACGCATAAGTTAATTCGCGGAGCTTATGCTTGCGTAGCGATGATTATCGGCCACGGTATGCTGGCGTTTCGAGATCCTAACGGCATTCGGCCCTTAGTGATTGGTAAGCGAACTCTCGACGATGGCCGTATCGAGCATATGGTCGCGTCTGAGAGCGTGGCGCTGGACACGTTAGGCTTTGACTTTATGCGTGACGTTGAGCCGGGTGAAGCTATCTACGTGACGGAACAGGGCCAGATGTTTACCCAGCAGTGTGCGGACAACCCCCAAAATCATCCTTGCCTGTTCGAGTATGTCTATTTTGCCCGGCCAGATTCGTTTATGGATAAGATCTCGGTTTATAGCGCTCGGGTTCGTATGGGAACCACGCTGGGTGAAAAAATTGCCCGTGAGTGGGAAGATTTGGAGATTGACGTCGTTATTCCTATTCCTGAAACCTCTTGCGATATTGCGCTGGAAATAGCCCGGATTCTGGATAAGCCGTATCGTCAGGGTTTTGTGAAAAACCGCTACGTTGGCCGGACCTTTATTATGCCGGGGCAGCAGGCCCGCCGTCAGTCGGTGCGCCGTAAACTCAATGCTAACCGGGCCGAGTTCCGAGGTAAGTGCGTTCTGCTGGTGGATGATTCTATTGTGCGCGGTACCACCTCTGAGCAGATTGTTGAAATGGCCCGTGATGCCGGAGCGACGAAGGTGTATCTGGCGTCGGCTGCCCCAGAGGTTCGCTTTCCAAACGTTTACGGTATCGATATGCCAAGCGCCAACGAGCTGATTGCTCACGGGCGTGAGGTTGATGAAATTGCAAAAATCATCGGTGCTGATGGGCTAATATTTCAGGATCTGAGTGATTTAATCGAAGCCGTTCGCGATGATAATCACGATATTGAGCAATTTGAATGCTCGGTGTTTGACGGAATTTATGTTACTAAAGACATCGATCAAAACTACCTCGATTATCTGGATTCTTTACGCAACGACGATGTGAAGGCCAATATCGATCATCATAATGCAGAAAATCTGGAGCTGTATAACGAAGGGTAACTGAGCCGATATTGCTGAGGTTCAGCGCGGTTACCGTCAGATATCGATCTGTATATGAAGCGTATTGGCTTTGCTATTGATTAACGAGACTAATTGCGGCAAAGTCATCAACAAATTCAGAACGATAAGAGCTTGCTATCATGAAACGTTTAATTATCGGAATATCGGGAGCCAGCGGTGCTGCGTACGGCGTGCGGTTACTGCAGGTTCTGCAGCATTGTGATGAGGTCGAAACTCACCTTATTATCAGCAATGCTGCCCGTCAAACGTTAGCCTTAGAGACCGATTTCAGCCTGCGGGATGTGACCCAGCTGGCCTCGGTGGTTCATGATGTGCGGGATATCGCGGCTTCCGTTTCTTCCGGATCTTTTCGTTGCCACGGTATGGTGATTTTACCCTGTTCAATGAAAACGCTGTCCGGCGTGGTGAATAGCTATACTGACGATCTACTGACCAGAGCGGCGGATGTCACATTAAAAGAACGTAAACCATTAGTGCTGTGCGTGCGGGAAACTCCGCTGCATTTGGGGCATTTACGCTTAATGACTCGGGCCGCCGAACTGGGGGCGGTAATTATGCCGCCGGTACCGGCGTTTTATCACCGTCCTGAAAGCGTACAGGATATTATTGATCAAACGGTTAACCGGGTTCTGGATCAGTTTGATATTCAGTTGGAAAAAGATCTGTTTACCCGCTGGGAAGGTCAGTAATCACCACCGATTTTCATACTGTGACCGACGGCGAGCCCGTCGGTCAGCTAGTGGCTTAAGGCTTAGGAAATAAATTCTCCAGCGCTTTTTCCAGCATGGAAAATTTAAAGCGATAGCCAGCATCTTCCAGCCGCTTCGGTAGCGCATGCTGCCCACCCAAAACTAATACCGATGATTCTCCCATTAGTAATTTAATCACCCATGCTGGCGTACGGAAGAAGTGTGGTCGATCCAGCGTTGAAGCCAGCTGATCGGTAAATAGTTCATTGTGCACCGGATAAGGTGAGACCATATTAAACGGGCCGCTGAGGCCGGGAGTAGTCAGTAAAAACCGGATGCCGTCGACCATGTCCTGAATATGGATCCACGGCATATATTGCTGGCCAGATCCCAACGGGCCGCCGAGGCCTACCTTAAATATGGGTAACATTTTGGCTAAGGCTCCGCCCTGTGCCGCCAGCACTACGCCAGTGCGTAACAGGCAAACGCGGGTATGAGCGCTTTTGGCCTTTAGCGCCTCGTCTTCCCAGCGTTGACAGAGCGTATGGGTAAATTCAGGGTGGGGCATCTCTTCTTCGGTCACAATGCTTTGCCCCTGATCGCCATAGTAACCAACGGCTGAGCCGGAAATAAAAACCGCCGGAGGCTGTTTGCTTTGCTGAATCAGGTTACTGAGCTGAGCGGTAATTTCCCAGCGGCTGTTGCACAAGCGCTTCTTCTGCAGTGGCGTCCAGCGTTTATCGGCGATAGGTTCACCGGCCAGATTCACAACGGCGTCAAAGCCATCAAGCGATTTGAGATGATTTAACGAGTTGAGATATTCAACGCTATCGGCAAACAGCGTTTTTGCTCGTTCAGGATGACGGGTAAGGATAGTGACCCGGTGGAAATGAGATAACAAATCTCGGGTTAAGTGGCTACCAATTAGCCCCGTTGCGCCAGTAATAAGGATATGCATGGGTGAGCTCCTGAAGCAGTCGAGAGGGGTTAACCGTTGTGAATTTATTAATAATCATAGCGGATAGTGACGCTAAAATATTCTTGTTGCTCACAACTTTATTATTTTTTTGGTTTTGCATATCGTCATCCTCCTTGATTGGGCGACTAAAAACCCTTAGGCTTAACTAAGATTATTTTTGTCGGAATTATATATGTCCCATATTAGTAGCGGCGTTGAATACGCTTTACACTGTTTGCTGTATCTGACTAAGCCGTTGCCCGGCGTTGCAGAAGCTAACGTTCGCGATCTGGCTGAACTGCAGGGGGTTCCCGCTGAGTTTCTGGCTAAAGTGTTCACTAAACTGCATAAAGCTGGCCTTGTTGTGGCAACCGAAGGCGCGAAGGGCGGATTTATGTTAGCCAAGCCTGCCGGTGAAATTACGGTGAATGAGGTCGTGGTGGCGATAGATGGTCAGAAGGCCCTGTTTGAGTGTAAAGAGATCCGTGCCCGCTGCGCCGTATTTGAGGGGAATGCGCCAGAGTGGGCGACCAGCGGAGTGTGTTCTATACATGCAGTGATGCTCGATGCTCAAGAGCAGATGCAAAAAGCGCTGGCTAAATATACCTTAGCCGATATAGCTGCTGAGGTGGCGCCTAAGGTCAGAGATGACTATGCGGTTCAAATAGTTAAGTGGTTTGATGAAAGGCCATCTGCCCGGCGTTTATCTCCCGGCAGCGCTAAGGCTTAGCGTGCTTTTAATGGGATAAAGTCATTGATTAATCAACAACGCCCGACATCACGTTCGGGCGTTGTTGTTTTCACCATTAGCAAAACAGATCAAAAAGTTATTGCAGAGCTGAGGATATTTCTATACTTTAACTACGACAAAAATTATCGTAGTTAAAGTATAATGAATGAGCTAAACGATTTGGCCTCAGGAAATCTAATGAAACTGTTACACATTGATGCAAGTTCTAAATATCACAAATGGTCTAACTCCCGGGCATTAGGCCGCTATTTTGTTGAACAGCTGGCCAGCACGGCGTTGCGCTAGACATTGACTATCTGGACGTGACGGAAGACGTTCAGCCTCACGTATCCGCCGAATTTGCTCAGGCAACCTACACGCCGAAAGCGCAGCGTACTGAGGCGATGCATCGTGTATTAGCTTCGTCCGATGCGATGTGTGAGCGGGTACTTGCGGCCGATGCCTTAGTCTATGCAATGCCAATGTATAACTGGACCATTCCATCGACCTTTAAGACCTTTATCGATGCGATTACCCGCACCGGAGTGACTTACGATTTACTGGAAAACGGTACCACTGTAGGGCGAATGGTAGATAAAAAAGTTCTGTTCATCACGACTCGCGGTGCCGATCTGCGCGGTGAAAGTCCTTTTGCATGGATGGATGCCATGACGCCGGTACTGAAATCCTCTTTCGCCTTTATTGGTGTCGATGCGCCACAGTTTGTTGATGCACAGCCTTTGCAGTTTTCAGATGAGGCGTCACGCGAGGCGGCTTTGGTTCGGGCACACCACGATTTAGACGCCGTTGTCGCCCAGTGGGCAAAACTGTTTGCCAACGTTAAACAAACCGAAATGGCCTGATAAACAATCGCTAGGGAACATGAGAAGGAATTAAATATGAATTTGAATAAATTACTGTTATCTGCTGCGCTGATCGTCGCCAGTTTTGGCGCTGTGGCGCATGGAAACTCCGGCGGTCGTGAAACCATAAGCCCGGCATTTCAATATGCCATTCCTAACGTACCCGGCAAGACCATGACCGCGCTGATAGTAGATTACCCTTCGGGTGGGACTACGCCGGTTCATCGTCATGGCCAAGCTTTTGTCGTTGGCTATGTTCTGTCTGGTGCCATTCGTAGCCAGCTTGATGACGGCAAAGCTATGGTTTATAAAGCCGGTGATAGCTGGCAGGAAGCGCCGGGAGCGCACCATAAGATGAGTGATAATGCCAGTAAAACCGAACCTGCAAAGCTATTAGCCATTTTTGTTGCCGATGCTGATGAAAAAAAGCTGGTTGAACTGGATAAAAAATAGCGACTTCCCCGCATTAATGCCCGTCAGTTAAGCATTTTGACATCATATGGCTTTACCATGCCGCCATCCCGGCGAAAGCCGGGACCCCGGTTTTCACCGCGGTGACGAAGGGAAGCTGCCGATGATCATCAAGCTGATTACCATTTCAGGTATGTTGATTGCCCCGAGCTGTCCGGTATTACGACTTCCCCTTGATTAATATTTTTGCCACACCACCATTTTTATAAGATTTCCCGGCACTGTCCGGTTTTTTTCATTGTGTGATGAGCCTAAGGACAGTGACATATTTCGGTTTTATCGGCACATTTCGGCATTAAAAATGACGCTAATCAGGTACAATTCTCGGGTTTCAGGTTGACTGCGTTATGTTTATGACGCTCGCAATAGCCTGACGCGTTTTGTTTTATTTGAGCCTTGGCGGTAATATCTGATGAAGTCAGCCATGGCTCAAAAGTCTCAGAAGGATAGGCCAGTGAAATTGTTATTTGCCTCTGATTTGCACGGCTCTTTATCTGCAACTGAACAGGTTTTAAATCAATTTGAACGTACGGGCGCTGATTGGCTAATACTTTTAGGTGATTTGCTTTATCATGGTCCGCGCAATCCGTTACCGGATTGTTATAATCCGGCGGAAGTAGCGCTGCAACTTAACCGGTTTGCTGATAGAATTATTGCCGTTCGGGGCAATTGCGATAGCGAAGTTGACCAGATGTTATTAGACTTCCCGATTGACGCTTCTTGGCAACAGGTCTTGACGAATAACCGGCGGCTGTTTTTGACCCATGGGCATTTGTATAATCCGGAAAAGCGTCCTTCGCTTCGCGCCGGTGACGTATTGGTTTATGGTCATACGCATATCCCTAAGGCTGAAAAGCAGGGGAATATCTATTTATTTAATCCGGGATCTGCCAGTTTGCCTAAGGGCGGGTATCCAACAAGTTTCGGTATGCTGACTGATGGTGTGCTGCAAGTGCTTAGTTTGCAGCAGGCAGAATCCGTTGTTCAGACATCTTTATGAAAGGTTTTTATAGATGGTAGAACAAAGCCAGACAGAGTTCGTTGAGTGGGTAGACGTTGTTGATGAAGATAATAACGTTATGGCTCAGGTCACCCGTCAACAAATGCGACGGCAGAATTTGCGCCACCGGGCCACTTATATTGTGGTGCATAATGGCATGGGGCAAATTCTGGTTCAGCGGCGTACTGAAAGCAAAGATTTCTTCCCCGGATGGTTAGATGCAACGGCGGGCGGTGTGGTTCAGCAGGGGGAAGAGATGCTGGCTTCAGCCCGTCGGGAAGCAGAAGAAGAGCTGGGTATTGCCGACGTGCCTTTAGCCGATCACGGCATGTTCTACTATGAGTCTGACGACTGTATGGTTTGGGCCGCGCTGTTTAGCTGCGTATCCCACGGGCCGTTCGCGCTACAGGAACAAGAGATAGATAGCGTTTACTGGCTGACGGTTGATGAAATTAATGCCCGTGCCGCTGAGTTTACGCCAGACACTCTTAAAGCGCTGGAGCTGTGGCTGACGCGCAATCCTGAAGAGGCCGTAGGCAACATGGCTTAAATAAAGCGTAAAAGAAAGAGCCGGTATCTGTTAAAGATACCGGCTCTTTTTATTGCGTGCGGTATTGATTTTGTTAAAGGCTAAGCCGAAGTTTCGTTTAGCCTTTAAGTCAATCAGCCATTAAGCTTCGTTTTGAGCCGCCTGAATAGCCGTTAACGCAACGGTATAAACAATATCATCTACTAATGCACCGCGAGACAGGTCATTAACCGGTTTGCGCATGCCCTGTAGCATCGGACCGATAGAAACCAGATCGGCTGAACGCTGAACGGCTTTATAGGTGGTATTACCGGTATTCAGGTCAGGGAAAATAAACACCGTGGCTTTACCTGCAACCGGCGAGTTCGGTGCTTTAGATTTGGCAACGTCTTCCATGATGGCGGCATCGTACTGTAACGGGCCATCAATAATCAGATCCGGGCGTTTTTCCTGAGCAATTCGGGTTGCTTCGCGTACTTTATCTACGTCGCTACCGGTACCAGAGGTTCCCGTAGAGTAAGAGATCATCGCAACGCGAGGCTCAACGCCAAAGGCTGCTGCAGAGTCAGCAGACTGAATAGCAATCTCAGCCAGTTGCTCGGCGGTCGGATCCGGGTTAATCGCACAGTCACCGTAAACCAGCACTTGCTCTGGTAACAGCATAAAGAAGATCGACGAAACCAAAGAGCTTCCCGGCGCAGTTTTGATTAACTGTAACGGTGGGCGGATGGTGTTTGCCGTGGTGTGGATTGCGCCTGATACCAAACCATCAACTTCGCTCTGTTCTAGCATTAGCGTACCCAGCACGACGTTGTCCTGTAATTGTTCACGGGCAACCACTTCGGTCATACCTTTGCTTTTACGCAGTTCAACTAAGCGCGGAACGTACTGTTCGCGAACCCGATCCGGATCGATAATCTCAATGCCTTTACCCAGTTCAACGCCCTGAGCTTCCGCAACGCGTTTAATTTCTTCCGGGTTACCCAGCAGAATACATCGGGCAATACCACGGGCAGCACAAATGGTGGCTGCTTTAATGGTACGCGGTTCTTCACCTTCAGGCAGAACCACACTCTTGGCGGCCTTACGGGCCAGTTCAGTCAGCTGATAACGGAATGCCGGTGGAGACATGCGGCGTGAACCTTCAGAGTTCGCCGTCAGGGTGTCGATCCACTCGCTGTTAATGTGGCTGGCAATATAGTCTTGTGCCGATTCAATACGCTCGTGATCGTCCGCAGGGGCTTCAAGACGGAAGCTTTGCAGCGAAAGCGAGGTTTGCCACGTGTTGGTTTCAACCATAAATACCGGCAGGCCGGTTTGGAAGGCTTTCTCACACAGCTTATGAATGCGCTCGTCCATTTCATAGCCACCGGTAAGTAATACCGCACCAATCTCAACGCCGTTCATGGCTGCCAGACAGGCTGATACTAATACGTCAGGGCGGTCGGCTGAGGTGACTAACAGTGAACCCGGGCGGAAATGCGCCAACATGTTCGGCACGCTGCGGGAACAGAATGTGATCGCTTTAATCCGACGGGTACGGATTTGACCCTCATTAAGGATTTTGGCTTTCAGGTGATGGGCCATATCGATAGCGCGGGTTGCAATCAGGTCTAAGTTCCACGGAATGCAGCCTAAGATTGGCAGGGTGGAATTAGTAAATAATTGAGCGGTATCAACCACGCTAATTGCTGGCTTGGCTGCATCATCGAACATCTCGGATAGGTCAGGGCGAGTGCGGCCTTGCTCATCAACCGGGGCATTTAACTTATTAATAATAACGCCGGTGATATGCTCATTTTTGACGCCGCCAAAGTTAGAACGCGCTAATTCAATACGCTCTTTTAACTGGGCCGGAGAGTCAGTACCTAACGCCATAACGAAAACAATTTCAGCGCCAAGGGTTTTGGCAATTTCATAGTTAAGCGCATTAGCAAACTGGTGATTATGAGTAGGGACTAAGCCTTCGATCAAAATAACTTCGGAATTCTTTGCACATTCCTGATAACGCTCAACGATGGTTTCCATTAAGACGTCTTGCTGATTGCTGCTCAGCAGGCTTTCTACATAACTCATGCTCAGCGGTTCAGCGGTGAAAACCGTTGAGTTAGCACGAATGATGGTGGTTGTCTGGTCAGGCACATCGCCGCCGGTACGTGATTGTGCAACGGGTTTAAATACGCCTAAACGAACGCCTTTGCGCTCCATAGCGCGAACAACACCCAGGCTGACGCTTGTCAGACCAACACTGGTGCCGGTAGGGATTAACATAATTGTACGAGACACGACTAAACCTCTTCTGGGTTATGGCCCTTGATACTTGACGCTGTAGCGGCGTTGCTCACCGAAATCACTTACTTGAGTAAGCTCATCGGATTTTGCTCTCTGGCTATAGAGCCAATTACGTTGGGTATATGCTTTCGTCAAAACAACACCGCCAGCATGATGCTGACGGTGTTAGTAGTTTTTACGCTGTAAGACGAGAGGCGTCTTGAGCGATGACCAACTCTTCGTTGGTCGGAATAATCAGGGCTGGACGAGTGCCATCTTTAGCAATGTTTCCTGATTTGCCAAAGCGGGCCGCAAGGTTACGCTCGTGGTCAATGTCAAAGCCTAACAGGCCTAATTTAGCCAGGCTCAGTTCGCGAACCATGGCCGCGTTCTCACCGATACCGCCGGTGAACACTACCGCATCAAGACGCCCGTTCATCAGCGCCGTGTAAGAACCGATGTATTTCGCTAAGCGGTGGCAGAACACATCCATTGCGCGTTTGGCATCTTCTTTTTGTGCATAGTTATCTTCAACGTAACGGCAGTCGCTGGTGACTTCAGTCAAACCTAGCAGACCAGATTCTTTGTTCAGCATCTTGTTGATTTGTTCCATGCTCAGACCCATCACGTCGTACAGATGGAAAATGATAGCAGGATCGATATCACCACTGCGGGTACCCATAACCAGACCTTCCAGCGGAGTCAGACCCATAGAAGTATCAACGCATTTACCGTTACGAATAGCAGCAACTGAACCACCGTTGCCTAAGTGGCAGGTAATGATGTTCAGTTCTTCTACCGGCTTGTTCAGCATTTTAGCCGCTTCGTTGCTGACGTAGAAATGGCTGGTGCCGTGGAAACCGTAACGGCGAATACCGTGCTTTTTATACAGATTGTACGGTAGAGCATAAAGATAGGATTCTTCAGGCATGGTTTGATGGAAAGCGGTATCAAAAACGGCCACGTTTTTATTTTTCAGCGAAGGGAACGCTTTGAACGCTTCATCAATACCGATCAGGCCGGCCGGGTTATGCAGTGGTGCAAACGGAGAGGCGGCTTGAATACCTTTTAAAACATCATCATTGATAATGACTGACTGAGTGAATTGCTCGCCACCGTGTACAATGCGGTGGCCGATAGCGGTAAGGCTGTTTGACAGTTCAGGTTTTTGGGCCAGAATAGTATTAACGATGAAATTCAGAGCCTGACTGTGTGCAGCGCCGTCTCCAAGTGCTTCTTCGTGTTTGCCTCCGTCCATTTTCCATTTAATACGGGCTTCAGGCAGATTGAAACACTCGGCTAAACCAGAAAGGTGTTCATCTCCATTGGCAGCATCAATGATGGCGAATTTCAGAGAAGAACTACCGCAGTTAAGAACCAGAACTAGCTTACTCGACATAAGAAGTACCTATTTAATTTATTCATAATTGAAAAAGCGTAAAGTAGGGTAAGCGTAACATAAGTATCAGGAGGGGATTTATGACGTACATCACCCTTACTAATGACTATAAGTTGCGCACCCGCGTATCGATCTTTATTGTACACAATTTGCCTAAAAGTGGCTTATTGGTATCATTTTATACACAGCAAACACTCAGCCGTAGGGACGGTGCTAGAATACTGCCTGACCCGGTAAAAATAAAACTAAAATACAAAATAAATTGATATTTATTAAACTACATCAAGTTTCTTGTGCGTTTATTTTAAATTTTACTAATTTTTTTGAATTCGTATTGTACTACCGATCGATTCGGCATACACATATTCGATTATTCTGTAACAAAGGCGGCAAATAAAATGCTACGTTCATCAGGTCCGATTCGCTGGGTTCAGATATTTCAATGCGGACAAAACTATATGAAAACATGGCCAAACGATAAGCGTTTAGCCGTGATTTTTCCTGAGAACCGCATCACCCGCGTTACCCGTTTCGGCGTGCGCTTTATGCCACCTATAGCTATTTTTACTCTGGCATGGCAGGTTGCAATGAGTGGTCAGCTTGGTCCGGCGATTACCACCGCCATGATTGCCTGTAGTTTGCCGATGCAAGGGTTATGGTGGTTAGGAAATCGTGCTGTGTCTAAGCTGCCGCCGTCATTAAATCAATGGTTTCAGGATATCAGGGGAAAATTGTCTGAGGCTGGGCAGGTCATGGCACCGTTAGAGCAGGAACCTACCTACCAGAATTTGGCCGATCTACTGGACCGTGCGTTTAAGCAGTTAGATAAAACTTTTTTAGATGAGCTATAGGCTGCGTGGCCGGTCGCGTTTTTGTTTGTAACCGCTAATGAGTGGCTGTCTGAGCCTCAGTTCAGATGGCTACTACTATTTCTGTTTAATTACCTGCCATTAACTCCAGATAGAGAAAAATTTCGACGAATCAGTACCACTCTATTGCGCAATATGACATCCTCTAGGCATGGGTGATAACCTTTTATTTCTGTCATTCGTCAAGCTTCCGGTGTCATTGGTCGCGCGCTATTCGGCTTATCCAGTCGGCGCCAAGCAACTCGGCTTAATTAAGGTATATTCACATAAAGATTTGCTTTTATTTTTAAATCTCAGGAGTTGTTATCGTGGAAATGACTAATGCTCAACGGTTAATTCTTTCAAACCAGTACAAAATGATGACGATGTTAGATCCGGAAAACGGCGAGCGCTATCGTCGTTTACAGACCATTGTTGAACGCGGCTTTGGTTTGCAGATGAATGAATTAGAACGTGAATTTGGTGAACTTACGGAAGAGACTTGCCGTACCATTATTAATATTATGGAAATGTATCATGCTTTGGGCGTTTCGCTGGAAAACCTACGGGATAACCTGAAGGACAAGGCAGAAATTGACGAGCGTCGTACTCATTTTCTCGGCTTTGATGCCGCGACTGAAGCCCGCTATTTAAGCTATGTGCGTTTTCTGGTGAATACGGAAGGGCGCTATACCCACTTTGATTCCGGTACTCACGGTTTTAACTCCCAGACTAAAATGTGGGAAAAATATCAGCGCATGCTGGCGATCTGGCAGTCTTGCCCGCGTCAGTATCACCTGTGCGCGATTGAGATTTCCCAAATCATTAATGCCTGATATCCGGTCTCTGACAGTTTGCTGATAGCGGATCGTCAGGCCTGTTTTTTTTGATTTTTCTTTGTTTATGAGAGAGCTAAATTGAATTGTAAAGGTTTCTTATTCGATCTGGATGGCACGTTGGTTAGTTCTTTAGCCGTAGTTGAGCGAGCATGGCTGGACTTTGGCAAGCGCTTAAACGTGAATCCGCAGGATGTTTTAAATTTTATTCACGGTAAGCAGGCGATTACCTCCTTGCGTCACTTTATGGCCGGTCAAAGTGAAGAGGTAATTCAGCAAGAGTTTAAACGGCTGGAACAGATTGAAGCGAGCGATACTGAAGGCGTTGTTGCTTTACCCGGCGCGATTGAGCTATTAAACCGTTTGAATACGCTGGGCGTACCTTGGGCGATAGTGACTTCAGGGACTATTCCGATTGCCCATGCCCGCTGTAAGGCCGCAGGCATTCCTTTTCCTGACGTTTTTGTCACCGCCGAGATGGTTGCCCGCGGTAAACCGGAGCCGGACGCTTATCTGATAGGCGCAGAGCGTTTAGGCTTTTTACCGGCCGAATGCATCGTTGTTGAAGATGCGGCTGCCGGTATTGCTTCCGGGCTGGCTGCTGGCTGTCTGGTGATTGCCGTTGCCCCGGAAAAAACGCCTGATTTAACGCGCGTTGATAAAGTTTTAGACTCCCTAGAACACATGGTTGTTGAATATGCCGATGGCATTGCCAGCGTGAAGTTTGGGTAAGCTTTATGAATCGAGTGGTTTAATGTTTGGGAGGCGTAGGCTTCGTTCGCTCCCATTCTGAAATCGCTTTTTACGTGGAGTTACAGCCTTGCCGTAACTCCTCTTGGTAGCTTCTAATTGTAACTTCTCACCGTAGCTCCTCACTGCAACCCCACGTAATTTAGATATACATAATTCAGACATATTTTCTTCATAAAATTGAAATCTGGCGTAGGTAATATTTCCCCTGAAAAAATCAAAACATCAGGAGAGATGTATGAAAGCACGCTGGTTACTTCCTATCACTTTTGCGCTAACGCCGGTATTTTTTACCGGTTCAGCCTTCGCACAAACTATCTATCCCATCGATCGCGCGACGATGCTAACGGGCGGGAA
Organism: Budvicia diplopodorum; assembly: GCF_009800925.1. Taxonomy (GTDB): domain Bacteria; phylum Pseudomonadota; class Gammaproteobacteria; order Enterobacterales; family Enterobacteriaceae; genus Budvicia; species Budvicia diplopodorum. The sequence continues at coordinate 466,841 of NZ_WOYF01000001.1, read as the reverse complement.
ATTTGACTTCAAGGTGGAGTTTGATGAAGTCGTTAACCCTGACGGCATTAAAATCTTAGTGAATGGAGCAGATTACAAGCAGGTCTGGAACCAGACCGAAGAGTTTATTAAGAATGAAGATGGTAAGAACGTCTCTGCTCTGGTAGTAAAAAATGTTGATTTAACCGCGCCCGGTGAATACAAAATCGAAGTAAGTTCTGGTGATAACAAGAGTTCAGTGAACTGGAACGTTTACCAAACGCCGGAGAAACGGCAGGCAAAAAACGTCATTCTATTTATTGGCGATGGTTTATCCGTTGCGCACCGGACAGGGGCGCGGATTCTCTCTAAGGGGATTACTGAAGGGAAGGCCAACGGGCGTTTAGCCATAGATGATTTACCCAACATGGCCTTTATTGGTACATCAAGCACGGACTCTATTGCCGCAGACAGTGCCAATACGATGAGCGCTTACATGACCGGGCATAAGTCTGGAGTCAATGCGCTGGGCGTTTACGTTAGCCGGGCGGAAAATTCGCTGAACCACCCTAAGCAGGAAACCTTAGGTGAGTTAATTAAGCGCACCACGAAAATGTCAGTCGGTATTGTCAGCGATGCAGAGTTAGAAGATGCAACGCCAGCGGCGGTGGTTTCCCATACTCGCAGAAGAGCCGACAAAGCCGAAATTGTCGGTATGCTTTACGATGTCAAACCCGATGTGATATTGGGCGGGGGATCGGCCTATTTCTTACCGTCAACCACGCCGGGTTCTAAGCGTAAAGACGACATCAACTATATTAAACGCTTCCAGCAAGACGGCTATCAATTGGTCACCGATGCAACGTCGCTAAAACGTGACGGCGCGAAGGCTGACAAACTGCTAGGGCTATTTCACACCGGCAATATGGATGATGTGTTAGATCGTCGTTTTCTTAACAATGATGTGGCTAAAAAGTTTCCCGATCAGCCTGACTTGACCGAAATGACTCAAACCGCGCTGGACGTTCTGGCGAAGAATGACAATGGATTCTTTTTGATGGTTGAATCTGCACTGATTGATAAAACTTCCCATCCGCTCGACTGGGAGCGGGCCATCTACAATACCATCATGTTGGATCGGTCAGTGGCTATCGCGAAAAAATTCGCTGAAACTCACCCTGATACCATGATCATTGTGACCGGCGATCATACTCACGGCATTTCGATTATCGGTACGGTTGATGACAACAAGCCAGGAACCGATATGCGAGAAAAAGTTGGCGTGTATGAAACGGCCGGTTACCCGAACTATCAGGACGCTAACGCAGATGGCTATCCGGATAAAGTGGATGTCACTAAACGGCTCGCCGTGTTCTTCAATAATTTCCCTGACTACTATGAAACCTTTCGGCCGAAGCTGGAAGGCCGGTTTGTCCCTGCCATTCAGAATGAGAAAGGCCAATATATTGCCAATGCGGCTTATAAAGATATTCCGGGTGCCGTACTACGCACTGGAAATCTCCCTCGCAGTGCGGATACCGGCGTTCATTCGGTTGATGACATGGTAGTACAGGCTTCAGGCCCCGGCTCTGAACGTATTCGTGGCTATATGGACAATACGGAAATATTTCGGGTAATTGCGGACGCCCTGTCTCTGGGGCACGGCAACCGCCAAGGCTGACCGATGATAATGGCTTACCTTAATCAGAGCTGGAGATTTTCCGGCTCTCTCTATCGTTCTCTCTTTTCGTCGATGCTACTGGCTTTCTTCCTGTGGCTAGTGCCTGCCCAAGGGCAAGCATTGCCCAGCCTGACGTTCGATCGGTTCTATAGCCACGTTGGCGTTCTAGGCCTGACTTTTTCAGACGAGGTTAAAAAACTGGCCGGTAGTGAAGTTGAAATTAAGGGATTTATGGCACCGCCGTTAAAAGCGGAATCTCAGTTCTTTGTATTAACTAAAATGCCAATGGCGATCTGTCCCTTTTGCTCTTCTGACGCTGACTGGCCCGAGGATATCTTAGTGATCTATTTATCTGAACGTCAGACCTTTGTGCAAAACAACAGCATGATACGGGTGAAAGGAACGCTGGAATATGGTTCGTGGCGAGATCCTGAAACCGGCTTTATCAGCCAGCTACGTTTACGTAATGCTGAATTCAGCTCGCTATAATCCGGGAGGATAGAATGTCTGAACTGTTTATCAATCATCTGAGCGTCCGGTTCAATGGAACGCCAGAGCCGATACTGGAAATTCCCGATCTGGTGATTCGTTCCGGTTTGCAGGTTGCGGTTAGCGGTGTTTCTGGCAGTGGAAAAACCACGTTAGTTAATGCCATCAGCGGGTTGGAACGCTGCGCACGCGGGCAGGTCTTCTGGGACGGTATTGATATTGGCGCTTATTCTGAGTCTAAGTTGGATCGCTGGCGGGCCACTAACGTTGGGTTAGTGATGCAAGATTTCCATCTTTATCCCGGCCTGAGTGCGTTGGATAACGTTTTACTTCCGCTAAAATTTTATCACTGGCGTTTACCCGCAGCGTTAAAAATAAAGGCGAAGGCGCTACTCGCCAGATTGGGCGTTGAGCATAACGGTACTTCAGTTGATTTACTCTCCAGAGGTGAGAAACAGCGCGTCGCCATTGCCCGGGCGTTGTTGCAGTCTCCACCCATTATTATTGCCGATGAGCCGACCGCCAGCCTTGATGCCGAGAATGGCATGCAGGTGATTAAGCTTCTTACTCGTCTGGCATCTGAATCCAAAGCGACGCTGATTTGTATTACTCATGATTTACGGTTATCTCAGACCGTGCGTCGTCATATTTTGCTGGATGCCGGTCGCCCGATTCAGGATTCAACCGTAGGAAAACGACTATGATCCCGTTGAAAATCATTTACGCTGACTTTAGGCGATTATGGGGCGGCGCGGTGGTATTAGTCCTGCTAATCGCCGCCGCAGTGGCCTTTAGTATGGTCATCAATTTGCAGGAACGGGCACTGCGTGAAGGAAGTGCCCGAGCCGCCGATCGTTTTGATTTGATTATTGGCGCTGCCGGAAGCGAAACCCAACTGGTACTGTCAACGGTATTTCTCCAGCCATCCGCTTTACCATTGCTGTCAGGCAAGTATCTTACGGCGCTTAAACGTCATCCTTTGGTCGAGCGCGCTGCGCCTATTGCGTTGGGCGATAGCTATATGGGGATGCCGGTTATCGGGGTTGATAACCATCTTATTGGACAACAGGCTGTCACCGGTTCCGGCGTTTTTAACCGGCGACAGGATGCGATTGTCGGTGCCTCAACCGGCTTATCCATCGGCGATAAAGTGGTACCGGTACACGGTCAGATCGGTATGGAGGGTGCCCATCAGCATGAACATGCGTCCTACACTGTGACCGGTATTCTATCGGCCACCAACGACGCGTGGGATAAAGCAATATTGGTTCCGATTGAAGCCGTGTGGGAATTACATCACCAAGAGGCGCAGGGCGAAAATATGCCCGGGGTGTCGGCGGTGGTGGTTAAGCCCAAAACGATTGCCGGAGCCTATCAGTTAAGATCTCAATATCGGGGCGGTGAAACTCAGGCAGTCTTCCCGGCCGAAATACTGACCCGTTTGTACAGTACGCTGGGAGATGCGCGTCAGGTGATTTCATCGATAGCCATTGGAGCCCAAATTCTGGTGGTTATTGCTATGCTGCTGGTGGTGGTTATTCATCTTGAACAACGCAAACGTCAGTTGGGAGCGCTGAGAGCCTTTGGCGCGCCGCGCCGTGGTATTGTCGGTTTAGTCTGGATTGGGCTGATGTCTATGGTCACCAGTGGCATCATTCTCGGGGTCGGAACCGGATATTTAGCCGCGTTATGGATATCTTCTCGCGTCTCGATGCTTTATGGCATGAAGTTACCGGTGACCCTGACCGGCAGCGATGGATTATTCATTCTGTCGCTCTGGTGTATTTTAGGTTTGATCCTACTGATTCCGGCGTTGACGACCTACCGTTATTCGCCAGCTCAGGCATTAAGAGCGCAGAACTGATACATCCGGATAACCTTCAGAACGATATGCTCATAGCTTCTGAAGGTATCTCTTGCGAGGGGTTACATCTGACTATCTTGACTAATTTCATCTAGCGAGAGGCTGAAGCTCGGGACAAATACCTTAATAAAATAGTCCATTTCCGGGCTGGCTCTGAGCTTTAGAGTTTTTTCCAGCCGCTTTTTAGCCAGCTTAAATTCGTTGTTTCCGGCTGACAGCTCTTCCAGACTTTTCAGATAGGCGCACAACGCGTCAGCCTGTTTGACCACCAGTTTTTCATCTTCAGTGTAATAGCTATCATCCAGAATATGGCGGAAGTCCTCCTGAATTTCTTCAGGCAGCATTTCAATCAGCTTTTGTTGTGCGACTTTTTCAATTTTTTTATATTCGTGGGCAATCTGGGGGTTGTAGTACTTGATAGGCGTGGGCAGATCGCCGGTGAGCACTTCGCTGGCATCGTGGTACATCGCCAGCAGGGCGACCCTGTCTTGATTGACGTTGCCGTTAAATTTCCGGTTTTTAATCACCGCCAGCGCATGCGCAACGAAGGCGACCTGAAGGCTATGCTCTGAGACATTTTCAGTACGGACATTACGCATCAGAGGCCAGCGGCTAATTAGCTTTAGTCGTGATAAATAGGCAAAAAAGTGGCTTTGGTTCTGGCTCATAATGACCTCGATGGAGCAAACAACAAAAAGAAGGCTTGATTGTGGGGAGTTATGGCGCGAAGTGCAAATTGAAAGTGGGAATTTATTCATCCGATAATAATGGCGGTGAAGCTATCACCGCCATATGCATGAACCGTGGCGCTATTGACTATAGGTTTCTAAGAACTTACCAAACTTGCCGATAGCGGTTTCCAGTTCGGCAACGTGCGGTAGCGTGACAATTCGGACGTGATCCGGATAAGGCCAGTTAAAGCCAGAACCCTGCACGAGCAAAACTTTTTGCTGTAATAACAGGTCAAGCACCATCTTCTGGTCATTCTGGATATTAAACTTCTTCGCATCAATCTTCGGGAACATATACAGCGCACCGCGCGGCTTCACGCAGGATACACCCGGTATATCATTGATCAGTTCCCACGCACGATTACGCTGTTCATACAGGCGGCCGCCCGGTTGAATAAATTCACTGATGCTTTGGTACCCGCCCAGCGCCGTTTGAATAGCATGCTGCATTGGTACGTTGGCACACAGGCGCATCGACGCCAGCATTTCGAGACCTTCAATATAGCCTTTTGCATGCTTTTTCGGGCCGCTTAACACCATCCAGCCTTGGCGGAAGCCAGCAACCCGATAGGTTTTAGACAGGCCGTTAAAGGTAATGGTTAAAACGTCCGGAGCCAGCGCGGCAATCGGGTGATGCTGAGCGTCGTCATAAAGAATTTTATCGTATATCTCATCGGAAAAAATAATCAGATTATGTTCTCTGGCGAGCTCAACGATTTCCATCAGTAGTTCTTTGCTGTAAACCGCGCCCGTAGGGTTGTTTGGATTAATCACCACAATGCCGCGGGTACGTGGGGTAATCTTTTTGCGGATATCGTCGATATCCGGAAACCAGTCGGCTTCTTCGTCGCACATGTAGTGAACGGCATTGCCACCGGAAAGCGAAACTGCGGCGGTCCAAAGCGGATAGTCGGGAGCCGGGATCAGCATTTCATCGCCAATATTTAGCAGAGCCTGCATCGCCTGCACGATTAATTCGGACACACCGTTGCCGATATAAATATCCTCAACGGTAATGTCCATAATTCCCTGAGCCTGATAGTGTTGCATAATGGCTTTGCGGGCGGAGTATAAACCTTTAGAGTCGCAGTAACCCTGAGCGGTAGGCAGATTACGGATCACGTCGACCAAAATTTCATCGGGAGCTTCAAAGCCGAAAGGGGCGGGGTTACCGATATTCAGCTTAAGAACCTTATTGCCTTCTTCTTCCAGGCGCTTAGCTTCTTTTAGGACCGGTCCGCGAATGTCATAGCAAACGTTGTCCAGCTTTCTGGATTTCTCGATGGCTTTATTATTACCAACTGCGGGTGACTCTTTGCCGCCGGTTTGAATGATTTTAGGCGCCGTCAGGCTGTGCTCGGCGGCATCCAGCATGGCGGTTACCATCGGGTTATCGCTTTTAGATTCAGTTTGGTTTTCTTCTGACGCGACGATAATGCCAGTACTGTCGGATAATAACCGTAGGGTGGCACCGGAAGCGAAGGCTGGTGCGGCGTCTAATAGCTCTTTCTTTAAACGTAGTGCCTGAGAGTTACCGCTTTTAAACGATGCAAGGTCTATCCATTCGTTTGAGATCGTCATACTACGCTTCCTTATTTTTGTATATACCATTGTATATGGTGAATATTACATTCGGATATACGCCTTTACAAGTGGATGATGGATATTTCCTCAATAAAAATATTATTTGGCGTTTTATCGGGGTAAATAGGGATATGTATATACAGAAGGGCTGAAAAGTAAAAAAAGCAGCGTTTCCGCTGCTTTTTACCATCAAATAAGGCTTTTTGCTGGGCTATTGATTTTCCAGCACCGGCTTTTTAGACGCCGGAATCAGGAACGACAGCGCCATAATAATTGCCGTCGGCAGCACCCACGCCATTCCCTGATCGGCCAAAGGCATATACGTGGTTTGGGCATCAAGCAGGTATTTAATCCATCCTACGTTTTTCAACGCTTCAATGCCACGAATGCCGTCTAGCAGGCTGAAAATCAGCGCGACAAACATAACGGTACGAAACGCGTACTTAGGGTTTGGCAACCAACGACGAATGAAGGTGAGGGCTACTAACGCAATAGTCAGCGGGTATAGCGCTAATAAAACCGGTACTGACAGGGCTATCAGCTGGCTTAAACCAACGTTAGCCACCGTAGCGCAGATAATACAAAGCAGAATCACCCACTGGCGATAGCGTAATGGCGTTAGCGTTGAGAAGTAATCAGCGCAGGCGCTTACTAGTCCTACCGCCGTAGTTAAACAGGCCAGCATAACAACCCACGACAGAATCCATTGCCCCGGTTGCCCGAAAAGCGCCTGAACGTAAGCCGCCAGAACTACTCCGCCGTTAGCGGCGTCTGGTGCAACCGTTGACGATGTTGCTCCCAGCCAGAAGAGGGATATGTAGACAAAGGCTAATCCTGCTGCGGCAATGAAACCGGCGATCACTAAATATTTGTAGGTAGCGCTTTGTTCGGTAACGCCTTTACCGCGAAGTACGTCAACTAACAGCATGCCAAACATCAGTGCGGCGAAGGTATCCATGGTGTTATAGCCACCGATAAAACCTTTGCTGAATGCCGTGTCTTTATAGCTTTCCACTGGGGCAATAATATCACCCTGTGGTGCGACAGCCACGCCGACTGCCAGACAAATAAGCAGTAAAAATAGCGCAGGAGTGAGTATTTTTCCGATGTTATCAATCAGCTTTCCCCGGCTCCATGAAAACATCAGCGTCACAACAAAGAACAGCGTCGTAATGATAGCCTGAGTTCGGTCCAGCGTAACGTTTAGCGCCGATATATAGAATTGGCTGTCGGCAATATTGTAGCTGCCTAATAGCGGCTTGATGGCCATTTCATAAGCGACCAGGCCGGTTCGCGGCGTGGCAAATGCCGGGCCGATGATAATAAACAGTAATATGGCAGCGAAGGTTCCGGTACCTTTCGGCAGATCGGTGGTCATCGCGGGTAAACCACCGCCAACCCGGGCCACGGCAATAATAGAAACCAGAGGGAGACCTACGGCAGTCATTAAAAACCCGAGCATGGCGTATAACACATTGCTACCGGCTAGCTGGCCTTCTAACGGGGGAAAAATAATATTTCCTGCACCCAAAAAGAAGGCGAAAGTCATTAGACCTAAGCCGATGGTATCGGCCAGGCTTAAACGCTGATTCATGATTTTTCCTTTATTTTTCAACCAAAAACGCCATATTTACTACGCCAAAGCTGAGCGTAAGTGACGAGTATGGGACTGAATTATTCATTTTTATGGCAATAAGCGCTTCATATGGCATTCAACGTTAGATGCTAAGAGTAAAATTGGTTTTTATCTCAATGATTGATGAAAAAACCATGCTATTGCCTGTCACGGTGGATACTCCTTGATTGATAAAGTTAACGCAATAGATTTAGCATAAAATATGTAATTATTCGGGTGTGATGCGATTTTTGTGAATTATATGACTGTATTTAACTTATTTAATGGATGTTAAAACCATAAAGTATCATTAAGCCCATTATTGATCGTTGAGCCGGATAAGGTTATTCATTGGTTTATACGCATTTTTACCGATGATTGTTTAGTATTTAGCCGGATAAATCAGGTGAAGTAACTCATTATGGTTAATCTATTCAAAGAATGTTTGTATTACCGGTTATTCCTACGGTCATGGCCGCAATAATCAACGTAGCGATGAGCTTTGTCGATTTGGGCTGGCCTAACGCTTTAATGTTATCGTAATGTATTAGAAAGGTGGCTAATCGCCGCCTTTCTTTATGCTAAAATTTTTTTCGATCGTTGGTCGTTTAGCTATGCGAACAGCACATCACCGTCTATGCTTAAAAAGATGCAGTGACACACAAAACCAATGACTGAGAAATTTATGTATTTATCTATTTTTATGTAAGAAATGTTTATTCCTGTGCTCTGCCTCAAAGAAAAAAACCTGTTACAGAGGTGATAAAAATATCTATTTCTGTCAAAATAGCGGGCTGGTTGAGTCGCTCTATTTATTTTGCTGACTCGATTTAGTTGGTAGCAGAGGTTATTGAGTTCTTTTTGTGACTTGTATTGATAAATGTTTTGTCGACGTTGACAAAATGTTACCTAAAAGAGTAGGGCGCCACACTAATCATTGCATAAGATAATGAACCGCTTTTGGGTATGGACGTTTTTTTCCCTTTAATCGACATAGTCATCGGATTGGCTAAGCAAAGTAATCCGGTAAATACTATTTTTAAGAGTAGTAAGAGCATATGCCTACAAGTACTGAAGTTGCTGCCCATCATTGGGCTTTTGCCGTATTCCTTGTCGTAGCGCTGGGCCTGTGTGCCTTAATGTTGGTTGGTGCGTACTTCCTCGGTGGACGTGCCAGGGCAAGAACCAAGAATACGCCTTATGAATCGGGTATTGATGCGGTAGGGTCAGCGCGACTGCGCCTTTCTGCTAAATTCTATCTGGTTGCCATGTTTTTCGTCATCTTCGATGTTGAAGCCCTCTATCTGTTTGCATGGTCGGTCTCCGTTCGTGAAAGCGGCTGGATTGGCTTTATCGAAGCTGCCATTTTCATTTTTGTTCTTTTAGCCGGACTGTTTTATTTAGTGCGCATTGGTGCACTTGACTGGACGCCTCAGCGCTCCAAACGCCAGCTAAAAAACACAAATAATACTCCTAGCAATTTTCAGTAACAGCGAGGCTTGAAGATGAAATATACGCTCACTCGCGTAGATATTGACGGTGAAAACGATCGTTATCCGCTCCAAAAGCAGGAAATCGTCGCCGATCCTCTAGAGCAAGATGTCCATAAAGGTATCTATATGGGCAAGCTCGACACCGCCCTGAACGATGTCGTTAACTGGGGGCGTAAAAACTCTCTTTGGCCTTTCAACTTTGGCCTCTCTTGTTGTTACGTTGAAATGGTAACGTCGTTTACCGCCGTTCACGATATTTCACGCTTTGGTGCCGAAGTGCTGCGTGCTTCTCCGCGTCAGGCCGACTTCATGGTGGTTGCCGGTACCTGTTTTGTCAAAATGGCACCGGTAATCCAGCGTTTATATGAGCAAATGCTTGAGCCTAAGTGGGTTATCTCAATGGGCGCCTGTGCAAACTCGGGCGGCATGTACGATATTTATTCCGTGGTTCAGGGCGTTGATAAATTTTTACCGGTTGACGTTTATATTCCCGGCTGTCCGCCTCGCCCTGAAGCCTACATGCAAGCGCTATTATTATTACAAGAATCGATTGGTAAAGAGCGTCGTCCGCTTTCATGGGTTGTGGGTGAGCAGGGCGTGTATCGCGCAGATATGCAGTCAGAAAAAGAGCGCAAGCGCGGTGAGCGTATTGCGGTAACTAATCTGCGTACGCCAGACGAAATTTAACTATTGAAGCAACACCCGAATTTATTTTGAGTAATGAGCGGCGAAAACAATATGACAGATCCAATGACGCAAGAGCTCGCCCAACCTGCGTGGGGAACCCGGGATCATCTTGATGATCCGGTAATCGGTGAACTGCGCAATCGTTTTGGGCCAGATGCCTTTACCGTTCAGCCTACCCGTACCGGTATTCCGGTGGTGTGGGTGAAGCGTGAGCAACTTTTAGAAATCCTGACCTTTTTACGCAAACAGCCTAAGCCTTACGTCATGCTGTTTGACTTACACGGCGTTGATGAGCGTTTACGTACCCACCGCAACGGTTTACCGGCGGCGGATTTTTCCGTTTTCTACCACCTGATTTCAATCGAGCGCAACAAAGACATTATGTTGAAAGTGGCGCTGGCAGAAAACGATCTTCACGTACCGACCGTCACCAAACTGTTCCCGAACGCTAACTGGTATGAGCGTGAAACGTGGGAAATGTTTGGCATCACTATCGATGGCCACCCGAACCTGCGCCGCATCATGATGCCGGACAGCTGGGAAGGGCACCCGCTGCGTAAAGACTATCCTGCCCGTGCTACCGAGTTCGATCCCTTTGTATTGACCAAAGCCAAAGAAGATCTGGAAATGGAAGCCATGACCTTCAAGCCCGAAGAGTGGGGCATGAAGCGCGGCACCCAAAATGAAGACTTCATGTTCCTGAACCTGGGGCCTAACCATCCGTCTTCTCACGGTGCATTCCGTATCGTTTTGCAGCTGGATGGTGAAGAGATTATCGACTGCGTGCCGGATATCGGTTACCACCACCGCGGTGCCGAGAAAATGGGTGAGCGCCAGTCGTGGCACAGCTACATTCCGTTTACCGACCGTATCGAATACCTTGGCGGCTGCATTAACGAAATGCCTTATATATTAGCCGTTGAAAAACTGGCCGGTATTGAAGTTCCGGATCGCGTAAAAACGATCCGCGTGATGCTGTCTGAGCTATTTCGTATCAACAGTCACTTACTGTATATCTCTACCTATATTCAGGACGTCGGCGCCATGACGCCGGTATTCTACGCCTTTAGCGACCGCGCCCGTATTTATGACATTGTAGAAGCCATTACCGGTTTCCGTATGCATCCGGCCTGGTTCCGCATTGGCGGCGTTGCGCACGACCTGCCGAGAGGTTGGGACGGGCTATTGCGTGAGTTCTTAAACTGGATGCCAAAGCGTCTGGAGTCTTACGTTAAAGCCGCACTGAAAAATACCATTCTGAAAGGCCGTACCATCGGCGTTGCCCAGTACAGCGCAGAAGAAGCGCTGGCGTGGGGCGTAACCGGTGCTGGGCTACGCGCAACGGGTATCGATTTTGACATCCGTAAAGCTCGCCCTTATTCAGGCTACGAAAACTTTGACTTCGAAGTTCCGGTCAGCCATAACGGCGACAGCTATGACCGCGTGATGCTCAAGGTTGAAGAGCTGCGCCAGAGCTTGCGCATCTTACAGCAGTGTTTAGACAACATGCCTGAAGGGCCGTTTAAAGCCGATCATCCGCTTACTACGCCTCCGCCGAAAGAGCGCTCGTTACAGCACATTGAAACCCTGATTACCCACTTCCTACAGGTATCATGGGGTCCGATTATGCCGGCCAATGAGTCTTTCCAAATGGTGGAAGCAACCAAAGGGATCAATAGCTACTACTTAACCAGCGACGGCGGCACCATGAGCTACCGTACTCGGGTTCGTACGCCAAGCTATGCACACCTGCAGCAGATCCCGTCCGTCATTCGTGGCTGTTTAGTCTCAGACTTAATTGTCTATCTGGGCAGCATTGATTTTGTTATGTCAGACGTGGATCGCTAGCTATGACCGATAAAGAAATTTTCACGCTGAGCGCCGAAGAACTCGACGCTATTGAGCACGAGAAACATCATTACGAAGACCCGCGTGCCGCATCGATTGAAGCGCTGAAGATCGTGCAGAAAAAGCGCGGCTGGGTCCCGGACGGTGCGATTACTGCGATTGCCGATGTGCTGGGCATTCCCGCCAGTGACATTGAAGGCGTTGCGACTTTTTATAGCCAGATTTACCGTCGTCCGGTTGGCCGTCACGTGATTCGCTACTGCGATAGCGTGGTGTGCTATATCAATGGATATCAGGGAATTCAGGCCGCTCTTGAGAGAAAGCTCGACATTAAACCGGGCCAGACCACCTTTGACGGGCGCTTTACGCTGTTACCGACCTGCTGTTTAGGTAACTGTGATAAAGGGCCTAGCATGATGGTGGATGAAGACACTCACGAGCATCTGAAGCCGGAAGATATTGAGAAACTACTGGAGCAATATCAATGAGCGGGCCAACTTTGTTAGGAACTCAACGCATTCTTACTGAAGAGCAGCATCCGTTAACCTGGCGTCTGCGCGCTGACCAGCAGCCGGTATGGTTTGATGAGTATCGCGCTAAGAGCGGCTATGTCGGTGCTGAAAAGGCGCTGAAGGGCATGTCTCCGGATGACATCGTTTCAACCGTCAAAGACTCCGGTCTGAGCGGTCGCGGCGGTGCAGGTTTTTCCACCGGTTTGAAGTGGAGCCTGATGCCAAAAGACGAAAGCATGAACGTTCGTTACATTCTGTGTAATGCGGATGAAATGGAGCCGGGCACCTATAAAGACCGCCTGCTGATGGAGCAATTACCTCACCTGCTGGTTGAAGGCATGCTAATCGGTGCTTTTGCGCTTAAAGCCTACCGTGGCTATATCTTCCTGCGCGGCGAATACATTGAAGCCGCTGAGAATCTGCGTAAAGCGATCGACGAAGCGAAAAAGGCCGGGTTCCTCGGTAAAAATATTTTGGGCAGCGGCTTCGATTTTGAGCTGTTTGTTCATACCGGTGCAGGGCGCTATATCTGCGGTGAAGAGACCGCGCTGATCAACTCCCTTGAAGGCCGCCGCGCTAATCCGCGCTCTAAGCCACCGTTCCCGGCTACGTCCGGCGCGTGGGGCAAGCCTACCTGCGTTAATAACGTCGAAACGCTGTGTAACGTGCCGTCAATTATCGAGCATGGTCCAGAGTGGTATCGCGGACTGTCTGCCGGTAAGAGTCAGGATGCGGGCACTAAGCTAATGGGCTTCTCCGGCCGGGTGAAAAATCCGGGCCTGTGGGAGTTACCGTTTGGCATTACCGCGCGTGAGCTGCTGGAAGACTACGCCGGTGGTATGCAAGATGGCCTGAAGCTTAAGGCTTGGCAGCCGGGCGGTGCAGGTACGGACTTCCTGACCGATGCGCATCTCGACTTACCGATGGATTTTGCCAATATTGCCAAAGCAGGGAGCCGTTTAGGTACGGCGTTAGCCATGGCGGTTGATGACCAAATCAATATGGTCGGGTTAACCCGCAATATTGAAGAGTTCTTCGCGCGCGAATCCTGCGGCTGGTGTACGCCTTGCCGCGACGGTTTACCGTGGAGCGTGAAAATTTTAACCGCCTTAGAGCGCGGGGAAGGCCAGCCGGGTGACGTTGAAACCCTTGAACAGCTGTGTCGCTTCCTGTCGCCGGGTCATACTTTCTGTGCCCTTGCGCCGGGAGCCGTTGAGCCGCTGCAAAGTGCGATTAAGTATTTCCGCGAAGAGTTTGAAGCGGGCATCAAAGTTAAAACCTTTAATAATCTGAACGCTATCGCCGGTATCCAACCAAACCTGCTCAAGCAGCGTTGGTAGTCAGCTCTATAAGCTCAGAGCATATAGAGACGATATCTGGTAACGAATTTTCTAAGTTATATGCCCGCAGTTGCGGGCTACGGGAAGCATGCTGACTATGGCAACGATTCATGTAGACGGCAAAGAATACGAAGTTGATGGAGCTGACAACCTGCTGCAGGCTTGTCTCTCACTTGGCCTCGATATTCCTTACTTTTGCTGGCATCCGGCGTTAGGTAGCGTCGGCGCTTGCCGCCAATGTGCGGTTAAGCAATTCCAAGGGCCTGATGATAAACGCGGGCGTTTGGTGATGTCTTGTATGACTCCGGCATCTGACGGTAGCTATATTGCTATTGAAGATGAAGAAGCCAAGAAATTCCGCGAAGCGGTGGTGGAGTTTCTGATGGTAAACCATCCTCACGACTGTCCAGTCTGTGAAGAGGGCGGAAACTGTCATTTACAGGATATGACCGTCATGACCGGTCATAGCTTCCGCAAATATCGCTTTAATAAGCGTACGCACAACAATCAGGACTTGGGGCCTTTCATTAACCATGAAATGAACCGCTGTATCGCCTGCTATCGCTGCGTTCGCTATTATAAAGATTATGCGGGCGGCGAAGACTTTGGCGTATACGGCTCTCACGACAGCGTTTACTTTGGCCGCCCTGAAGACGGCACGTTAGAAAGTGAATTCTCCGGCAACCTGGTTGAAGTGTGTCCTACCGGCGTATTTACCGATAAGACCCACTCAGAACGCTATAACCGTAAATGGGATATGCAGTTCGCACCGAGCATTTGCCAACAGTGCAGCGTCGGCTGTAATACTAGCCCCGGCGAGCGTTATGGCGAACTTCGCCGCATCGAGAACCGCTATAACGGAACGGTAAACCACCACTTCCTGTGTGACCGTGGCCGCTTCGGCTATGGCTATGTGAATTCGAAAGATAGGCCGCGCCATCCACTGCAACTGCGCGGTCAGGACTGGGTGAATCTTAACCCTGAGCAGGCGATGCAGGGTGCGGCAGACGTTTTACGTCAGTCGAAGAAAACTATCGGTATCGGTTCACCGCGCGCCAGCTTAGAAAGTAACTTCGCTTTACGTCAGTTGGTGGGCGCTGAGAACTTCTCAACCGGCATGAATGCCGGTGAATTGGCCCGCGTTCAACTGATGCAAAAAGTGCTGCGTGAAAGCGGAATTTATACGCCTTCGCTGCGTGAAATGGAGAGCTACGACGCGGTGTTGGTGTTGGGTGAAGATGTGACTCAAACCGGCGCTCGTATCGCACTGGCTCTGCGTCAGGCAGTGAAAGGCAAGGCTCGCGAAATGGCCGCCGCACAGCGCGTGGCCGACTGGCAAATCGCCGCCATTCAGAATATCGGCCAGCACGCTAAGTACCCGCTGTTTACCACTAACGTAGATAAAACCCGTTTGGATGATATTGCGGCGTGGAACTACTGTGCTTCGGTTGAAGAGCAGGCACGCTTAGGCTTTGCGATTGCTCACGCCATTGACGGTAAAGCGCCGAACGCGTCTGAACTACCGACTTCGTTGAACGGAAAAGTGGATATCATTGCTCAAGCGCTTTCTGGCGCCAAGAAGCCGCTGATTGTCACCGGCTGCGGCGCGGCCAGCGACGATATCATTCAGGCTGCGGCTAACATCGCTTTAGCCCTGAAGCAAAAAGGTATAGAAACCGGCATCACCTTTGTGGCGGCAGAGTCGAACAGCATGGGTGTGGCAATGATGGGCGGCAGCTCAATCAATGACGCACTGGCCCAGATTGAAAACGGCGAAGCGGACACCCTGATTGTGATGGAAAATGACCTTTATCGTCATGCTTCTGCCGCCCGCATCGATGCCGCGTTAGCCAAAGTTGAAAACCTGATTGTGGTTGACCATCAGCGCACGGCAATAATGAATAAGGCGACGCTGATTTTATCTGCGGCGAGCTTTGCCGAAAGCGACGGTACCTTAGTTAACCAAGAAGGCCGCGCTCAGCGGTTCTTTCAGGTTTACGAACCGTCCTTCTACGATAAAGACCCGGCAAACAAGATCTACATTCTCGAAAGCTGGCGCTGGTTACATTCGCTGCAAAGCGTGTATAGCAGCCGTCAACTGGACTGGACTTTGCTCGATCACGTGATCGCCGCCTGTGCCGACGCGTTTCCTGAACTCGCCGGTATGGTCAATGCGGCTCCTGATGCGTCTTTCCGCATTCGCGGCATGAAAATTGCCCGTGAACCGCATCGTTACAGCGGCCGTACCGCGATGTTGGCCGACGTTAACGTGCATGAAAAACGCCAGCCTAAAGATAACGACACCGCATTTGCCTATTCTATGGAAGGCTACAGCGCACCGGAAGCCAATCGTCAGCAGATTCCGTTTGCCTGGGCACCTGGCTGGAACTCACCGCAGGCGTGGAATAAATTCCAGTCTGAAGTGGGCGGCAGCCTGCGTGCCGGTGACCCGGGAATTCGCTTAATTGAGCCGCAGAGCGATGCTTCTCTGGCCTATTTCGATGCCGTAACCAAAGCGCCGGTGAAGGTCGAAAACGGCTGGCGGGTAGCTCCTTACTATCACCTGTTTGGTAGTGATGAAATGTCTCAGCGTTCAGACGTGATTCAACAGCGTATGCCGCAGGCCTATGTGATGCTCAATCCACAGGATGCAGCGGCGTTAAGCGTTAGCGCTGGTTCATTGGTTGCCTTTAGCTGCTCAGGTACAGACCTGACGCTGCCGGTAAAAATCAGTGAGTCTCTGGAACAAGGTTTGATCGGATTACCGTTAGGTTTACCGGGCATTTCCCCTGTTTTAGCCGGCGAGCGCGTCGAAAATCTGAGGGAGGCAACGCTATGAGTTGGCTAGCTCCGGAAACGGCAGATATCTTGATTTCAGTCGGTAAGGCCGTGGTCATTTTGTTGGTAGTGGTAACCTGCGGCGCGTTGATGAGTTTTGGCGAGCGCCGCCTGCTATCTCTGTTTCAAGATCGCTACGGACCCAACCGAGTAGGGCCATTCGGATCGCTGCAGATCGTTGCAGATATGATCAAGATGTTCTTTAAAGAGGACTGGGTACCTAATTTCTCTGACAAGATGATCTTTACGCTGGCACCGATGATCGCCTTCAGCTCCATGCTGCTGGCCTTTGCTATTGTTCCGGTAACGCCTACGTGGGGCGTTTCAGACTTGAACATCGGCATACTGTTCTTCTTTATGCTGGCCGGTCTGGCGGTGTATGCGGTGCTGTTCGCCGGTTGGTCAAGTAACAATAAATACGCACTGCTTGGCGCCATGCGTGCCTCGGCTCAGACCCTAAGCTACGAAGTGTTCTTAGGCCTGTCGCTGATGGGGATTGTTGCCGTCACCGGTTCGTTCAATATGCGCGATATCGTCGCCGCTCAGGCTGACCTGTGGTTTGTTGTTCCGCAGTTCTTTGGCTTCTGTACCTTTGTGATTGCGGGTATTGCGGTATGTCACCGCCATCCGTTTGACCAACCGGAAGCCGAGCAGGAAATCGCCGACGGTTACCATATTGAATATTCAGGCATGAAGTTCGGTCTGTTCTTCGTCGGTGAGTATGTTGGTATCGTGACCATTTCTGCCTTAATCGTAACGCTGTTCTTTGGCGGATGGCAGGGGCCGTTCTTACCACCGATTCTGTGGTTTGCGCTGAAAACCGGGTTCTTCATGATGATGTTTATTTTGGTGCGTGCTTCATTACCTCGTCCGCGTTATGACCAGGTAATGGCCTTTGGCTGGCGCGTATGTTTACCGTTGACCCTGTTGAACCTGCTGGTAACTGCGGCAGTGATTCTTCTCAGAGCGCAATAAGGGAGAGAGATTAACCATGACGTTAAAAGAGTTAGTGGTTGGCTTTGGTACCCAACTGCGCAGTCTATGGATTGTTTTCTTACACGCTTTCCATAAGCGTGATACCAGAATGTATCCTGACGTACCTATTTATGTACCGCCTCGTTACCGTGGCCGTATCGTTCTGACCCGCGATCCTGACGGTGAAGAGCGCTGCGTAGCCTGTAACCTGTGTGCCGTTGCCTGTCCCGTTGGCTGTATCTCATTACAGAAAGCAGAGATGCAGGATGGCCGCTGGTATCCGGAGTTTTTCCGCATCAACTTCTCACGCTGCATTTTCTGCGGTATGTGCGAAGAAGCTTGTCCGACTACGGCGATTCAGTTAACGCCCGATTTTGAAATGGCTGATTTTAAGCGCCAAGATCTGGTGTACGAAAAAGAAGATTTACTGATCTCGGGTCCGGGTAAATACCCTGAATATAGTTTCTACCGCATGTCCGGTATGTCTATTGACGGTAAAGCTAAGGGTGAAGCGGAAAATGAATCTAAACCGATTGACCTCAAAGGTCTATTACCCTAAAGGAGCTTAGCGTGGAATTTGCATTTTATATTTCAGCGGCCATCGCCATTCTGGCAACGCTAAGGGTGATAAGCCATACCAATCCGGTACACGCATTACTCTATTTAATCGTGTCACTGTTAGCGATTTCTGGCGTGTTTTTCTCGCTGGGCGCTTACTTCGCCGGTGCGCTTGAGATTATTGTGTATGCCGGTGCCATCATGGTGCTGTTCGTTTTCGTTGTCATGATGCTAAATCTGGGCAACTCAGTGGCAGAGCAAGAGCGTGAGTGGCTGAAACCGAGCGTTTGGATTGGCCCGGCGCTACTGTGTTTTGTTCTACTGATCATTCTGTGGGTGGCTATTCTTAGCGTGTCCGGCAGCGGTAGCGCGATTACGGGTGAGATGGTGGATGCGAAGCGGGTTGGTATCAGCCTGTTTGGGCCTTACGTTCTTGCCGTTGAGCTGGCTTCAATGCTGCTGCTTGCGGGCATTGTGGTTGCCTACCATCTGGGGCGCGAAAATAAGAGCGCTGATGCACAAAGCAATAAAGAAAGCGCTAAAGACAGCACTAAAGACAGTAGCAGAGCGGAGGAACAAGCATGATCCCATTGGAACATGGTCTGATTCTGGCTGCGATTTTATTCGTGCTAGGCCTGACCGGATTGCTGATTCGCCGTAATTTGTTATTTATGCTGATTAGCTTAGAAATCATGATTAACGCCGCAGCGTTGGCGTTTGTAGTGGCGGGTAGCTTTTGGCAACAGCCGGATGGACAGGTGATGTACATTCTGGTTATTAGCCTTGCAGCAGCAGAGGCCAGTATTGGTCTTGCTCTGTTGCTACAGCTTCATCGTCGTCGTCAAACCCTGAATATTGATTCTGTCAGTGAGATGCGCGGATGAACCATAACCTATTGTATTTAACCATTTTGCTACCACTGCTGGGCTTCTTACTGCTGGCTTTCTCCCGCGGCCGCTGGTGTGAAAACACCTCAGCTACCGTTGGTGTGGGTTCTATCGGCTTAGCGGCATTAGTCACGGCGTGGATAGTGTATAACTTTGTGGCTCAGGGCGATAATTCAGAGGTTTCCAGACAGGTGCTCTGGACTTGGATGTCGGTTGATAATTTTAATATCAGCGTAACCCTGACTCTTGATAGCCTGTCTGTCACCATGCTGTCCGTGGTGGTGGGCGTTGGTTTCTTAATCCACCTGTATGCTTCGTGGTATATGCGTGGAGAAGAGGGCTATTCCCGTTTCTTTGCTTACACCAACCTGTTTATCGCCAGCATGGTTATTTTAGTTCTGGCCGATAACTTACTGTTGATGTATCTGGGTTGGGAAGGGGTAGGGCTGTGCAGCTACCTGTTAATCGGGTTCTATTACACTAATCCGAAAAACGGTGCGGCAGCGATGAAAGCCTTTATCGTGACCCGCGTTGGCGACGTGTTCTTAGCTATCGGTCTGTTTATCCTGTTTACCGAATTCGGTACGCTGGATATCCGTACCCTGATGGAGCTAGCGCCGCAGAAGTTTGCCGCTGGTTCTACGGCGATGAACTGGGCCACCCTGATGTTGCTGGGCGGCGCGGTGGGTAAATCGGCACAGCTACCGTTACAAACGTGGTTAGCCGATGCGATGGCCGGTCCGACGCCGGTTTCTGCATTAATCCATGCGGCCACCATGGTCACCGCCGGTGTCTATCTGATAGCGCGTACTCACGGGCTGTTCCTGCTGGCGCCGGAAGTGCTGAATCTGGTTGGGGTTATCGGCGGCGTTACGCTGCTGCTGGCCGGTTTTGCCGCGCTGGTTCAGACCGATATCAAACGGGTTTTAGCCTATTCCACCATGAGCCAGTTGGGCTATATGTTCTTGGCTTTGGGCGTTCAGGCGTGGGATGCGGCAATATTCCACTTAATGACCCATGCGTTCTTTAAAGCCTTACTGTTCCTCTCCTCGGGCTCGGTGATTCTGGCCTGTCACCACGAGCAGAACATCTTCAAAATGGGCGGCCTTCGCAAGAAGATCCCATTGGTTTATGTTTGCTTTCTGGTGGGCGGTGCGGCGCTGTCTGCGCTACCGGTGGTGACGTCAGGCTTCTTCAGTAAAGATAAAATTTTGTTTGATGCCTATGCATCAGGCCACTTTAATCTGATGCTGGCCGGCTTAGTCGGGGCATTCCTGACCTCGCTGTATACCTTCCGCATGATCTTTATTGTGTTCCACGGCGAAGCTAAAACCGAAGCGCATTCCGTTGGCGGTATTTCTCATAACTTACCGTTAATCGTGCTGTTGGTTTTATCGACCGCGGTGGGCGCTTTTGTTGCTCTGCCACTGAACGGCGTGCTGCCGGTTCATGAGTTTGGCGAAGAGGGCAAGCTGATGCTGGAGATGATTTCCGGCGGCGTTGCCACGGTGGGTATCATACTGGCCGCTGCGCTGTATCTTGGTAAACGTCAGCTGGTTACCAGCATTGCACGAAGTGCGCCGGGCCAATTGCTCTCTACCTGGTGGTATAACGCATGGGGCTTTGACTGGCTGTACGACAAGGTATTTGTCAAACCTTATCTGGCCGTTGCCAAATTATTACATCGTGATCCACTGAACTCACTGATGAACGTCACCGCGGTTATTACTCGAATGAGTAACCGTACGCTGGCAGTCAGTGAAAATGGCCTGCTGCGTTGGTACGTTGCGTCAATGGGCTTGGGTGCAGTGGTCGTATTGGCTCTGTTGTTGTTGGTTTAACTGAATAACTGAAAATGAAAGCTTTTAGAGCTTATTTAAATAAAGCTTATTCAAATAAAGGACATAAAACGCCATGCTACTACTTTGGCTAATTCTTTTACCCTTTATCGGCGGTTTTCTTTGCTGGCCGAGCGAGCGCTTAGGTAAACAGGTGCCTCGCTGGATTGCGTTGATCGCAATGGGGCTAACGCTGGTTTTATCTATTTATCTGTGGATGACCACCGGGTTTACGTTCTCGGCACCTAAGTCTTTATGGCTGGATTCGTTCTCGGTGGACTGGGTTCCAAGCCTCGGCATTAAGATATCTCTCGCACTAGACGGCCTGTCGTTACTGATGGTAGTCCTGACCGCGTTCTTAGGCGTGTTGGCTATTCTTTGCTCATGGTCAGAAGACCAGCGTTCCCAAGGGTTCTTCCATTTGAACCTGCTGTGGATTCTGGGCGGCGTGATGGGCGTGTTTCTGGCAATGGACCTGTTTCTGTTCTTCTTCTTCTGGGAGATGATGCTGGTTCCAATGTACTTCCTGATTGCGCTGTGGGGGCACAAAGCGTCAGACGGTAAAACCAGAATCACGGCGGCAACCAAGTTCTTCATCTATACCCAGTCCAGCGGTTTGATCATGCTGATCGCCATTATTGGACTGGTATTTGTGCACTTCAAGGCGACCGGCGTTTTAACCTTCGGTTATGAAGATTTGCTGAATACAGAAATGTCGTACGGCGCGCAGTACGTCATCATGCTGGGCTTCTTTATTGCCTTTGCGGTTAAAATGCCGGTGGTGCCGCTACACGGGTGGTTACCGGATGCCCATAGTCAGGCACCAACCGCCGGTTCCGTTGACCTTGCGGGTATCCTGCTGAAAACGGCGGCCTACGGTATGCTACGTTTCTGCCTGCCGCTGTTTCCTGAAGCTTCTCACGCCTTTGCCCCGATCGCGATGTGGTTGGGCATTGTGGGTATCTTCTACGGCGCGTGGATGGCCTTTATTCAGACCGATATTAAGCGCCTCATTGCTTATACCAGCGTATCCCACATGGGGTTCGTGATGATTGCAATATACAGCGGCAGCCTGTTGGCTTACCAAGGTGCGGTGGTGCAGATGATTGCACACGGCCTGTCGGCCGCCGGTATGTTTATTATCTGTGGTCAACTGTATGAGCGTTTACATACTCGTGATATGCGCCAGATGGGCGGTTTATGGAAACGTATTCGCTATCTGCCTGCGCTGTCGCTGTTTTTTGCCGTGGCGACGTTGGGTATGCCGGGAACCGGTAACTTCGTCGGTGAGTTTATGATTCTGTTCGGAAGCTATAGCGTAGTGCCTGTCATTACCGTTATTGCAACTTTTGGTCTGGTCTTCGCATCAATCTATTCACTGGTTATGATGCAGCGCGCTTACTACGGTGCGCCTAAGTCGGATACGCCAATTGCCGGTATGAACCTTCGTGAACTGCTTATGGTTATGCTGTTGGTGGTGCTGTTAGTTTTGTTAGGCGTTTACCCTCAGCCGATTCTGGATACGTCTTATTCTGCGGTGAACACAATCCAGCAGTGGTTTAGCGCTGCGGCTCCCGTTTCTCCAGAAATGTCTATAGGAATGTAAATCGCCATGACTTTAACTGCACAACATATGATCGCTCTGTTACCGCTGTTAATCGTTGGATTAACCGTGGTAATCGTGATGCTTTCCATTGCGTGGCGACGCGACCACTTCATTAATGCAACCATTGCGGTTATTGGCCTCAACGTTGCTCTGCTCTCGCTGTTTTTCGTCGGGCAGCAGCCTCCAATGGATGTGACTCCGCTGCTTCGGGTGGACGGTTTTTCCTCTTTCTTCACCGGGCTAGTGCTTCTGGCCAGTCTGGCAACCTGTACCTTTGCCTACCCGTGGCTGAGCGGCTATCCGGATAATAAAGAAGAGTTTTATCTTTTAGTCCTGATTGCGGCACTGGGTGGCCTGCTGTTAGCCAGCGCTAACCATTTAGCCTCGCTGTTTATCGGTATTGAGCTGATCTCCCTGCCGCTGTTTGGGCTGGTGGGCTATGCATACCGTCAGCGTCGATCGCTGGAAGCGGCAATCAAGTACATGCTGCTGTCGGCGGCGGCTTCGTCCTTCCTGCTGTTTGGTATGGCGCTGCTGTATGCCGGAACAGGTAGCCTCTCTTTCGCCACGCTGGGGCACAGCATGAGCGATGCGTCACTGCATCAGCCGCTGCTGCTGGCCGGTCTGGGTATGATGCTGGTTGGCTTTGGCTTTAAGCTGTCGTTAGTTCCGTTCCAGCTGTGGACGCCGGACGTTTATCAGGGCGCGCCTGCGCCGGTATCAACCTTTTTGGCAACCGCCAGTAAGATTGCTATTTTCGGTGCCTTAGTGCGTATGTTTCTGTACGCGCCGGTCTCTGACGGTGAATCCGTTCGTTTGGTGCTGGCCGTGATTGCGTTCTGTTCCATTCTGTTCGGTAATATTATGGCCATCAGCCAGAGTAACATTAAGCGTATGCTGGGTTACTCTTCAATTGCTCACTTAGGCTATTTGCTGGTGGCGCTGATTGCGGTTCAAAGCCATACCGGACTATCTATTGAAAGCGTTAATGTGTACTTGGCCGGTTATCTGTTTGCCAGTCTGGGTGCCTTTGGCGTAGTTAGCCTGATGTCTAGCCCGTATAGCGGCCCGGACGCAGAATCACTGTTCTCCTATCGTGGGCTGTTCTGGCATAAGCCGATTCTGTCTGCGGTATTAACCGTGATGATGCTGTCTTTGGCCGGTATACCGATGACCTTAGGCTTTATCGGTAAGTTCTACGTTATTGCTATCGGCGTTAGCGCTGAACTGTGGTGGTTAACCGGTGCGGTGGTGGTGGGTAGTGCGATTGGCTTGTACTACTACCTGAGAGTGATGGTCAGCCTATACCTGAGCGCACCGAAAACGCTGCGCCGCGATACGCCAAGTAACTGGGCATTAACCGCCGGCGGCGTTGTTGTTCTGCTGTCTGCTATTGCGGTGGTGGTGCTTGGTTTGTATCCGGAGCCGCTGATCGCATTAGTGAAACATGCGTTGCCGATGTAATCTGCTTGATTATTGTTGTTCTCTCCTCTTCGTCACCCCGGTGAAAACCGGGGCTCGGTCTTTAAGCCAAGCGCTAATTTGTTAGCTAAAACCTAGGTCCCGGCTTTCGCCGGGATGACGACATAGTACGACATAATAAGGCCGCATGATGTAAGAATGCTTAACCGACTGCACTAGGCCGGTGGTCGGTATTTTTTTACCTGTTTTTCAGCGCGATCCGCCGTATAATCCGTTTCCTGAGGCTTATGGCAAATTTTATACAGTTAGTTTTGGACGAGAGGTTGTAGTGAAGCAAATTTCTGAGCTGGTAAAGCAACTGCATCAACGTTTACAAGACGTTGCTCGTCCGGGTCCAGGCAGGGAGCGTATTACCATTCCCCTAACGCTTCAACAACGCTCTTCCTTGCTGAGCTGGTTAGCGGCTCAGCCAATATTTCCTCAATTTTACTGGCGTCAGCGCGACGATCTCGAAGAGGCGGCGGTGTGCGGTGAAGTTATCCGCTTTAATGACGCCGAGTCTGCCCATCAGTTTCTGGTGAATAACAGCGTTGCCGATATGCGCATTTGGGGGCTGAACACCTTCGATCAGGTTGAAATCCCTTCGGCCAATACGCCAAAGAGCGCGCTGTTTTTGCCTCGCATCGAGCTACTGCGCGATAGAGATGGCGAACGTCTGGTGGTTAATCTATACAGTGAAACCTCTTTAGCTGACGACATCGCGCTGGCTGAGCAGTGTCTGGCACGGCTGACCACCAGTGAACCGCTGGCTGCGCTGAACGTAAAAATTAACGGCGTTACCCATTTGCCCGATAAGCCGGGGTGGTGTTCATTGCTGGAACAAGCGCTGGAAGCTATTCGTAACCGTTCATTTGAAAAAGTAGTACTGGCCCGTCGTTCAACCTTATCTCTTAATGAGCCGCTCAATCCGGCCGCGTTTCTGAATGCCAGCGCCAAGGTTAACCATCACTGTTTTCATTTTATGATGAGAATGGACCGGGATAGGGCATTTTTGGGATCGTCTCCTGAGTGCCTGTTTTTGCGCGTGGGTAACCAGTTAAAAACCGAAGCGCTGGCCGGTACTGCTTCGGGTTCACCGGATAATCAGAAAGCCAAAGCGCTGGGCGACTGGCTGATGCAGGACAAGAAAAACCAGCATGAAAATCTGCTGGTAGTTGACGATATTTGCCAACGCCTGCAGGGCGGAACGTTGGCAATAGACGTTTTACCCGCTGAGATTGTTCGTTTGCGCAAGGTACAGCACCTGCGTCGCAGCATTCATGCCGAGCTTGCAACGGTTGATGATGCAGATAGCCTACAGCGCCTACAGCCTACGGCCGCGGTTGCGGGGCTTCCTCGTGAACCGGCCCGCCAGTTTATTCTGCGTCAGGAACCCTTTACCCGTGGTTGGTACGCGGGCTCCGCGGGTTATTTATCCCTCAATCAAACCGAGTTTGCCGTTTCGCTACGTTCCGCGTTAGTGGAAGGCAATAACGTTCATCTGTACGCCGGAGCCGGTATCGTTGCCGGTTCAGACCCGCAGCAGGAGTGGCTAGAAATAGAGAATAAGGCCGCCGGATTAAGAACGTTATTAGAGCAAGATGAGTAACACAGAAAAACGCAACCATCCCTGATTCGATTCTGCTCCTATACTTCTTAGTATCACTAATTTTCAGCTACGCATTTTTCTTTCAAGCCGAATGACCCATTCGGCGCTTGGCTTGACCGGAATTCAGGGAGGCTAAAATTATCAGGCTAGCAAAACTCAAACTACGTTTGCCTTCGCAGGCTATTATCATTTGAGTCATTGTCACTCGTGAATAACGTTCGGTTTATCGACCTATGCGACAGGCTGCCGTATTTTCTATCGGGGCTATTCGTTGATGAATCGACGTAATATCGTTCAACGGCACAGGCTGTTTATTCGTCGTTGAATAACAGGAAATTACTATGTTGACGCTGCTTCACCTTCTTTCTTCCGTTGCCCTGCTGGTATGGGGCACTCATATTGTTCGTACCGGCATTATGCGGGTGTACGGCAGCGATCTGCGCCGCATATTAAGCGTGAGCATACACAGGAAGTGGCAGGCGTTTATTGCCGGTATCGGCGTGACCGCGCTGGTTCAGAGCAGTAATGCCACGGCATTATTAACGATCTCTTTTGTCTCTCAGGGGTTAATTTCCCTCTCTCCCGGGCTAGTGATACTGCTGGGCGCAGACGTGGGTACTGCCCTGATGGCCCGGGTGCTGACCTTCGATCTTTCATGGCTATCCCCGCTGCTTATTCTGTTTGGCGTGATGACCTTTCTTAGCCAGCGCAAAAGCCGCGTTGGCCAGATGGGGCGCGTGGCTATCGGCCTTGGCTTAATTCTTCAGGCGCTACAGCTCATTGTTGCTGCGGCAGAACCGATCGCTCAGGCTTCTGCCGTTCAGGTGGTTTTTTCTTCTCTGGCCAGCGATGTGATCCTTGCCCTGCTGATCGGCGCACTGTTTGCGATAGTCAGCTATTCCAGCCTAGCCGCCGTATTGCTGACCGCAACGCTGGCCGCGACCGGTATGGTTTCGCTGTATATTGCCTTATCGATTGTTATCGGTTCCAACCTAGGCAGCGGATTTCTGGCGCTGATGAGCAGTCGGGGACAGGGGGCAGTATCCCGGCGGTTGGTGCTGGGCAGCTTATTATTTAAAGCTATCGGCTGTTTGCTGGTGCTGCCGTGGATAGGCGCATTGAGCGAATGGATCAAGCCGTATCCATTGCGTACCGCCGAGGTCGTTATCTACTTCCACGTGGTTTATAACCTACTGCGCTGTTTGCTGATGCTGCCGTTTGTGGCGCCGATGGCCCGGTTGACCACTTGGCTGATTCCCAATGATTTATCGGTTGATGCGCCGCTGGCTCCGCGCTATCTCGATACTTCTGCCTTAGATACGCCCTCACTGGCTTTGTCTAATACCGTGCGCGAAACGTTACGCTTGGGCGATGTTATCGGACAGATGCTAAACGGCTTTAATGAAGTGATGAAAGGCGATCCCCATAAAAAGCGGGAGGTCAGCCATTTGGAAGATGAAGTGGATATGCTGTTTGGTGCCATTAAGCTGTATTTGGCACGTATTGAACAGGACGAGCTGAGCGAAGAGGATTCACGCCGCTGGGCTGAGATTATTGATACCGTGGTTAACCTCGAGCAGGCTGGCGATATTATTGAGCGTATGACGTCCGACGTTTCATCTAAATCGCTGATTGCCCGCCGTTCGTTTTCCGCCGAAGGGGCGATAGAGCTGAATACCCAGCACGCGCGGTTAGTGAAAAATCTCGATTTGGCAATGTCGGTTTTTCTTACCGGCGATGTGGATAATGCTAAGCGCCTGCGCCGGGCTAAGCATAGGTTTCGTTTACACAGCCAGCGTTATTCCCATGCCCACGTCGATCGCCTGCATCAGCAGGACGTTCAGAGTCTGGAAACCAGTTCGCTGCATATGGGGCTATTGGCCGATATGACCCGGCTCAACTCTTTATTCGGTGCGGTAGCGTACTATGTGCTGGAAGTGAATGATGATGAACGGGCGGATTGAGGCGTTGTGCAGTATCAATAACTGCGGGAACTGATAAATATGTCAGCCAAAGTAAAGGTTTGTCGTCTTCGTTGATTCACTCTTGGTTATTCGCTAGTTTATGGAGAATTTGGTTATTTAAACAATGGCTTATTAGCAAAGGAATGATGATGAACGTTGAATATCCAGTAGCGTATGAAGTGGGTGATGTGGTGTTTACCTGTATTGGTAATCTTCTGTTTCGTCAGGTTTCAGCGGCATCGGCCTGCTGGAGTAACCACGTTGGCATTATTATCGGCCATGACGGTGAAGACTATATCGTGGCCGAGAGTAAAGTACCGCTGTCCCAGACGACGACGTTGAGTAAGTTTATTGCGCGTTCCGTTGACGGGCGCTATGGCATTCGTCGGCTGAACGGCGGGCTGAGTGAAGCTCAAAAACGGGCGATTGTTGAGCAGGTTCCAGAACGGCTTAACGTGCTGTATCACACCGGCTTCAAATATGAATCATCGCGCCAGTTTTGTTCTAAATTTGTGTTTGATATTTACCGCGACGCGTTATCGGTACCGATAGGCAAAGTGGAAACCTTCAATACGCTGCTCAGTAATAATCCTGATGCCCGATTACAGTTCTGGCACCTGTGGTTTATGGGGTCTATTCCTTGGGAGCGCAAAACCGTTACGCCTGCCAGCCTATGGTTCTTTCCGTCGCTGTTCTCGGTATTTAATAGTCACCCTGAGGCCGCAGAGAATCGGCCTGACTGGTATCAACGTTAAGTCAATCACCGTAAAAAAAGGCCGATGAGAATACGTATATATCAGGTTTAATACTGATTAAACAAGCGTTTGTTGTTGCCCATACTGTGACCAATTAGCTATAGTATTAAAGTGTCTCATTCAGGCTTATTGGGTGGAAAATGATAACTAGGTTAATAAAGAGATTATTCCACCCGCTGAGCGTAAGCCTATGGCTCATTTTGTTGTGTATAACCTATTATTTTAATGACTTTTTGTCCGTTCACCTTAATCCCACATTTTTCTTCTATTTTTCACACGGTATAAAGCTGCTGGTTCCAGCCATTTTTATGGTTTATATGTTTAGCGACTTATACTTTCAGCTGAAGTCTCGGTTTATTCTTTATCTGACCCTTTTTAGTGCGCTTATTGCCAGCTATCTGTATATGGATCTGGCTATTGACCATAACGTTAACGGCGTCTTTTGCCTTGATGAGTCAGAGCTATCCTGTGACTGGAATTACTGCAAAATAGGAAGGCAGGCGGGCTTAATTTTTTTCATCATCATGGTGGTGCAGCTGGTGGTGCTGAAAGTGATTCGCCTACTGTATGGGGCGTATAAGAAAGTGGTCAGCTAAGGCCCGTTTTTATTCACCCGCTGTCCGTTGATTGAATTTTTATTTTTGTATTTACTTATAAATCAACGCGTTTCTATAACGGCCTAATATGCCTATTTCGATTTATTGTCGATGTCTGGCGGTTGGTGTACCATAGTGTCCAATACCTGATTCTATTATTTCATTAAAATCAACTAATTAAGTTTGTCTTCGGTGGGCCCACCATGTCAATTAGTGTGTTTAACCGCCGCTGGGCGGCAGTGCTGTTAGAAACATTAACCCGCCACGGGGTTCAGCATGTTTGTATTGCACCCGGTTCACGGTCTACCTCTCTGACGCTAGAAGCGGCAGCCAACGCCAAAATAACCTGTCATACCCACTTTGATGAGCGTGGCCTCGGGCATTTGGCCTTAGGCTTAGCAAAAGTGACAGGTCAGCCGGTGGCGGTGATTGTCACTTCCGGTACCGCCGTAGCTAATCTTTATCCTGCGCTGATTGAAGCTAGCCTGACCGGTGAACGTTTGGTGCTACTCACCGCAGATCGCCCGCCAGAGCTGATTGACTGCGGGGCCAATCAGGCGATTCGTCAGGACGGTATTTTTTCTCATCACCCAACGGCAACCCTCTCTTTACCTCGGCCGACGCCCGATATTCCTGCTGCGTGGCTGGCTTCTACGCTCGACAACGCGATGTCAGTCCTGAAACAGGGCGCTTTGCACGTTAATTGCCCGTTTGCTGAGCCGTTATACGGCGGCGATGAGTTAGCCTATGCTTCGTGGTCTGCCGGTTTAGGCGACTGGTGGCAAGGGCACAAGCCTTGGCTGTGCGGTGGCAGCAACGGCGTGGCCGTGCGCCAGAATGACTGGCCTGAGTGGCAGAACCGTCGTGGCGTGGTGATTGCCGCACGGATGAGTGCTGAACAGGGAAAACTGGTCGCTCAGTGGGCCGAAACCTTGGGGTGGCCGCTGTTAGGCGATGTGCTTTCCAGCTCCGGCCAACCGTTGCCCTGTGCCGATCTGTGGTTGAATAATCCTCAGGCTCAGCGGCTGCTAGAACAGTGTGACATGGTGATCCAGTTTGGCGCTAGCCTGACGGGTAAGCGGATATCGCAGTGGCAGGCGAGCTGCAAACCGCAGGAATACTGGCTGATTGATCATATCGAAGGCCGGCTGGATCCGGCTAACCATCGGGGGCGTCGCTTAGTGGCTGATATCGGCCATTGGCTGGCGCTTCATCCGGCGGTTAAGCATCAGCCATGGGCCGCGCCGTTGAGTAACATAGCCAATCAAACGCACCAACGGGTCGCTGAACGTTTGGAGTCATCGTTTGGTGAAGCCCAACTGGCCAGCAGGCTGCCCGCGTTACTGCCGGAAAACGGGTTATTTTTTGCCGGTAATAGCCTGATTGTGCGACTGATTGACGCACTGGCGCAGCTGCCGGTGGGTTATCCGGTGTATAGCAATCGCGGAGCCAGCGGTATCGACGGTTTGCTCTCCACTGCCGCCGGGGTTCAGCGCGCTGCCAATCAACCGATGCTGTCGGTGGTTGGCGATATTTCTGCGCTATATGATTTAAACGCGCTGGCATTAATCAGCCAGTGCACTGCGCCAACGGTATTGATTGTGGTGAATAATAACGGTGGTTCGATATTTTCGCTGCTGCCCACGCCGGAAGCGGAAAGAGAGCGCTTTTACCGCATGCCTCACCATCTTAATTTTGAACATGCGGCGGCAATGTTTGGCTTAGACTACGCTTGCCCGCAGGACTGGAATAGCCTGTTGGCAACCGTTCAGCAACGCTGGAACCGGCAGGGCGTGCTGCTGCTTGAACTGCGGGTTGCGCCGCACGATGGCGCCGAAGCCTTACGCCAGCTGGTTAACGACGCGGCGGCATTCTGATGCTGGCGGCAAAATGTTATCCTGCATCGGGTGATAATCAGCAACGCCCGTGGCTGGTGTTTATTCATGGCCTGCTGGGAAGCGGTGAAGACTGGGCTTCAGTATTACCCTACTTTAGCCAGTGGTCCTGCATTACGCTAGATTTACCGGGGCACGGTGGCTCGCAGTCATTAAATAGTCAAGATGCCTTCGCGGCGTTAAGCCAGCAGATCGGCGAAACGCTATTGGCCTATAATATTCACCACTACGTGTTAATCGGCTACTCATTGGGTGGGCGCAGCGCGATGTATCACGCCTGTTTTGGTGACAGTGCGGGTCTCAAAGGGTTAGCGATTGAAGGGGGAAACCCCGGGCTGCGCCGTTTTGATGAGCGCGAAGCCCGTCTGGAACACGATCGCCAGTGGGCCGATAAATTCCGCCGTCTGCCGCTGCCAGACGCGCTGTCTGAGTGGTATCGCCAGCCGGTATTTGCCGAATTAAGCGAACCGGCACGCAGTCGGCTAATTATGCGTCGTAGCCACAATAGCGGATCTGCCGTTGCCCATATGCTGGAGGCCACCTCTTTGGGGCATCAGCCTTGGCTGGTTGAAGAACTTCAGCGGTTAGTTGAATGCCGGAATATACCCTTTTGTTATCTCTGTGGTGAGCAGGATGTGAAGTTTCAGCAAATTGCTCGCGACAATGGTTTTCCGCTGCGTATGGTAAACGCTGCGGGTCATAATGCCCATTCAGTGAATCCTGCAGGGTTTGCCGAACGGTTGCTTTCATTTTTGAAGGAATGCTAACTATGCTTTATCCAAGTGAACAAGAACTGTACGCCCCGATTGAGTGGCTGGATTGCTCCGAAGGTTATCAGGATATCCGTTATCACAAGTCCGCCGACGGTATTGCTAAAATCACCATCAACCGCCCGGAAGTGCGCAATGCATTTCGCCCGGTTACGGTTAAAGAGATGATTCAGGCGCTGGCCGATGCCCGCTATGATGACAATATTGGCACCATTATTTTAACCGGTGAAGGTGAGAAAGCGTTCTGTTCAGGCGGCGATCAGAAAGTTCGCGGCGACTACGGCGGCTATCAGGATGACAGCGGCGTTCATCACCTTAACGTGCTGGACTTTCAGCGCCAGATCCGTACCTGTCCTAAGCCTGTGGTAGCGATGGTTGCCGGTTATTCTATCGGCGGCGGTCACGTATTACACATGCTGTGCGACCTAACGGTAGCGGCAGAAAACGCTATTTTTGGCCAGACCGGTCCTAAGGTCGGTTCTTTCGACGGTGGCTGGGGTGCTTCGTATATGGCGCGTATTGTCGGCCAGAAGAAAGCCCGTGAAATTTGGTTTCTGTGCCGCCAGTACAACGCGAAAGAAGCGTTAGACATGGGGCTGGTGAACACCGTGGTTCCCGTTGCTGACTTAGAAAAAGAGACCGTACGCTGGTGTCGTGAAATGTTGCAAAACAGTCCAATGGCGCTGCGTTGCCTTAAGGCCGCGCTGAACGCTGACTGTGACGGTCAGGCCGGTCTGCAAGAGTTAGCCGGTAACGCCACGATGCTGTTTTACATGACCGACGAAGGTCAGGAAGGGCGTAACGCGTTTAATGAAAAGCGTCAGCCTGACTTCAGCAAATTTAAGCGTAATCCATAATGCGCAAAGTCGAACTTTATCGCTTTAGCCTGCCGATGGAGGCGGGCGTAATTCTGCGCAATCAGCGGCTGAAAACCCGCGATGGCCTGCTAATGTGCCTGACGCAGGATGGCAAACAGGGATGGGGTGAGATTTCACCTTTGCCGGAGTTTTCGCATGAAACGCTGGAAGAGGCTGAAGAAGCAACGCTAGGCTGGCTGCACAGCTGGGTAACCGGCGATCAGGCTTTTGAAAGCGCGTTACCGTCGGTGGCCTTTGGCACCAGCTGTGCGCTGGCCGAGCTGGACGGTCGCCTGCCTGAAACCGCGGATTACCGTAAGGCTCCGCTGTGTAATGGCGATCCTGACGAGCTGTTTATCGCGTTGGGCGCTATGGCGGGTGAGAAGGTCGCCAAGGTCAAGGTTGGCCTGTATGAAGCCGTCAGAGACGGTATGATCGTTAACCTGCTGCTGGAAGCCATACCCGATTTAAAACTTCGGTTAGACGCCAACCGTAGCTGGACCAAAGCGAAGGCCGACGGTTTTGCTAAATATGTGTCGCCTGAGTTTCGCTCACGCATCGAGTTTTTAGAAGAGCCCTGTAAAACCCGCGATGAATCCCGTGAGTTCGCCCGTGAAACCGGTATCGCTATCGCGTGGGATGAGAGCGTGCGTGAAGCCGACTTTATGGTTAAGGCCGAGCCGGGCGTTGCTGCCATTGTGATTAAGCCAACGCTAGTGGGCAGCATTCAGCGCTGCCACTCGCTGATCCATCAGGCCCATAATGCCGGGTTAAACGCGGTGATTAGCTCATCGATTGAGACCAGCTTAGGTTTGACCCAACTGGCCCGCATGGCGGCGTGGCTAACGCCGGAGACTATTCCGGGCTTAGATACGCTGTCGCTTATGCAGGCTCAGTTAGTGCGTAAATGGCCCGACAGCGATCTGCCGCTGGTCGACATTGATTCGCTGGAAGTGGTATGGCGTCGTTAGATTGCCAGCATTTTAGCGACTGGCCGTGGCGGTTCTGGGCCACTCACCGCCCGAATGCCACGGCGATTATTCGCGGGCTGGAGCCGGTAAGCTGGCATCGGCTGATTGATGAAGTAAACGCCGTCAGCGCCGGTTTTTATCAGTGCGGAGTCCGCAGGGGCCACGGCGTGGCACTGCGCGGCAAGAACAGCCCTGAGATTTTAGTTGCCTACCTTGCTGCACTACAGCTTGGTGCCCGCGTGCTACCGGTTAATCCTCTGCTTGCTGATTCGCTACAGGCTCAGCTTTTCCCTTTGCTCAATATTGATTATGGCTGGTGTGCTCAGCGCAATGAGTGGCCAATCGGCGTTCAGCCGTTGTCTTCTCCGCGTTCATCGGGCGAACGGCCGTTGTCTAACTATATTGCGCCATGGCCGTCTGACTGTGCGGTGACGATGACGTTGACCTCAGGCTCCAGCGGCTTGCCGAAAGCGGCCGTGCATCGGCCAGAGGCGCATTTAGCCAATGCCGATGGGTTACTGCAGATGATGGAATTTGAAGCGGGTGACAGTTGGCTATTATCGTTACCGCTGTTTCACGTTTCCGGGCAGGGCATAGTATGGCGCTGGCTGCTAAAAGGCGCGACGCTGGTTCAGCGGGAGCTGCATCCGTTGACCGACGCACTGTACGGCTGTACTCACGCCTCGTTAGTTCCCACGCAGCTTTGGCGACTGTTAGAACAGACCGCCGATAGCTTCGCGCTTAAGCAGGTGTTACTCGGCGGGGCGGCGATCCCGATTGAATTAACCGATCGCGCAACTAAGCAGGGTATTGCCTGTTGGTGTGGTTACGGTATGACGGAAATGGCATCGACGGTGTGCGCTAAGCGGGCGAATGATACCTCCGGCGTTGGGGTTCCGCTGCCGGGCCGGGAAATGCGCATTGTCGAGCGCGAAGTCTGGCTACGCGGTAGCGGTCAGGCGTCCGGTTACTGGCGCAACGGAAAAATTCACCCGTTTACCGATCAAGAAAGCTGGTTCCACACCAGGGATCGCGGAGAATGGAAAGACGATGAGCTGTATATTTCAGGCCGTCTGGATAATCTGTTTTTCAGCGGCGGGGAAGGCATTCAGCCCGAAGACATTGAACGGGTGCTGGTTAGCCATCCTCAGGTCGATCAGGCTTTTGTGGTACCGGTGGATAACGTGGAGTTTGGCCAGCGGCCGGTAGCGGTGATTGACGCTAATGCAGCGCTGGATTTAGCCCAACTATCTGACTGGCTACGGGGAAGAATCGCCCGCTTTCAGATTCCCGATGCCTATTACTTTCTGCCTTCAGGGCTGAAGACCGGCGGGATTAAGATTTCCCGACTGGCGGTGAGGGAATGGGTGAACAAGGTCCACCGGGCGCTTTAGTTGGACAATTGGGGTTTACCTTTACTTCTCGCCAACCCATACCACCTCCCGCCAGCCTCTTACGCTATTAATAAACCCAATCTTTTCGGCTCTGTTTAGGGCCTCTCTGCTCAGTACCGCTTCAGCAATTTTCCCTGCGGTTAACAGAGCTTGGCGCTCTGTTCCGGCCAACAGCCCGCAGGTGAGGGCGGGCGTCAGCCATTGGCCGTCAATCAGCAGCACCGCATTACCGTTAACGAATTCGGTGATCTCATTGCGCTGGTTATACATCAGGCGTTCATGGTCTATGGTGACTTTTGGGTAGAGGTCTCGCAGCGTTGTTTTGTGATACAGCAGGCGGTTATCGCTGTTAACCGGTTCATTGGCCCACGATGCGGCCAGCGGTTGAGTCAGCGGGGTAATCGCTTCACTTTCTAGCGTAGTTTCTCCGTTTTTACTCAGCAGTAGCCGGACTTTCCATGACTGTTCAGGTTTTTTCTGAGCAAACAGCTTGAGCTGGTTAACGGTCTGATTACGGTCAAACGCGAAGTTGAAGTACCGGGCTGAAGCGCTCAGCCTGTTAAGGTGAAGATCGGCAAGGTGGTAGGCACCGTCCTGCAGTAACAGGCTTTCTAGCAGTCGTGTGGGTAAATTCACCCGGCGTAAAATCGCGGCTTTATCCAGCACTTCCTGATACTCATCTTCTGCGGTTGAATCCCAGGTGATGCCTCCGCCAACGCCATAGCGGGCGCGTTTCTTTTGGCTGTCGATGATTACGCTACGGATCGGAACGTTGAACAGCGCTTCTTTACCGGGTGTTATATAGCCTATCGCCCCGCAATACACCTCTCTGGCCTGCGGTTCTAGTTCGGCGATCAGTTTCATGGTGCTGGCTTTCGGCGCACCGGTAATGGAACCACAGGGAAACAGGGCTCGGAAGATATCGGTTACGGTGGTTTGTGCTCGGGTTTCGGCCGTAATGGTGGACGTGAGCTGCCAGATCGTTGGGTACTGCTCGGCGTTAAACAGTTCGGTGACCCTGACGCTTCCCGGCTTAGCCACCTGACTGAGATCGTTACGCAGCAGGTCGACAATCATCACGTTTTCGGCCTGATTTTTTTCCGAAGCCAGTAATCGTGCTTTACGCATCAGATCGTTAGCTGAATCGGTGCCTCTTTCGGCCGTTCCTTTCATCGGTTTTGCCGTCAGGATCCCCTGATGCCAGTGGAAAAACAGTTCAGGCGAAGCGGATAAAATCTTAAACCTGCCGGTATCCAGATAGGCGGCATAGTTAGCCTGTTGAACGCTGAGCAAATAGCGATAAAAGTCATAGCTGCTTTGGGCTGAACCGTGGTGAGAATCGGCTTCTAAACGGATGGTGTAATTAGCCTGATAGGTATTACCGGCCGCGATTTCAGACTTAATTCTCTCAATGGCTTTTTGATATTGGCTGACGCTGGTTTGGGGCTGCCACTGTTCCAGACTAACCGGCGGCGGCGTGGCTTCATCGGTAGCGTTCATTTGGCTTACGGCATCATAGATTCCAAACCAGAGTAACGGCATATCTCCCTGCGGTGGCGTTTGATAGTAGGGCTGAAATGCGCTTGCGGCTTCATAAGATAAATAGCCAGCAGCGTAAAACCCTTGTTCGGTCGCCCGCTCAATTTCCGCCAGTTTATCGATCACATGCGCAATGTCTGAAGTCTGAATTATTCGAACCGGCCGCTCAAACCGTAGTGGCTTATGGTTGAAGTCAAAACGTAAGGTCATATCAAATCAGCTCATTGGTATAAGTAGCTATAAATTGCTTAAGCATCGCTAAGCCGCACTCGGTCAGAATAGCTTCGGGGTGAAACTGAACCCCTTCAATCGCCAGCGTTTTGTGTCGAATCGCCATGATGATGCAGGGGTCAGCGGTGGCCGAAATATCAAACTCATCGGGTAACGTTTGTGGGTCGATCGTCAGCGAATGGTAGCGGGTTACCCGTAGCGGTAGGGGGAGGTGGTTAAATAGCGTTTTTCCATCGTGCTGTATTAGCGCCGTTTTGCCATGAACCGGCGGGAAACACTGAACGATTTTAGCGCCAAAGGCCTGAGCAATTGCCTGATGCCCTAGGCAGACGCCCAGTAAGGGAATTTTGCCGGCAAACCGTTCGATCGCTTCTAAGGTCACACCGGCATCGTCGGGCGTACCGGGGCCCGGCGACAGCACGATTGCCGATGGGTTGATATCCGCGATTTGTTGCACCGTTAGCTCATCGTTTTTAACGATCTCTACGTTCGCGCCGGACTGGCGAAGGTTATCGAGCAGGATATAGCTAAAGGAGTCGTAATTATCAATCAATAAAATCATGAGGAAGAATATTCACCGCTACTGTTTGACGGGGCGTTCAGGCTGATGGGCTATCTTAGCGGATAAATCTTATTTTGGCGTGGGTTTCGTCTGCGCTGAGTATTGGGGCTGAGGCCTGAAGTAAAAAAGCCCGCACGGATGCGGGCGTTGTGTTTAGCTTAACCGATTAGCAATTTTTCAGATTTTCCAGCGCCTTAGCGACGCCCGTACCGTAGTCCGGGTGGACTTTAGTGAACAGGCCAATTTGGCGCTGTTGAATCTCAGCCGGAATTTCGATCAGCTCACTGGCGATACGGTTAAACATACGCTGGTGCTCTTCGGCACTGAGTAAGTTGAACAGTGCGCGAGGCTGACTGTAGTAATCGTCATCTTCACGATGATTCCAGTGGTCAGCGGAGCCTTCAATGGTTAACGGCGGTTCGCTGAAGTCAGGCTGCTCTTTAAATACGCCAAAAGAGTTTGGTTCATAAGTCGCACCGTTACCGCTATTGCTGTCAATGCGCATTGCGCCGTCACGATGGTAATTATGGAATGGGCAACGCGGAGCATTAACCGGGATTTGAAAATGATTAACGCCTAAACGGTAGCGTTGAGTATCACCATAGGAGAACAGCCGACCCTGTAGCATTTTGTCCGGAGAGAAACTAACGCCGGGAACGACGTTAGCCGGGTTAAAGGCCGCCTGTTCTACTTCAGAGAAGTAGTTATCCGGATTGCGATTCAGCTCAAATTCGCCAACTTCAATCAGCGGTGCGTCTTTATGGAACCACACCTTAGTCAGATCGAACGGGTTGTAAGGCAGTTTTGATATTTCATGTTCCGGTATAACCTGAATGTACAGTTTCCATTTCGGGAAGTTGCCTTCTTTGATGGCGTTAAACAGATCGCGCTGTGAGCTTTCGCGATCTTTACTGATTAATTCTGCCGCTTCATCGTCCATCAGGTTTTCTATACCCTGCTGAGTGCGGAAGTGGAATTTTACCCAGTGACGTTGGTTATTTGCATTGATAAAGCTAAAGGTATGGCTGCCGAAACCGTGCATATGGCGATAAGATCTTGGTATTCCGCGGTCACTAAAGTCGATGGTTAACTGGTGAAGTGATTCTGGCACTTGGGAGAAAAAGTCCCATTTGTAGGTCGGATTACGTAAATTGGTGTGCGGATCGCGTTTTACTACGTGGTTCAGATCGGGAAATTTTAACGGGTCGCGCAGGTAGAATATTGGGGTATCGTTACCGACTAAATCCCAGTTGCCTTCTTCGGTATAAAACTTCATGGCAAAGCCACGGATGTCACGTTCAGCGTCTGCCGCACCGCGCTCACCGGCGACGGTAGAGAAGCGTATGAACATTTCGGTTTTTTTACCAATGTCAGAAAAGATTTTAGCGCGGGTATATTGGGTAATATCGTGGGTTACGGTGAATGTACCGTAGGCACCGGAACCCTTTGCGTGCATTCGACGCTCAGGGATAACTTCTCGGTCAAAGTGGGCTAATTTTTCTAAAAACCAGATGTCTTGCAATAACATCGGGCCTCTGGGACCTGCGGTAATTACATTATTATTATCTACGACTGGCGCGCCTGCTGTCGTGGTTAGCTTTTTTTCGCTCATCATTTTCTCCTGTTAAACATCAAATAAGTGTAGGTTCATTGACCCTGTAGTGGAGCCGGAACGCTCTCTTCCTTAAAACTACTACCATTAATAGAGATATTGTCAGGTAATGGCTAATCGTTACGGCCTATTATGACCATTAGCATTTTCAATATAAGTTCATATTGAGTAGATACCCTGCATATCTCGATGAAATAATTCAGTTTGTCATAATATACCTGCGGTATTTTCCATCATATGGAAGGCAGGTTTTGACAGAAATGGTCTGTTGGTCAAAAAAACGCTATCAATTTTTATTGTTTTAGGAGCGGATAAAAAGTCGCTCTAACTATTTAGTGTAGCTACTTACGTGGGGATATGTTTTGTACCATGAAGTTAACTGGATCACAAATTGCGCTTTTTGGAGAAATAGTAAGATGACAGGGACGGGAATATGCGTGCTTCTGCTTAACGATTGTTCGGAATTTCAAATTAAACAACGATGTCAGCGAGTTCAACGGAACAATCGCTTACTCCGCTGAACCCAGTAGCGCTAGAAAAATTAGTGTTGTGGTAACCAGCCAAATACGATGCCTAGCTGAATGGCGATAATACCCAATCCAAAGCAGAAGGCAACCAACAGCCCGAACGAACCGCCCAGAACGCGATAGCCATCAGCGTGCTGCTTACGCGTTTGCATGACTAACATTGCCGGTAGCAGAAGGGCTAAGACCGACAGCGCGATAGCGGCGTAGCCTAACGCCATAATGAAACCCTTTTGATAAAACAGGGCAAACATCAGCGGAGGCAGGAAGGTAATGAGCCCGGTTTGTAAACGGCCGGATACGTTATCACGGCGTTTGAACAGGTCAGCAAGGTAGTCAAATAGCCCTAGCGCGACGCCAAGAAATGAGGTTGCCAGCGCTAGCGCAGAGAATAAACGCA
Source organism: Budvicia diplopodorum (assembly GCF_009800925.1). Lineage (GTDB taxonomy): Bacteria > Pseudomonadota > Gammaproteobacteria > Enterobacterales > Enterobacteriaceae > Budvicia > Budvicia diplopodorum. The sequence continues at coordinate 427,197 of NZ_WOYF01000001.1, read as the reverse complement.
CTGAAATTTCAACCGAAGGCGTATCCACCACTTCTTTCACCGCTTGTAGCAGGCCATTAAGCCCCGATTCTGCAGCAATAATGCCCATAAAGGTATGGGAACTAATGGCACCCAAGGTTGCCAGTTGCCACAGAATGTAGGCAACTAGCGGAATGGCGCTACCAATAATAAATATTTTACGCAGCTTGGCGATATCACCGTTCATGTATTTAACGATGCTGGGAATGCTGCCGTGAAAGCCAAAAGAGGTGAAAATTACTGGAATGGCTGACAGAGCCAGCCCTTGCTCGATGGGGAGGGTGAGCAAATTGGCGCTTTTTACATGGGGCATCATGACGGTCAGCATGACGACCAAGAAGATAATTTTTGTGGTAAATAGACCACGGTTAATAATATCTACCGAGTGAGTTCCGACGCATACCACGCCGCCGCCAATAATGGTGAAAGCTAACGGACCCGCTATCGGAGGCAAGTTAAGATTGAAAGACTCATTCAGGCTAACTAACACCAGTTCGCCGCCGCCGCTGATATAGGCAGCAACCAAAGCGTACATCAGAAATAGCATTGCCAGCCCGGTAAGCATATTTCCTTTTGCACCCAAATAGCGTTTTGCCAGCGTACCGAGTCCATCAGCAGAATCACCATATTGATAGGCTTCTACTAATAGTAATGCGGTATAGCACATCATCCCCCACAGCACGATCAGCATCATCAGGGTAACGCCAAAGCCTACTCCGGCAGCCGCCAGCGGCATGGCTAACATTCCTGCACCGATAGTGGTGCCGGCCACGATAAAAATACTGCCTAAAGTGCGATTTCTCACCCGAACCTCGGATTATTTTAATGGTGTTATCGAAGTCAGTTAAGCTGCGTTCTGACGGTTTTATAATCATGCTTAAACAACGGCATAGCGCCAGCTGTTTAAAGATGCGGTTAGGGTAAGTGAGATATATTGGCGTGTCAAACTATAGGTACAGCTGTACTTTAAACTTTACGGTTAATTAATCAGCGATAAAAGTAAATAGAAAAGTCACACCCTATATTTTTTGTTAGTGAGATTTTACGACAAGCCCCGCTGATATAATGTTGGCTTCCCCGTTACTGGGACATTCTTTAATTAGCGTTTGCCAGTTGTTTTCTGAATTCCGCCGTGGGCATAGTTCCTATGCTTTCACGTATTCTTTCATTTTCTTGCGTATTTTTTCATTGTTTAATTTGTTGCCAAAATTAGACCAGTTAGAGAACCGGGCTTAATCAATCAAACCAGTACGCATTTAAAAACTCACGATGAAAAAACCATTAAAATGCTCAATAAGTCCGTTTTGTTGGGTGCGGCTGAATATGAACCCATTGGATATTGTTTCCTTCATTTCATTTTAATCAGTTAACCGAAATAAACTCCGGACCATTATCAATAACAATATGTTTCGCTAGCCGTGTTCTACTTTTAAAGGTTCCAGAACGGGAATTCCCGTTTTGCTGGCAATAATGGTTCAGCTTCAATCGTTAGATATTCCCGAGCCTCTTCATCTTAAATAGACAATGTCTAAAATTGTTTCTGGTAATACAACTCATCATGCATCAAACCCAATGAGAATTCGCTATTATGGCGATTCATTGAGGTCGTCTTTATTGTTTTTGTCGGACCTTTTAGTCCGACGCCTTAAATTTAGCCCTAAACGACAGTAAACGCGATAAACTCGTTTATGATTAAACTGATAGCCTTCAATACGAAGCTGAAAGTAGCATTTCCAGAATCCAGCCTGTGGGTATTTGGCTAAAATAGACTGGATGGCTGCAATAACTTGGCTATCTTTTTCATTCCAGTCAACGGGCTGTCGGTAGTAACCAGAACGTGTTAATGCCGTCATCTGACAGGCTTTCATGACAGATAATCCTGATGTAACTAACGTTTCAGCACAGGATTTTCGCTCTGCCATTACCAACCCTTTTTTACAAAAAGTTCCCTCATAGCATGATTTTCCTGACTGACTTCAGAAAACAACTTCTTTAAGTTTATATTTTCCTCTTCAAGTTGTTTTATTCTATTTATATCCTTATTCACCATACATCCATACTTTGATTTCCAATTATAGTAGGTGGCATTGCTAATGCCGTGTTGACGACAAATATCATCTACTTTTATTCCTGAATCAGCCATTTTTAAGATGCTGGCGATTTGAGCCTCTGTAAAACGAGTTTTTTTCATAAGCACTCCTAATTGTAAAGTTAAAATAGATAGTCTAATTATATGTGCCTCGATTTAAGGGTAGTTTAAATCCCAAACTGTTTTATTTTCTATTCTTTCATCTGTTTTATTAATTTCGCTTATTATTATAATATGTTACAACACATATCAAGAGGTGGTGTGGTGTTGGTTGTAAATTTCAACTAATTAATTATATTGGATATTTTGTTTATGATACGAAAGTTCCATTTAAATAACACGCATTGCTATGTCCTATTTTTTGTATGTCAAGATATCTGTGGGAAATATATTATATTTCATAGCTAAAGGTAATGGTATCGGATTAGATTTTACAATGGGTTGATGGAGGTATATTGCAACCCATTGGATGTTCTGTAATTATGCGTTTTGTTTTTTTATAATTAGAAATATTTACTAATAATAATTTTCTGACTTAATTTGTTGGTAAGCGTTGTCTTATGGCTTTTGCCGGTAATTGTTTAGTAGCTATAGGCGCTTTTAGATAACTATATTTCTGCAATGCATTCTTATCAGTTTATTGATTTCTAATAACTTAATAATGGTGTGGAGTAATTTGTTTAAGGCGGGAGATAAATAAAATGAATAGGCTACCTAACGGTAAAACTAATGTACGGTTTAAGAAACTTATACGCTATACGCTACTGTATCGAGCAATCCGTAGCTGTATGCTAAGCGCCCCACTGTTTGGCCTATCGTTGTCAGCGCATGCAACGGTAACGATAGGTAGTTCAACAACGTCTCAAACTCTAAGTACTGATAGTAACTATCTGGTTAATGCTGGAACGGTTATCACTTCCTCGCTAGGACCCGCGACTCTCGAAATTACTGGTATAGCACCCGTAACGTTAACCAATTCCGGTTCTATTACTCAGACTAGTGGCAGTAATTCCGCTGTTAGGTTTACTATCGAAGGATCTTTAATTAATCAAAGTACCGGTTTAATAACGGGCAACACATACGGTGTTGCCATGGCTGCTGCTAGCGGTGTTAATAACAATGTCACCAACTATGGAGATATTAGCGGTACCAGTAGTTATGGTATCAACTATCGCAGCGGAGGGGGTACCGTTGATAATTTTGGTACCATCAATGGCAATATCGGCAGTTCAACCACATCGGTAGGAATAGCGGTAACCGGCACGTCGACAGGCGCCACCATCAATAATCACGCCGGTGCATCTATCCTTACAGGGATAGGTAATACATTTTATCCTTCAGCCATTCAATTAGAAGTCGGTTCTAGCACCGTCAATAATGACGGTTTACTTAATGGATATTTATTCGGTATCAATACGTTAGCGGCTACGGGTGTCACTACCGTTACTAATAGCGTTACTGGACAAATTCAGGGATCTAGCAATGCTGGTATTAACCTACAGAGCAATAGCTTTATCACCAATAGCGGTAGTATTTCCAGTACGTCAGGTTCCGGTATTTTACTCTCGGGTAGCAATAATAGCGTAATCAATAGCGGGACTATCATTGGCTTGGGTGGTAACGCGATCAATATTGTTGGCAATAATAACGCCATAACCTTAGATACGGGTTCTAGCTTAACCGGTGATATCAACAGTTCGGGTACCGGTAATACGCTAACATTACAAAATGCGGGCAGCGTAGCCAGCAATATGATCGGCCTTAACAGTTTGTCAATGATAGGTTCCAGCTGGACGCTTAGCGGTAATGCTACCTTCACCGGCAGCGGAAATAGCGTTATCGCGGTGAACAACGGAGCGTTGATAGTCACTGGAACCCTTATTGCGGTTGGTACCACCGTCGCCAGCGGGGCCACGCTTCAGTTGGGCAATGGCGGAACTCTTGGTGATGTCGTTACCGGGTTGCACGTTAATGGAAACCTAATCGTCAATCATAGTAATACCTATTTCTATACCGATCCGATCGACGGTACCGGTTCATTTACTCAGCAAGGAACGGGAACGACGATACTGACCGGAGCCAGCACCTTTACCGGCGGTACTGTGGTTAATCACGGGACTTTGCAATTAGGCAATAACCCGGCCTCTCAATACACCGGTGCCGGGCTTCTTGTTGGTGAAATCACCGTTAATTCAGGTGCCACTCTATTACTAAACGGCTCAGACGTTCTGGGATATAGCTCGCCGACTAACAGCGTTCGGACTATTAATCTTAATAGCAGTACGCTGACTCATGCCGGTAATGACACCAACGGGTGGGGAGTAACCTACAATCTGGCCGGTGCGTTGATGCAGACCACGGGAAGCGGGAATTTTTCTTTTGGTGGCGGTACCACGGTTAATACTTTGGCCTCAACCAATAGCTCTGAGATTGCCGGACTGGTTACCATCTATGACAGTAATCCCGGCAATGCGGCCGTTTTTAACGTAGCCAATGGCGCTGCCGGTATTGATCTATTGGTTAGCGCCAATGTGAACGAAGAGTCCGGCAGCTATGGCATTGCTAAGCTAGGCGACGGGCTTATGGCGTTAACCGGTACGGCGACTTACACTGGTGGCACGACTATCAGCGGCGGTACGCTGCAAATTGGTAACGGTGGTACGACCGGTAGCATTCTGGGAAGCGTGGTTGATAACAGCATATTGGCCTTTAATCGCTCCAATGCATTGACCTTTAGCAACATTGTTAGCGGTTCGGGCGTATTAACTCAGGCCGGTAGCGGTACGTTAACGCTCTCGGGCGTAAATACCTATTCCGGCGGAACCCATCTGGACGCCGGTATCCTTAGCGTAGGCGCGGATAATAACCTTGGTGCTGCGGCCGGAGAGCTTACTTTTAACGGTGGCGCGCTGAGGTTCAGCAGTGGTTTTACTTCGGGCCGTGCGGTAACGCTCAATAGCGCTGGCAGTATCGATACTCAGGCCAACACCAATACGCTGTCAGGGGTTATCTCTGGCGTGGGGGCGCTTATCAAGCAAGGGGCGGGAACCTTAATTCTCGCCGGTGAGAATAACTATAGCGGCGGTACGACAATAAGCGCCGGTACTTTACAAATTGGTAATGGCGCCACCGCCGGTAGTATTACGGGTAACGTCACCGGAGCTAACGGTACTTTGGCCTTTAACCGTAGCGATATATTTGGTTTTAGCGGTTCGATCAATACGCAATCACTTGTTCAGCAGGGAACCGGCACGCTCACGCTAACCGGTACGGGCTCTTCTGTGAACGCGGCAAGCGTGACTTCGGGTATCTTGAATCTGGCGCAGGCCGGCGTTTTCAGTACCACCGGTGGTTACTCGACCTCTGGCAACGCGACAACCTCGATATCTAGCGGTTCAACCCTGAACGTTGGCGGTTTGTTTACTCAGGCCGCCAATTCAACGTTGAGTATTGATTTGGGTAGCAGTACGCCGATTACCAGCGGTACTGCGAGCCTGGGCGGAACGTTAGCGATTTCCGGGCTTGTGACCAGCCAAGCCTCCAGCGCCAGCGCTCTGGCCGCGATCCAACAAACGATCATCCACACCGCCGGGGCTAACGGCATCAGCGGTGATTTCACTAACTTTAACCTCGGCGGTACTACTACGGTAGACTATCTCAGGCTAATAGGAAGCAAAGCCAACAGCGATCAAGACTATAACGTGGGTTTAAGCCTTGCGTGGTTTTCTCCGCTTCCTGTCTCAAGCGGTACCTTTACCCTAACCAATCCCGGCGACGTTTTTAATGTTGATGTGGTTCTCAACGATCAATTGGCCAATCCTACCGCTAGCTGGGACGGCATCGGCTTAACTAAGAACGGCGCGGGCACCCTGATTTTATCGGCTCTGAATACCTATACTGGCGATACCACCATCAATGCGGGAACGCTGCAGATCGGCACCGGCGCGCTTACCGGCGGCGTAACCGGCGATATTATTAACAACGGCGCGCTGGTTTTTAATCAAAACGGTAACTCGACCTATGCCGGTCAAATTACCGGTAGCGGCGGTCTAACCAAATCGGGTACCGGCAGCCTAACGCTCAGTGCCGCAAATGCCTACACCGGTGACACTCAGATTAATGCCGGCATATTGCAGTTAAACAACGCGGCTGCTGCGGGCAGCGGTGGCGTTGCGATTGCCAATAGTGCGCTACTGGATCTGGCATTGAGTAACGGTACTTTTGCCAACGTGCTATCGGGCAGCGGTAATACCTTGCTTAGCGGCAGCAACGTAGCGATTAGCGGCGTCAACGGCGGCTATACCGGAAACTGGGATATCACCGGCTCGGCCACCATTACGCAGGCGGCCAACTTAGGCAGCGGCGCGGTTAACCTTGACGGCGGGCTATCCATTAACCCAATGGCGTCGGGTAGCTACAGCTTTGCCAACGTGCTGACCGGCAACGGTACTCTGACGGTCGGCATGTTCAGCGCAACCGATGCCTTTAACTTTGCCCTGAGCGCGGGCGCTAACTTTGGCGGTACGGTCGCGTTGGGCAACAGCCAGTTCGCCTTATCGGGTGTGAATACACTGGCCCTGACCGACGCTACGTTAAAACTGAATAGCGGCAACACCACCGTCGTGGGCAGCGGCACTCAGGCGATCGGCAACCTTACTCTTAACGGCGGTACGTTAAACTTTGGGTTAAATGACCTCTCCGCCAGCACTGTAACGGCGAGAATTGCGACTGATAATCTAGATATTTCAGCGACTCCCGGCAACATTCAGATTAATACCTCCGGCCTTAGCACGCTGGCCTCTAGTACTACCAACCTATTGAAACAGGATGACCAAACGCTGGGCTTGAAGATGATCTCAGCGAATACCGTCACGGGGAATGTGAGTGATTTACAGCTAATCGACCAGAACGGCGTTGCTATCACTGCTGCTCAGATAGGCGACGTTATTGAAGGTAGCGATGTTGTTGCTAAAGCCAGCTATAACATAGGATTGAATACCGGGTCTGGCAATGACGGTTTGTACGTTAGCTATGGCCTGACCCAGTTAGATCTACAGAATAATCAAACCCTGCATTTAAATGCCTCAGCCGGTGCCACCGGCAGCGCAGCTGAACTATCGGTGCGGGTAATCGGCCTCGGTAATTTGGATGTGAATGCCAGTTCGGCGGTCGGCCAAACCATTTCGATTAATAACGCCACTAACGGCTATACCGGTGCGACAACCGTCAGCGCCGGTACGTTAAGCATAGGGAGTAATAATGCCCTGGGCGCGACCAGCGCACTGTCGTTGGCGGCCAATACCGGGCTGTTATTAAACGGCCATAGCCAGACTATCGGTAGCTTTAACGATACCTCCACCAGCACGACCAATCTGGGGGGGGGGAGCTTAACCATCAGCAACGGCGGGCAAAGCAGCGGAGTATTAACCGGCAGCGGCGCGTTAAACCTGACCGGCGGCACGCTGACGATGAATGCCGCCAACAGCGGACTGAGTGCGGCGGTAAATTTACACGGCGGTAACGCCACGCTGAATAATATCGCGGGTTTTGGCAGCGGCAATATTGATATCGCTTCGGCTAATAGCCTGACGCTGGCGGTAGCCAGTGCCGCAACCCTGACCAATGCTCTGAGCGGTGCAGGCCTGATCGTGAAAACCGGCACCGGCAACCTGACTATTGCTACCGCCAATAGCCGAACCGGCGCAACGCAGGTGAATAACGGCACGCTGATTCTCAGCAATGCGGGCGGCGTAGGCAGCGGGGGCATTGCCGTTGCGAGCGGCAGTGAGCTGGATTTAACCTTTAACAGCGCCACTTTTGCCAACGCGCTAACGGGCAGCGGCAATACCTCGCTTAGCGGCAGCGGCGTGACGATTAGCGGCGCTAACAGCGGCTACTCCGGCAACTGGGATATCGCCAGCACCGGCTCGGCGACCATCAGGCAGGCGGCCAACTTAGGCAGCGGCGCGGTTAACCTTGACGGCGGGCTATCTATCAACCCAACGGCGGCGGGGAGCTACAGCTTTGCCAATAAGCTGACCGGCGACGGCACCCTGACGGTCGGTATGTTCAGCGCAACCGATGCCTTTAACTTTGCCCTGAGCGCGGGCGTTGATTTTGGCGGTACGGTCGCGTTGGGCAATAGCCAGTTCGCCTTATCGGGTGTGAATACATTGGCCCTGACCGACGCGACGCTAAAACTGAATAGCGGCAACACCACCGTCGTGGGCAGCGGCACTCAGGCTATCGGCAACCTCAATCTTAACGGCGGCACGCTGGTGTTTGATATTAGCGTGCCGGGCGATACCGATCCTGCGGGCATGATTACTACCGGCAATCTGGATTTAAACGGCGGCAAGGTTCAGATGACCACCTCCGGTTTAACCCCGGGGGTGGGCAGTACCTATCTGATAGAGCAGGATAACGGGAATTTACAGTCACAGCTGATTGCTGCCGCTAGCGTGACCGGCAGTGTGGGAAATTTGACGTTGATCGATCAGAACGGTGCTGACGTTGACGTTAACGGTGCGCAGATTATCAACGTGACGGAAGGGGCGAACCTCGTTGCCAAAGCCAGCTATAGCTTCGGTCTGCAAACCGGTACCAATAACGATGGCCTGTATCTGAGCTATGGCCTGACCCAGCTGGATCTGCAAAGCGGCCAGACTCTGCACTTGAATACTGCGGCAGGGGCCACGGGTAGCGCGGCGCAGCTGACCGCGCGGTTAATTGGCAGCGGTAATCTGGATGTGAACGCCAGCGCGGCGGCCGGTCAAACGATTTCGATTAATAACGCCACTAACGGCTATACCGGTGCGACAAACGTCAGCGCCGGTACGTTAAGCCTCGGCAGCAATAACGCACTGGGCGCGACCAGCGCACTGTCGCTAACGGCCAATACCGGGCTGTTATTAAACGGCCATAGCCAGACTATCGGTAGCTTTAACGATACCGCCACCAGCACTACCAGCCTGGGCGGCGGTAGCTTAACCATCGGTAACGGCGGGCAAAGCAGCGGAGTATTAACCGGCAGCGGCGCGCTAAACCTGACCGGTGGAACGCTGGCGCTGAATGCGGCCAACGGCGGGCTGAGTGCGGCGGTGAACCTAAACGGCGGCAACGCCACGCTGAATAACATCGCAGGTTTTGGCAGCGGCAATATTAATATCGCTACGGCCAGCAACCTGACTCTGGCGGTAGCCAGCGCCGCCACGCTGGCCAATAGCCTGTCGGGCACAGGAAACGTCACCGTTCAGACCAATGGCGCAACGCTAAGCGGTAATAACAGCGGCTTTGCCGGTCGCTTCACCGTTAATTCGGGCGCTAATCTGATTGCCGGGGTCGCTAACCATCTGGGAACGGCCAGCGTGGCCAACGCCGGAACCCTGACCATCAACAGTTCAACTAACTGGACGCTGGCCAATGCCTTATCCGGCGCTGGCGCACTGGTGAAAACCGGCACCGGCAACCTGACTATCGCTACCGCCAATAGCCGAACCGGCGCAACGCAGGTGAATAACGGCACGCTAACCCTCAGCAATACGGGCGGAGTAGGCAGCGGTGGCATTGCCATTGCGAGCGGCAGTGAGCTGGATTTAACCTTTAACAGCGCCACTTTTGCCAACGCGCTAACGGGCAGCGGCAATACCTCGCTTAGCGGCAGCGGCGTGACGATTAGCGGCGCTAACAGCGGCTACTCCGGCAACTGGGATATCGCCAGCACCGGCTCGGCGACCATCAGGCAGGCGGCCAACTTAGGCAGCGGCGCGGTTAACCTTGACGGCGGGCTATCTATCAACCCAACGGCGGCGGGGAGCTACAGCTTTGCCAATAAGCTGACCGGCGACGGCACCCTGACGGTCGGTATGTTCAGCGCAACCGATGCCTTTAACTTTGCCCTGAGCGCGGGCGTTGATTTTGGCGGTACGGTCGCGTTGGGCAATAGCCAGTTCGCCTTATCGGGTGTGAATACATTGGCCCTGACCGACGCTACGTTAAAACTGAATAGCGGCAACACCACCGTCGTGGGCAGCGGCACTCAGGCTATCGGCAACCTCAATCTTAACGGTGGTACGCTGAACTTTAACGTTAGCCTGCCGGGGAATGGTACTCCGGTAAGCTCGATTACCACCGGCGATCTGGCGCTTAACGGCGGCAAGGTTCAGGTGAATGTGACCAATACCGGGTTTGTGAACCCGAACCCTTTGCCTTCTGGATTAAGCCTGTTGGAACAGGATGATGCCAATCTGTTGACTAAGATCGTCAGCGCTAGCTCAGTGACCGGCAGTGCCGGTAATCTTCAACTGGTCGATCAGAGCGGAAATCCAGTCGGTAGCCCGAAAATCATCAACGTGACCGAAGGCGGCAATATCGTGGCCGTAGCTAGCTACAATTTTGGCCTGAGCAGCGGCACCAATAATGATGGTCTGTATATTAATGACGGTCTGACCCAGTTGGATCTACAAAGCGGACAAACCTTACATTTAGCCGCTGGCGCTGGTGCAACGGGCAATGCCGCGGCCCTGAAGGCGCTACTTATCGGTAGCGGTAGTCTGGATGTGAATGCCAGCGCGGCGGCCGGTCAGACGGTCACCCTGTCTAACAGTAACAACGGTTATACCGGTTTAACCAGCGTTAGCGCGGGTACCTTAGCGCTGGGTACCAATAACGCTCTCGGTGTCACCAGTGGATTAACGCTAGCGGCAGCCAGCGGGCTGGCATTAAATGGCCATAGCCAAACTGTTGGCGGCGTGAGCGATACGGCGACCAGCAATATTTCACTGGGCGGCGGTAGCTTAACCATCAGTAACGGCGGGCAAATCAACGGTGGATTAACCGGTAGCGGTTTGTTGAATCTGACCGGCGGCACGCTGACGGTGAATGCGGCCAATAGCGGGCTAAATGCGACGGTAAATTTACACGGTGGTAATGCCACGTTGAATAATCTATCAGGCTTTGGCAGCGGCAATGTTGATATCGCCACGGCTAATAGTCTGACCTTAGCGGCTACCGGTGCGGCGACGCTGGCCAATAGACTATCAGGCGCAGGAAACGTGATTGTTCAGACTAACGGAGCAACCCTCACCGGCAATAGCAGCGGCTTTGCGGGTAACTTCACGGTTAATTCGGGCGCTAATCTGATTGCCGGGGTCGCCAATAATTTGGGAACGGCCAGCGTGGCCAACGCCGGAACTCTGACCATCAACAGCGCAACCAACTGGACGCTGGCTAATGCGTTATCCGGCGCTGGCGCGCTGGTGAAAACGGGAACGGGTAATCTGACTATCTCTACGGCCAACGGGATGACCGGCACCACTCAGGTGAATAACGGTACGCTAACTCTGAGTAACGCGGGTGGCGTAGGCGGTGGTGCTATCGATATTGATAGTGCCGGGGTACTCAACCTGAACGTTGGTACTACCAGCTTTGGCAATGCTATCAATAACGACGGACAGCTTCAGATAACCGGTAATACTCTTCAGTTAAACAGCGTTCTGACCGGCGTTGGCAGTACGTTGGTCAGCGGGACTAACCTGAGTATCACTGGGCTTAATGGCGGATACAGCGGTAACTGGACGATCGCCAACGCGGGCTCCGCTTATATCACTCAATCGGCAAACTTGGGTAGCGGCGATGTGCTGCTTAACGGTCGATTAACCCTTGATCCAACCGTAGCCGGTAATTTTACTTTTATTAATACTCTGGCGGGCCACGGTACGCTGGCTGCGGATCTCTCTTCTGTCACCGATATCTTCCGCTTTGCTTCGGGCGTTAGCGCCGGATTTAACGGCACGCTGGAGATGGTGACTGGGCAGTTTGAGCTGAATGCCGCTTCTGACGCGGCGATGGCTAATGCCACGCTTAAGCTGGATGCTGGCGGTAGCTCTTTACTGGCCGATAACCGGACTATCGGTGGTCTGAGCTTTAATGGCGGTACGCTGTCGGCCAACATGACCGGATTTAATAACGATGGCGTGCTGAGCGTTAATCGTTTAGATACCATTGCTGGCGGTACGCTGGCTGCCGGTGTACCGACTGATTATCCTAACCCGTCGGGCGTGATGCCGGAAGCTAACGATAACTTCTTTGATCAGGATGACAACATACTGCTGCAGGTGGTTGCCGCCAGCGGTACTGTGACGGGCGTTGGCTCTCAGCTGGCGTTAACCGCTCAGGATGGCTCGCCGGTAGGTGCTGGCTATGAAATTAATATTCACAGCGGCAATAATATCACCAGTCCTATCACGGCTATTGCCAGCTATGACTACACGGCTAACGTGCGCTCCAATGGTTTATGGATAGGTTTTAACCTTCAACAGCTGGATATACAGACCGGGCAAACGTTGGTACTGGAAAATAGTTCTGCGACGGACAATGCGCTCGGCGCCAAAATTACTGGTTCAGGCAATCTTAACGTGTTGGCGGTGGGTACGGCGACGTTGGCCAATGCGGCCAACGATTATACCGGTGTCACCACCGTTGATAGCGGCACGTTACGGCTGGGCACCAATAATTCTCTGGGGCATACCCAGTCGGTGGCTCTGACCACCGGCGGCGTTGGCTTAGATTTAAACGGTGTCTCCCAGTCGGTCGGTGCGCTTAACAGCGCGGTGGGTACTCTGTTTAACTTTAACGGCGGTACGTTCACCATCGATGGCGCGCTGCGCAGTGCCGGCAGCACTGACGGCGGTATGATTAGCGGACAACTGATCGGCAGCGGCGAGTTCATTATTGATCCAAGCATCGTTAGCATTGACGGTGCAAATTCGACGCTGAGCGTGACAACCACGCTGAGTAGTGGTTCAGAAGTGCGGCTAAATGACGCTCAGAGTCTGGGTAGCGGCGGAATTAACCTGACGGCGACTAACGCTATTCTCAGCCTGATAACCTTTAACGGTAAGAGCGTTGCCGGAAACTTTGTCAATGCCATTAACGGTAGCGGTAATGTGGTGCTGGGCAGCGGGACTAACGTCAATATCACCGGAGCCAATGCAGGCTTTAGCGGTATCTACAGTATTGATAGCGGTGCCGCGATGACGGTTAGTCAGTCTGAAAACCTTGGCAGCGCAGCGGTTATTGATAACGGGCATTTTACCGTCGCCAACGGCAGTAACTGGACGTTTACCAATGCGCTGACCGGTAGCGGTGATTTTGTTAAGGCCGGTAGCGGGGAACTGTTGGTTAATCAGCTAGGCCATACCGGCACCTCGGTGGTAGATAGCGGTGCGTTGATTATCGGTGACGCGACAATGTCTGGTGCGACTCTCGGTGCGAGCGGTGCAGGTGATGTGGCCGTTAATAGCGGCGGAACACTGGCCGGTACCGGTAGCGTCACCGGTAACGTGATGAATCACGGCACTATTTCTGCGCTTAACGCATTGGGTAATTATTCGTCAGCCAGCGCCAGCAACTTAACGCTGTTGGGTACGCTGAACAATAGCGGTACGGTGGTGCTGGCCGGTTCTCAAGTGGGGAATACGCTGACGGTCAACGGTCATTATACCGGTAATAACGGCACCGTTGAGTTGAACAGCGTGCTGGGCGGTGATAATTCCAAATCTGACAAACTGGTACTTCTGGGGGGAAGCAGCGGCAGCACTAACCTGCGGGTGAATAACCTTGGCGGTCGCGGCGCTCCAACCACCGAAGGCATTCAGGTTGTCAGCGTCAGCGGTGGGGCTTCCGACGGTAGATTCTCACTGTCTAACCCGGTGGTGGCCGGTTCTTATGAGTATCGGCTTTATCTGGGTAGCGCCAGCCAGCCGACCGATGGTAACTGGTATCTGCGTTCAGTGACCGGTGACGGCCCGGTACCAAACCCGGTTCCAGGATTGTTATTGCGCCCGGAAATCGGCGCCTATCTGGGTAACCAAATGGTCGCTCAAACCATGTTCCTGCATACCTTTAAAGATCGTCAAGGAGAGCAGGCTAGAACGGGTGGGTCGGATGAGGAATCATCAATCTGGGGCCGTATAGTCAATGACCATATTGATAGTGAAGCCGCCGACGGTGTGATTGACCAAAAAACCAATACCACGCTGGTTCAGCTTGGCGGAGATGTCGGGCGTTGGAGCTCAAACGGTAGCGACTTGCTTAAAGTGGGCGTAATGGGCGGTATCGGCCAGAGCAAAACCGACGTTCATGCCGACGGCAATAGCGCAAAAGCAAACGGGCAGGTTGATGGCTATAGCGTTGGCGTTTATGGTACTTGGTTTGCGGATGACAAAACCCGCACCGGGGCCTACGTTGACAGCTGGATGCAATACGGTTGGTATAACAATAAGGTTAACCGTAAGGGCTTGGCTGAAGAGAATTATAACAGCCAGACCATGACGACATCGGTTGAAACCGGATATGGCTTTGAGCTGGCAAAATATGGTTCTAACCAATGGATTCTGGAGCCTCAGGTTCAGGCGATTTATATTAACTATAATAGTGACGATATTACTGAAGACAACGGAACTCAGGTTGCTCAGCAGGGTGGCAATAACAATCTCATCACCCGTACCGGCCTGCGTTTGATCGGCAATATTACCCCGAACGGGGCTGCGATTCAGCCGTTTGCTGAAGTTAACTGGTGGAACGGTAAGGTCGCAAATACCATCGCGTTCGATGGCCAGAGCCAGCACGATGATGTGCCGAACAACCGTTTTGAAGCTAAAGTAGGTTTACAGGGCAATCTGTCTAAAAATCTACAAATGTGGGGTAACGTCAGCGGGCAAACCGGAGATAATGGCTATCGTAGCTACGCCGGTCTGGTGGGGGTTAAATATAATTGGTAGCGGTTAAGCTAACCTATTTATAGAACGGCCGTTGTTGATAAGCCCGGTGATTGGTTTTTTTATATCACCGGGTTTATTTTATGCTGGATTCAGCCAGGCGTTATCCCGTTTTTAACCGACCGCTGCCCCGGCTGGTTATAGCATTCGGCTAAAAATAGGGGCAATATGCCGTAGAAGCATAACTATAATAATATTCAAACGAATAAAGTTGGGAGTGAGCCAATGTTAATGGTTGAAATGTTAAGTACGGGCGATGAAGTTCTGCATGGGCAAATTGTCGATACCAATGCGGCATGGCTGGCCGACCGCTTTTTCCAACAGGGAATCCCATTAAGCAGCCGTTCAACGGTGGGCGACTCCCTTGAGAGTCTGGTTCAAAAACTCCTCGAGCGAAGCCTGTGCGCCGACATATTGATTGTGAACGGCGGCTTAGGGCCAACCAGTGACGATCTGAGCGCGTTGGCTGCGGCAACCGCAGCGGGAGAGCCGCTGGTTGAGCATCCGGAGTGGATTGCGTATATGGAGCAATACTTTGCCTCCCGCGGGCGTGAAATGTCAGTGACTAACCGTAAGCAGGCGATGATCCCCGCAAGCGCAGAGCTGGTGGATAATCCGGTGGGAACGGCCTGTGGTTTCTCGATCGTTATTAACGATTGCCTGATGTTTTTTACACCCGGCGTTCCTTCTGAATTCAAAGTGATGATTAACGACCAAATATTACCCCGCCTTCGTCAACGCTATACCTTGCCTGAATCGCCGCTGTGCCTTCGTTTGACCAGCTTTGGTCGTACCGAAAGTAGCTTAGCTCAACAGTTTGACGTATTGACGTTACCGGAAGGCTGCGTGATGGGCTATCGTTCATCCATGCCGATCATTGAGCTTAAGCTTACCGGCCCGGCGTCACAGCGCGAACCGATGCTCAAAAGCTGGCAAATCATCAGGCAGGGCGTTGGTGACAATATGCTGTATGAAGGGACCGAAGGGTTAGCGTCGATCATCAGCAAAACCTTAAATGAACGGGGGCTAACGTTAGCCTTAAGCGAGCGCTTTAGCGCCGGGCTATTAAGCTGGAATTTGTTATCGGCTAAAGCACCGGTGCGGGAGGCGATGGTCAGCGCGGATAATTCGCCTCAGGCGTTAAAGCAACTGATGGCGGAAGCACGGGCGCTGGCAGGCACTCAGGGTACGTCGTTAGGCATAGCGATTGGCGATTACAATCAAAGCTGCCTGTCGCTGGCGATCGCCACTGCTCAAGGCTGTTATGCTCAACGGGTTCGCTATATGCCTCGTCATCATGATGCGAAGATCCAGCAGGATGTCAGCGTCATGCTGGCGCTGGATATGCTATCGCGTTGGCTGAATAATCGAGAGCTATTTGGTAATTATGAATGGCTGGAAGTGGTGGAAAGGGTCGGGCCAGCGGACTGAGTGCTGGTTTATGGCATACAAGGCTAGCTTATCAGCAGCAGGTCGAGCGCCACACCGTATGTGGCGCTTTCTTTATTTATCCGGCTTAGCTATGGTATCGAAAGTTGATTCAACGGTTGGATAGTTAACATGGAGAGGTTGATGAGAATATTCGGTTTATTTAGCCTGACTGTCACCCCGTTATTTCTGTTGGCTGCCTGTACTTCTGTGCCTAAATTACCGACCGTTGCTGAAGCTGATTCAGCGATAAAATCAACGTTGCTGAACGATGCGCAGGCCCACGATAGCGCTTTTGCCGTTGATATGGTTAAAGCGGATATCGGCTGTATTCGGGTTAAGCAACTTGAGAATTGTCACGTTCAGCAGGGCCAAATGGTTGTTTGCGATGTTTACTCGGATTTTAGAATTCCTGAGTCTGGCGCAGTTGAGACTAATTTGGATAAGATTGGCTTTGAATGGGTAGACGACCGCTGGGTAGCCAATTTGTTTAAGTGAGACTGGCAGTTGGTTTGAGCTGAGCCCGTTAATTAACGGGCTCTTTTGTTATTAATAACGTAACGGCTGGCTTACCGTTGACTGACTTACAGTTCAAAATCACGCAGGTCGTCGGCGTGCATTTCTGAATCGATCTGGCCGACCAGATAGGAGCTGACTTCAACTTCCTGCGGTGCGACCTGAACGTTATCAGAAACTAACCAAGCGTTGATCCATGGGATTGGGTTAGAGCGGGCTTCAAACGGTAGCGGTAAGCCTACTGCCTGCATACGAATATTGGTGATGTACTCAACGTACTGACACAGAATATCTTTATTCAGCCCAATCATCGAACCGTCGCGGAACAGGTAGTCTGCCCACTCTTTTTCCTGCTGCGCGGCCAGTACAAACAGGTCGTAGCACTGCTGTTGGCATTCAACGGCAATTTCAGCCATGTCAGGATCGTCATTGCCGCTGCGCATAAGGTTAATTATATGCTGGGTGCTGGTCAGATGCAGGGCTTCATCGCGGGCGATAAGCTTGATGATTTTGGCGTTACCCTCCATCAGTTCGCGTTCAGCGAAGGCAAAAGAGCAGGCGAAGCTGACGTAGAAACGAATCGCTTCCAGCGCATTAACGCTCATCACGCACAGATAGAGCTGCTTTTTCAGTTCACGCAAATTAACGGTAACGGTTTTACCGTTAATCTGGTGGGTGCCTTCTCCCAGCATGTGATAGTAGTTACTCATACCTATCAGGTCATCGTAATAGCCCGAAATATCTTTAGCGCGCTTCAGGATCTCTTCATTAGTCACAATATCGTCAAATACGATAGAGGGGTCATTAACGATATTACGGATGATATGGGTATACGAGCGGGAGTGGATGGTCTCTGAGAATGACCAGGTTTCTACCCAGGTTTCTAATTCAGGAATCGATATTAGCGGCAGGAATGCCACGTTGGGGCTACGCCCCTGAATGGAGTCCAGCAGGGTCTGATATTTGAGATTGCTGATGAAAATGTGTTTTTCATGCTCAGGCAGCGCCTGATAGTCAATGCGATCGCGGGAAACGTCAACCTCTTCAGGGCGCCAGAAGAAGGAGAGCTGCTTCTCAATCAGTTTCTCAAATAGCTCATGCTTTTGCTGGTCATAGCGGGCTACGTTAACCGGCTGACCGAAAAACATCGGTTCTTTTAACTGGTCGTTCTTATTTTGAGAGAATGTAGTGTAGGTATGAGCCATAATAAATCCCTTAAAATCGGGGGCTGAGTTGCCCCACAAATAGATTAAATCTTACAGGCACCGCTTTCGCAGTCATCGTCCTGCTTTGCCGGTAATAGATCGCCTTGTACATCGTCAGCACCGTCGCGGGTGTTTTGATAGTAAAGGGTCTTTACGCCGTATTTATAAGCGGTCAGAAGGTCTTTAAGCATTTGCTTCATCGGCACTTTTCCGCCCGGGAAACGGCTCGGATCGTAGTTGGTATTAGCCGAAATCGACTGGTCGACAAATTTCTGCATCAGGCCAACTAAGTGCAGGTAGCCGTCGTTGTTCGGCAGATCCCACAGCAGCTCGTAGGCATCGTTTAGCTTTTCATAGTCAGGCACAACCTGGCGCAAAATACCGTCTTTAGAGGCTTTAACGCTGATATAGCCGCGCGGCGGTTCAATACCGTTAGTGGCGTTAGAAATTTGTGATGACGTCTCTGACGGCATCAGGGCTGACAGCGTGGAGTTGCGCAAGCCGTGGGTTTTAATATCGTTACGCAGCGCTTCCCAGTCATAGCGCAGCGGTTCGTTGCATAAACCGTCGAGATCTTTTTTGTAGTTATCAATGGGCAAAATGCCTTGGGAGTAACGGGTTTTGTTAAACCACGGGCACGGCCCCTGTTCACGGGCCAGTTCGTTCGAGGCTTTCAACAGGTAATACTGAATGGCTTCAAAGGTTCTGTGGGTCAGGCCGTTGGCGCTGCCGTCAGAGTAACGAACGCCGTTTTTCGCCAGATAGTAAGCATAGTTGATCACGCCAATACCCAGCGTACGACGGCCCATTGAACCGCGATTAGCGGCTAAAATTGGGTAATCCTGATAGTCCAGCAGCGCATCAAGAGAACGTACGGCAAGGGTGGCCAGCTCTTCAAGCTCATCTAAACGCTCAATGGCGCCGAGGTTAAAGGCAGAAAGCGTACAGAGTGCAATCTCGCCTTGTTCATCGTTGATGTCGTTCAATGGCTTGGTTGGCAGGGCAATTTCCAGACACAGGTTTGACTGGCGAACCGGCGCAACCATTGGGTCAAACGGGCTATGGGTATTACAGTGGTCGACGTTCTGTATATAGATACGACCGGTAGAAGCGCGTTCCTGCATCATTAGTGAGAACAGTTCGACCGCTTTAACCTGACGCTGGCGAATTGAAGAGTCAGCTTCGTATTTGGCATATAAGCGCTCAAATTCGTCCTGATCGGCGAAGAACGCGTCATACAGCCCCGGTACGTCGGACGGGCTGAAAAGGGTAATGTTTTCGTTTTTAACCAAACGCTGATACATCAGCTTGTTGAGCTGAACGCCGTAGTCCATATGGCGAACCCGGTTCTCTTCAACGCCCCGGTTGTTTCTTAGCACTAGCAGGCTTTCCACTTCCAGATGCCATAGCGGATAGAACACGGTAGCAGCACCGCCGCGAACGCCGCCCTGAGAGCAGGACTTCACCGCCGTTTGGAAGTGTTTATAGAACGGAATACAGCCAGTGTGGAAGGCTTCACCGTTACGGATTGGGCTACCCTGCGCGCGGATTCTACCGGCGTTAATACCGATACCGGCGCGTTGAGAAACGTATTTCACAATGGCGCTGGCGGTGGCATTAATTGAATCAAGGCTGTCACCGCACTCAATCAGAACGCATGAGCTGAACTGGCGGGTTGGCGTACGTACGCCGGCCATAATTGGCGTAGGCAGCGAAATTTTGAAGGTCGAAATTGCGTCGTAGAAGCGTTTAACATAGCCAAGGCGAGTTTCTTGCGGATAGCGCGAGAACAGGCAGGCCGCCACTAGAATGTAGAGGAACTGAGCGCTTTCGTATACTTCGCCGGTAACGCGGTTTTGGACCAGATATTTCCCTTCTAACTGCTTAACGGCAGCATAAGAAAAGTTCATATCACGCCAGTGGTCAATGTAGGTTTCCATCTCTTCAAACTCTTCGACCGAGTAGTCTTCCAGAAGATGGCTATCATATTTGCCCATTTCTACCATGTTTTTGACGTGAGTATATAAAGCCGGTGGTTCAAACTGACCGTAGGCTTTTTTACGCAGATGGAACACGGCAAGACGCGCAGCCAGATACTGGTAGTCAGGGGTATCGCTCGAAATTAAGTCTGCAGCAGCACGAATAATGGTTTCATGGATATCAGACGTTCTGATGCCATCATAGAACTGAATGTGTGAGCGAAGCTCAACCTGAGAGACTGAAACGTTATTCAGGCCTTCGGCTGCCCAATCGATGACGCGGTGAATTTTATCGAGATTGATGCGCTCTTTGGTGCCATCGCGTTTGGTGACTAATAGACTTTGATTCATAGCGTAATACGTACCTTTCCGTGAGAATTTGTGCTTTACATAACCGGATGCCGCGTGGAGCCTAACGGCGTGGTTATATGCCAAAAACACAACATATAGTGGTGTGTTGGTTGATGAAATACAAGATAGTGTTTAATGATGATTTTTGCAAGTGAACAAAATGGGGTGTTTTTGTGGATAACTTGTTGGATAAGGGAGCTAAGTTCCCGTGTTCATTGGAGGTTCTTGCTTACATACTTGAAATATATTTTTAACGATTATATACAAAAATTGATCGCGGCGGGTTTATTCAACGGTGGGGAAACCAATGCTTAACGGGCTTGTCGGTCAATGTTATTCGCCGCATCCTAAAGATAAATAACGGCCAGAAACGACGAATAACAGGGTTATATTATGGTTCACTCGTCTTTGGTGCAGTGAACCATGTAGTTAACGTCTACGTTGCTGCCTAACCTAAATGTTTTAAGCCATGGGTTGTAGTGCAAGCCGGTTATATGGCGTTCGCGCAACGCGGTTCGATCGATCCAACTAATTAGCTCAGAAGGGCGAATAAATTTCTTAGGGTCATGAGTCCCTTTCGGCACCATGTTCATCACATATTCTGCACCGACAACCAGCATCAGCCAGGCTTTGGTATTGCGGTTTATGGTAGAGAAGAATACATGCCCACCCGGCTTGACCAACTGAGCGCAGGCGCGAACAACGGACGCCGGGTCAGGAACGTGTTCCAGCATTTCCATGCAGGTAACGATATCGTACCGACCAGCGTTTTCTAACGCATGGGCTTCAACGGTTTGCTGAACGTATTCAACCGCAACGCCGGTTTCTAACGCATGCAGGCGCGCAACCAGTAAGGGTTCACTGCCCATGTCTAGGCCGGTAACCTGAGCGCCTTCCTGAGCCATGCTTTCGGACAGTATTCCGCCACCGCAGCCGACGTCTAGAATTTTCTTACCAAAAACACCGTTTGCCCGCTGTTGAATATAGCCAAGGCGCAGGGGATTGATCTGATGTAGTGGCTTAAATTCGCCTTCTAAATCCCACCAGCGGGAAGCCACCGCTTCAAATTTAGCAATTTCTTTGTGATCGACATTTTCCGGTGAATGCATAGCGGTTACCTAACTGCCTGATGTTGATAGCCAGAATTATACATCAATTAGCCATAAAGTAGTGGTATCTGTCGGGGTACGAATCTTTTCTAACCAAATAAAGATGTTAGCTTTCTGGCTGTAGAGGGTACCGGTAGTGATAGCTGGCCCAGCTTTTAGAGTCAATCGGTCAGGTAGCTTGGTGAATATTAGAAACAATCGGTTAGGTGTGATATAATTTTGCACCTTTCCGGGCTGATAATAATAGAGGGATAGCGGCTCCATGAGCGACCTTGCCAAAGAAATTACACCGGTCAATATCGAAGACGAGCTTAAAAACTCTTATCTAGATTATGCCATGTCCGTTATTGTAGGGCGTGCTCTTCCAGATGTTCGAGATGGACTGAAACCAGTACACCGTCGCGTATTATTCGCGATGAACGTACTCGGTAATGATTGGAATAAAGCATATAAAAAATCGGCGCGCGTCGTCGGTGACGTTATCGGTAAGTACCACCCACATGGTGATACTGCGGTTTACGATACGATTGTTCGTATGGCCCAACCGTTCTCCCTGCGTTATATGCTGGTGGATGGCCAAGGTAACTTCGGCTCCGTCGACGGTGACTCGGCTGCGGCAATGCGTTATACCGAAATTCGGATGTCGAAAATTGCCCACGACCTGTTGGTGGATCTCGACAAAGAGACCGTTGACTTCTCGCCAAACTACGACGGAACAGAACAAATTCCAACGGTACTGCCTACCCGAATCCCTAACCTGCTGGTGAATGGTTCTTCTGGTATCGCCGTTGGTATGGCAACCAATATCCCTCCGCATAACCTTGCTGAAGTGGTTAACGGCTGCTTAGCCTTTATTGAAGATGAAAACATTAGCCTTGAAGGGCTGATGGAACACATCCCGGGGCCTGACTTCCCGACTGCCGCCATCATTAACGGTCGTCGCGGTATCGAAGAAGCTTACCGTACCGGTCGCGGTAAAATTTATATCCGAGCCCGTGCTGAAGTCGAAGCCGATGAAAAAACCGGGCGCGAAACTATTATCGTTCACGAGATCCCTTATCAGGTCAATAAAGCACGGCTAATCGAAAAGATTGCCGAGCTGGTGAAAGATAAAAAGCTTGAAGGCATCAGTGCGCTACGCGATGAGTCTGATAAAGACGGTATGCGTATCGTGGTGGAAATTAAGCGCGATTCCGTTGGCGAAGTGGTACTGAATAACCTGTATTCACAAACCCAAATGCAGGTGACTTTCGGCATTAACATGGTTGCGCTTCATCAGGGTCAGCCAAAGCTGTTAGGCCTGAAGGCCATGCTGGAGGCGTTTGTTCGCCACCGCCGTGAAGTTGTTACTCGCCGTACTATTTTTGAACTGCGTAAAGCCCGCGATCGTGCTCATATCCTTGAAGGTCTGGCGATTGCTTTAGCCAATATTGATCCGATTATCGAGCTAATCCGTGCGGCGGCTACGCCGGCAGAAGCAAAAATTGGCCTGATTTCTCAATCATGGGAATTGGGTAACGTCTCTTCGATGCTGGAACGTGCCGGTGACGATGCTGCCCGCCCTGAATGGCTGGAACCAGAGTATGGCATCCGTGACGGTCGCTACTACTTAACCGAACAGCAGGCTCAGGCTATTCTTGAGTTACGCTTACATCGCCTGACCGGTCTTGAGCATGAAAAACTGCTTGATGAATATAAAGAGCTGCTGACGCAAATTGCCGCGCTGCTCTATATTCTTGAAAATCCGGAACGTTTGATGGAAGTGATCCGCGAAGAGCTGGAAGCGGTTCGCGATCAATATAGCGACAAGCGTCGTACTGAAATTACTGAGAATACCGCCGATATTAATATCGAAGATTTGATAACGCAAGAAGACGTCGTCGTGACATTGTCTCATCAGGGGTATGTGAAATATCAACCGCTGTCTGACTATGAAGCACAGCGTCGCGGTGGTAAAGGTAAGTCAGCGGCGCGCATTAAAGAAGAAGATTTTATCGAGCGTCTGTTAG
Source organism: Budvicia diplopodorum (assembly GCF_009800925.1). GTDB lineage: Bacteria > Pseudomonadota > Gammaproteobacteria > Enterobacterales > Enterobacteriaceae > Budvicia > Budvicia diplopodorum. The sequence continues at coordinate 403,714 of NZ_WOYF01000001.1, read as the reverse complement.
TGGCTAACACGCATGACACGATCCTCTGCTTCTCAAGCCGTGGTCGCCTGTACTGGATGAAGGTTTATCAATTACCGGAAGCCAGCCGCGGAGCCCGCGGTCGTCCAATTATCAATTTACTGCCGCTGGAGCAAAATGAGCGTATTACCGCTATTCTGCCGGTGCGTGAATATGAAGAAGGGCGCAATATCTTTATGGCTACCGCGAATGGTACCGTGAAGAAAACCAGACTGACTGACTTTAGTCGTCCGCGTAGCGCAGGCATTATCGCCGTTAACCTGAACGAAGGTGATGAGTTGATCGGCGTTGACCTGACGGACGGAAGCAACGAAATTATGTTGTTCTCGGCTGAAGGTAAAGTGGTACGCTTCCTGGAAGAAGAAAAGCTGGAAGACGGTTCTATTCGCGGCGTTCGCCCGATGGGTCGTACTGCAGCAGGCGTTCGTGGTATTAAGCTTAGCGCAGCCGATCGCGTGGTTTCTCTAATTGTTCCTCGTGGTGACGGCGAAATCTTAACCGTGACGCAGAATGGTTATGGTAAACGTACCGCGCTGGCCGATTATCCGACTAAGTCCCGTGCAACTCAGGGCGTTATCTCAATTAAAGTGAGTGAGCGTAACGGTCGCGTTGTGGGTGCAGTTCAGGTCGATCAGTGTGACCAGATAATGATGATTACCGATGCCGGTACTTTAGTTCGTACCCGCGTATCAGAAGTCAGCGTTGTTGGTCGTAACACTCACGGTGTAACCCTGATCCGTACTGCTGAAGACGAGAGCGTTGTTGGATTGCAGCGCGTCGTTGAGCCAGAAGAAGATGATGAAGTATCCAATATCGATCCTGCGCTGATAGTCGCTGCAGAAATTGATGAGGAGCTTGATGCTATCGATTCTGAAGAGCTTGATGATGGTGACGATTCAGAAGAGCCGGAAGAGGATTAACTTCCCCGGTGGTTAAGAAAAATGCCAGCGTTTACGCTGGCATTTTTGTATCCGTTGGTTTTTCTACGAGGTGCGTTTCCTGTACTAAATTAGCTGAAGTAAAGCTTCTTACCCTTTCTAAATAAATTATCTGAATGTTCCTTACTATATATCCCCATGGCTAAGGGATTTTTTATCATATTGATATTTATCTAAAAAATCATTGCTTATTGATTATTTTGCCGATATTAGTAGGCTGGAATTTTTTCTAAATATCCTCTGGATTAGAAAATATGACGAATAGTTTTTCCTATTTTAACTAAATAAAAGGATTAATCATGAGAGAGCTTTCTTGCGCTGAAATAGAACAGGTGAATGGAGCCGGTATTGTTAGCGATGCCATATGGAATCTTGTGTATCAGGCGATTGATTTGCCCGCCCGCACGGTGGGTAGCGCGATGGGTAATGCTGCCGGAAGCTTTTTCGGTGGCATTATTGCAGCACCGTTTAATTTTATATCATCCATATTCGGTAAGTTTCGTTAAGGGATAAAAAATGACAATCAGAGTTTTAAATTCAACTGAAATTGAACAGGTTAATGGTGCCGGTTTTGTTCAGGACTCATTAGCCGATATCGGTGAGAAAGTAGGAACGATTTTTGGCGATGTGGGCGTATCGGTAGCGAAAGGGCTGGCAAACGCTGTTTTTCCTGCACTAGGTACCGGTATTAGCATGCTTGAATCATTCGGATTGCTGTCCGGTTCAACCATCGGGCGTATGATTGGCTTCGGTTCCGGTGCTTTTATTGAAGGCGCTGCGTCCGGCTTTCTGTCTGGTTTTAAAAGTAAGTTTAAATAAGCTGTCTAACGCAAAGCGGTTAAGCCTTATATCTCAAAACGCGTGATATAAGGCTGTTTATCTAATCGTTATGCGGTTTTTGTTGATTAATCTTTATCAAACCAGTCGTCGGCGCTTTCCCAGGTTTGCTGGAGTATTTCTGTCACTAGCTCTTTATCGCTTTTTAACCCGCCTAACACCGTAATGTCGTTGCCGCTACCGCGGCGAACTTTGACCCGGACATCGGCAAAATGGCAGTTAAGCCGCTTCTCTAGCTCTTCTTTTAGCGCGGCTTCAGCGCCGTTTGGTAGTTTATCGTCTTTACGGATTGAAATTTCAACTTGCATGGTGAACCTCAGTAACATCCATTAACACTGTATATATATATAGTATATTCAAGTGATTTTGCAATAGCAATATTTGATAGTTAACCGATCGCTATTATTGGTCGTTTCCTGAGGCGTATTGCATTGTGCTAACGAAAATATGACGGCCGTGTGACTAACGCTGGGCAATCTACCGCTATGAATAAGCGGGCATTAGACACAATCATCATAACGACAGCGTTACGGTAGGGCGGTAATTGGCGCAGCTATTTGGTTAACAGCCGTCACTAAAATCCACTACGGCCGTTTTTTGATATGTGAATAGCCGGTAATCACAGTTTTTTGATATGTACTCTGCCGGGCGGTAGCTGCGTATTTCTGACGTAGGTTTGATAATAGGTAGACCTACATTTCTGCTCTGGAAAAAATACGGATAGGTGTAACTCGAAACCGCAGGACTGACTGCGTCGATTAACGGAAAGGCTTGGCGGGAATTTGTTGTGTCAGGAAATGTTCGAAGCACGCTTAGAAAAGTAACATTTTCCACATCGCGCACACGCGAGAGATCCGCTTTGATCATCCATGCGACGGATGACAGATAATCCTGCTCCTTTATCATGGTATTGAAAATTGCAACCATCATTACCGAAGTATACATCAGGCTGGCAATAAAACCGGTGAAGAGCGTTGAGTGTAGCCAGCGCGGAGTGGTCGAAAAGAGCACTATCATAAAAAACAGCGTGACGGTGCTGAAAGCGGGCATCGTTCTGGGGGCCACTACGGCGTTGTTCAAAAGTATCGATACTCCGGGAAGCATCATTATTACCAATATCGGAGAAAGCAGGTAGAAGACTGCAACGGCGATACGATGAGGCTGCGTTTTATCGCTGAGCAGATGTTTGATTTTGTGGATGATACAAAGGAATGTCAGGAGTGCCGGCAGCGCAACAAACACCATTTTCCATCCCGGAAAGGTAGTTTGCAGAAGGGTAACGAAGTTCAGCAGGGTGGTTTGCATAACCGCAATGGCGTCGATACCGGGAGCGATCAGCTGGCTACTGGTTAAGCTGTAGGAGTCGGCTATTATCGCGGGAGCAATAATGAACTTGTATATCAGTATCGGAGGCACCAATGCGCAGATCTTCGCTATCATAAAGCGCAGCACCGGCTGCTGTCGGAGAATAAGACAGTAGGCCGTGATAATCACGCAGGATAGATAGAGGTTAATGGCGATCTGATAAAACATCAGCATAGACAAAAGTAGGACGGCGGTAATAAAGAAATATTTCAGCGGCCGACTGGAATAAGGTATGGCGGCCAGCATTGCCAGCGAAAATGCGCCAAGGATGCTGACGGAATCCCAGATATACAGCATCGGCTGTGCAAGAAAGGGATTGGCGACGATGCCCACTGACAGCAGTACGGTCAGAACGAACGGGAGATTAAGCCGAAGGCTGTAAACAAACAGAGCGGCAGAGAAGCTCAGCACTGCGAGCCCAGCCAGCAGGGGTACCGGTGAAATGTCATTTAGTGTGGTACTAAACGTTAGAAAATAATGCAATACCGATGTTAACGGGCGCCCGTTTGACGTCCAGATAATGCCTTCTCCGGTATAGAGACGCATAAAATCATCACCGTAATAGTTCTTGTTACTCCAGAGTGGAACGCTGATGAAAAGAGCAAACGCGAGAGTGAAGAGAAACATTTTTATCAGCCGTGACCGGCCGGCGGGCGAGAGCCACGGTCCTGATGGCGCACTGAAGGAAAAAATATCTTTGATGCTATTCTTCACTATCATTTCCCTCGGTATTGAGCGTCTCGGGTAAAATACTTTCGATAATATATCTCGGTCTATGCTTAGCTTCTGTGAAAATACGTCCGATGTACTCACCGAGAACACCAATTCCGATGAGCTGTACCCCGCCAAGAAAAAGCAGCACGGTCATCAGAGAGGCGTAACCAGAAACAGCGTTACCCCACATTAATTTTGAGATAATGACCCAGAAACCATATAAAACAGAGCCAGCCGCGATTAATGATCCAATATATACCCATATCCGAAGTGGAAGCGTTGAAAATGACGTTATTCCGTCAAGGGCAAAATTCCACAGTTTCCATCCTCTGAATTTTGTCTCGCCATTCTGTCTTTCAGGCCGACTGTATTCGACCGTGGCCGTCTTTCCACCAACCCAAGACATGAGCCCTTTCATAAACAGAGTTCTTTCAGGGAGGTTAATAATCTCCTGTACTATTCCACGCGACATAAGGCGAAAATCGCCGACGTTATGTTCTATTTTCTCGTGGCTAAGTACGTTATGAATGAAATAGTAACCCTGTGCACAAATGCGCTTTAGAAAATTATCCGTACGGCGATCGATACGTTTGGCCAAGACCACATCGGCACCTTGCCGCCATTTGGCAACCAGATCGGGTAACAGACTGATGGGATCCTGCAAATCAACATCCATCGGGATAACGGCGTCTCCAGATGCATGTTTCAGTCCTGCAAACAAGGCCGCTTCTTTGCCGAAATTCCGACTAAAGTTTATCAGGATGATGTGCGGATCCTGCTGCTGTAGTGAACAAATAGCGGAGCGTGTGTTATCAGTGCTTCCATCATTTATAAAAATGATCTCCACGGTATATCCTTCGTGGGCTAGATGGAGATTACGCACTGCCTGATAAAACGGTGAGATACTGAGTTCCTCATTAAATACAGGAACAACGATAGATAAAATCATAAAGCTTTAATCCCTGAACACGATAAACCGGCTATAAATAAACCCGCATACAAGGCTTATGCATGAAAAAAGACACAGGGTTAGTACCGGATGAAGGTTAAGCATCTGTCCGCCCCAGCCGACTAGGCCAGCAATAAATGCCATAAACAAAGTATAGATGACATACTTTCGCCATGATGTTGTCGCTCTGAAGGTCCACTTTGCATTCACCAGATAGCTGAACGTTACCGCAACCAAAAAAGCAAAAATATTAGCGATGCCTTGTCCAAAGGAGAAACAGATAGTGAGGAGGAAAAAGAAAAACCAATGAATAACGGTATTTAATCCCCCCGTGCAGACGTAACGTAGAAAAATCGTATTGGCAAATAAATGCCGGATAGGCCTTATCATTTTTTCTCATTGTTGAATATCTTATTAAAAATCAAACTACATTTTTAATCACTGAAAATAAGTATAGATAACAACGACAGTAACGCAAATCAGTAGATAGAAGGGTAGAGTATCTGCGATGTGGAATGCTTTGGTGTGGGAATATAGGACATCAAATGCAGTTAGGGGGAATTTATGGCGACAAGTATTCGTTTAGACGATGACTTTGTCACTGATGTCAAAATTTATGCAGAGGCTTCAAGTCGGAGTGTACCTAAGCAAATTGAGCATTGGGCTAAAATAGGCCGTATAGCTGAAGATAATCCAGATTTGCCGTATAGCTTTATTCTTGAAACTCTGCTGGCAAAAGGCGAAGTCGATAACCAAAAGGTAAGTCGATATGTCCGAAAGACTCCACGGTCAGGAGACTGAAGTTTATCAGTCTAACCGCTTCGAGAAAGCGTTAGGTAAACTTCCTGAACAGTTGCAGCAAAGGGGAGAGGACGAGATTGACCGGATTTTAGATAACCCAGAACTGGGGGAGCAAAAGAAAGGCGATCTTAGCTATCTGCGGGTTCATAAGTTTAAGCTCAATAACCAGCTAACTTTGCTTGGCTATAGCTGGGTAGACAATAAGATTGAGCTGTACCTTCTGAACCTAGAGTCACATGAGATAAAATAATGGCTAAGCCCCAGCTTAAACGTTGGGGTTTTTTATTAGGAGTTTTACCTCTACTCTAATTTTTTAGCATAAAAAATCAGCCACAGTGAGCTGATTTTTAGAAGTAATTTGGTCGGCACGAGAGGATTTGAACCTCCGACCCCCGACACCCCATGACGGTGCGCTACCAGGCTGCGCTACGTGCCGAAACGCGATATTAATACTACCTTTTCTTACTATTATTTCAAGTAGTCATACACACGAGCGCTTCAATTTTAATCAGTTAGCAATGAACCGTTTAACGTCAGTTAGCACCTGAAGCAGCAGAGTCAGGTTTGGCTTTTCATTTTCCTGACGCTGGAAGTTCAGATCGTAAGTTTTATGACGGCCGTTGGTGTTGATTAATATGGTTTGCTCTGGGGTGATAACAACCAGCTGGCGCGCATCACCGGCAGTAACCCATTGATAGCGGCGCCGATCGGCAAACAGGTCTTCGCCGCGAGAATAGCTACTGGCCGCATTTTTCACATGTAGCAGACGTTCCATTAGCGTTCGCATTATGTCTTCATGACCGGTCAGTTTATCAATTTGTTGTGCAGGGGCGCCCGGCCAATGTATGACGAGTGGAACGCCAAGCTGGAAGCGGCTGTAGTTCTTGCCGAACCCCCAGTCACCGCGTTTGGCATCATTGAACTCTATTCCGTGAGCGGCAGTGATCACCACCACGGTATTTTCCGACAGACCGCGCTGTTTCAGGGTTTCCATTACTTCAGCAATTTGTTGGTCTACATCTTTAGCCGACGCACGATAGCGACGAATAAAATCATCGGGGGTTTTGCTGCCATCGACTTTCTGTAAATCGCTGTTACTGTATTGAATATATGAGAACCATGGTGATGGATCGGTACGGGTTCCTAACCATTGCTGCCACTGTTGAGTGGTTGCACCGTTACTTTGAGCAATGGGTTCCGGCAGTGAGAAATCGGATAATAGCGCCTGACGGTACAGCGGTGAGTTGAATCCAGAGGCGGAGAACAGGCCAAATTGATACTCTTGTTGGCTTAGCGCGGTAATCAATGCAGACGATTTTTTACCGGCCAAAATACCATCAATGTAAGTCGGTGAAATTCCGTAAAATAGCCCGAACAGGCCGGTATCTTGCTGGTTACCGGTACTGTAGTGATTAACGAATTCAATATTATTATCACCCAGCCGAGACAGATTAGGCATATCTTCAGCCAGATTCTGATTACGAATACCGTCAACCACAATCATTAACAGGTTATAGCTGCTCTTGGTCTCCGTATAGGCCAGCTTAGCCAGCGGATATTCAACCTCAACGGCTTCAGGGCTGCCCTGTTGGATCACCTTATCTTGATAAGCCTGAGCGTCCAGTAGGCCATGTTTTTCCAGAAAACGCCGGGCGGTCATCGGGTAAGAGAGCGGAAGATTGGCGCGCTGCATGGTAATCGGACGATAGAAATTAGCATCGGCCCAAATGTAGGTAAAATGCGTCGCAATAAACGCCACAATAAGGATACCAGCCAACGGCTTACCAAATTTTCGCCGGTTAAGGCTGCGTAGTTTTTGCCAGCACCAAGTACCGAACAGCATCTGGACTAAGAATATGATAGGGATACAGACAAACAGCATCTGCCAGTCGCGGGAGAGTTCGCTCTCTTCTGGATTAGTTAACAAGCCCCAGACCGTGGAGTTTAAATGCAGCCGGAATCGTAAGAATACTTCTGTATCGATAAGGAGCAGGGTTAAACCTGCCGTTGCCACAATGGCCGATATCACCCTCATTAGCCGCTGGGACATAATGATAAAGGTGAGCGGGAACAGAATTAACAAATAGGCAGAAAAAGTAATAAAGCTGAAATGGCCAAGCCAGCTGACCAGCGCATATATACGGCCCGGCAGCGTTGAGGGCCAGTCGGTGATAAACAAATAGCGACTGCCCAGCACAAGGCTGAGTATGATATTAAAGAGAGCGAACCAATGCCCCCAGCTAATCATCTGGGAGACTTTCTCTTTATATTGCTGGCGGTTGGTTACCATATATGCTTTCAGATAAACAATTAATGGGCTTTATCTTCTCTGATCGATGCCTGTAAGGCGTCGATAAAAGAACGAACGATAACGGGCCGAGTGGCCGGTGCAACGCTGGTATTGATTAAGTTAGTCACCATATTTCCTAACAGCATCAGCGAGAGGTCAGTTGGCGTCTTGTTTTTTTCCAGTACGTTGACCAGTTCAGTCAATATTTTTTCTACTTGTTCATCACTGTAACGGGAAGCTTGTGGCATAGGTATGTGCTTACTGTGCGTATTGGCTGATTTAAGTATGTCTATCTTACCGTATCAATTCATTATTTTCTGTAGTTTATACATAAAATCTTCTGCTTGCCCGTATTGCATCGCTGTCTGGCAGCTTGTGGCAGGGTTAATCAGTGAATAAAATGGGCCTGTAAAAGGTATAGTTCATTCGGTTAATGGATGCGATATCTTTGGTACTCTGCGTTAGCATCGACTCACTGACGGATTCGCAAATATTTTAATAGAGCTAACTAAGCGGGCGTACTATGATGCCATCCGTTAACCAAAAGATATTTTAATCAAGCGTAGATTTCGCGCGCGAAAGAGGAGTTTTTATGAGTCTGGATCTTGACCAGATCGTTTTGCACCAGATGATTAAGCGTGGTGAGCAGACGCTTGACGTGGTATTGCGTGATTCGCCGTTAAACAACAATCAGGCGACTGAGGATATGGTCGCCGAACTGCACCGCGTCTACAGCGCAAAGAGCAAAGCCTATGGCTTGTTCAATGCCGACAGCCCATTGGCCGAGGCGCTAAAGAATTGCCGTAAAGGCGAGCAGAGCTTTGTGGATTTTACCCGCGACAGTACGGGTCGGCTGCGCGATGAGTTAGCAAAATACCCGTTTGCTGAAGGCGGCATTGTGGTTTTTTGCCAGTACCGTTTTTTAGCCGTCGAGTATCTGCTGATTGCGGTCTTAAGCAGCTGCAACAGTACGCTGGTTAACGACCAATTAGATATTACAACCACGCATTATCTGGATATCGATCGGGCTGACATTGTGGCCCGCATTGATTTAACCGAATGGGAAACTAATCCTGAATCTTCCCGCTACTTAACCTTTTTACGCGGCCGAGTTGGCAGAAAAGTCTCTGACTTCTTTATGGACTTTCTGGCAGCCAGTGAAGGTTTAGACACTAAAGCGCAAAATCGCGGCCTGTTGCAGGCGGTTGATGACTATTGTGCTGAAGGTCAGTTAGACAAAAAAGAACGCCAGTCATATCGCCAGCAGGTTTATACCTACTGCAACGGCCAACTGCAGTCGGGAGAAGAGATTGCGATTGAAGATTTGGCGCGAGAGTTACCGCCCGTCGGTGAGAAGAATTTTCAGCAATTCACTAACGATAATGGCTATGAGCTAGAAGACCACTTTCCGGCAGATCGCGGAACGCTACGTCAGCTGACGAAGTTTTCCGGCAGCGGCGGTGGTATTACCCTGAGTTTTGATGCTTTGCTTTTTGGTGAGCGCGTATTCTGGGATCCGTCTACCGACTCGCTGACCATTAAAGGATTGCCGCCGAATTTACGCGATCAGTTACAGCGTCGCCTGAGCGGTGGCGGTAACTAATTGCCGAATGTGAAGTATAAAAAAACGCCGTTATAAAACGGCGTTTTTTTTCGTTCACTGTTGATGAAATCAACAGAACTCATCGGTCGGTTTATTAAACGCGAACGAAGTCTAAATGAGTTAATTTTGGTTTGAACGGGTGACGCTGTGCTGCCTGAGCTTTAACTTTGACTTCTTTGCCTTCAATAACAAGAGTTAGAACTTCTTCGTAAAAACCAGGTTTAGCTTGCAGATTCATAATAGAATCTTGATCCAGAGCGATAGATACTGGCTTAGCAGTTCCGCCATAAACGATAGCCGGGAACTTATTTGCATGACGCAGGCGGCGGCTCGCACTCTTTCCCTGCTCGGTACGTACTTCTACTTTAATAGTAAACATTTTCTTTTCTCTTAAAGAATGTTAAGTCCCACAACAGGCGACCCAGCTGTGAGTTGAGCAAATCTGCTTTGCCTTTGTATGAACAAACGCTAAAGCGGGCGGGATTCTAACGGAATTAGCGCTTCACAGCAAATAAAACCGTTACCCCCGCAGCTCATTTGCTCTGCGATAGCGGCCCTGATAGTCGAACATTTTTTCGCGTACCCGCCAGAATTCACCGCGCAGGTAAGCAATGACAAAATCAGGGTGGCGCAGTAGGTGCTGTTGTTGGATAACGTCAGCGGCGGTATTCCAGCTAAACGCAACGCCTGGAGCCTTCAGGTGTGGGCGGACAAATAGCTGCAAAAACGCGGTACGCTGGGCCGGGGTTTTTAGACGAAATCGTTCCGTAACGTCGGCACCGTCTTCATCATAATAGGTGATGCTCAGCCATTCACCTTTGTCATCTTCACCCCGTTTAAACTGCATCCCGCTACAGCGCAGCACTCGCGCATTTTTGAGCTTCAGCGCATCTTTAAGCATATCGTCAGGATCGACCAAAACTTCGTGGCACTGGTGACAGCGCCGGGCGGCAATATCATTTTCAGCGCCGCAGTGGGGGCAGATTTTAAAGCGAAAGCGATAATCGCACTGTTCACGTTGGCCTTCATCATCTTCCAGAATGCCCTGACAGCGGCGGCCAAAGTGTTCAACGACCTGTCCGGATTCGTTAGTCTTTCCCCAAAACGTATTGGCAAAGCCGCAGGCGGGGCAAAATACCTGAACCGGCTGGTTATCTCCTTTGGGTTTGGCTGAACCGATTTCAGGGGTGAACAGATCGTGAGGATTTCCTGCGTAGTCGAGGATCAGACAATCTTCTTTGCCGGGAGATAGCCGCAGCCCGCGCCCGACAATTTGCTGATACAGGCTAACGGACTCGGTAGGGCGGAGTATGGCGATCAGGTCTACGTGCGGTGCATCGAAACCGGTGGTCAATACCGCCACGTTTACCAAATAGTGCAACCGTTGTTGTTTAAACGCTTCGATTAAGCGGTCACGCTCATCACCGGGCGTATTGGCGTTGATAAACGCCGCTTTACCGTCAGGCAACAGGCCGTAGACCTCTTTGGCGTGCTCTACCGTAGCGGCAAAAATCATCACGCCTTTGCGAGTTTGGGCATATTCGATAATCTGGCTAACGATATGTGGCGTAATTCGTTGCTGCTGTTTGAGTTCACGGTTAAGATCAACTTCCCGAAACAGCCCGTTACTGCTGGCTTCCAGTCGGCTGAAGTCATACTGCACAATCGGCATATCAAGGCGTTCAGGAGGCACCAGAAAGTGGTGCTTAATCATATAGCGCAGCGGCAGCTCGTAGATGCAATCTCTGAACAGACAGTCGTTATCTCCGCGGATCATTCCGTGATAATGGTACTGATAAATCCACCCCTTTCCTAAGCGGTAGGGCGTAGCGGTTAGCCCCAGCAGGCAGAGCTTTGGATTTTGGCGGCGTAAGCGTTGGATTATCTGCTGGTACTGACTTTCGCTATCATCACTAATACGATGACACTCATCGATAATCAGTAGCGAGAATTTGTCATTAAAGTCATCTAGGCTGCGGGCTACGGATTGAATACTGCCAAACACGACTTTGGCTGAACTCTGCTTTTTTTGTAATCCGGCGGAAAAGATATCGGCTTCTAACCCATAGGCCCGGTATTTAGCATGATTTTGGGCAACCAGCTCTTTGACGTGGGCCAACACCAGCACTTTCCCTTTAGCTACCCGGGCCAGTTCGGCAATCACCAAGCTTTTTCCCGCTCCGGTAGGCAATACAATGACCGCAGGCTCTTGGCGTTGGCGGAAATAGCTGAGCGTAGCCTCAACGGCTTCCTGCTGGTAGGGGCGAAGCGTAAATGCCATTAATGCTGGCAGATTTTACTTGTGTGGGTGGTGAAGCCATCGTCTGCCGGAATGAATTTGCCTTTGACGGCTAGAAAATCAACCAGAGCGGCAGCGGTTAAATCCTGAACGGAGCAGGTATGAAAACGGGCATCAGTACCAAAACGTTGGGTGATGGCTTCAATCAGGCTCGCCGTTGTGTAAGGTTGCTCCGAGGCAATCATCATTTCTAAAACTTCATGACCGTGAATAGAAGACATTTTTAGGCTCGCTGTAAAATAGAGTCAGATTGATAGCGCATATTATGCCTTTACTGGTTAATCAGAGCGAGTCTTTATAGGTTGGTTACCCTGCATGGGGTATACTACTGCATCAATTTTGTATACCCGCCATACTTTTCAGCCGTTGATGCATTCGCGTGCCGCCTCTCTGAGATGTGAATTGGTGTAGGTATGTTTATCAGATAGTTTATTAATCAGGCCGTTTGTCAGCCTATTTATTGGGTAATCAAGTAATGCGTTTGGATAAGTTTTTATCACAGCAGTTAGGTATTAGCCGGGCTTTGATTTTGCGTGAACTAAGGGCGAGCAGAGTGACGATAGGGAGTGAGATCGTTAAAAGTGGCTCCTATAAGCTCAAGCCTGAGGATGAAGTGGCCTATGAAGGCAATCCGTTAAAACAGATTTTTGGTCCACGTTATTACATGCTCAATAAGCCGGAAGGTTACGTCTGCTCTACCGATGACCCGATTAACCCGACCATACTCTATTTTATGGATGAGCCGCTGGCTGAAAAGCTTCACGCCGCCGGGCGTTTAGATATGGACACTACCGGTCTGGTGCTACTAACCGACGATGGTCAGTGGTCGCATCGCGTTACCTCCCCGCGTCATCATTGTGAAAAAACTTATCTGGTCACGCTGGTTCAGCCTTTAGCCGACGACACCGCCGTGCTGTTTGCCGCTGGCGTTCAGCTTCACGGTGAAAAAGAGCTGACCAAGCCCGCCGTTCTGGAAAAAATTGAAGAATCCTTAGTTCGCTTAACCATTACGGAAGGGCGTTATCATCAGGTTAAGCGCATGTTTGCCGCAGCGGGAAACCACGTCGTTGCTCTGCATCGAGAACGCATTGGTGAAATTGAATTAGACTTAGATTTGGCTCCGGGCGAGTATCGGGCATTGACTCAAGAAGAGATCGACAGTATTGGGCTGACTAAATAACGACAGCCGCTTACACCATTTCTAATTGCCACTATTCCTTTGTAGTAATAAACGCCTTATGGCGTTTGGAGCGCTTTTCTGTGTCCAACTCCGATGAAAGTATGACCGGTATACTACCGGGCGTATCACGTAGATGGCTGGTCTTTATTTTAGGACTATTATCTATGCTGATGCCGCTGTCTATTGATATGTATCTGCCCGCAATGCCTGCGATTGCGCTAGATTTTGGCGTTAGCGATGGTATGGTTCAGATTACGCTGAGCACCTATATTATTGGGTTTGCCATTGGCCAACTGCTTTATGGTCCGATGGCCGATAGTCTAGGGCGTAAGCCGGTGATTGTCAGTGGAGTACTGCTTTTTGCTTTGGCCGCCGGCGGCTGTGCATTAGTGCACAATATCAACCAGCTAATTTTATTACGCTTTTTACACGGGCTGGCGGCGGCTTCTGCCAGCGTGGTTATCTGCGCCCTGATGCGAGATATGTTTTGTAAAGAGGAATTTTCCCGCATGATGTCCTTCGTCACACTAGTGATGACCATCGCTCCTCTGATGGCTCCGATAATCGGCGGAATGTTACTGAAGTGGTTTAGCTGGCACGCTATTTTTTGGGTGTTAAGTATTACCGCCTTATTGGCCGTCATTCTGGTTAAGTTCTGTATTCCCGAAACCCTGCATAAAGACAACCGGCAGAAATTCCATTTGAGGAGCACGTTGCGCAATTTTACTTCGTTGTTCCGCCATCGTCAGGTGATCGGCTATATGCTATCCAGCGCGTTTTCATTTGCCGGTATGTTCTCTTTTTTAAGCGCGGGCCCGTTTGTTTATATCGGTATTAACGGCGTTTCGCCGCAAAATTTCGGTTATTACTTTGCGCTAAATATCGTTTTTCTGTTTATCATGACCACCATCAACAGCCGTTGCGTCCGCCGGAAAGGGGCCGTTAGTATGCTGCGCTTAGGCTTAACGGTGCAGCTCGCTATGGGTGCTTGGCTGGTTGTGACCCAAATGCTAGGGCTGGGCTTTTGGCTACTGGTTATCGGCGTTGCCGGTTATATGGGAACTATTTCGATGATCTCATCGAATGCGATGGCCGTGGTTTTAGAAGATTTTCCGCATATGGCCGGTACGGCTGCCTCTCTGGCCGGAACGTTACGATTTGGCGTTGGCGCAATCGTCGGAGGTCTGTTAGCTATGGTAACGTCAGCGTCAGCATGGCCAATGATTTCATCTATGGCATTTTGTGTTATCGCTGCGGTATTTTTTTACTGGTATGCAATGCGCAAAAAAGAACATTAATTTAACTGAATATTAAACATAATATTTCAAATACCCATATAAAGTTATTTTTCTCAATGGTTTTTCTCTCCTTTTTCTCTTTTTTCGATTATTGCCGTTTCATTTTATATCACTTTGACGCGGCCAATGGTTTAACAACCACAGCTATGTCATGCAATTGACAGCTCTCATTTCTTAATATCCGAATTATCCACGTTATTTTTCTCAAAAAATAAGCATAGTTAACTATTTATGCGATCATTATTGATCTTTTGCATTAAAAAGGTGCAATAACGCGCGATGTACTTTACGATGTGATTAAATTGTGAAAAAATTGTTTTATATCTTTTTGAATCTTGAGTAATTCACTATGAAACTGTCGGTTCTTCAGCGATTGCCCCAGTTCTACCATTGGTATACCGGTCCGGCCGGCACTAAGGTAGAGCTAACGGTACTTCCTGATGTGTTTAATGAACAAAATGAGAGAGACAGTCTCATTGGTTTAAAATTATTGAGTTATCCGGGGCCGCGTTCTTGGCAGGTCATGCATAACATCAGCCAATATCTAAACGGTATTAATATTGAAAATAGCGTTATTGATATTGATGGCGAACCCTGCCTGTTTGTTAATTCTCACGACGACGCGATAGTACTGTGCTGCCTAAAAAATTTGGGTATTGCCATTGCCGAGTATACCCCTGCCAAACCTTCCGATCGCCCCGTTTAATTTCCGCCATTCCCTTACGTTTTAAGCTAGCAGCATGATGAATAATTCCTAATGGGAGTTAGCCAACAGGTTCTGCGTATAAGGGTGCTGGGGATGATTAAATACGGTTTCACATTCGCCTTGTTCAACAATTTCCCCGTTATGCATGACCACCACGTTATGGCACAGAGATCGGATAACCTGTAAATCATGGCTGATAAACATATAGGTTAACCGGTGTTGCTGTTGCAGGTTTTTTAATAGCGTCAGGATCTGCGCCTGTACGGTTCGATCGAGTGAAGACGTAGGTTCGTCGAGTATCAATAGCTCGGGGTGTAAAATTAGCGCTCTGGCGATGGATATCCGCTGGCGTTGGCCGCCGGAAAATTCCGTTGGATAGCGGTGACGGGTTTGCGGATCTAATCCGACTTCTTGCATGGTAGCGATAACCTGGGCTTCGCGCTGTTCTTTAGACAGTTGCTGATGAACCTCTAAGCCTTCGGCAATAATCTGACTGACCGTCAGGCGCGGGTTCAGGGCCGAGAAGGGGTCCTGAAACACGATTTGTATCCGGCTGCGATAAGGAAGCATTTGGCGCATATTCAGCGTTTGCAGCGGTTGGTGGTCGAACAGGATTTCACCCTGAGATTTGAGTAAACGGAGTAAGGCTAAGCCGGTCGTACTTTTACCTGAGCCCGATTCACCGACTAAACCCAAGCTCTCGCCTTTACGAATAGTAAAACTAATGTTGTTCACCGCCTTATGCACCGTTTTAGCTTTAAAGAAGCCGCCGGATACGGGGAAGTCGATGCTCAGGTTATTAATTTCCAGCAGGTTTTCGCTCTCACCCGATAGAGCAATTGCCCGACCTGATGGCTCTGAATCGAGTAATTTTTGAGTATAAGGGTGCTGAGGGTTGCTGAATAATGGGCCTAGCTGATTCTGTTCAACGCACCGTCCCTGACACATCACGGCAACGTTATCGGCCAGCTTGCGGACAATGTTTAAGTTATGCGTAATAAACAGCATACTCATGTTCATCTCTTGTTTAAGCTCTTTGAGCAGCGTCAGGATCTGGGCCTGTACTGAAACGTCCAGCGCGGTAGTCGGTTCATCGGCAATCAACAGGCTAGGTTTAGTTAGAATTGCCATAGCGATCATAACGCGCTGGCGCTCACCGCCTGAGAGCTGGTGCGGATAGGCATTGAGCCGTTTCGCCGCATTCCGCAGGCCGACTCGATCCAGAACGTCGAGAATTTCGCCTCTGGCGGCCTCTTTCCGCATTCCCCGATGAAGAATCAACACTTCAGACAGCTGTTTTTCTAGCCGGTGTAACGGGTTCAGTGAAACCATCGGTTCCTGAAAGATCATTGAAATACTGTTACCCCGATGCTGGCGCAGGGTTTTTACATCGGCCGTTAGTAGAGAATCGCCGTTAAACAAAATATCTCCGGATGGGTAAATTACCGGCGGAGAGGGGAGTAGGCGCAATATCGACAGAGCGGTTACGCTTTTTCCCGATCCGGATTCTCCTACCAGCGCCAGCGTCTCGCCTTTGGCGATTTGTAACGATAGATCTTCAACCACCATGCGCGTTTGATCGCCTTGTTTAAAGGCGATGCTGAGGTTTTGAATATCCAGAATGGGCGTGGTGGTCATATCAGTAAGCCTTAGAAGGATCGAACGCGTCACGAATGGCTTCGCCGATAAAAATCAGCAGTGACAGCACCAGTGCAACAATGATAAATCCGCTGATACCAAGCCACGGTGCCTGAAGATTGTTTTTACCCTGTAACAGCAGCCCCCCCAGCGACGGCGAGCCTAACGGTAGGCCGAAGCCTAAGAAGTCCAAGGAAGTCAGCAGGGTAATTGAGCCGCACAAAATAAAGGGTAGATTGGTTAAGGTGGCGACCATGGCGTTGGGCAGAATATGACGCAGCATAATTTTGCTGTCCCGAACGCCCATCACTCTGGCCGCTCTGACGTAGTCGAAGTTTCGGGTTCGCAGGAATTCAGCCCGAACGAGCCCCACTAGCGCCATCCAGCCAAATAGCGCGGTGATACCCAACAGCCACCAAAAATTGGGCTGAATAACGCTGGACAGTAAAATAATCAAGAACAGGGTTGGCATTCCGGACCAGACTTCAAGCAGGCGTTGGCCGATCAGATCGACTTTGCCGCCGTAGTAGCCTTGGGTTGCCCCAATGGTGATACCAATGATGCTGGAGATGGTTGTCAGCATTAGCCCGAACAGGATTGAAATGCGAAATCCGTAGAGAATATTCGCCAGCACGTCCTGACCGCGATCGTCGGTACCCAGCAAATTAGCCGCTGACGGCGGTGCCGGGAACGGTGAATCACTTTTATAGTTAATCGTGCTGTAGCTAAAGCGAATGGGGGCCCACAGCGCCCAGCCATTGTTATCAATCAGGTCAGCGACGTAGGTATCTTGATAATCGGCCTCGGATTGGAACTCGCCGCCAAAGGTTGTTTCACTGTAGCTGACTAAAAATGGGGTGTAGAGCTCCCCTTTATAGCTGACTAACAGTGGCTTATCGTTGGCGATCAGTTCTGAAGCCATGCTGATGATAAACAGTATGGTAAAGATCCAAAGTGACCAGTAACCGCGACGATTATGCTTGAATTTAAGCCATCTGACCTGATTTATTGGACTTAGCTTGCTCATCCACGCGCCTCAAAATCAATTCTTGGATCGACCAGCGTATACACAATATCGCCGATAATATTCAGCACTAGGCCGACTAAGGTAAATATATATAACGTACCAAACATCACCGGGTAGTCGCGCTGTAGCGTGGCATCGTAGCCCAGTAAACCGAGCCCATTGAGGGAGAATATCACCTCGATAAGCAGTGCGCCGGTGAAAAACGAACCGATAAAAGCAGCGGGGAAACCGGCGATCACCAGCAGCATGGCGTTACGAAACACGTGGCCATAGAGAATGCGTTTTTCCGTCAGGCCTTTGGCCCGGGCGGTAATAACGTACTGTTTATGGATCTCATCCAGAAACGAGTTTTTAGTCAGCATAGTCAGGCCAGCAAAACTGCCGATAACCATTGCCAGTACCGGTAGTGTGATATGCCACAGATAGTCGCCGATTTTTCCATACCACGTCAGGCTCTCGAAGCTATTAGAGACCAGTCCACGCAGCGGGAACCAGTCTAAATAGCCACCGCTGGCAAAAATCATGATTAGCAATACGGCGAATAAGAACGGAGGTATGGCGTAACCAACAATGATCAGGCTACTGCTCCAGACGTCAAAAGCAGAGCCGTTTCGAACCGCTTTTCTAATGCCCAGAGGGATCGATATCAGGTAGGTGATTAGCATGCTCCATAGCCCTAGACTAATGGAAACCGGCAGCGACTGCTTAACCAATGTCATGACAGAGGCTCCGCGAAATAGACTGTCGCCAAAATCGAAACGAATATAGCTCCAAAGCATATCGAAATAGCGTTCATGCAGCGGTTTATCAAAACCAAAACGCTTTTTAATCGCTTCAATGACTTCAGGATCTAAACCGCGGCCACCCTGATATTTTTGTTCTCCTTTGGCGGTCAAAGAGAAGTTTCCGCCTGCGGACATATCGGTGTTACCGCTGCCAAAACCACTTTTTTCACCCAATTCAATAGACGCAATAGCCTGTTCTACCGGCCCGCCGGGCGCAATTTGGACGATAAAAAAGTTTAGAGTAATGATAGCCCATAAGGTTGGGATGAGTAATAAAAAGCGCCGGGTTATATAAGAGGTCATTGTGGGTCCTTAACGACGCTGTTCAGGTAACTGTTCGGCTTTGCTCACATCGTACCACCAGGTATCAAACCCCAGTGAACCTTTTGGCCGTACGGCTGGCATAGAAAATTTGTTCCAGTAGGCATATCTGTCATGGCTGGAGTACCACATCGGGATCATCAGATAATGCCAGCTTAATACCCGGTCGAGAGCTTTTCCCAGAGACAAGAGCGGTTTTGCCTGTCCCTGATAGACGCTAATTTTGCCGGTGAGTTCATCGATTGCCGGATCTTTAATTCCGGGGGCATTGTAGGTGGAGTTAATATAGGCGGAATTCCAGTAGATCATCAGGTCAGATGACGGGTATTCTATCGCCGGATAGGGGCGAGGGAGCATGTCAAAATCCCGGCTGCGCAGGCGGCTGATAAACTGAGAGCTGTCGACCTCGCGGACGTTAATCTTGATACCTAGCTTCGCCAGACTCTGCTGAAAGGGTAGTACATACAGAGAATTAGAACTGCTACCGCTGAGCAGCAATAGTTCAAACTCCATTGGCTTGCCGGTTTGAGTATTCACCAGAACTTTATCTTTAATTTCCCAGCCTGCGTCTTTTAATAACTGCGTGGCCAGCAGCAGATTTTTACGGTTATTACCGCTGCCGTCAGTTTTAGGTGGTTGATACTCTTGGGTAAAGACTTCATCAGGAATTTTACCCTTTAGCGGGGTTAACCAAGCCAACTCATCTTTGCCCGGCATTCCGGTCGCTTCATAAATAGTATTCTGGAAGAAGCTGCGTGGCTGTTGGTTAGCGCCATAAAATAGTGCTTTGTTCATCCATTCAAAATCGAAGGCAAGGCCAATTGCTCTTCTGACTCTTGGATCGGCAAAGATCGGGCGTTGAATATTGAAAACCAACCAGCGGGTTTGTTGAGCAGCCTGATTTTCTTCATCTTTTTTGACGATAAAGCCTTTATCAAAATAGCCCCCTTCATACTGAGTTGCCCAGCTTTTTGGCGACTGTTCGATGCGCAGGTCATAGGCTCCGGCTTTGAAGGCTTCCAGTGAGACTTTGTCATCCAGATAATAATCGTAGCGAATAGTATCGAAGTTATAGCGCCCGCGGTTAACCGGTAAACCAGCAGCCCAGTAGTCTTTGACTCGTTGATAAACCAAGTATTGGCCCAGTTTGTAATCGACAATTTTGTAGGGGCCGCTGCCTAGCGGCGGAATGTTCAGGGGCTCGCCCAAATTATGATCTTTCCAGAAGTGTTTAGGAAATATCGCCAGCCCGCCAACGATGCCTAGCATTTGATCTCGATCCGGTTTGGGTAACTCAATTCGTACGGTTAACGTTGAGATTGCCCGCACGTTAACCCCTTTGTAGAAACTACGAAACTGAGGTACTCCCTCGGTCATGAATTTTTCAAAGGAAAAGGCAACGTCTTCGGCGGTGATGGGTGTGCCGTCTTGAAAACGGGCCCGAGGATTGATGCGTATTTCCATCCACTGGTAGGTGTCAGTATAGCGGGCTGATTCTGCAATAAGTGGATAAAGACTGCTGATTTCATCTTCTGCAGAGGTAAACAGAGTATCGATTAGCCTTTCATTTCCGCTTAGCGGATTGCCACGGGTGGCGTATCGATTAAAGTTATCGTAAGTTCCAATTGCGGCAATGGTAATTTTTCCACCTTTGGGAGCCGAAGGATTGGCGTAGTCAAAGTGGGTAAAGTTGGCCGCGTATTTAGGTTCACCCAAAAGTGACAGAGAGTAGCTTTCTTTGATGGTTTCGGCGGTCGTCGCTGTCGCCAGCGTTTCTGCATAACTATAGGTACTGAATGCTGAACATATGAATGTTGTCACCAGAAGGGTTAGCGATGCCAAACTCTTACGTTGATTTAACCGTAACATATTCATAAAGGATTCTGACTCAGTAATGGATTTATGGCTATCCGAATCTGACGACAAGCCGCCAGATAGATAGCGTATGCGATACAAAATAGTGCTTATTATATCTCATGTTACGGAGGTTACATAGTTTGAGGAGACGGGAATCAGCACTCAAAAACGTCGGTGGGGGATAGGTTTGGAGATACCAACAGTTTTGAGAGCAAAAGTGAAATACAAAACAAAAAAAACGCCTGAACGTATTCAGGCGTTTTTCAATTTTCAGTATCAATTAGCTTTTGGTTAAAACCCGGCGAGCCTGATGGTAACGTGAATTCCAGTATTTTTCGTTCATGCTGGATATCATGACGCCATTGCTGGTCGACGCGTGGACAAAGTTATCGTTACCAATATAAATGCCAACGTGGCGGCCGGTTGAACCTGCTCTAAACAGTACCAAATCGCCCGGACGCAGCTTATCGCGATTAATCTCTTTACCCATTGACTGTTGTCTGGAGGTATCGCGAGGAAGAACTAAACCAAACTGCTCACGGAACGTTGTTTGTACAAAGCCGGAACAATCAATGCCCTTTTTGGTTGAGCCGCCCATACGATAACGGACGCCTTTCCAACTGGCATATTGGTTAAGAATTTTTGATTTCACATCAACATTCTTAACCATTGATTCAAATTCATCTTGAGACGATTGTAGTGAAAGCCCTTGTCTGTCTTTTACTGCATTCGTCTCTGCATATTTGGCGCTTGAAGCTTCTGCGCTGGATGATACTGTGCCACAGCCTGATAGCATTACGATTGCGGCTACGGCAGGCGCGAATCGTAGAACGTATCTCAAAATCGGTTGAGATTTGACCATTTTAGTGAATTTCCCTTGGAGTCCTTAACGACAAAGGTCGCTATAAACATGATTATTCTGTCCCCACCGCGCTTGATTTAGGCGTTGGGCTATATTTTTGGCAAAACGAGACAATTCCTGTCTTCCAGCTATGCTCTTATACGCGATAAATATACGTAAACGTCGGGAAGACTACTGTATTCAACGTATGATTGCGAGACTTTTTTTGGCTTGGAATGTTACAAAACGATTTTTTTATCTATTTTTGTGACATACAGCCGACAATGAACCACGCTTTTTATTGTACATAGCATATTAATGTGATGGTGGTCTATATCCGGGAATTAACCTGTTAATGCCGCGAATAACATAATCACTGGCAGGGGTTAATAACCACCAGCTCAGGCCAACGCAGGCCACGGAAAGCGCGCCGACGTAAATATCGGTAAACCAGTGAGCACCAACCATAATGCGCGGTAACGAAAAGATAATGACGTAGGCGACGGCCACAAAAAATGACCAGCGGGTAAAATAGCGCAGCATGAATCCGGCAAAAATCATTAACATCAGCCCATGGTCACCGGGAAAGCTGTCGTTCGAAGAATCTTTAGTCGGAATGCCCGAGAGTTCAGTAACGCGGTTAATGCCGCTAAAGCTTAGGGTCGGGCTGAGCCGTTGAACCGATAATAACCGGCCTAGCTGATTCAGAATTATCGCCGTTAACAGCATAACTACGCCGATAATAATCATCTTACGTTTGCCGGCGGCGTCTTGTTTCATAAAGAAATGAGCAAATAGCAGGCCCATAGCAATCAGTGATATACCGTCGAAAGCTCGGTGGTTTGTAATGGCAATCGCCTTTAAAAAGGCGCTGTTGGTGACTAAATGCACGTTAAAATAATGAAAGATTGAAGCGTCAATCGGGAACCAAAAACCGTGATTTTCTGGTAAATACCAGGAAAGGAATAGCCCAATACCGAAAAGATTCAAAAGCAAAATTTTAGGAAGATTACTACAGCCCATCAAAACACCTTTATAAATTTAATATTAAACGCTAAACCCGAGCATTATCATTGTAGACCGCTTTTTAAGGCTTGCAGGCTACGATTTGTTGATTCGGGCCTTTAATAATTCTAACTGTAAGTGATTCCACGGTGCTTCAGCGCTGTGAATCAGCTCAACCCGGCTATCAACAGGGGCAACCGGCTGAGTTTCAATTTTTAAATCCAAACCTTGGCGGTTAAATACCATGGTTCCTTCAGGAATTCGCATAATGCCCTTTACGCGCTCAACGGGCGACAGACGAACCCAATCAAGTAACGCACCGGTAGAGAAACAAGTCTCTGGTTCAAATATCCATCCGCAGCTGAAATATCCTTGACCCTGGTTCAGTGCTCTACGCCAGCCTTGGCCTCCCGGTAAGCTGAGTGCCGCTAACCCATTTTTTTGCACATGGTGATGGTGTGTACCATCGGGTAATTCTTGCAGATTAAGGCGTGGGTTGTCGAGTATTTCAGTCGGTACGTTTCCTTGCTCAATCAAGTAATAGGGCCGACTTAATGCGTTATTCTGGTGCCATTGAATAAATGCGGCGGTGTCATGTTCGGTATACGTATCTGACTTGCTGGCCAAGATTATATCGGCTGAGGCCAGCTGATCGCGGAAATTTTCATTTTCATAATAACGTTGTTGTTGGAGCTGACGCGCATCAACCAAACAAAGTGTTGCGCGCAGATCGAGCAACGGTTGGTAAAACTCAGAGGTCAATAACGATAGGATTTGTTTGGGATGCCCGAGGCCCGTCGGTTCAATGAGCAGCCGGTCAGGCTTAGCCTGTTTGAGCAGCATATTTAAGCCAACCGGCATAGGAAGCCCATTGACACAGCACATACAGCCGCCCGGAATCTCTTTTAAGGTAGCGCCCTGATTTGATAACAGCGTTCCATCAATGCCGATTTCGCCAAACTCATTAACTAAGATTGCCCAGTTTTCATTTGCTGGCTTTTGACGTAGTAAATGCTGAATGGTCGTGGTTTTCCCGCTCCCCAGAAAACCGGTAATTAAATTTGTTTTTGTCACGGCAAGATCACCTTATAAATCCGAGCTATAGTTAATAAGTATGGGTTGGATATGCGAATTTTATGCGATTGTTTACTGGGTTCATATTGAATAGTTTATGTTGAATTTTTGACTTTAGTAAGTATATAACCAGAGGCCTTATATGAACTATATAGCGAAAACTTCGGTTAAAAGGCTTTTCATACTTATTACAGGGATCGTTTCGTTATCAGCAGTGAATGCTTGGGCTGCAAGCTCAGGACAAGTGACATTTATTGGTGCCGTTACTGAGCCTACGTGCGACGTTGCTTACAATAATAATGCTGTAATCAATACATGCATGGAAAACAATAAGCCAGTAGTCTCCAAGATTCGGATCGATCGGGTTACCGATGGATCACAAAAATTGGTAGGCAATAGTATGATGGCTTTTAGCTGGGTGGATAAATCGCAAAAATTAGGACTGGCGACCATCACCTATCATTGATCCCATGATGGGAACCGGTTTATCGGTAGGTTGAAGCGAATCTTGCCAATTTGAAAGGTAACGCCATATAAGTAAGCCTATATGGCGTTAGTGTTAATTCTTAGTCTGCACGACTCATATAGCGGCGCTCTGGTACATGAATGCGGATTTTTTCGCCGGCATTTAAATACTCGGGCACTTGAATAACCAGACCGGTACTCATCGTCGCTGGCTTGTTACGGGCACTGGCCGATGCACCTTTAATACCCGGAGCCGTTTCGGCAATTTCCAAATCGACGGTTTGTGGTAATTCGAGTGCCAGAACCTGATCTTCGACCGTCAGCACCTGCATACCCGGAATTCCGCCTTCAGGAATAAATAACAGTTCTTCTTCGATTTGTTCTTTCTTGAAGATATAAGGCGTGAACGTCTCATCGTCCATAAAAATGTATTCGTCACCGTCAATATAAGAGAAAGTGACCTGACGGCGGTTCAGGCTGATTGCTTCAATAATATCGTCGCCTTTAAAACGTTCTTCTACTTTAAGCCCGGTACGGACATCAGAGAAACGCATTTTATATAACGTACTTGCCCCGCGTGCGCTTGGGCTTTGCACTTCGATATCGCGAACTAATAACATTTTACCGTTGTAGTTGATCGCCATACCACGCTTTATTTCATTTGCTCTTGGCATAAAAAGAACCTGTTTCTGACCGTTTAAATGATTGGCGACAAGTTACTCGCGCGTATGAAAACAGGCAAGAAGAATCCGCCTATGTAGCGATAAAAATTTTAGCTGTTGGGGGTTAGATCATAAAACTCAGTCGGGGGCAGGGTATCAGGCAAATAGGGCTATTTACCTGATACCGTTGCAGAAGGTCTGTGACCGTTATTGGTAAACGGGCAACAGGTGCAGGGTGGATAATACGTGGGCTACGATATTGATCGCGCCAAACAGAATGACGAAATAAATCATCAGGTTTCCACCCGGTGCTCGGTAGCTTGCCTGAGGAAAGCGTTGGCGACTGGCGCGCGCTAGCATGGCTGGAACAATAACCGCCCAAATAGTCGCCGCTAAGCCGGCAAAGCCAATGGCGTATAGGAAGCCGTCGGGAAAGGCCAGTGCGCCGATAGTTGGTGGAACAAAGGTTATCAGCGCCGATTTTGTCCGGCCTGATTTTGAATCCTCGAACTTAAAGAAATCGGCGATAAAGTCCAGTAACCCGAGAGATACTCCAAGGAATGAGCTGGCCAGCGCCATATAAGAGAAGGCATTGAGTAACTGTTTTACCGTCGAGGTAACGATGCCGTTATCTAACTGGGCGAGCAGGTTGCCAATGTTTCCACCTTCAGCAATAACCTGCTTGAACCCGGCGCGGGGAATATTTCCCTGAATCACGAACTGCCATAATAGATAGATAACTAAAGCGATTAACGTCCCGTATAGCAGGCTACGAACTACCGCTTTCGCATCTTTTTCGTAGTATTTAACCAATCCCGGAACGTTGCCATGGTAGCCGAATGAGGTCAGCAAATAGGGCAGTGCCGCTAAGGCATAAGGCAGGTATTGCGCGTTTGTTTCTTGGGTATTGAACAGCACTTCAGGGTTTACCTGAGTAAACATATCGCTGACGGAAAAGACAAAGCTAATAACCATACCGCCGATCAGAATGGTGTTGATGCGGTCAACGGCTTTGGTCGACAACCAGACGATAAATGCAACCAGAATGGCAAAGCATAGCCCGGCCATGGTCTGACTAATCGCAAATACCGATGTAAGGGTATGGCTGATAATCGAACCGCCGGCTGAGACATAGGCATAAGTCAGAATATAGAGGACGAAGGCCACTGACAGGCCATTAATGGTGTTCCAGGTTTTACCCAGAAGATCTTTAACCATGGTATGAAAGCTAGAACCAACCGGATAATTGAGGTTAGCCTCCAGCAGCATCAGGCCGGAAAAGAACATGCAAAACCAAGTATAAATAAGCATCAGCGTGGAGCCGCTAAACCACACGCCTGATGTCACAATAGGAATAGAGAACATCCCTGCACCGACGGCAGTACCGGAAATAATCATCGCGCCGCCGAAAATAGAAGGGCGCTTATGCGGGGACGTAGCTTGAGACATGGTCTGTTTTCCTGATTGGGATTATTTTGTACTAGCCGGATGATACGCGACTGTCATTATTTGTAAACACCTTTTTATCAATGAATTGAGATAATTATCGCGATTACTCACCGAGCCGAAGTAAATCACTGGTTATTATTCAAGCCTGCTGATATGGTCTGGCTACTTTTTCCTTCAGCTGCGGACGTGTTGCATGGAATGTCGCCCCGGTTGCGGTGCCTGTTGTATCGGATTATCAATATCCAGCTCTATTCCCGGCATGCCTAACGGCAAAGCGGCAGGCATTGCCTGCATTCACTTAGATGATGCGTTTCGCTGTAAGATTTTTCACCACCCTGACAGGCCTAAAGTTTGTGCTCAGCTTCAGCCGCGTGAAGATATGTGCCTGAACAACCGTGATGAAGCGCTAATTTATTTGCATCAGTTGGAAATTCTTACCGCGCCTTGACGCTGGAATTTTTCATTACTTCCACCTGTTCCAAACGCTTCTGGTATGGTCATTTCTTGCCAATTTTGGTCAAATCCTTGTGATTTTATTTCCGATAATAACCAGATTTATATCAAGTTACTGATGCTAAAATGTTGGTCTGGCTAGAGCAATTGAGCAAAAATAGCGCTAAAATCGCCTGAAACGATCCACTGGTGGTAAATAGAGAAACGCTTTGGCGTTTCTTTTGCCATTCAATGGCAGTGTTCACTGTCGGTATCAGCGTAAAAGAAGAGATTGATGAATAGACGTGTTGCAACAATAACCTTGAATCCGGCCTATGACTTAGTTGGCTACTGCCCTCAGATAGAACGCGGGGAAGTCAATTTGGTGAGAACCGCAGGACTACATGCGGCCGGTAAAGGTATCAATGTCGCCAAAGTATTAAAAGATCTGGGCATTGATGTCACCGTCGGCGGCTTTTTAGGGAAAGATAATCAGGACGGATTCCAGCAGCTATTCAGCGAACTGGGCATTGCCAACCGTTTTCAGGTGGTACCCGGCCGTACCCGAATTAACGTAAAATTGACCGAGTCTGATAATGAAGTCACTGACTTTAACTTCTCAGGCTTCGAGGTCAGTCAGGCCGACTGGCAGCGTTTTACCACTGATTCGCTATCGTGGCTCGGGCAGTTTGATATGGTTGCCGTAAGCGGTAGCCTGCCTTCAGGCGTCGATCCGGATGCTTTCAGTGACTGGATGCGTCAGCTTCGTTCACAGTGCCCGTGTATTATTTTTGATAGTAGCCGTGAGGCTTTTGCCGCAGGGTTAAAGGCTGCTCCGTGGCTGGTAAAGCCAAACCGCCGTGAGCTAGAGATTTGGATGGGGCGCCCGTTGCCGACCTTAGCCGATGTGGTTGAAGCGACCCATGCCCTACGCGAAGACGGTATCGCGCACGTAGTTATTTCATTGGGCGTAGAAGGGGCGCTGTGGGTTAATGCCTCAGGCGCATGGCTGGCGAAGCCGCCGATCTGCGATGTTGTCAGCACCGTTGGTGCCGGTGACTCGATGGTGGGTGGTTTAATCTACGGACTGCTGATGCGTGAATCCAGCGAACATACTTTACGTTTGGCAACGGCGGTTTCGGCGCTGGCGGTTAGTCAAAGCAACGTGGGGATCCGAGACCGTATGCAACTGGCGTCCATGATGTCGCGGGTGGAGTTAAAGCCGTTCAAGTAAGGGTCCATTCACACATCGTTCTTAGTCCGCAAGAAATCGTTAATATTGCCGCCGTTTTCTTGCGGGCTAAGGTTACGTCAGCCACAAATCAAACCAACTTCATGTTCATGGCTTCTGCTGGCTTTTGAGCCAGGCAATTTCATCTTTCCAGATATCCGGGTTGGTGGTTTCCAGAATTAATGGAATGTTATTAAAGCGATCGTCACGCATGATGTAGCTGAATACCGTTTTACCGATGTTACCTTCACCTAAGCTGTTATGGCGGTCAACCCGGCTACCAAATTCACTTTTAGCATCGTTCAGATGCATACCGCGTAAATAGTTAAAACCGACAATATTCCCGAAGCTGGCGAAGGTTTGTTCACAGGCTTCTTCCGTACGGATATCGTAACCGGCAGCAAATGCGTGGCAAGTGTCAATGCATACGCCAACCCGGCTCTTATCTTGTACGCCGTTAATAATGGCGGCCAACTGCTCAAATTTAAAACCTAAATTGCTGCCCTGACCGGCGGTATTCTCTATTACCGCCGTGACGCCCTGCGTTTTATCTAAAGCGATATTGATTGATTCGGCGATGCGGGCCAGACAGAGGTCTTCGTCTATCTGTAGCAAATGGCTGCCCGGATGGAAATTGAGTAACGTTAGGCCAAGCTGGCTGCAGCGTTCAAGCTCATCAATAAAGGCATCACGGGATTTTTGCAACGCCTCTTCAACCGGATGGCCCAGATTAATCAGATAGCTGTCGTGAGGCAGTATTTGCTGCGGCGCGTAGCCGTATTTTTCACAGGCATTGCGGAAATCAGAAATGACTTCATCGGTTAGCGGTGATGCTCTCCATTGGCGCTGGTTTTTAGTAAACAGGGCCAATGCGGTTGCTTCCAGTTCGTGGGCTCGGATGACTGCCTGATCCAGCCCGCCTGCCGCACTTACGTGTGCGCCGATAAATTTCATGTCCGTTCTCCTCTGTTGATAGGCTGCAGTATCTCATATTTTTGCCGATCGCATCTATTAACAAATGTGTAACTTCATCAGGTCAGATTGCGCATTTCAATATCAGCATATTGATAATCGCGCCGCCAACAATCAGCCATATGAACAGCAGGGATGCCAGCAGAATTGGCTTCACTCCCGCCTGTTTAATGGCGCTAACGTGGGTGGTTAACCCCAGTGCGGCCATCGCCATGCAGAGG
Organism: Budvicia diplopodorum; assembly: GCF_009800925.1. GTDB lineage: Bacteria > Pseudomonadota > Gammaproteobacteria > Enterobacterales > Enterobacteriaceae > Budvicia > Budvicia diplopodorum. Next base: position 374,736 of record NZ_WOYF01000001.1, on the reverse strand, counting down.
AATACGGTATCCAGATTGATAATGACATTCACTAACGCGGCGGGGAGTAGATTTAATGAGTTAAAACCGGCTACTACGATAAATAAAACGGCAAACCACGGAATAACGATCGGCGTTTTATTTTGGTTAGCTTTACTGGCAGAGGCTGAGCTATCGCTACGGTTCAGATAGGCCGAAAGTACCAGCAAGAACGGTGCCAGCATCATTACGCGGATCATTTTTGTGATAACGGCGTTATTTCCTGCATCGTCAGAAATAGACCGCCCGGCGGCAACTACCTGTGCCACTTCGTGTACCGTCGAACCGATGTACACGCCAAACTGACCGTCGGTAAAACCCGATAAATTGAGCCTGACATCCAACTGGTAAAGCCATGGATAAAGGAACATGGCAATCGTGCCGAAGATCACCACGGTAGCGACGGCAACCGCCACTTTGCTTGATTCGGCTTTAACTACCGGATCGGTTGCCATAACCGCCGCTGCACCACAAATACTGCTGCCTGCGCCAATTAGCAAGGTAGTTTGTCTATCCATTCCGAACAGGCTTTTACCCAGCCAGCAGGCCAGAAGAAAGGTGCTTGTCAGGGTCAGAGCGTCAATGATAATACCGCTCAAGCCTACGTCGGCTATTTGTTGAAAGGTCAGGCGAAAGCCGTACAGAATAATGCCTAAGCGTAATAATTTTTGTTTAGCAAAATGAACACCGTGGCCACAGCTTGAAGACATCAACGGATAGACCGCATTGCCCAGCACCATTCCGATGACGATGGCTAAGGTCAGCGCGCTTAGCCCAAGATTAGACATCACCGGTAGCGTAGCGGCATACATTGAAATTCCGGTAATGAGGCCTGCCAGCAATAATCCCGGCAACAGAGGGGGGATGAATCCGAATGGATGTTGTTTGAATGCTGTCCGGCTACGGATTTGATGCATGGAAAAGTGACTCAGAATTGTTGAAAAGATGGCTATAAAATAAAGGAATTAGCGATAAAAGAGAAATTGATTATATGTTTATAACTTATCGGTATAAGCGGTAAAGCAACATATTGGCGCTCAATTTATTGAAAGATCGTCTGAGCTATCCATTTTTACCCAAATTTAGCGTAATTGAATCTCTCCACATTATGGGGTCTGGCTAATAACTTTTTGTAAGTTATGAACGAATCTTATATTTGGGGGATTGGTGTTATCGAGCATCCTATCATTTGTTACAATCTACTTACTTTTAGCTGTAGATATAGGTTACGAATGGCTCAGGTTGAATCTAATACCTCAACGCATAGCGGTGCGCCTAAACTGCGCCGAGTGCTTAAAGCCCGGCATTTAACCATGATCGCCGTTGGTGGCTCGATTGGTACCGGTTTATTTGTTGCTTCCGGTGCAACTATTGCTCAGGCAGGCCCCGGCGGCGCACTGTTATCGTATGCAATCATTGGTCTGATGGTTTATTTTTTGATGACTAGCCTAGGTGAACTGGCTGCATATATGCCGGTGTCGGGTTCTTTTTCTACCTATGGCGCCAAATATGTTGAGCCCGGGTTTGGCTTCGCGTTGGGCTGGAACTACTGGTATAACTGGGCGGTTACCGTTGCGGTTGACTTAGTTGCCGCACAGCTGGTGATGCAATATTGGTTCCCGGAAGCTCCTCTGGGTTTACCTAACTGGATATGGAGTGCCCTGTTTTTGGGCTTGATATTCTTACTCAATTACATTTCAGTTAAAGGATTCGGCGAAGCCGAGTTCTGGTTTTCATTAATCAAGGTCGTTACCGTCATTATCTTTATTGGGCTTGGCCTGTTGATGATTTTTGGCATATTGAAAGGCGGCCCGTCATCCGGGTGGCACAACTGGACTATCGGCGATGCGCCGTTCTCCGGCGGGTTTTCTACCATGATTGGTGTCGCAATGATCGTAGGCTTCTCCTTTCAGGGAACGGAGCTGATCGGTATTGCTGCCGGTGAGTCAGAAGATCCGGGTCGTAATATTCCACGAGCGGTGCGTCAGGTGTTCTGGCGTATTCTTCTGTTCTATATTTTCGCTATCCTGATCGTTAGCGTGCTGATTCCTTATACCGATCCGAGCCTGCTGCGTAATGATGAAACTGATATCAGCGTTAGCCCGTTCACCTTAGTATTCCAGCATGCTGGGCTGCTATCGGCAGCGGCAGTGATGAATGCGGTTATTCTGACGTCAGTGCTCTCTGCGGGTAATTCCGGTATGTATGCGTCTACGCGTATGCTGTATGCGCTGGCCAGCGAAGGTAAAGCGCCTAAGATTTTTGCTAAGCTTTCGGCGGGCGGCGTTCCGCGCAATGCGTTAATTGCCACTACCGTCGTCGCTGGCCTGTGCTTCTTGACCTCAATGTTTGGTAATCAGCAGGTTTATCTGTGGCTGTTGAACACGTCGGGCATGACCGGTTTTATCGCCTGGTTGGGCATTGCTATCAGCCACTATCGCTTCCGCCGTGGCTATATTAAGCAAGGGCGTGACCTGAGCGACTTACCTTACCGTTCAGGCTTCTTCCCGCTGGGGCCTATTTTTGCGTTTGTGCTGTGTTTGATTATCACGCTAGGTCAGAACTATCAGGCATTCCTGCAGGATACGATTGACTGGACTGGGGTAGCCGCAACCTATATTGGTATTCCAGTGTTCTTGGTTATCTGGTTTGGCTATAAGCTGGTTAAAAGAACCAAGTTCATTCATTACAAAGACATGGAATTTCCAGATACTCTGATTAAACATGACTAATGAGCCACGTTTAAAATCTAAAGACGGCAATGAATATGCCGTCTTTTTTTTTACCTCTTTGATCTATACCGCATAAAGCCTTTTCAGCTGGGGGTTTTACGGTATTCGTTATTGATAATCGTTCTCTTTTGCATTATTGTTTGCACTCTTTAAATCCGTCGGGAAAAGGTACCGTTATGGGGCAACTAAAGAGTTCACAGGCTAAGCGTTTTAGCGCATCTCTGTTACTGGGCAGCTCGCTCTTATTGAGCGCCGGGGCATGGGCTGAGTCTATTACCGATATCGCCGGGCGTCAGGTTGAGTTACCAAAAAAAGTAGACCGGATTCTGTTAGGTGAAGGGCGTTTAATTTACGCTGTTGCGCTACTTGAAGGCGACAAACCGCTATCGCGCATTGCTGGCTGGCAGGGCGATCTTCGCAAGTTAGATCCTCATACCTATGCGAGCTATAAAAAGAAATTCCCTGAAATCGATAAAATTCCATTAATTGGTAATACCACCGCCGAAAGCGTTAGCGCTGAAAAAGTGTTAACGCTAAACCCTGATGTGGCTATTTTTGGCCTCTCGGGTCATGGTCCGGGGCGTAACAGCGAACTGGTCACTCAGCTTGAAAAAGCCGGCGTACCGGTGATATTTATCGATTTTCGTACTTCCCCACTGAAAAATACCGTACCGAGTATGCGAATGTTAGGCAAAGCTTTACAGCGTGAAGCTCAGGCCGAGCGCTACATCAAATTCTATGAAGACAATGTGGCTAAAATTACTGATATAACTCAATCCATTCCACAGGATAAAAAGCCTAAGGTGTTTATCGAGCTAAAAGCCGCCACTGCTGAAGAGTGCTGTGGTACTGCCGGTAACGGTAATATGGGCGATTTTATTGACTTAGCCGGGGGTATTAATATTGCCAAAGAGTTGCTGCCGGGGGCATTAGGTACGGTGAATCTTGAGAAGATTATTGCGACTAATCCTGACGTTTATATCGCGAGCGGCGCCCGCGGTGCGGACGTAAAAGGCCTCGGAATCAAGCTGGGAGCTGATGTATCTTATGACGTAGCGCGCGACAGTCTGAACAGCGTATTAACCCGCAAGGGGATTGAAACGCTACCGGCGGTAAAACAGGGCCGGGTTTATGCTATCTGGCATAGTTTCTATAATTCGCCGTATAATGTGCTGGCAATTCAAGAATTTGCTAAATGGTTCTATCCTGAGCGATTCAAAGATATTGATACTCAAAAAACGATGGAAACGTTATATAAAGATTTCTTAGCCATTGAGCCGTCTGGTACGTACTGGGTTGGGCCACAGGCTGATAAAAAATAATAATAATTCGAATAAAAAATATTCGGTAACAAAGTAATAATGGTTGTTATTAATGAGCTTAAGTACAGATTCAATAGTAGGAACGAAGGCCCCGGCTGATATCAGCGTGATGCAGCGCTACCATGGAATTTTACGTCAACGTCTGATGGTAATGGCTTTGGTCATTGTGGCGATTATTGGATCGCTGGTATTAGATTTTGTTATGGGGCCTTCCGGCCTAGCGGTCAGCGAACTGTGGCAAACCTTATGGTATCCCGAAACGGTCGATGCGGGTACTCAGGTTATCGTTTGGGATATTCGCCTGCCTTACGCGCTGATGGCCGTTGTGGTCGGTATGGCGTTGGGCCTTGCCGGTGCTGAAATGCAGACTATTCTGAATAACCCACTGGCCAGCCCGTTTACCTTAGGGGTCTCTTCAGCGGCAGCGTTTGGTGCTGCGTTAGCCATCGTTTTGGGCATTGGTATTCCAGGCATTGACCCGCAGTGGTTTATTTCGGCCAATGCCTTTCTCTTTGCGCTGTTAGCGGCGTTTATGCTGGATGCCGTCACCCGCTGGACTCGGGTTGCGACCTCTGGCGTGGTACTGTTCGGTATTGCGTTGGTATTCACCTTTAATGCGCTGGTCTCGATGATGCAATTTATTGCTTCAGAAGATACGTTGCAGGGGCTGGTGTTCTGGACCATGGGGAGCCTGGCAAGAGCGACGTGGATTAAGCTAGCTGTTCTTCTAGCGGTCTTTTTGGTGCTGTTCCCGTGGTCGATGCTTAACGCATGGAAGCTGACGGCGTTAAGGCTAGGCGAAGATCGGGCGAGCAGCTTCGGTATTGACGTTCGCCGTTTACGCTTAACCTCATTATTGCGTATTAGCATTCTCTCTGCGCTTGCCGTTGCCTTTGTCGGGCCTATCGGCTTTATTGGCTTGGTTGCTCCGCATATTGCCCGGCTAGTTTTTGGCGAAGACCACCGTTTTTATCTTCCGGCCAGTGCCCTTATTGGCGCCTTGGTGCTGTCGATGGCTTCCGTTGCATCAAAAAATTTAATTCCGGGCGTGATTATTCCCGTTGGAATAGTGACATCACTGGTCGGCGTGCCGTTCTTCCTGAGTATTATTTTGCGCCATAGGGGGAACGTGTAATGAGCGGTTTACAGGCTAAACACTTTAATGCCGGATACCCAAGAAAGCCGATCATTAAAGATCTCTCTATTCCCATGTTATCCCGCGGTGAAATAACCGTTCTGCTGGGGCCAAACGGCAGCGGAAAATCCACGTTATTACGTTCTCTGGCCGGGCTGAACCATGCTACCGGGGAGCTGCTGCTTGACGATCGAGATTTAATGCAAATGCCGTTCATTGAACGGGCTAAAAACGTGGTGTATTTACCGCAGTCTTTACCCGCGGGCGTGCACCTGCACGTTCTAGAATCGATTGTGGTCGCTCAGCGGGCATCGGGAGGCCACAGTAGCGATCAAAGCGAAAGCGAAGTCATGTGTTTACTTGAACAGCTGGGCATTTCTCATTTGGCTCTGAGCTATTTAGATCAGCTTTCTGGCGGGCAGAAGCAGTTGGTCGGGTTGGCTCAATCACTGATTCGCCAGCCTTCACTGTTGCTATTAGATGAGCCGCTTAGTGCATTGGATCTTAACTATCAGTTCCACGTGATGGATTTAGTTCGCAGAGAGACCCAGAAGAGAAATATTGTGACCGTTGTGGTGGTGCACGATATCAACATTGCTTTGCGCCACGGCGATCATGTTCTGATGCTACAAAACGGCGATCTAATTGCCGACGGCAGGCCTGAAGAGGTGATTACGCCAGAGAGTCTGGCTAAGGTTTACGGCGTTCGTGGTCGTATTGAACGCTGTTCTTTTGGTCGTCCTCAGGTACTAATTGATGGGCTAATTGAACATTCAGTCTGTGAGTGTTAATGCGCTAGTTTGCCGCGATAAGGCCGATTAAACGCCCACATCGCTGGGGAATTATTTTCTCCCGCGATGTAGGTTATCTTTATGTTGATATAGCACAAACCCCATTCGCCGTACTGTCCTTTTTTGAGCGTCCGCTAAGCAACCTTTACCCCATCAGTAATACCCTTACAATAATTGTTATTGATAATGAGAATTATTTGTATTAATGTTGGCGCGTTCCGTTTTGTAACTTTTAGTGACAATTTGTGTCGATGCTATTTCTCTGATTTAACCCTAGTCAGAGAGGGGAACTTTTTGCCATTTTTCAGGTGATGAGGGCTGGATAAGATAAACAGCCTTTTAGCGTATTGGCATGAATAAACAGTATTTTAATAAAAAAAGATTATAAAAATTCATGAATAGAATGAGGATCCCATGTTATTAAATAAGGTAAAGCTAAGACTTAACCCGGCTATCCGCGCAGCGGTATATATACCGCTTTTACTTACCAGTGTTTCTGTTTTTGCCGCATCGGAAGATCAAACCATGGTTGTTACTGCATCGTCGGTAGAGCAGAGTTTGAAGGATGCACCGGCCAGTATTAGCGTTATCACTCGTGAAGATTTAGATAAAAAACCGGTGCAAAACCTGAAAGATATCCTGCAGGAAGTTCCGGGCGTTCAGCTGACCAATGAGGGTGATAACCGGCGTGGAGTCAGCATCCGGGGGCTAGACAGCAGCTATACCCTGATTTTGGTGGATGGTAAACGGGTTAACTCACGCAATGCGGTATTTCGCCATAATGACTATGACCTGAGCTGGGTTCCGGCTAACGCTATTGAGCGTATTGAAGTTGTACGTGGCCCGATGTCATCCCTGTACGGGTCTGATGCACTGGGCGGTGTGGTTAATATTATTACTAAAAAGACCAAAAAAACGTGGTCCACCAACCTGAGCGTAGACGCGACTATTCAGGAACATCGGGATACCGGTGATAGCTACAACACTAGCCTATATACCAGCGGCCCACTGATTGATGATTTGCTGGGCGTTAAACTGTTTGGCAATTTTGCTCAACGCGATAAAGACCAGCCAAAGCCTTCAAGCGTTAATGCCTCGGGATTTCAGGGCGGAATCGAAGGTTATAAAAGCCGGGATGGTAACGTCGAGTTTTCCGTTACGCCAACAGATAATCAGGAAGTTTTACTCAACTATGGCTTTGACCGTCAGGACAGAAATTCTGATTCGTTAAGTCAAACCCGTCTGGAGCGCCAAAACTATGGGATTTCCCATCATGGTAATTGGGAAATCGCTAACTCCGAGCTGCGTTTTTACGGTGAGAAATTAGATAACTTCAGCACTAATCAGATTACCTCTAAAAATAATACCGTCGATGGCAAATTTGTTCTGCCGGTGAATGCGATTAACCAAATCGTGACCTTTGGCGGAGAGCTACGTAAAGATGAGCTTTCCGATCCGGAAAACTTGAAGAACAGCGGTTCTACTTCGGTTAAACAGCATGCGGTATTCTTGGAAGATGAGTGGCGTATTCTCGATAGTCTGGCGTTGACTGCCGGTACCCGCATGGATAATCACGAAAATTACGGTACTCACTGGAGCCCACGGGCCTATATCGTTTTTAACGCCACGGATAGCGTGACGCTAAAAAGCGGATGGGCCAAAGCGTTTAAAGCGCCTTCATTGCTCCAACTGAGCCCGGACTGGCAGTCGCCATCTTGCCGGGGAGCCTGCGTTGTTTCTGGTAATCCTGACCTTAAGCCAGAGACCAGTGAGAACTACGAGTTTGGTGTTTATTACTCCGGCCATGAAGGCGTGCTGGAGGGGCTGAATACCAGCGTGACGGTATTTGAGAATAACATTGAAGACATGATTGGCATTAACCGTACTGGCACTCGGTCACTGGCTCCGTCATACCCGAACTTTATTGGATTCGACCCGCGTACCGGCGCGCCTGTTTTTGGTTATTACAACGTAAATAAAGCCCGTATTCGCGGGGTGGAGACCGAAATATCGATGCCGATTGGTGAACTGTGGAAAGCAACGCTGAACTACACCTATAACGATGCCCGCGATTTAAGCAACGGTGGCGATAAGCCGCTGAAGGAGCGTCCGTTCCATACGGCGAATGGCACCGTAGACTGGAACCCGCTGGATGACTGGTCGTTCTACGTTTCGGCCAACTATACCGGCAAGCAACGCGCGATTGCGGCGACTAGCGCCACACCGGGCGGTTATATGGTCTGGAATACCGGCGGAGCCTATCAGGCGACCAAAAAGCTTAAGCTGCGGGCCGGGGTACTTAACCTAGTTGATAAGCAGTTAGACCGCGATGTTTATAGCTACAATGAGGAAGGCCGTCGTTATTTCATTGCTGCTGATTATACGTTTTAAACTATCAGCGGGCAGATAATTGATAGAAACAATAAAGGCGATGAGTTTATCATCGCCTTTATTGTTCTGGCTATTTCACGAAACGAACAACTTATTTTACCGACATTCCCGGCTGAGCGCCGCTGTCCGGCGTCAGTAAGAAGATATCGCTACCGCCGGGGCCTGCGGCCATCACCATGCCCTGTGAAATGCCGAAGCGCATTTTTCGTGGAGCGAGGTTGGCAACCATCACGGTCAGGCGGCCTTCAAGCGCTTTAGGATCGGGATAAGCAGACTTAATGCCGGAGAACACCTGCCGGGTTTCACCGCCAAGGTCTAGCGTCAATTTAAGCAGCTTGTCCGAGCCTTCAACTTCTTCCGCCCGCTGGATTAACGCGACGCGCAAATCGACCTTAGCAAAATCGTCAAAGGTAATAGTATCAGCAATCGGTTCGTCAGCCAGTGCACCAACCGCCACGGTTTTTGGCGCCTGAGCCGCTTCTAGATCGGCTTTAGAGTCTTCAACCATTTCGGCTACTTTATCAGCCTCAATACGGTTAAACAGCGCTTTAAAACCGTTTACCTTATGGTTCAGCAATGGCCGTTGAATGCCATCCCAGTGAAGTTCCTGATTTAAAAATGCTTCAGCACGTTCTGACAGCGACGGCAGAACAGGTTTTAAGAAGGTCATTAAAACGCGGAACATATTGATCCCCATCGAACAGATGGACTGTAGATCTTCATCCCGGCCTTCTTCTTTCGCCACTACCCACGGAGCTTGCTCATCAACATAGCGGTTCGCTATGTCGGCCAGCGCCATAATTTCGCGAATAGCTTTACTAAACTCGCGCTGCTCGTAGCATTCTGAAATGGTTTTGGCCGCATCAGTAAAGGTTTGGTACAGCTTAGGATCTGCCAGTTTAGCCGACAGTTGGCCGTCAAAACGCTTAGTAATAAAGCCCGCATTGCGGGAGGCGAGGTTGACGACTTTGTTAACGATATCGGCGTTAACGCGTTGAACAAAGTCTTCCAGATTGAGGTCGATATCATCAATGCGCGATGATAACTTCGCCGCATAGTAATAACGCAAACAGTCAGGGTCTAAGTGCTTCAGGTAGGTACTGGCCTGAATAAAGGTGCCGCGAGATTTAGACATCTTCGCGCCGTTAACCGTGACATAGCCATGAACAAACAGGTTGGTCGGTTTACGGAACTGGCTACCCTCTAATACTGCGGGCCAGAACAGGCTGTGAAAGTAAACGATATCTTTACCGATAAAATGGTACAGCTCGGCAGTGGAGCCTTCTTTCCAATATTCATCAAAACTCAGGTCGTCGCGCTTATTGCACAGGTTCTTAAACGAGCCCATATAGCCAATTGGCGCATCCAGCCAGACATAGAAGAACTTGCCCGGCGAATTCGGGATCTCAAAGCCAAAGTAAGGAGCGTCACGCGTGATATCCCATTGCTGAAGCCCGGACTCAAACCACTCCTGCATTTTGTTGGCGACCTGCTCTTGTAGCGCACCGGAGCGGGTCCATGCCTGTAGCATGGTTTGGAACGACGGAAGATCGAAGAAAAAGTGCTCTGTATCGCGCATTTCGGGCGTCGCACCGGACACCACCGAGCGCGGATCGATAAGCTCCGTCGGGCTGTAAGTTGCGCCACAGACTTCACAGTTATCGCCGTACTGGTCCGGAGCCTTACATTTCGGGCAGGTGCCTTTAACGAAACGGTCAGGTAAGAACATTGATTTCTCAGGGTCAAATAGCTGAGAAATAGTTCGTGTTTTAATGAATCCGTTAGCTTTTAATCGACCATAAATCAGTTCGGATAGCTCACGGTTCTCGTCGCTGTGCGTTGAGTGATAGTTGTCATAACTGATGGAAAACCCCGCGAAGTCTTTTTGGTGTTCACGGCTCATATCGTCAATCATGCTCTCCGGCATCACGCCAAGCTGTTGAGCTTTAAGCATGATAGGGGTGCCGTGGGCATCATCCGCACAGATAAAGTTAACCTGGTGTCCACGCATTCGTTGAAAGCGAACCCAAATATCTGCCTGAATGTGCTCGAGAATATGACCGAGATGAATTGAACCGTTTGCGTATGGTAGCGCACAGGTCACCAACATTTTTTTCGCGACTTGCGTCATAGTTAGAGTCTTATCTTTTTTGAGTGATTAACTTATGGGAACTGCAGATGTTAACCGATTGGGTCTGACTCGGCTAGGGTGTATTCGGGGTTGATGCAATAAATTTGAGTTACTCTGCCGCGGATATTGCGGTGATACTTTTTTGGTTTTTGAAGCAAAAGGTCCACTATAACGAGATTGGCGATGCAAAAAAGCCGCTTACGCGTTTTTATCACCCATCTGTTATGCTAGAAGGCGATATGTTGTCATTAACAATCATCAATAAAATCACTGATAATATTAAGGAGTAGGGATGAGCCAGCAATCCCAAGGGCCAACGGCGCCAGAGGCGTTAAACCATCGGGTGACAGAATTACTTGCCACTTTCGCCCACCCCACGTTAAACAAAGATTTGGGCCAGCTTCGGGCGCTTCATCATTGCACCATCTTAGACGACGTTTTGCATATTGAACTACACATGCCCTTTGTGTGGAAATCCGGTTTTGAAACGCTAAAAGCTGAAAAAACGGCAGCGTTGATCGAGGCTACCGGCGTTAAGTCGGTCGAGTGGCGTTTACACCATAATATCGCCACCTTAAAAAGGGCTAACGATCAGGCCGCAGTGAAAGGCGTCAAAAATATTATCGCCGTTAGCTCTGGTAAAGGCGGGGTGGGTAAGTCGAGCACTGCGGTTAATCTGGCGTTAGCGCTGTCGGTTGAAGGTGCCAAAGTGGGTATTTTGGATGCGGATATCTACGGGCCTTCCATTCCGACAATGTTAGGTACCGTTAATGAACGCCCGACCTCTCCGGACGGTGAACATATGGCACCGATTATGGCTTATGGTTTAGCAACTAACTCGATTGGCTACCTAGTGGAAGACGGCAACGCGATGGTATGGCGTGGCCCGATGGCCAGTAAGGCGCTGCTGCAGCTGCTTCAGGACACCCTTTGGCCTGATTTGGATTATCTTGTCATTGATATGCCGCCGGGAACCGGTGATATTCAGCTAACGCTGTCACAAAATATACCGGTTACCGGTGCTGTTATTGTGACCACGCCGCAGGACGTGGCGTTAGTCGATGCGATGAAAGGGCTAATCATGTTTGAAAAAGTTCACGTGCCGGTATTAGGCGTGATTGAAAACATGAGCATGCATGTCTGTAGCAACTGCGGGCATCAGGAACCTATTTTTGGTTCCGGCGGGGCGGTTAAACTGATTGAGAAACACGGCAGTCAGCTGTTGGGCCAGCTTCCATTACATATCAGTATCCGTGAAGACTTAGATCGTGGTGAGCCTACGGTTGCCTCTAACCCTCAGAGTGACTTTAGTGAGATGTATCGTCAGTTAGCCGGGCGTGTAGCGGCTGAAATGTACTGGCAAGGCAACGCGATTCCATCAGAAATTAATATCAGAACGTTATTGTAAATAGCGTTGAAATTCGGATGATCAATCATTTGGGTTTCCCTCCGTACGCCAGCGTTTTAGTCTGGCGTACGCCTTCTTAAAATCATATACTTAGCCTTAGTTTTTCGCTGCCGTGCGTTTTATCCGAGATATTTTTTGATAATCATCATATCGGATAAAAAACTTATGATTTCTGTAGATATACTATAAGTGGGAGAGGTGAACTCTCTTGGCTGACGTTAGTTTTTGTATTTATTAATAATTGGTCTGGCTTAACTTAGTCGCCCAATGATTTAGAATCCTAAGCCATAAGCTGTTATAACCAGATCAATACAGGAGACGTACCGGATGAGATTATGCGATCGGGATATTGAAGCTTACCTTGATAGCGGTAAGCTGGCGATTACTCCCCGCCCACCAATTGAACGGATTAGTGGGGCTACGGTTGATGTCCGATTGGGTAACCAGTTCCGCGTTTTTCTGGGTCATGCGGCACCTTATATAGACCTGAGCGGGCCAAAAGAAGAGGTCTCTGCCGCGCTAGATCGGGTGATGAGTGATGAAATTATTTTGACCGGAGATGAGGCATTTTTCCTACATCCCGGAGAGCTAGCGCTAGCCGTTACGCTTGAGTCGGTGTCTATTCCTGATGATTTAATTGGCTGGCTCGATGGTCGTTCATCCCTGGCCCGGCTTGGTTTAATGGTGCACGTTACCGCTCATCGCATCGACCCGGGCTGGCAGGGTAAAATTGTTTTGGAATTTTATAACTCGGGCAAACTTCCGCTGGCGTTACGCCCGGGAATGTTGATTGGAGCACTGAGCTTTGAACCACTGAGCGGCCCCGCAGCTCGGCCTTATCATCGCCGTGAAGATGCTAAATATAAAGGCCAACAGGGTGCTGATGCCAGCCGCATTGATAAAGATTGAAAAAATGAACGGATTAGGCTTGTTATCCATTGAGGACGTTATGTCATGAGACGATTTTTAACCGCATTAGCGATTCTTCTGGTTGTTGTTATTGCCGGAATGAGTGCGCTAGTTTTATTGGTTAATCCGAATGATTTTCGTGGTTATATGGTGAAAAAAGTTGAGGATAAAACCGGTTATCAACTGAAGATTGACGGCGATCTGCGCTGGCATGCATGGCCTCAGTTGAGTATTTTAGCTGGCCAAGTAACGCTAACTGCGCCGGGAGCGAAAACGCCGATTCTTGGCGCTGAAAATATGCGGTTAGACGTTGAATTACTGCCTTTGCTCTCACACCAACTTTCGGTAAAAAACGTCGTGCTTAAAGGCGGTGTGATTCAACTGATTCCTGATAGTCGGCCCCAGCGTTCCGATAATGCCCCCATAGCCCCAGATGAAAGCGATAGTCAGAGTAAATCACCGGTTCATGCCTCTGCTTCAGCCTGGTCGCTGGAGCTTGATAAAATAGAAGTCGCTGATAGCTTGCTGGTGTGGCAACGTGGTGATAACGATGTTATTAACGTTCGAGATATTAACTTAACCCTCTCCCGTACCGACTCTCGCCGGGCAGATATAACGGCTAAAGCTTGGATTAGCCGGGATCAGCGAGAGCTGAAATTTTCTCTTGATGGCGCTTTAGATCTGAATAAATTTCCTCATGAGATCAATCTCGATATTAGCGATATTGACTATCAACTCAGCGGTGCCGGTGTTCCCGTTGACGGGATCAAAGGGAATAGCGCATTTAAGCTGGCCTATTTGAGCTCACCGCAAAGCGTGCATTTATCGCCGTTTACCGCCACATTTAATGACAACCAGATTACGGCCGATATTTCTGCATCGCTAGGCGATGTCCCTCAGTATGACGTGAAGATCCAGTCAGATAGCATTAATCTTGACCAGCTCTTTTTGGTCTCTGATGCCAATACTCAATCTACTGGTAAAACCGAGCGGGAGTTGCCTTCACCCGTCGTGTCATCGGCAAACGGCCTTTCTGAGTCGCCCGATCTGACTTTCTTAAAACAGTTCGATGGTTCGCTGTCCGTTAATGTTGATACCCTGACCTACAAAGGTATCGCTGTGCGCCAAGTGGTACTAGAGGCGAATAACCAACAGGGCATGGCAACGATAGAGAATTTACAGGCTAAGCTGGCGGGCGGCGCAGTTAACGTAACGGGTACCGTTGATAGTCGTGGGAAAACGCCTCAGGTAACGATCAAGCCCCGGATACAAAATATTGCTTTAGGCGAAGTAATAACAGCGATGAAATATCCGGAAACGTTAACCGGCCAACTATCGATGCAGGGCACCTTTAGCAGCAGCGGCCATGATATTTTAGACCTTCAGCGGGGCTGGCAGGGTAACGCTCATATCAGCGTTATCGAGGCTCGTCTGCGTGGGCTTAATATTCAACAGATTATCCAGCAGGCGGTGGCGCGCAGTAATAATGATGTGCAGGGTAAAGAGCATTACGATCGTTATACTGAAGTGAAAGAGCTGGTGGTTGATACGGTATTTAGCCAAGGGCAAATAAAGGTTACTCGTCTGAACGGTGAGTCTGAGCTGTTAACCGTTGCCGGCACGGGGTCACTAGATTTACCGGGTAAATCCTGTGATATGAATTTGAACATCCGGGTGACCCAAGGCTGGAGCGGAAAATCCGATGTGATTAAGATGTTGCAAAATACCACCATCCCTCTGCGTATTTACGGCCCGTGGAGTAAGCTGAACTACCAGCTGAACGTAGAGCAAATTCTGCGCGACCAGATCAAAGATAAAATGGGTCAGGCTATCGATAAGTGGATTAATAAGAATCAGGACAAGAAAGAGTCGAAGGATGCTAAGAAGCTGTTAGATAAGCTGCTTTGATAGGCTGAGGTTCGAGATTAATCGATAAAGATAAAAGAGGAGCCAAATGGCTCCTCTTTTTACTCGTTTTATTGGATAGAACTGATTAAAGCTATTCTTCTTCCGGCTCGGGTTTAATCAGCGAGGTAATACGCACTTTTAATAACCGGTGGCTGTATACTTCCAGCGGTTCATAGAGCCAGTTACCAATTTTAAGCTGTTCACCGACTTCAGGAATACGCTGTGAATGCTCCATTAATAGCCCGGCCAGCGTGTGATATTCCCGCTTTTCTTCGATATCTATTGGAACATAGAGCACTAAATCGTCCAGCGGCATATAGCCGTTAGCAATCCAGCTCCCGTCCTCTTCGTGAATAATATCGTGTCGGGCATCAATATTTTCGCCATCGACCGGCAGATTACCCGCGATAGTTTCCATTACGTCAGTCAGCGTTACGATACCTTCGACGGAACCAAATTCGTCGACCACAAAGGCAAAATGGGTTTTAGCCCGGCGGAACTGCTCCAGCGCCATGAGCAATGAAACGGTCTCTGGAAATATTAGCGGCTGTTTGACCAGTGAGCGGATATCCAGCCCGGTTTGTTCTAACTGCTGTTTTAACAGGTCGTTGACGTGAAGTACGCCCAAAGGTTCATCTACGGAACCATCTTCCGAGACCACTAAACGCGTGTGCTGGTTTTTATGCAGAATGAGGCGAATATCTTCGTCAGTATCGCTTAAGTCAAGATTTTCAATATCGTGACGAGAGGTCATGATACTGCCGACTGAACGCTGGGCTAAACCTAATACGCGTTCAATCATGTGACGCTCCTGTTGGTTAAACAGTTCGTCTCCTCGTTTATCTGCAATAAGGTTAGCGCTGTGGTCGTCTAGCTCGGCCTCTTCGTGTTTACCGCTTAACATGCGCAGAACGGCTTCCGCGGTGCGTTGGCGAAGTGGGGAGTTAGATGACAAAAACTTACGGCGATTAGATATCGACAGTTGGTTAAACGCCTCAATCAGAATTGAGAAACCAATTGCGGCATACAGATAACCTTTAGGAATGTGGAAGCCAAGGCCGTCGGCCACGAGGCTAAAGCCGATCATCAGTAAGAAGCTAAGGCATAAAATGACGATGGTCGGGTGAGCGTTTACAAATCGCGTTAGCGGCTTACTGGCTAACAGCATTAAACCCATCGCAATACAGACGGCAATCATCATGACGGCAAGGTGATCGACCATACCGACGGCGGTAATGACTGAGTCAAGGGAGAATACGGCATCCAAGACGACAATTTGAGCAACTACCGGCCAGAATTTTGCACCTTTATGCTGGGTCTGCTGATCGTTATCCTTTCCTTCTAGCTGCTCATTTAATTCCATGGTGGCTTTAAATAGCAAGAACACCCCTCCGGCGAGCATGATAAGTTCACGACCGCTAAAGGTATGCTCAAAAATACTGAAGAGTGGGGCAGTTAGAGTGGAAAGCCATGAGATACTGGCTAACAGAACCAAGCGCATTAACAATGCTAAGGTTAAGCCTACTACGCGAGCCCGATCGCGCTGAGCTCTGGGAAGTTTATCGGCCAAAATGGCAATAAAAATAAGGTTATCTATTCCCAGAACGATTTCGAGCACAACCAGCGTTGCCAGGCCGGCCCAAATTGTTGGATCTGCGATCCATTCCATAAGTCAGGTGGTTACCTTCAGGTTAAACAGCACGTGCTGCTCTATAATTGTATGGTGTAAATGCGGTCACGACAATAATTTGTATCTGCCTTCCGCATTGCAGAGGCCAAATTGCTGGCTAATCTGGTGTAAAACAACCTTTTAGCCAGTAACCTGTTGAATAAAACGGCTTACCAAGAGTGGCTACCGTCAGGTTAATATTAATTGTTTGTATTTTAATGGGTTATTTAAGGGGGTGTCAGCATTGTTATATTGCAAAAATGACCTGATGCCGCTATTTATCATCAACAATAGCGATTTCTGCAATCATAATTTCTGTCATACCAATTGTGACCCTCGTGCGTTATCATATTTGTTATAAATTAGTTGTTCACTTGCGCATTTCTATCGGGTGAATGTTATGTCTCAGCTAGGAGTCTCTATGTCTAAACAGCAAATCGGTGTCGTTGGTATGGCGGTTATGGGCCGTAATTTGGCACTGAATATTGAAAGCCGCGGTTATAGCGTTTCTATTTTTAACCGTTCCAGCGATAAAACCGATGAGGTGATTGCAGAGAATCCGGGTAAGAAGTTGGTTCCTTGCCACAGCGTTGAAGAGTTTGTTAGTTCGTTAGAAAAACCACGTCGTATCCTGTTAATGGTTAAAGCCGGTGAAGCAACGGACAAAACCATTGACTCGCTCAAACCTTATCTGGAAAAGGGCGATATTTTAATTGATGGCGGTAACACCTATTTCAAAGACACTATCCGCCGTAATAAAGAGCTGTCGGCCTTAGGCCTTAACTTCATTGGAACCGGCGTTTCCGGCGGTGAAGAAGGCGCGTTAAAAGGTCCTTCAATCATGCCGGGCGGGCAGAAAGAAGCCTATGAACTGGTGGCTCCAATTTTGGAAAAAATTGCCGCCAGAGTCGGAGATGAGCCATGCATTACCTATATCGGTTCTGACGGTGCGGGCCATTACGTTAAAATGGTGCACAACGGTATCGAATACGGTGATATGCAGCTGATTGCAGAAGCCTATGCATTGCTTAAATCAGTTGGTTTATCTAACCCTGAACTGGCTGAAACCTTTACCGAATGGAACAAAGGTGAACTCGATAGCTACCTGATCGAAATTACCGCTGATATTTTCCGCAAGAAAGATGAAAACGGTCATTACTTAGTTGACGTAATTCTGGACGAAGCGGCGCAAAAAGGTACCGGTAAATGGACCAGCCAAAGCTCTTTAGATCTTGGCGTACCGCTATCGTTGATTACTGAATCAGTGTTTGCCCGTTATTTATCGGCGCTGAAGACCGAACGCGTTGCCGCTTCTAAAGTACTTTCTGGTCCTAAAACTCAGGCTTTCAGCGGTGATAAAGCCGAATTTATTGAAAAAGTTCGTCGCGCTCTTTATCTGGGCAAAATTGTTTCCTATGCACAAGGTTTTGCTCAGCTTAAGTCAGCGTCAGATGAGTATAACTGGGATCTAAACTACGGCGAGATTGCTAAAATCTTCCGTGCGGGCTGTATTATCCGCGCTCAGTTCCTGCAAAAAATTACCGACGCTTATGCTGAGAATGACAGTATTGCCAACTTGCTGCTGGCCAGCTACTTCAAGAAAACGGCCGATGAATATCAGCAGTCTCTGCGTGACGTAGTTTCTTATGCGGTACAGCACGGTATTCCTACACCGACCCTGTCTGCGGCTATTGCTTATTACGATAGCTATCGTGCCGCCGTATTACCGGCTAATTTGATTCAGGCCCAGCGTGATTACTTTGGTGCTCATACCTATAAGCGCACTGATAAAGACGGCGTATTCCATACTGAATGGATGGAATGATAGACTTCACGTAATATAAAAAAATCCGGGAATTCCCGGATTTTTTGTCAGTAACGAACGAAAGGAATAAGCGTAATGGCTATTTTAGTTACCGGCGGCGTGGGCTACATTGGCTCTCATACCGTCCTGTCTCTGCTTAAGCGTGGAGATGAAGTTATCATATTAGATAATTTGTCTAACTCATCGCCGGTTGCGCTGGAACGGGTTGAATTGCTGGCGGGTAAGAAAGCGATCTTTTATCCGGGCGATATTCTTAATCGCAACGATTTACAACAAATTTTTGCTAAGCATGACATTGATAGCGTGATTCATTTTGCCGGGCTGAAGTCGGTCGGGGAATCGGTGGCTAAGCCATTAGATTACTATCAGAATAACGTCACCGGTTCGTTAGTGCTGCTGGAAGAGATGCGCAATGCTGGCGTTAAAAATATTATTTTTAGCTCTTCTGCTACGGTTTATGGTTTGCCTGAAGCGATACCTATTACTGAGAATGCACCGGTGGGCGGCACGACTCATCCTTACGGTACGTCGAAGCTAATGGTTGAGCAGATCCTGCAAGACTTCGTTCGGGCTGAACCTGATTTTACTGCCATTACGCTACGCTATTTTAATCCGGTTGGAGCCCACGAATCGGGGCTTATTGGTGAAGATCCTAACGGTATTCCTAATAATTTATTGCCTTATATTTCTCAGGTTGCGGTCGGGAAACTGGCCGAGCTATCGGTGTTTGGCGGCGACTATCCGACCAAAGACGGTACCGGCGTGCGGGACTATATTCACGTCATGGATTTAGCTGAGGGGCATCTGAATGCGCTCGATGTATTGTCCAGCCACCGTGGTTTTAACGCCTATAATTTAGGTACCGGAATTGGGTACTCTGTTCTGGAGATGATAAAAGCTTTTGAGCGGGTTTCAGCAACCTCAATTCCTTATCGGGTGGTGTCCCGCAGGGCTGGTGACATTGCCGAGTATTGGTCAGATCCTTCTTTAGCGAAGGAAAAGCTAGGCTGGCAGGCAACGCGTGATTTAACCGCAATGATGAACGATACCTGGAACTGGCAGCGTAATAACGTTAACGGTTACGCCGCTAAATAATATCGTAGAAAGCTATCATTTCAGTGGCAGTTAAGGCGCTAGTTACGTACTATCACGTATAGCTTTTTTGATTAAATCAGCCAAGATTTCTTATTTCTTAAGTAAGGGTATTATGATGGAAAACGTGAACAAACCTTCATTTCAAAACGTACTGGAATATGTCCGTTTGTCCCGCCGTAAAAATAAACTGAAGCGTGATATTGTGGATAACGAAAAGAAAATTCGTGATAACCAAAAACGAGTTCTGTTGCTGGAAAACTTAAGCGACTATATCAAGCAGGGTATGAGCATTGAAGACGTTCAGGCCATCATCGCAAACATGAAAAGCGATTATGAAGAGCGCGTTGATGAGTACATTATCAAGAACGCTGAACTGTCAAAAGAGCGTCGTGATATCTCTCAAAGCATGAAGGCTAAAGCTGACGTTAAGTAACGGCATAATTGATTGGTATTTGAAAGGCCTCGTTTATACGAGGCTTTTTTTATGATATTCAATAAGTATCGGATAACGAATGTAACAATGCCGTGGGTTTAACGCCACGGCATTGTCATCAGTCAGATGAAATTCGCTGTCTTAGTTATTGCGAATATACTCATCCATATCACTCTTCAGGTTATCTGATTTGGTTCCAAAGATGGCCTGAATGCCTGAGCCCGCAACCACAACGCCGGCGGCTCCTAGCTTCTTCAATTGATCCTGATCGACCCGGGCAATGTCAGCAACGCCAACGCGTAAGCGGGTGATACAGGCATCAAGATTGGTAATATTTTCTTTTCCGCCAAATGCGGCAACCAGATCGGCAGCCATATTAGTGCTGGTGCCTTTGACTGCATCTTTAGGCGTATCGTCTTCACGGCCCGGCGTTTTCAGATTAAGTTTGATAATCGCTACCCGGAATATGGTGTAGTACAACGCGGCGTAAATTGGGCCGACAATAAAGAACATCCAGCCGTTAGTTGATAAGTGATAGAACAGCGTGAAGTCAATTGCGCCGTGGGAGAAGGTCATTCCATGCTTCATACCCAACAGTATAGCGACCACATAGGCTGAACCTGCCAATAAGGCGTGGATAGCGTACAGCACTGGCGCTACAAACATGAAGGCGAATTCAATTGGCTCAGTAATACCGGTTAAAAATGATGTCAGCGCTGCTGATATCATAATACCGCCAATTTTAGCGCGATTTTGCGGCTTAGCCGTGTGCCACATGGCAACCGCTGCTGCTGGTAATCCCCACATTTTAAATAAGTAACCGCCAGCCATATTACCTGCCGTCGGATCGCCTTGCAGATAACGTTGGATTTCGCCGGTAATCCAACGGCCATTTTCTGCTTTACAGATGGATTCACTAATAATGGTAGAGACAACTTTATTATCAATAATGCAAGCCTGACCTGCTTCATAGAAGAACGGAACGTTCCAAATATGATGCAGACCAAAAGGAATTAACGAACGTTCAACGACGCCGTAGATACCAAATGCCAGCGCCGGGTTTTGATAGGCAGCCCACTGTGAGAATGCAGAGATTGCTTTTCCAATCGGAGGCCAGATAAACGAAAGCGCTACGCCTAAGGCAATACAGACAAAGCCGGTGATGATAGGAACAAAGCGTTTTCCGGCAAAGAAGCCCAAATAATCTGGAAGCTGGATGCGGTAGAAACGATTAAACAGATAGCCAGCTAGTCCACCAACTAAGATACCGCCAAGCACGCCGGTATCTATTTTATCAACGCCCAATACTCCAGCCATAACGCCCAGAGTTGCCATCATAATGCCATAACCAACGATGGACGCTAAACCTGCGACACCATCGTTGTTAGTGAAACCTAACGCAACGCCAACGGCAAATAATAAAGGCATCTGATCGAATATAGAACTACCGGATTTTTCCATAACGTCAGATAAGATTGTTGGTAGCCAACTAAAATGGGCTGCACCAACGCCGAGTAATATACCTGCAATAGGTAAGACGGATACAGGCAACATTAAGGCCTTACCGACTTTTTGCAGATTAGCAAAGAGATTATTAAACATGGAAAAAAGCTCCAGAGCACGTGTGTTTTGATGAAATCTGTGTATTTAAAATTCGCCTAGAATACGTTTGTAATTCAGTTAGGTTTATTTATTTTACAGCCTAAAATAAATAGATATTACATTGGGTGATTATGATCACAATTTGCTAATTATATTTAAATTACAACTATCGATTGCGTTCACTTGATGAGTGTAGTCGACTAAATTAAATTCACCAAAATAGTAAAGGATACATGGTGCTACAGAGGCTGCCTGCGGGGTGATTAAAGTAGGAATTGATAAAATAATTCACTGTGTTTAAAAACAGTATTGACAAGTGAAAATAAAGGGTTAAATTGGACTATAACGCAGATGGAATCAGCCTCTCAGGTGATTTGTAATGCGTCTGTGTTATAGTAAGTTATCGCGATAAAGGCCCCGTAGTTAACCAATGTTAATTGGACAAAATCACGATAGGGGACAGTTAATAGCATCGTGATGGAAGTCGGGCTACGTAGTTGAGAGTATCATCGCGAAACGGGAACGAAAAATAGCGTGATAAAGGCCTTGAAGTTGTAGTAAATGTTCGCGATTAGTGGGGTTTGTAACGTTAATCTAGAATATCGCGACGAATGTAAGGTCATGCAGTTAAAGCATATCGCGCGTAGGTGGTGTACTAAATTAGTGAGTCAGCCAATCGACAAACTAAAATAATTGTTTAGACGTGTAGAAATTATGTGTTTAAGTCAATCAATCGGAGGAATTGTCCGCTACAAATACTTAATTTTTCTCTTAATGAACGCGTACATCTAGTAAATAGTATCAGTTATCAATTATTGAAGTAATTAATGTTAAATTCAAAGTATGTAGTAACCTAAAAGCCCTGGCGCAACGTCAGGGCTTTTTTGTTTAAACAAGATTCTGCTGACCTGCTCGTATTGCTAACGTGGCGCTTTTCCAATTCTTTGAGCAATTACTCGGTGTTAAAGCTGTAGAAAACACATTAGGAGTAAATACCGTCTGCAAATAAATTGAGCAATCGGCTATAGTTGATATGCTGACCTTTCTTATTCCCGTTATCACTATCAAGTCTCAGATCCAGTCGCGATAGCTACACCTACTGTAATCATCCCGTAAAACAGACTCATTCACATTTAGAGATATTCCAGCATACTGGCCGTGCCAATGAAGGAGATCGCTATGTGAAATGCATGGTTCACCGAACACCCGCTCGTTACTGTACTGAAGTCTTTTAAAGCCGAACGTATTGTAAAAATGTCTGATCTGAGACCGGTATATCCGAAGCCTCGTCCTACTGCGGGCCATCAGGGTGCTGGATCGTATTACAACCAGCCGTATCCATTCGGTGAAATTTGAATTTATCAAATCAGGTAAGCCGATGCAGAATGCATTTATCGAGAGATTTAACCAGATTTACCGGACAGAAATACTGGATATCTGTTCATAATGCTGAATAAAGTTCGGGAAATAACAGAAAAGTGGCTAGCCGAATATAACAGATGAATGTTTCATAGTTGCGAAATAATCTGATGCCAGAAGGATGCCGGTCGATGAAGCATTAGGTTAGGAGCTCGAAGAGTACATGGAACTAATACGGAGTGCCTCTGCAGCTTACTTCTGGCGCCATAAGTTGATGAAATTTAGTTTTATAATGAAATATAATTTTCTAAGATAATTTGATATTAAATAAAGAGTTGTTTTTGGTTGTGATACCTAATTCTAATTAGGTGAATATGTTATTTTTTTGTTCTTTATCGTGTGTTTTTTATTTATTTTCTTCTTCATAAGACTAATTTAATTGTCATTATTCCAATAATGACTAGTTATTTAAATTTTGGGGTGTGACTCCTTGCAGAGCTATTGCGGCTAATTATTAAGTAGTATTGCTGTATTTTTATGTAGTTAATTGATTTTTATCATTACACATTTGTGGTTTTTATCTGGATTTGTCGGTTTTATGCACTATTCATATTGTATATTTATGCATTATTATTGATTAATTATTTTTATCCAAATTGTGCTTTCTATCAATTAGTTTGATAGTGATCTTCAATTATTTCTTTCTGGATAATTAAAATAATCAATAATTACAACGTATTGTGTCTATTGTTAACTCAATGTTTAAGATCGAGATTATTATCTTGTTAGTTTGTTTTTTTATATTTTTAATAGTATATTCCCGCCTGTAATTAAGCAGTTGGAATATTAAACGCAGCACCATTAACTTCTTATACAATCATTATATGATGATATAACCAAGTATAGGTATGTGTGAGAAGTTTTTCTGGACCTCGACACTGAATAATGTGTCAGGCAGAGGTGGATTGGTTGTTTATATCTAGTAAGCAGGGAATAACAGAAGCAAATGTTACTACCGCCGCTATATATCGTTCTTACTAATATGTAAGAACATCTTTAAATTTATGTGAAAGTGCTGAGTTATTTGCAGTATATACAAATTCAGGACCGAATTTTTATATTATAGGAATAGTAAAGAGAATCAGTATGAAAAAGAATATTATCGCTTCAGTAGTATTAGCTTGTGCAGTATTCAGTGGTTCAGCCATGGCGGCTCAGGATGGTAAAGTCAATTTTACAGGAACTATTCTGGAGTCAGCCTGTACAGTGCAAAGCGCTAGCCAAAACCTGAACGTGAATTTAGGTAAGGTTGCTAAGGGTGTATTTGCCGCAGCCGGTAATACCTCAACGCCTATGCCGTTCAGCTTAAAGTTGGACAGTTGCCCCGCTACAGTAAGCGCTTCGGGCGTTTCTGTTCGTTTTGAGGGGACTACCGCTGCAGGTACTAATAATATTTTGAACATAACCGCCGGCGGAGCAGTTGGTGTTGGCGTACAGATGAAAGATAGCTTGGGCAATATCGTCGTATTAGGTTCTGATACTATTGCAAAACCTTTGACTGTCGGTAGTAACAGCTTAGATTTTACTGCCTATTACATTTCTACTTCAGCGACAGTGACGGCCGGTGCCGCTAACGCAATGGCTAACTTCACCCTTATTTACCCTTAAGATTCCCTCGCGTAATTTTAATAAATTAAGAATTAGCCTGATAACAATGTCAGGCTAAAACATTGTTGTAAATAAATTGTAATAAATAAAGAGGAATGACATCGCGTCATACATAAAGGAAATGGATATGAAAAAGAATATTATTGCTTCAGCATTGTTAGCTTGTGCAGTATTAAGTGGTTCAGCCGTTGCGGCTGGCGATGGTAGTGTGAATTTTGCAGGAGCTATTCTGGAATCAGCCTGTACTGTGCAAAGCACTAGCCAGAATCTGAACGTGAATTTGGGTAAGATTGCTAAGGGTGTATTTGCCGCAGCCGGTAATACCTCAACGCCTATGCCGTTCAGCTTAAAATTGGACAATTGCCCCGCTGCAGTAAGTGCTTCAGGCGTATCTGTTCGTTTTGAGGGGACTACCGCTGCAGGTACTAATAATATTTTGAGCATAGCCGCCGGCGGAGCAGTTGGTGTTGGCGTACAGATGAAAGATAGCTTGGGCAATATCGTTGTATTAGGCTCTGATACTATTGCAAAACCTTTGGTTGTCGGTAGTAACAGCTTAGATTTTACCGCCTATTATATTTCTACTTCAGCGACAGTGACGGCAGGTGCAGCCAACTCAATGGCTAACTTTACCCTAGTTTATCCTTAATCTTACTTTGTGTAATTTTAAATAAATAGAAATCTAGCCTGATAATTGCTTCAGGCTTTTTGTAGTTCTATGTAGAGAAGAATGAGTTGGCACAGAATCTAATACATAGGCTCCATTGACTACCAGAAGTAATACATTGGATTCTTCTTCCCACTATTTCGCAGTTAGTAGTTGACGTGGCGGTAGGTGAGACCAATTTGGTTGCTAATTTAGTTGCTGTTTATCTTTAATATTTTGTGAAGCGTTTTAATGAATCAGTTGTAGCTCATTTGACTCTCAACTATTCTCAAGGTTAATAACTCAATTTTAATTGATAAGTTAACGAAGTTAAATCTGGAGGTAATGTTACATTCCTGATTTACCTTTTATTACGATGATTTCTAAGGGGTAACACAATGAAAATGGGCCTAAAAACATTAACTGCTGCACTATTAATTTTCATGAGCACATTAGCGCAGGCGGGCGTCACTGTGGGTGGTACTCGTCTGGTTTATAATGGGGAAGCGAAAGAGTCTACGATTAACGTCACCAATCCTGACAATATCCCTTATTTGATACAGTCATGGGTTGATAATCAGGATGGTGTTACCAGTAAACCCCCTTTTGTGGTCACTCCGCCTTTATTTCGATTAAACGGTGGCGGGCAGGAAAACGTCATTCGCGTAATTCGTACGGGTGGTAATTTACCTGAAGATAAAGAATCTCTTTTTTGGCTAAACATCAAATCAATTCCTTCTGCTGAGAAAACGGATAACTCGCTGCAAATTGCAGTAAAAACGCGGATTAAATTGTTGTATCGCCCTAAAGGTGTAACCGGAACTCTGGAAGAGGCAGCCGGTAAGTTAACATGGCAGCGCCGAGGTAACTCAATTAGCGTCACTAATCCTACCCCTTATTACATCACCTTTTTTTCCGTTAAGTTAAATGGCGTTACGTTACCTGAAGTTTCTATGGTGGCGCCTAATTCTACGGCCAGTTTTAAGACAAAAGCGAATGTAAGCAGCGGTGCATTAAATTGGACGATTATTAATGACTTCGGCGGCGTCACTAAACCATATGCTGGCAATTTATAAGTTAACGACTATGACTGTTTTATCAGTGAAACGCGGATTTTCATTGTTTTTTTTCGATAGGAGCAATTTAAAATGATTGGAGGCGTACGCTATCCTTATCGTCCTCGTGGCGCTAAACTCACGCTAATTGCACTTTACCTTAATTTATTATTGGGAAGTATTAGCCAAGGGTACGCAAAAGATTATTTTAATCCGGCACTATTATCACTCGATAAGCAGGCTCTGTCGGATACGGATCTGACGGTATTTGAGCAGGATGGTCCACAGGCTCCGGGTAAATATCGCGTTGACCTTTTTCTTAATAGTGAGCAAATTGACTCACTAGATATTGATTTTGAAGTGCAAAAAAATGCTGAAGGGCAAGATGCACTGTTGCCCTGTCTGAGTGTTGACCTACTTAAGATTTTAGGCGTTAAGTCAAGAGCGCTATCGTCATATGTTGGGGATGAACAGTGCGTCAATTTATCCCAAACTCTTCCTATGGCTTCGGCATATTTCGACTTTAGTCAACAGCGTCTGAATCTAACTATTCCTCAAGCGGCGCTAGACCTTCGTGCCCGTGGTTACGTTGCGCCTGATAAATTGGATCAGGGCATTAATGCGCTGTTGCTCAATTATAGTTTTAGCGGTGCTTCCAACCAGAGCAAAGATAATAATGGGCAGAATAGTAATGATTATTATTTGAACCTACGTTCAGGCGCGAATCTTGGTGCTTGGCGCTTGCGTAATTATTCAACCTGGAGCCGGAATGGGGCCGGTGAAGATCGTTGGGATTCGATTAATACTTATGTTCAGCGGGATATTATTGCCCTGAACAGCAAGTTAGTTATGGGCGATAGCACTTCTCCAAGCGATATTTTTGATAGCGTACCTTTCCGTGGAGCCATGATGGCCTCAGACGATGGCATGCTGCCGGACAGCATGCAGGGGTACTCTCCTATCGTAAAGGGTATTGCCAATACCAATGCTCAGGTGATTATTACTCAGAACGGCTACCAGATTTATCAAGACTATGTTCCTCCCGGCGCATTTGAAATTACCGACCTCTACCCAACGGCGGGCAGCGGTGACTTAAACGTCACGATTAAAGAGGCTGATGGTACTGAGCAGAACTTTTTAGTTCCTTACGCTGCCGTTCCTGTTTTACAACGAGAAGGGCGGTTTAAATACAGTCTGGTCGGTGGGGAATATAGACCTTCTGGTTCTGACATCGATAAAAAACCTTTTGTTCAGGCCGCAATGGCTTATGGCTTGCCGTGGGCGATGACTGGCTATGGTGGTGTACAGGCTTCAGGTAATGTATATCAATCCGTTATGTTCGGTCTGGGCAAGAACATGAGTTATATCGGTGCGGTGTCTGTGGATGTGGAGCAGGCTAAAGCCACCGTCGATAATCTACCCGATCGGGAACAAGAAGGGCAGTCTTGGCGCGTTCGTTATAGTAAAAACTTCATTGAAACGGGCACTAACCTAGCAATAGCCAGCTACCGTTATTCTACTGAAGGCTTCTATTCATTGACGGACACATTAAATAGCTATACCAATGGCCGTTATATTGGTGACAGCCGCAATGACCATAGAAAGAGTCGGCAGGAGATGTCGGTAAGTCAGGACATTGGCGAAAGTCTGGGTAGTTTTTCCATCAGCTACATCGATGAAGATTACTGGAATGAAAATAGTAATCAATCGGCCAGCCTTGGCTATAGCAATAACTGGTCCGGCATTAGCTACGGACTAAATTACTCTTACAATAAAAATAGTGTTGATAGCGACGGTGACCGAACTCATCTCACGGACCATATATTCTCACTGAATATCAGCGTGCCGTTAGATGCGTGGCTATCCAATAGCTATGCCAACTACAGTTTAAACACCAGCCGTAATGGCAAGACCAGCAATAATGTTGGCGTCAGCGGTAGTCTGTTAAAAAATAATAACCTTACCTATAACGTCAACCAAGGCTATACCAGTCAGGGCGAGGGCAACAGCGGTAACGCGGGCCTAGATTACCGGGGTGGATATGGTCGGGCTAACGTTGGATATAGCTATGATAGCAATATCAACCGAGTCAATTATGGCCTAGAAGGCGGCATGATGTTACATGCCAATGGTTTAACATTATCTCAATCCATGGGTGAGACGGTCGCACTGGTGAAAGCGCCGGGCGCCGATAATATTGGCGTAACCAACGGCGTTGGCGTTCGCACCGACTGGCGGGGATATGCCGTGGTTCCTTACGTCACCGCATATCGTAAAAACGTGGTATCACTGGATACAACCTCCTTCTCTGATGACGTAGATATGACCCTGACCAGCCAAATGGTTACGCCTACTCGCGGTGCGGTTGTTCGCGCTGAATACAACCCTAGCGTTGGTCTTCGGGGGTTACTGACCTTACGCCAAAGCAACGGCGAGTTTGTTCCTTTTGGTGCAATCGTCAGTGCGAATAAAACCAGTGATAATGCGAACATTGTAGGAGAAGAAGGCCAGGTTTATTTGAGCGGAATGGATACGAGTGGAAAGCTAAACGTGAAGTGGGGAGATGACTCATCCCAGCAGTGCGCGGTTAACTACAGTATACCGGATACGCCGTCGGAAACGGGCATACACATCCTGAATGCATCGTGTCAGTAGGGGGGAAGCCACCCGTTGCGCTGTGCTGAACATTACTTATCAGTGAAATGAAAATATTAATTCTGATGAGATCGAGGTTTTTATGAAAAACAAGTTATATCGCTTAAGTCTGTTGATCGTGCTGATGTCACTCGGTCTCGCTGCATGGGCTGATACCGTTAATATTAATATCACGGGGCGGTTCAATGCGATGCCCTGCGTTGTCGATGTCAGCACACAAGAAGTGAGTTTTGGAAAAATAAAGAAACAGGATCTGAGCGTGGCCGGATCTTATTCTTCAACCATAAGGGATTTCAGTATCAGTTTATCGAACTGCCCTCCTAGTACCACCGTAGCCACCGCAACGTTTATAGGTGGGGCTTATGCAGACGATAGCAGCGCATTTGCGAATAACGGCACAGCGCAAAACGTAGGGATAAAAGTCATTCCTGCTGGGTCTAACTGGAGTGATACTTCAGTTCAAAACCTGTCTACCATGAGTAAAGCCATTTCACCCGATCTACATACCGCCTCGTTTGATTTTTCTGCTCGACTGTATAGTGCGACTGGCAACGTAACGAGTGGAACGATAGACGGTGTGATGATGGTGACCTTTAGCTACGATTAAACGGCTGTATTAGTTGAAGTGGCAGTCGTCTTAATTGGTATGTCTTTTATGTTTCTCTGTTAGTAAACGTTTGTATATCGTTGCGCAACTGACCCGTACGGGAAATTAGTGTGAAGACGGCTGAAGAGAAATATAGCCACTCTCTTTGACTGAAGCGGATAAGAATAGGGCATGTGCAAAGCGGGAAGTACATTCCTGAGTTAAGGATAGTCAGTTATGAGTAAGAATAAATTGTTAATAAATAGGCTCGGTGCGTTATTGGGTTTATTAATCAGTTCGTTATTGATGTCTAATGCATCATTTGCCGGATGTTCGTTTGAGAACGGATATGGCACGATTGTTGGTTATACAACGTTACCTAGTTCGCTGAGTATAAAACGAAATGTAGCACCAGGAACCGTGCTGTATAGCTCAGGTAATTGGGTAAATGCCGGAACAACCCGACTTTGGTGTGATCGTGGGAACAATAACTTTTATTATGGATACAGTAATCCAATGACGCCAGCGCCTGGATTTACCGATGTCTATAAAACATCAAATCCATCGGTAGGCATTAAGTTCTATTATGCTAATACACCAAATGCAGATGCTTGGGGTGTGACGGTTAAGTATCCGCAAGTGAACAATGACTTTTATGTCTCTTATAACAATGGCGAACCTTATATTCCTTCATTAGTGTATAAATATGAACTCATCGCCATTGATGCGCTTCAATCAGGCTCCATCTCCTTTTCTGGCGATATGCTGTCATCGACATATGCGCCAGGGAGAGTTGTCGGAAGATTACAAGTAAACGGGACGACATATGTCAATGCGCTCAACCTCACCTGTTTCACCACCACGCCAAACGTTAATATAAATTTAGGTACGGCAAACCCGGCAGAAGTGGGGGCCGTAGGGCCAAAAAATAATCTTGAAAACTTTAATATTATATTTGACTGTAGTCGGAACGAAGGGGCGAAAATTACGGCTATGCTGGAAGGCAGAAAGAGCAGTGCCGCAGCGACTAACGATATTCTGGCCTTAACGGGAGAAGGTACACCCGGCGTTGCTGATGGCGTAGGGGTGCAAATTCTTTATAATTCGGTACCCATGGTATTAAATCAACCGATCGATCTGATGGATGCCGCATCCACGACGGAAAGCGTGGCGCTTCAGGGGCGGTATTATCAAACAAAAGTGCCTATATATCCGGGAACGGCCAACAGTACCGCTGTACTTAACCTGACATATCAATAAAAAGAACAGGGCTTAACTTTAATTAGGCCCTGTTCGTCACTTCGAGTGATTCTATCCTATTAACGGAGATCGCTAACTCACTAATAAAGTGGCCGACTAATATTGTTTAAATCATATACTCCACTTTTTGATGCGGCTGTATACCTTACTTAATCATCAATAATCTTACCCACTACAGACTCTGAATGGGCCTATTTTACTTTTCAGCATTATTATATTAAAAAGTCGAAAAAAGCTCAGAAAGTGCGTCACAGTAGGGGCATGATTGTGCCCCAGTGGGTACAGAAATTAGATTACCATGTGCTATAATCGGATGATTGATATACGGGATTTCTGCGCGGGCCGTTGAAATAAGGCTCTGCTTATTTGATTGAAACGATCGAGAGTAGCGCATAATAACGCCGAGCTGGAACTTACATTATTATGAGCATTGTAGGGTGGGGTACTAAGTAATGAGTAATGGTACTTTGTTAATAAATAGGTTTTGTACACTATTGAGTTTGTTTATTGGTTTGTTATTGATTTCTAATGTGTCGTTTGCCGGATGCGCGTTTAATTCTGGGTATGGCACAATTTATGCGACACCGATGTTACCCAGTGTGATAAGTGTTAAACGGAATACATCGGTAGGGACTGTTGTATATAACTCTGGTGGATGGGTAAATGCAGGAACAACTAGTGTCTCATGTGGCTATGGAGATAATAGCTATATTTTCGGATATAGTAATTTGTCATCGCCAGTGCCGGGGTTTTCCGATGTATATCGAACACTGAACCCATCAATAGGCATTAAATTCTATTATTCTAATTCGCCGAATGCGGATTCGTATGGTGAGGCAATTATTGCTCCACCAAAAACCTATAACTTTTGGGTTGCCTATCTATTTAGTGAGGATTATATTCCTTCATTAGTATATAGATATGAATTGATATTAATTGATACGCCTCAATCAGGATTGCTCACCTTTCCTGGTGAAATGATGTCATCGGTATATCGGCCCGGTGCCGTTGTGGGTAGCATTACGCTGTCTGGGTCGACAAATGTGACGGTACAAAATCTGGCGTGCGCGACTACCACACCAAATATTAATATTAATTTAGGTGAGAACTCGGCAGAAGTAGGGGCCGTGGGGCC
The DNA here is from genome assembly GCF_009800925.1 of Budvicia diplopodorum. Taxonomy (GTDB): domain Bacteria; phylum Pseudomonadota; class Gammaproteobacteria; order Enterobacterales; family Enterobacteriaceae; genus Budvicia; species Budvicia diplopodorum. The sequence goes on along the minus strand of NZ_WOYF01000001.1, from coordinate 343,003 downwards.
AAAAAATAATCTTGAAACCTTTAACGTTATATTTGACTGTAGCCAGAACGAAGGGGCGAAAATTACGGCCACGCTGGAAGGCAGAAAGAGCAGTGCCGCCGCGACTAACGATATTCTGGCCTTAACGGGTGAAGGCACTCCCGGCGTTGCTGATGGCGTAGGGGTGCAAATTCTCTATAATTCGGTACCCATGGTACTAAATCAACCGATCGATCTGGTGAATGCCGCATCTACGATGGAAAACGTGGCATTTCAGGCACGGTATTATCAAACGAAAGTGCCTATATTTCCGGGAACGGCCAATAGTGCGGCGGTACTCGACCTGACGTATCAATAGAATAGCCTGAGTCTTGATTCAGGATTATTACATCGGCTGACTCCCAATAGTTAAAAATCCCGGCGCAAGTTAAAAATGGCCGGGATTATTTTTTGACTCAAATTAAAATGGCTCTCATGCCACTGGTCTCTGATATCCAGCAATCAACACTCAGCTATAGTATCGTGGTTGTCTGACTGCCCTCGACAGGCACAGTCAGCATAGGCGTTACGTTTTACTCATCTCCGCACTAATTTGTTCCAGAGATTTATCTTTCGTTTCTGTCACAAAAAATACATTGAGTAAAAACCACAACAGGCAACATAAGCCATATAAGAAGAATGGGAAACTGCCATTGAATAAATCAGTTAGCAGTACACTGTCAGTTAACATTGGGAACGTCTGTGACACAATAAAACTTCCCGTCCAGATAAGGAATGTCGCCCAAGACATCAACTTATCACGAATCATATTGGGCGATAATTCTGGGATAATGATCCATAAAATAGGCCCCACTGTCCCACCAAAAAATAGAATATAGATAACGATCAGCGCCAGCATAAAAATGCTGGTGACACCCATCCAGATTAAAATCCCGAGCAGGGTTATGGTGACGAAACAGACAAAGGAGCCGATGATGAGCAGTTTGCGCCGACCATATTTTTCAACACGATAAACCGCCCATACCGCCGCGCCAAAGAAGGCGATACCAATAATAACCTGTTGATAATATGCCGTTTGCGCAGTGGCAATACCGATGTTTTCAAACAGGACGTTGCCATAATATAAAACAGCATTAATGCCACAAAGATTAGCCAATAACGCCATAGAAAGAATGATGAATGAAACTCGTCTATATTTTCTTGAAAATAACGATTCATTTTTTGATGACGCATTATTATGCACAAAAGAATGCTTTATCTCGGCAATAGCCGCTTTGCTGTCATAGTCTTTGCCATTCACATATTTCAGAATATCGTCGGCTTCGGCCTCACGGTTTTTATTGATTAACCAGCGCGGCGACTCGGGTAAAAAGAAGGCGAGGATCATAAACAGGCAGCCGGGAACCGCCATCGCACCCAGCATAAACCGCCATGAGTAGTTAGTTCCCCATTCTGGATCGGATGTCCAGCTGGCAATCAGCGCATTGACCAGATAGACAGATAAAATACCAAATGCGATCATCATCTGATAAAAGCCTAAGGTTTTTCCGCGTATCTTTTGTGCTGAAATCTCGCCAATATACATCGGTGCAGTTGCCGAGCCTAAACCAACACCAATTCCACCAATAATTCTGAAGAGTATAAACATGGTGAAATTGTAGGGAAATGCCGTGAAAATCCCGGCCAGAAACACCAGCATTCCGGTAATAATCAGGGCCTTTCTTCTGCCGAGTGAGTGGGTGATAAATTGCCCACTAAAAGCACCTATCATAAAACCGAGCACCACTGAAGAGACCGCCCATCCGGTGCCGATAGCGTCAAGCATAAAATATTTACTAATGTGAGAGATTGCCCCGGAAACCACGGCAGAATCGAACCCGTACAATAATCCGGCTAATGAGGCGATGAGCGATAATTTATAACTCATATGATGCGTTGTATTCATTTTTTACACCATTCCGTTAGCTTTATTTATTCTGGGGACCGCTTTGTTTTTGATGCGATTCGACCTCTCAACGTACTCTGGGATGATTTTCATTGTGTCATCAAACCAAGCATCGGGATCCGTGCTGGCAACCAGCCCAAAATTACCCCATGGCATCAATGAGCCAGAACGAATAATCAGTTTGGCTTTACTGTAGATATCAGAAACAAGTTTTGCATGAGGGATTAAGGTAAAGTCTGCGCCGGAAGCCGTGAATATCTCCGTGACACTTTGAAAAAGTCTGGGGTTATTGTCCGGAACCTCTTCGGCAAAAATGACATTTTCAATAAAAATCTCCTGCCTCAGAACGCGTAATATTTCAAGAAGGTCTACGCTGCCGGCACAGAAAGCAAGGTCGATTCGGTTCGCGTTTGCAGGAATAGGCGCCCCGGCATCGGTAACCAGCACAATATCGCCATGTCCTAAGCTCGCTAAAGCGTAGGCAATCTGTGGGTGTAATATCTTTCCAGGTCTCATAAATTGTCTCCTGAGATGGTAGGGTTATAGTTAGTTCTTTTGCATTATTCATTCCGCTACTGTTGTTTTTCCTGAGTCCTACTTACGCTGCATTTCAAACTCGATCTCTTCAAGAGTCTTTCCTTTTGTTTCCGGTACCATCGTGAGAACGAAAATTAATGCGATGACGGATATGCCGGAAAAAATGAAGAACGTGTTAGCGGCGCTGATGTTTTCTACTAATACTGGGAAGAAGCGTGAAACAAAGAAATTACCGCCCCAGAGCGCAAAGGTGGCGATTGACACCGCCGTGCCGCGCACGTGGATCGGAAAAATCTCTGAGATAATGACGTAAGCGACCGTACCGTATGAAACGGCGAAAATCGCCACATAGGCCAGAATACAAATCAACAACAGGGTTGTGTGCGTTTCGCTGGCGCGAAATAGCAACCCGGTACAGCAGAGGGAAACGGCCATACCGATAGAGCCGAAAATCAGCAGCGAACGGCGACCAACTTTGTCGATTATCCACATGGATACCAGCGTGGAGATAACCAGCATTACGCCAATCAGCACGGTAAAGGACATCGCGCCGCTAACGTTGACGCCTGCCGTTTTAAAGATCTCCGGCGCATAGTAAAAGATGGCGTTGATGCCGGTGATTTGCTGAAACAGCGCCACGCCAAAACCAATCACCAGCGCCTTACGCAGCCGTGGCTTGAACAGCTCGCGTAGGTGCGATTGGTGCTCGTTTTGCAGGGCGGATTTAATCGCCTCTAGCTGCGCTTTGGCAGTGGCCTCATCCGGATTGATTTTGCGCAGTACGTCTAGGCCAGACTCATCGCGCCCTTTGCGAATCAGCCAGCGCGGGCTTTCCGGCACTTTCGCCAGCAGAAACAAAAATACGATTGCCGGGGCGATACCGGCGGCAAAAATAATTCGCCAGCCGTATTCAATATTCCAGGCTTCGCTGGCACTGCTGGCGATAACCGCCGCAATAGAAAATATTGCCAGATTACCGATGCAGTTAAACAATTGATTCAACGATACCAGCCGCCCCCGGATGTGCGCCGGTGAGACTTCCGCAATGTAAAGTGGTGCAATAGTGGTTTCCACACCAATACCGATACCAACCAGAATGCGGTACCACACCAGCATTTCGGCCGATGTCGCCATCGCCTGACCCAGCACCCCAAAGATAAAAATCAGTGCGGTTAGCAGCAAGACCTTCTTACGGCCAATCGCGTCCGACAGTGGGCCAGCCAGAGCAACTCCAATGATACAACCGACGATAATCGATGAGGTCATCCAGCCGATGCCGTCCGCATCGAGAGCGAACTTGCTTTGTAAAAAGCCGACCGAGCCTGAAATACTGCCGTTATCAAAACCAAATAGAAATCCGCCGACGGCGGTAACGAACGAGATCAACAGAACGTTACGCATCCAGACATTTTTTGCGGTGACGTGTGCATGACTGACCATAATACTCTCCGTTATCAAGCGGGTGACGAAACAGCGCGTACCACGCAGCGTTGTTGTAATTCGAAAAGAGAGATATCGGCGGAAAGACCCGCCGTTGGGCTGGCGGCGTTGGCAGCACCACAGGCGGCCGCCAGCCGTAAGTGTTCCACCCAACCCGCGTCGGGGCGTGCAAGCAGGCTGGCGATCAGTCCCGCACAGTACGCATCCCCCGAGCCTACCGGGCTGACGGTATCAACCACAGGAGACGTGATTTGGTAATCGCCGTCCGGTGTGAGTGCCAGAGTAGGTTGCTGCCCGTTGGTGACGATCACGCAGCGAACGCCCCGCGCCAGCCAGTCGTTGGGAAGATCGCCCCCTGATATGGCGTTGGCCTGCTGCAGCTCGTCGCGATTGATTTTGATGATGTCCGGCAGCGCCGCGGCGGACTGCAACAACGCCGGTCCGTGGGTATCTAGCAGCGAGAGCACCCCATGTCTTCGCGCTAGTGAAATCCAGTAGCCATACTCGTCCGGTGCCAGGTTTTTCGCCAATGATCCGGTGCAGATAACTGCACCGGCTTCCTGCATTTCATCGGCGAGCATGTCGTGTAGCCCGGTGAGTTCATCCGGCTGGATCTCCGGCCCGGCAGCGTTGTACACGCTGGCTTTTTCCGGCGAAGCTTGCTCCGTCACCACTTCGCAGATACGGGTGTTGGCGGCGATATCGCACCAACGCCCGGCCAGTTGCTCTTGTTCCAGCAGTTCCCGACACAGGCGGCCGGTTGCGCCGCCCAGAAAACCGACCAGCAGCGGGGCAGGGGCGTTGTCTAACTGCGGCCGTAGCTGGCGCAGCACCCGCGCCACGTTCACGCCTTTGCCGCCGGCCAACGTTTTGTCGTCCAGCAGGCGGTGTACCTGCCCGGGCTGTTGTTTATCCACCAGTAACAGCCGTTCGATGGCGGTATTCAACGAGGCGATAATCACGTTCACAGGCGGTCCTCCTGATTGGTTGCGATAAGCCAGCTTTCGCGGGCGATGGTGGCGGCACCCGTGGCGACCGGCTCGGCGAGTTTGCTGACAAAAAGCGGCATCTGCCATCGGCGTTTGCGGTGTTCCAGCATCTCCTGACGCTGGAACAGCGATCCCATCAGCACCGCATCCTGCGGACGGATCCCTCCGATTTCACACATATGGGTCAGCAGCCGGTAGGCCCGATCGGCGATGTGATTAAGCGTTGCCTGAACCACATCCGCTGGCCGAACGCCTGCATTAAGGTGATGCAGTGAAAATAGCCCCAGCCCTTCATCTTCATTGACCGAAACCGACAGCCCCGGCGTATGGCCTTCTTCAAGTAAATCGTTGAAAAGCAGGCCGTAGTCTCCCTGATACAGCAGTTCTGCCAGCGTCTGAATGATCTTGCCTGAAGGGGTGGCGCAGCCCATCACGTATTCGCCCGGCTGCCAAGTGCGTTCGATATCCACACCCAGTTGCCAGGCAATGGCGGTATCCGGAAAATGAGGCGTTAGCACCATCAGATATTCGGACGTACCGATCGAGTCGAAGACATTGGTGGGTTGGTGGCTCTGTACTGCCCAAGCGCCCACGATCTGATCGTGACCACCAATAAACACGCTGGCTCCGGGATACAGTGCCACACCGGGCAGACTGCCCGCGCGGATTTCCCCGCAGCACTCTCCGGTATCTGCGATTTTGGCAAACAGCTCTGGCCTTAACCCGAGTTTTTCCAGCGTTGGCTCATGTGGCCGCATAGATTTGAGATCGATGCACTGGGAGTGGGTGACCTGCGAGCTACAGGCTCGCCATTCTCCGGTCAAACGCCACATCACATAGCTGCCGAAATCGACCCATTGCTCGATGTGCTGCCAAATATCCCGATGGTGCTGGCGGATCCAACTCAGGCGCTCGGGGCTTTGATTCGGGCGCGATCGCATGCCTGAGACAGCGTAGTGCTCCTGGCTGTCCAGCCATTGATGGGTTTCGACGTCTAACGCCGCTTGGGGATAATTTTCCCACCATGCCAGCGAAGGGTAGATAACATCGCCGCTTGAATTGACCGCGACCGATTCTTCCTGACCAAACGTTCCTATTGAGATTGCCGCCAGCGGGCCACAGGCCGTTGCCTCGCTCTGTGAGTACTCGGCGATCAGTGCCGACAGGGTTTGCCACACTGCTTGTGCATCGTGAAATGTCAGTCCGTCACGCGAGATGACGGGCGTACGACACTTTCTCACCGGCAGCAGCGCACCGTCCTCGCGGATACCAACGATCTTTATATGGGTGGTGCCGATATCAATGCCGAGAAACCACATGGTGATTACCCCTCGTTAATAGTCCCAGTTATAGCCCCAGTTTGCCGGGATTGAGAATACCGTTCGGATCGAGCGCGTGTTTTACCCGACGCAGCAGCAAATGCGCCGATCCCAGCGACTCGCGGGCGTAAGGGGAGCGCACTAGTCCACCGCCGTGGTGGTGCGACAGTTCAGCGTTATGCTCAAGGCAAACGCGCATGGTTTCCCGCCAGACGGTGCGCAGTTTGTCCACCGCGAGTTGGTCAGTTTCTTCATGCCCCAGCAGGATCATGTACATTGACGTGCCTTGGGGATAGACATGGGAGAAATGCGATAACACTTCGCCCGCCAGCGGGGTTAGCGTTTTATTTAAATCGTGATACAGGCTGGCGATGCCGTCCCAGGTATGCGCGACTTCAATGGTTTCAGCAAAACCACCGGTGGTATCGAGCAGCTTTTCCACCGTGGAAAAATCAAAACGCCGATCCATCCATTTCAGCACGCCTTCAGTGCCGATCGATGTTCCGCCGTGACGATGGACAATGGTCATAAAGGCATCCATTTCGGCATGGGCCACGGCATCAACGCCTTGAGTACCGAGAAACATCACCGGTTTATTCTGTGTGGGGTTTTGCATGGCGTGGCGTGCTTCAGCCGTGTCGTACAGGCGCAGCAGAAAAGGACGTAACCCGGCCATCGCCTGTTCGCGCATGATATTCAGTCCCGCCTCAACGGAGGGCAACTCCAGCGAGTCGTAAAGGCGCGTTTGCGGCAGCGGGAACATCTTCAACTGTACTGACGTCACGATACCAAGCGTTCCTTCCGCGCCGATAAACAGCTGGCGCAGATCCGGCCCCATCGCGGCGCGCGGCGAGGCCTTTAGACGCACGCGTTCGCCGGTAGCGAGGATCACGGTGTAGGCAGTGATCAAATCTTCAATGCCACCGTAGTAAGAAGAAAACTGCCCGGTCGCAAGCGTTGATAACCAGCCGCCAACGCTGGACTGATAAAGCGACTGCGGTGAATGGCCCAGCGTCCAGCCCATTTGCTGAAGGTCATCTTCCAGTTCCCCGCCGTTATAGCCGGTAGAAACTTCCACCGTCATATTGGTGGTATTAATTTCCCGGTTCTGCGTCATTTCGCTCAGGTCCATTACGATACCCCCGCGGGTTGGCAGAGGCTGGCCGGTAACGGAAGATGCTAACGCGCGCGGCGTAACCGGCGTATCGTAATCTCTCGCCAGAGCCAAAACCTGTTGGATCTGCTGTTCATCAGTGACCTTTACCACAACATCCGCCTGATAATCATGGCACCCTAAACGTCTCAGCTTGGTAGATAACGGCCAGGTATCGTGGCTTGACGCCTGAAGCGTATCGATGTCGGTCAAAACCTGCTTTTCAGGCATGATATTTTTCAGCGCGCTAATGAGAGGGGAAATGTTGGACATAGCTACTCCTGTTGTGACTGCGGTAGATAATTCCCTGTCGTTGGGTGAGGCAAGAACGTGCAGGGTATATTTCGTTGACATCATGTGTTTGTCTAATATACGATCAATTTGCAGAAATCTGCAAATTGCATTTAAACGGTTTTATCAACTTTGTGAAGGAGATCAACATGGATTCCCGTACCGGAAAAGCTATTCGATTAGGTCGTATTTTGCGCCCGGAAACAGGGTGTGCGGTGGTAGTTGCGGCCTCTCACGGCGTAATGTCCGGCCCACCATCCGGTCTGAAAACGCGCGGTGAAATTGAATCGGTCTTTACTCAACTGCGCAGTGCTGACGGCGTGATGGTGTCACCAGGCATGATCCCGCTGGTTGAAAAGACTTGGGTGGGCCGCGATCGGCCGGGATTTGTTCTTCATCTAGACTGGAAGAACCATGCCCGTAGTATTTATACACCCGGAAAAGACGGACGTAGCGAAGGCGTACTGGCGCAGCTTGCGGATATCAGCGAAGTGGCGGCGTGTGGCATCGATGCGGTAATGACCTATATGTATCTGGGCCAGAAAGATACGGCGCTGGAGCAGGCAGAGATTGCCCGCAACGTGCGTATCGCCCGTGACTGCGAACGCCACGGTATTGCGCTGATTATCGAGCCACGCTCCGCGTTGGAAGGGATCGATCCGGACGCGCTCAGCGCGAAAGTGATGAGTATGTACTGCCGCATTGCTGCGGATATTGGTGCCGATTTGGTGAAAGCACTGTGGCCCGGTTCCGTTGAGGATTTTGCCGCAGTTACAAGCACTTGCTATACTCCTGTACTGCTTGCGGGTGGCGCGGGCGGTGAAGACCTGCACTCCACGCTGCAACTGGCTGCCGACGCCATGCAGGCGGGTGCGAAAGGGGTGATGTTTGGACGGCGTATTTTCCGTGCGCAGCAGCCTGCTAGCGTGCTTCGTGCCTTGCATGCTGTAGTGCATGAAAAACAGAGCGTTGAACAGGCGTCGCTGCTTCTGGAATGATAAAAATTGATGGAAACAATGACGGTTATTACGAACGATATAAAACAGCTTTCTCCGGTCGCATTTATTGCCCGTACTATTATCTCTCTCGGGCAGTCTGGCCGACTGCCCATCACTTCCTGGTTTCAGGAGGTGATGGGAATAGGCTCCGGTACGGTGCAAAAAGCGCTGCAGGAACTCAAAAAATCTGGCGCTGTCGCTCTTGTTTCCCGTGGTCATCAGGGGACCTTTGTGGTCTCTTGGAACTTTTCTCAGCTCTGGGATGCCGCGCGCATGCCGCCCGTGCATATTCTTCTCCCGCCGCGAGGCTCACAGGAAGCGACTCAGATTGCCTCTGCGTTCGCACAACAGTGCAGTCAGTGGGATGTGGCAGCAACAGTAAGCTATTTGCGCGGTGCATATTCGCGCCTTGCCGCTCTCCAAAACGATGCTGCGGATATCGTTCTGCTCTCTTCGGGTTCGGCTCAAATGCTACTGGCAGATCCCCTGACACCAAACTATGAGATGTTTGACGTTGGCAACGGTAGTTACTACCGCCCGGAAAGTCTGGTAGTGGTGGAAAAAACCGGAGTGGCAGGCAGCCGTCGTCCCCGGGTTGGGATCGATTCCCATTCCAGCGATCATCAACGGCTGACCCGGGCGCAGTTTCCTGAACAAGACTGCGATTACGTGGAAGTGGATTTTACGCTGTTGCCGCGTTTGGTTTTTCTGGGGGAAGTGGATACCGGCGTGTGGCATCAGGAAACCTCGCTGATTCCACTCGATAAAGTGGGGCTGGAAATTCGCCCGCTGGACAAACCTCAGGCGTTGGAAATGGCAAACGCTATCTCCAGCGCCGTACTGGTCGTTCGAGCTGCGTCGCCGATTGCCCAGTTACTGCGTCAGCTGGATTTTGCCATGCTGAGGAGACAGGCTATGCTTCCTTTAGATACGTCCAACCCGCACTTCAACGGCGTACCTGTTGCGTTACGTTTTCGATAAAATGCAGGATTAATCTTCAACGCTATTATCTGCGATGGGAATAAAGCTGGCCCGTTTGGGCGACATATTTCTTAAAAGGGGAAGGGGCCTTCCCCTTTAGCTGTGTTTCAACCTGAGAATTAATTCAGCAGGTTAATCAGCCGTAACAGAGCTAGTATAAGCTCCAGCACGGCGACGATCACAGACAACATGCTCATCCGCTTGCTCCTTTCTATAAGGAGCGCGACGCCAGCACCTAACCCTTACATTGCCTGTTGGTGCTGGGTATACTTGTTAGGGTGTGTTGTCACACACTGCCGCTTCACGATGACCTGTCGCGAAGGGCGAAAAATAAAGAACCCCGTCTCACCAGCGGGGTTTTTTATTGCCTGAAATTTACTTTCGCAGTATCGCACTTGCAAAATCAGGCGACGAGCCGAGATTGGAACCCCTGGTGGTGAAGCGCGCATAACTGGGGGCTCCGTTTTTGGGTTGAACCCCAAGGCTCCAATTCAGCTTCCAAAAACTACGGATATAAAAAAACCAGTAGCCCTTATAAGGACAACTGGTTTTGATAACTACTTGACTTTTAACTGTTTGAAAACGCGTAGTAACGTCTTCATACAAGAATTTGGCTCCTCTGACTGGACTTGAACCAGTGACATACGGATTAACAGTCCGCCGTTCTACCGACTGAACTACAGAGGAATCGCTTGAACGGGACGAATCATATCCGGCAATAGCAACGCTGTCAACAGCTCGCAAAGTGAATCTGATTTGTTTGCTCATACTTCAGACAACTTCACCGTTGTTTGCTTTAAATTTAGCCACTTAGTTAACTGGGCATCAATACGTTGCTATAAAAAAGTAGGGCTTTTTGTCTCTATTCTATTTAGTTGTTAATTGATGAAGTTAAGTCTTCGCAATATTATTTTCTTATTTTTTATTCATTCTAGAAAATACTTTTAGCTTCAGTAGGGGGAGTTATTCAATTTAATATAAACTTAAGATAATTGGGCCTTAGCAATAAGTTTTCTTGGACGATAGCGTGAGTAACCTCAGAAGGAATTGTTGAAGTTAGACTATAACTTATTGTTTTATCATTAGAAGTGGTGAATATGTGCGAATACTGAATACAGTATCCTTAAAGCTGGTGGTTACATCGCTTTTTGTTCTTATATTGACCATCATGTTTGGTTCGGCCATATTTTTACAACTTCGCAGTGAAAACCTTATTTTTAATACTCTGGGCGAAAAAATAACTTCGGCTCAAATAGAGACTGTTCATAATAATCTGTTTAATTACCTGAAGGTTCCTATTCAGGCCAATGCTGCCGTCGAGATGACAATGCGTGAGCTATTGGTCGATGATATGAAGGATCTTCAGGAGTTTGAGTCACCGTTAAGACGAACCATGAGGCGGGTTTTTCCTTATTCTCCACAGCTTAGCCTAGTAGCATTTGGCTCAATTACCGGTGACTATGTTGGTATCAGCCGGGGAGCCCAGAAAGATACTTTTTCCTTAATTTTAAAAGACTCAAGAACCCATGGTGTATTAAATTTTTACTCCGATTTGTCAGTAGATAGCCCAGTACGTACCGTCGTTAACGCTTACGATCCCCGAACGCGCCCTTGGTATCGTGAAACGAATAAAAGCCAGACTGCATCTTGGACTCCGGCCTATCAAGATATGGATGCTTTGAAAGGTACCAGCATTTCTTACAGCAGCCCTGTTTATGATATCAATAAGCGCTATGTCGGGGTTGTTTCTAGCGATATTAAGCTTGATGAGTTTAACCACTACCTTCGCAACATACCGAACCTTGGTAATGGTGTTATTTTTATCATTAATGGAAATAATGAGATTATTTCTCACTCAACGATTGAGAAAAGTACTCCTTCTACTTTATCCGGGTTGGCTAATCAGGGTAATGCGCACTTATTATTGCCCGCCAGCAGCGATAGTCCGATCGTTCGCAGCATTGCCCCGTATCTTGCTAATCCAAAGATCTCTAAAGTTACCTTTGAGGTTCACGGGGACACTTTTTATGGTCGAATGGTTTTCGTTGGTGAAGAGCTAGGATTAACTAACTGGCGCATGGTGGTTATTGTTCCACAGGACGATCTGGTGGGAATATTTAGTAGCGACCGGATGGTTACCGTATTTTTGATTCTGTCTATTTTTATTATTGGCGTGACGCTGGCTTGGTTCACGCTATCTCGAATCACAACGCCTATTCTTGAATTAGCCAAGCAAGCCCGGTTGATTGCTAAGTTAAAATGGACACCGCCGAAAGAAAGCCGATTTGAACTAAAAGAAATCAAGCTGTTAAATGATGCATTTAACGAGATGTCTACGACGCTTTCAAAGGCTTTCCTGAGCCTAAAACGGCAGGTTTACTACGACTCGGTAACCGGCCTATTAAGCAAAGAGGGCTTGACGGAGAGAATGCGCGAGCTAGCGGCTCAGGAAGAGCAAAGCCTGTGGAATGGATTGATTCTAATTAGTTTGGATAACGTCAATAAAATTAATAACAGTCTTGGATATAAACAGGGTGAAACGCTGCTGCGCGAGTTTGTTAAACGACTGCAGGGCGTAGCGCCTGACGACACGCTATTAGCCAGAATTAATGATACAGAGTTCGCTATCTGCTATCCCCATAGCGGCGGTGATAAAATATGTACCCAAGAGATTAATAAGTATCTTCACATTTTTTCTAGCGTAAAAAGTGATGACGGAAGTGAGCTGCTGTTTTCCGGCAATGTTGGCTTCTCTAAAGATAGATTTGATGATAAAGAGCTGCCCGATAACCTGAGAAACGCGTCCGTTGCACTTATGGCTGCCAGAAAGAAGGGGAGTGGCGCGTACGAAGTTTACCATCCAGATATGATGGCTAAAGCCATAGAAAATACCCAGATGCTGACTAATTTGAATCAGGCTCTGGTTAACGATGAATTTTTGGTTTATTTCCAGCCAATAGTTAGCCTTGAAAATAATCGGGTTATTGGCGCTGAAGCGTTAATTCGCTGGAATAGCAAAGTTTACGGTATGGTTGCGCCTTCCATATTTATTCCTTTGGCTGAAGAGTCGGGCTTAATTTTATCTATTGGTCGCTGGATGCTTCGTGAATCATGCCGCCAACTGTCTGAAAAAATCAGCTCTGGCTGGCCTGAAAACTTCGAGATTCATGTCAATGTGTCAGTCAGCCAGCTTATGCAGTCAGATCTTTATAGCCATATTATTACCGTTTTAGATGAGTTTAATTTATCGCCTAAAAACCTGACGCTGGAGATTACTGAATCGCTAATAATGGAAAGTAACGCTGTTATTAAGGAACAGCTAACGCGGATTCGGGCCCTAGGCGTGTCTATTGCCATTGATGATTTTGGTTCCGGTTTTTCCAGCCTTTCCTATCTACATAATTTAAATTTTGACTGTTTGAAAATCGATCGTGATTTTGTCTGTAGCGTACTCGAAAATTCTAAGAGTGAGGCTATTATTTCAGCGGTCATCCGGTTGGCTAACGGGCTATCAGTACCATTAATTGCTGAAGGCATAGAGACTAAGGCGGTTGCAGAGAAACTGTATGAACTCGGCTGTTTGAAAGCCCAAGGTTACTATTTCAGTCGTCCTATTCCGTTAGATGACTGGGATACGCCCGGATATATTGTGAATGACTGAGTGGAGATAGCCTGAACGGCCTCAAATCAGGTCATTGAACTTTCCTGATGCGAAGGGACAACGGCAAGGTTTGTCGCAATAATTTTATTGAATCAATATTGAAGAAAGTAAAATGAAAAACGCCATAGATTATGAAAAATCTATGGCGTTAAATTTGGCTCCTCTGACTGGACTTGAACCAGTGACATACGGATTAACAGTCCGCCGTTCTACCGACTGAACTACAGAGGAATTGTTGGAACGGGGCGCATCATATCTAGCTACTCATAGACTGTCAACGCTAAATTAGTATCTTTAAACTGAGTGTTCATCAACTGAACGATTTGGCGGGTTGTTAACCTAAGTTAATGCTTTTCCTTCTACCGATATATAATTACATCGATAGGTGATGGTTGGCCTTTAGGCTAGGCATTTCAGCCTTATTCGGCCGAGGTTTTTATCATGTTCTTTCTGACGAAATATTAAATCAGTGATAGAGCAATATTACTACACAGCATTCTTTTCAATCAGTTCGTCATCATTATTCGGAAAAAGCCGACTAATCCTATGTTATCCATTTGAAAACAATAGGATGTAGTGGGTAATGACGTTGTTTTTCAATGTGTTATTGATTTATTGGCTGATCGCTAACCATGGGGTAGTGATATTCATGGGATGAGATATAATTCTACATAATATATTTTCACACTATTTGCTGTATAAAAATATAAGGAAAATTATAAGTAGCCTGCAAATTATATGTTTACAATTGTTAGAATTTAGCAATAGGCCTAGCCTTATTTGTATTAACTCTACATTTATTGCTATTTGATTTTTCTTTAGTTTATATTAATTTTACGGCTCGTATTAAATACGATTTTATTTAACTAATGCTATATTAGAAGGGCGTATAGTTTTACTTGTATGCTAGTATATTTTTATTTCCATACTCATAACTATCCTTTTTAGATAGACGTTATATTACGGCACAGTCCTATTGAGATATTGTAATGTAGAAAAGCAATAACGTAAAAATTGGACAATAAAAACAAAGCAGGTAGAAAATAGTATACAGCGCTATAAATATTTATGTTAAACAGCTGAATTTTATAACTACCTGAAATATTAAGAGATAAGTAATTCTGGTTGTCGGTCGCTTTTATTATGAAAATAGACTATCTAACCTGAGACCAAAGAGATTTAGGAATTTTACCTAAGTCGTAGAGTTTACCTGCGACTAACTCTGCGCGGCGATGGTCTGCGGCACGATACATATTAGCCAGAATGCTATTATCAGCTAAAGAATAGTTTAGTTTGTCATATAGGCGCTCTAAGCTATCGTGATTTGAACATTTTCGGAACATCATTAAATAATCAATATCGCTCATTATATTTTTACTTTAATAGAATTAATTGAAAGGTGAATCCAGATAAACCATGCCCAGCATTAATTCGAGGTTATGGCTGGTGATAATATATCTGGAAATCGATATAACACAGGGTTTGAACAGAAGCGTATCCGAGTTATAAGAGTATCATAGTATGCCGATAGGAAATGAACAAGTATTTATAACGCTATTCTAGCCTGTCGGCTCATTTTAGTAACTTAAGCTCATAATTTTTCGAACTTGTATTACGTCTGTATCTTTATATTTCCCCAATGGCAACAAACTAAAGGTTTCTAAATAATGAATTGCATCATCAATGGATGATGCCGGGATCCCATACGCTCGCAGGTAAGTGGGAATTCCCATATCTTCAAAAAATTTCCGGGTAAGGGCTATCGCACCGTTAATTCTATGCTTGTCGACATCGTCGGTTAATCCCCAAATGCGTTCAGCATATTGGAAAAGTTTGAGGCGTTTAGACTCTTTTTTATCTCAAGTACTGAAGGTAAGACGATGGCCAACGTTTGGGCATCATCTAATCCATGATAAATAGTGAAGTAATACCCATGCAATGCGAACTGTGGCACGCCAGCGCCGAACGAGCGTGTGTTTGTGAGCGGTTGGGTAAAGAAACATATTATTGAGATACGTCTATTAACAATTATAAAGCCGTGCATTTGATAAGGTAAGATATGTTTAACACAATATTGTTGATGTTGGGTTTATTACTGATACTAATGCGCTGAGTTTGAGAGGGATCTATGACTATTTTGGTAACCGGCGCGACTCATGGTTTAGGCCGTAATGCGGTGAATTATCTAAAGCAGCAGGGCACCGATGTTATTGCTACCGGCCGCGATCTGCATCGGGGGGCTCAGCTACAGCAGCAGGATATTTCCTTTATTCCTGCAGATTTATCTCAGTTAAGCCAATTGCAGAGCGATGCCTTACTGGCACAGGTAGATACCGTATGGCACTGCGCTGCGCTCTCTTCCCCGTGGGGTAAGTACGATGATTTCTATGCGGCCAACGTTATCGCTACCCGAAATTTAGCTAATCAGGCCGGGGAACGGGGCATTAAGCGCTTTGTTCATATTTCGACCCCTTCTATCTATTTCAATTTTTGCCATCACGTTAATATTGCTGAAGACTATTTACCTGAACGACTGGTTAATCACTATGCTCACACCAAGTGGCTGGCCGAACAGGAAATTCAGCGAGCGGTGGTTCAATACCCTGATACAACATTTGTCATTTTACGCCCCAGAGCGTTATTTGGTCCTGAAGATCGCGTGCTCATTCCTCGAATATTATCGTTGATTAAACAGCGTAATGGCGTACTGCCTCTTCCCCGCGGCGGTGAGACGTTGATGGATATGACTTTCGTGATGAATGCCGTTCAGGCGATGTGGCTGGCAACTGACTGTGCTGGTATTGATTCCGGTTCTGCCTATAATATAACCAATCAGCAGCCGGTGGCCTTAAAGCAGGTGATTGAGCAATTGCTGTCTCGCCTGAATATCGAATACCGCATAAAACCGCTTCCTTACTGGATATTGAGCCGCCTTGCCGGTTCAATGGAGCTGTGGTCGCAATACAGCCATCGTGAACCTGCGTTTACCCGCTATAGCATGGGCGCGCTGAATTTTGATATGACGCTGGATTCAACTAAGGCTCGGCAAGAGTTAGGCTATATTCCCCGCTACAGCATTGATGATGGTATTGATTTGACCGTTCGCTGGATAAAGGAAAATGGAGTTTAATCAATAAAACTATGGCAAAAATCACCACTTTTGAAGCGGGATACTGTACTCACGTGGCCTGCGTTGCTTTAAGAGGCGCAGGGCTGTCCGTGTGCGCCTTTCCGGCAAGAACCTACCTTATTGAGGCAGGGAACGGCCGTTGGCTATGGGATACCGGATACGCCTCTCATTTTGATGATGCGACCAGAAAGGGCGTATTTGTTATTTATCGTAAAATAACGCCGGTCTATTTTGAATCTTCCCAATCGATAGCTCAACAGCTGCTTTCACAAGGGATCTTAGCCGGTGATTTAAACGGACTAATTTTATCTCACTTTCACGGTGACCATATTGCCGGGTTACGCGATTTTACGAAGACTCACTATATTTGCTCCGGTTCCGGCTGGGAGAAAACGCGGTTACTCTGCGGGTTTTCTGCGTTAAAGCAGGGGTTTGTTCCGGCATTAGTGCCGGACGTATTTGAATCCCAATTGACCTTTATTGAGCAATTTGAGGTAACCGATTTACCCGAAGAACTGGCTCCATTCACCCGGGCTTTTATATTGCCTGACAGTAACGGTGAGGTTTTGTTAGTCGAATTGCCGGGGCATGCCTCAGGTCATATTGGCGCCTTTGTTTTAACTGAGGATGGTTGGGTATTGTTAGCTGCCGATGCCGCCTGGTCAGATAAAAACTATAAAGAATTACGCGGGCCATCCCGCATTGCCAATATCATTATGGCTGACAGTAAGGCTTATTACCGGACGTTGAACCATCTTCATCAGTTAGATAAGGCCAATGTAAAAATCCTCTTAAGTCATGAAGGGGCACTCTGATGAAATTATTGAAGCTTCTGTGGTCTTACTGGCGAACCCGACAGTGCCATTTCTCTTCTCGCCCGCAGTTAGAAGACTATCAAAAACGG
Source organism: Budvicia diplopodorum (assembly GCF_009800925.1). Lineage (GTDB taxonomy): Bacteria > Pseudomonadota > Gammaproteobacteria > Enterobacterales > Enterobacteriaceae > Budvicia > Budvicia diplopodorum. The sequence goes on along the minus strand of NZ_WOYF01000001.1, from coordinate 325,676 downwards.
CGTATCTCCGGTTTTATTCGTCAAACGTTAATTAAAAGCCCTTACTTCAGCGAATATGCGAATAGACCAATGTCAGAGTGGCCACTGATGGATAAAGCCACCATGATGGCTAATTTTGATCGGATGAATACCGCTGGCCTGCATTTGGATGAGGTTTTGCAATGTGCAATGAATGCCGAGTCATCGAGGGATTTTACGCCTACCGTTAACGGCTTTAGCGTTGGTCTCTCATCGGGAACCTCTCATCGCCGCGGCGTTTTTGTTGTTAGCCCCGACGAGCAGGCCCGTTGGGCTGGCGCTTTACTGGCAAAATTATTGCCGAGAGGATTGTTTCATGGAGAAAGGGTAGCTCTATTTTTACGGGCCAATAACAACCTCTATTCCTCAGTTGATAACCGCTGGATCTCTTTTGAATTCTTCGATCTGTTTTCAGCCTTTGAGCCGCAGCTGATAAAGCTCGAAGCTTATTCTCCGTCTATTATCGTTGCCCCTGCGCAGGTTCTACGGGCACTGGCTCTGGCTATTACGAATGGGCAAACCACGCTAAAATCGAGGTGTGTTATTTCCGTAGCGGAAGTTCTTGAGCCATTAGATAAGGCTTTGTTAGAACAGGTTTTTGGCGATGTGAGAGAGGTTTATCAGGCAACGGAAGGATTCCTTGGTGTCACCTGTTCCCACGGCACAATGCACCTTAATGAAGAATTTATTCATATTGAACCCCAGTGGTTAGACGATGACCGCTTTGTCCCGATTATTACGGACTTCACCCGAACGACCCAGCCGATCGTCCGCTATCGCCTCGATGATGTATTGATTAGGCGAAATACTTCCTGCCCGTGTGGAAGCCACAGTATGGCTATTGATCGTATTGAAGGGCGATGCGACGACGTGTTGAATCTGCCAGCGAAGAGGGGAGGCGGAGAATTGATATCGGTTTTTGCCGACGTCTGCTCCCGAGTATTTGCGCAAGTGCTCCCTTTGACGGCAGACTATCAGTTAACGCTGAGTAATAAGACCGCGTTAGCGCTATCAGTTGAAGGCGATCAGGCTTTGGCCGTTCGCTGTCAGGAACGATTAGCGCAAACTTTCGGGCAGTTGGGGGTTGATAATAGCGTGCTAAGTTGGACTCTTTCTAGCGATATTCCGGCGGGTAGCTTTACCCAAAAACGTCGGCGTATCCTGCATATTCGCGATAGCCAATAGCTTTGGTTATACCCCGGTAAGAATCATTGCCTGATAATAATACAAAAAAAAAGCCAACCCGAGGGTTGGCTTTTTAGCTGGTTTAATGATGATTGACCAACTGACTTTACTTGAGGAAAACGCCACCAGAATCGCCGAGCTTTTGCGAATCAGCTTTTGGCTTTGGTTTGGTGCTAGTCTTAGTCGTTTTCTTATTGTCAGAGGCCTTCTCTACCGGCGGTAGCGGCGGCGCTAATCGGGCGATGGCGCCTTTTTCGATAGCCTCGATTTTTCCGCTTTCAACCGTACCGTAAGAAATTTTGTCTTTAATGCTATCAATGGTGATGGTAGCGACTTTCTCTTCGGTTGCCCCTAAGGTTTCACCGGTATCAGGATCGACAAGTGCTTCGCCCTGAGAGTAGATATCAAAACGATCGCCTAAGTAGGTCATGGCTTCGCCACGGTTAATAATCACTTTACCGCTGGCTACGCTAACGACTTTAGCTGGAGTCAACTTGTTGACAATTTTGTCAGCAATCACGTCGCTGATTTGCTGGCGAGCGGTTTCTAAATAACGACCGCCTTGTTCAAATACGCTAGAGTCAGACCATTGAATCCCGTGAGTTGCCGCTTCAAGCAGTGAATAACGAACGGTGACTTTGGTTTTACTGGTGCGCGAAACGTCAAACTCACCGGTTAAATCAACGCTGGTTACTCGGGTTGTTGTATTGACACCCGCCTCAGTGACGTTGATGACCAACAGGTAATCAGCAGGAATAGCGTCTTGTCTGACGTCACTTCCATTGCTCTGGCGACCTTCTAAGAACGCTTCTTCTTGCTCAAACGCTTTTTCGTTAGTGGTGCTGCGATCCAGAACGGTAAAACGCTGTGATTGCACGATACGGTCAGTAATTTCCTGACGCAGAGAATTTGCAAAACCTGAACGGCTTCGGTTACCGGTAGTAATGACGGCCAGACGGTCACGCTTAGCGCTAGCTTGAGACGTTTTGCGCTCTAACTTATCAATCTCTACGCTCAGAATAACGGTACATCCTTTCGTATCGCAGTCGCGGGTTTTAACCTTATAGCCTTTTACCGTACCTGAACTTTGGGTATTAATCTGTGCGGCTTTACCCGAGTTAACGGTTACCTCACGGTTAGCGTTGCCGCCAACGTTAACGTCCAGATTCTCGGTGTTAGTACTGTTTACACCTTTGTTGCCAAGGAAAGAGTCATCTTTGTTCTTAGTATCCTGAACGTAGGTGCCTTTTCCTTCAATGTTGGCATCAGCTTTATCTTTAATACGAACATAATCACCAGCGCGTTCTGACTGAGTACTTACGGTCATTCCGTTAACCTGACGAACGGCATCAGCCAAAGCAGCGTCAACTGCTTTTTCGTAGGTCTCGCCATATCCCTGAGCATCAACAGTTTCAATTTTTGCATAAACTGCAGGTGAAACTGCCAAAAGGCCTACAAGTACCAATATCCATTTTTTCATTAAGAAAGCCCTAATGGCTAAAAATATTATACGCCGTACCGGATGCCATTAAGTCGGCATCCAGCACGACACCGACCTTACCAACTAGCGCTGCGGTTGTCGCCACGCTTGATGATTGGGTACTCTTTCTCCCAATAAGCTAAACCGTCATCCAAGTTGGTCAGCGTTAATTGGAAATAGTATTCAACCTGCTGTGTTTTAGAATTTACACGTTGATTTTGTTGAATGATTTTACCGGTTAATGAGAAGTCAGGGGCAATTACGCGGCCATCTTTCTTAACGGTTTTTTGGTTAACCATTTTAGAATTACGTAACTGACGAACTTTACGCGTCATTTCGTCTTCCGGGCCGTTGGCGTTGATAGCCGTGGTTACCACAAAACGGCCCGAGTTTAACAGGCTAGTACGGATCTTTTTGGTTAACTGATCGGTATCGATACGTTGGTCGGTGTCATTGATAATGCCGGTAACGGTTAAAACGTAGCGGCCACCTTGTGGGTGAACCAGTAGGTCTGAACTCAGCATATCTTCAACCATGCTGTTGGCAGCCATTTCGAAGTCTTTGTAATCCAGACCCATAACGGCAACGCTATCAGAAGAACTATCTACATAATAAGCGCCTTCCTGGGCACAACCGGCTAACGATAGTGCTAGAGCAGCGGCAAGAAATGTTTTTCTATTCAAAATGTTCATTATTAAAGTTCTCAATACAGTTTAAAGATCAGAGCGATAGTTATATCGCATTTTTACTAGTTAATACGTTAATTTGTGGAGCAGAACTCGCGTTCACGACTCTCACATAAACGACTACGGGCTGAGGCGTTGCGGGTAAGTCAACGTTAATTGCTGCGCCTCCTGGAGGACTGACCTGAATCTGTCCTCCTTTTGGCCACTTGACGTAAGCGACCTGAAAATCATAGGGTAATGCATGCCAACTGCGGATATCGGCCTGTGTGCTTACGGCTTGGGCAACACCGGTCAATGCGCCAATAAGCTTCACCGTTTTGTTGTCCGAGTTCATCATTGTTGCCTGAGCAGCAGTTTTCAAAACTGCCCGGGAGATCTCTTTGATCAAAATACCGTTGAATTCAGTTTTAAATTCGCCTTCGATAATCTTATCCATGCTGGCAAGAGATTCAGTCTTCTGAGAACCGTTTACCGATAGGTAAGGGTAAGCCGGAGCCCCTGATTCTAAAACGGGTAAAGCCATGCCGGTATAAGCAACTTTGTTGGTCAGTAAAATTAGCGGTAGATCGATGCGCCGCTCAACTTTTCTTGACGCCAGACCGTTTTCAAAAATAACCCACACTCCCGGAGCGACTGAGCGACCTTTGTTAGCCAGCGTAATATCAGCACGAACCTGATTACTTCTGGTTAGTGCATAGGCACGTTTCAGGCTTTCTTTTGCTTTATTATAATCGGCAGCGCTCTCGCTGTTAATTAGGAAGTACAGACCGTGTAAGTATAAAGAGGCGGGGTTAATATAGCCGTCATACGGTGCCCACTTGGAAACGTCGATGCCAGCGCCTTCAAGCGCTTCCATTGATTGGGAATAGCTGTTACCGATATTATTACTTTTAACTTCAGACTTTTGTGCATTGATCTCTTTAGAGAAATATTCGGCGGCGCGGCGTTGGCGGTCATCGACCCGGTTCCATTCTACGCGAGCATCGCTGAAGTTAGCCTGCTGCCAAAAGTTTAATGCTTTATAGGTATTTACCATCACCCGATCGTAAACGCGTGGGGTATAGCTCATTACGTTATCGTTAACTACCATTGATGCAGCCTGACTCAGGCTTGAAGACGCCAAATTTTGGGTTTCATCGTCTTTAATCAATAATTCACTACCGTCTAACACCTTTGTTGAGCGATCTACCTGATTCGCGATACGTAATATTGCACCGGCCTCAAGTGACCATAAAAGTTCCGTTGCCGTATCGGTAGTGGCATCAACGCCTTCTTCTAACGAAATTTTCTCAGCTAATTCAATTTGCCCTTGTGAAAGCGCGTAATCATAGTTTTTGCGCGATGGCGGATTAGAACAGGCCGCTAAGGTTAAAACTATGCTACAACAAAGAGTTATACGTTTTATTTTATTATTCATATGTATTCTATTTTGTAGAGAAAGTAACGGTTTTGCATAGAGGGCACTGCGAGGTGAGGAAACTTTATGCAATCTTTGCGTAGGGTAAAACTTCCTTGTGACAGGGAGTATATCCACCTTTTCTTGTACGGTAAACTTAAATGCTATGTTCGTTTTCTTTACCTCCGTTCCTTCATGTTTTAGCGTCTTTTTCATTTAACTAAACTGCGCCCACGGTTTATCGGATTGTTGCTGAGAGCCACTCTTTGCCCGATTAACGCTGCCGTTAAGCAGAGTGATGGATTCAGTTAATCCATAGCCCACAATAGTAAAAATACGGATTTCGGCACCGTTGAGGGTCTGGCTTAGCATTGAACGAATTTTGTTTCGGCAGCATTTTTTTTGAGCAAAATGGGGGGATGAAGCAATTTTAGGCTGAGTACCGCTGATGCCGTGGGGTTTTATGATTACCGCTAACCGCATTAGAGTGGGTTTAATATAATGTCGGACGGAGAATAGCTGAGCGCTGACTGAGCCAAAACCACAATTATACAAAACGCTGAACGGCATCAGCATTTGCCCTAATGCCTTAAGTTGATTACGTTTAGACTGATGAAACGCTATGTCTGCAAGCGTGTCTGCTAAGTAGTTTTCAAGTGCCGCGTTGTCCATATCCACTTTATCCATAAAATAGAAACATCAAATATACGTTATTTAGACGTCAGATTTATATATTTTGAGCTGGATCACGATATTGTTAATAATGTAAATCTTGTTATGGCTACGCGCGTCTCTGTTAACCAGTGTGCTTTAATCGGTGTATAAAATAAAGCGTTTAATGCTAAAAAGCAGAGGTGAATATACTTTCTGGTCTGGTCATTATGGCGGTATTTATTCTGATTAATCTAGGCGTTTAATCATAGGGTTTCTGCGGCGGGTAAGCAGGGCGTAGCTTAAACCAGAAATAGCACCGGCAATATGCGCTTCAAACGATATACTGGGTACCCCGGGCAACATGCCTGATGCAATAGTGCCGTAATAGATAAAGACCAATATGGCAAAAATAAAATCTAGAATTCTTCTTTGAGTAAAGGCTCGGGCTAGCAACAAAGCCCATAGGCCAAAAATCCATCCGCTGGCACCAATATGAATCGCCGAACGGGCAAAGAGCCAAACTAAAAAGCCGCTTAACAAAATAATATATACGCTAGAAACAATATAATAACGCACAGAGCCGGTAATCAATAATGCGCTGAGAATTAATAATATAGGTAGATTGCTAAATACATGCTCCCAGTCGCTATGTAGCCAAGGTGCGCATAATATGCCGATCAACCCCCGGCTAGTTCGGGGAAGTATGCCAAAGCTATTTAGTGCATTGCCGGTCAATGAGTTTGCACAGGCTATCGCCATTAGCACTATGGCTAATATACTCAGTACCCAGACTCGCTGTTTTATCCATTGTTTCACTAAAATTATTTTCCCAGACATCTACATTTTCAACTCAATCAATAGGCTGAGTTACAACACGTTCGCCAACATCAGCGTTATTATACATAAAATCCTATTTTATTGGTTGTCAGCGTTTTCCTTCTGCTGGTGGCATAAGGTCGCGTATTTCAGCCAGCTCAAAATAAGTTTTCTTCTGCACCGTTGGTTAATCGTTGGGCCGCATTTCATTTCATTTAATTTGGCTATTTCTTGTTCTCCTGATGATATTCATGAAAAACGCGCGGTAAATAAGGCTGGGCTGTTTTGGACAGAAGAGGTAATTTGTAGACATAATGAACGTCAGTCTAACGATAACGGTAATACAAGGTAGCGAGTACGATGAGAAGGGCAGTTTTAGCTAAGCGCTGTTTATCGGGTCACGGTTGGCGCTATTGGTCTATGTTGGTTTTAGCCATTCTGAGCCTATTCAATTCGGGCTGTAGCTCCTTACACCATCGTGGCAATTATTGGGTTGATGATTCTTATCGCGCCAAAGGGGCTGAACCGCGGGTCCTCTTTTTAGTCTTTCATTACACGGCGGGAGATTTTCCGACGTCACGGGAAATTCTTACCGGTGATAACGTTAGCGTTCATTATCTGATCGATACCGAGCCCGACACTCAGAATGGTCAGCCGATTGCATTACAGCTCGTGCCTGAGTCTATGCGGGCCTGGCACGCGGGTGCCAGCTATTGGCGTGGGCGTACCAACCTTAACGACACGTCTTTGGGAATTGAAATTGTTAACCTTGGCTTTAATAAAGCCAAGGGAATCGGTCACTGGCAGCCCTTTACCGATAGCCAGATTGAGCTGGTGATTGCGGTGTCGCGCGATATTATTCAGCGTAATGGGATTGCTGCGGTTAACGTTGTTGGCCATAGCGATATTTCACCGGGGCGTAAAGTCGATCCCGGCCCGTTATTTCCGTGGGAAAAGTTAGCTGACGCTGGCGTTGGCGCATGGCCGGATGCTCAAACGGTTAACCGTTATTTGATTCAGCGCCGGTCAGAAGCAGCTATTGATGTCAAAGCATTACAGAATAACCTGAGCCGGTATGGCTATCAGGTGCCGGAGACCGGCGTGATGGACGAAGAAACTTCTCGGGTGGTTAAAGCTTTTCAAATGCACTTCAGGCCAACCGATTATTCCGGAGTACCTGACGTAGAGACGCTGGCGATTTTGGACGCGCTATTAGACAAATACCCACGGTAGCCCTCGGCAGCTGGCTCAAACGGCTATGGTCTGGTTTTTACGCAAGGTGCTGGCGTTCTGCTGCCGCATTAATCGTCGGACGGCGCGCTGCGCTCTAACTCTTCCGCTAAAAATGCGATACGTTTCGCCATGCCTTTAAAAATAAACAGGTGGGCTGGCATCATTGCGAACCAATAGAGTAATCCACCAAATCCGGCAGGGTGCCACCAGGCGCGAACGTCGATTTGACGAATTTTGTCCGCACAGTCAACGTTCAGGGTTAGCCTTCCCAGCCCCGGCGCTTTCATGCCAAATAGCATCGCAATTTGGCGCAGTGGCCTGACGGTGATCACTTTCCATGAATCTATCCGATCGCCGACGGCCAACTGGCGTTTTTCAGGCCGGCCATAGCGACGCTCGCCGCCAAACATGTCGTCTATCCAGCCTCTGATTTTCCATAGGTAGTTCGCATAGAAATAGCCTTCATGGCCGCCTATCTGTTGAACGACTTTCCAGATGTTTTCCGGGCTGGCGGTCGTTTTTACGGTGTAACCCGCATGCTTAGCATAGAAGGCATAATCGGGGCACCAGCGAGCACGGGCTTCCGGGTCGTAGCCCCAGTCGGCGGAGTTTACCGCCGACTGCTCTTGATGCAGGGTGGTTAATACGGCGTCGTCGTAGTTAATTAACCGTTGTGGGATCAGCTTTTGTAGCGGTTCTGAATCAGCGGGCAGATTATATTTTAAGCCTTCGATCAGCGCCTTAGCGATACTGGTTGGTACCGTGGTGATCATATTTAGCCAATAAACTGAGATCAGCCGGGTTGGCAGCGGAATGGGGATAATCCAGCGCTTTTTCGATGTAATAGCAATAAAACGCTCAAACATATTTTGATAGCTAATATATTCAGGCCCGCCGACGTCAAAAATACGATGTAGATCGGACGGATGGTTGAGTATTTCTGACAGGTAAACCAATAGATTTTCTATCGCAACCGGTGATGATTTTGAACGCACCCAGCGCGGTGGCGTTAGGATTGGCAGGCTATATACCATGTCCCGCATCACTTCAAACGCCGCTGAGCCTGCGCCAATAATAATTGCCGCTCGCAGTTCGGTAACTGGAATACCGCTGGCGCGTAGCATTTCACCGGTTATTTTCCGTGCAAGTAAATGCTGAGACGTGCTGCCTTCTTTTGGCTGCAGGGCACCGAGGAAGATAATCTGTTTAACGTTTGAATGGCGTAAGGCCTGCTGTAAATTCTGGGCTGATTTCTTTTCGCTGTAGAGGAAGTCAGCGTTCTCGCCCATGCTATGAACCAGATAGTAGATCACATCGATATTATTTAGTGCAGGAGGGATTGTTTCAGGTTTGAACAGGTCAACGTACTGACACTGTACGTGAGGTATATGTTGCTCTTCTAGCCACTGGATTCGTCTGGCCGCCGCCGTAACCTGATGACCCTGTGATGTAAGGTAGGGGATAAGGCGCTGACCGATATATCCACTGGCTCCCAGAATTAAGATGCGTTGTGACGTCATAAAATGAGCCCGACTACTGTTCTTATTAAGTTATGGGAATGTTATCTTTCTGAACTCTAGCATAAATAGCAAAGGGTGGTCATAAATTGATCGGTCTTCAGGCTAAAAATCTTTCTATTGCGAAGCGTTATGCAATATTGAAAAAGAAAGGGCCTGAGCAGGCCCTTGAGGTTGCCGATAAGTATTGGCGTTAAGCCAGACTACTTTACTGGCCATTTAAGACGTGGTGCTCAACGCCGAAAATATCAATAAGAACTACGCCAGCTCGACATCACCGTCTAACCGACAGCTGCAGGCCAGAACGTAACCCTGCGCAATTTCATCGTTGGTCAGCGTCATTTGGCTGGTGGTGGTGTAATAACCTTTAACGATCTTGGTTTTACACGAACCACAAACGCCGGAACGGCAGGCGGCGATGACCGGAACGCTATTCTGCTCCATAGCGAACAGCAGCGAGGTTCCAACCGGCGCGCTGCCGGTTTTATTTAAGCTATGAATCATCAGGTTAATGCGAGGTTCGTCGGCACTAACGCATTCAGCCGCGGTGTGAAACTGCTCTTTATGGAAACGTTCAGCGGGTACGCCCATCGCGAGGCCGATTTTTTCAACTTCGGCCATATAGGCCGCCGGGCCGCAGGTCATCACCGTACGCTGCGAAATATCAGCGACTTTTTCGTTAAGTAATTGTGATGAAATACGCCCCGATAGGCAGCCTTCTGTCGCGCCATTTTCTGCCATCAGGTAAAGAGTTAACCGGGTTGGATAACGTTCGGTAAGCCGTTGCCACTCTTCGGCAAATACCACGTCAGGCGGGGTACGTACGTTATAAAACACAATCAAATCGCTGTGCGGCCGTTTGGCTAATAGCCAGCGGCTCATTGACATTATGGGGGTAATGCCACAGCCACCGGCCAGCATCAGATAGTGGCTATCGGCTTTGTTTGCGCAGGTAAATTCGCCCTGAGCGTCGGAAAGCCAAAGGGTATTACCCGGTTTAATTTCATGAGTTAGCCATGTCGATCCTTCTCCGTTTGGCTGGTGGCGTACGGTCAGCGTGATAAATCGGCTGAGCCCGGGAGAGGAGGAAATGGTATAAGCCCGAAGCGTGGTATGGCTGCTACGAATACTAACCAATGCATACTGGCCGGGTAAGTAAGGGTAGACGTCCTGAGTTATCAGCTCCAGCGTCCAGACGTCGGCGGTTTCCTGACGGATGCTATGGACCTGCATCTGATTCGGACATCGAGGGGTTGGCATTGTCATATCATGAACCTTGAATTATCGGGCGCGATGTTAGCCGCGCCCGGGCAGGTGAAGTCGATCTTATGCGCTTAAGATCTCGCTCATATCTTGTTCTACGGTGGTAATTGAGCGCATACCAAAATTGTCTTTTAGCACGCTCATTAGGTTGTCCGTCAGGAATCCGGGAGCGGTAGGGCCGGTGTAAATGTCTTTTACCCCAAGGGCCAGTAAGGTGAGTAAAATGACGATAGCTTTTTGTTCAAACCATGAAAGTACCAGCGTGAGCGGTAAGTCATTGACCGTACAGCCCAGTTTTTCAGACAGCTTAACGGCCAGCATAATGGCGGAGTATGCGTCGTTGCATTGGCCGACATCGAGCAGGCGAGGCAGGCCTTCCAGCGTGCCAAAATCTAACTTATTAAAACGGTATTTACCGCAGGCCAGCGTCATTATCAGGCAGTCTTGAGGAACGCTACGGGCAAAATCAGTGTAGTAGCTACGTTCATTGCGGCTACCGTCACAGCCGCCGACTAAAAATACGTGGCGAAGCTTTTTCTGAGAGACTAAATCGATAACGGTATCGGCCGCGTTAAGTAACGTTTGGCGACCAAAACCAACGGTAATCATATGTTCCAGCTCGTCATACGGGAAACCGGCCAGACTTTGGGCCTGATCGATAACCGCGCTGAAGCTATCGCCGTCAAGATGTTTGACGCCCGGCCAGCCAACAATGCTGCGCGTCCAGATACGGTCGCCATAATTACCAACGTTTGGGTCGATAATACAGTTAGAGGTCATGACTATCGGGCCGGGGAATTTAGCAAACTCAGCCTGCTGGTTTTGCCAGCCGCTACCGTAGTTACCGACCATATGTTTGTACTTGCGCAGTTCCGGGTAACCGTGGGCCGGTAACATTTCACCGTGAGTGTAGACATTAATGCCTTTTCCTTCGGTTTGTTCCAACAGCATGCGTAAATCTTTTAAGTCATGGCCTGAAATCAGAATTGCTTTGCCGGCGATAGGCTTAACGTTGACGGACGTTGGAGTAGGATCGCCATAGATACTGGTTTCACCATGGTCAAGGATCGCCATGATATTGAAATTCATTTTGCCGATGTTCATCGCGTTATCCAGTAGGGTTGCCATATCGCTCGGATTGGTGCCCAGCCACGCCATTATTTTATGATATTCAGCATAGATATTGTCGTCGTATTGGCCCAAGACTAACGCATGTTCCATATAGGCTGCCGCGCCTTTCAAACCGTACAGGCATAGCATACGCAGGCCATGAATATCGTCGCCGATTTCAACTTTATCTTTGTTTAAGGCAAATTCAGTGGCCTGATCGAGCAGATCGGAAAGCCGATCGCTGGCGAGCTGAAGAGAAGCCATCGGATGGTCTAGTTTAACGTTAGCATCCACGGCCTTGCAGCGAGCCGCTAAATCCTGACGCAGCGTAATGGCCTCTTTTGCATAACCAATGATGCGATCGGAGTCAAAGTTAACGTTGGTCAGGGTAGCAAAAAACGCTTTTGGTGAGAAAGTATCAATCCGATGGTCAATAATCCCTAAGTCTCTGGCTTTAACAGCCCATGCCGACAGGCCTTCTAAAACGGCTACCAGCAGATCTTGTAAATCAGACACTTCCGATGTTTTACCGCACATGCCTTGGGCGTAAGAGCAGCCATTTCCTGCAGGAGTACGGATAGTTTGTTCACATTGCACGCAATACATAATAGTTACACCTTTATAAGTTGTATTTTATATTCATGTTTATGTTAGACCTACGGCAATAAGTTAAAAAGGAGTTTTTAATGCAACTTTAATCTTGATTGATTTATATCAATAAATTTCACTAAAGCGCTCAGCAATCCGGGACAGGAATTCATGGGGATATTGATGAAGAGTCGCAGTGAACCGGTTGCGGTTAAAGGCGAGGCTAGCTACATAGAGGTTGATACAGGGTTAGTCAGGCACCCCTATTCGGTGATTTTTTATTATTGTTGCAGTTGTTTAATTTAAGTGACATATAATTATGTTGTTACTCAATAAATTATGGCCGGATTTACCCTTGACCGTCAGCAATAATGGAGAGAGCGGATGTATCTAGAGCGCGTTGAGATTGTTGGTTTTCGCGGTATAAACCGCCTGTCACTTGAATTAAATGACAATGTCATTTTGATTGGTGAAAACGCCTGGGGTAAGTCCAGCCTGCTTGATGCTCTCACGCTATTGTTCTCGCCCGATGATGAACTGTATGCGTTTAAACCCCATGATTTTCACTATCCTTTGGGCGATGAAACCGCCAAACAGGAGCATTTACAGATTGTTCTGACGTTCAGCACCAGAGAAATTAATTCCCCCGACCTGCCTAAATTTCATGAATTGGCTCCGCTTTGGGTTAAAGGGAACAATGGCCGTTCTCGAATCCTTTATCGTCTGGAAGGGGAACTTCAGAATGACGGCAGCGTTATTACTTCCCGCTCTTTTCTTGACGTAGCTGGCCACCAACTGGTGCTGGAAAACGTTGAGCATCTGGCAAAAGAGATGGTACGTCTTCACCCGGTATTACGCCTGCGTGATGCTCGTTTTAATCGTAGATTAAGGCAAGGTAGCCTGTTTCCTGAGTCGGAAAACGTTGAGATGGCCCAACAGCTGTCGAAGCTTGCAAAAGAGCTGGAATGCAATCCGCAAAAACTGAGCAATAAAGATTTAAAACAGGGATTACAGGCCATTCATGGTTTGCTGAAACACTACTTTGCCGCCCAAGGGGCGAGTGAAAGCGATGATTCGGCGCGAATAAAAAATGACAAATACCGTGAAAACCCTCAAGTATGGCAATCATTAAATTACCTTAATCAGCTGATTTCAGAGCCAGAGAGCCGCAATATGCGGTTAATTCTGTTGGGCGTATTTTCCACCCTGATACAGTCTAAACATGCCGGAAATCTAGATTCACGGGCCGTGCCCTTGCTCTTGATTGAAGATCCGGAAAGCCGACTGCATCCGATTATGCTCTCTGCCGCCTGGGGCTTATTAAGTAACCTACCGCTACAGAAAATTACCACCACCAATTCCGGCGATCTTCTGGCGCTGGCTCCTCTGGAGAATGTGTATCGTTTGGTGCGCCAATCTAATCGAGTCGCAGCCTATCATCTTGAAGCCGGGGCGCTTAACGTTCAGGAACGGCGGCGTATCTCTTTTCACATTCGCCTCAACCGGGCTTCGTCACTGTTTGCCAGAAGCTGGCTACTGGTGGAAGGCGAAACGGAAGTTTGGTTGCTGACCGAGCTTGCCCGGCAGTGTGGCTATCACTTTGAAACCGAGGGTATTAAGGTTATTGAGTTTGCTCAAAGCGGGTTAAAACCGTTGTTAAAATATGCCAGCCGCATGGGAATTGAATGGCATGTTTTAGTGGATGGTGATGACGCCGGTAAAAAATACGCAGAGACCGTGCGCTCATTTTTGAACGGTTCCCCTGACGGCGATCGGGAACGATTAACTCAGCTTCCTGCGCTGGATATGGAAAACTTTATGTATCGGGAAGGATTTAGCGATGTTTACCATCAGGCCTCAGGTTTACCGGTAAATATCCACATGCCGATGCGCAAGATAATCAGCAAAGCGATTCAGCATAGTTCTAAACCCGACTTGGCGATTGAAGTGGCGGAGCGTGCCGGCGAGCTGGGAACGAACAGCGTACCGCCATTGCTTAGAAAAATGTTTTCTCGAATTCTCTGGCTTGCCAGAGGTCGGGCTAACTAAATTGGCACAGCTAAATTAGCTCAATTAAATTAGCCCAACTTCGTCGGTTCAATTGATGATTAACGCATTATTATTTTCGATAGTGCGTTGATTTATTCTCCGCTGCCCTCATATATTTAATCATGTTTTTCATTGCGATCCGTTATTAAACGCTGTTATCGCCATCAAAATCGCTGAACATGATAAAAATACCGGTGATGTCATTTGAATAACCTGAGTTTATTAGCCTTATTATTAGTAGGGAAATAATATTTCAGGGTCAAAATATAAAAAATGAAACTGCTGAAAAAGTATTATTTTAAGCTATGATTTAATCATGCTTGGAATTTATCATTATGATTTTAAAGTATATATTTTCCAGTTACTGTCAACTTTGGCATCAAGCCGGTGGCAATAGTATTGCTAAGTTTAGGCTACGATTAAATTTAAATAACAATTATTATGGTAACTAAGGCAGAATATTTGATAGATGTCCCGAATACGGAAAGCGTTAGATCAAAATGGCACTTTAGAAATGAATAAATTACATGATTGGCTAAGCTTTGAAGAGATAGCCGATGCCGAATTAGATGAAGCGCTCAAACAGCCACCTTCGATGTATCAGGTTATACTGAACAATGATGATTATACGCCGATGGAGTTTGTGATTGAGGTGCTGCAGAAGTTTTTTTCCTATGATATTGAACGCGCTACGCAGTTAATGTTGACCGTTCATTACCATGGTAAAGCAGTATGTGGCGTGTTTACCGCCGAAGTCGCAGAGACTAAGGTCACGCAAATAAATACCTATGCGCGTGAAAATGAACACCCATTGTTGTGTACGTTAGAAAAAGCCTGAAAAGGCAATTATGTGGAGGTGCCCATGCTTAATCAAGAACTGGAACTCAGTCTCAACATGGCCTTTGCTACGGCAAGAGAACAGCGTCATGAATATCTGACAGTAGAACATTTACTGTTAGCTTTATTGAGCAATCCGGCTGCAAGAGAGGCACTCGACGCCTGTCAGGTTGATATTGTGGCGATACATCATGAACTGGAATCGTTCATTAACCAGAATACCCCCGTATTGCCGGAAGGAACCCCTGAACAAGACACCCAGCCAACGTTAGGTTTTCAACGCGTTTTACAACGGGCGGTCTTCCACGTTCAGTCATCAGGCCGGACGGAAGTCAGCGGTGCAAACGTGCTGGTAGCAATCTTCAGTGAACAAGAGTCACATGCTGCTTATTTACTGCGTAAGCACGATGTTAGCCGCTTAGATATCGTGAATTTTATTTCTCACGGAACGCGAAAAGACGGTTTCAGCGATGAATCTGGCCCGCAGGGCGCTATTCCAAGTGAAGATGAACAGACCAGCACTGAAGACCGGATGGATAACTTCACTTCAAACTTAAACCTACTGGCGCAAAATGGCGGTATCGATCCGCTGATTGGCCGGGAAGTTGAGCTGGAAAGGACGATTCAGGTGTTGTGCCGTCGTCGTAAAAATAATCCGCTTTTGGTCGGTGAGTCTGGGGTGGGTAAAACCGCGATTGCGGAAGGCCTTGCGTGGAGAATTGTGCAGGGCGATGTTCCTGATGCCGTCGCTGAATGCACCGTATATTCATTGGATATCGGTTCATTACTGGCTGGTACCAAGTATCGCGGTGATTTCGAGAAGCGCTTCAAATCGCTGTTAAAGCAGCTGGAAGCCGATAAGAACAGCATTCTGTTTATTGATGAAATCCACACTATTATTGGTGCCGGAGCGGCTTCAGGCGGTCAGGTCGATGTGGCTAACCTGATTAAGCCGATGTTGTCTAACGGTAAAATTCGGGTGATGGGATCAACGACCTACCAGGAATTCAGCAATATCTTTGAGAAAGACCGCGCGCTGGCTCGCCGGTTCCAAAAGATTGATATTACTGAGCCTACGGCAGAAGAAACGGTGCAAATTCTGACCGGGCTTAAATCTAAATATGAAAGCCATCACGATGTGCGTTATACGGCGAAGGCTATTCGCGCTGCGGTTGAGCTGTCGGTTAAATATATTAACGATCGCCATTTGCCCGATAAAGCCATCGATGTGATTGATGAAGCAGGGGCTTACTGCCGTTTGTTACCGGCCAGTCGCCGTAAGAAAACGGTTAACGTCAGCGATATCGAACTGATCGTATCGCGCATTGCGCGGATCCCAGAAAAAACGGTTTCAGCCGACGATCGTAACGTACTTAAAACGTTGTCTGAACGCATTGGCATGATGATTTTTGGTCAGGATAAGGCAATTGAAGCGTTAACTGAGTCAATCAAAATGAGCCGTGCCGGTCTGGGTGACGATCGTAAACCCGTTGGTTCATTCCTGTTTGCCGGGCCGACCGGCGTTGGTAAAACAGAAGTGACAGTTCAGCTGGCAAAGGCGCTGGGCATCGAGCTACTGCGTTTTGATATGTCAGAGTACATGGAGAGCCATACGGTTAGCCGTTTGATTGGTGCTCCTCCGGGGTACGTAGGATTTGACCAAGGTGGTCTGTTGACTGACTCGGTGATCAAGCATCCTCATTCCGTGCTGTTATTAGACGAAATAGAGAAAGCGCATCCGGACGTATTCAACCTACTGCTGCAGGTTATGGATAACGGAACCCTGACCGATAACAACGGGCGCAAGGCTGATTTTCGTAACGTCATCTTAGTGATGACCACCAATGCTGGCGTGCGCGAAACTCAGCGTGAGTCTATTGGCTTTAAACACCAAGACAACACCACCGATGCAATGGGCGAAATTAAGAAATTATTTACCCCAGAGTTCCGCAACCGTTTAGACGGCATTATTTGGTTTAACCATCTTTCTGCCGAAGTGATTCAACAGGTGGTTGATAAGTTTATTGTTGAACTACAGGCGCAGCTCGATGCTAAAGGCATTTCGTTAGAAGTCAGTCAGGATGCTCGCCATTGGCTGGCTGAGAAAGGCTATGATAAAGCGATGGGCGCGCGTCCGATGGCCAGAACCATTCAGCAATACTTGAAGAAACCACTGACAAACGAACTACTGTTTGGCTCATTAGTGAACGGGGGGTCAGTCAGCGTTGCGCTTGATGCGGAGGCGGGTAATTTAGCCTATCAGTTTGAAAGTGCTAAAAAGCCTAAAATTGAGAAAGCCGTACATTAAGTTAAATTTAATCGTTTCGTAGCTTAAATAAACGCCCTTGCCGGGAGGTAAGGGCGCTGGAGTTATACTCCACCGGCTATTGCGCAGCGATGCGCTAATAACAGTTTATTAACGGCTACGGAAGATTATGCGGCCTTTGCTCAGGTCGTACGGGGTCAACTCTACAGTTACTTTGTCGCCCGTCAGGATACGGATATAGTTCTTACGCATCTTACCGGAGATATGGGCTGTTACCACGTGACCGTTTTCCAGTTCAACGCGGAACATCGTGTTAGGCAACGTGTCTAAAATGGTGCCCTGCATTTCAATATTATCTTCTTTGGCCATCGAATCCTCTAGGTGTAACTACCTTAGTTTTTAACCGGCAAGATAATGCCGAAAAACAAGCAAAGAGTAAAGGATTGAGTGTAAAGAAAACTCAGTTCTGCTATTTACGCAGGCCCCATTTGCTTGTTTTCAGACCGTTTTACAATAACCTTTGCGGTAACCAGCACTCTCTAGGTAGTTGTTGCTGCTGGAGTTTGTTTAAAAAATGTAAATAATCAGAGCGCGGAATTTCTATCGCGCCTAATGATTCCGTATGATCGTTTAATATTTGGCAATCAATCAGTTTTCCGCCGTAATTGACGAAATGCTGGCATAAAGCATATAGCGCAAATTTAGATGCATTATCCCGACGGCTGAACATGGATTCTCCGCAAAAAATTAATCCTTGTCCGACACCATATAACCCCCCGACCAACGTATCTTCCTCCCATACTTCGACCGAATGAGCAATTCCTCGTTGGTGAAGCTGAAAATACGAGCGTTGGATATCGGGTACAATCCACGTACCTTCGCTGCGTTCATTAGAGCAGGCCACAATAACATCCTCAAACGCAGAGTTTATCGTCACCTGAAACTGAGTTTTACGCAGAAATTTTTTCATACTGCGGCTGATATGCAGTTCTTGTGGTATTAGAACCGCTCTGGGATCTGGAGACCACCATAAAATAGGGTCGTCAGGACTGAACCAAGGAAAAATTCCGTTTTGATAGGCGCTCATTAATCGCTCAGGGGAGAGATCTCCACCCAGCGCCAGTAAACCGTTAGGTTCTTTCAACGCATATTCAACCGGTGGAAAAACAATTGATTCCGGGTGTAATTGAGTTATTGGCATTGGTCTATCGATTATTGAGAGAGATTTATCATCGAAGATGATTCCTTAATTGCAGAGTATACCTGCAATCTTCAAACGGCGCAGGTAATACCATCCGTGCCGGTGATAATTATTGTTATTCGCGTGAATAATCGGCATTGCTAAACCGGCTAACGTTACTTAGCAGGCTTTGCGGCAGCGATTTTCTCTAAAGCCAGTGGAAGGCAGGTATCCAACTGAGCGGCAACTTTTTACTGACTAACCGGCCGATGAATTTCTATGAGTTTGCGCAATATGCCGCAGAGCGGCTTAAAACCACTGAAATTTTATATCTCGACGGTACTATTTCGGCAATGTATACCTATCAACAGGCATTCCTTCCCAGCGCTATCCGTTTGTGACCATGATTACGGTAGAAAATAAATAAAGCAGGCCGTCGCGCTAAACGCTCAAGAGGAATCCCCCCTTGAGCCGACCAAACTTAGCGTTGATGGAAGCGGAAGTACTGGCCCTGTAGGCTGAGTAGCTCCTGATGCGTGCCTTGTTCTATGATCCGCCCGGCGTCCATAACGTAAATTCGGTTCATCCGTTCTAGCCCTGTTAAGCGGTGAGTGACCAGTACCACGGTCTTGTGCTGACAATGTTGTTTGAGCAATCGTAGAATTTGGCCTTCGGTATCGGCGTCCAAACCTTCGGTTGGTTCATCGAGCAAAATCAATGGTGCTTTGTGCAGCAGGGCGCGGGCAACGCCAATTCTTCGCTGTTCTCCACCGGAAATCTGACGCCCGCCGTCGCCAATCCATGCGTTGAGGCCATCTTGTTCCAGCAGTACTGATAGACCAACCTTGGTCAGAACCTCTTCCAATTGGCTATCGCTGGCATCAGGTGCCGCTAACAGCATGTTGTCTCTTAACGTTGAACTGAAAATGTGCACCCGCTGGCTGACTACCACGGTCATTTCTCTAAGCGTGGTTTCATCATAGTCTGGCAGCGGTATGTTATTCAGTTTGATAATGCCTTGCTGTGGATCCCATGCCCGCGTCAGTAGTTGAAGTAGCGTAGACTTTCCACACCCGGTGCGACCGAGCAGGGCAATATGTTCACCGGCAGAAATATGTAGCCCGATGCCGTTTAATGCGGGAAATGGCTGATTGTCATAGCTGAAGTTAACGTTTTCTAATGACAAAGAGGCCTGTAATGAGCCGGTTGTTTTTCCCTCTGGGAACGTCACTTCTGGCCGCTGTTCAATCAACTGATTGACCCGCTTAGCCGATGCCATAACGTGCCCCAGATGCTGGAAGGCACCGGCAACCGGTCCCAGCGCTTCAAAGGCGGCTAAAGAGACAAAAACGAACAGCGCAATCAATGCTCCCGGATGTGAATCGCCACCAATGCCGTTTGCCGCCAGCCAGAGGATCAGAGTAAACGTTAATCCGGATGAGAATATGATCAACGATTGAGAACTACCGGCCAGAGATGCCTGTTGCTTCTGGCGGAATAACCAACGCTTCTCAATGTCGTCCAGCTTGGCGCGGAATGCCGGTAGGGCTCCGAAAATAACCAATTCTGCCTGACCCTGTAACCATGATGTGAGTTGGCCGCGATAGTCGCTGCGCAGGGCGGTTAAATCGGCTCCGATAGGTTTACCCGCCCGATAGAAAATCGCCGGGAGGGCAAACGCCAGAAACAGCATAATTCCGCCCAGCGTTAGAGCAAGGGAAAGGTCTAACAGGCTAAGGCCAAAGGTGACGACGACGATCACCACAATGGCACTGATTAATGGCGATATCAGGCGTAAATAGAGATGGTCCAGCGTTTCAACGTCTGCTACCAGCCGATTCAGTAGTTCAGATTGGCGGAAACGGGCGATGCCTCCCGGTGACAGAGGCAGTAGCTTTTTAAAGGTAAATACGCGTAAATGAGCTAACACTCTGAATGTGGCATCGTGGCTTACGACTCGTTCTGCATACCGGCCTGCGGTTCGGACGATCGCCGATCCGCGAACGCCAGCAGCCGGTAGCATATAGTTAAACGTTAGAATACCCGCCAAACCGGCCAGTGCCGATCCGGCAAGGAACCAGCCGGAAATCGTTAATAGGCTGATGCTCGACAAGATGGTGATAATGGCTAAAACAATGCCTAACGAGAGCAAAAACCAGTGCCGGCGGTAGAGCGCTAAAAAAGGAAGTAGTGTTTTCACCATCAGATCTCCGCGCTTCGGTTTGACAATAGTTCAGCAAAAGGGCCCGCCGACTGAGATAACGTAGCAAAGTCTCCTTGCTGAACGATTTGTCCTTTGTCCATCACCCAAATTTGGTCGTACCCACTAATATCTTCCAGACGGTGAGTGACGAGAATGGTTGTTTGTTGGCTCGCCGCTTCTGATAACGCACTCATCACTAACTTTTCGCTGTTAGCATCTAAGCTTGCAGTCGGCTCATCGAGTAACAAAACGCGACAGGGTGAGAGTAGGGCTCTGGCAACGGCTACCCGCTGCGCCTGACCAACGGATAACCTAGCGGCATGATCGCCAACTTCGGTGTCTAGCCCATCAGGTAACAAGGCTAAGAATTCATCAACGTAGGCTCGGCTAACCGCCCGTTGGATATGCTCGTCACTGGCATCGGGGTTTGACAGCGTAATGTTGGCCCGTAGGGTTAATTCCGGCAGTTGAGGATTTTGGCCTACCCAGCTCAAATGATTGCGCCATGATGCGGGTTCGATCGAACGGAGTTCGAGATCGTTGATCGTCATCGACCCTTGATAAGGCATAAATCCGAGCAACAGGTTCAGCAGCGAACTTTTACCCGCGCCGCTGTGGCCGACAATGGCAATGCGCTGGCCGGGATGAAGCGTAAAATTCAGCGGCCCGCTCAGTACTTTTCCACTTGGCGCCATGACCATCAGGTTAGTTGCTTGTAGCGTGACGCTGTCACATTTTGGTAATGCCTGACGTTCTTCGCCGTTAGCGTTATCTGACGTTGCCTCAAGAAAAGTCAATAGTGATTCAGCCGCGCCAATGGCCTGTGCTTTGGCATGGTAATAGGTACCGAGATCGCGCAGAGGTTGGAAAAACTCTGGCGCTAATATCAGAACTAAAAAACCGGCAAACAGCGTTACGCTGGTACCGTAAGAGCCGAAATTGAGCTCGCCCAGATAAGAAAAACCGAAATAGACTGCGGCTACGGCAATCGAGACTGAGGCAAAAAACTCTAAAACGGCAGAGGATAAGAATGCCAGCCTAAGCACGTCCATGGTGCGGGAGCGAAAAGCTTCCGAAGCGTGGCGAATCTGCTCTGCTTCTGCATCTGCCCGACGGAATAATCGCAGGGTATCGATTCCTCTTAGCCGATCGAGAAAATTGCCGCTGAGCCGGGCCAGCGCAATAAAGTTACGCCGGTTGGCGTCTGCCGCTCCCATTCCCACTAAAGCCATAAAAACGGGAATTAGCGGCGCGGTGGTAAGCAAAATTATTCCCGCCGCCCAGTTAATGGGAAATACGGTCGCTAAAATCAGTAATGGAATGATGACGGCCAGCATCATCTGCGGCCGGTAGCGCGAATAGAAGTCCTGCATATCTTCAATCTGTTCGAGGATCATGGTTGCCCAACTGCCGGCTGGTTTACCCTGAATCCAGCTCGGGCCCAACTGCTCAAGCTTATCAAGAACCTGCTTGCGAATGCGTTGGCGAATTGCGGCACCATACATAAAGCCAACCCGCTCCCTGAGCCATGCTAGCGCGGCGCGCAACGCAATGGTAACAATCATCAATATAAAATAATTGCTCAATGTTACTTTGGCGACGTTATCGATAATTAGTGCTTGCAGGATGGTGGCTAAGAGCCAGGCTTGTCCGATAATTAATAATCCACTGATGAGACCAAGCAGGGTGGATAACCTTAACCAACGCTGCGCCAGCGAACCCTGAAGCTGTAACCAACGGGTTAGCTCGCGCTGTCTTGTTTTATTCATATTGGACATAAGAAGCTAGGACTAATCTGATTGTAGATATTCGGCTTAGGATACCATCACTTTATCTTCTATTCTTTACCTTCTATCGATACAAAATCATAAGGCGACCTAAGGCCGCCTTATGGAATACGAAATTGAAACCAATAAAAAACTATTTACCATTTAACTCATCAAGATAGCGTTCAGCATCTAATGCCGCCATACAGCCACTGCCCGCAGAAGTGATGGCCTGACGATAGATATGGTCGGCGACATCTCCCGCCGCAAAAACTCCCGGAATGCTGGTTTGAGTTGCATTACCGTTAGAGCCTGACTGAACGGTGAGATAACCATTATTCATTTTTAACTGCCCGGCAAATATTTCAGTATTCGGTCGATGACCAATAGCGATAAATACGCCGGTAAGCTCTAGCTCCGGTTTCGAGTGGTCATTGACGTTTTGCAAACGAACGCCGGTAACGCCGCTATTGTCGCCCAGAACTTTATGGAGCGTACTATGCGTATGAAGAACAATATTGCCGGTACGGACTTTTTCCATCATACGTTCAACCAGAATTTTTTCGGCACGGAAGGTATCGCGACGATGGATAAGGTGAACTTCTGATGCAATGTTGGCTAAATACAGCGCTTCTTCAACCGCCGAATTTCCGCCGCCGACTACGGCAACTTTCTGAGCTCGGTAGAAAAAGCCATCGCAGGTCGCACAGGCCGATACGCCTCGGCCTTTGAATTCTTCTTCTGACGGGAGCCCCAAATATTGTGCTGAAGCCCCGGTAGCAATAATGAGCGCATCGCAAGTGTACTCTTCTGAGTCGCCAAACAGGCGGAAAGGGCGCGTTTGTAGATCGACCCGCTTAATGTGGTCAACAATAATCTCTGTATGAAATGTCTTAGCGTGCTCGTGCATGCGTGCCATCAGGCCCGGACCGGTCAGCCCTTCAGGATCGCCCGGCCAGTTTTCTACTTCAGTGGTGGTGGTTAGTTGGCCGCCCTGTTCGATACCGGTAATCAATACCGGGTTCAGATTTGCCCTTGCCGCATAAACCGCTGCCGTGTAACCAGCAGGACCAGAACCTAAGATCAAAAGCTTGCAATGCTTGGCCATAGCCATAATACCTCTTTACGTTATTCGACTGACTGTCATTCATCGGAATAGACAGTCCGAATGGGTTAGCGTGATTGTAAGGAAAATACGGTATGAAAAAAAGCAGGTAACTGGATTGTTATTAATTAATGAAATAGGTATAACCTATCAATAAAATAAAATTCGAATGAAAACAGCGGTCTAATCATAAAATATAGAGAATTGTGCTTTTTTTTATTCTTTTGCTTTGACAATCAGGTAGGTATTTGCGAAAACAGTAGTGTGTAATTATCCTGATAAGAAAATGAACCGTTAAATTTGTAAAAGCGTCGATTACGGCAAGGTAATAGACAGTTACTCTTTTTATATGCGGTTTAGCAGTTTTATATATGAAGTTTAATCGGGTGATGCATGTGTTCAGGCAGTGCTAACAGTCGGTGTGCTAACGCTTCGGACGATGCTAATGATGGGCTAACTATAATTAGCAAAAAACTAAGTGTTCTTATGGGTCTTTTATCAATATTGACTAAAAGACCAGTTATAGCGCTTAGTCTCAGGCTTACATCATAGCTATAAAATTTGCTTGGATAGTTGAAGCGCCAAATATTAATTCCTGAGATATCTGGTGTATCGAGAAACAAGGAAGATATTGAGAGACAATAAAAAATGGTAGACAACAAAAAACGCCCTAGTAAAGATCTTGATCGTATTGACCGTAATATTTTGAATGAATTACAGATGGATGGACGTATTTCTAACGTCGAACTTTCAAAACGGGTTGGGTTGTCGCCTACGCCATGTTTAGAGCGTGTTCGCCGTTTGGAACGCCAAAAGTTTATTCAAGGCTATACCGCGTTATTAAACCCTCATTATTTGGATGCATCGCTGTTGGTTTTCGTTGAAATTACGTTAAACCGCGGGGCTGCAGACGTTTTTGAACAGTTTAATACTGCTGTGCAAAAGTTAGAAGAAATCCAAGAGTGTCACTTAGTGTCCGGTGATTTCGACTACCTGTTGAAAACTCGTGTATCAGATATGTCCGCTTACAGAAAACTGTTGGGTGAGACCTTGTTACGCCTGCCGGGCGTAAACGATACCCGTACCTATGTTGTTATGGAAGAAGTTAAGCAAAGTAACCATTTGGTCATCAAAACACGATAATTAATCGTAGCAGGTGCAAACTCTGCTAACTTCCGTTACACTCCTGTGTATTCATACAGCCTAAGCGCTGGGTTTAACCCGGCGCTTCCGTTCATGCATTTTACGGTAACCTGGAGAGCCCTATTTGAGCCAGGAATATATAGAAGATAAAGAGCCAAAGTTGAAGAAGTTAAGTAGCCGCCAACGGCTTTTTGAAACAGGACTGCTGGCTGTAGCTATTTTTGCTATCTACCTTATGGTCGCCTTGGTAAGTTTTAATCCTGCCGATCCTAGTTGGTCGCAAACTGCTTGGCATGAGCCTATTCACAACATTGGTGGTGAAACTGGCGCATGGCTGGCGGATACCCTATTGTTTATTTTTGGCGTCTTAGCCTATGCCATCCCTCTCATTATTATTTTCCAGTGCTGGATGCTGCATCGCCGTGAACGCGATGAAGGCCAAGTAGACTTTTTTGCACTCTCTTTACGTTTTATTGGCGTGCTGGCCTTGGTGTTTTCATCGTGCGGGCTGTCTGCTATCAGCATTGATGACTGGTATTACTTTGCTTCTGGCGGAGTGATTGGCAGCCTAATTAATAGCGCATTACTGCCTCATTTAAACAGCGTTGGCGCTACGTTAGTACTGCTTTGCGTCTGGGCTGTTGGTCTGACGTTATTCACCGGTTGGTCATGGTTAATAATTGCTGAAAAAATCGGCGGCTTTATTATGGGCTGCCTGACGTTTATGTCTAATAGGACCAGAAAAGAGTCTAACGTTAACGACTATGAGCCAGAAATCGAGTCTCGCAGCGTAGAGCAACCCACAGAGGCCATCAACTTTTCTGCCGTTGACACGACTGATGATGTGCTGTTTAGCGCGCCGGTGGTCAGAGCCGGCATGTCTCTTGATGACTCTGAACCTGAAGTTAGCCAAAATCAGGAATTTGATTTTGACGCCGAGCCGCAATCATCTTTTGCTTCGCCAATGGATTCGCACGACGATAATCAGTTAGATATGCTATCGGAACTGACGGCAACAGAGCCTGCGCGTTTCCCGGCAACGGAATCATTTGGTCCGGCATCCGGGCCACAGCAAGATATCGCCGCACCTTCGTTTAGTCAGCATCACGCATTTAGTTTTAATCATTCTAATCGTTTTGATCATCCCACGGAGCCAGATACCGGTTTATTGAATCAATCGGCTAATCCGCTACCGGTAAACACGCCTTTTGATGCACAGCATCCTCTGATTTCTTCCGAGCCAGCGTTTACTTTTGATGGTTCAACCGAGCGTTTTGCCGCCGATCGAGCTCCGACCGAACCGTCCATGGGTGATATTGCATTTAGCGAGCCTTCTGTTAACGATCGCTTTACTGCCGATCGTGAGCCGGCAATATCGCCAATTGGTAGCTTCAGCGCAGCAATGTCTGATGAGCTGAGTAGTGATGATGATTCCGTTTCTAATGCGCTGAATTCCGTTGTCGCGGCTTCTGCTGCTACTGCGACATCGTCCGCGTTGCCTGGTATGACATTTATGCCCGCAGCCAGCGCGGCGGTTCAGGTTAAACAAGGTATTGGTCCTGAATTGCCGAGGCCGAATCCTGTCAGAATTCCAACTCGTCG
The DNA here is from genome assembly GCF_009800925.1 of Budvicia diplopodorum. Taxonomy (GTDB): domain Bacteria; phylum Pseudomonadota; class Gammaproteobacteria; order Enterobacterales; family Enterobacteriaceae; genus Budvicia; species Budvicia diplopodorum. Next base: position 299,579 of record NZ_WOYF01000001.1, on the reverse strand, counting down.
TGAACTGGCATCATATGGTATTAAATTGCCCTCACAGCGCGAGGCTGAACAGCGTGAACGCGAACGTTTACAGTCCAAGCATTCCTCATTTATCAATACTGATAGCGTAGAAAGTGAAGAAGATTATGATGCTATTCAGCAAGAAGAGCTGAGAAGAGCTTTTGCTGATGACCAGCTCCAGCGTTATGGTGAGGGATATCAATCTGATGATGCCTGCATTGATTCAGATAATCCGATGTTTGGCGTATCAGCGGCCGATGATGATGAAGAACGGGTTGAAAACCGTCAGGTAGAACAACCGTTGTTTAGATTGCCTTCTCAGGTTGATGACGTTGAGCGCGCTGATGAAGTGCCTTTTGGTGATATCAGCAGCTTTAATTCATCACAGCCACAAAGTGCTCCTGCGCCTTATGCTCATCAGCAAGCGCCTCAAATCAACCATGGTGGATATACCGCTCCAGCGCCCGTTGAATCGCCAGCGGCTCCCGTTCCGCCTTTGGCGCCGCAGTCTCAGCAGCCTATGCAGGATGTCGATAATCACCTATCAACACCGTCATCAATGGATGGTTTGATTCATCCATTCCTGATGCGTAACGAACGGCCGTTAGAGAAACCGTCGACACCACTGCCATCGCTGGACTTGCTGGCTGCTCCACCGGTTAATCCGACGCCAATAGATATGGATCAACTGGAAGAAACTGCCCGTTTAATTGAGCGTCGGTTAGCAGATTTCCGGGTTAAGGCTCACGTTGTTGATATTCTACCGGGGCCGGTTATTACCCGGTTTGAACTTGATTTGGCTCCGGGCGTTAAAGCGGCCCGTATTTCAAGTCTGGCCCGCGATTTAGCGCGTTCGTTGTCCGTTATCGCCGTGCGGGTGGTTGAAGTTATTCCGGGCAAACCTTATGTTGGTCTGGAACTGCCAAATGAACATCGTCAAACGGTGTACATGCGTGAAGTGTTGAACGGTCCTGAATTCAGGGATGCTGCCTCTCCGCTGACCGTGGTGCTGGGTAAAGATATCTCAGGCCAGCCAGTGGTAGCTGATTTAGCAAAAATGCCTCATTTATTGGTTGCCGGTACTACCGGTTCCGGTAAGTCGGTAGGCGTGAATGCGATGATTCTGAGCATGCTGTACAAGGCAACGCCGGAAGACGTTCGGTTCATTATGATCGATCCGAAAATGTTAGAACTGTCAGTTTATGAGGGAATTCCTCATTTATTAACTGAAGTTGTTACCGATATGAAAGATGCCGCTAATGCGTTGCGTTGGTGCGTTGGTGAAATGGAGCGCCGCTATAAGCTGATGTCGGCTCTCGGGGTCAGAAACTTAGCCGGATATAACGAGCGGGTTCAAGAAGCCGAAGAGTTAGGACGTCCTATTCCGGATCCGTTCTGGAAGCCAAGCGAGAGCATGGATGTTTCACCTCCGATGCTGGAAAAATTGCCTTATATCGTGGTGCTGGTTGATGAATTTGCCGATCTAATGATGGCAGTAGGCAAGAAAGTTGAAGAACTTATTGCCCGTTTGGCTCAGAAAGCCCGTGCTGCCGGTATTCACTTGGTGTTGGCGACCCAGCGACCGTCGGTTGACGTTATTACCGGACTGATTAAAGCTAATATCCCAACCCGTATGGCGTTTACCGTTTCCAGCAAAATTGACTCGCGTACTATTCTCGATCAGGGCGGAGCCGAATCCCTATTAGGCATGGGTGATATGCTTTATTTACCACCTAACTCATCAATGCCGGTTCGGGTTCACGGAGCCTTTGTACGAGATCAGGAAGTTCATTCCGTAGTTCAAGACTGGAAGGCCCGAGGGCGTCCTCAGTATATTGAAAGCATTACGGCGACGTCAGAAGAAAGCGAAGGTGGATTTGGGCTTGAAGGCGACGAAGAACTTGATGCTCTGTTTGATCAAGCTGTGGCTTTTGTGGTTGAGAAGAAAAAACCGTCAATTTCCGGCATTCAGCGCCAGTTCCGGATTGGCTATAATCGCGCTGCGCGAATTATTGACCAAATGGAAGCTCAGGGAATTGTTAGTCCTCCCGGCCACAATGGAAACCGAGAAGTGCTGGCCCGTTCGCAGTTTGATTAAACAGCGGTCCGGTTTGTTCGTGAGGGTCGCTATGTGCGGCCCTTATTTTCATTAACGACTAAACAATCGCGTCTGATGAATGTCAGAGATTAGTAATCAGGCTGAAAAGATAGGTAAAATATCATACGGTTAGCCGGTTAAGTCTATGCGTTAGTGGCCGTTGTCGGGTAGAGTGCAGCTATCAACGTTAAAACAGGTTAAAATGCGTTTAATCTACGTTTAACTTACGTTTTTCAAAAAGAGATTGGAGTAATTGCAATAATGAAGAAATTACTTATAGCCTGTTGCCTGATGTCTGGTCTGGTATCGTCAGCCGTATTTGCTGATGCCCGTTCAGACTTACAGGGCCGTTTAAGTAAAGTGAACAGTTTCCATGCCAGTTTCTCTCAATCGGTGAAAGATGCTAATGGTAAAGCGATACAAGACGGTGAAGGTGAGCTGTGGGTTAAGCGCCCGAATTTATTTCATTGGCATATGACTTCGCCCGATGACAGTACGCTGGTTTCTGATGGTAAAACCCTATGGTTTTATAATCCATTTGTTGAGCAGGTCACGGCTACATGGCTCAATAGCGTAACCGGCGATACGCCGTTTATGTTAATTACCCGCAATGACTCTGCTGACTGGAATAAGTACAATATCAAGCAGAAAGGCGATGAGTTTGAGCTAACGCCAAAAGCCGGAAAAGGCAGCCTGAAAGCGTTCTCTATCAGCGTTACCACCGATGGAACTATCAAAGGGTTCGTTGCGGTAGAGCAAGATAATCAGCGTAGTACCTACGTACTTAAGGGCCAGCAGAGCGGTTCTGTCGATGCCTCTAAATTTACTTTTACACCACCAGCAGGCGTGACTTTAGACGATCAACGCCAGTGAGGTATTCGTGAGTAATCTTTCACTCGATTTCTCTCAGAATGAATTCCAACCTTTGGCTGCGCGAATGCGGCCAACAACGCTGGCCGAATATATCGGCCAGCGCCATTTACTTTCGCCCGGCAAGCCTTTACCCAGAGCTATAGAGGCTGGGCATTTACATTCCATGATCTTATGGGGCCCGCCGGGTACCGGTAAGACAACGCTGGCCGAGATTATCGGCCATTACGGTAATGCGGATATTGAACGTATTTCAGCCGTAACGTCCGGAATTAAAGAGATCCGCGAATCGATCGAGCGCGCGCGCAATAACCGCGATGCCGGGCGGCGTACCATTCTGTTTGTTGATGAAGTCCACCGGTTTAATAAAAGCCAGCAAGATGCCTTTTTGCCCCATATCGAAGACGGTACTATTACTTTTATTGGCGCAACCACAGAAAACCCCTCTTTTGAACTTAACTCGGCGCTGTTATCCCGCGCGCGGGTCTATTTACTGAAATCGCTAGACGCTGCCGATATTGAACAAGTGCTGTTACAGGCGATGGGTGATAACGAAAAAGGCTATGGCAAACAGAATATTGTTTTGCCGGATGAAACCCGCCGGATGTTGTCCGAATTGGTTAACGGCGATGCCCGCAGAGCGCTGAATAGTCTGGAAATGATGGCCGATATGGCGGAAATTTCTGCCGATGGCCTGCGGGTGTTAACGCCTGAGTTGCTTAAAGAGATCGCTGGCGAGCGCAGCGCCCGTTTCGATAATAAAGGCGATCGCTTTTACGATTTAATTTCAGCGCTGCATAAATCAGTGAGAGGATCGGCTCCGGATGCTGCCCTTTACTGGTATGCACGAATCATTACTGCCGGAGGCGATCCGCTGTACGTTGCCCGTCGTTTACTCGCGATCGCGTCTGAAGACGTTGGAAATGCCGATCCGCGCGGCATGCAGGTGGCTATTGCCGCGTGGGACTGTTTTACTCGCGTTGGCCCGGCCGAAGGTGAAAGGGCGATTGCGCAGGCCATTGTCTATCTGGCCTGCGCGCCTAAAAGCAATGCGGTATATACTGCGTTTAAAGCCGCCGTTCAAGACGCTCAGCAGCAGGCTGACTATGACGTTCCCGAACATTTACGCAATGCGCCGACGAAGTTAATGAAACAGATGGGGCTAGGGGCCGAATATCGTTACGCTCATGATGAACCCAACGGTTACGCGGCCGGTGAGTGTTATTTCCCCGCTGAAATGGCTGACCGACGTTATTATTTTCCTGAATCCCGAGGGCTGGAAACCAAGATTGCTGAAAAGCTTAAGTGGTTGGCTGAGCAGGATCAAAATAGCTCTACAAAACGCTACCGTTAACGTTTTTGTTGCGGTAAGGTAATTGTTGAAAACACTTTGCTGTGCTGTGAGTTAACCGGCCAGCATTATTATTGACCAATATTAAAATAATAGGCATAGGATTAGGCATGCTGGACCCGAATTTATTACGTAATGAGCTAGACGCAACCGCTGAAAAACTGGCTCGCAGAGGCTTTAAACTGGATGTAGAGACCTTGCGTAAGCAAGAAGAGCGCCGTAAAGTTCTGCAAGTTGAAACCGAAACATTACAAGCTGAACGTAATGCACGCTCCAAATCCATTGGTGATGCTAAAGCTCGCGGTGAAGATATTGAGCCATTACGCCTTCAGGTTAACCAACTGGGAGAGCGACTGGATTCGGCAAAGGCTGAGCTGGAGCAATTACAGGCCGAGATTCGTGATTTAGCATCCAATATACCCAATATTCCACATGATTCCGTTCCGTCAGGAAGAGATGAGAATGATAATCTGGAAATATGCCGTTGGGGTGAACCACGTCAGTTCGATTTCCCCGTTCGCGACCACGTCGACTTAGGTGAGATAACCGGTGGTTTAGATTTCGCCGCTGCGGTTAAGCTAACCGGTGCCCGCTTTGTGGTGATGAAAGGGCAGGTTGCCCGTATGCACCGCGCGTTATCCCACTTTATGCTAGACCTGCACACTAATGAGCATGGCTATACCGAGACCTATGTCCCTTATCTGGTCAACCACGCTACGCTATACGGGACCGGCCAGTTACCTAAGTTTGGTGAAGATTTATTTCATACCAAACCGTTAGGGGAAGAGGCTGATTGCAGCAACTATGCGCTGATCCCAACGGCAGAAGTTCCCGTGACCAATCTGGTGCGCGATGAAATTCTTGATGAAGACGTATTGCCGATGAAGCTTACGGCGCACACGCCGTGTTTTCGTTCTGAAGCCGGTTCGTATGGCCGTGATACCCGGGGCCTGATCCGCATGCACCAGTTCGATAAAGTTGAACTGGTTCAGATTGTTCGCCCGGAAGATTCAGCGCAGGCGCTGGAAGAATTAACCGGCCACGCAGAGAAAGTGCTGCAGTTGCTAGGCCTGCCGTATCGTAAGATTTTGCTATGTACCGGTGATATGGGCTTCTCTTCCAGCAAAACTTACGATCTGGAAGTGTGGGTTCCGGCTCAAAATACTTACCGCGAGATATCTTCATGTTCCAACATGTGGGATTTTCAGGCCCGGCGCATGCAGGCCCGCTATCGTGGTAAAGCCGATAAGAAAACCACATTGGTTCATACTCTAAATGGCTCAGGCCTTGCCGTTGGTCGTACTCTGGTGGCTATATTAGAAAACTATCAGCAAGCCGATGGCCGTATTGAAGTACCGGCAGCGCTTCGCCCTTATATGGGTGGTTTAGAGTTTATCGGCTGATAAATTTTTAAATGCCGCATTGATTAAATAAGCCCCGAAAAATATCTCGGGGCTTATTTTTTACCTACGCCTAATTTACCCATTGCTAGCCTATTTATCGCCATCCTTTCATCGCTACCTCTTATTTATTTGTTTCGCTAATTAGTTATTCATCAATCAATGTGGCAGCCACAATATATATTTCTATATCGCGTTTAATCCTATCCATGATTATATTTTGAAAATGATTTTCATTATCAATTTGATAATCATTTTTATTAATTGCCTGATAATGAACAATTTGTGCGTCTTTATATATAAATAGTTAGCGTGCTATTAAAAATTGATTGTCGACAACAAATGCTTACTCCTTTGTGCGTATTCTTACTGGTATGGCAGTCCAAATATTGATAGCAAAGGAATGCGTTATTTCTCCGGTAGCGCTGATTAAGAACTATGCGGGCTACTTATTTTATTGTGTGCGAGCATTCCAAGTGCAATATCGATTTATATAGCTAAAAGTGAGGACCATCATGAATGAGCCAGAAGAGAAGAGTTTTTTGGTAACGGATATTAGCCGCCGAAGTTTAGTAAAAAGCAGTGCGTTAGGCAGTATTGTACTAGCAACCGTAGGTGTTTCACTTCCTTTTGCTAAAAGTCAGGCGACAGAAGCGGTATCTTCAGCGATAAAAGAAAAAGCTAAAGATAAAGTGGTATGGAGTATGTGCTCGGTAAACTGTGGCAGCCGTTGTGCTCTGCGTTTGCACGTGCGTGATGATGAGGTTTATTGGGTCGAAACGGATAATACCGGCGATGATGCTTATGGTAATCATCAGGTTCGGGCCTGTTTACGCGGTCGATCAATGCGTCGTCGTATGAACCACCCTGACCGCCTGAATTATCCTATGAAGCGGGTAGGAAAAAGAGGGGAAGGTAAGTTTGTCAGAATTAGCTGGGAGCAGGCATTAAACGAAATTACCGATAATTTGAAACGAATCGTTAAAGATTACGGAAATGAATCCGTTTATCAGCAATATAGCACCGGCGTTATTGGTGGAAATATTACTCGCTCTTCCCCTTATGCTTCGATGATTGGCCGATTAATGAACTGCTATGGCGGATATTTAAGCCACTATGGAAGCTACAGCACGGCGCAAATTAGCTGCGCTATGCCATACACTTACGGCAGTAATGACGGCAATAGCACGTCAGATATTGAAAACAGTAAGCTGGTGGTGATGTTTGGTAATAATCCGGCCGAAACGCGCATGAGCGGCGGCGGTATTACCTATCTCCTTGAACAGGCAAGGGAACGTTCGAATGCGAGAATGGTGGTTATCGATCCTCGCTATACGGATACGGCCGCTGGTCGAGAGGATGAATGGCTACCGATACGACCGGGTACCGATGCCGCACTCGTTGCCGGTATTGCCTACGTATTGATAACTGAAAATCTGGTCGACCAACCGTTCTTAGACAAATACTGCGTTGGCTATGATGAAACAACCTTACCGGAAGGTGCTCCGCGTAACGGTCACTATAAAGCGTATATTTTAGGCCAGGGCGATGATGGCATAGCCAAAACGCCGCAATGGGCTTCGTCTATTACCACCATTCCCGTAGACCGGATTATTAAGCTAGCGCGTGATATCGGGCTAACTAAGCCAGCCTATATTTGTCAAGGCTGGGGGCCGCAGCGCCAGGCTAACGGCGAATTGACCTCCCGAGCGATTGCTATGCTGCCAATTTTAACCGGCAACGTTGGTATTAATGGCGGTAACAGCGGTGCGCGTGAATCGACCTATTACATGACGATGGAACGGGTACCGGTGCTGGATAATCCGGTAAAAACCAGCATATCGGTATTTACCTGGACGGACGCTATTTATCGGCCCACAGAGATGACCGATAAAACCGACGGCGTGCGCGGCAAAGAACGGCTAACGGTGCCGATCAAGTTTATGTGGAACTATGCCGGTAATACCATTATCAATCAGCATTCGGATATTAACCGAACCCATGAAATTCTTCAGGATGAAAAGCAGTGCGAATGCATTGTGGTAATTGAAAACTTCATGACGTCGTCGGCTAAATACGCCGATTATCTGCTGCCTGACCTGATGACCACCGAACAAGAAGATTTCGTTTGTAATGATTATGCCGGCAACATGGGCTATCTGATCTTTAGTCAACCGGCAACCTCGCCGAAGTTTGAACGTAAACCTATCTACGACATTCTCACCGAAATCGCAACGCGCCTAGGCCCTGATGTGGCACAAAAGTTCACCGAGGGCAGGTCGCAGGCCGAATGGCTACAGTATCTCTACGCGAAGATGAAACAGAAAGATCCGCAAATGCCGGACTATGAAGATATGAAGGCGATGGGCATCTACAAGCGTAAAGATCCGAGCGGACATTTTGTTGCCTACAAAAAGTTCCGCCAAGATCCTGACGCGAACCCACTAAAAACCCCTTCAGGAAAAATTGAGATCTACTCTCAACAGTTGGCGGATATTGTGGCCAGCTGGACGCTGCAAAAGGGTGACGTTATTAGTCCGTTACCTGTTTATGCATCGACCTTTGAAGGCTGGGATGACCCTATCAGGGAGAAATTCCCGTTACAAATGGTTGGCTTCCACTATAAATCCCGTACCCACTCAAGCTATGGAAATATTGACGTGCTGGATGCTGCCTGTCGTCAGGAAGTCTGGATCAACCCGATTGATGCCCAAGAACGCGGAATTAAAAGTGGCGATTTAGTCAGAGTATTCAACGTTCGCGGAGAGCTTCGCCTGCCCGCTAAAGTGACGCCGAGAATGATGCCCGGAGTAACGGGAATGGGGCAAGGTGCGTGGCATCGGGCCAATATGAATGGCGATAAAATCGATCACGGTGGCTGTGTGAATGTGCTGACTACGCTGCGGCCTTCGCCGCTGGCGAAAGGCAATCCTCAGCATACCAATCTGGTTGAAGTGGCAAAAGTTTAAGGAGCGGCCAATGACAACGCAATACGGTTTTTATATTGATTCGAGTCGTTGCACGGGCTGCAAAACCTGCGAGCTAGCGTGTAAAGACTATAAAGATTTAACCCCGGACGTCAGCTTCCGTCGTATTTACGAATACGCCGGCGGCGAATGGATGAAAGACGGCGATGCCTGGCAGCAAAACGTGTTTGCCTACTATTTATCGATTGCCTGTAACCACTGCGATGACCCGGCCTGCGTTAAGGTCTGCCCGAGCGGTGCCATGCATAAGCGCGAAGACGGTTTTGTACTGGTGAATGAAGAGGTGTGCATTGGCTGTCGTTACTGCCATATGGCCTGCCCGTACGGGGCACCGCAGTACAATGCGGCGAAGGGGCATATGACCAAGTGCGACGGTTGCCATGAGCGGGTGCTTAACGAAGGCAAAAAGCCTATCTGCGTTGAGTCTTGTCCGCTGCGCGCGCTAGACTTCGGCCCGATTGACGAACTGCGGGCCAAACACGGTACGCTGGCCGAAGTGGCACCGTTACCGGCGGCGAAGTACACCCGGCCGAATATCGTGCTCAAGCCGAACGCCTGTAGTCGCCCGGTCGGGGATACCACCGGTCATTTATCCAATCCGAAGGAGGTTTAAGATGGGAATGGGATGGCATGAATGGCCGTTGATGTTATTCACGGTCCTGGGGCAGTGCGCGGTAGGCGGATTTATCGTACTGGCTTTGGCGCTGTTATGTCCTAAAACGGATAACGCTCAGCGAAAGTCTATTCACAACGGCATGTTCTTTATCTGGGTCCTGATGGGCATCGCCTTTATCGCCTCAATGATGCACCTTGGTTCACCGATGCGGGCGTTTAACTCACTGAATCGGGTGGGGCAATCCGGCCTGAGCAATGAGATAGCGCTGGGCTCAGCCTTCTTTGCTATCGGCGGCATTTACTGGCTGATAGCCATGATGGGCAAGATGCCAGCAGGGCTGGGCAAACTGTGGTTGGTCATCGGTATGATATCGGGCCTGGCCTTTGTGTACGGCATGTGCCGGGTTTACCAAATGGAGACGGTGCCGACCTGGCATAGCGGCTATACCACGCTGAACTTCTTCCTGACCATGCTGATTGGCGGGCCGCTGCTGGGCTATATGCTGAAAAGTAAAGCCTGCGCCTGCGGCGGTAAAGGACTGGCGGCCATCAGCGTTATCGCGCTGCTAATCAGTGCGGTATCCGGTCTGATGCAGGGGAGCGAACTGGTTCAGCTACAAAGCTCGGTGATGTCGGCGACCGCCTTAGTGCCGCAGTATGGCCAAATGATGGCGTTGCGCTTAGCGCTGGTAGCGGTGGGCCTCGGCTTCTGGATTTGTCCGCTGATCCGCGCTAAAGGCGTTACCACATTCAGCCTGCTGGTCGGTTTTGTGCTAGTGGTGTGCGGTGAACTTATCGGCCGGGCGGTGTTTTACAATTTACATATGACCGTGGGCATGACTTACGGCGGGTAAATCGCTATATAGCGCAGGGTAATATATTCGTTACTTTGCGCTTTATTTGTTCTCAGCAGTATATTTTCTGATTAATGACCGATGCCTTATTTTTTCGACTTCATTTTAACCTGAATGATTCGGGTATACCCCTTGGTACTCCGGCTACATAGAGTATCGATAGTTTAACAATAATAAGATAACAGGTGATTTATGAGCTTTGATGATCCTAAACCTCTTGGAACGATGTCACTGAGCCGCCGTGCTTTTGTGCAAACCAGCGCAATAGGCGGTCTTGCCGTTGCCGCCGGTGGTGTCTCGCTACCCTTTGGTCGTGCAAATGCACAAAGTGTTGCCGCGTCGGGGGATGACGCCGTTAAGACAGTCTGGAGTGCCTGTACGGTAAACTGTGGCAGTCGCTGCCCGTTGCGTATGCACGTCGTGAACGGTGAAATTAAATATGTGGAAACGGATAACACCGGTGACGATGTTTATCAGGCTCTACCTCAGGTCCGAGCGTGTTTGCGCGGCCGTTCAATGCGGCGGCGGATTTATAACCCTGACCGCCTAAAATACCCGATGAAGCGAGTCGGTAAACGCGGAGAGGGTAAATTCAAGAAGATAAGCTGGGAAGAAGCCTATGATGACATTGCCAATAATCTCAAAAGAATTATCAAAGATTACGGCAATGAGGCGGTTTACGTGCAGTACGCTACCGGAACGCTGGGTGGAACAGTAACACGCTCGTGGCCACCGGGAAATTCCCTGATTGCTCGATTAATGAATTGCTGTGGTGGCTATTTAAATCATTACAACACTTACAGTACCGCTCAAATTGCCACCGGATTAGGCTATACCTATGGCAGCTCTGCCGGTAATAGCACGTCTGATATAGAAAATAGCAAGCTGGTAGTGATGTTTGGTAATAACCCGGCTGAAACGCGCATGGGCGGCGGTGGCATTACCTATATTCTCGAACAGGCCCGCGAAATATCGAATACCAAAATGGTGGTTATTGACCCGCGCTATTGTGATACCGCTGCCGGTCGCGAAGATGAATGGTTGCCAATCACGCCGGGTACCGATGCTGCCTTGGTTGCCGGTATCGCACACGTACTTATTACGGAAAACTTAGTCGATCAACCGTTCTTAGACAAATACTGCGTTGGCTATGATGAGAAAACCTTGCCAGACAGTGCGCCCCGTAACGGCCACTATAAGGCTTATATACTGGGCCAAGGTGATGACGGTATTGCGAAAACCCCTGAATGGGCTTCGAAGATTACGGCGATTCCTACCGATCGTATTATTAAGCTGGCGCGCGAAATCGGTTCTGCTAAACCGGCCTATATTTGTCAGGGCTGGGGGCCTCAGCGTCAGGCCAATGGTGAAATGGTTGCCCGTGCCATTGCAGCGCTGGCCTGTTTAACCGGCAACGTGGGTATCAGCGGCGGTAATACCGGTGCCCGTGAAGGTTCATATGCTATTCCGTTTGTACGTTTTCCTACCTTAGATAATCCGATCAAAGACAGCATTTCGTTCTTCCTTTGGACCGACGCAATTGTACGCGGCCCGGAAATGACCGCTACTCGAGACGGCGTTCGCGGTACCGATAAGCTCAAGCAACCGATTAAGTTTATCTGGAACTACGCCGGTAACAGCATGGTGAATCAGCACTCTGATATCAACAGCACCATCAAGATTCTGGAAGATGATACCAAGTGTGAAATGATCGTGGTGATCGATAACCATATGACCGCCAGTGCACGCTGTGCCGACATTATTTTACCGGATCTGACTACCTCGGAGCAGATGGATTTCTGCCTTGATGCCTCCTCGGGCAACATGGGTTATGTGATTTTTGCCGATCGAGCGATTAAGCCTCAGTTTGAGTGTAAATCCATTTACGAGATGACCAGTGAAATTGCTAAGCGCATGGGCGTTGAGCAAAAATTCACTGAAAACCGCACTCAGGAAGAGTGGTTACGTCACCTGTATCAGCAGTCCTGTGAAAAAGATCCGCTGTTACCGACGTTTGAAGAATTTCGCAAAGTAGGGATTATTAAACGTAAAGACCCGGCAGGCCATTTTATTGCCCATAAGGCTTTTCGTGACGACCCGGTTGCCAACCCGATGGCGACACCATCAGGCAAGATTGAAATTTATTCCGAGCGTCTGGCTACTATCGCTAAGACTTGGGAGCTACCGAAAGGCGATGCTATTTCTCCTCTGCCAATTCACGTTTCTACCTTTGAAGGTTTTGACGACCCACTGCGTAAGAAATATCCGCTACAGCTAATAGGATTTCACTATAAAGCACGCTGCCACTCAACCTATGGCAACGTAGACGTGATTAAAGCCGCGGCGCTGCAGGAAATGTGGATTAACCCGATTGATGCCGCAGAACGCGGAATTAAGAACGGCGATATGATTCGTATTTTCAATGACCGGGGTGAGACTCAGATCAGTGCCAAAGTGACGCCGAGGATGATTCCGGGCGTTGTTGCGCTGGGCGAAGGTGCGTGGTACACGCCGGATGCTAACGGTATTGACCGGGCAGGCAGCATCAATGTGCTGACTACGCTGCGGCCTTCGCCGCTGGCGAAAGGCAATCCTCAGCATACCAATCTGGTTGAAGTGGCAAAAGTTTAAGGAGCGGCCAATGACAACGCAATACGGTTTTTATATTGATTCGAGTCGTTGCACGGGCTGCAAAACCTGCGAGCTAGCGTGTAAAGACTATAAAGATTTAACCCCGGACGTCAGCTTCCGTCGTATTTACGAATACGCCGGCGGCGAATGGATGAAAGACGGCGATGCCTGGCAGCAAAACGTGTTTGCCTACTATTTATCGATTGCCTGTAACCACTGCGATGACCCGGCCTGCGTTAAGGTCTGCCCGAGCGGTGCCATGCATAAGCGCGAAGACGGTTTTGTACTGGTGAATGAAGAGGTGTGCATTGGCTGTCGTTACTGCCATATGGCCTGCCCGTACGGGGCACCGCAGTACAATGCGGCGAAGGGGCATATGACCAAGTGCGACGGTTGCCATGAGCGGGTGCTTAACGAAGGCAAAAAGCCTATCTGCGTTGAGTCTTGTCCGCTGCGCGCGCTAGACTTCGGCCCGATTGACGAACTGCGGGCCAAACACGGTACGCTGGCCGAAGTGGCACCGTTACCGGCGGCGAAGTACACCCGGCCGAATATCGTGCTCAAGCCGAACGCCTGTAGTCGCCCGGTCGGGGATACCACCGGTCATTTATCCAATCCGAAGGAGGTTTAAGATGGGAATGGGATGGCATGAATGGCCGTTGATGTTATTCACGGTCCTGGGGCAGTGCGCGGTAGGCGGATTTATCGTACTGGCTTTGGCGCTGTTATGTCCTAAAACGGATAACGCTCAGCGAAAGTCTATTCACAACGGCATGTTCTTTATCTGGGTCCTGATGGGCATCGCCTTTATCGCCTCAATGATGCACCTTGGTTCACCGATGCGGGCGTTTAACTCACTGAATCGGGTGGGGCAATCCGGCCTGAGCAATGAGATAGCGCTGGGCTCAGCCTTCTTTGCTATCGGCGGCATTTACTGGCTGATAGCCATGATGGGCAAGATGCCAGCAGGGCTGGGCAAACTGTGGTTGGTCATCGGTATGATATCGGGCCTGGCCTTTGTGTACGGCATGTGCCGGGTTTACCAAATGGAGACGGTGCCGACCTGGCATAGCGGCTATACCACGCTGAACTTCTTCCTGACCATGCTGATTGGCGGGCCGCTGCTGGGCTATATGCTGAAAAGTAAAGCCTGCGCCTGCGGCGGTAAAGGACTGGCGGCCATCAGCGTTATCGCGCTGCTAATCAGTGCGGTATCCGGTCTGATGCAGGGGAGCGAACTGGTTCAGCTACAAAGCTCGGTGATGTCGGCGACCGCCTTAGTGCCGCAGTATGGCCAAATGATGGCGTTGCGCTTAGCGCTGGTAGCGGTGGGCCTCGGCTTCTGGATTTGTCCGCTGATCCGCGTTAAAGGCGTTACCACATTCAGCCTGCTGGTCGGCTTTGTGCTAGTGGTGTGCGGTGAACTTATCGGCCGGGCGGTGTTTTACAATTTACATATGACCGTGGGCATGACTTTTGGTGGATAATAAGCCATCGTATTGCGCAGGAAATTTTATTATCCTGCGCTTTATTTTTCCAGATTGAGTGAAAGGCTATTTATGAATTCATCTATTATGCCAGAGCAGCAACTGCCAGATGCGCAAGCCGTATCGCTGACTGGCCGTATGTTAGGGGCCGTTCTGTATTATTCTCCGGATAGCGACGATCTGGCACCGATTCTCGATTTACTTCAGCATGATGAGTGGTCGGGCGAGTGGCCGTGCGGTGAGGATATTGATATTCAACGGGCTGCGGCGCTCATATCTTCTGGGTTAACCTCCGATAATGCTGAGACTTTAGCCGAAGCTTACCAGCGTTTGTTTATTGGCCCGGACGCCTTACCCGCACCGCCTTGGGGCTCGGTATATCTGGATCATGAAAGCGTTATTTTCGGTGATTCGACCCTAGCATTGCGCAACTGGCAGGCCGAATTGGGCATTGAAGTTCAGCAGCAACAGCGTGAACCTGAAGACCATATCGGTTTATTGTTAATGCTGGCCGCGTGGCTGGCGGAGTCTCGACCTGAGCATATTACGCCACTGTTGGCGGAGCATTTATTGCCGTGGAGCGGTCGTTTTCTGGCGCTTCTGGAAGAGAAAGCCGAGCATCCGTTTTATCAGGGTATGGCTCTATTGACCAGAATCGCGCTGGATGACTGGCAGCAGCGCTATAGTCCGATAGTGATTCGCAAACAGCTGTTTTTCTGATGGCAGGCGATCGCGACGCACAATACTATAAAGCCTGGATGACTCACCGTACGGTGAGTCGTCGGGGCCTGTTTCGCGGCTTATTTAATGCCGGGCATCAGGCTCAGGTTAGCGTTGAACAACAGGATGTTCTACGGGCTGAAGGTCGGCCCCCTCAGGCTGTCGAAGAGGTTCTATTTGTTCGGCTGTGCGACGGATGCAACGATTGTGTTTCTGCCTGCCCTTATGGGCTTATTCAGCTTAAAGACGACAAAGCGGCAATCAATATTGAATATGCCGACTGTGATTTTTGCCATAAGTGCACGGACGTTTGTACTAAAGGGGCGCTGGAACGCGGGATCGAGCCAAATACCGGGCTACGGCCGACCCTTAGCTTTAGCTGTTTGGGGCGAATGAATAATTACTGCCGACAGTGCGCTATTACGTGCCCTCAGGGTGCGATTAATTTCGATGAAGCCAATCAGGTCGTACTCAATGAATCACGCTGTAACGGCTGTGGAAAATGTAAACTGGCCTGTTACCACGGGCATATTACGCTACGGCCAAAACGCTAAATAAATCATGGCTATCTGGTTCGCTGCTTCCCGACATGCCCAGATTCATTTTATACTCTTTGGTGATGCAATAAATAAGCGTGCTCAGAGTGGGGTGCTAAGCATCCACGCTCTGGGATTATGTTCGAAGCCTAATGCCGGGTAGTAATCGTTGGCATCAGGGGCCGCCAGCAACACAATACGACAGGTATCTTTTACTCTGCTTTGGGTTTCTCTGATCAACTGCTTACCGATACCCTGCTTTTGGTAATCTTCATCGACGGCTAAATCAGCAAGGTAGGTGATATAGTTAAAGTCGGTTAAGCATCGGGAAATACCCACCAATTTCTCACCATCCCACGCGGTAATTATTAGGTTGGAATGTTCAATCATCCCTTCAAATATTTGCGGTTGATCTATCGGACGACGAGCGCCCAGCGAGCATTTACTATAAAGGCCAATCATAAGTTCTGCGTTAAGCGGGGCGTTATCTTTATAGACAATAGTCATGAGTGGGTTCCTGATTTCTAGGCAGTTTTATAAAACAACATACTATATTTTTGATCTAAATAGTTTGTCCGTTCCTCACTTTTTGGTTATTTTTAATGTTTGTCAGTTAAGCATTCTTACATAATGTGGTCTTGCTATGTTGTATTATCTCGTCATCCCGGCGAAGGCCGGGACCCAGATTTCCACCAGAGTGACGGCGGGAAGGGCGGTAACGATGTGGTGGAAGCGATGAGAAAAGCTAGCCGCATCGTTAACTATTGTTTGACGACTATTGGTCAGACGGTGGCAGCAGGTCGATAACGTCACCGGTCTGGTCAGATTTAAACCGATTAGATTCCATAATCCAGTCACCCATTTCTTTATGGGCAACGACATAGACGGTGCCGCTGCTTTTGCTGCCTTCAACGCTAAAGCTGATGTCAGCCGATCCACGGTGACCGCTAACTGAAATATTACCGCTCGGTATGCCGCTGCTGATTGGCGTTCCCAGCATTTCTGCGGCGACAGGGTTAGATGTCACTAATGCTACGCTTTCTTTATAAACATCAGAACTTTTCATCGTTGATATGACGACCATGATGATGCCAGCAATCATCAGAATGAAGAACAGAATGAGCCCGAGTGCCCAGCGAGCCCATAAACGTTGAATACGTTTGAACTCTTCCACGCTGGCCCATTTTTTATTGCGCCATGCCCATTCATTGCCTTTTGCTCCAAGCACAAAGGGCATCACTAAGTTGACGAAGGGAATAAAGACTAAAAAGGCGATAAAGGTATTATTACCGATGCCCCATATCCAATGAAGCAAGAATGCGCCCCAGTTCCAGCCTCTGATTTCTGCTGGGATCTCCGCTGAGATCCCGTTTCCCGATGAGTTTTCCATATATTCCTTTATAACTTTCTGAATCGTCACGATTAGCCGTCAGTCAGGTCATTAATAAATCACTTTGTGTCCGTAGCCTTCAAGGAGAGATTTCACCCGATCCATAATTTCTTTTGTTGGCGGTTTTACGCCGTCAAGACCATATTCTTCGCCCATTGCCACCCATTTGTGCTTGCCTAGTTCGTGATAAGGCAGCAGTTCAATCTTTTCAATGTTGGTCATGTTTTGGGTAAATTCGCCCAACATATGGGCCGACTTATCATCATCAGACCAGCCGGGAACAACGACGTAGCGAATCCATGTTTTTTGATTGCGCTTGGCCAAATAGCGGGCAAACTCAAGCGTTCGATGGTTAGATACGCCAACCAGATTTTGATGGATGCTATTGTCTAGCTGCTTCAGGTCGAGCATCACTAAGTCTGTGACGTCGAGCAATTCATCAATAACGGCATCGTAGCGGCGGACAAAGCCGTTGGTATCTAAACAGGTATGAATACCGGCTTCCCGACACGCCCGGAACCAGTCACGAACAAACTCCGCCTGCAGAATGGCTTCACCGCCCGAGGCAGTCACGCCGCCGCCGGAGGCGTTCATGAAATGGCGGTAAGTGACGATCTCTTTCATCAGTTCATCGACGGTAACTTCTTTGCCGCCGTGAGTGTCCCACGTATCCCGATTGTGGCAATAGAGGCAGCGCATCAGGCAGCCCTGAAAGAAAACGATGAATCGGATCCCAGGCCCATCTACGGTACCACAGGATTCAAACGAGTGAATGCGACCAATTATTGACATTGCGGTTGTACTCCAGGTTGGCCCGAGTCGAAAGGCCTAAATTGTCTAGCCCCGCGAAAGGGCGGCTGGCAATGTTATCTGTTTATCAGGATCGTCCCGAAAGATGAGCCCGTTAGCTTTGCCTGATACCTCTATTTTACGCTATGGCGATAAAGATTTCCGGCAAAACATGGTGTAGATCAATAAATAAAAAGGCCCCGCGTTATGCGGGGCCGAATTCAATGACATTTCATTTCAACAAGGAAATTAGATGGACTGAGTGAAAGTCCGGGTAATCACGTCTTGCTGCTGTTCTTTAGTCAGAGAGTTGAAACGTACGGCATAGCCCGATACGCGGATAGTCAACTGAGGATATTTCTCAGGGTTTTCCATCGCATCTAACAGCATTTCACGGTTCATGACGTTAACGTTCAGATGTTGGCCGCCTTCAATGCTGGCCTCGTGGTGGAAGTAACCATCCATCAGGCCTGCAAGGTTAGCTTTACGCACATCGTCGTCTTTACCCAGTGCGTTCGGAACGATAGAGAAGGTATAAGAAATACCATCTTTAGCGTAGGCAAACGGCAGTTTAGCAACGGAGGTCAGAGAGGCAACGGCACCTTTCTGATCGCGGCCGTGCATTGGGTTAGCACCTGGTCCAAACGGAGCACCTGAGCGACGACCGTCCGGCGTGTTACCGGTTTTCTTACCATAAACTACGTTAGAGGTAATGGTCAGAACTGACTGGGTTGGGATTGCATGGCGATAGGTACGCAGTTTCTGAATTTTCTTCATGAAACGTTCTACCAGGTCGCAAGCGATATCATCAACGCGAGAGTCGTTGTTACCAAACTGTGGATACTCACCTTCGATTTCGAAGTCGGTAGCCAAGCCATCAGCGTCACGAACTGGTTTAACTTTTGCGTATTTGATAGCAGACAGGGAGTCAGCGGCAACGGACAGACCAGCGATACCACATGCCATAGTACGAACTACGTCACGGTCATGCAGAGCCATCAGGGCAGCTTCGTAGCTGTATTTATCATGCATATAGTGAATGATGTTCAGAGAGGTCACGTACTGTTTTGCTAACCAGTCCATGAAATGATCTAAACGATTCATTACTTTGTCATAATCCAGCACCGCGTCGGTCATTGGCGCTTCTTTAGGACCAATCTGAATTTTCAGCTTTTCGTCCATACCGCCATTGATTGCATAAAGCATGGTTTTGGCTAAGTTTGCACGAGCACCGAAGAACTGCATTTGCTTACCAACGATCATTGGGCTTACGCAACAGGCGATAGCATAGTCATCGTTGTTGAAGTCAGTGCGCATTAAGTCATCGTTCTCATACTGTACAGATGAGGTATCGATAGACACTTTAGCCGCATACTTCTTGAAGTTCATTGGCAGTTTTTCTGACCATAGGATGGTCATATTTGGCTCCGGTGAAGGACCCATAGTGTAAAGCGTGTTCAGGAAGCGGAAGCTGGTTTTAGATACCAGAGTACGCCCGTCAACGCCCATACCGGCCAGTGATTCAGTTGCCCAGATTGGGTCACCTGAGAACAGCTCATCATATTCAGGCGTACGTAAGAAACGAACCATACGCAGCTTCATGACTAAATGGTCGATCAGCTCTTGCGCTTGAATTTCTGTTAGTGTGCCATTTTTCAGGTCACGTTCGATGTATACGTCAAGGAAGGTTGATGTACGGCCGAAAGACATTGCCGCACCGTTTTGAGATTTAACGGCAGCTAAGTAACCAAAGTAAGTCCACTGAACGGCTTCTTGAGCGTTATTAGCAGGACCAGAGATGTCATAGCCATATTTAGCCGCCATCTCTTTCATTTGGGACAGTGCACGATGCTGTTCAGAAATTTCTTCGCGCAGCTGGATGGTCATTTCTAAGTCTTCGCCGTTTTCCATTTTCTCTTGCAGAGACTGGAATTGAGCGTATTTGTCAGCCATCAGGTAATCAATACCGTATACGGCTACGCGCCGGTAGTCACCGATGATACGGCCACGGCCATATGCATCAGGCAGACCGGTCAGAATGCCTGACTTACGGCAGTTCAGGATGTCTTTAGTATAAACATCGAAAACGCCTTGGTTATGGGTCTTACGGTAGTCAGTGAAGATTTTTTTCAGCTGTGGATCGAGTTCACGACCATAAACTTTACAAGAACCTTCAACCATTTTGATGCCGCCGAATGGAATCAGAGCACGTTTTAATGGAGCGTCAGTCTGTAAACCTACGATGGTTTCTAAATCTTTTTCGATATAGCCAGCATCATGGGAGGTGATAGTTGCCACAACGTCAGTATCAAAATCAACCGGCGCGTGAGTGCGGTTTTCGATTTTGATGCCATCCATCACTTTGTCCCAAAGCTTATCGGTTGCTTTGGTTGAACCTGCTAAGAAAGACTCATCACCCTCGTAAGGGTTATAGTTTTTTTGGATGAAGCTACGAACGTCAACGGCACGTTGCCATTCGCCGTCTTGGAATCCTTCCCATGCTTTGACAAACTTTTGGTTAAGTTCGGTCATTTTGTCACCTACCTTTATATACTATGAAACTTGAATTAGCTTTGAACGTAAGACGCACTGAACTAGTGCTTCTCACCGCGTAAATACATTGCCCAGTACGGCATACCTACCATCAATCCGCCGATAATATTACCAATTGTCACGGGGATCAGATTATCAATAACAAAGTTACTTACTGTCAGGTTTGGAAACTGTTCCGGAGTTGCATTGATAAGTTGCCAAAACTCTGGAGATGCAAAATTCTTGATTACGATGCCCATTGGGATCATAAACATATTGGCGATGCTGTGCTCAAAACCGCTGGCCACGAACATGGCGACCGGCAGTATCATTACGAACATTTTGTCCGTCAGGCTTCGGCCTGCGTAGCTCATCCATACCGCTAAACACACCATCAGGTTAGCTAGTGTACCTAAAGCAACCGCCTCAACAAAGGTATGATGTAGTTTATGATCTGCCGTTTGCAGCACATTCAGCCCCCAAAGGCCGTTAGCTGCAGTAATTTGACCTGACATAAAGATGATTGCAACAAATAAAAGCGCACCGACTAAGTTACCAAAGTAGACATTGGTCCAGTTACGGAACATCTGCCCCCAGGTAATATGATTGGTTGCTTTAGCGACGCAGGTGAGTACGGTTGAAGTAAACAAATCTGTACCGCAGGCGACGACCAACATCAGCCCTAGCGAGAAACAAACGCCGCCGAGAAACTTAGCCATACCGAAAGGTACGTTGGCAGTTCCGGTTGTCGCCGTAATGTAGAAAACGAAGGCGATAGAAATGAATACGCCAGCCAGAATAGCTGAGCAAAAAGTAATGATAGGGGGTTTTGATGCTTTATATATTCCGGCATTTTCGGCTACTTGAGCCATGGCTGCCGGAGAGAGTGCTGCAATCGGATTATCTGCTTTCACTGGATAAGATCTCTTGCTTTTAAGGAGAATAAATTGCTGGGTGATGCTATGAAAATATTATACTGCAAAATTTGATGAGGATCATTCGGTGTAAAATGAATCTTTAGGAATATGTGCTGATTCAAGGTGCTTTGACATCTAACTAATTGAATTAAATATATAAAAACTTTTTTAATTTTTACCAAAAAATTTTAAACAACGCCTGTGAAAATATTTGAACTGTTAATAAATAATAATAAATGTTTTTATTTTAAGTGTATTTATTCTTTTATTTTACTTTTTATTAACATTAATTAATCTTTTTTTACTAATGAGCGTAAAAATAGCAAGGTCCGTTATTTTATATAAAGAACCTTGCTAGTTAATTCATTATTTAAGCCAGACGTTTAGCCGTCTGTAGTTTTTGGTAAGCATTGAGTAATGCCTGATGCGCAGGCAACTGGGTTAAATCTTTATCTACATCAATCATCCCGTGAAAGCGCTGTTCTCCACGAATATTGCGCCACGCGGTATCGACGGTCTCTTTCCCATACATGCGATAGAACGCCGGATTAAGCTGCTCTTCATCGCGATCTTCAGGATCCAACTTCATTAGCAGCAGGGTCTGCAGGCAGCGATAGTAATTGCGCCTTTGGTCATCAAACAGAGAGGCGTTGAATTCTTGCGTCCATTCAACCCAGCTTAGCGCCTGATCTAAATCACCACCGGCCAGCGCTAGCATAGACTTAAGCTCACCGATACGCAGAATACTCCACGCATTATTGGCACCTGTCGCCATACCCAGCAGTTCGCGAACCCGGACGAAATCATCCAAGCCTTCTTGGTCTAAACGTTCGATCAGCGCTAGATAATCTTCAGGAGGCAAATTGCTGAAAGGCAGGCTGAGAATGGTCTCTCTTAAATGTTGCCCCATATTATTATTCGCCAGCTGCAGGTCTTCGACTGGGTAAATATCTGACATTCCGGGAGCCAGTATTCGACAGGCATCTACGCCAAGGTGATTATAGTCAGCAATGTATACCTCAACGCCGTCGTGATTGAAGATATTCATCAGCGTTGAGAACTCTTCTTGCGTCGAACCGCTGAAATTCCAGTCTACGAAATCATAGTCAGACTGTTGCTTAAACAGATCCCAAGAGACTAAGCCGCTTGAATCAATAAAATGAGTTTCTAAGTTAGCGTAATCAGCAATTTCTTCATTATCGAAGGTCGGTGCGCTGAAGGTATCCAGATCTTTTAAGCTACGGCCCTGAAGCAGTTCAGTAACGGTACGTTCAAGAGCCACGCCAAAGTCAGGATGGGCACCGAAAGAGGCGAAGCAGCTACCGTTGGCCGGATTAAACAGTACCACGCAAATAACCGGGTATTTTCCGCCAAGAGAGGCGTCAAAAGAGAAAATTGGGAATCCTTCTGACTCCAGCGTATTAATCGCTTCTTCTACCTGCGGATAGCGCTTGATAACCTCAGCCGGGATAGCCGGAAGGCTAATGGCTTCAGCAATAATGCGATTTTTAACGAAACGTTCGAAGATCTCTGACAGCGCCTGAACCCGGGCTTCATTTTTATTGTTACCGGCGGACATACCGTTTGAAACGTACAGATTGCCGACAATGTTCATTGGAATATAAACGGTCTGTAGATCGGACTGGCGAATAAAGGGCAGGGCGCAGATTCCGCGTTCCGCATTGCCCGACTGTAGGTCAACCAGTTCGCTGGCGCTCAGGCTTTGTTCCGGATCGTAAAAGCTGCGCAGATGGGAATCTAACACCCCTTCCGGCAGTGAATCATCTTCGGGAATAGTAAACCATTTTTCATTCGGGTAATGCACGAAGTCACCCTGTGAAACCGTTTTTCCCAAATAGAAGTCAGCAAAGAAGTAGTTAGTCGATAAACGCTCAAAATACTCCCCCAACGCAGAGGCTAACGCTGCCTTTTGGGTTGCTCCTTTTCCGTTAGTAAAGCAAAGCGGGCAATCCTTATCGCGAATGTGTACAGACCAAACGTTAGGTATCGGATTTAGCCAAGATGCTTCTTCTATATTAAAGCCTAATTTGTTTAATTTTTGCTGAAAGGTCTGGATGGAGTCTTCTAGTGCAGCATCTTTACCGGGAATAAAGGTTTGTATATCCGTTTGCATTGATATTCAGGCTCTTGATTTACCGAAGGAATTATCGGGAAGGTGGATGGTTACCATTTTGTTAATCATACGGGGTTTTTATCAATAGCTCTAGTAATGTTAGTTCTCGGGCCGCCGGTCACAGAAAAAAAATAAAATTTATAGATAATTTCGCCAGTCATGTTTTTCACCTTAAATAATTATAAACAGGAGTATGAGTATGCCGGTATTCAAAAAGTCTGCCCTTGGTGCACTATTATGCTGTTTTGCGCTGCCAGCCCTAGCTGGGCTTCCCACCATTACGATATTAGCGACCGGAGGGACTATCGCAGGCGGCGGCGTTTCTGAAACCCAATCTAACTATGTTGCGGGTCAGTTTGGGGTAGATAAGCTCGTTGATGCAGTACCCCAGCTAAAAGATATTGCCAATATTAAAGGCCAACAGATTGTCAACATTGGCTCGCAGGATATGAACGATGGGGTATGGCTAACGCTGGCTAATACCATTAATAAACAGTGTTCCGGCAGCGATGGCTTTGTCATTACCCACGGCACTGACACCATGGAAGAGACTGCCTATTTTCTTAATTTGACGGTTAAATGCGATAAACCCGTTGTGATGGTTGGTGCCATGCGGCCGGCAACGGCAATGAGCGCAGACGGGCCTTTCAATTTGTACAATGCCGTTATCGTTGCCGCGGACAAAAATTCGGCCGATAAAGGCGTTCTGGTGGCGATGAACGATACGGTACTTGGTGCCCGTGATGTTACCAAAACCAATACCACGGGAGTTCAGACTTTTCAAAGCGTGAACTACGGTGCGCTGGGTTACCTTCATAACGGTAAGGTTGACTATCAGAGCACGCCAACCCGCAAACATACTAAAAAATCGGTATTCGATGTCAGTTCACTCACTTCACTGCCTAAAGTCGATATTGTGTATAGCTATTCAAACGCTTCAGCAGCACCGGTGAAGGCCTTGGTTGCTGAGGGAACGCAGGGAATTGTGTCTGCCGGTGTGGGTAACGGCAATCTCTACAATTCTCTGTTTGATGCATTAGCTCAGGCCAGAGAGCAGGGCGTTGCCGTAGTCAGATCGTCCCGGGTACCAACCGGTTCAACTACTCAGGATGCTGAAATTGACGATGTGAAATATGGTTTTGTAGCTTCCGGAACGCTCAATCCACAGAAGGCCAGAGTGTTACTCCAGCTCGCACTGACCAAGACAAAGGATCCTGCAGAAATTCAGAAAATATTTAATCAATATTAAATATTGTTAGTGACTTGGGCGGTGGATACAATGGCGATTAACCAATAGTGTCCACCGTCTTTACTTTATGCTGATGGAACAGGATGTTATAACCGCGTTAGGGATATTTGTGTGACCTTAAAATGCTATGTACTACTAGCCGTTTTGTTGTTAACCGGCTGCTCTGGCCTTCCCGTTGCCAATAGTCCGTTACCCGAATCGGGTGATTCCAGCGCTAATCAAGCTTACGTTGTCAGCCATGGCTGGCATACCGGCATTATTGTTCCCGCTAAAAGAATGGAAATATACCTGCCGCAGCTGACTGAACGATTTAGCGGGGGGCAGTGGTATGAAATTGGCTGGGGAGATAAAGGATTTTACCAAGCTCAGGAAGTGACAACCGGTTTAACCTTACAGGCTATGTTTTGGTCGTCAGGCGCGGTCATGCATGTGGTATCTGTGCCAACCGACCCTGAACGCTATTTTAGCGAAAGCGATATATTAAACATAGAACTAACCGATAATCAGTTAAATAGCCTAATGGCTTTTATTGCCGACAGTTTTGAACGCGATGAACAGGGCAAAATCATACGCCTGAAACGCGGAATTTATGGTAACAGTGAATTTTATGATGCCGTAGGGCGCTACTCCATTTTTAATACCTGTAATAACTGGACGGCTAAAGGGCTCGAAAGTGCGGGCATGGATATTTCAGCGAGGTTTAAAATGACCGCTGACAGCGTGATGGATTATCTTAACGCTTACCAGACTGAGTATCTGAAATCCCATGCTGTGCCAACAATCTGCATTGCGCGATAAGTCGCATGATAAAGCGCTTTACCATTTCTTCTGTCATTAGCGGCAGCCTGACGTCAATATTTTAATTTTGTCAGGTCGACTGGTTTATTCCTTGGTTTTTACCCAAATGGGCAGTATCTCTGTGCTGCTCTAAGCCTGTTTGTCGTTCTTTATCCTCCTTAATTTAATCGGGTCTTATTAACATAAGCATTGCAGCAAAACTAAGTGAATGATAAAACCGATAGTCTCTTTCTAAAATGAAACACTCAATCTCTATCAGGGCGGTGAAGATAAATGGCACAGGTATTTAATTTTAGCGCAGGTCCGGCAATGTTACCGGTGGAAGTGTTGCGTCAGGCTCAGCAGGAGCTCTGTGACTGGCAAGGTCTGGGCACCTCGGTGATGGAGATTAGCCACCGTAGTAAAGAGTTCATTCAGGTGGCAGAAGCGGCTGAACAGGATTTACGCGACCTGCTTAAAATTCCTGAAAACTATAAAGTGCTATTTAGCCACGGAGGGGCCAGGGCTCAGTTCTCTGCCGTTCCATTAAATTTGTTAGGTAATAACAGTCAGGCTGATTACATCAATGGCGGGTACTGGGCGCATAGCGCCATTGAAGAAGCAGCGAAATATTGCTCGCCTAATTCAATTGATGTGAAAACCCAAATTGACGGTTTATCCGGTATTAAACCAATGAAAGATTGGCAATTAAATGACAAAGCGGCCTATGTTCACTATTGCCCGAATGAGACTATCGACGGTATTGCTATCGACGAAGAGCCTGATTTTGGCGATAAAACGGTGGTAGCTGACTTTTCGTCAACCATTCTTTCTCGTCCTATTGACGTTAGCCGCTATGGCGTGATTTATGCCGGAGCCCAAAAGAATATCGGCCCGGCGGGCATTACCGTGATTATTGTGCGGGAAGACCTGCTAGGCAAAGCGCGCAAAGAAACTCCGTCAATTCTGGATTACAGCGTATTGCATGAGTGCGAGTCGATGTTTAATACACCACCGACCTTTGCTTGGTATTTATCAGGGGTGGTCTTTAAGTGGTTAAAAGCGCAGGGTGGCCTGATTGAAATGGGTCGTCGCAATCACGAGAAGGCATCTCATTTGTATAACTTTGTCGATAGCAGCGATTTTTACCGTAACGGTATCGCTCCGGCTAACCGCTCATGGATGAACGTGCCATTCCAACTGGCCGACGGAAATTTAGATAAAGCGTTCCTTGAAGAGTCTAGCGCTGCCGGTTTACATGCGCTAAAAGGTCACCGAGTGTTGGGCGGTATGCGGGCGTCAATTTATAACGCTATGCCGCTGGCTGGCGTTCAGGCATTAACCTCGTTTATGGCCGACTTTGAACGTCGCCACGGCTAATCGCCCGTTTGAAAATTAAAATTTAAGGAACTGACCGAATGAAAACCATCGGATTGATTGGTGGAATGAGCTGGGAATCAACCATTCCCTACTATCGCCATATTAATGAAACCATTCGACGTCACCTTGGCGGTTTGCATTCGGCAAAAGTTGTTCTGTTCAGCGTTGATTTTCAAGAAATAGAACGCTTACAGATGAACGGCGATTGGCAAGCGGCCGGCGAGCTATTATCTCAGGCCGCCCGGCGGCTCGAAGCTGCTGGCGCGGACTTTGTGGTTATTTGTACTAACACTATGCATAAAGTCTATGACCAGATTGCGGATGCGGTTTCAATACCGCTTTGTCATATTGCGGATGCCACCGCCAGCGTGATTCAGCAGCAGGGAATTAAAACCGTGGGGCTATTAGGCACCCGTTTTACGATGGAGCAGGACTTCTATAAAGGCCGCCTGAGTGAGCAACACAATATACGGGTGATAGTGCCGGATGAGTCCGATCGGGAATTGGTCCATAACGTTATTTATCAGGAGCTCTGTCTGGGGCAGATCAATGATGAATCCCGCCAAGCCTTCAACGAAATCATGCAACGCTTAGTGGATAAAGGCGCTCAGGGTATTATTCTCGGATGTACTGAAATTGGGCTGCTGGTTGGGGAGCAAGACGCTTCTGTGCCGCTGTACGACACGGCAAAAATACACGCAGTTCAGGCGGCTGAAATATCCCTTAAGCTATAATCGATGGTTAACCGCTTGTCGTTAACCGCACTAGTCACAATAGCTTTCTAATAATAACAATACGATAAAAGAGATGATGGATACATGTTGGAATCTTTAACGCTGCAGCCTATTGCAAAATTTAACGGTACGATCAATTTACCCGGTTCTAAAAGCGTTTCTAACCGTGCGTTATTGCTGGCTGCGATGGCCAAGGGAAGAACCCGATTAACCAATTTATTAGACAGTGATGATGTTAAGCACATGCTTAATGCGCTCAAAGCATTGGGCATTCATTATCAGCTATCTGACTGCCATACTGTCTGTGATATTGACGGAATTGACGCTCCCCTGAAGCCAGCCAGTGCGTTAGAACTATTTTTGGGTAATGCCGGTACGGCAATGCGGCCGCTGGCTGCAGCCCTTTGTCTGAGCGACTGTGACGTTATTCTTACCGGCGAACCAAGAATGAAAGAGCGCCCGATTGGCCATCTGGTTGACTCTCTGCGTCAGGGCGGGGCAAAAATTGATTACCTTGAGCAAGAAAATTACCCTCCGCTTCGTCTGCGCGGCGGATTCGATGGCGGTGATATTTCAGTAGACGGCTCGGTATCCAGCCAGTTTTTAACCGCACTATTGATGACTGCGCCACTGGCGGCTAAAGCGACGAAAATCACGATTAAAGGCGATTTAGTTTCTAAGCCGTATATTGATATTACTCTGCATATGATGCGTGATTTTGGCGTAAACGTCAGCCACGATAACTATCAGGTTTTTCACATTCAGGGTAATCAGCACTATATTTCACCGCAAAGCTATCTGGTCGAAGGCGATGCTTCATCCGCTTCTTATTTTCTTGCAGCCGCCGCCGTTAAAGGCGGAACCGTTCGGGTAACCGGCATTGGTAAAAACAGCGTGCAGGGTGACATTCGCTTTGCTGACGTTTTACAAGCGATGGGAGCCAAAATTATCTGGGGCGATGATTTTATTGAGTGCCAGCGCGGTGAACTGAACGGTATTGATATGGATATGAACCATATCCCCGATGCCGCCATGACGATAGCAACGGCCGCGCTGTTTGCCAACGGCGCGACCCGTATTCGTAATATTTATAACTGGCGGGTAAAAGAAACTGACCGGCTAAACGCGATGGCCATTGAGCTAAGAAAAGTAGGAGCCGAAGTTGAAGAGGGCAACGACTATATTCTGGTTGTGCCGCCAAAATCGCTTAAGCATGCCAAAATTGAAACCTATAACGATCATCGCATGGCTATGTGTTTTTCTCTGGTTGCGCTTTCCGACACGCCGGTGACTATTCTTGATCCAAAATGCACGGCGAAGACTTTTCCTGATTACTTCAAGCAGTTTGCCTTATTGAGCCAGTTAGCTTAATAGCTTGAACTATACTGCGTTACAGCGGTTGATTCGGCCATTGTAACGCTTTGTTTGATTACCAAACCGCTCGTTTTGCCCGCATTTATTCTTGATACGCCAATTTTGCTGAGTTTCTTCATTAAGCCAATTCAATACATTCCTGTCAGTTAGCGTTGATGATGGGTATAATCAGCTGAAATTTTTATACGCGAAGACAGTAAGAGTTTCTCTCGCTTAAGGAGATAGATATGGCGGCAGTTGCCCCGGTAATAACGGTTGACGGCCCTAGTGGTGCAGGTAAAGGGACGCTTTGTCAGGCATTAGCCGAAAATCTTGGCTGGCACTTGCTTGATTCCGGCGCTATTTATCGCGTTCTTGCGCTGGCGGCATTACATCACCATGTCGATATTACCTCTGAAGAGGCGCTGGTTCTTTTAGCCGTTCATCTGGACGTGCAGTTTGTTACGCAAGAACGTGAGCTACAGGTCATTTTAGAAGGTGAAGTGGTTACTAGTCAGATCCGTAATGAAACGGTAGGAAATACTGCCTCACAGGCGGCGGCGCTTCCACGCGTTAGAGAAGCGTTATTACGCCGGCAGCGGGCTTTTCGAGAGTTCCCCGGTCTGATCGCTGACGGCCGCGATATGGGAACTATTGTTTTCCCCGATGCGCCGGTTAAAATTTTTTTGGATGCCAGCGCGGAAGAAAGGGCCCAAAGGCGCATGCTGCAGTTGCAGAAAAATGGCCTTTGTGTTAAATTCGAACGTCTTTTTTCCGAAATACAAGAACGAGATTATCGGGACCGTAATCGGGCTGTAGCGCCTTTAGTGCCTGCAAGTGATGCGTTGATACTGGATTCAACCCATATGTCGATAGACGAAGTCATCGAACGCGCGTTAGTTTATGCTCGAAATGTGCTAAAATAATTACTGTTCGCTGCCCATGTGGGCTCCGAACTTTTGTGCGTCACTCTGCTGCAAGGATGTAAGCAGGGCATTTATAACAACCCCATCGGACTAGATGTTAGATGGACGTTAAACTTAAGAATCCTGAAGATTAACAACATGACTGAATCTTTTGCTCAACTCTTTGAAGAATCCCTGAAAACAATTGAAACCCGTCCGGGTTCCATCGTACGCGGCGTTGTTGTCGCTATTGATAAAGACGTTGTTCTGGTCGACGCAGGTCTGAAATCAGAATCTGCAATCCCAGTAGAACAGTTTAAAAACGCTCAGGGCGAACTGGAAATCCAGGTTGGTGATGAAGTTGATGTAGCACTAGACGCTATCGAAGATGGCTTTGGTGAAACCCTTCTATCCCGTGAAAAAGCTAAGCGTCATGAAGCTTGGATCACGCTGGAAAAAGCTTCAGAAGAAGCTGCAACTGTTATTGGTATTATCAATGGCAAGGTCAAAGGTGGATTTACCGTTGAGCTTAACGGCATTCGTGCATTCTTACCAGGTTCACTGGTTGATGTGCGTCCTGTTCGTGACACGCTGCATTTAGAAGGCAAAGAGCTTGAGTTCAAGGTTATCAAACTTGACCAAAAACGTAACAACGTCGTTGTTTCTCGCCGTGCTGTAATCGAATCAGAAAACAGTGCAGAGCGCGATCAACTGCTAGAAAACCTGCAAGAAGGCATGGAAGTTAAAGGTATCGTTAAGAACCTTACTGACTACGGTGCATTCGTTGATCTGGGTGGTGTTGACGGCCTGTTACATATCACTGATATGGCTTGGAAGCGCGTTAAGCATCCTAGCGAAATCGTTAACGTTGGCGATGAAATCCTGGTTAAAGTTCTTAAATTCGACCGCGATCGTACCCGTGTTTCACTGGGTCTGAAGCAGTTGGGTGAAGATCCATGGGTTGCTATTGCTAAGCGTTATCCAGAAAGTACTAAACTGACTGGTCGTGTGACTAATCTGACTGACTACGGTTGCTTCGTTGAAATCGAAGAAGGCGTTGAAGGTCTGGTACACGTTTCAGAAATGGACTGGACCAACAAGAACATCCACCCATCCAAAGTTGTTAACGTTGGTGACGTTGTGGAAGTTATGGTTCTTGATATCGACGAAGAACGTCGTCGTATCTCCTTAGGCCTGAAGCAGTGCAAGATGAATCCATGGCAGCAATTCGCAGAAACCCATAATAAGGGCGAGCGCGTTGAAGGTAAGATCAAGTCAATTACTGACTTCGGTATCTTCATCGGCCTAGACGGCGGAATTGATGGTCTGGTTCACTTATCTGACATCTCTTGGAACGTGGTTGGTGAAGAAGCCGTTCGCGATTACAAGAAAGGTGACGAAATCGCTGCAGTTGTACTGCAAGTTGATGCAGAACGTGAGCGTATCTCCTTAGGCGTTAAGCAACTGGCTGAAGATCCATTTAACAACTACCTTGCTATCAATAAGAAAGGTGCAATTGTTACTGGTAAAGTCACAGCAGTTGACGCAAAAGGTGCTACAGTTGAATTAGCGGGTGGCGTTGAAGGCTATCTGCGTGCTTCTGAAGCAACCCGTGACCGTATTGAAGATGCAACCTTAGTCCTGAAAGTTGGCGACGAAGTTGAAGCTAAATACACCGGCGTAGATCGCAAAAACCGTATAATCAGCCTGTCTGTACGTGCTAAAGATGAAGCTGATGAGAAAGAAGCCGTTGCTACTGTGAACAACACTAGCGCTCCTAAGCAGGAAGAAGGTGGATTCTCTAACGCTATGGCTGAAGCATTTAAAGCAGCTAAAGGCGAATAATGGCGGGGGGCGGCCAATGGCTGCCCCTTCGGTAGTTGAGCTGATAAGCTTGGAGGAATGATGACCAAGTCTGAACTTATAGAAAGACTCGCAAGTAGACACACTCATTTACCAACTAAAGCAGTTGAAGATGCAGTGAAAGAGATGCTGGAACATATGGCTATTACTTTAGCCGGTGGCGAACGCATTGAAATTCGTGGGTTTGGCAGTTTTTCTCTTCACTACCGTGCCCCACGCGTAGGACGTAATCCTAAAACGGGCGAAAAAGTGGAACTAGAAAGCAAATATGTTCCGCATTTTAAACCGGGTAAAGAATTACGCGATCGTGCGAATATTTACGGTTAATTTGTAAATTAAAGCTTGCTAGCCAAAAGGTTAAAACCTTTTCAGATAATGTAAAATCCGGGGCGGTATCCGCATCCGGATTTTTTATATCTATAATTTCCCTATCCTAACGTTATGGTTTGCGAAGTATCTCTAAGAAACTTATGCAATCCTGATACTGCAAATAGTTAAAGCGTCGAGCGGTAGATAATTATTACCATTGCCGTTGGCCTTATTCCTCTGGTTTGTAAAAGATATCTCCTGAATAACGACTAATGTGATTAACCGGTTTCAGGAACGCTATTTTGCATTCAGCTATTTCTTTCGATCATATTGCCGCTGCGATTATTGCCGGTATGCTGCCTTTGCTATTTATTTCATCGTTACCCTCAGCAATGCTATGGATTATTATCGCTGGCGCTGCGGTGTTCGCCGCTATTTCGGGCCGCTATCCCGGCAGGCTAATTGCGCTTATGTTAGTGAGTTTCTTATGGGGAGTGAGCTATGCAGAAAGGCTGTACCAGCAGGTTGACTATTATTCAGATAAAAAGGCGACGGTTAGTGGCACGGTAATTTCTGCCGGTATGGGTAGTGAACGTTCTCCTAAAGTTGTATTTCGCATCTCACAGGTGGATGGCGTAGATTTATCCTATCTGGAAACCATCATTATTCCGCTTTATTTTAATTCTTCCACTAAAGTGAGCGCGCCGGAAATGCTGGCAGGGCAGCAGTGGCGGCTTAGGGTGTTGTTCAGGCCAGTGCATAGCCAGCTGAATGTCGGTAGCTATGATAAACAGCGGCGAGCAATGGCTAACCATCAATTGATTATTGGCTATGTCAATCAGGCTGAGCTATTGAGCCCCTCGGTTAGCCTTAGGCAACGGGTGATTACGCAGGTCTATAAATCAACGCTGCGGTTAAAATCTCAGGATATTATATTTGCTCTGGCTTTTGGTGAGCGCGGGAAAATGGTACCTGAAAGAAGTCAGCTATTGCTGCAAACGGGAACGGCCCATCTGATGGCTATATCCGGTTTGCACATTTCATTGGCTGCGCTGGTTGGGTGGTTAATTGCCAGAGGTGTCCAGTTTCTTTTTGCTACACGCTATATAGGATTAGTATTTCCTCAGGTTATTAGCTGGGGAACTGCTGCGCTATATGTTTGGTTATCCGGCGCAAACCCTCCGGCGGTCAGGGCCTTTATGGCTTTAACGTTATGGATGATCCTTCGATGGCAGGGGGCTAACTGGACAACATGGCAAATCTGGCTACGGATTATTGCCATGCTATTACTATTTGATCCGATGATGATTCTGTCAGATAGCCTGTGGTTATCCTGCTGTGCCGTAGCGGCATTGATCTTTTGGTTTCAATGGGTACCGTTGCCGGGAGCAATGCTTGGCCGTCGGTGGATAATCATCCAGTGGGTTTACCTACAGTTAGCGATGATGATTTTACTGATTCCCATGCAGACCATTATTTTTCACGGTCTGAGCTGGACGGCAATAGTGAGCAATTTGATCGCTGTTCCTCTGGTCTCCCTTATTACCGTACCGGCTATTTTACTTGGGTTAATATTCTGCTGGTTTCCGCACGTAGCATCGCCTTTTTGGAGGGTAGCCGATCAATCTCTGCTGTTTGTTTTATCTTTGCTAGAGAGGTTACAAAATGGCTGGGTAGTGATGACGTATCATGTCATTGGCTTAAGTTTCTTAGGCTGGCTGATAATTATTTATTGGCGCATGTCGTTATGGCAATCAACCCGGTTTACTCCATGGGTTTTATTGGTTGTTGTCATTTTTCCCGCATGGAACCGGGCTCCTGAGCTATGGCGTATTGATATGTTAGATATTGGCCACGGTCTGGCCATTGTTATCAGGCGCGGGAATCAGGCTATTCTCTACGATACCGGTAATAGCTGGCCGGGGAGTTCGATGGCCCAGCGGGAAATACTCCCCTTCTTGCGCTGGCAGGGGATAACGCTGGAAGGGGTGATTCTTAGTCACGACCATCAGGATCATGCTGGCGGATTAGACGATATTCTGGCAGCCTACCCCAAAATATGGCTAAGAAGTTCGTCTTTGCGCAAAGGGCTCAGCTGCCAGCAAGGCGATAGCTGGCAGTGGCAAGGTCTAAATTTCACGGCGATCTGGCCATTGGAACGGCGGGAGCACGCATTCAATGCTGATTCTTGTGTCATTAGAATTAGCGATGGGCAACATAGCGTTTTGCTTACCGGTGACTTAGAACGCGCGCAAGAGCTTAAATTGGTTGAAAGCCAAAGTGCGCTTTTAGCCAGTGATATATTACAAACGCCACATCATGGTAGTAATACATCGTCTACGGCGTCATTTATACGGGCGGTTAACCCTGCGGTAACGCTTACCTCGGTGTCACGCTTTAATCAATGGGGCTTACCGTCATTGAAAGTAAGGCAACGCTATAACAATGCTAAAATAAAATGGCATTCTACCGCAAAATCTGGCCAGGTTAGCGTACTGTTTTATAAGGATTATTACGATGTTTTGGGTTTCAGAGAACAATTAATGCCCCGTTGGTACCATCAGCGGTTTGGTTCTTTGCGGCATAATGAGTAGAATAACGCGCTATTTCACACAATGTTGGTAATTGAATGTCGAATGATAGAATGTTGAACGATAAAGATCTTTCCACGTGGCAGACATTTCGCCGACTGTGGCCGATGATTCGTCCCTTCAGACTTGGGCTGATTGTTTCAGCTATTGCTTTAATTTTAAATGCTGGCACAGACGCTCTGATGATCTCTTTACTAAAACCCTTGCTGGATGATTTCGGTAAAGTAGGGAGCAATGTATTAGTCTGGATGCCGTTGGTGGTGCTTGGTCTGATGGTTATGCGTGGCGTAACCAGCTATACCTCAACCTATTGTCTTTCATGGGTTTCAGGCAAGGTAGTGATGACCGTTCGTCGGCGCCTCTTCGGCCATATGATGAATATGCCGGTCTCCTTCTTTGACCAACAGTCTACTGGAACGCTGCTTTCTCGGATCACCTATGATTCAGAACAGGTTGCTTCATCTTCTTCCGGCGCATTGATCACCGTTGTTAGAGAAGGGGCCTACATCGTTGCCCTGTTTTCTATGATGTTCTATTACAGCTGGCAGCTGTCTCTTATTTTGATTGTACTGGCTCCCGTAGTCTCCTTTGTTATTCGCTATGTCTCTAAGCGTTTTCGTATTATCAGTAAGAATATGCAAAATACCATGGGGCAGGTGACGGCCAGCGCAGAGCAAATGCTTAAAGGCCATAAAGAAGTGCTGATTTTTGGCGGGCAGGAAGTTGAAACAACTCGGTTTAACAAAGTCAGTAATAAGATGCGTCAGCAGGGCATGAAAATGGTCGCTGCATCGGCCATTTCAGACCCGATAATTCAGTTAATTGCATCAACAGCATTAGCCTTTGTTCTATTCGCCGCACAGTTTCCAAGCATTATGAATACCCTAACGCCGGGAACGATCACCGTGGTGTTTTCCTCCATGGTTGCGCTGATGAAACCGTTGAAGTCATTAACTAACGTAAATGCCCAGTTCCAACGCGGTATGGCAGCATGTCAGACGCTGTTTTCCATTCTAGATCTGGAACCGGAGAAAGATACCGGCACGTTAGAGGTTGAGCGGGTTAAAGGCGACGTAGAATTACGCAATGTGACTTTTACCTATCCAACTAAAGATATCCCTGCGTTACGCAATATCAACCTGAGTATTCCAGAAGGAAAAACCGTTGCGCTAGTTGGTCGCTCTGGTTCAGGGAAGTCAACCATCGCTAATTTACTGACGCGTTTTTATGACATTCAAGAGGGGGAAATTCTGATTGATGGTCATGAAATCCGTGAATTTACCCTATCTTCACTACGTAATCAGGTGGCCGTTGTTTCCCAAAGCGTTCATCTGTTTAATGACACGATTGCTAATAATATTGCCTATGCCCGTACTGATAAGTACTCTCGTGAAGATATTGAAAAAGCCGCAACAATGGCTTACGCCATGGACTTTATCAATAAAATGGAGAACGGGCTCGATACGGTGATTGGTGAAAATGGCGTATTGCTGTCCGGCGGGCAGCGCCAGCGTATTGCCATCGCCCGGGCTTTATTGCGCGATAGTCCGATCTTAATTTTGGATGAAGCAACGTCAGCGTTAGATACTGAATCAGAACGCGCAATTCAGTCTGCGCTAGATGAGCTGCAAAAAAACCGTACATCGCTGGTTATTGCTCACCGTTTATCAACGATTGAGAAAGCCAATGAAATTCTGGTGATTGAAGATGGCTGTATTGTTGAACGGGGTAATCACGAGACTCTGATCGGCAATAACGGCGCATATGCTCAATTGCATAAAATGCAGTTCAGCCAATGATTGAGCGAATCTGGTCCGGTGAGTCCAAGCTTTATCTTTTACTGCTACCGCTTTCATGGCTGTATGGTCTGATTAGCGGTATCAGACGGCTTGGTTACCGTACCGGATTTTTTCGTTCATGGCGGGCTCCGTTACCCATTGTGGTGGTGGGTAATCTGACCGCCGGTGGCAACGGTAAAACGCCGGTAGTGATTTGGCTTATCGAAAATCTGCAACAGAAGGGCATTCGCGTCGGCGTTGTTTCCCGAGGCTATGGCGGCAAGTCAGCCAGCTATCCGCTGGTTTTGGATAAAAACACCACCACGCAAATTGCCGGTGATGAGCCGGTACTGATCTTTCAACGTACTGGAGCACCGGTAGCCGTGGCTCCCGATCGCACTTGCGCCGTTAAAGCACTATTAAACCAGCATGATTTAGACGTGATTGTTACTGATGACGGGCTACAGCATTACGCATTACAGCGCGATATTGAGCTGGTTGTTGTCGATGGGAATCGTCGTTTCGGCAATGGCTGGTGGCTACCCGCAGGCCCAATGCGTGAACGCATTGGTCGTATAGCCTCAGTCAATGCGGTAATCACCAACGGTGGTAAAGCTGAACAGAATGAGATCCCGATGGTGCTTAAACCCGGGGACGCGATCAACTTAATCACCGGGGAACAGAAACCCGCGTTAGCGTTGCCCAATGTGGTTGCTATGGCCGGGATTGGTCATCCACCTCGTTTCTTCAAAACGCTACAAGACCTTGATATTCAGATTCAACAGAAACACGCTTTCGCCGATCACCAGCCCTATCACCAACGGTTACTTTCCTCTTTAGTGAGCCCGGAACAAACATTGCTGATGACCGAAAAGGACGCGGTTAAATGTCGCGATTTCGCTCAGAAAAACTGGTGGTATTTGCCGGTCAATGCCGAGTTACCGTCATCCGATGCTGCAGCCTTACTCAATCTGATTATGGCCAAAATTAGTCAATACGGGTAAGTCCTTCTTTGTTTTCGTTTGGTTCACTTTCCATACCATTTTTCCCGTGCTTGAGCGCGATAAAGCGCACTAGCATGCGTTTATCATTAAATCTTAATGTGGGATATGTTATTCTTGCCGCCCATAAACTGAATCATCGGTTGCATAAATAGAGGTCGAATATGGATCATCGTCTGCTGGAAATTATTGCTTGCCCAGTTTGTAACGGAAAACTCTCTTTTGATAAAGAAAAACAAGAGTTAGTTTGCAAAGCGGATGCTCTGGCTTTTTCTATTCGTGACGGCATTCCAGTATTGCTCGAAACAGAAGCGCGTAAGCTAACTTTAGATGAGAAATCGATATGAGTTTTGTTGCCATTATTCCGGCGCGCTTTGCATCAACGCGTTTACCGGGTAAACCGTTAGCGGATATTGCCGGTAAGCCAATGGTTGTTCACGTTATGGAACGGGCAATACAGTCCGGAGCCTCTCGAGTTATTGTCGCGACCGATCATCTTGACGTTAAAGCTGCCGTTGAGCGGGCCGGTGGTGAAGTGTGTTTGACCAGCCCCGATCATAACTCCGGAACAGAACGCTTAGCTGAAGTTATCGAACACTATAAATTTTCTGACGACCAAATTATTGTCAACGTGCAGGGCGATGAGCCTCTGATTCCTCCGGTGATTATTAGCCAAGTGGCTAATAACTTGGCCGGAGCCGAAGCCGGAATGGCAACGCTTGCTGTGCCTCTGACCTCTGTCGAAGAAGCATTTAATCCGAATGCGGTTAAAGTTGTTATCGATCGTAACGGTTACGCACTTTACTTTTCCCGGGCGACTATTCCCTGGGAACGCAACCGCTTTGCCGTTTCTTGTGATGAAATTGGTGATTTTTATCTGCGCCATATCGGCATTTATGCTTACCGTGCCGGGTTTATCCGCCGCTACATCGAATGGGCCCCGAGTAAGCTAGAACAAATTGAAATGCTGGAGCAACTGCGCGTGCTGTGGTACGGCGAAAAGATTCACGTTGACGTTGCTAAAGCTATTCCATCCGTTGGCGTTGATACGGATGAGGATCTCGCTCGAGTCAGGCAGGCATTGGGTCATCAGTTTTGATTATTGAGGCTGATACCGATGGTGCGTAAATTCGGCGGTATCAGCCACCAAACAGGTTTGGTCAATCAGTTACTCTTTTACCTTTAGCCATAGGCTTCCCAGCGCCTCATACCATGCCCGTTCACTGTGTGACAGGTAGTATGCCGATGGGAATATTTTCTCCCATGGATTAAGCGGCCCCAGCGTAGCCATTTGGTTAGCCGGTGCCGGAAGTGGGTTCAAGCCTTGAGACTGAAAGATAGCCATTGCTCTGGGTAAATGGTTGGCAGAAGTGACCAGTAGCAGCCTTTTCTGGCTGGCTATTTGAGCCACGGCCTGAGCCTCTTCAATGGTATCTTTGGCTTGATCTAATACGATAATATCCCGTTCTGGAACGCCTAGGCTTTGTGCAACCATTGCGGCAACTTTGGCACTAGGCTGCGGGTTCGATAGCGCCGCAGCCCCGGTAAATATCAGTTTAGCTCCCGGATGTTGAAGATAAAGGCGTACCCCTTCAGTGACTCTGGGTAGGCTATTAGGAAACAGGTTTGAGCTAGGTGCCCACTCTGCGTTGTAGGTATAGCCACCGCCGAGAACGACAATAAAGTCTACCGGCGTGGTTTCCCTATAGGTTGGGTATTGTTTTTCACTGGGCATTAATAGACGGTCAGCCACCGGCTGTAGGCTAAGCAGCAGCAGGGCCAGCCAGCTAAAGGTTATCAGGCATTTGGCGCTTTTTTGCCACCGGGTGATCCAGAGTAAAACTAGCCCTATCGCCATGAGTAAAAGCAGAAATGGCAGGGGAAGTAATAAACTTCCGATAGCTTTTTTTAGGTAAAATAGCATTAAGCCTCCGGCTTATTGTATAAAAAAACGTCAACTAGCATTAAACCAGCGTTAATGAGATTTATTCTATACCAGCCTATGACAAAATAGCAGGTTGAGTTCTACCGGTAGTACGAGTGAGTGAGTAGCCCGGCCTGAATGGAATAAATTTGAGCGTTGTCTATGTTGTAATATTGATTGCTGAAAGTGAGTCGCCATGAAGGATCGTAATTTTGATGATATCGCTGAGAAATTCTCTCAGAATATTTATGGTACGACTAAGGGTAAAATCCGGCAGGCGGTTCTGTGGCAAGATTTGGATCGTTTATTGGCTCAGATGCCAGAGCGACCGCTGCGAGTGTTGGATGCCGGCGGTGGTGATGGGCTAATGGCCTGCGAAATGGCTTCCCGTGGGCATCAGGTTATTTTCTGTGATATTTCTGCTGAGATGCTGAAGAGAGCTGAGCAAACCGCCATGGAAAAAGGCGTCAGTCATCATATACAATTTATACACTGCGCCGTTCAGGATGTAATACATCATTTAGAACAACCGGTAGATCTGGTATTGTTTCACGCCGTTCTTGAGTGGATCGGCGATCAACGGGCTGCATTAGAAGCGTTAATTGAATGTATTCGACCCGAAGGTATGTTGTCATTGATGTTCTATAACTATAATGCATTGCTATTTCGCAATATAACGTTAGGTAACTTTGGTTATATTGAGGCTGGGATGCAGAAAAAGAAACGTCGAACGCTATCGCCGGATCGCCCGCTGGAACCCCAGCTAGTTTACAGCTGGTTACATGAAATGCAGATGAAAACCATCAGTAAAAGCGGCGTACGGGTATTTCATGACTACGCACAGAATAAACAGCAACAGCAGCAAGACTTCGCTGCATTATTGGCGCTGGAGTTACGTTACTGCCAGCAAGAGCCATTTGTCAGTCTTGGGCGTTACATTCATGTTGTGGCTCAAAAGCCAAACGAGTCAGACGTAAAGGATGAATTATGAGTGAATTTTCCCAGACTGTACCTGAACTGGTCGCCTGGGCACGTAAAAATGACTTTTCTTTGTCGTTACCTACGGAACGTCTCGCTTTTTTGTTAGCTATTGCAACGCTTAATAGCGACAGGCTAGACGGTGAAATGAGTGAAGGTGAACTGATTGACGCGTTCAGGCACGTCAGTAAAGGTTTTGAACAAACTCATGAAACAGTTTCCGTGCGTGCAAATAATGCCATTAACGATATGGTAAAACAGCGGTTATTGAACCGTTTTACCAGTGAACTGGCCGATGGTAATGCGATTTATCGCTTAACGCCGCTGGGCATTGGCATCACTGATTACTATATTCGTCAGCGTGAATTTTCGACTTTGCGTCTTTCTATGCAGCTATCCATTGTTGCTCAGGAGCTAAACCGTGCCGCTGAGGCGGCGGAAGAGGGCGGTGACGATTTTCACTGGCACCGGAACGTTTTCGCTCCGCTAAAATATTCCGTTGCAGAGATTTTCGACAGCATCGATTTAACCCAGCGAATCATGGATGAGCAGCAGCAAAACGTAAAAGATGATATTGCCGCGCTGCTAAGCAAAGACTGGCGTGCGGCTATTTCGAGCTGTGAACTGTTGCTGATGGAAACTTCCGGCACGCTGCGCGAACTACAGGACACGCTGGAAGCCGCAGGGGACAAGCTTCAGGCTAACCTGCTACGCATTCAAGATGCCACGATGAGCAATACGGAGTTAATGTTCGTCGATAGGCTGGTTTTGGACCTTCAGTCAAAATTAGACCGCATTATCAGCTGGGGCCAGCAGGCTATCGATTTATGGATTGGCTACGATCGTCATGTACATAGATTCATCCGTACGGCGATTGATATGGATAAAAACCGAGTGTTCGCCCAGCGTTTAAGAGTGTCAATGCAGACATACTTTGAGCAGCCTTGGGCATTGACCTATGCAAACGCCGAACGCCTGTTTGACATGCGTGACGAAGAGCTGGCTTTGCGCAGTGAAGAAGTTACCGGCGAACTGCCTCCTGATTTAGAATTTGAAGAATTTACCGAAATGCGCGAGCAAATCGTAGCGCATATCGAAGCAGCCCTTGATGTGTATAAACAAGAGGCTCGTCCTCTCGATCTCGGCGCTGTCATGCGGAGTTATTTGACTCAGTTCCCTCGTACCCGACACTTTGACGTTGCCCGGCTGTTAGTCGATCAGGCCGTCAGACTAGGCGTTGCGGATGCTGATTTCTCCGGATTGCCAGCGGAATGGCAGCCTATTAATGATTTCGGAGCAAAGGTACAGGCCCATGTCATCGACAAATATTGAACAAGTAATGCCGGCTAAACTGGCTCAGGCAATTGCCAACCCACTTTTCCCCGCGCTCGATAGCCAGTTACGCTCTGGCCGACATGTGGGAATTGATGAGTTAGATAACCACGCCTATCTGATGGATTATCAGGATGAGCTGGAACGCTTTTATCAGCGTTATAACGTGGAACTGATCCGGGCACCTGAAGGATTCTTCTATTTGCGCCCTCGTTCAACGACGCTGATTTCACGTTCAGTGCTGGCCGAGCTGGATATGATGGTAGGAAAAATCCTGTGTTATCTCTATCTCAGCCCTGAACGGTTAGCGCAGGAGGGGATTTTCAGCGGTCAGGAGCTGTATGAAGAGCTAATTTCTCTGACTGATGAAAGCAAATTGCTGAAGTACGTTAATCAACGTTCAACGGGCTCAGACGTTGACCGACTGAAACTTCAGGAAAAAGTTCGTACTTCACTTAACCGGTTACGTCGGCTTGGCATGGTGATCTTTATTGGTAGCGATAGTACGAAATTTCGTATTACCGAGGCCGTTTTTCGCTTTGGTGCCGACGTTCGCAGCAGTGACGACCCACGTGAAGCACAGTTACGTATGATCCGTGATGGCGAAGCGATGCCGCTAGAAAATAGCCTGTCACTGTCTGATGACGATCAAAATACCGAAAACGTAGCGGATAGCGCAGAGGATGAACAGGAATGATTGAACGCGGTAAATTTCGCTCGTTAACATTGGTTAACTGGAATGGTTTCTTTGCCCGTACTTTTGATCTCGATGAGCTGGTGACTACCTTATCCGGTGGTAACGGTGCAGGTAAATCAACCACCATGGCGGCCTTTGTTACGGCCCTGATCCCGGACCTGACCTTATTACATTTCCGTAATACTACCGAAGCCGGTGCGACCAGCGGTTCACGCGACAAAGGTTTATACGGAAAGCTGAAGGCCGGCGTCTGTTATGCCACGCTGGACGTGGTCAATTCACGTAATCAACGGGTTTTATGCGGTGTTCGTCTGCAACAGGTTGCCGGGCGGGATCGTAAAGTTGATATCAAACCTTTCACCATTCAAGGATTGCCTGCTTCCGTTCAGCCGACAGAAATTTTGACTGAAAGCGTCGGTGAGCGTCAGGCCAGAGTTTTACCGCTACCGGAGCTAAAAGAGCGGGTTGAAGCGATGGAAGGGGTGCAGTTTAAGCAGTTTAACTCCATCTCTGATTACCATGCGCTGATGTTCGATCTTGGTGTGATCCCTAAGCGGTTACGCTCGTCATCCGATCGCAGTAAGTTCTATCGTTTGATTGAAGCCTCACTGTACGGCGGTATTTCCAGCGCGATCACCCGTTCTTTGCGCGATTACCTGTTACCGGAAAACAGTGGCGTACGTAAGGCATTTCAGGATATGGAATCGGCCCTGCGCGAAAACAGGATGACGCTGGAGGCCATTCGGGTCACCCAAAGCGACCGCGATCTTTTTAAGCATTTAATATCAGAAGCGACATCCTACGTTGCTGCTGACTATATGCGCCATGCTAATGAACGTAGGGTTCATTTAGATGACGCTTTAGTACTGCGCCGCGATTTGCTGACCAGCCGCGCTCAGTTAGTGACGGAACAATATCGTCACGTGGAGATGGCCCGTGAGTTGGCCGAGCAGTCTGGTGCGCAGTCTGACTTAGAAATGGACTATCAGGCAGCCAGCGATCATCTGAACCTCGTTCAGACGGCAATGCGTCAGCAAGAAAAAATTGAACGTTATCAGGGCGATTTGGATGAACTGACCTATCGTCTTGAAGAACAAAATGAAGTGGTGGCTGAGGCTTCAGAGCAACTGGCTGAGTATC
Source organism: Budvicia diplopodorum (assembly GCF_009800925.1). Classification (GTDB taxonomy): domain Bacteria; phylum Pseudomonadota; class Gammaproteobacteria; order Enterobacterales; family Enterobacteriaceae; genus Budvicia; species Budvicia diplopodorum. The sequence continues at coordinate 256,257 of NZ_WOYF01000001.1, read as the reverse complement.
AGGCTCGGGCTGAAACCTCAGAATCTGAAGTTGATGAGCTGAAGAGCCAGTTAGCCGATTATCAGCAGGCGCTGGACGTACAGCAAACGCGAGCCATTCAGTATCAACATGCTCTACAGGCTTTAGAACGTGCCCGTGAACTCTGTCAGCTACCAAAACTGACGGCCGACAATGCGGGCGAGTGGTTAGACACTTTTTCCGCCCGCGAGCAGGAAGCGACCGAAGCACTGCTGGAATTAGAGCAGAAGCTCAGCGTAGCCGATGCGGCACACAGTCAATTCGAAGAAGCCTATCAGCTGGTCTGTAAAATGGCCGGTGACGTGGGCCGGGCCGATGCGTGGACGGCGGCGAAAGATCTATTGCGCGACTGGTCATCACAACAGCATCAGGCCGAGCGAGTGGATGCGTTACGCATACAACTTTCAGAACTTGAACAGCGGTTGCGGGAACAGCAAGACGCCGAGCGCCTATTGCGCGAGTTCTGTAAAAAAGCCGGACAAGACTATCAACTGGAAGAACTTGAAGAGGTTCGCAGTGAGTTGGAATTGCGTCTGGAAGAGCTTGCTCAAGGGGCGGCAAACTTCGGTGAACACCGAATGGTACTGCGCCAGGAGCTAGAGCTGGCAAACGGCAAAATCAAAATGCTGTCAGACCGGGCTCCGGTGTGGATCGCCGCTCAGGACGCTCTGACTCAGTTAAGTGAACAGTGCGGCGAGCAGTTAGAAGACAGCGCACAGGTCACAGAGCAGATGCAGTACCTGCTGGAGCGGGAGCGGGAAACGACCGTTGAGCGTGATTTGATCGCTCAACAAAAACGCGAAGTTGAGCAGCAAATTGAACGCCTTAGCCAGCCGAGCGGCGCGGAAGACGGGCGTTTAATTGCGTTGGCTGAACGTTTTGGCGGCGTATTACTGTCTGAAATCTATGATGATGTGGTATTAGATGATGCACCGTATTTCTCCGCGTTATATGGCCCGGCCCGCCATGGCATCGTGGTTCCTGACCTGTCGCTTATCAGAGAACAGCTTGAAACGCTGGATGACTGCCCGGAAGACCTCTATCTGATTGAAGGGGATCCGCAGTCATTTGATGATAGCGTATTCGCCGCCGAAGAAGTGACCGGTGCCGTCGTGGTTAAAGTTTCTGACCGGCAGTGGCGCTATTCCCGGTTCCCTGACGTTCCTCTTTTTGGTCGTGCGGCCCGAGAGAATCGCCTTGAAATTCTCAATACCGAACGTGAAGAGCTGGCTGAACGCTATGCGACCCTCTCTTTTGACGTGCAGAAAACTCAGCGTTTACATCAGGGCTTTAGCCGCTTTGTGGGTAGCCATCTTTCGGTTGCGTTTGAAAGCGATCCTGAGGCTGAAATTCGTCAGCTAACCGGCCGCCGCGGTGAAATTGAGCGTGAGTTAAACGGTCATGAAAACCAAGAACGCCAGCACAAACAGCAATTAGATCAGGTTAAAGAGAACATCAGTCAGCTTAATCGGGTGCTGCCACAGCTTCATTTAGTCGCTGATGAAACGCTGGTTGAGCGGGTTGAGGTGATTCGTGAAGATTTAGAAGAGGCCCAGGATGCGGCCCGCTACGTTCAGCAACACGGTTTAACGCTGGCTAAGTTAGAACCTATCGTTTCCGTGTTACAAAGCGATCCTCAGCAGCATGAAAACCTGCAGAGCAGCTATGCTCAGGCGCAAAGCGTTCAGCGTCAGGCTAAGCAGCAGGCATTCTCGTTGACTGAAGTCGTTCAGCGACGGGTTCATTTTAGCTACAGTGATTCCGCCGGCATGCTGACGGAAAATTCCGATCTGAATGATAAATTACGCCAGCGTCTTGAACATGCGGAAGCTGACCGTACTCGTGCTCGGGATCAGCTACGGACCTATCAAACCCAGTTTACTCAGTTCAGTCAGGTTCTGGCTTCGCTAAAAAGCTCTTATGAAGCTAAAACCGACATGCTTAAAGAGCTGGGGCAGGAGCTACAGGATATTGGCGTTCAGGCCGATCCGAATGCCGAAGCCAGAGCAAGGCAGCGCCGTGACGAGCTGTACGCCGGGCTGAGCGGCAATCGCCAGCTTTGCAGCCAGCTGGAGAAGCAGATTACCTTCTGTGAAGCCGAAATGGATGGCATACAGAAGAAATTGCGTAAGCTTGAGCGCGATTATCACCAAATGCGCGAGCTGGTTGTTACGGCAAAAGCCGGCTGGTGCATGGTGATGCGCTTAGTGAAAGACAACGACGTGCAGCGTCGTTTGCATCGTCGTGAACTGGCCTATATGGACGCAGAAGACCTGCGTTCTATGTCGGATAAAGCGTTAGGTGCGCTCCGGCTGGCGGTTGCTGATAATGAACATTTGCGCGATGTACTGCGCGCGTCTGAAGATCCTAAACGTCCTGAAAAGAAAATTCAGTTCTATATTGCGGTCTACCAGCATCTGCGCGAGCGCATCCGTCAGGACATTATCCGCACTGACGATCCGGTTGAAGCCATTGAACAAATGGAGATTGAGCTGGGCCGTCTGACCGAAGAGCTTACGGCGCGCGAACAAAAGCTGGCTATCAGCTCAAAGAGCGTGGCGAATATTATTCGCAAAACGATTCAGCGCGAACAAAACCGTATCCGCATGCTGAACCAAGGGCTACAGGCGGTGGCATTTGGTCAGGTTAAGAGCGTTCGCTTGAATGTTAACGTTCGTGAAGCACACGCCATGTTGCTTGACGTGCTGTCTGAGCAGCAGGAGCAGCATCAGGACCTCTTCAGCAGTAATCGCCTGACCTTCTCTGAAGCGCTGGCTAAGCTGTATCAACGTTTAAATCCGCATATTGATATGGGGCAGCGTGCGCCACAAACGATCGGCGAAGAGCTACTGGATTATCGTAACTATCTTGAGTTGGAAGTTGAAGTCTTCCGCGGTTCTGACGGTTGGCTACGCGCCGAGAGTGGGGCGCTGTCAACCGGTGAAGCTATCGGTACCGGTATGTCTATTCTGGTCATGGTCGTTCAGAGCTGGGAAGAAGAGTCGAGGCGACTGCGTGGTAAAGATATTGCGCCATGCCGTTTGCTGTTTCTCGATGAGGCAGCGCGTCTGGATGCTAACTCGATCGCTACACTATTTGAACTCTGCGATCGTCTGGAGATGCAGCTTATCATTGCTGCTCCAGAGAATATCAGCCCTGAAAAAGGAACGACCTATAAGCTGGTGCGTAAAGTCTTCCAGAATCATGAGCACGTTCACGTAGTCGGGCTACGGGGTTTTGGTATTGAGAAAAATTCAGAAACGGTCTTAGAAAAACCCGAACAAACTGAGAAAGATCAAGAAATGAATGTTTCTGAAGGGTTGCTATAATAAATATAACCTTATGGCATTGTTTATTGAGACCCCGTTGAGATAATCTGTACGCGGTCGCCAAGTGGCGGCCGTATTTTTCGAATGCCAAGTTATACAGGATGTTTTGATTGAGCTAATAGTCAGTTAGGCTTATTCAGTTGGTTGTTCACTGGGCACAGGCACTGGTTTATGAAGTTTTAGCTAAGTAGAGGACAAGGGATGTTGTTGGTTAAACGAAAAGTTCTTCATAGTTTCACAATGGGATGCACGCTGGCTACTTTGGCAGCCGCGCCGGTATATTCATGGGCTACTGAGCCCTCTGTAACGCCTGCTGCCGCTGAAACCGCAGTGGTAACTACGGCTGAAGTCATATCTGCAGTGCCAACTGAGCAATCGCCCACCTCAATTACTACTATTCACAGCCGTGAGGCTTTAACGAAGTCGCTGCCGGCTCAAGTTACTCTAAAATATTTATCTGAACTGGCTCCAATTTATGCCGCTTCGGACATGAAACCAATGTGGGCCGACGTTCAGGTTCAGAAACAGTTTGAACAACAGCTTGCTGAAATGGCTTTAGCCGGTATTCAGCCTCAGTTTGGACAATGGGCTAAACTGTTAGCCGATCCTGAAGTGAAGGGGATTGCCCGCGATGCTATTTTGTCAGATGCGTTAGTTGGCTATATGCACTTCGTTGATGGCGTCAATGCAAATGGAAATATTTGGCTTTATAACGTTGGTTCCTACAAGTTAGGTTCGCCGTCAGCCGATAGATTACAGCAGTGGCAGCAGGCGGTTCAAAGCGGTGAACTGGCTAAATTTATTCAAAGCCTTGCCCCTCAAGGTGCTCAGTATGCCAATATGCATAAAGGGCTCAAACCCCTTATCGGTGACGCACAGCCATGGCCACAGTTGGCGAGTTCAAAACAAAGTCTGCGCCCGGGTAATAGCAGCAGTGATATTCCCGTTCTGCGGGATATTTTAAGCCGTAGCGGCGCATTGAGTGAGAAGGCGGTATCGCCGTCTGAAGCTGTACCAGCTAAAATAGAGGCCGCGGTAACCGCAACCACTCCGATAGCGGTTGCCGCTACCGAAGCTACTCCGATCGCACAAGATTCAGCGGTTTATACGCCTGATTTGGTTGAAGGTGTGAAGCGTTTTCAACAAATGTATGGCTTAGAAGCCGACGGCGTTATTGGTAGCGGTACCCGCGATGCGCTTAATATGGCTCCGCAAATTCGTGCTGCCGTATTGGCGTTGAATATTCAGCGTCTGCGCCTGTTACCGGATACGTTAAGCACCGGGATTTTCGTCAATATTCCCGATTTCTCTCTGGTTTATTATGTCAACGGTGAGCGGATTCTTGAGTCTAAAGTCATTGTTGGTTCGTCGAGTCGCAAAACTCCCCTCATGAGCAGCGCATTAAATAACGTTGTGGTTAATCCACCGTGGAATGTCCCTTCGAAGCTTATCCGTGAGGATATTATGCCTAAGGCAAAACGCGATCCCGAGTATTTGAAGCGGGCCGGGTATACGGTTTATGCTGGCTGGAATAACGGTGCCGAAGCGGTTGATTCAAGCAGCATTGATTGGTCAGAAGGTTCATCTAATTATCGTTTACAGCAGGCGCCTGGCCGAGGTAATTCATTAGGCCGTTTTAAATTTAACATGCCTAACAATGATGCTATTTACCTGCACGATACGCCGAACCATGGCCTGTTTAATAAGAGCATGCGGGCATTAAGTTCTGGCTGCATCAGGGTTAATAAAGCCGCGGAACTAGCCAATATACTACTGACCGATGCCGGGTGGGACGATAATAAGATTCAGGGAGCTCTTAAGCGGGGAAGTACCAGCTACGCACCGATTCGCGAAAAGATCCCGGTACAGCTTTACTATATGACTTCATGGGTTAGTGCTAACGGTAGCCCTGAATTTCGGGCTGACATCTATGGCTACGATCGGGCAGCAAAAGAAGGGATCAAAGAGTTGCCTCAGGTAGAAAAATTACTAAATTAGTGCAGTAATCGCCTCATTTCTGTTGTCATATAGTGGGTAGATTAACGAGCGCTTACATTTTAAGCGCTCGTTGAAACAACCTCGCGGTAACATTATGTTATGGTACCGACTATCCTAATACCAATTGATAATCATTCCGGTTGTATCATATTGGTTGATAATTAAGCTGTTATGCAACTTTAAATCGATTTACTGAGTACAAATAGAAATATGGATAAAATCGATCATCATCGCCGTAAATGGCTGACTATTGGTGGTGCAGCCTTAGGCTTGGCATTAGTTCCTAATGCTTTACTGGCTGCTCCTAAAACTACCACAACCAAAGGTCAGAATCAGTCCCGTACCCGTACGCTATTGATTAAAAACATCAATACTAATGAGACGATAAAATCTACCTATTTCAATGGTAAAAGCTATAACAAGGCTGAACTGGCCAAGCTGAACCATATTTTCCGCGATCGCCGTACCGAGCAGGTGATTACTATCGATCCTAAGCTCTACGATAAACTCTACTATTTGCAAAAGCAGTTTGGGCTAAATAAGCCAATTGAGCTGGTTTGCGGCTATCGGTCGGTGAATACCAATAACGGAATGCGCGAGCAAAAAGGTGGAGTAGCAAAAAATAGTTATCACACCTTAGGTAAGGCCGCTGATATTCGCATCGTCGGCGTATCGTTGAAAAGCCTAGAAAATGCTGCATTGCAGATGAAGTCGGGCGGCGTTGGTTACTATCCCGGAAGTAATTTTGTTCATGTAGATACCGGTCCGGTAAGAAACTGGTAAATTAGAATTCCGAAAAAGCGCTCTATATTGAGCGCTTTTTTATAGCTGTGCATTTTTAATCTTCAGAAGCTAAACAAATCGCGCTGAACGCAGTACTATGACGCCATTAATTCAAAAATAGCATTGGCGTTTAGCCTTATTGGAGCGTTCTTTGAAATATCAAATTATTCCCGTTACGCCGTTTCAACAAAACTGTACGTTACTGTGGTGTGAAGAGACTAATCAGGCCGCCATTGTTGACCCGGGCGGTGAATCACCTCTTTTAATCAGAGCTATCGAGACCTTGGGCGTAAAGCTGGTTAAAGTGTTACTGACTCACGGGCACTTAGATCATGTCGGTGCAGCAACTAGAATAGCCAAACACTATGGGGTACCTATTGTTGGTCCTCATAAATATGACCTGTTCTTACTGGAGGAATTGGAAGAGCAATGTGCTCAATTCGGTTTGGAAGGCTGCCTGCAGTTTACCCCCGACCGCTGGTTAGATGAGGGGGATTCAGTGGTGTTTGGCAATCAAAATTTGCTGGTTCGCCATACGCCAGGGCACACTCCCGGCCATGTTATCTTTTTTTCTGAGTCAGCTAAGTTAGCGTCGGTTGGTGATGTACTGTTTGCCGGTGGAATAGGGCGATCGGATTTTCCGCGTGGAAACTATGCCGATTTGATTTCATCAATTCGTGAGAAGCTGTGGCCTTTAGGTAATGACGTTCAATTTATTCCGGGACACGGGCCTATGTCTACTTTCGGTGATGAGCGTCAGACTAATCCGTTTGTAGCCGATCGGCTCTAGCTAGTTATTGTGATAAGTAAAAAGGACGTTTCTCAACGTCCTTTTTTGTATGTAACCGAGTGAACGTTAGAGTACTGCAACAATGGCTTCGCAAAGCGGAGCCATATTATCTAACGTCATTCCTGCCACATTAATTCTGCCGGAGTTAACGGCATAGATGGCATATTCGTTCCTCAGGCGCAGCACCTGCTCAGAAGTCAGTCCACTGAAGGAGAACATCCCATTTTGATTGATAATGAAACTGAAGTCTTTATGGGCGCCTTTTTCCTGTAGCGTATTCACAAACAGTTGGCGCATGCGATGAATGCGCTGGCGCATGTCGGTTAATTCTTGTTCCCAACTTTCCCGCAGGCTTTGGTTGCTGAGTATCGCCGTAACCACGGCAGCTCCGTGTGCCGGTGGATTTGAATAGTTAGCTCTGATAACGGACTTAACCTGACTGAAAGCCCGCTCGGCGGTTTCACCGTCGCTGGCGATTAAAGTAAACGCCCCAACGCGCTCATTGTATAAACCAAAGTTTTTAGAATAAGAGCTGGCAACGATGAGCTCTGGATTTGATTGAGTAAAAATGCGTAAACCTTGGGCATCTTCTTCCAAGCCTTTTGCAAATCCCTGATAGGCAAAATCAAAAAGTGGAAGCCAGCCACGTTCGGCAGACAGCTTCGCCAATAGTTTCCACTGCTCTTCAGTAGGGTCGATACCGGTCGGGTTGTGGCAGCATCCGTGGAATAGCACAACATCCCCGGCCTGTGCCTGTTCTAAGCTGGCCAACATGCCGTCAAAATCAAGGGCGTGCTGTTCTGCATTATAATAGGTGTATTCTGGCGTTTCTAACCCGGCAGCTTTGAATACGCTCTTGTGGTTAGGCCAGCTAGGGTTGCTGATCCATACGCGCTTAGCGCTAGTGTTTGTTGCGATAAAGTCGGCTGCAATACGAAGGGCGCCGGTGCCGCCGGGGGCCTGTGCCGTACGGGCTCGCTTATCGGCAATAATTGAGCTTTCTGTTCCGAACAGCAGTTCTTGAGTGCAAACGCCGAAAGCGGCCAGGCCTGCAATGCCAAGGTAGTTTTTGGTGGTTTCATTCTCTAGCAAATATTGTTCTGCTTTTTTTACGCTATCGAGAACCGGCGTATGGCCTGTTTCATCTTTATAAACACCAATGCCTAGATTGATTTTATTTGCTCGGGTTTCAGCATTATAAAGATCTCCCAATCCTAATATCGGGTCAGCTGGTGCGGCGGTAATATGTTCAAACATAGTGAGTGGCTTCCATGAAAACTAGATTAACGGAGAAAAGTATAGCCAGATTAACGTCAATTCGTTGGGTTTGACAAATGTTTAGAATGAAAAAGTAAATAAAACTATAAGGTGGGGGGATATATTGAAAAATCTAATGATATTTTTGATTTTTACGTGGCTTTTATATCAAAAACAAAATTAAAAAGGCACCCGAAGGTGCCTTTTTCAGCTATTCATATAACATGAATTAGAACTGGTAAACGATACCAACAGCAACAACATCATCAGTCAGGATTCTTGCGCCTTTGGTGAATTCGTTGTCATCTAACAGGTTGATTTTATAGTCAACTTTAGTAGAGATGTTTTTGTTGAAGTAGTAAGTAGCGCCAACGTCAACGTAGTTCATTAACTCTTCGTTATCATATCTGTTACCGGTCGCAGTAGCGACCATGTTCAGATCTTTACCTTTTGAGTAAAGCCAAGCTAGTGAAGGTTGTAAGCCAAAATCAAACAGGTATTGACCAACTACTTCAATGTTTTGAGTTTTGTTGGCAACGAAGCTGTTTGTAGCTGTAGGGGAAGTATTGTACTCACCGAAGCGAGTCATGTTATAAGTCTGGCTATAAATAGCGGCTAAATAAACGTTATTTGCGTTATATTTAATACCACCGGTAACAGCTTCAGCGCGGTCGCCTCTGCCGTCAGCAGTTTGACCATCAGTACGGTCAGACGATGCATAGGCTGCACCTAATGACAGGCCCATACCTAAATCATAGCTAGTTGATAAGCCATAGCCGTCGCCGTTACGATCGCTATCATTACGGTCATGGACGCTTGAGTCGTTACGACCTTGGTATTGAACTGCGAAGTTTAAGCCATCAACCATACCGAAGAAGTTCTTGTTACGGTAAGTAGCTAAGCCACCAGCACGGTTAGTCATGAATACGTCAGTTTGTTGGAACGTTTCACCACCGAACTCTGGCAGAACGTCGGTCCAGCCGCCGATGTCATACAGAACGCCGTAATTACGACCGTAGTCGAAAGAACCCGCATCGCCCATTTTCATACCGGCATAGGCCAGACGAGTTTTTTGTGCGTTATCGCCTTCTTTTTTACTAGCGTTCATCTCAGTCTGGTAGTAACCAAAACCAACTAATTGGTCGTTAACTTGAGTTTCGCCTTTGATGCCAAAACGAGCGTAGGTTTTATCGCCATCGCTGTCTTTACCATCAGAGAAATAATGAGAACCCTGGATTTTTCCAGTGAAGTCTAATTTGTTGCCGTCTTTGTTATAAACTTCGGCTGCGTTTGCTGCACCAGCAACTAAAAGGGCCGGTACGATCACTGCTAAGATTTTACGTTTCATCATTTTAATAACTTCCCTCATTGGAGTTGTCAGACATCTGCCACTGCTTCCAACTTTAAAGTTGGTAAACACTTGATGCCGTTTTTTAAGCCACCCGCAGTTTTTCATTCGTGAGGCGCTTTATCTAGCCTTTAAATGCTACTAATATCCTAAAGAAGTTACAAGGGGAAAATATGTATTTCCCGATATTAATATGATTGAACTTTGTGATAAGTATCTAATTTTGAAAAAATAAAAGGCCAAAAACGCTGGCCTTTTATAAAAAGTACAAAAATTGAACTTATTTCGCTCTGTTAGAATGACACGTTTCGAGGGGTTCTTGGGAACGGAATTACGTCCCGAACGTTTTGTACGCCGGTAACATAAGCAATTAAACGTTCGAATCCTAAACCAAACCCAGAATGTGGAACGGTGCCGTAACGGCGTAAATCCCGATACCAGCCGTAGTCTTCTTTATTTAACCCCATTTCTTCAAGACGCTGGTCAAATCTATCAAGGCGCTCTTCACGTTGAGAACCGCCGATAATCTCACCAATGCCCGGAGCCAGAACGTCCATGGCTGCCACGGTTTTACCATCTTCATTCATACGCATATAAAATGCTTTAATGTCTTTCGGGTAGTTTTTAACCACTACGGGCGCTTTAAAGTGCTTCTCGGCAAGGTAACGCTCGTGTTCTGACGATAAATCGATACCCCAACTGACCGGATTTTCAAAAGGGTGGCCACAGTTCAGCAGAATCTCAATGGCGTCAGTGTAGTCAACCTGCGCAAAGTCAGAGGTAACAAACTGCTCTAAACGGGAAATCGCCTCTTTATCTACGCGCTCAGCGAAAAATGCCATATCGTCGGCTCGTTCAGTCAGAACGGCTTTAAATACGTACTTAAGCATCGCTTCAGCAAGAGCGGCTACGTCGTTGAGATCGGCAAAGGCCACTTCTGGCTCGACCATCCAGAACTCAGCCAGATGTCGGCTGGTATTTGAATTTTCCGCCCGAAAGGTTGGGCCAAAGGTATACACTTTTGACAGGGCGCTGGCGTAGGTTTCGCCATTCAATTGACCGGAAACGGTCAAGAAAGATTCGCGGCCAAAGAAGTCTTGGCTAAAATCGATATTGCCCTTGTCGGTACGCGGAAGGTTTTCTAAATCTAACGTTGAGACGCGAAACATCTCACCGGCACCCTCTGTATCTGATGCCGTAATAATTGGCGTAGATACCCAGAAATAGCCTTGTTCATCAAAGAAGCGATGAATGGCCTGAGCCAATGTGTGTCTTACGCGCGCTACCGCACCGATAATATTAGTGCGCGGGCGTAAGTGAGCCACTTCTCGCAGGTATTCGATACTGTGGCGTTTGGCGGCCATCGGATAAGTATCCGGGTCGTCAACCCAACCGGTCACTTCGACTAACGTTGCCTGTAGTTCTACGGGCTGACCTTCTCCCGGAGAGGCGACAACGGTACCCGTCACGATGACCGAACAACCGGTGGTCAGGTGTAGTACTTCATCCTGGTAGTTAGGCAGAGAACTATTAATGACAGCCTGTAACGGATTAAAGCATGAGCCGTCATAGACGGTCAGAAAGGAAATACCGGCTTTAGAATCACGCCGGGTACGCACCCAACCGCGTACGGTGACTTCGCTGTCAACCGCGGCACGGCCTTGCAGTACGTCGACTACAGGCACTACGCTCATAAATTTCTCTCTTATAATATTAACTTGTTTAAATACTCTAATAAGGTTCGTTTTCAAATACGCTCTTTAAAAACAACCTCGCTATGTTACTTGTTGCGCGCTATCTGACAAGTAGAAAACAGCAATATTGGCGACATTATCTGAACTTTATTTTCACTACATCTTCACTATATTGTGTAATAAAAATTCGCTGCCGTCTGATGCTGCTTATTATCGAATGCGGGCTGAAGAATTACGGTACTAAAAAAAACCGCCTTTTTACAGTTAAAAGGCGGTTTTTTCTTAAGGTGCATTAATTGTCGTGTTTGACTAACGGTAAGTTGAACGCTTTATGCAGGGCCTTTACGAAACCTTTATCTTGGCAAATTGTTTTTCCCGGGCTGTCGGATAATTTAGCTACCGGTTTACCATTGCATTGAATCAGCTTAATCACAATGTTCAACGGTGTGACGCCAGGTATATCACAGGTCAGACGGGTGCCGATGCCAAAAACTAACTTCACCCGTTGATGGAATCGTTGGTAGAGCGCCAGGGCCTTATCCAAATCGAGATTATCAGAAAATACGAGCGTTTTACTCAGCGGGTCAATGCCTAACTGTTGATAATGGGCAATCGCTTTTTCCCCCCAGTCGAAGGGATCGCCTGAGTCATGCCGTAACCCTTCGTATTGGCTGGCAAACTGGATACCAAAGTCACGTAAAAAAGCATCCATGGTAATACAGTCAGTTAATGCAATACCTAATTGGCCTGGGTATTCATCCAACCAGCCCTGAAGCGCGGCGCGCTGGCTATTGGCTAATACCGGGCTAATTTGTTGAAAGGCTTGGAACCACTCATGCGCCTGAGTTCCTATTGGCGACAGGTTTAAGCGATGAGCCAGATCGTAATTACTGGTGCCGATTAAATAGGGCGAGAACTCATGCTGTAACGTACTGACTATCGCTTGTTGAACTTCTTTGCTATATCGCCTGCGGGTACCGAAGTCAGACAGCTTAAACTGTGACAAATCGACATCGGCATAATCGCTACGGAATCGAGTCAGTTTTTCGCGTAAATGAATGACGGCTTGTTCAACGCCAATATTCGGCGTTCTGTTACGGTGAATAGTCTCACTGATAACGGCTAATAAAGGAACTTCCCAAAGAATAGCTTCATGCCAAAGGCCGGTAATACGGATGTTTAGCTTTCCTTTAACGTTAGTTATCTGAACCTGTGAGGGATCAAAACGAAAGCTTTTTAGCCATTGTAGATAGTCAGACTGGAAAAACGGTAGGGAAGATAAATAGGTATATTCATCCTCGGTTAACGCTAAATCACGCATCAGCGATACCTGCTGGCGGATTTCATCGGCATAGTCACCCAGAGAATCTTCACTGCGGCAACGAAACTCGGCCACCACGGTGGTATTACGATAGCGATGGTAAACCGCCTGCTGCATATGCAGTTTGTAGGCATCAGTATCTAATAATGAATTAAGAATGGGGGTAGCTGGTTGTTTCATGTTGCGATTACTGTTTTCTCATTGAGTGACGCGCTGAAATATCCGGAGAGTATACCTGTAATGTTAGCTTATAAAAGCGGGAAAACGTTCCGAGCAGGTAGCCTACGGTCAACGATACTGAATAATAGATAAGAAGAAAATGATTATTTTTACCATTTAGCTAGCGGGGCATTTTGCAACTCGCCATGAAGAAGCATAGACTTAGTTTATGAATTGATTGAACAACATAGGTTTTTTTATGACTCAGCAACCACGGGCGAAATATCGCCATGATTACGCTAAACCTGATTTTACGATTACTGATATAGCTCTGGATTTTGATTTATCACCGGAAACAACCCGCGTTACGGCCGTGACTCAGGTTCAACGCAATGGTCATAATAATGAACCACTGGTTCTGGACGGCGAGAACCTAACGTTAATATCCATTAGCGTTAATGATCAACCTTGGCAAGCGTTCCACCAGCGGGAAGGTCAGTTGGTTATTGAACAGCTTCCCGATCGTTTCACGCTGACCGTGGTGAACGATATCCATCCGGCAAAAAACAGCGCTCTGGAAGGCCTTTATCTTTCTGGCGAGGCTTTATGTACTCAATGTGAAGCTGAAGGTTTCCGTCATATTACCTATTATTTAGATCGCCCCGACGTTCTGGCTCGCTATACCACTCGAATTGTGGCGGATAAAAAAGCCTATCCTTATTTATTGTCTAACGGCAATCGTATTGCTCAGGGAGATCTGGATGACGGGCGTCATTGGATTCAATGGCAAGATCCGTTTCCAAAACCAAGCTATCTGTTTGCGCTGGTGGCCGGCGATTTTGACGTGCTGCGCGATACTTTTACTACCTGTTCTGGCCGTAACGTCGATCTGGAACTGTTTGTGGACCGCGGTAATTTAGATCGCGCCGATTGGGCAATGACTTCGCTAAAGAATGCGATGAAGTGGGATGAAAGCCGTTTTGGTCTGGAATACGATCTTGATATCTACATGATCGTGGCCGTCGACTTCTTTAATATGGGGGCGATGGAAAATAAAGGCCTCAACGTATTTAACTCTAAATACGTGTTGGCTAAGGCGGAAACCGCTACGGATAAAGATTATCTGAATATTGAAGCCGTTATTGGTCATGAGTATTTCCACAACTGGACCGGTAATCGGGTCACCTGTCGCGATTGGTTCCAGCTCAGCCTTAAAGAAGGGTTAACGGTTTTCCGCGATCAAGAGTTCAGTTCCGATCTGGGATCCAGAGCGGTTAATCGGATCGACAACGTCAGAGTAATGCGCGGTGCCCAGTTTGCTGAAGACGCCAGCCCAATGGCTCATGCGATCCGCCCTGATAAAGTGATCGAAATGAATAACTTCTACACGTTGACCGTGTATGAGAAAGGCTCTGAAGTTATTCGCATGATGCACACCTTGCTCGGTGAAACTAAGTTTCAGGCGGGTATGAAGCTTTACTTCCAACGCCATGACGGTAGTGCTGCCACCTGTGACGATTTTGTTCAGGCAATGGAAGATGCGTCCGGTATCGATCTCACGCTGTTCAGACGCTGGTATAGCCAGTCGGGTACGCCTCATTTAACCGTGCGCGATAGCTATAATGAGGTGAAGCAGCAATATATATTAACCGTTCGTCAAATGACGCCACCGACGCAGGATCAGCAGGATAAGCTGCCATTACATATTCCGTTAGGCATTGAGCTATATATGGAGAATGGCGATATCATTCCATTATTCAGCGAAGGTAAAGCCGTTGATTCAGTGTTAAACGTTATTCAATCTGAACAGACATTTGTATTTGAGCGAGTCACGCAGAAACCGATTATTTCATTACTACGTGAATTCTCTGCTCCGGTAAAACTTGATTACCCTTATACCGACCAACAGTTGGTATTTTTAATTAAGCATGCAAGCAATGATTTTTCTCGTTGGGATGCAGCACAAATGCTATTGGCGAAATATGTTAAAGCCAACGTTATTAACCAGCAGCAGGGCAACGATTTTGAATTGCCGATGCAGGTTATTGATGCGTTCAGATCGGTATTGTTATCGGATCAATTAGATCCTGCTCTGGCGGCTCAGATATTAACCATACCGTCAGAAAATGAAATGGCAGAGCTATTTGATATTATTGATCCTGATACGATTCACCAAACTCGGTCAGCAATAATTAACTGTCTGGCTAGCGAAATGCAGGATGAATGCTTAGCCGTTTATCTGGCTAATAAAACGGAAAGCTATCAGATTGAGCACTCAGATATTGCGAAAAGAGCGTTAAGTAATGTGTGTTTGAACTATTTATCCTTTACCGATCGTGACTTCACCGATGATTTAATTAATCAGCAATATATGAACGCCAATAATATGACCGATTGTTTGGCGGCATTATCCGCCGCAGTGGCTGCGCAATTACCCTGTAAGGATCGGCTGATGTCCGCTTTTGACGATCGTTGGCATCAGGATGGGTTGGTGATGGATAAATGGTTTATTCTTCAGGCAAGTAGCCCGGATAAGCAAGTGTTACAGACCGTCAAATCACTATTAAATCATCGCTCATTTAGCATGAATAATCCTAATCGGATCCGTTCACTGATTGGCGCATTTGCTTCCACCAATCCCTCTGCATTTCATGCAAAAGATGGGGCGGGTTACGCTTTCCTTACCGAGATCCTTATCGACCTCAATCAGCGCAATCCACAGGTGGCTTCACGTTTAATTGAGCCTTTGATCCGCTTAAGCCGTTACGATCAATCTCGCCAGCAGCTGATGCGTGATGCTTTAGAGACGCTGAAAGGGTTGGATAATTTATCTGGCGATCTGTTTGAGAAAATTACTAAAACGTTAAACGGCGGTTAATACCTGCCGATAATGGAAAGGGCCGGGGTTGGTAACCGGCCCTTACGACATAAAATACCCGCTTTTCTGTTATTGCTCATTTCATTTCATTCGCCGATCCTGAATAATACGCCACCGGCCTATCGGCGGATTAAGGAGACCGTATGTTTTATCCTCTTATCAGGAAAATGCTATTCCAGCTTGATCCTGAACGTGCACACGAATTTACCTTTAGCCAGCTCCGACGCCTTAACGGCAATTCACTAAAATGTCTGATTCGCCAGTCCATTCCTGATAAACCCGTCACCTGTATGGGGCTTAAATTTAAAAACCCTCTCGGTCTTGCCGCCGGTCTGGATAAAGACGGCGAATGTATTGATGCTTTAGGCGCGATGGGGTTTGGATTCATTGAAGTCGGTACCGTAACGCCCAAGCCTCAGCCGGGAAATGATAAGCCCAGGCTATTTAGGATCGTACCTGCTGAAGGGTTGATCAACCGAATGGGATTTAATAACCATGGCGTTGATAATCTGGTTGAGAATTTAAAGAAAACTCATTTTGATGGCGTTATCGGCGTTAATATTGGTAAGAATAAAAATACTCCGCTAGAACAGGGGAAAGATGACTATTTGATATGTATGGAAAAAGTATATCCGTACGCCGGATATATAGCCGTAAATATATCATCTCCAAATACCCCCGGATTAAGAAGTTTACAATATGGTGAAGCGCTTGATGATCTATTAATTGCGATCAAACAAAAGCAAATTGAATTAGAAAAGCGACACGTTAAATATGTACCTGTAGCCGTAAAGATCGCACCGGATCTTTCTGAAGAAGAATTGATCCAAATAGCGGATAGTTTAGTTCGTCATAATATAGATGGTGTGATTGCAACCAATACAACATTAGATCGTAAATTAGTTCAGGGACTAATTAATAGCGATCAATCCGGTGGGTTAAGCGGTCGGCCATTACAATATCGTAGCACCGAAACGATCCGCCGTTTATCGACAGAGCTTAACGGTAAGTTGCCTATTATTGGCGTAGGCGGAATAGATTCGGTGATGGCTGCCAGAGAGAAAATGGATGCCGGATCCTCATTAATTCAAATTTATTCCGGCTTTATTTTCAAAGGTCCGAGATTAGTTAAAGATATTCTCACACATATTTAATATAAATTAGTATTAATTAATAACCGGGGCTTTATTTTTATCCCCGGTTGTTCTATATTTAGGACGTTTAGTTTTACCCAACACCATTGATGGTAATTACCCGAGCATTGTCACATTAATTAAATACTAATCTGTTGGTATTAATTAGCGTGAAAATGGGAAAGGTAAATTAATTTTGCTTCATAGTTTAAGGATAGAGTAATGAGGATTAAGCCAGATGATAACTGGCGCTGGTATTTTGACGCTGAGCACGATCGATTAATGTTAGATTTATCTAATGATATGCTTTTTCGTTCGCGTTTTTCCGCCAAAATGTTGACGCCTGATGCGTTTACCGAATCCGCATTTTGCGTTGATGATGCCGCGCTATATTTTGAGCTAGAAGAACGCTGCCGTTGCTTATCGTTAACCAACGACCAGCGCGCTGAACTGATATTAAACGTACTAACCGCTCATCGTTTTTTAAAACCGCTGATGCCTAAAAGCTGGCACTTTGTGCAGCAGGGGGCGGAAATACAGCCTAATCGTTGCGATCTGGTGGCAGTAAAGCTCATTGAAAACGGTGAAATGGCCACGTTATTGGTGGTGGATGCCGGTGAAAATGCCAGTCTGTGCCTTATTGCTCAGCCTGTAATGACGCTTTCCGGTAAATGTATGCAGTTAGGCGACCCGATTAAAATCATGCATGACAGACTTTGTACTGTGATGATTGAAGAGCCTCGCTTGCCTCAGAATTACCGGTATGCACAAGCCGTCTAATCAAACTAGCTTATTTAATTAAGCTAGTTTGATGTTGCCTTTAGGCACACAGCTACAGGCAAGTATAGAACCATCCCGTTTAATGGCTCCTTTTCTCATGGCGCTCACTTCTCCTGCTTCCAGCATTATCTTGCAACACCCACAAATTCCTGCGCGGCATGAATAAGGGATCTGAATATTATTTTGTTCCAGCTGCTCTAATAATACCTGCTGATTGTTACCGATGAAGGTATGCTCTCCGTAGCTGATAACCACGTTCTTTGGCGTTACCGGCTCGAGTTCTAGATTTTCAATCGGCTGGCTGGATTTATACGTCCGGGCCGGATGGGTTGCCAGAACCTCGATTTTATCACCTAAGCGAATAACGCCATTGTTGCGCGCTATCAGATTCTGACCAAAATCAACGTCACCATTCTCTGCGGTACGGAACTGCTGAAGGGTACGTAGAGGCTCTCCTTGCGGATGCTTACGCCCATTTTTAGTATTGACCGTGGTCAGTACACAGCGGCTGCACGGTTTAACCAAATCAAAAATGACTTCACCGATTCGAATGGTTTGCCAGCCGTCTTCGGCAAATGCTCCCGCTCCCCGGATAATCAAATTCGGGCGAAATTGTTCAATAACGATATTTGACGGGCAGCGTAGCTGCAGCGCTTCGAAAGAGGCTTCGTTGAGTAGTAAATAGGGAAAACCATCGGCAAATGAGAGCGGCACTTCCGGCCGGTTTTTCACCCTGCGGGTTAACTCTTCACCAACCCAGCGTAGCTGAACCTCGCGCTTGAGATAGCCGCTTAGCCATTGATTGATCTCCGTTGGCGCTATGCGAGCAGTAAACCGGTTGCCCCATACTTCAGTCGGCGAGTGAGACGCTGAAAAATCACCAAATGAAACCGTACGGCTTTGACCATCAGGCGCGGTAATCGAAACGCCGTTAATCAATAATGCCGGAGTAAAACAAACCAGCGAAGGGTATTGGCGAGCGGTAATAAACGTACCGTTAGTATCGGTAATCATAAATATGCGGTCAAAGGCCAGACCACTTTCAGTAACCTGTGCATGAGAAAGTTCTAAACCTCTCATTGACTTAACCGGATGTACGTATAGACGGGCAAGATTAACCACGTGAAACTCCGTTTATGACCAACAATTTTTAACTAATTTAGATTATTACCGCGGGTAGACCTAAGGCGAGCTATCCCAAACGGCTCCATCTGCTGTCCGCTAGAATCTTTTCAGCAATTAATGATGGGTAACTTTATGACAAAGTCAGCGGATTGGCTATAATGCACCACTATTTTTATTATGCGGTGTAACGTTATGATCTCTTTGTTTGCCAGTACGGCGCGTGGTCTGGAAGAATTATTGAAAACCGAGCTAGAAGCGCTGGGGGCAAGTTCCTGTAAAGTGGTTCAGGGAGGTGTGCATTTTGAAGGCGATGAACGTCTTATGTATACCAGCCTGTTATGGAGCCGACTGGCTTCGCGCATTTTACTTCCATTGAGTGAATTCCGCGTACACAGCGATATGGATCTCTATTTGGGCGTTAATGCCATTAATTGGCCATCGCTGTTTAGCGTAGATAAAACGTTTGCCGTTAACTTCACCGGTACCAATGAAGAGATCCGCAATAGCCAGTACGGTGCGTTAAAAGTTAAAGATGCCATCGTTGATAGCTTTACCCGCAAAGTGCAGGAGCGGCCTAACGTGGCTAAACTGCAGCCCGATATCCGGATTAACGTTTATTTGCAGCGTGATATGGCAAACATCGCCATTGATTTGAGCGGTGATGGCCTGCATCAGCGCGGTTATCGTGATATGGCCGGTCAGGCTCCGCTGAAAGAAAGCCTCGGTGCCGCAATCGTTATGCGTTCCGGTTGGGAATCAGGGTCGCCAATGGTCGATCCTATGTGTGGCTCCGGTACCTTATTAATTGAAGCGGCCATGATTGCATCCGATATTGCACCGGGGCTAAAACGTGAATACTGGGGCTTCAATCAGTGGTCAGGCCATAATCCTGAACTTTGGCGCGAACTCTTAGCTGAAGCTCAGGTCAGGGCAAACCGAGGTATTAATAAAACCGAATCCCGTTTCTTCGGCTATGACCATGACCGCCGGGTGATTGAAATTGCCAAAAGCAATGCCCGCAGAGCCGGAGTAGCAAGCCTGATGGAGTTTGAGGCCCGGGACCTGACTCGCTTAACTAACCCGTTACCCGAAGGGCCAAAAGGTACGGTATTAAGCAATCCGCCTTACGGTGAGCGCTTAGAAAGTGAACCGGCATTGATTGCGTTACACAGCGCGCTGGGCCGGATTATGAAACAATCGTTCGGCGGGTGGAATCTTTCTTTATTCAGCGCCTCACCTGATTTATTGAGCTGTTTGCAACTGCGTGCAGGGCGGCAGTTTAAAGCCAAAAACGGTCCCTTGGACTGCGTGCAAAAGAACTATCAACTGTCAGAGAATCAGCGCAGCCCGACTGAAAGCATTGACGGAGCCGTTGCTGGTGGTTTTGAAAATCATGGCGGTCAGCCGGTACAAATAGCCGCTGATTTTGCTAATCGTTTACGTAAAAATGCCAAAAAACTAGATAAATGGGCTAAGCAAGAAGGTATCGAATGCTATCGCCTGTATGACGCTGACTTACCTGAATACAACGTTGCTGTCGATCGCTACGGTAGTAAAGTTGTTTTACAGGAATACGCTGCGCCGAAAACGGTCGATGCTCAAAAGGCCCGGCAGCGGTTGTTTGATGCGATTAATGCAACGCTGGCCGTATTGGAATTACCGGCCAGCGCCTTAATTTTGAAGGTGCGTGAAAAGCAGAAAGGTAAGAACCAATATGAAAAACTGGCTCAGAAGGGCGAGTTTTTCTTAGTGGATGAATATGGCGCTAAGCTGTGGGTCAATCTGACCGACTATCTGGATACTGGACTATTCCTCGATCACCGTATTGCCCGCCGAACGTTGGGTAATCTAAGCAAGAATAAAGATTTCCTCAATTTGTTTGCTTACACCGGCACGGCCAGCGTACATGCAGGGATCGGGGGAGCCCGGAGTACCACCACGGTTGATATGTCCCGTACTTATCTGGAATGGGCTGAGCGCAACCTGCGGGCTAATAGTCTGTCCGGGCGTCAGCACCGTTTGATTCAGGCTGACTGCTTAGGCTGGATGCATGAAACAACCGAGCAGTTCGATGTGATTTTTATCGATCCGCCAACCTTCTCAAATTCTAAACGAATGGAAAATAGCTTCGACGTTCAGCGGGATCATCTGGAACTCATGGTCGATCTGAAAAAGATGCTGCGCACCGGCGGGACGGTTATGTTCTCCAACAATAAGCGCGGTTTTAAAATGGATACAGATGGCCTGACTAAGCTAGGCTTAGTAGCTGAAGAAATTTCGGAGAAAACGCTTTCTGTTGATTTCGCCCGTAACCGACAAATTCATAATTGCTGGCTGATAAAGCACGCCGGCGAGGGTAAGTAATACAATGTCTTTAATTAATTTGTCCGGCGCATGGATTTCCTTCAGCGATGCGCCGCTATTGGATAATACTGAACTACATATCGAACCCAATGAGCGCGTCTGTTTAGTCGGCCGTAACGGCGCCGGAAAATCGACCCTGCTTAAAGTGCTAAGCAAAGAGCTGCCGTTAGACGATGGCCGGATCATTTTCGAACAAGATTTAGTGGTTGCGCGTTTGCAACAGGACCCTCCACGTAACGTTGAAGGCAGCGTGTATGACTTTGTTGCCGAGGGAATTGCAGGGCCCGCCGAATTATTGAAAGAGTATCAACATTTATCGCTATTGGTCGGCCACGATCCCAGCGATAAAAATTTGAACCGCATGTCAGTTTTACAGGAAGCGCTGGAACATCAGGACGGATGGCGTATTGATAGCCAAATCAGAGATGTTTTAGCTCGTTTAGAATTATCTGCGGATGTTCCACTGTCTTCTCTATCGGGTGGTTGGCTGCGTAAAGCTGCGTTAGCCCGGGCGCTGGTGTGCTCACCGGACGTTTTGTTACTGGATGAACCCACTAACCATTTGGATATCGAAACCATATCCTGGTTAGAAGAGTTTCTGAAAGAATTTCAAGGCAGCATCGTTTTCATTTCTCACGATCGTTCATTTATTCGCAGCATGGCTACGCGGATCGTCGATCTGGATCGCGGAAAATTAGTCTCGTGGCCGGGCAATTACGATCTGTATCTGGAAGGGAAAGAAGAGGCGTTAAGGGTCGAAGAGTTACAAAATGCCGAGTTTGATCGGCGTTTGGCCCAGGAAGAGGTATGGATCCGCCAGGGAATTAAGGCTCGCCGTACGCGTAACGAAGGCCGGGTTCGCGCATTAAAAGCGATGCGTAATGAACACGCCGCTCGCCGTTCGACGATGGGTACGGCTAAGATGCAGGTCGAGGAGTCAATCCGGTCTGGCAAGATCATTTTTGAACTGGAAGACGTTAATTACAGCGTTGACGGCCGTAGGCTGGTCAGGGATTTCTCCGTTCAGGTGCAGCGTGGAGATAAGATAGCGCTAATTGGGCCAAATGGCTGTGGTAAAACCACGTTATTAAAGCTCATGCTGCAAGCATTACAGCCCGACAGCGGTAAGGTTCGCGGTGGTACCAAGCTTGAGGTCGCCTATTTTGATCAGCACCGGGCTGAATTAGATCCTGATAGAACGGTGATGGACAATTTGGCCGAAGGCAAGCAGGAAGTGATGGTTAACGGTCGCCCTCGTCATGTGCTAGGCTATTTACAGGACTTTTTGTTTCATCCTAAGCGTGCTATGACGCCGGTTCGGGCATTATCCGGCGGTGAGCGTAACCGCTTGCTGTTAGCCCGACTGTTTTTAAAACCAAGCAATTTGTTAATTCTTGATGAACCAACTAACGACTTAGATATTGAAACATTAGAGCTGCTGGAAGAGCTACTGGACGAGTATACCGGTACGGTATTGCTGGTCAGCCACGATCGTCAGTTTGTTGATAACTCAGTGACCGACTGTTGGATTTTTGAGGGTGACGGTGTTATTAAGCAATACGTTGGTGGCTATTATGATGCTCATCACCAGCGGGCTAACGTCAAAGAGCTAAAAGCGCCGCTGAATGCGGTACCGGTCAAGGCTGTGGCTGAAAAGGTCGAAGAGAAGAAGAAATCGGCCAACAAGATGAGCTATCGTTTGCAGCGTGAGCTTGAAGAACTGCCTGCCCGCATTGAACAACTGGAGGCAGATGTTGCTAAGATTCAGGCTCAGGTAAGCGACGCTTCGTTCTTTAACCAGCCTCATGACGTGACGCAAAAAGTGCTGATGGATTTAGCGGCAGCTGAACAGGCGTTCGAAGAGGCATTCGGGCGTTGGGAAGAGCTTGAAGCGCAGAAAAACGCATAAGAAGAGTAATAGTAAGGGTTCTCGGTAGGCTACAAGCGCCGGTTCCCCTGAACTTTTCTTTATTAGTCAGGTCCATTTGATGTTGATAATGGATACATTTCTTAACCATAAAAGGTGGTGGTTATGTGTAAAGATGCAAGCTGTTCCCATGCATCACTACCACAAATAAAAATGATAGCTGGGCATCCAGAAAAACAGACGGATGCTGGCAGGGCGCCGTCCGAAACGGACGGCGTGATGCTGTGTCCACAGTGTGACCTGATGGTGACGTTACCCGACGTTGCCGAAGGGGATAAAGCGGTTTGCCCTCGCTGTTATACAACATTAAGTACCCGTTGGGTTGAGCCATGCCTGCAACCGGTATGCTACGCCGTCAGCGCTTTGGTGATGATGGTGTTTGCTAATCTGTTCCCCTTTATCAATATGCGTGTGTCGGGCATCTATAATCAAATTCGCCTGATTGAAATACCTCAGGCCATGATGAATGATGACTACTCCAGCTTAGCCTATCTGTTTCTTATTTTTGTTCAGCTCATACCTGCGTTTTGCATGGTTGCCATTATCCTTCTGTGTTTAAACGTTCCTCTTCCATACCGCTTAAAAGTGATTATGGGTCGAGTTATATACCTCGCCAAAGCCTGGTGTATGGTTGAGATCTTCTTAGTTGGCGTGCTAGTCAGTTTTGTTAAGCTAATGGCCTATGGCAATATCGGCATAGGTCTGAGCTTTGTTCCGTATTGCCTTTTTTGTTTACTTCAAGTCAGAGCGTTTCAATGTACTGACCGTTACCTGTTTTGGCAAAATATTCGGCCTGCACCCGCGTTAACCAAAACGCCAAAGCCGGGGGTCTCAGGTAAGGATCAAGGGTTGAGACTGTGTCCATGCTGCACCGCAATATTGCCTGCAGATCTAAAAGAGTGTCCGCGCTGTCATACCGTGGGGTATGTCAGAAAGCCAAATAGCCTGCAGTGGACAATCGCATTGCTTGTTACTTCTATTATGCTTTATATACCGGCTAATATATTGCCGATCATGGTGACCGAAGTGCTGGGAAACCCGATGGCATCGAACATTATGTCGGGTGTGATTTTGCTGTGGGAGGATGGGTCATATCCGGTGTCGTTGGTTATTTTTATTGCCAGTATTATGGTACCAACGCTGAAAATTCTCGCTATCCTCTGGCTTTGCTATGACGCTTCAGGAAAAGGCGCAATTAAAGGTCGTCAGGATAGAGAACGGATGCATGTTATTTATGAAATTGTCGAATTTGTTGGCCGTTGGTCAATGATAGACGTTTTTGTTATTGGCGTATTATCAGCGCTAGTGAGGATGGGGCGGTTAATGAGTATTTATCCCGATATTGGCGCATTGCTATTTGCCGTCGTGGTTATCTTGACCATGATTGCCGCGATGATGTTTGATCCCCGTCTATTATGGGACCGTAAGCAAACTATAACGAATAAGGAGCCTGATAGTGCAGAATAGTAATCAGGACGTTGCAAAAATTGAAACGATAAAACGCTGGTCGCCGGTGTGGATTATACCGATTCTTACGGTATTAATTGGTGCCTGGATCCTTTTTTACCATTTTAGCAATCAAGGCCCGTTAGTTACTCTGGTTACCGTTAATGCCGAAGGCATTGAAGGCGGAAAGACGGCAATAAAAAGCCGAAACGTCGATATCGGTATGGTTGAGTCAGTTAGCCTAAGCGACGATCTAAAACAGGTCATTATTAAAGCGCGTTTGCATAGCAATATGGATAAACTGCTTAATAAAGATACGGTTTTCTGGGTGGTTAAGCCACAAATTGGGCGTGAGGGTATCTCTGGCTTAAATACCTTATTGTCTGGAGCCTACATTGAGCTCTTACCCGGACACAGCAAAACGGCTGCAAGCAGTTTTAACCTAAAAGACAGCGCGCCTTTAGCCTCTGAGGATACTAAAGGTTTACGCATAACGTTAGAAAGTAAGCAGCCAAACCGGCTAAACGCTGGCGATCCGGTGCTGTTCAGAGGTTTCCGCGTTGGTACCGTTGAAAGCAGCGAGTTTGATCCTAAAGATCGAGCGATGCGCTATCGTCTGTTTATTATGGATATATATCGCGGACTGGTATCAAGCAACGTACGCTTTTGGCAAGACAGCGGTATTGCGTTCGATATGTCTTCACAAGGGGTGCGGGTTGAAATGGCCTCGTTAGACACCTTGGTGACCGGTGGGGTTAGCTTTGACTTACCTGACGGCTGGGCGGTCGGTAATTCAGTGAAAGATTTTGAGAAGTTTGAGCTGTATTCCGATCGGAAGAGCATTCAGGAGTCTTTATATACTCAGCACGAAGATTTTGTGCTGTTCTTTAAAGACTCTATACGAGGCCTAGAGCCTGGCGCTCCGGTTGAGTTTCGTGGCGTAAGAATTGGTACCGTTTCTGAAGTTCCATTCTTTATGCCAGAGCTAAAATCTCATAATAAAGAAAATGACTACTATGTACCGGTTCTGATCCGAATTGAGCCCGATCGGATACAAAACCGCTTTGGTAAAGATTTAGATATTAAAGGGCACTTGGCCGAAGCGGAAGGAAATGGGTTAAGGGCTGCGATGAAGTCCGGTAACATCCTGACCGGTGCGTTATATATCGATTTAGATTTCTATCCTGATGCAAAACCGTGGACCGGTCCGACTAAGGTTTATGACTATCCATTGATTCCAACGGCTAGCGGTGGTCTGGCGGAAATTCAGCAACGGCTTTTCCAGACTTTGGATAAGGTTAATAAAATGCCGATTGAGCCGATGCTGAATGAAATGACCGAGACGCTAAAACAGACCCGTAGCACTATGGCTAACCTGAATGCCATTCTGGCCAGTAAGGAAGTGAACAACTTACCGAAAGACATGCAGAAAACGCTGGAAGAGCTCAATCGTAGTCTGAAAGGATTCCAGCCGGGATCGTCTGCATACAGTAATATGGTTTCAGATATGCAACGCCTCGATCGGGTGATGCGTGAACTACAACCGATATTACAAACGCTAAATCAGAAGAGCAACGCACTGGTGTTCGAAGCGCCGAATGCTAAAGATCCTCAGCCGAAGAAGGCCAATAAATGATGAAATGGAACATTGCCGTTATCGCGCTGTTGCTCAGCGCCTGTAGTAGTCAAAGTGAGGTTTCTTATTATCAACTGCCCCCGATCGCAGGCGTACAGGCTGTTAGCCTGAATAGCAATACCACTAAGCAGTTGTGGATTGAGAACGTCACCGTGGCTGATTTTCTTAGCGGACCGGGTATTGCCTATCAAACCAGCGATGTGAAATACACGGTTGCCCAGAATAATCTCTGGGGCAGCGGTCTGGATCAACAGTTAAAACAGACGCTGGCTGATAACCTAAGCAATCTGCTACCGGGGCGGATTATTTCAGGGCAGCTAGTCAACGGTCACGATGCCGACGTTCTGAACGTTACGGTGACCGGGTTCCAAGGGCGCTATGATGGCTATGCCGTTGTTAGCGGTCACTGGATGCTACAAAGTGATAATAAAGTTATTCGTCAACCATTTAATATAGAAATGCCGTTGCAGAAAGACGGTTACGATGAACTGGTTTATTCTCTGGCAAATGCTTGGCAAAAAGAAGCCGTTGCAATTGCCGGAGTATTAAAAAACTAAGTTAACCGTGCAAAAATGTGACCGTTGGGTTCTGGGTATCATACTAATATTAAGAAAGGAGTTTGATTTCAATGAAGTTTAATCAGGTTATTTTGGGTTCGTTTGTTTTAAGTGCCTCTCTGTTATCTCCCGTGGTTAATGCGGCGGATAAAACATGGACTTTAGGCGCGAGTGCAACATTTGAGTTATACCCTTATAAAGGCGTTGATAACGAAGTTAAGCCTTTTCCGGCAATCAGTTATGAAGGTGATAACTTCTTTGTTCGTGGTACCGGAGCGGGTGCTTATTTATGGAATGATAAAGAAAATCAGCTGGCGCTGAACCTTTTCTATTCTCCATTACACTTTAAACCAAGCAACAGCGATGACCGTCAGATGAAGGAGCTGGATAAGCGCCGTTCAACCATGATGGGTGGCGTGAGCTATAAGCACATTGCCGATTGGGGAACCATTCGCACCTCGCTTTCTGCCGATATGCTTAATACCAGCAACGGTTTATATGCTGACGCAGCCTATTTGCATCCTATCAAGTTAAATAATCTAAAATTAACTCCAGGAGTAGGCGCTAGCTGGTATAGCGGCAATTTCAACGATTACTACTATGGTGTCAGCGGTAATGAATCGCGTCGCAGCGGACTAGACCGGTATGAGGCTGGCAGCAGCTGGGCGCCTTACGCCGAACTGACTGCTAATTATGCGCTTGATGATAACTGGAGCGTTTTTGCATCCGGTCGTTATACCGTCTTAGACAGCGAAGTTAAAGATAGCCCGATGGTCGATCAGTCTTATTCCGCCTTCATTGCAACGGGCGTTACCTATAGCTTCTAATTCTATAGCGCTCGACTGACCAAAAATAAGGCCGGCCAAGTAAAATCGGCCGGCCTTATTCTGTCTTCAACCACTGAGACTGGTTAATTAACCGTTACTTCTGCTCATTTTTATGGCAGCGGATAGTGGCAGATAGGTACTGTGGTTTGTTGCTAGTAATTGTTTTTGGATGAGTTACGTAGGCAGTTTCCACGCAGACCATGGTTTTATATCCGTCATCCGGCATATCAGCCATCGCTTTTGACGCTTCAGAACCCGGATTCCAAGCAACAACATCGCTGGCATTTTTATGATGAATTTCAATGCTGCGGCCGTTAGCCGGATCGGCTATCAGGCTAAATGACTCCGGTTTGGTATATACCCGGTCAACCAATCCGCTAAATTTCAGCGTCTTATCCGTTGTGGAATGTTCTCCACCGGCAACCTTATCAAGGTAGTCAGGGCCCAGACCGGATACCGAAGTTTGGTCGATATCGCCAATGTTAAAATAGCTATGCAGGGCCGCGGTAAAGGTGTAATCACCGTGTGGCTCAAGCTCTATTTCACAGGTTTCACCCATTTTTATTCGCGCTATCAGATTAAACGAATGAGGCCATAATTTCCGGGTTTGCTCATTATCTTCCAGCGAGAAAGTGAGCCACACACACTCTTCGTTTTCGTCATGCGCAATTAACTGCCATTCTTGGTTTCTTGCAAACCCGTGCATAGGGTCGGCAACTTTGCCAAACCACGGCCAGCAAATAGGAACGCCGCCGCGAATGGCAACACCCTGTTTAAAATTGGTTTCAGAGCTAAGCCATATTACCGGTTGTTGACCTTCAGGCTGCCATGATAAGACGTGGGCACCCTGTAGCGATATCGCACCTTTAGCTTTAGGATGGTTAATGACGATGATAGATATATCATCTTTCTTATGTAAGGTCAGGCAGGGGGTAATACGTTGGTCTATGGGTAAGGAAAAAAGAAAGTCTGACATCTGTTGCTATCCTTTTAGTCATTCTGAGTTACTGAATAATATTATCTCAATATAGCTAAAAAAAAGGGCAGCCCATAAGCTGCCCTTTATTATCAGATACTCGCTAACGTCTTATTTAGAAACGTGAGCGATTAAATCTAATACTTTGTTTGAATAGCCGATTTCGTTATCGTACCAAGCAACAACTTTTACGAAGTTACCATTCAGAGCGATACCTGCTTTCGCATCAAATACTGATGTACATTTCTCGCCTAAGAAGTCGGTAGAAACAACGTCATCTTCGGTGTAACCCAGAACGCCTTTCAGAGCGCCTTCAGAAGCATCTTTCATCGCCTTACAAATTTCTTCGTAAGTTGCAGATTTTTCTAAACGAGCGGTTAAGTCAACAACAGACACGTCTGGAGTTGGTACACGGAAAGCCATACCGGTTAATTTACCGTTTAGCTCAGGAATAACTTTGCCTACTGCTTTAGCTGCGCCAGTAGATGATGGGATAATGTTTTGAGCTGCACCGCGGCCGCCGCGCCAATCTTTGTGAGATGGGCCATCAACGGTTTTTTGAGTCGCAGTAGTTGCGTGAACGGTGGTCATCAGCGCTTCAACAATACCGAACTTGTCGTTCAGTACTTTTGCAACTGGTGCTAAACAGTTAGTGGTACAAGATGCGTTAGAAACGATGTCTTGGCCAGCATAAGTTCCGCAGTTAACGCCCATAACGAACATTGGGGTGCTATCTTTAGATGGACCAGTTAACACGACTTTTTTAGCGCCAGCGGTAATGTGTTTACGCGCGGTTTCATCGTCAAGGAACAGACCAGTTGCTTCAGCAACAACGTCAACGCCGATTTCGTTCCACTTAAGGTTAGCTGGATCTCTTTCTGCAGTTACGCGAATTTTTTTACCGTTAACGATCAGTTGACCGTCTTTCACTTCAACGGTGCCTTTGAAACGACCGTGAGTAGAGTCATACTTCAGCATGTACGCCATATATTCAGCGTCGAGCAGGTCGTTGATTCCAACAACTTCGATATCAGAACGCTCTTGAGCAGCACGAAATACGAAACGACCGATACGGCCAAAACCGTTAATACCTACTTTGATAGTCATATTGTTCCACCAGCTTGGTTGTTAGTGAATGAAGTGAATTTCATAACCTACCCGTAAAATTACAAAAACCTTGCAAAACGTCAAGCGGAATCGTGTCAATTGTTGCTGAAAATCACAAAATGGACGCCAGATTTGAGTTCATACCGTGCCTGAGATTGATGGTTTTTTGTACTCTAACAGGGATTCATCGGGTACCGATTAGTTAATTATAACCACTTTCAGAAACAATAGGGTAATTATTGGTTCCAGTGCACACAAATTGATAAATGTTAGACCCGTTATTCCCTATTTTTTGTTAATATATTGTTATGGTTAGTTCCACGAACGGCATAAACCGTAATTGTTGGGTAAAGGAGTAATAAGTGTCTAATTCATTGAATAACAAATCGAATACGCTAACTGATATACAGCAATTTATTACTCAGCAACGGGGAACTGAAGCGCCTTATAGCGGAAAGCTATTGCATAACAAGCTATTGGGGACTTATCACTGCATCTGCTGTGATTCGCCGCTTTTTGACTCAGATACTAAATTTGATTCTGGCTGTGGCTGGCCTAGCTTTTTTGAAGCAGTGACCCCCGATGCAGTACGGTATATCGATGATTATTCTCACCATATGCATAGGGTAGAAATCGTTTGTAATCAGTGCAATGCTCATCTAGGACACGTTTTTCCCGATGGTCCTCCGCCGACGGGAAAGCGCTATTGTATTAACTCCGCGTCGATGCAATTTATTGACAAAGAGACGGGAGAAAAAACCTCTGGTTGATTTTTCATCCCAATTATTAACAAAATCGATTCAGCACAAAATGACCTAGATAGTAGAAGTAGGGTAGAGGTACCGCTTATATTTTTGCTTTGTCGCATCAATTATTGGGAATGCTAAAGATCAGATGATAGGGAAACGGGTGAGGGACTGATTAACAATAAAAACCCGGTTTTAACCGGGTTTTTATTGTTGGAACTAACGCTGAGTGTTGTTTATTGGCTGTAGCTACAGCTTAAACAATAAATATAGCGATGGCCGGGATCGTTCATATTGCTGAAAAAGCCGGGTTGATTTTGAAGCTGGCTGGCAACCTGACGAAACGGTGCCGGTAATTGGGCCTTTATTGCGTCAGGCAGCAGGGATTGAGCTGAAACTGAAACCTGTCCGAGTAAAATCTCATCCAGCTTAGGTTCACTGGTGACCCAGTTAATTTCATAATTATCCAGCTTCGCTAGCTCTGCTGCCTTTTTCAACGCATCGTCAAAATCACCCAACTCATCGACTAGCCCATTGTTTTTGGCATCAGAACCAATCCAGACTCGGCCCTGCGCGATGCTATCAATCTGCTCTGGCGTTTGGTTACGTGATTTAGCCACCAGATTAATGAAGGTGTTGTAGCCATTCTCGATGGTCATCTGCATCATTTGTGAGAACTCGGGCGACAATGCTTTGGTAATGGTCGCATCGGCCATCGGAGACGTTGATACACCGTCGGTATGTACGCCGATGGACTCCAACGAGTTTTCAATGGTATTGATGACGCCAAAGATACCGATAGAGCCGGTCAGCGTGCTCGGGCTGGCAACAATATAATCAGCCGGCGTTGATATCCAGTATCCGCCCGAAGCCGCAAGCCCGCCCATGGAAACCACCACGGGTTTGCCAGACTCTTTCAGCGCTTGAACTTCAGCGCGAATAAGTTCAGACGCGGTAACGCTGCCGCCGGGGCTATTAACCCGAAGAACCACCGCCTTTACTTTGTTGTTCAGGCGAGCGTCTCGCAGCTGTTTTGCCGTAGTGTCTCCGCCGACCATACCGGGCATTTCAGGGCCATCAACGATGGCTCCGTTGGCAAAAATCACCGAAATTTCAGACGTGGCCGCTTGTTCTTTTACCGTTTCAGGTACCTGATAGTTATAGATACTGGTGAAATTAAAGTTTTTGTTTTCGCTATTCCAGCCAAAATCTTTCGTTAGCCGTTTTTCAACTTCGGGGCGAGAAGCCAGCTCATCAACCAGCTTATTTTTTAATGCCAGACTGGCAGTATTACCGTCGTTATCTTTTAACTGCTTAATCAACACATCCATCGTGGGATAAAGTGTCACAGTGGAAATATTCCGGTTAGCGGCCACGTCGGTTAAGTAGTTTGACCATAGCGCATTGACCCAACGGCTGTCTGCCTTGCGGGCCTCCGGAGACATATCATCACGGATCATTGGTTCAACAGCCGACTTAAAGGTACCTACCCGAAAGATATTGGTGGTAACTTTCAGCTTCTCTAGCAAAGACTTGTAGTAAAGGTTGTTGGTTGCTATGCCCTGTAACATGACAGTCCCCTGAGGGGATAGATAAATCTTATTGGCAAAGCTGGCCAAGTAATACTGGCTCTGGGTATAGCTATCACCGACAGCATAAACAGGCTTACCGGAGTCACGAAACTCTTTTAATGCCTTACCGATATAGCGTAGAGATGGCTGATCGGCACCTAAGAAGTTATTCAGGGATAAGACGATACCGGTAATTTTTGGATCGCCTTTGGCATAACGAATTTGTTTAACAATATCGAACAGAGAGTTTTCCTGCGCATCCCGGTTAGAGCCCATCAGCTCTTGTCCGATTTGACGTAGCTTATTGTCGGAGCTCGGGGTGTCTACAATAGAACCACTCAAATCCACCAGTAATGCGCCGGTTTCCGGGTGCGCGGTACTTGACTGCATTTGAAAATAGATACCAATGCCGACCAGAACAATGATGATAAAGATAATGTTTAAAAAGGCCTGACGGATAAAGTTTAGTGTCCGCCAGCTCCATTTAAATAGAACCCCAATAAATTCGAATAGTGACCGCATGTCTGCTCCGGTGTTTGAGCCGTTGATAATAATTAGGCTTATCCTAAAGGTTGATGGCAAAAAAGTCAGTGTTAAATAGCTAAACTGTTACGTTATTTTTGTGTTTGCTACAAATATTTAACTTACAATAGCCTGCATATTTCCATCAGGCTATTTTCATCAGGAGTGTTTATGGATGCATTAGAACTGTTATTAAATCGTCGTTCAGCGTCTCGTTTAGCCGAACCGGCGCCGGAAGGCGAAGCGTTAGAGAACATTATTCGTGCCGGTATGCGAGCCCCGGACCATGGCACTCTCCAACCTTGGCGTTTTGTGATTATTCAGGGTGATGCTCGTGAACGCTTTGGTGACTTACTATTGGCCGCCGCGCTGGATGAAGGGCAAGATGAAGCCGTTCAGGAAAAATCGAAAGTAGGTCCTTTGCGTGCTCCGATGATTATTACCGTGGTAGCCCACTGTACTGAAGCGCATAAGGTTCCATACTGGGAACAGATTGCGTCAGCCAGCTGTGCGGTTCAGGCGATGCAAATGGCCGCGGTTGCGCAGGGATTTGGCGGAATTTGGCGAAGTGGCTTCTGGACTGAAAACGGCATCGTTCGGCAAGCCTTTGGCTGTCGGAAACACGACGCTATCGTTGGTTTTCTCTACTTAGGTACTCCGGTAGTTCAACCGGTGAAGGTTAAGGCACCTGATACCACTCCTTTCGTTTCATATTTCTGATACAGGCTAAACGCGATGGGGCTTTTCGCTTAACGACGATCTCAACTTTCTTCCGTTAAAGCCCTTCACCGGCGGTTACTGTTTTACTGATTAATCAAAACCCGACGCGTTCGGGTTTTGTTTTATATCCCATCCTATCGATTTTTTACCCCGGAAGTTTGTGCAAAATATTCAGGATATAGACGGTATATCTTATCAATAGGGGCCGGGCGCGTTACTATATAAGATTAATTCAAGATCGTGGCTCACGCCGGAAAGGGGAATCGAAAATGGAACAACAAAGCGTACGCTTAACGCAGTATAGCCACGGCGCTGGCTGTGGCTGTAAAATCTCACCTAAGGTATTGGAAACCATACTCCATACTGAGCGAGAGAAGTTCATCGACCCTAATCTGCTCGTTGGTAATGAAACCCGCGATGACGCCGCCGTTTATGATATCGGCAACGGTATTGGTATTATCAGTACTACTGATTTTTTTATGCCGATTGTCGATGACCCGTTTGATTTTGGCCGTATTGCGGCGACTAACGCGATCAGCGACATCTATGCCATGGGCGGTAAACCCATCATGGCGATTGCTATTCTGGGCTGGCCAGTCGATAAGCTAGCGCCGGAGATTGCGCAAAAAGTGATTGATGGTGGGCGCCATGTTTGCCAGCAGGCCGGTATTTCGCTGGCGGGCGGTCACTCGATTGATGCGCCTGAACCCATTTTTGGTTTAGCCGTTACCGGTATGGTCAGTACTGAACAAATTAAGAAGAACAGCGCGGCTAAAGCTGGCTGTAAACTTTACCTGACTAAACCGTTGGGTATTGGCGTTCTGACAACCGCAGAGAAGAAAAGCAAGCTACAGGCTATTCATCAGGGCGTTGCGACTGAGACCATGTGTCAGCTTAATAAACCGGGTGCCGACCTTGCCAAAATTGAAGGCGTCACGGCCATGACCGACGTCACCGGGTTTGGCCTATTGGGCCACTTAAGTGAAATTTGTCAGGGCTCAGGCGTTCAGGCTAACGTTTGGTTTGATACGATCCCCAAACTGCCGGGCGTAGAACAGTATATTGCACAAGGATGCGTTCCCGGTGGGACTCAGCGTAATTTTGATAGCTATGGCCATATGGTGGGCTCCCTGACCGATCTACAGCGCCAGCTGTTGTGCGATCCTCAGACTTCCGGTGGCTTACTGATTGCCGTATTGCCGGGTTCTGAGCCGGAAGTTCAGGCGATTGCGCAACGTTACCAGATGACGTTAACGGCTATCGGTGAGCTGATTGAGCCCCAACAAGATCGTGCACTGATTGAGGTTGGTTAATGTTTCGTAGTGATAGTGATGATTATCGTCATATATTTCTGAATGATATTCCTTTAATCGATGTGCGTGCTCCCGTTGAGTTTTCTCAGGGCGCTTTTACCCATGCGACTAATTTACCCCTGATGTCAGATAATGAGCGGGAAAGCGTTGGCATTTGTTATAAGCAACGTGGGCAACAGGAGGCGATTGAACTCGGTGAGCGCTTAGTCAGCGGCGATGTTAAGCGGCAGCGTATCGAACGGTGGATTGCATTTTGTCAGCAGCATTCTGATGGCTTTCTGTACTGTTTTCGCGGCGGTTTACGTTCTCACATCGCGCAGCGCTGGTTGAGTGAAGCAGGCGTTGACTATCCGTTGATCGAGGGAGGATATAAAGCGTTGAGAAACTTTCTGATCGCTGAAAACTGCCGCTCGGCCACCATGCCAATGCGTATTATTGGCGGGAATACCGGCAGTGGTAAAACGTTGATGGTGCGCGAGCTACCTTTCGGCGTCGATCTTGAAGGCGCTGCCAGACACCGGGGCTCATCTTTTGGTCGAACCATTGCCGGTCAAAGCACCCAAATTAATTTTGAAAACCGACTGGCGGTCGATCTATTGAAAAAGCGCCATGCGGGCGTTTGCCACTGGGTGATTGAAGATGAAGGTAAAGCCATCGGGGCAAACCATGTACCTTTAGAGATTTATGACGGGATGCAGCGCGCTGGCATTGTAGTGATTGACGATCCTTTAGATATTCGTCTTGGCCGCTTGCAGCTGGAATATATTGACTCGATGAGCGCTGATTTTGAACGTGCTTACGGCGCGGAATACGGCTGGGTACAGTTTAGTGAATATCTACATCACGGTCTGTTTGCTATTCGTAAACGCTTGGGTATGGAACGGTATCAGGTTGTGCTTAACGAGCTCGATTTAGCTCTTGAATATCATCAGTCAGGGAAGGGCAGTTCAAAACACGAAAACTGGCTGGTCCCGTTGCTCAATGAATATTATGATCCGATGTATAATTACCAGCTGGGTAAGAAGTCTGAACGTATTATTTTTCGGGGAGATTATGCCGCGGTTCGTGAGTTTTTATTACACGATGCGTTATCTCACAATGTATTAGTACAAGATAAAGCCTGATGCGTTTATTTATTGCCGAAAAGCCAAGCCTTGCCCGGGCTATTGCAGACGTTTTGCCTAAGCCTCATAAACGCCAAGATGGTTACATTGTTTGTGGTAACGATCAGGTGGTTACCTGGTGCGTTGGCCATTTACTCGAGCAGGCACAGCCAGATCAATATGATGCCCGCTACGCCCGCTGGTCATTAGCCGATTTACCCATTATTCCTGAAAAATGGCAGCTTAAGCCGCGGGAGTCAGTGGCTAAGCAGCTTAATGTGATTAAGCGTTTGCTTGCCGATGCCAGCGAAGTGGTTCACGCCGGTGACCCTGATAGAGAAGGGCAACTGCTGGTTGATGAAGTTCTTGATTATCTTGAACTGAACGCTGAAAAACGCCAGCAGGTCCGCCGCTGTTTGATTAACGATTTAAACCCACAGGCGGTTACCCGGGCCATAGATAAGCTACGAGAGAATCGCGAATTTATTCCGCTTTGCGTTTCCGCCCTGGCCCGTGCTCGGGCCGACTGGCTGTATGGCATCAATATGACCCGGGCTTATACCATTCTCGGGCGAAATGCTGGCTATGACGGCGTTTTATCCGTCGGGCGAGTACAAACACCGGTGTTAGGCTTGGTGGTTCGTCGCGATGAAGAGATCGAAAATTTCGTAGCGAAAGATTTCTTTGAAGTTAAAGCCCACGTCATTACCCCGTTAGATGAGCGTTTTACCGCTGTCTGGCAGCCGAGTGAATCCTGTGAGTCCTATCTGGATGAGGAAGGTCGCCTGTTAAATCGGGCGCTTGCTGAGCACGTTGTCGGGAGAATTACCGGCCAGCCAGCATTGGTAACGGACTATAATGACAAACGGGAGTCTGAAGTCGCGCCGCTGCCGTTTTCACTCTCTGCGTTACAAATTGAGGCTTCTAAACGCCACGGTTTTAGCGCTCAATTAGTTTTAGACCTGTGTCAGCGCCTTTATGAAACCCATAAGCTGATCACTTACCCTCGTTCAGACAGCCGCTACTTGCCGGAAGAGCATTTTGCCGAACGGCATACCGTTCTGGCCGCGATTGAAATTCATCAGCCTAACCTGTTTCCGTTACCGCTGTTGGATACCGGAAAGCGTAACCGTTGCTGGGATGACAAAAAGGTCGACGCTCACCATGCGATTATTCCTACCGCCCGCAGTTCATCAACTTCTCTTTCTGAAGATGAGCGCAAGATTTATGAGCTGGTTGCTTTGCAATACCTGATGCAGTTTTGCCCCGATGCGCTTTATCGCAAGTGCGTTATTGAACTGGACATTGCTGGTGGTAAATTTATCGCCAAGGCGCGTTTTTTAGCCGAAGCCGGCTGGCGAACGTTACTGGGAAGCAAAGAGCGCGATGAAGAAAATGAAGGAACCCCGCTGCCGGTAGTCGCTAAAGGCGATGAGTTACTGTGTGAAAAAGGCGAAGTGGTTGAACGTCAGACTCAGCCACCGCGACCGTTTACCGACGGTTCGTTACTGTCAGCGATGACCGGTATAGCCCGCTTCGTTCAGGATAAAGAGCTAAAAAAAGTGCTGAGGGCAACCGACGGGCTTGGGACCGAAGCGACCCGGGCCGGTATTATTGAGCTGCTATTTAAGCGTCGTTTTTTGCAGAAAAAGGGTCGGACCATAACGGCAACAGAGACAGGAAGGACGCTAATTCACTGTTTACCTGAAATTGCCGCCAGACCGGATATGACCGCCCATTGGGAGTCGACGCTCACTCAAATCAGTGAAAAACAGTGTCGCTATCAGGACTTTATGCAGCCAATGGTCGTGACGCTTCAAGAGTTGATCTATCAGGCTAAACGTAACCGGGTTCCACCGGTATTTAAAGGTATTCAGCAACAGCAGTCAGCCGCTACCGCGGACGATGCTAAGCCAAAGAAGAAAAGGGCAAAAGCAGTCAAGAAAAAAGCCGAAGAGTGAGGGCGTTGAACTCTCGCTAGCACCGTTGCCGATAGGCTGCTAGCAGGGGGATATCTGCCGGTGCTAATGGGTAATTTTCAATCTCTTCAGGATATAACCAAAGAAAACGGCTATGGCAGCGGAGCTGAATGGTTCCGCTGAAGGACGTAACTCGCCACGCTTGTAAATGCAGAGTGCGTTCAGCCTGATAAAGGGTGCTAGTGGCAATATAGTCAGTGACCTGTACGTTGCTGATTGCCAGTTCTTCATAAAGCTCCCGGCATAACGCTTGCTGCGGCGTTTCACCGGTTTCAATTTTCCCGCCGGGAAATTCCCAATAGCCCGCCAAATCGCTTTGGGCATCCCTCTGGGCAATCAGGATCCTGCAGTTGTTGGGGCTACCGTCTTCAATAATGGCGGCAACTACATTAATGACTTTAACGTCACTGGCTATTTTCATGTTGTCTTAAAGCGTGGTTACATTTAATTAAATTAAAAGGCGCGATGTATTTAATAAACCGCGCCTCTGTGTGGAAGGTTTAAAGCGTAAACTCAGCCCAGATTGGCGCATGGTCAGACGGCTTTTCCATAGCGCGGATATTATAATCGATACCGGTTGCGATGCAGTGGGGTGCTAAAGACCGGCTGGCTAATACTAAATCAATTCGTAGCCCGCGGTTCTCATCGAATCCGCTAGAACGATAGTCAAACCAGGAATAGCGATCGGTCGCGTCAGGATGGGCATGACGGAAGGTATCGACCAGCCCCCAGTTCTTTAGCTTTTGCATCCATTCACGCTCTTCCGGTAAAAACGAGCATTTTCCGGTACGCAGCCAGCGTTTGCGGTTGTCTTCACCGATGCCAATATCAGAATCGGTTGGGCTAATATTCACGTCACCCATAACAATCACCGGACTATCAGGGGTTAGCTGCTGTTCTAAGTAATGCTGTAAATCAGCGTAGAACTTCTGTTTAGCCGGGAACTTAGTCGGATGATCGCGACTTTCGCCCTGCGGGAAGTAACCGTTAATCACCGTTAATGTTCCCATTGGCGTTGCCAGATCGGCCATAATAATGCGGCGCTGGCTGTCTTCGTCATCGGTTGGAAAACCTTTTCTAACCGCAATAGGCTGCTGTTTAGTTAACAATGCGACGCCGTAATGACCTTTCTGCCCATGATAAAAGACGTGATAACCATACTGACTGACTGCTTCCAAAGGAAACATATCATCGTGAACCTTGGTTTCCTGCAGACCGATAACGTCCGGTTGATGTTGTTCTATGATAGCGGCAAGCTGGTGCGGTCTTGCTCTTAGTCCGTTGATATTGAAAGAGATAAATTTCATATGTCGCGTCTTTTCTATGCAGGAGAAGTGGTGACCAATGGTAACAGAGATTAGCGAGCATTGTCATATTGGCCGATATACCTTTCATACTTCAGGCCGCGGGTACGCAGCTCGTCTGACGTTGAATATCGTATTTCTGAGCCAGCTATCGGCCGTAAACGGTGAAATTAACTATTTTGCCCAGCGATTTAAATTGTGTGGCTGATATTGGTCAAACTGAGTGAGCAGGTCTGCCGCAGAATTGCCGACTAGCAGCGTATTGAAGTAGCTCTGGCGAACAAAACCTTCATCAACGACGTGCTGAAGAAAAGCGTTCATTGGCGTATAGAATTGGTTGATGTTAAGTAATCCGACCGGGTTGGTGTGATAGCCAATTTGGCTCCAGGTCCAGACTTCGAATAACTCTTCGAAGGTGCCAATTCCGCCAGGAAGCGCAATAAAACCATCGGCTAATTCGCTCATACGGGCTTTACGGATATGCATGTCGGGTACGACTTCTAACTGAGTCAATCCACGATGAGCCGTTTCAGCTTCGACTAAACGTTCAGGAATAACGCCGATTACTTCACCACCGGCCTCTAACACCGCATTAGCCAGAATGCCCATCAGGCCTTTGTTGCCGCCGCCATAGATTAAACGACGCCCCTGTTGGGCAATAGTCTGACCAAGCTGTTGTGCTGCTTCAGTATAGGCGAGATTATTTCCGGTGCTTGCACCACAATAAACACAAATATTCTTACGCATGAGGCTTCCTGATAAATTAAAACAAGGGGCTTGTATAGCGTATTTAATCGGGAGCTTCAAGGTAGGGGCACGAAATTTCATCAAAATAGCTGAATGAAATTAATCGTAGATTTTTGAAGGATGAATGGTTGTTTGGGCTATTTAGCTATTGGCAACGCGATTTTTTGAGAGGCAACGAGCTAAAATGGTGGTGGGAGAAGGATTCGAACCTTCGAAGTCTGTGACGGCAGATTTACAGTCTGCTCCCTTTGGCCGCTTGGGTATCCCACCATATGTTGCTGGTCTTGCCTGATGTTTTAGTCTGATATTCAGCAAGGGGACGAATCATACCAAAAGCTTTAGCACAGTAAAGCCTTATGTTTTAAATCATTACTGTTTGGCGTTTTTTTATGCTTAGCGTGCTGGATTACTGCGCATGGATAAAAAAAACAAACCACGTTTGACGTGGTTTGTTTTGGCTGTTGCCGCTAAAGAATAACCGTTCTGTTGCCGTAAACGAAAACGCGCTGGGCCAGCACCCGGTAAATACCATGGCTTAATACGTTTTTCTCTACGTCACGACCGGCGCGCATCATATCTTCCGCGCTGTATGTATGATCGACGTTAATCACGTCTTGCATAATAATTGGGCCTTCATCCAGGCTATCGGTAACAAAGTGAGCGGTTGCGCCAATAATTTTAACGCCGCGCTCATAGGCCTGATGATAAGGCCGGGCTCCGATAAAGGCTGGCAGGAATGAGTGATGGATATTAATAATTCTGTTAGGGAAATGGCGAACAAAGTCCGGCGTCAGAATGCGCATATATTTAGCTAACACTACGTAATCAGGCGCAATAGTGTCAATGAGGTCAACAACCTGAGAATCATGCTCTTCGCGGGTTAAACCTTCATGGCTAATTAGATGAAAGGGAATATCGAAACGTTCAACCAGCGTTCTTAGCGTGTCGTGGTTGCCAATTACGCCAGCTATTTCAACGTCCAGCCCACCGTAGGTGCTCTTCATTAACAGGTCACCGAGGCAGTGTGCTTCTTTGGTAACCAGAATGACAATTTTTTGCCTGCCCGCATGGTTAAGCTCGCGGATTGAACCTTCCGGTAAAGCACCATCCAGATCGGCTAACAGCGTTTCATCGTTAAAAATGCCTTCTAGCTCAGTGCGCATAAAGAAGCGGCCAGTGCGGTGATCGACAAATTCATTATTCTGTACAATGTTGAGCTGATGCTTGTAGCAAATATTGGTAATTTTAGCGATCAGTCCTTTTGCATCGGGGCAGATAGTACGTAAGATTTTTCGTTGCATTGCTGTTTTAACCTTTTGATATATTTATTTTTCTAGTGAACGGGTTTTAAGTGATATAAAAATTTGGTCTTTGGCGCTTTATTTAATGACGCCCGCAACATTTCTTGTATTTTTTCGCACCACCGCAGGGGCATAAATCATTGCGACCCGTCTGTGGCTTTATGCCGGACGTATAATACCAACGGCCTTCCTGTTTGATAAAGTGGGAGCGTTCATGGATAACGTTTTTAATATTTGTTTTGGTATCCTGATATTTAGCAATAAATTCGACGTAGCCCTCACAGTCGTTACTACCGGCAACCTCATCGATAATCGTTAATCCTTGCCATTCAGTATGTTCAAAACTGGCGCTGAGCGATTGCGCCATATTGACGATGCGATAATCAACGTGCCAGCTTGAGATAAGGTACTCTACATTCTGGACAACATAAGCGCTATAGCGGGATCTCATTAACTCTGCGGGAGTTTGGGCTACGCTGTGTCCTGATAGTAAAGAATCACAACACTGT
Organism: Budvicia diplopodorum; assembly: GCF_009800925.1. Taxonomy (GTDB): domain Bacteria; phylum Pseudomonadota; class Gammaproteobacteria; order Enterobacterales; family Enterobacteriaceae; genus Budvicia; species Budvicia diplopodorum. The sequence continues at coordinate 214,989 of NZ_WOYF01000001.1, read as the reverse complement.
GTAAAGTTTTTTAAGCTTCCACACGGGCACGGTTTAAACACAATAAGCTCCGTAAAATATGAACATCGTAATTTGTTGAAAAAAAGGATAATAAAATTAAAAAATGGTACAAATATCTACATATTCCTTGTTTAGTAGACATAGCAACAATTTTTAACAACAATAAGTTATAGATTTAGCAGGCACAAGTGCAAAATTTGAACCAATATATAATAAACAGCAAGCATGGAAGTTGACAATGACACCCCCTCTCGCTAACAAACATATTCTTATTGTCGAAGACGATCCGGTTTTTCGCTCTATGCTGGCGGGCTACCTAACTTCCCTTGGCGCGACTGCCGGTGAAGCTGAAGACGGTGAGAAGGCTCTTATTTACGTCAAGAATCACTGGCCAGATCTGTTGATATGCGATTTAGGTATGCCAAATATGGACGGCATTGCGTTGGTCGAAAATCTCCGGCATCAGGGGTGTCAGGTTCCGGTGATTGTCATTTCTGCGACGGAAAAAATGACTGACGTGGATAAAATGCTGCGTCTGGGTGTGCACGATGTCCTACTTAAGCCGATTTCCGATCTGACCACGCTACGTGATGCGCTATTGAGCTGTTTTTACCCTTATCTTTTTTCTTCACCGGCCAGCGATGAAATGGCGTTGCTTGACGACTGGGCCAATTTAAGTGAAAAACCACAGGAAGCCATTCAATTATTGAGGCAGTTACAGCCTCCGGCTCAGCAGGTGATTTCAGGCTGCAAAGTTAACTATCGCCAACTGACGTTAGCCGATCGTTCCGGCATCGTCTTGGATATTGCTCCTCTATCAGAAAATGACTTTGCTTTTTACTGCCTTGATATTTCACTCGCTGGCGATAAAGGTGTTTTAGCGGCGTTATTATTACGGGCATTGTTCAATAACTTATTACAAGAACACATAGCGGAACAGTCTGAATCTCTTCCCCAAATGCCAACTGTTCTGAACAAAATTAATAAACTTTTGCACCAGTCCTACTTAGAAGGGCAATTTCCATTTCTGGCGGGCTATTATCATGTGCCAAAACAAGAGCTCCTGATTGTTTCGGCAGGTTTGCATGTGAAAGTGGAGGCCAATAAGCGCAAATATGACTTAAATGACAGCGTTCCGCTTGGCACGTTAGATTCCATTTTTTCCAGCCAAACTCGTTTAATTACCGGCCAGTGGATGTGCCAAATTTGGGGTGCCGGTGGCCGATTACAGCTGAATGCCTCAGTGTGAATTACGTATTTCCATTCTTGTAGACTAACTTTGGTCTAGGCTGTATTAAGCCTATCGGAGAATACAGTCTTAGCTGATATACTATAATAACTGCTTGTTCTGGAAAGCGATATCACTGCCTTTAACGTCAGTATTCGATTCGTTAAGGTAACGCTTGAGGAGCAACTCCCATATTTTTAACTCTACGCAAACGCAAAACATCTGACTGATTATCCGATGTTTTTGAATAGTGAGAACTGATTATGTCAGCGATACAATCTAAGATTAAAAAAGCGATTATTCCGGTAGCGGGTTTAGGAACAAGGATGCTGCCTGCGACGAAAGCAATCCCTAAAGAGATGTTGCCACTGGTCGATAAGCCGTTAATTCAATTTGTCGTTAATGAATGTATTGCGGCGGGTATTAATCATATTGTTTTAGTAACTCACTCTTCTAAAAACTCCATTGAAAACCACTTTGATACCAGCTTTGAGCTTGAAGCCATGCTGGAGCGGCGCGTCAAGCGGCAGCTACTTAATGAGGTTCAGTCTATTTGTCCTAGTAATGTCACGATGATGCAGGTTCGTCAGGGGCTAGCGAAAGGCCTTGGGCACGCGATTTTATGCGCTCAGCCATTGGTCGGCAATGAGCCTTTTGCGGTCATACTGCCGGATGTCATTATCGATGAGTATGAGTCTAATCTGAAGACTGAAAATTTAAGTGAAATGCTCCAGCGTTTTGACGAGACGGGACGTAGCCAAATTATGGTTGAACCGGTACCTATTAATGAGGTGAGCGATTACGGCATCGTCGATTGTAATGGCTACGCGCTTACGGTAGGGGAAAGCACTCCGATCGCCAAAGTTGTAGAGAAACCGAGCGTAGCTGAAGCGCCATCTAACCTGTCGATTGTCGGGCGCTATGTTCTTTCTGCCGATATATGGCCGCTATTGTCACGAATTCCGCCGGGAGCAGGCGATGAAATTCAGTTAACGGACGCCATTGCGATGCTGATGGAAAAACACCCGGTAGATGCTTATCACATCAGAGGGCGTAGCCATGACTGTGGTAATAAAATGGGATACATGAAAGCGTTTGTTGAATATGGTTTACGTCACGGGACGTTGGGCAATAACTTTAATTCTTGGTTACAGCAGCTCCAGTTATCGACAAAAAATTAGTGAATAATAAAATTTAATTTTGGTGACAACGCGATGAAAGTAACAGTCTTTGGTATTGGATATGTTGGTTTAGTTCAGGCAGCGGTATTGGCTGAAGTAGGCCATGACGTAATGTGCGTCGATATTGATAAAACAAAGGTGGCTAGCCTTAAGAATGGGATTATTCCTATTTTTGAACCCGGGTTAGCGCCGTTAGTGAAAGAAAACTATCAGGCTGGTCGGCTGACGTTTACTACTGATGCTAAACAGGGCATTGAGCACGGAGAAATTCAGTTTATTGCCGTCGGAACCCCGCCGGATGAAGATGGCTCTGCGGATCTGAAATATGTGACTGCGGTTGCCCGCACCATTGCAGAGCATATGACGAGCTATAAAGTGGTTATTGATAAATCAACCGTTCCGGTTGGTACTGCCGATAAAGTTCAAAAGGTTATCAGCGATGCGTTAAAACAGCGTAATGCTGATATCCCTTTTGACGTGGTTTCAAACCCAGAGTTCTTGAAAGAGGGTGCCGCAGTTTCTGACTGTATGAAGCCAGAACGCATCATTATTGGTACTAACAACGATCAGGTATTAGACCTGATGCGTGAACTGTACGCGCCTTTTAATCGTAATCACGATCGAATGGTCATTATGGATATTCGTAGCGCTGAGCTGACCAAATATGCCGCTAACTGCATGCTAGCGACCAAAATTAGCTTTATGAATGAGATGTCAAACTTGGCCGAGTTGCTTGGTGCGGATATTGAAAAAGTCCGTCAGGGCATTGGTTCTGATTCCCGAATTGGCTATCACTTTATTTATCCGGGCTGTGGTTACGGTGGTTCCTGTTTTCCTAAAGACGTTCAGGCGCTTATTCGTACGGCAGAACATATTGGATACCAGCCAACGCTGTTAAAAGCCGTTGAATCTGTTAATGACAAACAAAAACATAAGCTTTTCAGCTTCATTGACCGCCATTTTAGCGGCGATCTGAAAGGCCGTACTTTTGCCCTATGGGGGCTCTCATTTAAACCTAATACCGATGATATGAGAGAATCCTCCAGCAGAGTACTGATGGAATCATTATGGGCTGCAGGGGCTAACGTTCAGGCCTTTGACCCAGAGGCAATGGAAGAAGCCCGCCGGATTTATGGCAATCGCAGTGACTTAGTTTTAGCTACGACTAAAGAAGACGCGTTACAAGGGGCAGATGCATTGGTTATCTGTACCGAGTGGCAAAATTTCCGTGCGCCAGACTTTGATTTGATTAAAGCCACATTAAACCAGCCAGCAGTATTTGACGGGCGCAATCTTTATGAGCCAGAACGTATGAGCCAGCGTGGGTTCACTTATTATGGTATTGGTCGTGGCGCTTCGATTAATCCGGTGATTTGAGGTTAAATATGAAATGCCTAATTACGGGGGCCGCCGGATTTATCGGTTTTCACGTCGCTCAGCGCTTATTATCGTTGGGTCATGAGGTTGTCGGTATTGATAATCTGAATGATTATTATGACGTTAACCTCAAGCTAGCGCGCTTGGCTATTTTAGAAAAACAGCCACAGTTTCACTTTATTAAAATGGATCTGGCCGATCGAGAGGGAATCTCCCGGCTTTTTGCTGAATCTCATTTTCAGCGGGTTATTCACTTAGCCGCTCAGGCCGGTGTCCGTTACTCGATTGAAAACCCGCATGTCTATGCGGAAGCGAATTTGATTGGGCATCTTAATATTCTGGAAGGGTGTCGGCATAGTCAAGTTGAACACTTGTTATATGCTTCATCGAGCTCCGTATATGGACTGAACCGTAAATTACCGTTTTCCACCGATGATAGCGTTGATCATCCGGTGTCTTTATATGCGGCAACCAAGAAAGCGAATGAGCTGATGTCTCATACCTATTCTCATCTTTTCAACCTGCCGACAACGGGCTTACGGTTTTTCACCGTTTATGGCCCTTGGGGGCGTCCTGATATGGCTTTGCTTAAGTTTACCAAAGCCATTATTGCCGGACAGAGTATTGATGTTTATAACCACGGTGATATGCGTCGTGACTTTACCTATATTGATGACATCGTTGAGTCGATTGTTCGTTTGCAGGCGGTAATACCTGAGGCCGATCCTTCATGGACGGTTGAAACTGGCTCCCCGGCAACAAGTTCAGCGCCTTATAAAGTTTATAATATTGGTAATAGCCAGCCAGTTCGTCTGATGGAATACATTGAGGCAATTGAGAAAGCGTTGGACAAGACTGCAACTAAAAATCTGTTACCAATGCAGCCTGGTGACGTAATGGAAACTAGCGCAGATACTTCAGCATTATATAGCGTTATAAATTTTAGACCGGAAACCTCTGTTGTTGATGGAGTTCAACGGTTTGTTGATTGGTATAAGCATTTCTACCACTAATAGCTAATTAGCCATCAAATAATATGAACGCAAAGAGAGAGAGGGCATTAGCCCTCTTTTTTATGGGGATATTTGTTCGTATTATTTGGTCTTATTTTATAGAACAACTTTCTCCCCGTATTTCTCTCAAATCTATATTATTACTATGGCAACTATTCTGTCGTATGATCTTTCGGTTAGCTAAATGGGGGGGTAATTACTAAAAATGTCCACTTATTAGTGGACTAATGATGATTTAAATAGAAGATATTTTAGGTAAATATGGAATTTTGTATATAAAAAAACCTCCGATAAAAGAGGCTTTTTAGCACTAACAGGCTAATTACAGCAGGAAATCGTCTAGTGATTTGCCTTCATCTTCGATAGCTTTCTTAATCACCGCTGGAGTACGGCCTTGGCCAGTCCAGGTTTTTAATTCGCCATCTTCATCAGTGAACTGATATTTGGCCGGGCGTGCTGCGCGCTTAGATTTACCAATTACTTTAGTGGCTGAAAGAGACTGAAGCAATTCATTAGGATCGATACCGTCAGCAATTAACATTTCACGGTATTGTTGTAACTTACGAGTACGTTCTTGAATTTCAGCCTGACTAGCCTGATCTTCTTCGCGACGCTCTTTTACTACAACTTCCATTTTCTCTAACATTTCTTCTAAAGTCTCAAGAGAGCACTCTCTTGCTTGAGCACGCAATGTACGGATGTTGTTAAGGACTTTTAATGCTTCGCTCATTGTATAGTTCTCAAATTAATTATGGATTGAAATCTTAAGTAATAATAAAACGCTTAATTAATTTCTGCAATAGGGCATGACATAAATAAACTTATTTATTTATTAAGCAGAGTCAAATATGGGAGTAAAGTTAGTTAATACAGCAAAACACTTTGTTCAATTTGACACGTTTTTATGCTCCATATGACTAATCCTATGCTCGGTATATTTATTTGAAACAGACCGTTAGTCAATGTGATATATCCCTGTCCATGGTTGTTTTTTGTTAATAACTTTGTTTTTATTCCTAATAATGGTTAGTTATAACCTGCGTCAGGGGTTTGGTAAAAGATTTTACATGCTGTTATATCACTATTTGTAACAGGTCGTGATTCTTACAAATCCATTGTATATTTTCTGAGTGAGTCGCTGATATCTTAGGCAATATATTGAATATGCTTTCTTTAATTACTGAAATAAGTATGGCTTTTCTTTTGCGGGGTATGTTGCCTTATCCTAAGTAGAGTTACCTCAGTGGTAAGTTTGCTGAATAAAAATACTTAGCTAATAATCTTTAATAACTCTATATAAAAGAGCTTATTAGTAAATGGCTCCGTGCTAGCTATCGGATTGCTCTTTGCATTTTTAGAGGTAATTAGGGTCTGTAGCTAATGGTTGTGGATATAAGCAGCGATAAGGCCAATACGGTTCGCTGATGTGGGTTAAATAGGGTTGTTGAACTTATCGCCGGAAAGATAACGCTCTGATGGGTAGTCTGTGGTGAGGTTTTGCTTCTATTAGCCACATTTTACGTTTTAGATAGGTGAGTAATAATTACTTTATTGTTGAGTTTTAGTGTAGTGAACGTTAATAGCTTATTATATTTTGAAACAATGGGTTATTCTCGGTCAATCGTACATATACATAGATGAATACCAATATAGGGTCGTGCAACGCATTGTGTGATTTTTGAAGCTATATAACTTCTATGTAAAGAAAGTTGCATAAATGTAGGTTTGTTAGCCTACTGGCGGTAATTAGCGGCCAAATGATACAACCGGGGCATCATAAATATAAAGGCCGCCAGAAGCTGATGGCGGCCTTTATCAAACAACATTCAATAACTATTTCTTACTTTTCTTAGTTGCAACTTTAGCTTTAGTTTCAACCTCGGGGGACAATTTCTGTTCTTCTACATAACTACGGCCATAGTAGGTATCTAACAGAATTGTTTTCAGCTCAGAAATTAGCGGATAACGCGGGTTGGCTCCGGTACATTGATCGTCAAATGCGTCTTCAGATAATTTATCTACTTTAGCTAAGAACTCTGCTTCAGGAACGCCTGCTTCGCGGATTGATGCCGGGATATCCAACTCTTTCTTCATGGCCTCTAACCAGTTTAATAGCTTCTCTATCTTGGCTGCGGTGCGGTCTCCCTGCGCTGACAGACCCAGATGATCCGCTATTTCAGCGTATTGACGGCGCGATTGCGGGCGATCGTATTGGCTGAATGCAGTTTGCTTAGTCGGGTTATCGTTGGCGTTATAACGAATCACGTTACAGATTAATAAGGCATTCGCTAAACCGTGTGGCAGATGAAATTCTGAACCCAGCTTATGCGCCATTGAATGGCAAACACCCAAGAAGGCGTTGGCAAATGCGATGCCAGCGATAGTGGCCGCATTGTGCACTCGTTCACGGGCAACCGGGTTTTTAGCGCCTTCTTTATAGCTCTGTGGTAAGAATTCCTTCAGCAGTTTAAGAGCCTGAAGCGCCTGTCCATCAGAGTATTCATTTGCCAATACGGATACGTAAGCTTCTAATGCGTGAGTAACGGCGTCTAATCCACCAAATGCGCACAGTGACTTAGGCATATTCATCACGAGATTAGCATCAACTATTGCCATATCTGGCGTTAATGCGTAGTCGGCTAAAGGATATTTCATGCCGGTTGCGTCATCGGTTACTACGGCGAACGGCGTTACTTCCGAACCGGTACCTGACGTGGTAGTTACCGCGATCATTTTGGCTTTTACGCCCATTTTCGGGAACTTATAGATACGCTTGCGGATATCCATAAAGCGAAGCGCCAGCTCTTCAAAATGAGTTTCAGGATGTTCATACATAACCCACATGATTTTAGCCGCGTCCATCGGTGAACCGCCGCCTAGAGCAATGATTACATCCGGTTTGAAGGAGTGCATCTGTTCCGCGCCTTTTCGCACAATGCTTAAGGTTGGATCGGCTTCAACTTCAAAGAAAACCTCGGTTTCAATGCCGTGCTGTTTTAATACTTTGGTTATTTGATCTGCATAGCCGTTATTAAATAAGAAACGGTCAGTAACAATAAATGCGCGTTTTGCGCCATCAGTGGCAACTTCTTCTAAAGCAATAGGTAAAGAACCACGACGGAAATAGATTGATTTTGGGAGTTTATGCCACAACATATTTTCAGCTCGCTTAGCTACCGTTTTCTTGTTGATCAGATGCTTAGGACCGACGTTTTCAGAAATGGAGTTACCACCCCATGAACCACAACCTAATGTTAGCGATGGCGCTAACTTAAAGTTATACAGGTCGCCAATACCCCCGTGAGAGGTTGGGGTATTGATTAAGATACGGGCCGTTTTCATTTTATCGCCAAAGTAAGCGATGCGTTCACCTTGGTTGTCTTGATCAATATACAGTGCTGAAGTATGGCCAATACCGCCCATCGCAACTAACTTAACGGCTTTATTTACTGCGTCATCAAAGTTTTTAGCGCGGTACATCGCTAACATTGGCGATAGTTTTTCGTGGGCAAACGGTTCTGATTCGTCAACGACAGTGACTTCACCAATCAGCACTTTGGTTGTTGATGGTACGGTGACGCCCGCCATTTCTGCAATTTTCACGGCAGGTTGGCCAACGATATCTGCATTGATATTGCCATTTTTAAGAATGATGCCCTGAATGGCCTTCAGCTCTTTACCTACCAACAAATAACCACCGTGGGAGGCAAAACGCTCACGCACTGCATCATAAATTTTATCGACAACAATAACCGATTGTTCTGAAGCACAAATAACGCCGTTATCGAAGGTTTTCGACATCAGAATAGAGGCAACGGCGCGCTTAATATCAGCCGATTCATCAATAACAACCGGTGAGTTACCTGCACCAACGCCAATTGCCGGTTTACCCGAACTATAGGCTGCTTTAACCATACCCGGGCCACCGGTAGCCAGAATCAGATTAATGTCAGGATGGTGCATGAGTTGATTTGAGAGCTCGACGCTTGGAACGTCAATCCAGCCAATAATATCTTTAGGTGCACCGGCTTCAATTGCCGCCTGCAGAACGATATTTGCCGCTTCATTGGTGGCATTTTTAGCTCTTGGATGAGGCGAGAAGATAATGCCGTTGCGGGTTTTCAGGCTGATAAGGGCTTTAAATATTGCTGTAGACGTAGGGTTTGTCGTGGGAACAATACCGCAAATAATGCCGGTCGGTTCTGCGATAGTGATGGTACCGAACGTCTCATCTTCTTCAAGAATGCCGCAGGTTTTTTCATCTTTATATTTATTATAAATATACTCAGATGCGAAGTGGTTCTTAATGACTTTGTCTTCCACTATGCCCATGCCCGATTCGGCAACGGCCATTTTGGCTAACGGTATGCGGGCATTTGCAGCGGCGAGTGCCGCAGCTCTGAAGATCTTATCGACTTGCGCCTGAGTGAAATTCGAATACTCAACCTGAGCTTTCTTCACTCGGGCAACCAGCGCATTCAGTTCACTGATATTACTTACTGTCATGGGACTCTCCTAAGATTGATAAACTTTTTTAGTGAGTAAGTCGCGATACAAGTATTAAGTATAGGAAAAGTTGGTCAGCTCAATACGATTTACTTACTGAAAAAGTTTAACTTAACATATTGTTATTATTTAAAAATTTAGATAATTAACAACAGCCTTATCGAGTTATATTTTCTTATTTCCGTACAGATTGATTACAGCTTACCGATTAAGTTGTGGCCATATTGTGATTTGAATCACAATATTTGCATGCTGACACCTTTCAGCAAAGGCGATATTGCTATTTTATTACCTCTTTTGGGGCATGGTTTAGGTTCATTCAAATCAGTTTGGCTATATTAGCTTTATATGCTTAGATTTTTTGTATAACTGGGCGTTGTATCCGGTTATTTAGGCTAGATCCCAAAAGATAATTCTATTACATTAGCGCCAGTAAAATTACCCCTCTGCTTTAGATAATCGGGAGTTCTCAATGGGCCATACCATGCTGGATTTGTCCGGATACATTAAGTTTCTTGTAGGTATGTTCGCGCTAGTGAATCCAGTGGGGATCTTGCCCGTATTTATTAGCATGACTAACTACCAGTCGCCGGCAGCCAGAGATAAAACTAACTTAACGGCAAATTTGTCCGTGGCCATTATTCTTTGGTGTTCATTATTTCTAGGCGATACGATACTGCGTACTTTTGGGATCTCGATCGACTCTTTCCGCATTGCGGGCGGCATTTTGATTGTGACAATTGCTATGTCAATGATCAGTGGCAAGCTCGGTGAAGATAAGCAGAATAAGCAGGAAAAAACTGAAACGGCGATCCGTGACAACGTTGGCGTAGTTCCATTAGCGCTACCGTTAATGGCAGGGCCAGGCGCGATCAGTTCGACTATCGTATGGAGCACTCGCTATAACAGCTGGCTGGATTATCTGGGCTTCTTTGTCGCGATAGCGCTGTTTTCATTTTGCTGTTGGTTGCTTTTTAGAGCCGCGCCGTTATTAGTCCGGCTGCTCGGACAAACGGGTATTAACGTTATTACCCGTATTATGGGGCTGTTGCTGATGTCTTTAGGTATTGAATTTATTGTTACCGGCGTAAAAGCATCGTTTCCGGGCTTATTAAGCTGATTGATTATTACCGATAACAAAAAACCGCAGCCGGTTCTCGCTGCGGTTTTTTTGTATTCAGTAGCCAATTAATTAGTCAGAACTGCGGTTTAACCTATTGTTTCCACAAGATATGGCAGAATTTATGATTCTTTTCACGGCTGATTAATATCCGGGCAAAGATATCATCGATTTCATCCTGCTCATTGGTCAGGCCGATAATGACTTCGGCGAAGAAGTCTGGATTTAAATCAAAATCAACGTGTTCCAGCCATTCGTCAGATGGGTCCAGCAATTCCGCTGCGCCACGTTCTTCAAACTGCAGATTGAATAATATGACATCTGCTGGGTCAAGGTTATCTACGGCTAATTCTAAAAAGATATCATAAGCTTGATCAAGCGTTTCATCTTCATCTAAGCGGTTATTTATATCAAAGTCGGTCATATCCATTAGGGATCCCATCGGTAGATTAATTTTTTGCTATTGCCTGTTTGTCATAGTAGCGGACTGAAAAAATAAAATAAACGTTCTATTATGCGTTGCCACATTGGGCGCTTAATCCACTCGTTGGGATCTAATAGCGTTGAGCGGGCAATATAATCACTTTGGACACAGGCAAGGTCTTGGCCAAATGCTCGATCGTCTACCACTACGGTGATTTCAAAATTAAGCCAGAGGCTGCGAATGTCTAAATTTACCGTTCCAACCAGGCTGAGTTGACCGTCAACCAAAACGCTTTTGGTGTGTAATAACCCGCCTTCAAACTGGTGAATTTTGACTCCGGCCTCTAGCAGTTCGGAAAAGAAAGAACGGCTAGCCCAGCCGACCATGATTGAATCATTCTTTTTCGGAACGATGATATTGACGTCCACGCCTCTGAGGGCTGCGGTGCAAATGGCATGTAACAAGTCATCGCTAGGGACAAAATAGGGGGTCGTCATGATGAGCTGGCTACGTGCGGAATAAACTGAAGTCAGTAGCGCCTGATGAATCATCTCTTCAGCGAAACCCGGGCCTGACGCAATAACCTGCACCGTATGGCCAGCTTCTTCCTCAAACGGCAGCATCGTGAATTGAGGCGGCTCTGGCAGTATTCGTTTACCGGTTTCAATCTCCCAGTCGCAGGCATAAATGATACCCAAAATAGTGGCTACCGGGCCTTCCATTCTAGCCATTAAATCAATCCATTGTCCTACGCCGGAACCCTGTTTGAAAAAGCGAGGATCGACCATATTCATACTGCCGGTATAGGCAATGTTATTATCAATAAGAACAATTTTTCGGTGTTGGCGAAGGTCCATACGGCGTAAAAATACCCGTAGCACGTTGACCTTTAGCGCTTCAACGACCTGTATGCCTGATTTTCTCATCAGTTCAGGGTAGGGCGTACGAAAGAAGTGCATACTACCTGCCGAATCGAGTATTACTCGACAGCGTACGCCTCGTCGGGCCGCCGCCATTAAAGCTTCAGCAACGTTATCAACTTGGCCTCCGGCCTGCCAGATATAGAACACCATTTCGATGGTATTTTCAGCCCGCGAGATATCATGAATTAATGACTTCATGGTTTGGTCGCAGTTGGTTAGCAGTTGGAGTTGATTGCCTCTAACGGCAGGAATGCCGTGGCGATGCTCGCACAGCTGAAATAGTGGTTCTGAGACGGTGCTAATCTGAGTGGCGAAAACCTGTTTGCAGTTTTTTAGCTCACCCAACCAGCTAACGGTAAAAGGCCACATTTCTTGCGCCCGTTCTGCATGACGTTTACCCAGATGAAGTTCACCGAATAACAGGTAAGCAATAATTCCGACCAGCGGTAGAATATAAATAACCAACAACCATGCCATTGCAGACGGCACTGAGCGTCGTTTCATTAATATTCTTAGAGTTACACCGGCGACCAATAACCAGTAACCAAATACTAGTAGCCAGCTCATAACGGTATAAAAAGTGGTCATTGTGAATTTGTTATCCTGTTTCCTTCAAAAACAAAGTTAAGCTCACTGAGTGTACGCAGACTTAGCAAAAGGTAAAAACATTTCTGTTATTTGATTATAGGTTCTCGTTAGCTAGATTTTGATTTAACTACGCTACTTGGCAGGGCGTATGCGTTACACTTACCGTCTCTTTATTGGTTAAACATACTGTTGATTATCATGCAAAGAACCCGAACAGAAGTTGGCCGCTGGCGGCTGTTACGTCAGGCTCAGCGGCGCCGTAATCGTTGGCTGGAAGGTCAATCTCGCAGAAATAGCCGTATTCAACGTATCAGAGTAGACCGGCAGTTAGGCCGCCAGAAACGCTCGCTGCTTTATGCGACTAATTATAAGTGGTGAAAATAAGCGCTGTAGTGGTGCTGTTTAAGGTTCCCTACGCTATGTGGCTCGGGAACCCATAAAAGTCAGAAAATGCGTTTAAATGGCTTTATAGTGACGTTTTGATACACACCGGCCTCGATGTACGGATCTTTATCCGCCCAATTTTTGGCTTCAGCCAAACTTGAGAATTCGGCAATAATAGTCGAACCGGAAAAGCCTGCTGCGCCGGCGTCTTCACTATCGGCAATGGGAGTAGGTCCGGCGACAATCAGCCGATCCTGATCTTTTAGCTGCTGTAACCGGGCTAAATGGGCCGGGCGAGCCGCCAGACGTTGTTCTAATGAATTTGCTACATCTTCCGCATAGATTAGGTATAACACGGCACTATCCTTAATGTTATGGTGGGAAAAATTGTTGATGTTAAGTTATGTGATTTGGCCTTATTCATCAATGGGAATTTCACGCGTAGGCTTGTATTTATCAAACCCTCCGATAGCCCTATAAATAGTGAGTTTAAAGCTGTTTCTCTATATACCATGGGTAAATTGATATTGAATATCATTACCATTTTCATTTAGAATCCTCACTACGTTAGAACATTGGAATGGCTATTTTTTGAAAAAGTTCTTTTTAGCGCGTCATTTTTCCTGGCCAATCACCTTTTCTGTTTGCCTTCATGCGTCACTTATTGGCGGGCTTGTTTTCGCTTCAATGAAAGATCGGATCGAAATACCGGTAACGGAAAGTGCAGCTCCAATGAACGTTGTAATGGTTAATCCTGCTATGTTTGCCGCGCCAGAAGTAACGGCTGAAGAACACAGTAAGGCAACCGAAGCTAAAAGTGAACCAGAGCCTATCCCTGAACCTGTCGTTATTCCTGAACCAATCCCAGAGCCTAAGCCAGCAGAAAAACCAATAGAGAAGCCCAAGCCAGAACCAAAACCAGAACCAAAAAAGCAGCCAAAGCCAAAGAGAGAACCGCAGAAAGAGCCGGTAGAAAAGGCTGAACTTGATAAACCGGCAACCTCTCCAATGGTCAGTAATAACGTGAGTCCGGTGGCTAGCGGGCCTAGCTCATCGGCTACTGGCGTTGCGCCTTCTACCGGTTCTAAAGTGTTAAAGCAGGTTGAACCCGCCTATCCCAAACAGGCATCCGATCGCCGCATTGAAGGTGAAGTCAGGGTGATGTTTGATATCGATGAAGACGGTCGAATTGAGAATATACGCATCGTATCGTCTAACCCACCAAGATTGTTTGACCGCGAGGTGAAAGTGGCGCTGAAAAAGTGGCGCTACACTCCTGTGGTGGTCAAAGATAAAACCCTAACGGTTATTTTTAATATCGATGGCGGGACTAAAATTCAATAGCTAATTTATCGATTTCTATAAACAGAAACGGGTCACATCAAGTGACCCGTTTCTGTTTATATCAGCGTTATTCTGCGTTGTAATTTCTTTTATTGTCAGGAAGCGCTCTGGACTTACCTTCATCGCTGACGGCAACGTAGGTAAATATGGCTTCAGTGACGCAATAACGTTGGCCGATTGGCTCTGAAGATACCTTCTTAACCCAAACTTCCATATTGACGGTAATCGAGCTACGGCCTGTACGAATACAGTGAGCGTAGCAACAAACCACATCGCCTACGGTGACGGGTTTAAGAAAGGTGATGGCATCAACGGCTACGGTGACAACCCGACCACGGGCCATCTCTTTAGCCAGAATGGCTCCGCCAATGTCCATTTGTGACATGATCCAGCCACCAAAAATATCGCCGTTGGCATTCGTGTCTGCGGGCATTGCTAAGGTACGAAGTACCAGTTCTCCGTGGGGAGTTCGTTCTTGTTTGCTCATAGTACTTTCTGATTGGATCTATTATAAGTTAAAAAAATAATGGCTCTAAATTCTCTATCTTTCAAGCCGGAGGTCGGATTAGCCGCGCTAACTGGAACTTTTACGCCTACCGCCTTCCTGTACTTTGAACGATGTGAATCTATTTAGAGCCGATGGTTAAAGCGCGCTGGTAAAAATCTAAAACGGTTCTTTTTTATCTTGCTTATCAGTGGCAGGATTTTTTTGCTCTTCGGGGATATGGCGATAGATATAAACGCCGCTGATCAGCGTGAAGATCAATGTAAGCCCCGTTAGGCCGAATACTTTGAAGTTTACCCAAATGTTTTCAGGCAGCCAGAAGGCAATGTAGATATTCAGTAGCCCGCAGGCGAGAAAGAACAGCGCCCAGCCAATGTTGAGTTTGGTCCAAACGCGTTCTGGTAAGGTGATTTCCTTACCGAGCATGCTTTTTATTAAGGTCTTTTTCAGCACGAATTGACTGAATAATAAGCCTAAAGAGAATAGGGTATAGATACCCGTAACTTTCCACTTGATGAAATCCGGTGAGTGGAAGGCAATGGTTAACGTACCAAAAATGACGACCATGACAAATGTCACCATCATCATCTTTTCTACTTTACGAAATTTAATCAGGCTGTAAACAACGGCTAAGGCCGTGGCGGCAATAAGCGCGCCGGATGCCATATAAATGTCATACAGTTTGTAAACGGCAAAAAACACGATCAGGGGTAGAAAATCAAGAAACTGCTTCATAAATCTTTCCATTGGTCAGTTGGTTGCTGACTATACCGAATTTGGCGGCAGGTTTATACCCTGAGGCTTGAAGTTGTCGTTGTTGCCGGGTTTGCTTCAACGTGAATTCCTTTCGGTATCATTGTCGCCAAGTCTGATAAAACTAATCTTAGCCATGAGTAATATTCATAAGGATAAGAAGGCCTATCGTATTCTTTTTAGACTAGAGGGAAAAGTGGCAAAATAGGATGAATAGGTAACTTTCTGGTTGAAAACGGAAAAATATAAACAATCAGCCTTGTCAGTACCCATCCGGCAACGCATTATGTTCTATCATTGACATAATAAACTCTAAGTATTAGCCAGTATATCGTAGCTGCCAGAGGGGCATATGTTCGCAAGAGTTCTTTTAAATTGGATGCCGGGATTAAAAAACCTGCTGGCATACGATAGAAACTGGTTGAAATCTGATATCCGGGCTGGGCTATCCGTCGCTGCCGTGGCGCTTCCGGTTGCCATTGCTTACGCTGAACTGGCCGGCGTTGGTGCCATTGTGGGTTTATATTCTTGCGTATTACCCATGATTGCCTATGCGCTATTTGGCTCTTCGCGTCAGTTGATTGTCGGGCCTGATGCCACCACCTGTGCCGTCATTGCTGCCGTGGTTACGCCGCTGGCGGCAGGCGATCTGGAGCTTCATTGGCAGTTGACCATTATGATGACCCTGATGATGGGCGGATGGTGCATTCTCGCCAGTAAATTTCGCTTAGGGGCTTTGGCCGATTTACTTTCACACCCGATCCTTACCGGGCTGCTCAATGGCGTTGCAATTACCATTATTGTCGGGCAATTGGGAAAGATCATGGGCATTCAGCTCGATGCTAATCAGGTAATCGAAAAGGTTATTGCGCTACCCGGCCATATTTTGGATAGCCACATTTTGACGTTAGGAATGTCAGTTTTAACATTGGCTATTTTAGCCGCCGTTAAACATTTTCGTAGCCAGTGGCCTGCGCCACTGATAGCTATCATCATTACTACTGCACTGGCATGGGGCTTCTCGGTTCAACAATATGGCGTGGCAACTATCGGCGGTAGCGGGTTTGAGTCTGGTCTGCCGGTGGTTCATTGGGGCGAATTTCAGCCTGGGTTAATGCGTGAATTGGTGATTCCTGCACTGAACTTAGCATTAATCAGCTTTGTGAGTTTAATGCTGACAGCGCGCAGTTTTGCCGCTAAAAATGGCTATGAAATTAACGCCGACGTTGAGTTCAGAGCGCTGGGTATTGCTAATATCATGTCTGGTTTATCTCAGGGTTTTGCCATTAGCGGAGCAGATTCTCGAACCGCTGTTAATGATGCTAACGGCGGGAAAAGCCAGCTGGTTTCAATTATTGCCGCTTTAATTATTGCTTTGGTCGTTCTGTTTTTCACTCAGCCGTTAAAATATATACCCGTATCTGCGTTAGGCGTTGTTTTAGTCTACGCCGCATGGTCATTAATGGATCTGCGCAGTATCTGGGGGTTAAGAAAACGCAATAAATCTGCATTCCGCTTGGCCTGCTTTACCTTTGTTTGCGTGCTGCTTATTGGCGTCATTCAGGGTATTGGTCTGGCGGTTTTACTGGGGTTATTACAGTTCTTACGCACGGTTTTCCGGCCTACTGAGCAATTATTGGGCATTAACGAAGACGGCATGATTCATTCACTCGGCAACTCAACCGGCGTTAAGGCGGTACCGGGCGTAATGATGTATCGTTTTAATTCTCCGCTGACCTACTTTAACGTTGCCTATTTTAAACGTCGGATCCTTAATCTGGTTGATAGTACGCCTTTCCAGCCAAGGTGGGTTGTGATCGATGCGGTAGCCAGCTTCACCTACGCAGATATCAGCGTATTAGCGGCGATTGATGAATTAAAGCGCGATTTGAAAAACCGCCAGATTAAAATCGTTCTGGCTGGCAGAAGAACTGAACTCACCCGCTGGTTTAAAGATAATCGACCAAACATGAAAGAAGACGATATTCTTTTAGTACCGGACCTCTATCTGGCGCTTAAGCTCATTCAAAGTAAGGAACACGCCCTGTGAATATCAATGAATGGGGAATCGAGTGAACGAGTAATAGGGCCGGTGAAACAGACCGGCCTTATTCTTATTATTTATGGTTTGAGCAGCATATAAGCACGGTAGAGATAGGTCAAAAAATAGGCGGTTACCAGATTGGCTGCACCGATTAATAGTATCGGGACGATAACCGGAGAGCTCATGGCCAATTTAATCGCCAGCACATAGCAGATAGATTTTATTGAGAAGGTGAGCAGAAAAATTGGCAGCATGATTTTGGTATTCGCGAGAACCAATTTCCAGCTATTGGTTATAGAATCAACAATGCTTTGCGAAGAACCGAGCAAAATAACCGGCGATAGGGCTAATGCATAAGTGAAAAACACGCCCGGTAAAACATAGAATGACAGGCCCGTCAGAATAATCAGCGAGGAGATAATAGACAGTATTAGCAGTTTAGGTAATCCTCTGGCTGAGGCTCCCAAAGCCCGAAGCGCACTGGTAGCTTGCTGATTTGATACCTGAAATACCAATGTGATAACGCCGGCGGTTAACAATACATTACTCACTAAGAAACTCACCACGGTCGCGATGACCATCGGGATGCTAGCCTGAACGATGGCTAACTGTTGTTCTTTCGGTATCGCATCTACGGCTGACTTTAATTCACTTTGGCTCATATGAGCTGTGCCACCGACAGCGTCGCTGACTAGTTTCTGCAGCCCTGATAGCTCGGGCATCATAATATGTAATAGCGTAACCATAATAAACGAGGTGAGTAATGCCAGCATAAGGAAGCTGGAAAGTTGGTTACGCATAAAGTTGAGGCTGTCACGGGATAGTGAATTGGCCGTGATGGGCATAACGACTCCTGAATTGTCTGGGGAAAGTAATACCGGCTGATTGTAACCCGATCGTATATTTGATGTATTTATTATTACTCTGCTTCCTTTTTACTCGGTCGAGATGTCTTATTTTACTAAAGCACCGACTGCCCGATAAATAATCAAAGCGTAGGCGTTGTAGCTATTAATTAAACCTACTATTTAAAGATTAACTATTCGACGGCTAATTATAAGGCGTTGCATTGTGGTTATTGTTGATTCCAATCAAATAAATAAAAATAATGAATAATGGATAATTTGATAAATTCACTGATTTATCAAATTTAGCCAAAAACTGTGATCCGAGTTAAATCAATTTTACCGCTTACGGGGTATATTTTTTTGACCTATAACCCTAAAAGGAATATGGATAATGAAGAAACTCCCACTGGTATGCTTAATTGCTGCAACATTAGTCCCTTCATTTACTTTTGCTCATCAGGCCGGTGATTTTTTATTTCGCGCAGGTTCGGTAACCGTTAGGCCAAATGAAGGTTCTGATAACGTATTAGGCTTGGGGTCATTTAACGTCAGTAATAATACTCAGCTTGGTTTAACCTTTGGCTATATGATCACTGACAATATTGGAATTGAACTATTAGGTGCTACGCCGTTTAAGCATGATGTTGGTACCGGGCCTACCGGAACGATCGCGACGGTTAAACAGTTACCTCCGTCATTAATGGCCCAGTACTATTTGGGCAACGCAGAAAGCCAATGGCGTCCATACGTGGGGGCAGGTATTAACTACACCACGTTCTTCAGCGAAGATTTCAACGATACGGGCGAAGGTGCTGGCTTAAGTAACCTAAGCGTTGATGATTCATGGGGCGTAGCTTTACAAGCGGGCGTTGACTATAACATCGACAAAAACTGGATGGTTAATACTTCCGTTTGGTGGATGAATATTGATACCGACGTAAACTTTACCTCAACGGATGCCTCCGGTAACCGTACTAACCACAGTATTAGTACGCGCCTTGACCCGTTCGCATTTATGTTTGGCGTTGGCTACAGGTTCTAAAATGTGCCAAGTAAGCTAGTCTGCCACTGATAGACAAAAGCCCCGATGAGAAGTCGGGGCTTTTGTTTTATCGGCCATTATGCGGCTCCGTTTACGATAGTAGCGCTATTTTTCTTCGTCCGTTTTGATATACAGTTTCCAGCCGGTGACGTTATCCCAATACTCCTGCTCTCGCTCCAGATCGGCTAAAACTAATGCGTTTTTTTCCAGATAACCATAGGGAAAGCACAGGGTCAGGTGATAGCCGTCGGTCGTTAAGCAAAGGTAGTCCGGCGCGGTAGTCGCCTGCCGTTGGTTGTTTAGCAGTACGGCAAGGCGTAATAATTGAATAAGTGGAATAACCTGACGCTTTTTAACCAGATTAAATCCCGGCAGTTCATCGAGCTTAATGCCTTTGCGGTGAAAACGTACCAGAGTGGCGACTAATAGCTGGTGTTCCTGATTAAAACCGGGCAAGTTGGTATTTTGCAATATATAGGCCGAATGTCGCTGCATACTGCTGTAATTAATGCTTAACCCGACTTCATGCAGCATCGCGGCCCAACCGAGCAATGCTTCTAATTGAACGTTGGCTAAATCCTGATTATGCACGATCCACTGGGAATAGAGGCTGAGCGTTGTTTC
The DNA here is from genome assembly GCF_009800925.1 of Budvicia diplopodorum. Lineage (GTDB taxonomy): Bacteria > Pseudomonadota > Gammaproteobacteria > Enterobacterales > Enterobacteriaceae > Budvicia > Budvicia diplopodorum. The sequence goes on along the minus strand of NZ_WOYF01000001.1, from coordinate 195,085 downwards.
GAGTACTCTTCCGGCCTGTTCTCTGTCTATATTGTAGTGCTCAGCCAGACTTAACGCAGTTCGGCTACGGATATCCTGATGCCGAAACCGACTCTCCATCTCATACAGCACGCCTTCCCGCAAAGCCCCGTGTGATAATCTCAACTCTTTGATGGATAATGCATTAAAAACGCCGCATAAAATTGCCAGCCCGGATACGAACACGCTTTGGCGATCTGATGATAGCCCCGGCAACTCGATGGAGTTAAACGATTTGAATTGGAGCACCCGTTCAACAATCAGGGCTAAACGCTCAGGGGTAATAATTCCGTCTTTCTCACCCATTTCAACCAATACGTTATGTACCGCTTTAATGGTACCGGATGCGCCCAGCGCAAATCGCCATCCTTGCGTGCGATATTGCCAAGACAGATTTTCTAATTTCTGTTCAGCAGCAATCTGCGCGCGTTGAAAACGTTGTTTATCAATTTCTTCACCGGGAAAGAACTGTTTAGAAAAGCTGACGCATCCCATGCGGCGACTTTCGGCCAGTATTGGCGTAAAGCCTTCACCAATGACTAATTCTGTCGAACCGCCACCAATGTCAATTACCAGCTTGCGGTCTTTTTCCGGCTGAGTATGGGCTACGCCCATGTAGATCAAACGAGCCTCTTCCTGACCCGAAATAATTTCGATTGGGTAGGGCAGAATATGCTTTGCTCGTTTAAGAAAATCCTGACCATTCACCGCTAGCCGCAGGGTATGCGTACCGACGATCCGAACGCTGTCGGGGGAGAAGCCCCGAAGCCGTTCGGAAAATAAGCTTAGGCAGGCTAACCCGCGTTCGATTGCCTCTTCGCTAAGATAGTTATCTTTGTCTAAACCGTCGGCCAAGTGAACGCGTTGCTTTACCCGGCCCAATATTTGTAATGCGCCGTTAACCACCCGGGCAATAACCATATGAAAACTATTAGAACCCAAATCGATAGCGGCAATTTCTTGCGGCTTAACGGATGATGAATCATTTAATGGCATAGTGATGATTACTCAGCTGGATCTGTCTGTTCTGGAATGACGACCGGTTGCTCCAGCGCCTTTAAATATTCATAGATAGCGATTTGCGATCTGACCTTTCTACGGTTTCCACGCATAACGTATTGGTTACTCAATTCTTTATCAATAATCCGCGCTTTAACCGTATCGGAAAACTGCAGTTCGATAATATCGAGAACCCGTTGTTTCAGTACCGGATCCAAAATAGCTACGCCAACCTCTATGCGGTAGTCAATATTTCTGGTCATCCAGTCAGCGGATGAGATAAATACCTGACTGTCGCCCTGATTATCAAAAATATAAACCCGGGCGTGTTCCAGATAGCGATCGATAATGCTGATTACCTGAATATTCTCACTGATACCGGGAATATTGGGCACTAAAGAACACATCCCTCTGACAATCAGACGAATTTTGACGCCGGCACCGGATGCCGCATACAGCCGTTCGATCAGCTCTTTATCTACCAGATTATTAATTTTTAGCGTGATGCCGCCGTTTAAACCGGCCTGAGCGTAAGCTATTTCGCGATCGATCAGCTTATTGAGCATCGGGCGTGAGTTTTGCGGGGAAACTAAAAGATGCTCAAAGCTAACGGGACGGTAAGGGTTTTCAATGAAGTTGAATACCCGGCGTACTTCATTAGTGATACGAGAGTCGGCGGTGAGTAAAGAAAAATCGGTATATAAACGGGCCGTTTTTTCATTGAAATTGCCGGTTCCGATATGGGCATAGCGCACGATCTGACCGTCTTCAAGGCGTGATATCAGAAACAGCTTCGCGTGGATTTTTAACCCCGGAGCGGAGAAGATAACGTGAACTCCGGCTTCAGTTAAACGTTTCGCCCAGTGAATATTAGCTTCTTCATCGAACCGAGCCTGTAGCTCAACGACAACGGTAACTTTTTTACCGTTGTGCGCTGCATTAATCATTGATTCGACGATGCGGGAATCTTTAGCTACCCGATATATATTGATTTTAATTGCCAAAACGCTTGGATCAAATGAGGCTTGGCGAACTAATTCCAGTACGTGCTCAAAGGTGTGGTAAGGGTAGTAAAGCAGAACATCCCGCTCTCTGATAGCGTCAAAGCCATTGCGGAAGTTATCAAACCAAATATGCCTCAATCGCGGCAATGGTTTATTGACTAAGTTGGCCTTACCTACGTTAGGAAAGCTGATGAAGTCTTTAAAGTTGTGGTAACGCCCGCCGGGGATCACTGAGTCATAGGATGAAATTCCTAGCTTTTGCCGTAACGTTTCGACCATGTCATTCGGCATATCTCTTTGGTAAACAAAACGGACGGGCTCTGCGGTCAAACGCTGTTTCAGGCTGGAAGACATTAATTCAAGCCAGCTGGATTCCATTTCATTGACTAAATCGTATTCCGCATCCCGGGTCATTTTCATTGAATAGGCGTTCAACGATTCATAGTCAAAAAAGCCTTTAAAAATATCATCTAGGCAGAAGCGAAGAATGTTATCCAATAGGATCATTGGCTTGCGTCTTCTTGGCGGTTCTGGCGGTAGGGTAATAAACCGGGAAATTTTATCTGACGGTATTTCTAACAGCGCATACTGTGTATTTTCTGAATTAATGATGATTTCAACCACCAGATAGGTGTAGTCATCTTTTAGAAATTCCAACAGGCTAATATCGCTATTTAACAGTATTGGGGTGATGTGCTGTCTCAGATGATTTTTAAAATAGTGGCGCAGCCATACCTGTTGATTTTCAGACAGCTGGCGTTCATTAACCAAGAATACTTGATTACGGGCCATTTCAAGCAGCAGCTCATTGTACAGATTATCGAATTCAAGATCGGTCTTGAGCACTTTTGACTGAATTTTTTTCAGAACGTGCTTTGAGCTAGATGCGTAGCCTTGTTCCTGCTTAATCAGAATGCGCCTTTTAACATCGGCAAAGCGAACTTTATAAAACTCATCGAGATTGCTGGAGTAGATGCCTAAAAAACGGATTCGCTCGATGAGTGGGTTACTTTTATCTGCCGCTTCTTGTAAAACCCGCTCATTGAACGATAACCAACTCAGTTCTTTCTCAATATAGAGTTTTTCCTGATTCATCATGACTCCGTGGTGACTAGCTAATAGTAGCATTATGGCGATTTGTTAGGGGGCAAGTCTACTGATACCTAACAGGATTTATTGTATAGCATTAAGCGTAGTGAAACTTAGTCTATAACCGGGAGGCTTGGTGAAGTGGTGAAGTGGTGAAAACTAAAAACGGTGTTGGGGTTTAAACAGTAAAGGCGCCGTCATTCTTAATTGAGCGCGCCTTTACGGTAGAAAACGCTAGCTTAGAATGCGCTAGTATCTTTGAACAGGCCAACCTTAAGATCGGTGGCGGTATAAATTACGCGACCGTCGACTAAAACCTCACCATCAGCCATTCCCATGATCAGGCGGCGATTGATGACGCGCTTTAGGTGCAGACGATAGGTGACTTTTTTGGCGGTTGGAAGAATTTGCCCGGTTAGTTTAACTTCACCAACGCCCAGAGCCCGGCCTTTACCTTCGCCACCCAGCCAGCCTAAGTAGAAACCAACTAGCTGCCACATTGCATCCAGCCCTAAACAGCCAGGCATCACCGGATCGCCGATAAAGTGACAGGCGAAAAACCATAGGTCAGGATGAATATCTAACTCAGCTTCAACATAACCTTTGTCATATTGGCCGCCGGTTTCAGACATTTTTATAATGCGATCCATCATCAGCATATTGGGTGCGGGTAGCGGAGGACCCTCTGCGCCAAACAGTTCACCACGGCCTGACGCCAGGAGATCTTCTTTTGTATAGGATTCGCGTTTCTCAACCATAATTCAACTAACCTTATTTTTTAATATGTAAGAGGGCAGTATACCCTTTAGGTATTCTGCCCTTAGACTAGCTTACACTTGTAAGCTGAACAAGTCCGATCAGCCACGACTAAACCAATTTATCCAGCGTAGTGGCCATGGCAGTCGGCTACGATCGCCGCCACCAGCCAGTACAATACGCTCTTGAATCGCGCTAAGTACGCTGGGCTTATTTTCATCAATGTACGGCAGGCCAATCAACAGTGGTAATGCATCATGGACGTGTTCAATTGCCCACAGATGGAACTGGCCGGCTTTAACTGCTTCAACCACTTCATTTTTTAAACACAGATGACGCACATTGGTTAGGGGTAAAATGACACCCTGCGTACCGGTTAGCTCGCGGTCATTACACACGTCGAAAAAGCCTTCGATCTTTTCATTGATGCCGCCGATAGTTTGTACGTTACCAAACTGATCGACCGAGCCGGTTACGGCAAACTGTTGGTTTATTGGCTGTAGAGACAGAGAGCTGATCAGCGCACATAGCCCCGCCAGTGAAGCGCTATCACCGTCAACTTCACCGTAGGACTGTTCAAAAGCAATTGAGCCGGAGAAAGGAAATTGCTGATCGGAAGCCAGCTCTGACGCAAGAAAGGCCTGCATAATCATAATGCCTTTAGCGTGCAGATTTCCCCCTAGCTCGGCTTTGCGCTCGACATCCATAATTTCGCCGTCACCAAGATGAACCACGCAGCTAATGCGTGACGGTTCGCCCATTGCTCTAGGATGGCCCGGATATTCCAGTACTGAAAGCCCGTTGATTTGGCCAATAACGTATCCTTCAGTTTCGATTCGAACTTGTCCTAGGGCAATATCGTCCTGAACCATGTCTGCCAGATAGCTTTCACGCCAGATTTTTTCCTGCTCTGCTTGAGCAATGGAATCTGCAGTAATTTGTGAGTCAGTATATTGGGCTGCGTCAATTAATAGACTGCTCAGTAGCTGTGGGCAAAGCGGTAATCTTTCTTGATCGCCGCTTTCTCTGACGGCTATTTTTAACAGCGCTGGATAAGCACTGCTGGCTAATTCTGGCAGTTGGTAACGATCGGCTATCGCGTTAAGGTATGTGCACCATGTCGCGACATCTTCGCTTTCAGTAATCGACAGCTCAGATTCAAACTCAGTATACAGTGCGCGCTCGATTAGCTCTGGTTCTAGCTCTTGTAAGTCGCCCAGCCCGTAGCGATCGCCGATAAGAATAATCTTAAGGCTAAGGGGCATTGATGGAATAGAAAGGGGTAGCGGCCGGCTTTCATCGTTAGTGAACCACTGGTAGCAGTGGCTGGTAATGATTTGTTTTAGACGAAACCATAAATGGGGCTGAGCCAATAGCGTTCGTACCGATAAAATCAGGATGCCGCCGTTAGCTTTATGAACTAGTCCGGGCTCCAGGCTATAGCCGCTTTCATATTTACGTAAACAGCCGAATAGTTGTTCTGTTTCCAGCCACTCTTCATATAAACAACCGCCTGTTGCAGCAAAATTATCATCAGCGCTGCTGGCATCTGAACGAGTTACCACCCCATTTTGAATATCATAGCGGCTGCCAATAATGTCGGTTCGCGCAGGTAATAAACGGGTAACCGATTCATGAATTAAAGACAGGTATGCTCGGCTATCCACCGCTTTCACTATCATAAACGGTGAGGCCATTGGGTGCTGACTACAGAACTTGGTCAAAGACTTTTGTAGGCGCGGCTGTGTTGTTTCAATGTCCAGCGGTTCGCGACGATAATCTCGTTCGAATATTTCCGCATAGTCAAAGGTATTTGGCAACAGCTGTTGCCATTCAAGTCGGTTGATAGTCAAAGTATTCGCTGTTTTATTCAAAAAGGAAAACGCGATTATACAAGAATCGCGCAGAGTTCATACCACCAGTAATGCAGTTAGCGGGTTGTAGAGTAAAAATTATAGTTAATGATAGGCAAACTTATCAGATTAGGCTGTTGATAAGGGGGTAAAAGCTGCTATGCTAAAAACGTTACGCGGTCACTCAACGGGTGTTTTATGAAATATCAGCAATTGGATAATCTGGAAAGCGGCTGGAAATGGAAATATCTGGTCAAAAAGCATCGGGAAGGTGAAGCAATAACTCGATACCTTGAGCTGAGCGCGGCTCAGGAGGTTGTTGATGAACTATTACGACTAGAAAATGAGCCTCATAAAGTGCTGGAGTGGATTAATACGCACATTAATCCAGACTTAGATAATCGTTTAAAGCAGACTATCAGGGCTAGGCGTAAGCGCCATTTTAATGCTGAACAACAGCATACGCGTAAGAAATCCATAGATCTTGAATTTATGGTTTGGCAGCGGCTTTCTGGCCTATCACAGCGCCGGGGAATTACTCTTTCAGAAACCATCGTTCAATTGATTGAAGATGCCGAGAGAAAAGAGCAGTACGCCAATCAAATGTTATTACTGAAACAGGACCTGAAAGCGATTCTGACGCCAGAGAGCAAGTAAACTTCCCTTTATCTGCCGATAAAAATTCAACTTTGAGCATTAATACTCTTTATTAATAAAAAAACCCCGCCGAAGCGGGGTTTTTTGTATCAAGAGTAAATCAAATTACATCTTTGATTTAGGGTCTTGAGCAACTTCTTTAACCTGAGTCACGATGTCTTTAGCACCAGTAACTTCGATTTCAACGCGACGGTCTGGAGCCAGACAGTCGATCAGAGCTGCACGAGCTTTAATGTTGTCACAGGTAGAGCCAGTAACTGGGTTAGCTTCGCCTAAACCACGGGCAGAAATCTTATCAGCTGGGATACCTTTAGATACTAAATAGCTAACAACTGAATGTGCACGTTGCTCAGACAGTTTTTGGTTAGATTGCTCTGAACCGATACGGTCAGTAAAGCCAAGAACTACGATAGAACCGTTTTGTGGGTTGATTGAACTTAACTCACCATACAGTTGATCAAGGGCTTGACGACCTTCTGGTTTCAGATTTGATTTAGCAAATGCGAACAGAACGTCTGATTTCAGCGTGAAACGCTTAGTTTCAACAACTGGAACAGCTACAACTGGAGCTGCAGGCTTGTTCTGACCGAAACGGTAAGCAACGCCTAAGCTCAGCATGCCGTTGTCTGGACGAGTACCAACGCTGTCGCCATCACCGATGTTGTTAACCCATTGGTAATCTAAACGAGTAGCAATGCTTGGGGTGATTGCATATTCAACACCAACTGCTGCCAGTGGAGAAACGCCAGTTTCGTGCGCTTTATATTCGCCGCCACCATTAGCTGCTGATGGATGGATTTTAGCATCGCCACGCCATCCCATAGCACCTAAACGGGTGTACAGGTCAAGGTCGTTCATGATTGGGTAGCTTAATTTAGTAGTAAGCTGGATACCTTGTGCTTTATAAGCACCGCTGTCATCACCACGGTAAGTCATACGACCTAACCAGTCATAACCTAATTCAAAACCTACGTATTGATTCGCTTGATAACCAACATAAGCACCAGCGCCTAATTGGTTAGGGTGAGTGTTGTCGTTATTCAGTGCACCATTGTAAAAGCCAGTGTCATGGTAAGAAGACCAACCAACTTTAGCACCGGTGTACCAAGTATTATCTTGTGGAGCTGCTTGCGCTACAGTAGCGAAACCAGTTAATGCCATTGCTAGTGCAATTGCTGTCTTTTTCATTTTGCGCCTCGTTATCATCTAAAATAGTTATTGATATAAGTTAATGCTTTATAGATCTAGTTTTAAAGTTCGAAGTTAAAGTACTCCCATCAATCCTTGACTGACATCGAGAATCTAGAACCATAAAGCAACCCAATCAAGGTAAAGTTTACAACGTGTAAGAAAAGTTACAAGTCTTGAGTACTATAAAGTACAAAAAATATCTTGATTGATTCAAATATTAACATATCTAACTTGCTAATAGCACTTATTTAATGAGTACCTACATAGGGTGACAAGAATAGTCGCTAAATGATTTTATTAAATGCGAATCTAAGATAAAAGAGCAACATATCTGTTGCTTAAATTTAGAAATGAGTGTTACACGAGTATCATTACTTGTAACATTAAATTACATTAAATTAATTATGTAGAATAAAAGGGGAGTTAAGCAAATATGAAAGGGTGTTTATTTTAACTATTTGAAATTAATGGTTAAATCTTAATCCTCTAAGGAAGTGAAGTTAAGCTTTAGAAGCCAAAATCATTAAATCACATGAAATAATAAAATGTCAGTTGACTTATTGATAGCCTATTATTCATAAAATAAGGTGATAATATCTTAGATAACTAGCTATTTATTCAGATGCTATAAGTATGCTCTTTTAATATTTTTATGGCAGCTCTATAGATGGCAGAAGTAACGTTTTTTGGCCTAGCCTGAATACCAATAAAAATAAAAGTGAATTTAACATCCATATAGTTAAGACAATATATAGGCGATCGCTGCATAGGGGTATCAGATATACCCGTCTAGCTTTAACAGTCACACATTCAAGGTTAACTAGTGCCAATGTACGTGATTATAATGTGGGTTAGCCTGAGGCATTGAACTCGGTTGCAAGATAAATCCATAGCAATCGCCCTGCTGGGCCGCACGCTGTAGCCGCTGTTTAACTTCATGACTAACAACGGGTAACCAAGCAATAACCGTACTGAAGTTACCGCTGCGTAGCGCTTTTTCCATCATCTCAACGCTTTTTTCTGTAGATAGCTTATTCAGGCTAACCGTTTTTTGGGTCGGAAGTCCTAGGCTATTAATCCAATAACGATTCATTCTGCTGTCTGGAGAAAGCCAAAGCTGCCAACGGGGTTGATGGCCCAGCTGCTGTAGAAAAGGCAAAAGCAGGTGAAAAGTAAATGGATTCTGTGGGTCATAAACAATTTCACTGACTAAACCGGTGTTGTACTGATGGGCAGAATTCTCACCGATTGTTTGAGCCATCGCGTGTGATGCGTTGTTATTACTTTGCTTATTACTCTGCTTAGTTAAGTAGCTAATCATAGTTCCTCCTGTTTGACTGTATGGATATACAGTATAGAAGGTGTTGTAGAAAATCAACTATTTTCAGTACGCATCGCATATTTGCAATGTAATGACGGTTAACTGACTATTAATACTAGATATTTTTTGTAATTTAGTTATGTTGAGAATTAGTTTTTCAGGTAAATAGTACGACTAATTCATTACTAATACATTGATAACAGGAGGCGCGATGAACAGAAAAGAGACGAAACAGCTAGTCACTGATGTAATCGAATATCTTAACGGGCTAGGAACACTGACCTCTCGTTCGATGTTTGGCGGATACGGAATTTGTAAAAATAAGGTGATGTTTGGGCTGGTTTCCGATAATAAATTCTATCTCAGGGCGAATAGAAATTTAGAACAGGTATTTATTACTCACGGTATGGCCCAGTTTATCTACAGTAAGAGAGGTATTCCGGTTCTGCTGCGTTATTTCCACGTTCATGAATCGTTATGGAAAGAGAAGGCCGTATTAGATGCATTAGTTAACTATTCACTCTCAGCGGCGGTTAACGATCTTGAAGAGAAAACTAAGCAAGACGCCGCAAGGCTGAAAGATCTGCCTAACCTGAATATTTCAGTAGAGCGCTTGCTAAGAAGAGTGGGTATTGTCAGCGTAGACGATTTGATTAGTCTGGGTGCGATAAATAGTTACATCCGAATTCGTACGATAAAAAAGGACGTGAGCCCCGATTTACTTTTTTCTCTGGCTGGTGCGATAGAAGGGTGTCACTCAGCCGCATTGCCAGAAGCAATACGTGATGAACTGTTGGACCACTTAAAGTGTTCTTGCGGGTGAATTAAGTAACGCTATTTCTCAGGCGGTAGCGCTGTTATTTCTGGTTGTGGGGTTCTGTCGTGCGTTACAGGGCAGATATCACGTAATAGTGAAATAAACTCCGGCAACAACCCGACGATCAGCGCTAGCTGCTGTGTGACTAACTGATTTTTGCTTTTAGAGGTATTGTCCAGATCGACTATCCGCCGATTTACATCGTGCAGTAGGGGGCAAACGCGCTCAGCTTCATCCGGGCTTGCCTGTAGTGAATCAGAAATATAGCAAACGGCGTCATCCAATAATTCTAATATCTCCGGGCTATTAGTCAGTTGCTCTCGATGGGCTCCCAACGCTGAAATATAGCCGAGAAAGGTATGGTTGAGGCAAAGTAAGCGAAACCCCTGATCTACCTGTTCTCTATCCTTTCTGGGTTCTGCGGCCATGCTGGAAATTACCGACGCCAGCTCAGCGTCACAGTTATGCGCATTACGGCGCACAATTCGATAATCAACGCCGTTATTTTTTCCTTGATGATACTGTTGCAAAATAGCATCCAGATAGCGGCAGTTAGCGTCAATGGCCTTATCCATAACCAGCGATAGGTGCCTGAACTTCCAGTCCGGCCAGATAAAACTCACCGCGGCCCACGCTATACCACAGCCGATTAAGGTATCTACAACTCTTGGCAGCGCAACGCTGAATCCTTCGCCTAACAGGTTAAAACAAAATAACACCAGAAGCGTAATGAACATGGTGGCATAGGCGTAGCGGACGTTTCTAAACGCGAAGAACAATACGCCGCTGATCGCGATCAAAATAAGCTGGCCTTCCTGAGAAGGGACAAAATAGAGGATTGGTAGTCCTAACGCGATTCCCGCCAAAGTACCGAACACTCTTAGCGTTAGGCGAATTTTGGTTGCATTGTAGTTTGGCTGGCACACAAACAGGCTGGTTAACATAATCCAGTAACCATTCTTTAAGTCAGCCAGTTGGATGATAGCGTAACCCGCGCATAGTACGACGGACATCCTCACCGCATGGCGAAACAGAACCGACTGCGGCGTTAGATTGTGCGAAATTCTTGACCAAATATCTTTTAAACCGCTGAGCTTATCTTCAGCCAGCGTATTGTCCTGAGTTGTTTCGGTATTCACCGTTTGTTCTGATTCAATATTGCTAAGCTGATTATCGATCGCCTTCAAATTTTTAAGTAAATGGCGTAGCGACTGAGTTAGCAATTGAGGTAAATCTTGGTTATCTTCAAGATTAGACAGACTTTTATCAAGATGAGCTAAAGCCTGAGCCAGATAGGTATCGTAAACATACTTTTGTTGAAAGCGGATCGAATAGGCAATGTTTGAACAGGCTTTCGACTGCAATGTCAGCAGGCGCTGAAAGCGAAAAAGAATATCGGTATAGCGTAATGTCTTACTTAACTGCTGGTATTGGGCGTGAGAAGAGCTGGCCTGCTCGTGAATATCCTGAGCTACAAAGTAATAATGCAGCATTCTGCGGGTATTACGCTGGCCCCGGTCGCCCTTAAGGCGGGTTAGCAGTGAGGTTTTAGTCTGGTTCAGCGTTTCAACCAGGTTACCGTTTGCCATGGTTGCCTGAATCAATTGATCGGTAAACTGCCGTTCTTCGTCGGGATCGAACAGGGCCGATTTAGCATCGAGATACTGGGCTAGCTTTTCAAAGCATCGGGCCAGATTGTCCTGCAGTGGGCGAATGGGAAGAATCAGATGCCCCAACAGGGTAATCAGGTTATACCAAATAGCGCCGGTTAATAGCAGCGCCGGTTGCTGATACCACGAGTCGTACATTGATACGCCCAACATGGTATAGATAGCAATCAGCAGCGCGCCAAAGGCAATGGTGGCATACCGCTGGCCCAGCGAGCCCAATAGAATAAAACCGCCGGTAGAAACGAGTAGACCCAGTGCAAACAACCAAGGGTAGGGGAATAGCAGTTCAATAGAGACGGATGCAATAAAAAAGCACAGCAAAATAATGACCAGGTTACGTAGCCTACCCGACAGCCGATCGTCAAGATCGGTTAATGCCGCGGCAACAACGCCCAACGTCAGCGGAATGGTTAACAGACGTTCGCCTATCCACCAAGGGATAAAAATCGTGCCGCTTAAAGCAATAAAGATACGGATGCTATACAGCAAATTGCTGTTATAGAAATAGCGTCGCAGCGTTAATATAAATGACGTCACATCGGTCCTTTTTACTTCTCTGGCGCAACTTATACCCTACATTTTTCAAGCTACCAGCGAACTGGCTATTCACCTTTACTGATTACCTTGCTGTAGCCTGAAGTCTATAGGGTATAGCGCTGCTGAAATTAACGTTGTTCAAACTGGCGCTTTGCCTCAGCGATTCTGGCCTGCTGGGCAACTTCAACGGAAACCACTCTGCGACCAATCGGCCAAAGCGCAATGACGGCAATTTTAAAGTTAGCAATGCCAACCGGAATACCAATAATAGTTACACATTGCATAATACCCGCGCAAATATGGCTCAGACATAGCCACCAGCCAAAAAACACCAACCAGAATATATTCAGTGCGGTACCGCCGGCGTTTCTCAGCGAATTGCGATTCTCAGGGTTTAACTCATCAACGTGGATAGCCTCATTACCGAAAGGAAACAGTGATAATTTGGTAATTTCCCAACAAGATCGGGTTAATGGTAACGTGAAAATGAACACAATCGTTAATATGGTAACCAGCAACCAACCTAGCGTGGTGACAAATCCACCGAGAATAAAATTGAGTATATTTAATATACTGCGCATCAAGTAACCCCAAACAAGAATAATGAACCACTATAAACCGTGCGCTATTGTCACGGTTGAGGCCGCTTTACTCAATAGAAAGCGTTACCATTTGTTATTTTAGAAGATAAAGTCGCTTCTTTTCTGCATTTCGGCTAGAGCGACAGTGGTAATAAAGAGTAAACTGGATACCATCGGGCGAATGATATAAGAACGGGTATTGCATAACGCTATGGAACTAAAATCAACCTCTGTCGGCCAGCACCTGGCTCAGCATCCCTATAATAAAGTCAAAATGCTTAACGCGGGCGTTGAAATCAGCGGTTCAAAACACGCTTATACCATTCCTTTTAATCAGCTCCTGGCCATTCGCTGCAAGCGTGGATTAGTCTGGGGAGAACTAGAGTTTGAGCTCCCCGATCAAAAGGTTGTTCGCCTTCATGGAACTGAATGGCGCGAAACCCAACATTTCTACCACCATCTCAATGGCGTATGGCAGCAGTGGAGTGATGAAATGAGCCTCATTGCCGCTGAGGTGCTAAATCAGCAGTCTCAGCGCATCGCGGAACGTTTACATCAACAGCGCTGGCTGACCCACCAAGATCTCGACCATATTCAGGTGGAAGTTCAATCGGTATTCAGTTCACTGCCTTTACCTATTGGCCGGTTGACTGAGTTTACCTCATGCAAAGCGTTATATGAGTCATGCCAGCAATGGCTTGAGTCAGGTACAAAACTGGTATCCATGGCGAATAACGCGTGGGTAGCGGCCATGCTGACCAAACACCGTGACTTCTTTGAACGTATCGAATCCAAACCGCTAAATTCAGCACAGTGCCGCGCCGTGATCACCGGTGAGAAGAATGCGTTAGTGTTAGCCGGGGCCGGAAGCGGTAAAACCTCGGTGATTGTGGCGAGGGCCGGGTGGCTTTTACACCACGACAGCGTGAAGCCTGATGAGATACTTTTATTAGCCTTCGGGCGCAAAGCCGCTGATGAAATGAATCAACGCATTCAACAGCGGTTGAAACAGCCTGATATTCAGGCCAAAACGTTTCATGCTCTGGCATTACAGATTATTGAACAATGTAGCAAAAATGTGCCGGTTATCAGCAAGCTGGAAACTGAGACCGCGCAGCGTCGCCGGTTCCTTATTCAACAATGGCAACGGCTGTGTAGCGAACAGAAGAGCCAGGCTTCCGGCTGGAAGAGCTGGCTATCTCAGGATTTAGGCTGGGAATTAGATGATGATGCGTTCTGGAAAAACGACTATTTGTCCGAGCGGTTAGCCGTACGGTTAGACTACTGGTTAGGGCTAATTCGTACTCACGGCACGAGTCAGGCGGATTTAATCGCCATGGCGCCGGAAGAGTTACGCAGCGATTTTCAAAAGAAAATCCGGCTACTTTCACCCTTATTAAAAGCCTGGAAGTCAGCTCTGAAAGCGGAGGGCGCGGTAGACTTTTCCGGCTTACTCCATCAGGCGATTAATTTTATTCACAAAGGTAAATTTGTCAGCCCGTGGCGGCATATTCTAATTGATGAATTTCAGGACCTTTCGCCGCAGCGCGCCGCATTGATTAACGCATTACGCGATCGCCACCCGGAGACCAGCCTGTTTGCGGTTGGTGATGATTGGCAGTCTATCTATCGGTTCAGCGGCTCAGAACAGGCATTAACCTCAGATTTCAGCCGTATTTTTGGCATTGGCGATCGCTGCTCACTCGACACGACTTACCGTTTCAGTCAGGAAATCAGTGATATTTCCAGTCGCTATATTCAACAAAATCCGGCCCAGTTAAAGAGAACGATGAATAGCCTGTTCCAAGGGGAAAGAAATTCGATTACCGTTTTGCCGGATACCCAGCTGGAAGCGCTGTTTAACAAACTCAGCAGCTATGTCAAACCCGATGAGAAGATAATGGTACTGGGGCGCTATCACTATTCCCGCCCGGAAATACTCGCCAAAGCCTCAACCCGCTGGCCTAAACTGCATATTGAGTTTATGACCATTCACGCCAGTAAAGGGCTACAGGCTGATTACGTTGTAGTGGTAGGGCTACAGTCAGGAAGAGACGGTTTCCCTGCCAACCAGAGTTCTTCGGTAATTGAACGGGTATTGCTGCCTCAGAGCGATGACTTTCCTGATGCAGAAGAGCGGCGTTTACTGTATGTCGCATTGACCAGAGCGAAAAATCAGGTCTGGCTGATGCAAAATACGGCGTCGCCGTCGGCGTTTGTTAAGCAACTTTCTGATATCGGCGTAGCGGTTAAAAGAAAGCCCTAGCAGCGTAATATCTTCTAGGGCTATGAACCAAGGGAATCGGTTAGAAAACTATTTCAGCCGGTCTTCAAGGTATTTCTGATAGTCAGGGATTTCGATCACAATTTCTTTCTCAAACAGGCCGGATTTAATCAGTAGATCGGCCGTCGAACGGTTGGTTGCAACGGGAATATTCCAAACGGTTGCCAGCCTTAGTAACGCTTTAACGTCAGGGTCGTGAGGAACGGCGTTCAGCGGATCCCAAAAGAAAATCAGTATGTCAATTTTGCCTTCTGAAATCAGTGCGCCAATCTGCTGGTCTCCGCCCATGGGGCCACTGAGCATGCTGTGCACCTTAATATCCGTAGCCCGTTGAACCAGATTACCGGTAGTTCCTGTGGCATAGAGTTCGTGTTGGGCGAGAGTGGCTTTGTTCTTTTCTGACCATTCTAATAACGCCTGTTTGCAGTGATCGTGGGCAACCAGTGCAATATGTTTTCTTACCGGAATTGTGCGGGTAGTCAGTTGCATGTGTAATAAAGTCCCTATTTAAATAGTTATGCGCTATAGATTACTGAAACTCGGTTTCATAAAGAAGCAATAAAATATAAAAGTGTGCATCCTGTTGATATTAACCCACTGATTATTCTTATACCGTTTGACTGAACGTGGCATCAACGCTAAAACTTATTTAAGGTTCCCATCATTCTGCCGGAGTAGTTTGAAATGAAAGATAATGAAATTCTGGCCGTCTTGCAGCAGGTGAAGACCATTGCGTTAGTCGGTGCCAGCGATAAACCCGCCAGAGATAGCTATAAAGTGATGGCTTTTTTACTTGCTCAAGGGTATCAGGTTATTCCCGTTAGCCCGAAACTGGCGGGAGAAACGCTGTTAGGGCAGCGGGTTTATGCGAGTCTAAAAGATATTCCTATTACCATAGATATGGTTGACGTTTTTCGTAATTCTGATGCGGCCTATGAAGTGGCGGAAGAAGCCATTGCTATAAAAGCCAAAGTCCTTTGGCTCCAGATTGGCGTGGTTAACCATCAGGCTGAAAAAATGGCTCAACGGGCCGGGCTTAACGTGATTATGGATCTTTGCCCTAAGATTGAAATTAGACGCTTAGGTTTAGAAAAGTCATATTGAGTCGTGGTCTACAAGCCGGTGGTATACCGGCTTTAAACCGCTGACAGTGTGGTCTAATTTGATTTCTGCATCAGCTTCGTCAGCGAAACGAATGGCTAAAAGCATCGCTCCAAATCACTACCAATATCACTACCAATGGCTCTTGAATAAATAAAGGTGAAAAGTTGCCGGGCTAACCGGATAAATACCTATTACCGTCACATTTACTATTATGAGTAATATGAATACGTAACGTTAATCGCTTAGAAATATTATATATTAGCAAAATAATAAGGCGGAATTGATTTCAGCCTTAGATTATGAAAAATATTAAATCATCTAATTTTATGAATTTATTGTTTCGGTGAGCGTTTGTGGCTTTCTGTATAGAATAAAAATCTATATATATGTGAGGCGCTAGTTAAGCTCTGGCTCCTGCGGCCGTTGCTGCTATCATTTGGCGGTACCAGTAGGTCTGGCTGGCGGTTTATCCGTAATACGGCTAATTAAAGGTCAGGGTAATAATCAGAATGTTAACTATTTATATATTACTGGTTCTCTTAACGATTATTTTAGATGCATTTGAATGTTTCGATTAATTATTTCGGGTTAGATTATTCAATTATCTAACTCGTAATTTTTTACTTTTTTAGAATAGCGTAAGTAGCAAAACTAAAGTACCGAAACTAAATTAACCGATCGATTAAGGGATTGCAGTTATGTCGTTAAAATCAGCAAATCAGTCATTACGGTTTGTGTTTATTATCCTTACAGTCATCGTTTGCTGTTATTTCCTTTTTTTCGACGATTTATTGGTCGCTATCGATCACTCGCCGTTAGTTAACTCCAGTATCATCGGCGTTCAGATTATCGGTGTTATTTACTCGTTTTTCGTTGCGATTTCGCTGGTGATTGGCATCAAGGACTGGCGGCGTTTTGTACAAAAAACTTCTTCAAACTCTTCTCCCGTTCGTTTGCGCGGTGCGGTTGGCATGCTGCAAAAACGCGTCACGGATCTGGCGCACTCAAACAGTGAAGTTAGAAACGCCCTATTACAAACGGTACGGGAATCTTTCTCGCGCAAAGTTACCGGTACCGAGTATCTTTCCGGGCTGTTGGTTGGGCTTGGCCTGTTGGGTACCTTTATCGGTCTCATTATGACCATGGGCAGTATTAAAGAGGCCATCGGCGTGATGAGCTCCGGTAACGGTGAAATTTCTGCGTTACTTGAAGGGCTGGCGGCTCCGTTGGGCGGTATGTCCGCGGCATTTACCGCCTCTCTACTAGGGCTATTAGGGTCATTAGTGATGGGGCTAATTGCCCATATGCTCAACACCACTTCCGAGCATTTATATTCAGACATTGATAGCTGGGTACACGCCCAACTGGCTGAAAGTAACGTTCAAAATTGGGGTTTTAGCAGCACTCTGGCCGACGGAAAACCCGGCGTTAGTCACTATGCTCCGCCAAGCGGTATTGGTGCGAATTACGAGGTTGAACGCCTTTTACGGGGGATCCTAAAGTTCACCGAAGTTCAGCAGGCCCAGCAGCACGAAAGCGTTAACTATCTGAACAAGCTATTGGCTTGCCAAGAGAAGTTATTTACCGGCCAGCAAGCGATTACCGAGGGGCAGCAGAGTACGCTGGAAAACATCGAAAATAATCATCAACACCTGATGGATATTATCGATGTTCACAATCAGCATATTGTCGAAATTTTACAGGGGTCGCTTAATCAACAGTCTGGTTTGGTGACCGCGATACAAACGACAAACTCCCATTTAGCGGCAAGCGGCGCACTGCTTCAGCGGTCTCTCAACGTTCACGAGAACCTCTATCAGGGGGTAAAACGCGTCAATGATGAGCTAAGTGAGCTCAATCTGCAGGCCGGGAAACAAAGCCAAAAGCAGGACGAACTGATTGGTTACGCAAAGCATACCGGTGCTGCCGTAATACAGATGAACCAGTCGGTTATTCAGTGTACCGGTTACCTTAACCAAAACCGCATTCAGGTGAGTGACACCTTTGAACAGGTAGCTGAAAGTCTGCAAGGCCTGCGGACTGAAATGGCAGGCGGACGCCAGCAGATACTCACGCTTGAATCTCTCTTACGCATGGGCTCTGACGGCTCAGAAAGTATTGTTCAGGCGGTTAAATCACAGAACCACGCCCTGCTGGAGTGCGTTCGTCAAGTGACAGAAGCCAGAGTGTCGCTACTTTCAGCCAGTGAAATGCTAGCGGCCAAATACCGGAATACGCAAAATGACGGCCAAGAAAACGGACTGACAGAAATAAACTAGTTTGCTGCTTATCAAGCGTTTTATGAATTAGCCGCGTACGGAAAAACGGTTTTTTCGCCAAGAATTGAATACAAATAACGTCACCGAGAAGGTTAGGGTAACCCATGAAGATGCAAATAAAAAAATTGGCATATTCAGCCTTGTGTACCCTGTTTGTTTCGGGCTGCGGCACCTCGGTGAATAGCACCACGATAAATAGCACCATGATAAATAGCAACGCGACGAATACGATCGCGATAAATACTATCACGACAAACAACGGTACCGCAGGCGTTCCGGATTTGTCCGGTGCCGTTTTATCCCCGCCGGTACTCAGTCAGGGGGACTCTGCCGACCAAATGTTTAGACCACCGTCAGCGGTGGGTACGTTTTCGCTGGCGGCAGCATTAAAGCAGGCTCAGGATTACTCTTTACGTACGGTTATTAGCCGTGCCCGCCTTGAGGAAGCACAGCGGCGCATCGACGAGGCAAAGGCCGGTTACTACCCCAAGCTGCAGGCCATGGCAAAAACGTCTGACTGGGTTTCCGATCGAAGCTCTCAGATAGAGAAGTCGTTTGATGAATACGCTCAAATGCAACTTACGCTGCAATATAATTTGATGGACTTCGGCCGCACCACCCATGCGCTAGGAAGCGCAAGTGAGATCCATAGGTCAGCGTCTTTCAGTTCCGACGGTGAAACTAATTCAGTTACGTTTGATACCGTCAAGGCTTATCTCGACGTTCGTCGTTACACGCTACTGTTGGCCGCGGCGACAGATCACGTCAACGTAACGTCAGCATTGGTCGATACGCTAAATATTCGAGTAGCGGGCGGTGGCTCTCCGCAATCTGAACTGATCCGCGGCCAACTGGCGCTGACCAATGCGCAAAACCGGCAAAAAACTATTGACCTACAGCTTGCTAAAGCAAAACAGAAATTACGCAGCCTGCTGGGCCAAGAGATCTCGGTAGAAACCATCGGGCTGGATGATATTCCGGCAACGGCAGATTTTAACGCGATGGTGGCCAGCATTCAGCAAAACAACCCAAATCTTAAAGCGCGGTTGGCCGAGCTGAACGGGGCAAAAGAGGATGTTTTAGCCTCAAGAGCTGCACGATACCCAAGTATTGACGCGGTGGGTGCCTATAAAAAGCCCGTTCAGAATCCGGGCGGTTTAGACGGTAACTATCTCGGCAGCAACGTTGCGCTACAGATCAGCATTCCGGTATTAGACGGCGGCATTAACAGTTCGCGCATTGGTCAGGCTGAGGCCCGTTTACGCGCCGCTGAAGCGACCTATGGTCAGCTACAGCGCGACATCAGCGAGATGGCATTCAATTTGTCTAACGATGCGGTCAGCGCGAAAGATAGGTGGATCATTCAGGGCAAAGCCAAAGCCGACGCCAGCCGGACTAAAGATTTGTATCTGGATGAGTTTCGTTTGGGTACCCGCAGCCTGAATGACCTCATTAGCGTACAGAGCGACTTTTTTAACGCCAACGCGGGTCGGGTGACATCTCAATATGATTATTACCTTTCGGTACTCGGGCTGTATTTGCTTGCCGGGCGGGTCGATTACGGTATTAAAACGCTCCAGCTACGCTAACCCGGGAATAACGATATGAAAGGAAATGGACATTTTTGGCCAGCTTACGTCGACATGATGACGGTACTTTTACTGGTTTATCTGCTTATTTCAATGATCTTTCAGGTGTTACTGATCGTCGCTCAACAGAATGTGGGTATCAAACTCAGTGAACAACGTCAGGTCGAAATACGGTCTATCTCTCCGTCTCCCAGACCGGGCGAGCTACGTATGGCCCTTGACGTGAATCAGAACTATCTGGGTGACGCCAACCAGAAAGCGCTGATTAGCTGGTTAGAAAAGAACCGGCAGGATATTGAGCTGAACGGTGCGATCGTTTACGCCGCGGCAACGGAAGGTAAGCAGATGGGCGTTAGCCTGACGCTGCAATACGATCGCTGTCTGGAAGTGCTACGGGTGATGCAACAGAATAATATTTCAACGGAAAAAGTGACGGTTAATAACGCCACCGTCAACGTCTTTCAGGAAGATATTGCCGCCGTTTACGTTAAAGAGCCGGAGGCTTCCCCGTGAACATCCCGCTTTGCAATAAAATAGCCCGATGGTTTCCGCAGGGCATCGCCGGATATACCTTGTTGGCCTTGCTGCTATTTTTCATTTGGGCATTCAGTTTTCATCTTGATGTGCTGGTTAAAGGCAGCGGAGTGATCCGCGTAGAGAGCCGTAACCTACTGTTACAGCACCCCGAAGGCGGGGTGGTAAAACAATTATTAGTACACGAAGGCGAAACGGTGACTCAGGGTCAGCTAATCGCAGTCATCGATAATAGTCTGGTGAGTGAAGATTTTGCTAAAAATGAAGTGGAAGGCAAAACGCTGCGCATTCGTGAGCAGCGTTTACAGCATGAACTGAGCGCAACGCCGTTTGAACTGGCGCTGACCGGTGATGAAGAAACTGACAACATTGTCCGCAGTGAGTATCAACTCTACTTATCCCGCCAAACGGCTCTGCATGAGCAACAGCAGGTAAATAAAGCGCAGTTAGAACAGCGTAAAGCTCAGCAAATTGAGCTAATGACCAAAGTGATCGATTTAACTAAACAGCTGGCGCTATCGCAAAGTCAGGTCAATCTGTACGGTTCAATGGTAGCCAAAGGTGCGGCGGCCGAAGGTTCTCTGCTGCAAAAGCGTTCAGAGCTACAGCAGGTTCAGACTTCGCTTAACGAAGCCCGGCTGCGGCTACCGAAAGTTCAAAGCGAATTAGATGAATATCAGGCGCGCTCAAATCAGGCTCAGGCCGATTTTATGTCTGATGCTCAAAAGCAGCTAAGCCAGACCAAGGTTGATTTGAGCCGGGTTGATGTACAGAACTTGGCCAGTGAAGGGCGAAGGGCTAACTCGCGCATCGTGAGCCCGGTAAACGGGATTGTGCAAAAGCTGTTTGTAGCCCACAGCGGCGCGGTGATTAACCCGGGCGGCGAAGTGATTGAAATTGCGCCGTCCAAAGTCCCTCTGATTGCGGAGGTTAAAATTCGCCCGGAAGACCGAGACCTTATCTGGGAAAAAATGCCCGCTCGCCTGCATATCAGCGCATTTGGCTCTTCTTATGCCAACACGCTGGAGGGAAAAATCACGGTTATCAGCGCAGATGCTATCAATGATGAGCAAAACGGTCGTTACTATCTGGTCAGCATTGAAGCGCCCGCACGGCAGCATGAAAAAATCATTTATCCGGGAATGGGCGTCGATGCCTACCTGCTTACCGGCAAACGAACGCCGTTAGAATACTTTATCAAGCCGTTATTAAATAACACAAAAATAGCCCTGTCAGAGCCATAAGAGAAACGTTGAACAATATCAGAGAAAGGAACGAATCATGACCAATGCGCTTCCATTACCGGCATCACCGGCCGTTTCAGTTATTCTGATTACCTATGCCGATAACCATATTCCGATCGCGTTCGATCGGGTTAAGCTATTGGTCAGTGGCCCGGATCTTATTGTTCAACGGGGTGATAACCAGCTTATCCTGCCGCTTGGCGCTAAGCTTGCTTCGTTAAATCAGGGGTTGTTTACGCTGAGCTTTAGCGACGGAACGGTTATCCATTCAGACGATATCTTAAGACAATCACTCATTGAGGCGGAAGCGCCCGGCATGAATCGGGCGGGAAAGGAGCATAAAGCCAGCCCGACCACCGAGGCTCCACCTGACCAAATAGTCATTAAAGAGGTCGTTAATCAAGTCGTCATCGACGAGAACGCGGGTGGGGCCGTCGAAGATGAGAGCCAAGGGCAGCAAGAACAGACCATTACTCAGGCCGATAATGCCTTGCCTCAGCCGGACAAACCGCCAACGGCTCAGCCGCGAGTCATGTCGAAGTCATCGGGTTCTCCCCCGGAAATTGCCGGAACGGGAGACTACGTAGAGCCCTCCGTTCCACCAAATAAAACGCCAAACACCGTAGGGAACGACGTAACCACTATGCCACTGGCGTTAACTCAAACCTCCGGCGTTGCGGATATGCAAAACCATGTCTGGCTGGGGGGAACGGGAAATCCTGCCGCAGTAAGGTCCAGCGACTGGGGCGTTCAGTATGCTACGACTAAGATCGATCTCTTTGGTGAAAGCGCCAGTTGGACCATTCACGTGAATAACGCTCAGACTATCCCACAGGGCATGGTTGGTCGGGTGCTGCAGCTAAGCGAAGGCAGCACCGGCATCCGCGTCAGCGGGCTGCCCCACGGATATTCAATCACTACTTATGATAGCGCCCAAGGGCGATGGTCTAACCTGCAGCCGAATGAGTTATTACTGATTTATCCGCAGGGTAATAAAGCCTCATTTGAGCTGAATTTCACCTACACCTTGCCCAACGGCTCCGTGGTTAAAGAGAGTGCCAAATTTGTTGTTGTTGATAATCCAAGTACCAATATCGATAACTATGGCCGCTTTCAACTCGCTTCCGTAATGAACGACGTCAGCGTGTTAGGCGGCAGCGGCGATGACCGCATTATTGCCGGGCATCAGCTCGGAATTTATGACGGCGGATCCGGGCATAACGGGGTGGATTACTCTGGGTTTGGCCGCGCCTTAGTTATTGATTTGGCTAAAGGCGAGACGGTATTTGCCGCTGACGGAACTCAACAACATCGCCTGACTAATATTCAGGAAGCTATTGGTTCAAACCACGACGATACGCTATTGGGCGACGGCTTTGATAACGTTTTGCGCGGCGGTATGGGTAACGACCGGCTGGCCGGGGGTGGTGGTAACAACCTGCTGGACGGCGGCTCCGGCGTGAATAGCGTTTCCTATGCGGATGCTACCGGTCGCGTTTTTGTTGATTTAGGCGGCGGCGTAGCCAGCAATAACGGGCTAGGTGGGCACGATAGTTTACTGAATATCCACAATATTATCGCTAGTCGCTATAACGACGTGCTGGTGGGAGATAACGGCAATAACCATATTCAGGGCGGTGGCGGTGATGACCTTCTGATGGGGCTGGGCGGTAATAACCTGCTGAATGGCGGTGCGGGTACCAATACGGTGAGCTATGAGCGCGATATCGCCGGCGTGCGGGTCGATATTTTGACCGGAACGGCGAACAATGGCTTTGGTGGAACCGATACGCTGGTCAACGTTCAGCAGGCGATCGGCTCATCTTTTGCTGACGTTCTGGGCAGCGGCCGCGGATATTCCCACATCGGCGGCGGTGAGGGTAACGATAGGCTGATTATTCACGGCGATATCGCCAGTCTGGCTATTTTGGACGGCGGGTCGGGTGACGATCTATTTATTGCCGGTAACGGCGTTAATCAGTTTATCGGCGGCGGCGGCTTTGACAAAGTCGATTATGGTCAGGCCCGAAGCGGCATTGACGTCAATCTTGAAACCGGTCAGGTCTATGATAACGGTTTTGGCGGTATGGATACGCTGGACGGCATCTCGGCCATTGTTGGTACTCGGTTTGCTGACCGCTTTGTATTAGGAAATGACCATCGTTACGTTGAAGCCGGAGACGGTGACGACACCATTATTGCCGGTACGGGAAATAACGTTGTCGACGGCGGAACCGGGTTCAATACCCTTGATTACGGCCGCGCAGTCAACGCCATTAGCGTCGATCTGCTTAGCGGTACGGTCAGCGATAATGGTTTTAACGGTCAGGATCGGCTAACCGATATTAACCGGATCGTAGGTACCGGCTTTAATGACGTGATTGCCAGCGGTAACGGTGATGACGCGATATATGCCGGTGAAGGCGATGACCTGCTGTTCGGCTCGCTGGGCAGCGATGTTCTGTCCGGCGGCGGCGGTAACGATTGTCTCGACTATAGCCGTTTGACCGGCGGTGTCACTATCGATGTGATGAATAGCCGTAGCACCAAGTCACTGGGCGGCGTGGATACCTTATCTGATTTCACTCAATTTACCGGCTCTGCGGGTAATGACCATTTCATTATGTCTAAAGGTCACTTTACGATTAACGGCGGTAGCGGAACCGATACCATAGATTACAGTCAGTTCAGTGCCAGAATTACCGTTGATTTTCGCATCGGCCGGGCTTCTGCGTACGATACCGCCAATGCCGGCTTTGGCACTCAGTATTTTACCTCGATAGAAAAAATCGTCTTACCTCAGGTGATATCCGGCAACGGTAGCGTGGTTTATACCTCACATAGCGGCGGGCTTTGGGCGGTAAGCAGTAACGGTGCAGATACCTTTTATGTGATGGGCGGAAGCAATACCTTCACCGGCGGAGGTGGCCTAGACTGGGTCTCCTATGCTAACGCCAAATCCGGGGTTACCGTCAGGGTTGATGCCAGTAATAATGGCATGGCAACGGTAAATGGCTATGGCGGCCAAGACGTTCTGAACGGCATCGCTTATCTACAAGGGTCGAGCTATGACGACTACCTTGCCGGTAACAACATACTCAACGGGCGTAACGGTAATGACATTCTGGAAGGTACCGGCGCTAACGCTCTCGCCTATTACCGAGAGGTCGGCCGAGGTATTGTGGCCGATCTCCGCACGGGCACTGTCAGTAATGACGGCTACGGACGTCAGGACCAGTTAATCAGCATTAACCGGATCTACGGCAGCGACAGCGGCGATATCGTGTATGGCAATGATAGCTCTAACCTGATTAATACCTATAACGGCAACGATTTGATCTTCGGCAGCAAAGGTAACGATTCGATTAACGGCGGCGACGGTAGTGATACGATCGACTATAGCCTGCTGGATGCCGGAGTTAACGCCAATCTATTGACCAAAATTGCCGATAAAGGCGTGAACGGAAAAGACAGTATAACGCCGATAGAAAACCTGACCGGAACGGTATTTGATGACGTTTTGAGCGGCAATGCTGGCAACAATATTCTGACCGGCGGGGGTGGTAACGACATGTTGATTGGCGGCGCGGGTGATGACCTGCTGATCGGGGGGAACGGATCGGTCACCGCCAGCTACCAAACGTCCACCTCAGGTATTCATGCCAACCTACATACCGCAACGGTGGCCGATGGGTTAGGCGGCACTGATACGCTGGTTCAAATCGACAGAATTCAGGGAACGTCGTACAACGACACTTTTACCATCTCCAGTAACCGTGACCTTCAAACCTACGCTATCGACGGCGGTGCCGGTACCGATACGCTGAAAAAAAGCGGTGCAGGCCAAACGGTCAATTTGACCGGCCCGGATTTTCATATCAGCCATATCGAACGATTCGATTTTACCGATCGGGCAGCAGACAATATCCATATTGACCTTAACGCTTTGTTTGCCGGGCATAGCGCAACCGCCGCTATTTCCCTGAATACTAACGCATCTGATTCCGTGAATCTTTCCGGCTCCGGCTGGCTAATGGTGAGCCACGATAGCGGCAGTGAAACGTGGGCTCACGCTAGTCAGACCTTCAGCCATAGCTGGGCTTAAGCGCTGACGTTGGGCCATAAAGAATGAGACAAAGAAGAGGGTGCCAAGATGAGTAATGATTTATCGTTATCAGAAAATACGCCGGTGTCTATGGTGCCTTTCACCTATGCGGAAAACCCGATTCCGCTGTCCTGGCACAAAGATGACGTGCGGCTGTTGATCAACGGGCCGGACCTCATTATTACCACGGCAAGCGGTAAACAATTGACGTTAACCATGGGCGCTAAGCTGGCTTCATTGCATACAGGGCTGTTTAAGCTGACGTTCAGCGATGGCAAAACGCTGGATTCAGAAGAGATCATGGCGCTGGCTAATATTCAGGACGTTTCACCAGAAAGAGATAAAGCGTCGGAGAGCCGCAGCCCGACCGCACACCCGGACGGAAAGGTAGTGGTTAAACAGGTGGTAGTAGAAGAAATTATCACGGTTAACAGCAAAGGGGGCGGCGAAACTGAACAGGCCGACGATTCAACCTATGCCGAGCTGGAGGTGCCGGTTCAGGCTGCACTGGTTAAGCTCAAGCCGATTGATGACTCCATTGTGCTGGTGAAGAAGAGCGCGGGTTCTCCGGCCGTCGAACATACGCAGGTCAGCGACATTCCTACGCCGATTACCCCGACACCGCCGTCACCGGTTGAGCCTACCATCGTTTTTCCAAAAGTGACACTGTTACAAATTGGCGGATGGCGTGACGACACTACCCACGTTTATCAGGTTGGAAGCGGTAGCGACAGCGCACGGTCAGACGGTAGCATTCTCCATCAATATCAGCCAACCCTTGCCGACCTGTCACAGGAAAACGCTAACTGGACTATCGATGCGCGAAATTCTGAGCGCTTTGCCGAGGGCACTGTGGCGCGGATTATTCGTTTTGATGAGGCGGTAGGTCAGGTGAGCCTAACCGGATTACCGGCCAGCTATCAGGCCATCGTTGGCGGTAGCGAAAGCGGCAACCAATACGGTTTGCTTCCGGGCGAAGTTCTGCTGATTTATCCTCAGTCTCAGTACCATAGCTTTACGGTCACCGTCGCTTTCACCGATGCATCCGGTGAAGCTAAACGGCAGAATATGGCGTTTAACGTGGTGGATAACCCAACGTCACTGATTAATAGCGATGGCCATATTCAACTGGCGGCAACCCCGAACAATGTTAGCGTGATAGGCGGTTTTGGCGACGATCTGATTCTTGCTGGAAAGGGCAACGATAGCTATAACGGCGGAGCGGGTAGCAACCGCGTTGATTTCAGCAAATCCACCGCCGGGTTAACGATTGATTTACTTAACGGTACCGCTACCGGCGGCGGCCAGTACGGTCTCACCAACGTTCAACACATTATTGGTACCGAATTCGCAGACGTGTTGATCGGCAACGGTCAGGATAATCATCTACAGGGTGGCGCAGGCGACGATACCCTACACCACAGCGGCGGCAATAATATTTTCGACGGCGGGGCTGGTCTGAATACGCTGAGTTACCAAACTGCCTCTGCCGGGGTTAGCGTTAATATGAGCCAGAATCAGGCATCAAATAATGGTCACGGCGGCGCTGACCACATCAGCAATATTCAGCAGGCGATCGGCAGCCAGTTTAACGATCTGATTGTCGGGGATAGCAATAATAACGCCCTATACGGCGAGGCCGGTGATGACGTTCTTAGCGGTATGGGCGGCGACAATATCCTTGACGGCGGTGGCGGCGTTAATACCGCCAGCTATGTGAATTCAACCTCAGCTATTCAGGCCGATTTAACCACTAATCGCGTCAGCAACGGTTTTGGCGCAATGGATACCTTAATCAATATTCAAGGCATTATCGGCTCAGGCTTTGACGATCGGATCGTTAGCGCTAATGGCAGCTCTTCCATCAATGCCGGGGCGGGTAACGATGTACTGATGGTTGGCGGCAACGCCCGCAGTCGGGCCATTTTGGACGGCGGTGCGGGTGACGATCGGTTTATCGCGGGCTATGGCTACAATGCGTTTATCGGCGGTGGCGGTACTGATACGGTTGATTACGGCAGTGCGCTCAGCGGTACTAGTATTAGCATGAAAGATAGCCGGGCCTATATAAACGGGTTTGGCGGTATCGACCAGTTTAATCGAATTACCGGCATTGTCGGCTCTGGGTTTGATGACCGTATTGAACTTGGCGGTGAGGGGGCGATTATTCATGCCGGTGGCGGTAACGACCTGATTATTTCGGGCGCTGGCAGCAATAACGTTGTTGATGGCGGTAGCGGTATCAATACGCTGGACTACGGTAATGCCAGCGTTGGTATTGATGTCAGTTTGCAACAGGGTATGGCGTTGCAGAACGGATTCGGCGGCCATGATGTACTGTCGAACATTCAAGACCTCATTGGTTCGGCGTGGAATGATTCGATAGAAGGCGATGATGATAATAACAACATCAGTGCCAGAGCCGCGGATGACCGGGTATACGGTTCTAAAGGCGATGACGTTATTGACGGAGGAGCGGGCAGTAATACCCTTGATTACGGCCGGCTGACCGACGGTGTGACCGTGAATATGGCTACGGGGCAGGCGCTCAAGAGAGCCGGTGGAACCGATAGCTTTATGCTATTCGATCGTTTTGTCGGTACCGCGCTGGATGATTCCTTTAGCGTGGCTGCCGGGGTCTCTTCTGTTGATGGAGGAGGCGGTTTCGACAGCATAGATTTTGGCACTATGCTTGGAAGTCTAACCGTCAATCTGGATGCCGGTACCGCTGTCGGGCGTAACGGGACTAACCATGGTATGGGAACCGTGCAGCTCAGTGGTATTGAAAAGGTGGTCATTAGCGCTGGACCCGGGAGCCATTTTGTTGGCCACTTAACGGACAATAATCAATTTGTTGGTGGCGCCGGAAATGACGTTTTCCGCCCGAACGGTGGCAATAACGTGATTACCGGCGGTGGCGGCGCTGACTGGGTTGAATACATCGGTGCGCTCCACGGCGTTAACGTTAATCTAAACCACAATGGCGTTGGGCCGGGGTTTAGCAGCGATAACGGTTTCGGCGGTGAAGATATGCTAAACGGCATTAGCCATCTCAGAGGGTCGTCATACGACGATGTGCTATCCGGTAGCGGAAACCTTGAAGGCGGTGACGGAAACGATAGGTTAAACGGTAATAACAATACTTCGGCCTATGCTTACTATGCTTCGGTAAACACCAATAAAGGCGTCACCGTTGACCTGCGGGCCGGTATCACCACTGAAGATGGCTATGGCCTGCACGACCAGCTCATTGGGATCAACAACGTTGTCGGAACCAACTATAAAGACAGGGTGTATGGCAATAATGATAATAACATCGTCAGGTTAGGGGCAGGCGATGACTATTTATACGCTAGCCGTGGCAATGACACCCTATACGGTGAAAGCGGTACCGATATTATCGATTACGGCCCGTTAAACGCGTTGGTTAACGTTGATCTTTCTAGCAACAGGGCGAGCAAAGGGGCTAACGGCACGGATTTGCTGAGCAGCTTTGAAAACGTTACTGGTACTCAATATGCCGATGTCTTAAAAGGAAGCAGCGACAGTAACGTACTGAATGGCGGCGGCGGTGATGACGTGGTTATCGGCCTGGGCGGTAACGATACCTTAATCGGCGGCGACGGTTTTGTAACGGCTGACTATAGCCTTTCACCTGCCGGTATCGTGGCCAAGCTATCAACCGGTCAGGTTCATGATGGTTACGGCAGCCTGGATACGCTGATTTTTATTTCAAAAATTACCGGTTCTGCAAAAGACGATATTTTTGAAATAGCCAATAGTCTGGATCTCCACCAATATACCCTTGATGGCGGAGCCGGAAACGATGCGATTAAGAAATCCGGCGGTGGTGGCCTGTTTACCCTTGGCGACGGTAGCTTCCATATCTCAAATATTGAAAGGCTGGACTTTGCCGATGGGCGCAATGACACCCTTAACCTCGACCTTTCTGGTTTGTTTCATGGATCTTCTCCCAATGCTTCGATTGGCCTAAGTACCGATGCCGGAGATACGGTCAATATTCACTACGGTAGCGGATGGAGCATGACTTTCAGCGATAGTAGCCATGAAACATGGAGCCACGGCGGGCAGAACTTTAGCTGGTCATGGATATAGATGTGCCTGCGGGTATCTGAAGAGAAACGTATTTATGAGCATTGAGTTTATTGAACGGGAATCGGGTGAGCACGCAGCCCGGTTATCGGCGAATAGTTTTACGCTGCGCGATAGCCTGGCTCAGGCGGCCAATATGCTGTCTCTTCCTATTGCGCGTTGGGAATGGCAGCAAAATTCAGATAAATTGTCGCCCGATTGTGAACCGGAAATCTGGTTTGAACTGGCAAAAAAGAGCCTGAACCTTGAGGCAATACCCTGTAGCCCGGAGCACCAAATATTAAACGGCGCGATCTATCTGTTGTGCACGACTAACGGATGGCAAACGGCAAAAGCCGGTGGTAATCAGCAGCTAAAAGGTGCCAATGGTCAATGCCTCTCGTTGCCGGATAAACAGATCTGGCGCATGGTTCCGCTGGAACAAGCGTATCCGCTGAACTGGCGCTCTCTGTTCAAACTCGGTGAACAGGAAGGTAAGGTCGTTACCCGCTTACTGTGGTCGACGCTGGTCATCAACCTGCTAGCCATTGTCATGCCTCTCTATTTAAACGCCATTTATGACCGGGTTATTCCCGGCCATGCGGATGCTTCGCTATGGACGCTTTCGGCGGTTGTGGTGTTAGCGCTGCTGGTGGAATATGTTTTTCGCATGGAAAGGGTTAAAACGGGCTGTCACTTTCTAACGGCAATGCAGCAACGGCTCGAGCCGGGTCTGATCAGGGATCTGATTCGCGTCTCGCCTGACCAGAATAACCGCTGGGGAAGAGGCGTTCTGGAAGCGATGAATAGCTGGAATCGCTTTCGCATGCAGTGTTTAGGGCTATTTTCCAGCTCAGCTCTGGATTTGGTTTTCTGCATTATTTATTTTATCGTCATTGCCGCTATCGCCGGGTGGCTGGTGCTGGTTCCGCTATTTATCTTTGTTTGCGCTATTGCTCGGGTAGTGGTTTTTCATATGGAAAGTGAGAATATTCCCACTATTCATGCACAGGTTCCTTTTTCCACCGGTTCGCTGGAAAACTATCAGGCTACCGTTGCCTATAAGAATGCATCATTGCGTTTCCTTTGTGCGAATGAAAAAGCTCAACGGTCTGAACAGGCCCGCTTTATTGCCCAAAGCCGATGCAGCGCTGCGCTGATGGCATTGATGAACCTACAAACGGTACTGGCGGTAATTGGCGCATTTTATCTGGTTCAGAGTGGCGGAATGTCGCCCGCCGGGCTATTTGCCACCATTATTATTGCCGGGCGTTTAGGCCAGCCTATTTTTTCCCTGATGCACTTATTGCCCATTTTACAGCGCATGCGCCAGTCAATGGCCGAGACAAACCAACTGTTAAAACAGCAATATAAAGGAAAAGATACCGAGCTGATGGGCTATCACGGCCCTCAAAGCGGCTGGGGTGTTGCACAGCTAGACTTTAGCTATCATGCCGCTTTACCCTGTCTCAGTCAGCTGAGTTTTAAAATTGAGCCCGGAGAAAAGGTTGCCATCGTTGGCGGCGCGGGGGCAGGTAAAACTACCGTGTTAAAGCTTCTGCTTGGCATTTTGGCCCCGAACGGCGGGCATATCACCTGGAATGGGTTATTGCTTTCGTCCGGTAACGTGAATGCAGTGCGTAACAGCGTTTACTATTCTTGGCAGGATAGCGAAGTGATTGGCGATACACTATATGAATACCTTTCACTGAATAACCCCATGCCCGATAAACTAGAAGATATCGTTGATATTCTGAAAATGGTTTATCTAAACGGCTTGCTGCCCTTTCTTAATCAAGGGCTAGAAACTCAATGGCAGAGTCTGCCAATACCGTTAACCGCTTTACAGAAGCAGCAATTAGCCCTTGCGCGTCTGCTATTGTCGCAAAGAAAGTTTTGTATATTAGATAACCCAAGCGCTCATTTAGATCCCGCATCTGAAGCGGTTCTAATCGAGCAATTAAAGAAACGA
The DNA here is from genome assembly GCF_009800925.1 of Budvicia diplopodorum. Taxonomy (GTDB): domain Bacteria; phylum Pseudomonadota; class Gammaproteobacteria; order Enterobacterales; family Enterobacteriaceae; genus Budvicia; species Budvicia diplopodorum. The sequence continues at coordinate 163,389 of NZ_WOYF01000001.1, read as the reverse complement.
GCCTCAGAAGGTGAGGGCATGTTAATTGTTACCGACAGGGCCAATTTGATTGCCTTAGTTGACCGGATTATTATGCTTAACTCAGGAAATATCATTTTTGACGGTAATAAAAAGAATTTCAGTGCGTTTCTCCAATCGCGTAGACATAGTTAACCAACAGCTCTGCACGTATGCTCATTTTATTTGTACTCCGCCAGCTAATGTTATTTAGGCTGGCTTTTCTATTTTTTATAAATTTATAGTGGTCGTCTTAAGTTATCGCTCATTTTGTCTTCCTTTGTAGCATTATTATTTCAGCGTTATTTAGAATCAGCCTAAGTGATAACAGTAGTCTGGGGACTATGTTCTTTTTGGTGTTACGGTTGATTAATATGATAACCCACTTGTTTGTTTGGTGTGTAAATATAATTTAAACCTTAAATTTGGGGTGAAAGTATAAAGCACGTAGTCTTTGTAGTGTTTTCATCTGTAGTTGGCCATTTTATGCATTAATGTTTATTCTTTGGCTTTTGATAATATAATTAAAATTATTGATGAGGATGGTTTTGTTTATGATTTTGTCTTAAAAATACAGCTTAACGTTCTTATTAAATAGTGGGTTATTACATATATAAACTGTAAAAACTAATTTCTTCAAAGTTTCCATTAAGGGTAAATAAACTCCTAATGAAATATGATATGCAAATGAGATTATTATGTTATATGTCATCAATAATAATATTATATTTAATACAGAAGATAGAACGCTGGTTATGCAGCAAGATGAACTATCGGCTACGATATTATCTAATTCATCAAATCGGTTGCTGTATGAATTGCTGTGTAACTATGGTCAAACGGTTTCCCGGGATACTCTGTTTCAGAACGTATGGGACAATCATGGATTAGTCTCTTCAAACAGTAATCTTAATCATTATATTAGCCAGCTAAGAAAGGCCCTTATTTCCTTTGGTCTGTCGGATAAGGTGATTATCACCGTGCCCAAAATAGGATTCAAATTTAGTGAAGAAATCCCCGTTATGCTGCTTGATAATGATGGAAAAACGCCTCGGGTTGAAGGCGTAAAGGAGCTATCAATATCGATTGATAAAGAACTTGATGGCCTGACCAGAACGGTTTTATCTGAAACGCATGATAGAAATGAGTTAGTTGTTAGTAGTCAAAAGCCAGATCTGAGCGTGGTACAGCATGACGCGAATCACAATACTGCCAATCGGGAAAAGCAGGCTAAAAAATCACGTAAGCTTTTTTATATCGTTAGCTTAGCTGCTGTTTTGGGCGGGCTAATCGCTGCTTCTCTCTTTTTCACATTAGGAAAAAAAGAGAATCAAAAACATTCATTTTTGTTTGTGGCCACAACGTGTCCGATATATATATTTTATTCAATATCTGAATATGCCAAAGGAACGCTTGAAAAAGAGATCGAGACGGTTATCAGAGAGAACAATATAAGCTGTGAGCACGGCCAGTTCATTATGGTTAATTACGTCAATGAGACCGTGACATCTCTTTGCTCGGCCGTTGAAGAGCGATCGTTTTCGTGCTCTGTGATTAATTCGTAACGATGTAATTTCTACATTAAAGATACAGGATCGTAGCGTTATATAATCAGCTCGTGGCTAGGCTAATAACTACCAATAATATTTTAATTAGAGAGGGGTCTCACCTTTTTAACTTTATACAATAATTTTAATTAGATGGCTCCTGTTAGTGAATTATCATCATTTTGTGTTACTGATTATGAAATTAATTAAATAATTCACATGATTTATTGGGGTTTTATCTTGACGTGCTGATTTTATTAAAATTAAAATCTATAAAGTTTGAGTTTTAATATTAAGCTTGGTTTCGTGTGATAACCGTTACTATAATCGATTTATACCATTTCCGATTATCGCAATAAGTAATGAGGATCCTGAATTAATAAAGGCGTTTGTCAAGACTAATAGCATCGAATGCTTATGGTTTACTTTTGTAATTATCAATTCTTTGTCTTATGTAATTAATAATTGAAATTTATTAAATAAAAGGAACGAATAAAATGAAAATGAAGAATATTCCATGTAGGTATTGCGGGAATGTAGAATATGTTCGTAAACATGGCAGCGGTAAGTCAACAAAAATGCAGCGATATTATTGTACTTACTGTGTAAGAACGTTCCAGATTAAGTATATCTATGATATTAGCAAGCCTGAAACAAAGGATTCTAAGGTAGCGAAAAGCAGCCATTACGCTGAGTCTTGTTCTAATAATCCAACCACAATGAACGGCTGAGTTTTACATTCGAGAATAAATTATTAAGCATTTGTTATTGCTATTTCGACTGGCAGTTATCTGTTGAAACCGGGTGACTGTTGGTCGTTACGCATGCTGATAGCTTTGGTCAGAACTCAGCTCAGCAATCTCAACAAGAGGAGGGGGAAAGAATAAATATACTAATTGCATATACCAACAATATACTAAGTGGCACATAGCAAAACGGGCTAGCCTAAGCTAACCCGTTGAATTTATTGGCGGAGGAGGTGAGATTCGAACTCACGGATGGTTACCCATCGACGGTTTTCAAGACCGTTGCCTTCAGCCGCTCGGCCACTCCTCCGCAACGGCGTGAAATATAGAACAGCTTGAGGTACCTTGTAAAGGGGTTAATTCAGCTAATTTGATCGTTCGGCTGAAAAAACACCAGAAATGTTGATTTTTGATGATTTCTTCATCATTGGGTATCAGGTTATTGTAAATAATCCGGTAACCACTCGGAATAAAAATTGAGATACAATATCCAAAACGGCGATTGATATTGAGGGTATATGGTTGAGTTTGAGGGGCGCATGATTGAAACCGATGCCCAAGGGTACCTGACTAACAGTAATGACTGGAGTGAGCCGCTGGCGGTTGTTTTAGCACAGCAGGAGGGAATCGAGCTGACGGAGGCCCACTGGGAGGTTATTCGCTTTGTTCGGGGTTTTTATCAGGAATTTAATACTTCTCCCGCTATCCGTATGTTAGTGAAAGCCATGGCGCAAAAGTATGGTGAAGAAAGGGGCAATAGCCGCTATTTGTATCGGTTGTTTGTCAAAGGCCCCGCGAAGCAAGCAACAAAGATTGCTGGCTTGCCTAAACCCGTGAAATGTATTTGAGCATTGAATGTAAATTCCGGTCAAGATTGCGAATATTGCCTCTTTTTACTTGAAATTCACCAACAACCCCTCATATTTAAGGAAAGGCGGCACCTGCATATCGAGGAGGCTACAATGATTACCAGTAAATTTTCTATAGGGCAACAGGTCAGGCATAAGCTACTTGGCAATTTAGGCGTCATTATTGATATTGATGCCGAGTATTCCCTTGAGCAGCCCGCGACTGATGAGGTTGCTGCAAATGATAATCTGAGAGACTCGCCTTGGTATCATGTTGTAATGGAAGACGAAGAGGGGCGGCCGGTTCATACTTATCTGGCAGAGATTCAGCTGGCAGGCGAAGAGGACGACACCCATCCGGAACAGCCTTCTTTAGACGAGCTTGCTCAGTCGATTCGTAATCAGCTTCTGGCTCCCCGATTGAGGAACTAACAAATAGCGACAAGCCATTCGGGAGACCGAGTGGTTTTTTGTATCAAAAAAAAAGAGATTCGTTTGCGCTAGATATGATATCTATTGATGAAGGATAGTTAGTATGAAAAATAGACAAAAAAATAGCCGTGAAACCAAATAGTGTGGAGTATGTTTCACGGCAAACCAAAACCAGTCAATTCCAATTGATGAAACGTTAGATTAATTATCTCTGAAATTTGACATGTAAAACAAGCTGGTAAAAACACTAGTTTTAACAGTGGAAATCTAGCTGGCTTTGCTGAAAATAATTCATTCACTCAAGCCATTTTTGTTAATAATTACAAAACAATAGGGTATTTTTGTCGTTAAATTCGTTTGGTGTTGAGATTTTGGTCTTAAAAACATTCTTTTTATTTCACTGCTATGATCGCGATTAATCGGTGGAAAAGTGCATTTTTGGGACGAGCCTGTGTCGTGATGAAAAAATGGCACAATAATGTAGATGTGCATAATTATTATCTGAAGATGGCTAGAAATATCGTATAAGCCGTATTTTTATAAATTAAATATTACTTCGGGCGGTTAACTTGCTTAGCTAGAGTGCTGGTGATATTTTATATAAATACCATAATTTATGTATGGGTATATTGATGGGCTAACTCTTTTATACGGTGAGTTGTAGTAAATCAGCTATCAAATAGCTAGCTCTTATATGATATATAGTAACTTTATTTTATTATTAATATTGTAACTATTTATAACATGGGTGAAACATTTTACTATTAAAATTTTCATTTATGCGTTGCCAAAAATAAATGCCTTGGCGTTCTTTATCTGGATGATTATTAATGCTATTTTACAATCCCGTTCTGCGAATGGTCATTCGATCATAATATTATAATATGTTATTAATAAGTTGAAGTTAAAAATATAATGCTGAGTAATGTTATTAATTTGCATCAAATTGGTATTTGTAAAATAACTAATTCCGTTTTTTCTGATGAGCTTATAAATGTAATTGATGAATATTTGAGCTATGGGATTAATCATATAGATATGATCTGTTAAATTTTTAATGGCTAATGGCTGTTGAAATTCAAGAGTGCACTATAATGAGTTCAAATAGCATTATGTTTAAACGGCTATCAAGGTCAGATTAAGGGAAGTGCTGCTTTCTATAGATACTTTTGTTCTAAATGAGCAAAGTAATGATAAAAAGTATCGAATCGATTTGGTATTACCGACTGGTATCCAACGCGTTAGGGGGGCAGGCAATGATTGATTTTTCTAATACAGAATATTTACAAAAGATTAATTATTTAAGATCTAAACCGAAACATTTATTAAAAGATGTCGGCGATCAGTGGTGCACGCCAGAGGCGCTATTTCTCGCTATTAACGATCTGTATGGCCCATTGGTTCTCGATTTATTTAGTGACGGTGAGAATAGCAAGTGTCCGCACTTTTATACTGAGTCTGATAATGCACTGAATCAAGAGTGGGCGTTAAGGCTAGAGCAACTTGGTGGAGGGGCATTCGCTAACCCACCATACTCAAGAGTAAAGCAATATCAGGGGCATTATATTACCGGTATGGCCCATATTATGCGTCATACCATTGCTCAGCGAGAAATTGGTGGGCGCTATGTTTATCTGGTAAAAGTTGCGACCTCTGAAGTGTGGTGGCCGGGAGAAAAAGCCGATCACATTGCTTTTATTCGAGGAAGAGTCCCTTTTGTTTTGCCCAAGTGGTTTGTTGCGGCAAATAAACGCCAAGAAGTGACGACTGCAGCGTTTGGCATTGCGGTGATAATATTTGATAAAACTTGGGCAGGGCCGCAAATAAGTTATCTTTATCGAGATGAATTATTGAAGCGGGGAAGGGCCCTGATAGCTAACAGGGCGGGGCAACGGAAAAATATTATCGTTGCGGCTTGAGAAAAACCCACAGTAGCGGTCATAATTTTCTCTGATTATTTATTGTTGTTTTCTAATGATTTCTGGATTAAACAATAAGTCACCAACTCTTTTTGGTAATAAATAATGGGTGATAGTCGATAATAACCATTTATTGCAGAGAATTGCAGATCGGAAACTTTTGGGAACCGGTTGGCAGAAAGTACAACGTTAAGCGGCATTGGCCGTTGAGAGCAAATATTTCTTACCCTATTAAATTTTCATATCAGCATCTTAAAAGAAGATAAACTGAGACAATCTACCAATATTATTAATGTATTAGATAATTGTTTCAGACGGGTTGTGCTAATGCCGATATAATTTGGGTAAAATGATGATCGTTATTACATCTTTTCATTGAGTTTAGCTTAAAGATATGTAAACCTGAGTGCTATTATGTCTGGATTGTTGTTTATAGACATATCCCCCATTTACCGAAGTTGCTCTTTTTATATACAAAGTGATTTCATTAAAAAAGATAAGTATTATCAATATGTTTGTTGATCGCTTTATAATGATCCATCTTGTGATTAAAAATATTGCTATGCCTATTACTACTATTTGGAGACTTTCTTTTGATAAGCGTTCTTCTTGTTGATGACCACGAATTGGTGCGCGCAGGGATTCGACGCATTCTGGAAGATGTCAAGGGAATAAAAGTCGTTGGCGAAGCTCAATGTGGTGAAGATGCCGTTAAATGGTGTCGAGCCAACAGCGTGGACATTGTCCTTATGGACATGAATATGCCGGGCATTGGTGGTTTAGAAGCAACTCGTAAAATTTTACGTTATTCAACAGATATAAAAGTCATCATGTTGACTATTCATACCGAAAACCCGTTGCCCGCAAAAGTCATGCAGGCAGGAGCTTCCGGCTATTTAAGTAAAGGTGCTGCACCGCAAGAGGTTATCAGCGCCATCAGGGCAATTGCTTCTGGTCAGCGTTATATCGGGGCAGATATTGCCCGGCAAATGGCGTTAAGTCAGCTAGAGCCGGAAACGGATACGCCGTTATCCAGCCTTTCTGAACGTGAATTGCAGATTATGATGATGATTACCAAAGGGCTTAAGGTTAATGAGATCGCTGAAACGTTGAATCTTAGCCCTAAGACCGTCAATAGTTATCGCTATCGGATGTTCAGTAAGCTGAACATTAGTGGAGACGTTGAGTTGACGCACCTTGCAATTCGTCATGGCATTGTGACTTCAGATAAATTGCTAAATAGTGACTGAACGTTTTAATAGCCAAGCTTTTCTAAAATACGTTACGCATGAGCCAGGGGTTTATCGTATGTACGACGCCTCTGGCGTTGTTATATATGTAGGAAAGGCAAAAGACCTCAAAAAGCGGCTTTCCAGCTATTTTCGTCTAAACGTTGCCAGCCGTAAAACCGAAGCTTTGGTTAAAAGCATCATGAACGTCGATGTTACCGTTACCCATACGGAAACAGAAGCGTTGCTGCTTGAACATAACTACATTAAACAATATCAGCCTCGTTATAATGTTCTACTTCGCGACGATAAGTCCTACCCCCTAATTTTCCTCAGCTCAGATGCGCATCCCCGGTTAAAAATACACCGTGGCGCGAAGCATGCAAAAGGCGAGTATTTTGGTCCTTTTCCTAATTCAGGTGCGGTAAGAGAAACGCTGGCATTGCTGCAAAAACTATTTCCCATCAGGCAGTGTGAAGATAGCGTCTATAAAAACCGTTCCAGACCCTGTTTGCAGTATCAGATTGGCCGATGCCTAGGGCCGTGCGTAGTCGGGCTTGTTAGTGATGAGGAATATCAGAAGCAGGTCAATTACGTTAGGCTATTTCTTGAAGGCAAAGATCAACAGGTTTTAAATCAATTAATTGCTGGCATGGAAAAGGCCAGCCAGGTTTTAAACTTTGAGGAAGCTGCGCGTATTCGCGATCAAATTCAGGCTATTCGACGCGTGACTGAGCGGCAGTTTGTTTCAGGCGATAGCGATGACCTCGATGTTATCGGCGTTGCTTATGAGTCAGGCATGGCCTGTATGCACGTTCTTTTTCTTCGACAGGGGAAAGTGCTGGGTAGCCGAAGCTATTATCCTAAGATACCCAAAGGTACTGAACTAGATGAAGTGGTTCAAACCTTTGTTGGGCAGTTCTATTTACAAGGCAGTCAGTCAAGATCGTTACCCGGCGAGATTTTACTCGATTTCTCTTTACCGGACAGAAACGCACTGGAAGATACCTTGACTGAGGTTGCCGGCAGAAAAATTCAGATTCAGAGTAAGCCAAGAGGCGATCGTGCCCGCTACTTAAAGTTAGCCAGAACCAACGCCACTATTGCGTTAAAGACTAAGCTGTCTCAACAGTCGACTATTCATCAGCGTTTGGCCTCATTGGCCGATGTTCTAAAATTGGCCCAAATTAACCGCATGGAATGCTTTGATATTAGCCATACCATGGGAGAGGAGACCGTTGCTTCATGCGTGGTTTTTGACAGTAATGGTCCGCTGCGTTCTGAATATCGTCGTTATAATATTACCGGAATTACCCCCGGTGATGACTACGCCGCGATGGCTCAGGTACTAAGGCGTCGGTATGGTAAAGCGTTAACAAGTGAAAAAATTCCAGACGTTATTTTTATTGATGGTGGTAAAGGCCAGCTTGGTCAGGCCATTGATGTATTCAATGAGTTAAACGTCGATTGGGATAAAACCAAACCGCGGCTGATTGGTATTGCAAAAGGTACCGATCGTAAAGCCGGGCTTGAAACCCTATTTTTTAAGGCTGAAGGCGAGGGCGTTGCGTTACCGCCTGATTCTCCTGCGCTACATGTGATCCAGCATATTCGCGATGATTCTCATAACCATGCGATATCCGGCCACCGCCAGCGCCGGGCTAAAGTGAGAAATACCAGCGCGCTAGAACATATTGAAGGCGTCGGGCCAAAACGGCGTCAGGCATTACTCAAATATATGGGCGGATTACAGCCACTTTTGAACGCTACGGTCGATGAGCTAGCAAAAATACCGGGAATTTCGCAATCTTTAGCAGAAAAGATACACAATGCATTGAAACAATGAAGGCGATGTAGCAACATATACCTACGTCTTTTGATTTTAGACAGCAATAGGGCATCTGGGCACTATGCAACTTAATATACCGACCTTGCTTACGCTTTTTCGTCTCATACTGATTCCATTTTTTGTTGTGGCTTTTTATCTACCGTCTCAATACTTATGGGCTCCAATGGTTTGCGCCGGCATCTTTGTTGTCGCAGCAATCACCGATTGGTTTGACGGTTTTCTTGCGCGTAAATGGAAGCAAACCACCCGGTTTGGTGCCTTTCTTGACCCCGTTGCCGATAAGGTTATGGTTGCGACTGCATTAGTACTGGTTTGTGAGTATTACCACGTTTGGTGGATTTCACTACCGGCAGCAACCATGATTGCTCGTGAGATTATTATTTCCGCGTTAAGAGAGTGGATGGCTGAAATAGGTAAACGAAGCAGCGTGGCGGTATCTTGGGTGGCTAAAGTAAAAACGTCGGCCCAAATGTTGGCGCTGATTGGCTTACTTTGGCGGCCGAATAACATTATTGAAGTTCTGAGCTTCGTTTTGCTTTATATCGCCGCGGTATTAACATTCTGGTCAATGTTTCAATATCTGAAAGCCTCTAAGGCCGATTTGCTGGAACCGTGAACGATACGCCGGAAAAAGCATCAAACGAACGAAATGTTTTAATAATTCTATTGACTCACTTCGTCAGGTAAGTAGAATGCACACCATCTGATGACGACAGGCTGTGTCAAAAGATAAAGTAGCCAAATCAGCAAGTTCTGATGTGATACTTAAGGGCGCGGGAATAGCTCAGTTGGTAGAGCACGACCTTGCCAAGGTCGGGGTCGCGAGTTCGAGTCTCGTTTCCCGCTCCAATTTAATATCTGCAATGGTATTAAGGAGTAAGGCGCGTTGGCAGAGTGGCCATGCTGCGGATTGCAAATCCGCCTACCTCGGTTCGACTCCGGGACGCGCCTCCAGTTTTAGATATGCCCGGGTGGTGAAATCGGTAGACACAAGGGATTTAAAATCCCTCGGCGGCAACGCCATGCGAGTTCAAGTCTCGCCCCGGGCACCATAAAGCTGGTTGAATTCAGCAGCAGATTTAGCAACAAACCACCTTAAGGTGGTTTTTTTGTGCCCCAATTTTATCAACAAGCCTCACACCGGTTCATCTCGGTAGGCCAGCACCGTCATCCTGCATAAACTTGAGATTTTCAACGTTCATCAACACGCTGTAGTTAAACATCAGAGCTAATAATGGGCTATGTCCGTAACGATACTACTGCCAGATGATGCTTATGTTAACATTTGGTGATTGGTACTGGCTGGGTGGCTCAATGTATATGAGTATTACCATTTGAGGATAGTATGGACGTTACTGATTTTATACGGTGTGCACAGCAGGTGAATTTGAAAGCCAGCGTTTTGGTAGACATTGAGCCAGACAAAAATACGCTGATGGTACGGTGGTCGTGGAAAGATCAATCCGGGTCTGAAAGGGTATTTAAACGGGCAATTTTGCTTAAAGAGCTGAATTACGATGAAGCAATTAGCGTGTTCTTTTCTGGCTGTAGTGCCGCGATTGAGAACCAAATCTAGCCGTTGTCTGTACGGCGCTAACGGTTATTCCTTCATTTTGCCGGTGTTATCGCCAAACGATGCTGCGTTGGCCGTTTCTGAAGAGATTGCATATTGTATTTTGTTCGGATGCTGGTTAGGATCATGCCCCATGTCTTAGTCCGTGAAACAGACCGTATTGTAGTGTTAGCATTTATTATTGAAAGAAGGGAATCCCTCCGTGTGTATCTGTGATATCAGCGTTGAAGATGTTTATACCCGTTTACCTTTGTCAGCGTCTGTTGCCTGGGTTCTGGAAAACCGAGCCATAAAGAGCATGGGGTGGCGTCGGTTTTTAGTAGTGAAAAAGGAACGTCGCTCTCGTTGGAAGCTTGAACCGCCTAAAAATGCTTATCAGGTGCGGTTTTCTCCGCAAAAAGCGCCTGAGCTCTGGTGGTTTAGCGCCGATGACGCTTTGCGTAAGCGATTATAAATAAGAACATTATCAGCGCGGGAAGGTTAAAAACTTCCCGTTTGTTATTTAGAGGATTTCTTTTTCAGTATCACTATGATTGAGCCAATCAAACCACCGACCAGAAGCACGATAGGCAAAATCATTAATCCTGTCATCATTCCACGCTCATAGTGTTTAAACAATGGCGTCATACTGACCAAATAGCCGAATCCGGTAACAACCCCGACCCACAGAATAGCACTAAGCCAGTTATATATCTGAAAGCGCTTAGGATCCATATTGGATAGCCCGGCAATCGTTGGTAATAGCGTTCGGACAAAGGCAAGAAAACGGCCAATCAGTAGGGCAAAGAAGCCATGGTAGTGAAATAGCTGATGGGTACGCTGATGATAGTTGGCGGGGATCTTATTCAGCCAGCCTCGCACCGTTTTTGTTCGACCTAACCATTTTCCCTGAAGATAGCTAAACCAACAGCCCAACCCCGCGGCAGCGGTAAGCACAATAAGCGTTAGCGCAAAATGAAGCGAACCCTGAGCAACTAACGCACCGGAAAGCAGCAGCAGGCTATCACCGGGTAAAAATGCGGTAGGTAATAAACCGTTTTCAAGAAAAATAGTGAGAAATAGAACGCCATAAATTGCCCAAAGAAACTCTGGATTGGCCAAGGTTTTGAAGTCTTGATGAATAAGCGCCTGAAATAAATCTGATATCAAACCCATTTTTTTTCCTATACGTGACATTAACCGGACGTCCGATCTTCAGGCAAAGCTAATGCAATAAGCGGTGATACAAAAATATCGAGTCAGGCCGTTAGTTTAGCACCATCACCTTTAACTATAACAGGCAATCGCTTGCTGACGGCGGCGATCGCTCGTTTTGCTAACCGGGCGAGATCCCGGTTCTCCGGGATATTCAAACCCGAGGTGATAGTGGGTGGGTAAGTTAAATGGACCGTTCATGACCGGCAGAATAGATATATATTTTCTGTATCGTCAGGATGTTATTTGAATTAATAATTATTATTGTGAGCTAATTCAATGAAATTTAAAGTAAACGATTGCTATTATCGCATAAATAGTAATAGCAACTATTTGGAAGCATATTATTAACCCATTTATTTCGCTATGTTAATGTGACAGAAATTCTTTTCATTCAGCATCAAAGGTAAATATCCATGGATATTGTCGAGCGGTTCATTTCCTACACTAAAATTAATACAACAACGAATAGAGAAAAAGGCGCTGCTGGCATAATGCCCTCGTCTGAAGGGCAACGGGTTCTGGCTAATAAAGTGGCGGATGAACTTAAAGCGTTAGGGCTGGATGATGTACAGGTTAGTGAAAAGGCGATCGTCACCGCCACGCTGCCGAGTAATGTGGATTACCCGCTGCCTGCCGTTGCATTTTTTGGTCATCTTGATACCAGCGCCGAGCAAACCAACGATACTAACGCGCAAATATTGCCTTATCAGGGCGGCGATCTTTGCCTTAATGCAGAAAAACAGATCTTTTTACGTCAGAGTGAGTTTCCTGAACTGAATGATTACATCGGTGACGACATTATTGTCACTGACGGCACCAGCCTGCTTGGCGCCGATGATAAAGCGGCCATCGCGTCTATCGTCAATGCAATCCAGTATTTATTACAGCACCCTGAAATCAAGCACGGGCCGGTTAAAGTCGGTCTGGTTCCCGACGAAGAACAAGGGCTACGAGGTTCCAAAGTGTTTGACGTGAAGCGCTTTGGCGCTGACTTTGCCTATACGCTGGATTGCTGTGGTATCGGTGAACTGGTGTATGAAAACTGGAACGCCGGAGACGCCGAAATTATCTTTACCGGACAATCTGCCCACCCGATGTCGGCCAAAGGTAAGCTTAAAAACTCACTGCTGATGGCGCATAAATTCATTTCAATGCTACCGGGCGGCGAAGCGCCGGAATATACCGATGGCCGTGAAGGTTATTATTGGGTTAAACAGATGCAGGGCAATAGTGCTAAAACGGTGCTACAGATGGACGTGCGGGATTTCACCGAAGAAGGCTATTCAAGCCGGATGAAATTCTTAGCCACGCTGGCTGAAAGCTGTGCGGCCCTATGGGGCGCCGATAGCATCAAATGTAAACTAGCCGATCGCTATGCCAATGTGTTCAATAGCCTGCAGGGTGACTCCGCTTATCCTATTGATATTGCGGTTCAGGCCTATCGTAATCAGGGTATTGAACCCAAAGTGACGCCAATGCGCGGCGGATATGACGGTGCTGCGTTGTCTCAGAACGGTTTACCTTGTCCAAATATTTTTACTGGCGCACATAATTTTCACTCTATCTATGAATACCTGCCGGTGAAGTCTCTTAGAGCTGCCAGCGATGTGTTAGTTGAAGTCGTCAAATTGACACACGATCGCTTTGCCAACGGTGGGAACGTATGATTCAGGTTATTATTGCTCTACTGGTTATTGTGGTAGTCGCACGGCTGATATTAAAAGGTTATAAAGCTGAACCGGTACTTTTTGCTGCCGGTATAGTCTTGATGATTTGCACCATGATATTTGGCTGGGGTACTATTTTACCCAAGAGCCTGAAAACCACCGGCATCACCTTTTTTGATATCTTTGAAGTGATGCGGGATTTATTCAGTACTCGCGCAGCCGACTTAGGATTAATGATTATGGCCCTGATGGGCTTCGCCCATTACATGGACCATATCGGCGCCAATGAAGCCGTTGTTCGGGTAGCTACCCGGCCGCTGAAATCATTACGTTCACCCTATATTTTGCTGTTCTTTTCTTTCCTGCTGGCCAGCGCACTTCAACTGGCAATTCCTTCTGCCACGGGGCTTGCCGTATTACTGATGGGGACGATGTTCCCGATAATGATCGGTCTTGGTCTGTCACCTGCTTCTGCTGCGGGCGTGATTGCGACTTCGCTTGGCGTGGCCTATACGCCAATGGCGGTAGATGCCATTCGCGCTACCGATGCCGTCGGTATGGGAAAAGACGTGGTTGGCTACGTGCTGTCGTTTCAGGGGCCGGCCGCCATTGCCACCGTACTGGCCGTGGGTATTACTCACGTATTCTGGCAGCGTCACTGCGATCGTAAATTGGGGATCCTCGCGGAGCTGGGGAAAGAAGACGAGCAGGTCAGTGAAGGTAAAGGCGCACCCGGTTTTTATGCCTTGCTGCCGATGTTGCCGATTATCATGGCGATCGTTTTCTCTAAGCTGTTCGTTAAAGATATTAATCTAGACGTTGTTACGATTGTTTTGATCTGTATGTTTGTCTGTATGTTGATAGAAACTCTACGCACCAGAAATTTCAAACAGGTTTGTGACGGGTTTAATCAGTTTTTGAAGGGCATGGGCAGCGCATTTACCGGCGTTGTCGGGCTGTTAGTTGCCGCCGGCGTGTTTGCGCACGGCATTAAAGTTATCGGCGCTATTGATCAACTGATTATGATGGCTCAGCACGTTGGGCTACCTCCGTTTGCCATGGCAATTGTGTTTGCTATCGTTACGCTTGCTGCCGCTATTATTATGGGCTCCGGCAATGCGCCATTCCTGGCCTTTGTTGAGCTTATCCCTCAAATTGCCCATAGTATGGGCGTTAATCCGGTGGGAATGATTCTGCCTATGCAACAGGCTTCTCATATGGGGCGGGCAATGTCACCGGTTTCCGGCGTGGTGATTGCCGTTTCTAGCGGAGCGAAGCTGTCGCCGTTTGATGTGGTCAAAAGAACGGCGATTCCACTGTTGGTCGGGTTAGTGGTTCATACTTTGATTGTCGGTATTTTCTTTACGGGGCCAGCGGCTAGCCTCTGATACCGGTTCGATAAGTTGCAATAAAAAACGCGCTAACTGCGCGTTTTTTTGTGGAAACGGTAAGCGTAATATTATTTCAGTTCATCGACCATTGATGTGGCATAGCCGATATAGTTGGCTGGCGTCATGGCTTTCAGGCGTACTTTTTCTGCGTCGGGAAGTGCCAGACCATCGATAAATACCTGCATATCTTCGGCCGTTACGCGTTTGCCTCGGGTCAGCTCTTTCAGCTTTTCATAAGGCTTTTCAATACCGTAGCGACGCATCACCGTTTGAATAGGCTCCGCCAGAACTTCCCAGTTATGGTCGAGTTCGTTACGCAAGTTGCCTTCATTCACTTCTAACTTACTGAGCCCTTTCATGGTGGACTGGTAAGCAATCAGCGCATAGCCCAGACCAACGCCAAGGTTACGCAGTACGGTTGAATCCGTCAGATCGCGCTGCCAGCGTGAAACCGGTAGCTTGGTGGCTAAATGGCCAAGAATGGCGTTCGACAGGCCAAGATTGCCCTCTGAATTTTCAAAATCAATCGGGTTCACCTTATGCGGCATGGTAGATGAACCGATTTCGCCAGCAATGGTTTTTTGTTTGAAGTGGTTCAGAGCAATATAACCCCAGATATCACGGTCAAAATCCAGCAGAATGGTGTTAAAACGTGCGATGCAGTCAAACAGCTCTGCGATATAGTCATGAGGTTCGATTTGCGTGGTGTAGGGGTTCCAACTGATACCCAGCGATGTCACAAAACTTTCGCTGAACCGGTGCCAGTTGACTTCAGGATAGGCAACGATGTGGGCGTTGTAGTTGCCAACCGCGCCGTTGATCTTACCTAAAATTTCGACCTGGGTCAGTTGCTTATACTGACGTTCCATACGGTATGCCACGTTAGCCAGCTCTTTACCAACGGTTGTTGGCGTTGCCGGTTGCCCGTGCGTGCGGGAGAGCAGGGGGATATCCCGATGCTGGCTGGCCAGCTTTTTAATCGAATCAATAATGTTACGCCATGCTGGAATGAGTACTTCCTGACGGGCAGTGCTCAGCATCAGTGCATGGGACAGGTTATTAATGTCTTCGGAGGTGCAGGCAAAATGAATAAATTCATTTACCGCGTGCAGCTCAGGAATAGCGGCCACTTTTTCTTTTAAAAAGTATTCAACCGCTTTCACATCGTGATTGGTTGTTCGTTCGATAGCTTTAATCCGCAGAGCATCGGCTTCGCTAAAGTTGTCGACGATATGGTTAAGGAAAACGTTTGCTTCACGGCTAAAAAGCGGAACTTCTTTAATTTCTGCGCAATCTGCTAACTTCTGCAACCAGCGAACTTCTACCGTAACGCGAAATTTTAGCAAACCAAATTCGCTGAAAATAGCGCGTAATGCGCTGACTTTATCACCGTAACGTCCATCAATCGGGGATACGGCGGTCAGTGAAGATAATTCCATCAGTAAGACTCCTGAAGTCTGATAATTTAACTATGGGCAAGTATTTTCTGTGCCTGTTGCAACAGGCGATTGCGTGAAAACATAAGCTGTAAACGGCTGCCGCCAACCTGTTGCCATAGTACCGCAGCACGTATTCCGGCTAAAAGCGCGGCTCGGACTTTTGCCTGTACCAGCGGTCGTTGCAATGCATCGGGTGAACCGGTGACCTGAATTCTTGGCCCTATAGGGCTGATAACATCGATGTAGATCGCTGCCAGCGCGCTGGTAATGGTTTCGGATTCCACGTCAAAGTGGGCTAACTGGCGATCGAGCTGGCTGATACGTGAAGATAGCTCGTTTAACGCCGGTTTATTGGCCGATAGTTTACGTTCTAGCACCATGATGCTTAATAGATATCGCGTCAGTTCAGCGCTTAACCCCTGTCGGTTATCGGTTAATGCGCTTTGCAGGCTTTCTAGCCCCATTCGCAGATCTTTTTCCAATCCGAAAACGGAGAGCGTAGACGGGGAATCGGTGATTAAAATGCTTTTTAATGAGATAGAGAGCGCTTCATGACTGTATTGGTCGTCATGGGCAAGCTGCTGTACTAAACGGGCTGACTGAGCAACGCCCGCCAGCGCAATGGTAATATCGTAATAGTTTTTAGCCACGATTAATCCTTTAAGCGTTCTTCGATAACACCACCACCAAGACAAACTTCACCTTGATAGAAAACGGCGGATTGCCCCGGCGTTACCGCGGCAACCGGTTCATCGAAGCGAACTTCGATACGGTCATCACCGTGAGGAGTTACGGTACAGGATACGTCCTGTTGCCGATAGCGAGTTTTTACCGTGCAGCAGAATGGTTGATTAACGGTCAGCCTATCGACCCAGTGTAGCTGTTGCGCGATCAGTCCGGTCGAGAACAGGCTAGGGTGGTCGTGGCCCTGTGCAACAATAAGGCGGTTGTTAATTAGATCTTTATCGACGACGTACCAAGGATCTTCTCCTCCGTCTTTCAAACCGCCAATGCCTAAGCCTTTACGCTGGCCTAAAGTATGATACATCAGGCCCTGATGTTGCCCGATGGTTTCGCCATCGACGGTCACAATTTTGCCCGGCTGTGCGGGTAAATAGCGGGCAAGAAAGTCTTTGAATTTACGCTCACCGATAAAACATATTCCGGTTGAGTCTTTCTTTTTTGCCGTGACTAGATCTAGCTGCTCGGCGATACGACGGACTTCGGGTTTCTCTAATTCACCCACCGGAAACAGACTTTGGGCAACCTGTTCGTGGCTTAACGTATAGAGAAAATAGCTTTGGTCTTTATTGGTATCAACGCCGCGCAGCAGGCGGCTTTTACCGTCAACATCTTGGCGACGAACGTAGTGACCGGTTGCTATGTAATCTGCGCCTAAATCTTCAGCGGCAAATTCGAGAAAGGCTTTAAACTTAATCTCTTTATTGCACAGAATATCGGGATTAGGCGTACGACCAGCCCTATATTCGGCAAGGAAGTGCTCAAATACGTTGTCCCAATATTCGGATGAGAAATTAATGGTGTGCAGCTCAATGCCCAATTTATCGCAAACGGACTGGGCATCGGCCAAATCGTCAGAGGCTGAACAGTATTCGTCTGAATCATCTTCCTCCCAGTTTTTCATAAATAAACCGGCCACCTGATAGCCTTGTTGTAAAAGCAAATAGGCTGAAACGGAGGAGTCAACGCCGCCGGACATTCCGACAATGACTTTTTTCTGGTTATTCTCTGACATGGGGCTCTCGCGTATCGTTAAGGCTAAAGATGAAACAGGTAACAATGAAACAGGTAATGAATAACAACGCAGGATTTTAGCACGTTGCTGGCGCAGACGCATCGCCTAAGGCAACAGGTTTTCCGGCCATTCAAAAGTTTCTAATAATGACAAGGGGTAACGCTGTGGCTGCCGGTAGCGCAGTAGGCTTTGTCGTACCAGTGGTGAACGAAGATTGGGCGCATTGACAATTTCGTCATAGCTGAGCCACAGGCAGCGGTCTATCTCACTATCGTTAGGCTGAGTCGCTACGATTTCCGGCAGATCGATAGCAAAAGTGAAGCGAATAAACGGCGTTTTGTCCGGGGCAATCCACTGATAAATCTGCAATAAAGATTGAGGCGATGCAAATATGCCGGTCTCTTCCCACAGCTCTCGCTGAGCTCCCTGAAGCAGAGTCTCGTCGGCTTCTAAATGGCCCGCTGGCTGGTTTAACGTCGGGCGACCGTTTATACGTTCCTCAACCATCAAAAATTTATTTTCAGCCTGAACAACGCAGGCCAGCGTAACGTGGGGTTTAAATTGAGTATCAGCCATGTTCGATCTCTCTCCATTCTCCGGGGGCCAGACCGTCAAGCGTCCAGTTATTCACACTGTAACGAATTAAGCGCAATGTAGGATAACCCACGTGCGCCGTCATTCTACGGACCTGACGGTTTCGCCCTTCATACAGGGTGATTTTAAGCCAACCGGTAGGAATCGATTTTCTTTCCCTGACCGGCGGATCCCTAGGCCATAACCATTCAGGCTCTGCGATCGTTTCCGCTCCCGCTGGTAGGGTCGGCCCATCGTTTAAGGTAATGCCGTTTCTCAACTGAACCAACGCTGCTTCGTTGGGAATGCCTTCCACCTGAACCAGATAAACTTTGCCGGTTTTATGTTGCGGTTGTGTTAACTGTGCCTGAAGTTTTCCATCGTTGGTCAGTACCAAAAGGCCTTCACTGTCACGATCTAATCGCCCGGCGGCATACACCCCCGGCAGTGAAATAAAGTCTTTTAGGGTTTTTCTGCCCGCTTCATCGGTAAACTGAGGCAGCACATCATAAGGTTTATTAAACAGAATGATACGCGTCGGGCCTTTAGATTCGCGGCTTTTGGTTTTTTTTCTGTTCAGATTGGCAGAATTTTTTTTAATTGCTAATTTTAACATGTGATTTTGCGTGTTGAATCGTTAAACCATTATAGTTGAAAAAGTTTTTGGTTGGCGGACTTTCAGTATTGAAGTAATATCTTTAAGCATCTTACAAAAAATTAACAAACATGTCCTCAGAGGAGAGTTTGATGGAAAGCAAAGTTGTTGTTCCGACCGCAGGTAAAAAAATCACGGTTGATACCAATGGTAAACTCGCAGTTCCGCACGATCCTATCATCCCATATATTGAAGGTGATGGCATTGGTGTTGATGTAACACCTGTGATGATTGACGTTGTTGATGAGGCCGTAAAGAAAGCTTATGGCGGTGAGCGCAAAATCTCTTGGATGGAAATCTATACCGGCGAGAAGTCTACCCACGTATACGGTAAAGACGTATGGCTACCGGAAGAGACTCTCAAACTAATTCGTGAATATCGCGTTGCAATTAAAGGCCCTTTAACTACGCCGGTTGGCGGAGGCATTCGTTCTTTAAACGTTGCGCTTCGCCAGCAGCTAGACCTTTATATCTGCCTGCGTCCGGTTCGCTATTATGAAGGCACCCCAAGCCCGGTAAAACAGCCAGAATTAACCAATATGGTTATTTTCCGTGAAAACGCCGAAGACATTTATGCTGGCGTAGAGTGGAAAGCGGGCACGGTAGAAGCCGATAAAGTGATTAAATTCCTGCGCGAAGAGATGGGCGTGACGAAAATCCGTTTCCCTGAGCAATGCGGTATTGGTATCAAACCATGTTCAGAGCAGGGGACGAAGCGTTTAGTCAGAGCGGCAATTGAATATGCCATTGTGAATGACCGCGAATCGGTAACGTTGGTACACAAAGGCAATATCATGAAGTTCACTGAAGGCGCTTTCAAAGACTGGGGCTATCAGTTAGCGAAAGAGGCGTTTGGCGGTGAGCTGATTGACGGCGGCCCGTGGGTGAAGATCAAGAATCCTAAAACTGGCAAAGACATCGTGATTAAAGACGTTATCGCCGATGCTTTCTTACAGCAAATCCTGTTGCGTCCTGCCGAATATGACGTAATTGCTACTATGAACCTGAACGGTGACTACATTTCTGATGCATTAGCGGCTCAGGTTGGTGGAATCGGTATTGCCCCGGGAGCCAATATTGGCGACGACTGCGCACTGTTTGAAGCTACCCACGGCACCGCGCCTAAATATGCCGGTCAGGATAAAGTGAACCCGGGTTCCGTTATCCTCTCCGCTGAGATGATGCTGCGCCATATGGGTTGGTTCGAAGCGGCCGATTTAATTGTTAAAGGTATGGAGGGGGCGATTAAAAATAAAACCGTCACTTACGACTTTGAGCGTTTAATGGATGGCGCTAAGCTACGGAAATGTAGTGAGTTTGGTCAGGACATTATCGATAATATGTAATTTTTCGGTATTGATAAAATCTTCGGGGGCTTCGGTCTCCGATTGTTTTTTCACTCTAAGAAAAGTTCTCCTGCAAAATTCTTCTGCAAAACTGTATGAAATTCATACGGATCTGTGAGTGATTTTTATCCAATTCTTGTCACGAATGTCATCATATCTATCTGTCTGACGTTGACTCTTATGACCTAATATTTGTTTAGGATTAATGCTGAGTTTATTATTCATGCTAGATATCCTTGATGTTATTAACCCAAACTAAAGAATGTTGTGTTAATAAAAATGAACTATATTTGTAGGTAATATTGCTTGATGAGAATTTTGAAAATGAACAACAAAATAACGGTAGGACTATCTGTTGCTATTGCGTCTTTAATCTTGCTCTCATCATCGGTAATCGCTGACCCGGGCGGCAATGGAAAAGGCCATCAAAATGGTAATAGTCAAAAGCAGCAAGGGCATAAAGAGAAGGGCGATAAAGGTAATAAAGGCAATAAGGGTAATTCAAATAAAGTAAATGGCCACTCTGACGGTAGTCCGACAAGCATTACTATTTCCGTAGATCAGGCCAGAGGCTTAGCTGTAACCTATGGTTTGACCGGCTATCAGTCTCTGCCTCCAGGAATCGCTAAAAATCTAGCGAGAGGCAAGCCATTGCCACCCGGTATTGCTAAAAAAATGGTCCCAGCAAACATGTTAGGCGGCTTACCTCATTACCCAGGATATGATTGGTATATGGTTGGTAATGATTTAGTTCTTGTAGCCGCTACGACTCTAGTTGTTAATGCTATTCTCGAAAGCGTATTTAACTAGTTTTCAAAACGGATTACTGAAAACATACGCTCATTGCTGTACTCCTAATGGGCCGGTGAGTCGTTAATAAAGCAAATCCAGTGAGTATCAGAGCGTTTACCAGATAAGTGGCTAAACGCCGGTTTTCGGTCAGTGAGTGTCAAAATTTCACCGGTTTTAATCTGTATCTCATTCCATTTGAAAATTAATGTTCCGCCGTTTTTCAGCACTCGGAACGCCTCGCTAAATCCCCTTGCTAAATCTTCGCGCCAAGTTTCTTTATTCAGAATGCCGTATTTTTTACCCTGCCAGCCATTAGGACCAGCACGCTTTCGAATACAACGAAATTGAAGGATGAATCAGGCAGCTACTGCTATGTTCGGTGGTCAAGGTGATAAAGTCATTGCCAAGATTTTAGCGGGCAAGGCAAGTCAAAAATTTATTCAGCGATTTATGAAAGGAGCTGTTGTTGAAGGTATTTTAGAAGAATTGCCACAATCAACATTATCTAAAATGGCTGAAAACTATTCTCTTCAAGACGCCAATCCTAACCAGGATTTGATGAAAGGAGTGATAAATGAAGGATTGGGAGGTATGGCTGCTGGCGGCTTGGCGGAGCAAGCAAGCCGGGCCACTGGAATTCAAATCAATCAGAAGACTAATTGAACCGAAAACTTCCCCAGAAGAAGAGTACAGCAATCTCGATACTCCCGCCTATTTACGTCAAGATCCCCGCATCAAAGGGTTTGCTGAAAATAGTGAAGTACAGCAAGCATTATTTCAAGAGTCGGTACAACCCACTGTTGAAGAGCTTATCCAGCAAACGATGGCTCAAGGTAAGCAGGACTTATCTTTATAGTTGGTGAGTAATGACTAAAGTTGCAGAAAAATCTCCTGCAAAACTAATTGTATCTTACTAATAATGAAGGGTTTTAAATGTCAATAAAAAGGCGCTTAACTCAGTAATCTATTGCCTTAATAGTAAAACTTATCAATGAGTTAAATTTCTTCGCTCTTTATGAGGCTGCGCCATATGGGCTGGTTTGAAGCGGCCGACTTAATTGTTAAAGGAATGGAAGGGGCGATTAAAAATAAAACCGTCACTTACGACTTTGAACGCTTAATGGCGGTGCTCGGTAATAAACAAACTTCACCAAGAATCACCGCCTTTCCCTTCATTAGCAGCCCTCTGTAGCCCTGTTCCAAGCCACGTCAAAATATCTGGTAATATTATTTAATGTTATGTTATAACATATCTTCACCGTTGTTTTTCATTTATAGGATGAAGTTATGAATAGAACGTTTTACCGTTTACCAGCAATGGTATTTAGCGCTTGTTTCCTGCTTATCAGCTTTCAGTCTGTGGCTGCTAATTCACACGATCATGGTCATAATCAATCGGAGAAAGCGCTTAAAGCAAGTAAAGGTGTTTTTGATGATAAAGATGCCAAAGACCGCAGCCTTAGTGACTGGGATGGCGTATGGCAATCGCTTAATCCTTACTTACTCAATGGAGACTTGGATCCGGTATTAGCTGAGAAAGCAAAGAACAATAAGGATAAAACCGTTGAGGAATATAGAGCGTATTATAAAAAGGGCTATGCGACCGACGTTGATATGATTGGAATTGAGAATGGTGTCATAGAATTCCATTCGCGCGGGGAAGTAGATTCTTGTAAATATACCTATTCGGGCTTCAAGATATTAAATTACGCTTCAGGAAAGAAAGGCGTTCGTTATTTATTTGACTGCAAAGATAGTAGTTCAAAAGCGCCTAAATACGTTCAGTTTAGCGATCATATTATCGAACCTCATAAATCTTCTCATTTTCATATTTATATGAGTAATGAACCCCACGATAAAATGCTAAAACAAATGGATAACTGGCCAACATATTACCCATACTCATTAAGTAAAGAGCAACTCGTTCATGAGATGCTAGAGCACTAAATATTTTGATAGTTTAGTCATTCCCGCTCTTTGGGGCGGGAGTGATATCTGCTATTTCTAAGTTATTACGCTTTGCCGTATATTATTCTGAATTATCTCTTCTCATGCGGTGCGATTACCGTTACCGGCTAACAGGTTGGAAATCCCCATTATTGTCGTTAGTAAGCCTCCGCGCATAGGGCCAGAATAGCCAACGCATTTATCATAAAGTGCGATGAATATAATAGGCTGACGTTTGATGTAAGCAACTGACTAATTGGTGTTAAAAACTATAAAATTTTGTTTGCAATGGGCAACCTTAGCGGGTTTCATATCTCTCACTAGATTCAAGAATTAGAACGCGTTCAGTTAATTTTTCACAAAGGGTATTCAATGGATATTGAATGGATTTTGGCGTATTTAATGTTAGGTGCCGTCGTTGGGTTTATGGCCGGGCTGTTAGGAATTGGCGGCGGTGGGATCATGGTCCCCATTTTAACGGCATTGTTTGCAGCTCAAGGCGTTGCTCAAGAGCATTTAGTCCACATGGCTCTGGGTACGTCAATGGCCTCAATTGTTGTAACTGCCTATTCTAGCCTACGTGCACATCATCGCCATCAGGCCGTGCTATGGCCGGTGGTGTGGAAAATAACGCCATCAATATTGATTGGAACACTATTGGCGACGTGGGTAGCCGCACTATTACCAACAACCGTGCTCGGTATTTTCTTCTCCTGCTTTATGGCCTATGTTGCTTTACAAATGATCTTGAATATAAAGCCTAAACCTAGCCGTCAATTACCCGGAACGGTGGGGATATCGCTAGCCGGATTATCTATCGGCGGGATTTCTGCAATGGTGGCAATCGGTGGTGGTTCGCTGACTGTCGCATTCCTGACATGGTGTAACGTGCGAATACAGCAAGCTATTGGTACTTCTGCGGCGGTAGGTATGCCGATTGCTCTTGCTGGAAGTATCGGATATATGATTAACGGTTGGGGTGCATCAAATACGCCTGACTATAGCGTTGGCTATGTTTATTTCCCTGCCGTAATTCTTATCTCTGTTGTTAGCTTTTTCACGGCGCCGGTTGGTGCTAGTTTGGCGCATAAATTGCCTGTAGGTACGTTAAAGAAAGTGTTTGCCGGGCTATTAATTTTGCTGAGTCTAAAGATGCTGCAAACCATTTTTATGGGTTAAACCTTTTTGATAATCAATGGCGTTAATCAGAGTTATATCCATAATCAGTTAAGTTGCTCACAATAAATATTGGCCTGTGCAATACAATAATAAAGATGTGGTTGCTTTGGGCTTATCTAAACGGGAGATATGATATGTATAAATCAATTCTGGTACCTGTGGATATTCTGGAAGAGGGATTAACAAGTAGCGCCATAAACCATGCAGTCTATTTAGCAAAACTATCAAAAGCTAACGTTAGGCTGTTCCACGTTTTGCCCATATCGTCGGCCATTATTAACTCTTATGCGATGGGTTACACCGAGCTGAAGGATCAGGCTTCGGTTAAGGCTGAAGATGAGCTGAAGAAACTGGTTAAGGGCATCGATCTTCCTGAGGCTCAATTGTCTTATGCGCTCGCGTTTGGCTCTCCGCGCGATGAGATTGTTGCCATGGCCGATGAAGTTGAAGCAGATCTGATTGTTATTGCTTCCAGACGGCCAAATATCACGACTCACCTATTAGGTTCTAATGCGTCAGGTATTGTGCGATATGCTAAGGCGTCGGTTCTGGTTGTCAGGTGACATACTGATTTGCTGAAAACCATCGAAAGGTGGTTTTTAGTTAGTTACTATTATCCAACTGATGAAGTCCTATTCCCTCCGAAGCCAGCGCTCTGGACTGTTCAAAAATGCTTAGGGTCTTTTTGTCCTGCATCTCGAATTATTTTGGATATAGAGTAGATGTGTTGAATTAATATATTTTATTAAAATTTTTAGCTATAATTTGAACGCTAAGATTTTTTTAATATATTGATTTTATTGTTGTATTTAATTTACACCACAAGGACGAAAATATATGTTAAAGCGGGTTTTATTAATGTTGGGCCTTCTGTGCAGCTATCCGGCACTTAGCGCCAGCGATTATATTAATGCTTGCGCTGACTTCCAGCAGCAGCAAGCGAATAATCAAATAACTAGAAAACAGGCGATAACGCTCTGTGAGTGTACTGAAGAGCGTAATGAAAAAGATCTGGAAAAAATGCAGGCCATGAACAACCCCACGCAGGCTCAGGTGAAGAAAATACTTGAAGATTCAGCGAGATACTGTGTTAACAAAGCTGGCATTACTAAGAAAGGGAACGCAACCGCCACGTCAAAGACAAAGAAATCGAAAAATGTTGATGACGATGAAGACTATAATGATGAACCCGCATCTTCATCGCCGCAAACGGGCACTCGCGTTAACGGTATACCGATTCGCGGAATCCATTAAGTTTCACCCATATCGTCAGTTGTTTTCCGATTGCTCTAAATAGCAATCGGAACTATTTATCGTTGGCCATGTAGGGCAACTTGCTCAACTGGTAGGGGTTACCTCTGAAGAATTCAACCCGCTGTTTAAAGTAGTCTTTAAGGTTAGAAGGGATAAGCGCTTCAATGTCCCGATAGTTAAACGACATGCCGTAACGTTCTTTATAGGCAATGCCTGAAGCATGCAGGTCAACGTCTAACATGTCGCGCTGTTCGCGCGGAAGTTCTGCCAGATTATAATTCATGATGGAGTTCCTCTTGATCCGCGGTGATTATAGCGAACTGAAGAGATGATTTCATTGTGAAGTTTTATATTCATTGCGGGCGGGTGCTAGCCTGTTACTTGACGCTGAGCTTTCCGGCTCATAAAGAGCCGGAAATATTATCAATATACGTTGTTGTATTGAAGATAACTCACCGACTAGACAATATCTTTTTCTGAACCCTTTCTATCTTTCTTCGCTTTCTTTTCGGCCTTTTTCTCGGCCGGCGTCGTCAGTGGTTTTTTCTTACTGTCTTTCTTTTTATCCAGACCTTTACTCATAAATCCTCTCTTGTAGACGTTATGGCACCGCTCTCTATATGCAACCAAAGAGAGGTATAAATCAAGGTATAATCATTGAATTCATCTATCGATTTGATTCTTAAAGGAAGATACAACTGATTAATGCCGTCATGGTTAATATTGCTGGTTAGCATACTACTACTTGACTAATCCCGTTGTGGATTCATAGTGAAAATAGGGGAAACGGGCTATAATCGGCTCCATTACTCGAAAAGGCTCGAGCGTTTTTATCGGTTATACAGGTAGATAGCATGGATTCAGATTCTATTTTTCGTATTGTTATTTTGGTCGGCTGTCTGGCACTAGCGGCCAGAGGAACTCAGTTCCATTTGCGCTATTTTCTTATTGCCATTGCGGCGATTGCAGGGTTAACGTTGGCTATTTCTGCATTCAGTTCGCTGTGATTGGCTAATTCTCGGCAGTAGCCGACGCCGCTTGAAAGCGCAGGCTAATCTCACTCATACTGAACAATAACGTTTCTACCGATTAGTAATACAAGGGAAATAACATGGCTGAAGAGACTATTTTTAGTAAAATTATTCGTCGCGAAATTCCGTCTGATATTGTCTATCAGGACGAGCTGGTTACCGCTTTTCGCGATATCTCACCTCAGGCTCCAACCCACATTCTAATTATTCCCAACGTACTGATTCCTACCGTCAATGACGTAAAGCCTGAGCATGAACTGGCTTTAGGCCGAATGATGGTCGTGGCGGCTAAAATTGCGGAAAAGGAAGGCGTTGCGCAAGAGGGTTACCGGCTGATCGTTAACTGTAATCGTCACGGTGGGCAAGAGGTTTACCATATACATATGCATTTGTTGGGTGGGAAGACGCTGGGTCCGATGCTGTCGCGCTAATTAGCGGCATAGTGATATTTTTTGGAGATGGGAATGAAAAAGCTTTTATTGGTTGCGCTGGCAGCCGCACTATTAGCCGGCTGCCCCGGAACCGGACCTAAGCAGCAAAAGCCTCCGGTCTCGGTTAACCCCGATCGGCCACCGGTAGACGTGGTGCCGACACCTCCCGTTCAGCCACCGCCTCAGTTGCCTCCGGAACCGCTTAATTGGATGGCCAGCATTAAACCGCTGGTTTCTAACATGCTGAGTTCATCACCGGATGCCAATAACGGCGTAATCCTGCTGGATCAGGTCAAAAATAATACTTCCGGGAAAGTCGATACGGCTGATGCGACCGCGGTACTAAAAGAAACGTTATTGGCGACGAAACGCTTTAGCCTAGTCTCTGACAGTAAACTGCTTGAAGGCCGTGAGGCTATGGAGCTAAAGGGTGATGACAGTTTAATTTCACGTTCTAAGGCGATTGGGCTGGCCCGCTATCTTGGCGCCAAGTATATTATTTATGCTTCAGCCAACGGCAGCCCGGGCATGCCGGAAATTGTGATTCAGCTACTGCAGGCCCAAACGGGGGAAATTCTCTGGTCCGGTAAGGGCAATGTCCAGCGTTAATCCTGAACTGCAGTCACTGATAGCCCGGCATATGCCGGGCTATTTGTCACAACGGCTGAGTCTGACTCGTTTGAATGGGCTAACCGGAACCAGCTGGCGTATTGATGATGATCATCAACCGTGCTGGCTGGCTAAAGCTTTGCTACCATCTCAACATATTTTGGGCATTAACCGGCGTCAGGAGTACCGCACGCTCCGGCGTATTTCTAGCTCCGGGCTCTCTCCTGTACCGGTGCTACTGACCGACCAATGGCTGATTACCTCTTGGGTTGATGGGGCGGTTATCGGCGAAGGCTTTAGTCGGCATCCCGATCTTGCTGGCAGTCTGGTTAGGCTGCACCAACGGCCATTGATTGGGTTTCCACTTGACCTAACCGCGCGATTTATTCGCTATATGCAAGGGATCGACCGCAAACGGCTATCGCCGCGCTGGCTCTCCCTTCATCAATCTTTTTTACGGGCCGGTTTACCCCGGGCGTTAAAGCTGGCACCGGCTCATCTGGATCTGCACGGAGACAACGCTATTCAGACTCCCGGCGGCCTGAAGTTTATTGACTGGGAATATGCGGCCGATACGGATATTGCGTTTGAATTGGCGGCGTTATTCTATAGTAACGGCTGCGGTAACGGCTGGAATAAAGCGTTAGAAAGCGATTTGATACAGCGTTATATTAATGCCGGTGGTTACCATAACGCACAAAAGCTAACCCGGCAGGTCGATAGATGGAAACCTTACGTCGATTATTTAATGCTGATGTGGTTTGAAACCCGCTGGCAACAGACTAAAAATCCACAATATATTATTGATAGCCAGCCAATAAGAGTGCGTTATGGTATTTAGTTATTAGCGAACTCTGATTAGAATGGACGGCGTTTTTCCATAATGGCTAAGGTTAAAATAACCAAAGCCAATGATATTTAATCAGTCAGGCAGCAGCAATAAAAGTGAGGTTAGCGTGGGACCAGTGATGTTAGATGTGGCGGGTTATGAACTGGATGCCGAGGATCGCGAAGTATTAAAGCATCCGTTGGTGGGTGGTTTAATCTTTTTTGCCCGTAATTTTCACGATCCTGTTCAGCTAGCTGAACTTGTTCGCCAAGTCAGAGAGGCCTCCCGCCACCGTCTATTAATTGCTGTCGACCAGGAAGGCGGGCGGGTACAGCGTTTTCGTCAGGGCTTTACCCGACTGCCAGCGGCCCAGTCATTTGCCGCTTTACTGGAAGACCATCAGGCAGAGAATATGGCGCAAGAGGCCGGCTGGCTGATGGCTTCTGAACTGACCACCATGGATATTGATATCAGCTTTGCGCCGGTGCTTGACGTTGGCCATATCAGTGCCGCCATCGGCGAGCGCTCATTTCATCGCGATCCTGAAGCCGTGACCCTGCTGGCCAGCCGTTTTATTCAGGGCATGAACAGCGCGGGCATGAAAGCTACCGGTAAGCATTTTCCGGGGCACGGCGCGGTTTCTGCAGACTCACATAAAGAAACGCCGGTTGACCCGCGCTCCTATGAGCAGCTTTATCAGCAAGACATGTCGGTATTTCGTCATTTATCAGCGGCTGGATTGCTGGAAGCGGTTATGCCAGCTCATGTGATCTATCCTGAGGTGGATTCGCTTCCGGCCAGTTGTTCTCCATACTGGCTCAAAACGGTGTTGCGCCAGAAGCTGGCGTTTGATGGCGTGATCTTCTCTGACGATATGTCAATGGAAGGGGCGGCGATGATGGGCAGCTATGCTGAAAGAAGTCAGGCCGCACTAGATGCCGGTTGTGATATGGTTCTGGTGTGCAATAATCGTGAGGGTGCGGTCAGCGTGTTGGATAATTTATCGCCAAACATTCGCGCTGAATCGGTTGCCCGACTGTTCCACCGCAATAAAGGAACTCGTCGTGATTTACTGGCTTCCTCGCGCTGGAAGCAAGCGAATAAGGATTTAACAGAGTTAAGCGAGCGTTGGGAACAGCATAAGCAACAGGTTAGCGAAGAAAACCGTTAATTTTCGGCTTTGTGGTTTTAGCGCTATGGTCTAAACGTTCAAGATATTGATCTTATATTGGCAGGCAGTGAGGCAGAGATGATTATTTATTTGCACGGTTTTGATTCAACCAGTCCAGGAAACCATGAGAAGGTCTTACAGCTTCAGTTTATCGATCCGGACGTCCGTTTTATCAGCTACAGTACGCTTCATCCTCGCCACGATATGCAACACTTGCTGAAAGAGACGAATAAGGCCGTTCAGCAAAGCGATGATGCCAATCCTCTGATTTGCGGCGTTGGCCTCGGGGGTTTTTGGGCTGAACGGATCGGTTTTTTGTGCGGAATTCGTCAGGCGATGATTAATCCTAATTTGTTTCCGCACGAAAACATGACCGGGAAAATCGACCGGCCGGAAGAGTATCTGGATATTGCGACTAAGTGTATTGCGGAATTCAGAACCAAAAATAAAGATAACTGCTTGGTTATCTTATCTCGTCAGGATGAAGTTCTAGACAGCCAGCGCACTGCCGATGCGCTGAATCAATATTACAATATTATCTGGGACGAGCAGCAAAGCCATAAGTTTAAACAAATTTCCTCGCATTTAATGGCGATAAAGAGCTTTAAACAGCTTTAATTATCGCTAAATAAAAACGCTGATATCTTCCGGTATCAGCGTTTTTTTGCCTCAAATTCTATTTATTAATCGACATAAATTGCCAAAAATTGATATATATCAATTTTGGTATAACCACATGTCCAATTATGATAATCTGGCGTTAATTTTTTGGAGGGATTAAGTTAACTTCATGTTCTTACAAGTTATTCATTCAATCCCTTGCTAAGGTCTTTGGTTTATTTTTAGTGAGATAACGCTGATGGGAAATGAAATGAAAAAGATTGTTATCGTTGGTGGCGGTGCCGGTGGGCTTGAACTGGCGACCAGCCTAGGTAAAAAGCTGGGGCGCAGAAAAAAGGCTGAAATCATTCTGGTCGATCGTAACCATAGCCATCTCTGGAAACCGTTGCTGCATGAAGTCGCTACCGGAGCCTTAGATGAGGGTATCGATTCGTTAAGCTATTTAGCGCACGCCCGGAATAACGGTTTTCATTTCCAGCTCGGCTCATTGGTTGACCTGAACCGTGAAGAGAAAGTGATTCACCTTGCTCGGATCGATGATGAGAAGGGCGAACAGCTGGTGCCTGAGCGCCATATTGCCTACGATATTCTGGTAATGGCCTTAGGCAGCGTGTCTAATGACTTTGGCACCCCGGGCGTTAGAGAAAACTGTATCTATCTGGATAATCCAAAGCAGGCGCAGCTGTTTCACAATAAAATGCTCAACCTGTTTTTGAAGTTCTCTTCCCACTCAAACGATGAAGCGCGCATTAATATTGCCATTGTGGGCGGTGGTGCCACCGGCGTTGAGCTTTCAGCTGAACTGCACAATGCGGTAAAACAGCTGCACAGCTATGGCTATCAAGGGCTGGATAACAATGCGTTAAACGTAACGTTGGTTGAAGCCGGTGAGCGTATCTTACCCGCCTTGCCGGTAAGAATTTCCTCTTCTGCTCAGCAAGAGCTGATTAATCTTGGCGTTAACGTACAGACTCAGACCATGGTGACCAGCGCTGACGCAAACGGCCTACACACTAAAAACGGCGATTACATTCAGGCCGATCTGATGGTATGGGCTGCAGGTATTAAAGCGCCTGACTTGATGAAACAGCTGGCCGGGCTAGAAACTAACCGCATCAATCAGTTAGTCGTTGGTCCGACCTTACAAACTAGCCGCGATCCGTCGATTTTTGCATTAGGCGACTGCGCCAATTGCACGCAGGAAAACGGAACGCCGGTTCCTCCTCGAGCTCAGGCTGCGCATCAAATGGCGAGCCTGTGCCATAGCAATATTCTGGCTTTGTTAAACGGACAGCCGCTGAAAAGCTACCGTTATACCGACCACGGTTCGCTGGTTTCCCTGTCGAAATACAGCACGGTGGGTAGCCTGATGGGGAATTTAACCCGAGGCTCAATGATGATTGAAGGCCGGCTGGCCCGTCTGGCGTATATATCGTTGTATCGTATGCATCAGGTGGCGACGATTGGATATATTAAGACTGGGTTGATGATGTTAGTGGGGAGTATTAATCGGATCATCCGGCCGAAATTGAAGCTTCACTAATAAGGTTATTTTAGGGTGACTCTAGATCGGTTCGGTGTAATGTTCGGTCGCTAAATGTGAGGTGGTCCCATCACCCGCAATACACGCGACCGAGGGCAATTCCCCATAAATAATTCCCTGCCTGTTTGCTGTTGACCTCCCAGCGAGCGTACGAATGTTGCCGAAGGAAGAAAAAAGGTAGCACGTCCCGCAGGGATGCGGGACGAGGTACGGCCGCGTCGGGAACGCGTCCGTACCGGTGCGTTAAGCCTTTTTTCTGATTGAGGTTGCCGCAGCAACGCTGCGGTCAACATACGGTGCGGGGGCGCAGGTCAAGGAGGCGCGCCTACGCCTCCTTGTCGGTTGCGTGTGTCGCGGGTAATGGAATCGATCCGCGTTTAGCGACCGAATATTTCACCGTATTTATCCGGGGTCACCCTATATTTATCGCTTTAATTGATGCTCTTCAAACTGCTTCAGCAGCGAATTAACAAACGCCAGCCGCTTAGGCCGATCGGTGAGATCGACGTTAAACTTGAGCTTACTCGGGCCGTCAAGGCGATAACACTGCGGTTGCTGCTGGAGCAGGCCAATTAGGTACATCGGGTCGACGCTGTTCTTCTGATTAAACTCGATAAAACCGCCTTTTTCATTGCCTTCGATACGCTTAATACCCATTGCTTTAGCCTGCTGGCGCATAGCCGCCGCCTGCAACAGGTTACGGGCGGCGTCGGGAAGGGTGCCGAAACGGTCAATCAGTTCGATTTTCAGCTCATCCAGCTCTGATGCCGTTGGGGCGCTGGCGATCCGCTTGTAGAACGAAAGCCGGGTATTAACGTCGGGAATATAGTCATCGGGTAGCAGCGCGGGAACCCGCAGTTCAACCTCAACCTGATTAACCGTCAAATCGTCTAATGACGGCTCACGGCCTTCTTTCAGTGCGTCAACGGCGCTTTCCAGCAGCTCCATATACAAAGAGAAACCGATGGTGGTTATCTGGCCGCTTTGGTCGTCGCCCAGCAGTTCACCGGCACCGCGAATTTCTAAATCGTGAGTCGCCAGCGCAAACCCGGCGCCTAGGTCTTCCAATGACGCTACCGCTTCAAGCCGTTTCACGGCGTCGGTGGTCATCGCTTTTGGATGCGGCGTAAGCAAATAGGCATAGGCTTGATGGTGCGAACGACCAACCCGCCCGCGTAGCTGATGAAGCTGAGCTAGGCCGAATTTGTCGGCCCGTTCCATAATAATGGTGTTGGCGTTGGGAATATCGATACCCGTTTCAATGATGGTGGTACACACCAGCACGTTATAGCGCTGGTGGTGAAAGTCTGACATTACCCGCTCAAGGTCGCGCTCGTGCATCTGACCGTGGCCAATGGCAACCCGGGCTTCCGGTACCAGTTTGGCTAAATGCTCGGCGGCTTTATTAATGCTGGCTACGTCATTATACAAATAGTAAACCTGACCGCCGCGCAGCACTTCGCGCAGGATCGCTTCACGAATAATCAGATCGTCATATTCGCGCACGAAGGTTTTTACCGCTAAACGGCGGGCTGGCGGGGTGGCGATAATGGAGAGATCGCGCATGCCGCTCATTGCCATATTCAGCGTTCTCGGAATCGGCGTTGCCGTTAGGGTCAGTATGTCGACGTTGGCGCGCATGGCTTTGATTTGCTCTTTTTGACGAACCCCGAACCGGTGCTCTTCATCGACAATCAACAGCCCCAAGTCTTTCCAGCGTAAATCACTTTGCAACAGCTTATGGGTGCCGATCAGGATATCGACTTTCCCTTCGACGGTTGCTTCCAGAACCTGTTGCTGCTCTTTGGCACTGCGAAAACGAGACATCACCTCAATGCGCACCGGCCAGTTGGCAAAGCGATCGCGGAAGTTATCATAATGCTGCTGAGCAAGCAGGGTGGTCGGCACTAAAATCGCCACCTGTTTGGTATTGATCACTGCAACAAACGCTGCGCGCATCGCCACCTCGGTTTTACCAAAGCCAACGTCACCGCACACTAAGCGGTCCATGGCGTTGGCCCGGCACATATCGCCCAGCACGGCGCCAATGGCATTAGTCTGGTCCAGCGTCGGCTCGTAAGGGAAGGTTTCACAGAATTGCTGATACTGCTCCCGATCCTGCCTGAAGGCAAAGCCCGGTTTGGCTTCGCGACGGGCATAAATATCCAGCAGTTCGGCGGCCACATCGCGCACTTTTTCAGCGGCCTTCTGGCGGGCCTTAGTCCAGGTTTCACCGCCTAACTTATGCAGCGGCGCATTCTCTTCAGCACCGCCGGAGTAGCGGCTGATAAGGTGCAGGGAAGAGACCGGAACGTACAGTTTATCTTCACCGGCATAGGTCAAAATTAAGTATTCAGCCTTAATGCCGCCGGCTTCTAGGCTGGTTAAACCGGCATAACGGCCTACGCCGTGTTCTAAGTGGACCACCGGCTGGCCAGGTTTTAATTCGGCCAAGTTGCGAATGAGCGTGTCGGTATTAATCGCCCGACGGTTGTCCTGACGGCGAATAACCCGTTCGCCTAATAGATCGCTTTCGCAAATGACCGCCGTCTGGCTTTGGTTATCCAGAAAACCGTGCTCACAGGCGCCAATCATTAGGTACTGGCCCGGCCGTTCAGCCTGTTCCAGCTTATTAATTAACGTGGGTTTTAACTTTATCCGCGCCAGCAACTCTTGTAGCGTTTCACGACGGCCTTCGGTCTCTACCGAGAAGATAATCCTGCCGCTGAAGCTTTCGACAAAACGGCGCAGGTTATCTAACGGCGACTTATTCTGATGCTGAACGGCTAAGTCCGGCAGCGCTTGATAATCTAAATTTTGGCTACCGGTCTTTTTGGTTACGGTGTCACTATTCAGCTGAATTCGCGGCCAGTTTTTTAACTCGGCAAATAGCTGGTCGACGCGCAGCCAAAGGGCTTCCGGCGGCAGGATCGGGCGCATTGGATCAACGCGGCGGTTCTCGAAACGTTGGGAGGCGTCAAGCCAGAATCGCTCGGCCGAGGCTTCGATATCACCCAGGCTGATTAACAAGGTATTTTTCGGTAAATAGCTGAACAGCGCCGGAAGCGGTTGGCTGAAAAACAGTGGCTGCCAATATTCAATGCCCGCAGGCCACGTGCCTTTACTGACCTGTTGATAAACGTGCTCAGCGTCGCGCCGCACGTCAAACTGCTCACGCCACTGGCTGCGAAACAGCTCAATAGCGGCTTTGTCGGTAGGAAACTCATGGGCCGGTAGCAAGTTAATGCGGTCGACTTCATTGAGCGTGCGCTGTGTATCAACGTCAAACAGCCGGATGCTGTCGATTTCATCATCAAAGAAGTCTAAACGATAGGGTTCTTCACTGCCCATAGGGAACAGATCCAACAGGGCTCCCCGGGTGGCAAATTCGCCGTGTTCCAGCACCTGATCCACCGCCCGATATCCGGCCTGCTCAAGCTGCGATCTTAGCGTTTCTCTGGACAGGCGATCGCCTTTTTTCGCCACCAGCGCATAGCCCATCAGGAATGAATGCGGGCAAACTTTCTGCATTAAGGTGTTGACCGGCAGGATCATGACACCGTTTTGCAGTTGAGGCAGTTGGTACAGGCTGGATAACCGCGAAGAAACGATCTCCTGATGGGGAGAAAAACTGTCGTACGGTAAGGTTTCCCAATCTGGCAGGGCGGTGACGGTTTTATCAGTAAACTGGCCCAGCTCATCGTTCAGGCGCAAGGCCTGTTGCATATCTGAGGCGATCAGCATCACCGGGCCGTTGTGCCGGTTAATGATTTCGGCACTGATAAGCGCGATTGATGAACCATATAGCTGACCTAGCTGACGTAGGTCGCCTGAACGTTCAGGCAGGGTAAAACGGTGTTGAAGGGACATAAGTTTATATACAATCTCTTTATTCGGCAGGAACTTAGGCTTTGTCCCATTCCAATCTGATTCAAATTATGTAACGCTACGCGCGCAATAAACGCTAACGCCGCTCAGTGTCTATGAACGTATTTTAATCTAACCGCTTAGAATTGTCCGGTTAAATGAGTAAAATCAGCACGATGAGCAGGCTAATTTGGCATTGATAATAGAAATATTACGGGATAGCTGCTTAATAGTTCCATTAAGCCAAGCGACCCTTTATTATCCTTGAACGCTGTAGCTTAGCAATATACCCTTCGGACTTGAAGTTGTCACAGCGTTAGCGATGCTTATTCACCCGCTGGCTGCGCGGCTCCAATTATTCTGGGAATAACAGCGCTATTTTAATCACTGGCAGAGTCGCTTATGGCATGATTTTTCTGCAATAAGCGCCCATAAAAAGAGTAAACAGATCTTAATGTATCAGCCCGTCGCATTATATATAGGTCTGCGCTACATGCGCGGGCGAGCTTCAGACCGCTTCAGCCAGTTCGTCTCCTGGCTTTCCACTATCGGCATTACGCTGGGGGTCATGGCGTTAGTCACCGTTCTTTCGGTGATGAACGGTTTTGAGCAGGAGCTAGAAAATAACATTTTGGGGCTGATGCCGCAGGCGTTAGTCACAACCCAAGACGGGCAGCTTAATCCTCAGGAATTCTCCTCCGC
This sequence comes from Budvicia diplopodorum, assembly GCF_009800925.1. Taxonomy (GTDB): domain Bacteria; phylum Pseudomonadota; class Gammaproteobacteria; order Enterobacterales; family Enterobacteriaceae; genus Budvicia; species Budvicia diplopodorum. Next base: position 127,249 of record NZ_WOYF01000001.1, on the reverse strand, counting down.
GTCGCTAAATCAGCTACCGGGCGTCACTCGCGTAGCGCCATTAACCACCGGTGACGTTATTTTGCAAAGTGCCAAAGGCCTCTCCGTTGGCGTGATGCTGGGCGTAAATCCGCAGGATAACGACCCGTTGGCCAAATACGTTTATGCTGGCAGCATGTCTCAGCTAAGCTCCGGTGGCTATAACGCGATTTTGGGCGATAAGCTGGCTGAACAGCTAGGCATTAAGATCGGTGACAATATCCGCCTTATGGTGACCGGCGCCAGCCAGTTTACCCCCATGGGGCGCATTCCCAGCCAGCGCCTGTTTACCGTGGTAGGAACCTTTTCTGCCGGCAGTGAGGTCGACAGCAACCAGCTACTGGTTAACCAGCAGGATGCCTCGCGCCTATTGCGCTATACCGCTGGCAACGTCAGCGGCTGGCGTTTATATATGGCTAAGCCGCTGGAGGTGATAGCACTGAGCCAGCAGCCGCTGCCGAACGGTCTGATAATGAAAGACTGGCGCGATCGCAAGGGCGAACTGTTTCAGGCCGTCAGAATGGAAAAAAACATGATGGGGCTGCTTATTGGCCTGATCATTGCGGTTGCCGCGTTTAACATTATTACCTCTTTGGGCCTGCTGGTGATGGAAAAGCAGGGTGAAGTGGCCATTTTGAAAACGCTGGGGTTAAAACGCCGCCAGATTATGAGCATCTTTGTGGTACAGGGAGCCAGCGCCGGGGTTATCGGCGCACTATTGGGCTCGCTGTTCGGACTATTACTGTCTAAAAATCTCAATTTGCTGATGCCATTTATTGGTAAGTCGATCGCAGGCGTTGCTCTGCCGGTCGTAATTGACTACACCCAGGTTATTGTCATTGCTTTGTTCTCCATGGGCATTGCACTTCTTTCTACGCTTTATCCGTCATGGCGCGCCGCCGCCGTTCAACCCGCCGAGGCTTTACGCTATGAATAATTCTTTGTTACTGCAATGTGCCGATCTTTGCAAAACTTATCAGGAAGGTAAGTTAAAAACCGAAGTATTAAAAAACGTGGCGTTTTCCATGCAGCCCGGTGAACTGATGGCGATAGTGGGCAGCTCCGGTTCGGGTAAAAGCACGTTATTACATCTGTTGGGCGGGCTGGATGCGCCGACCTCCGGCGACGTTATTTTTAAAGGCCGTTCCATCAGCGCCATGAACTCGGGCGACAAGGCCGATTTACGCAATACTCAACTGGGCTTCATCTACCAGTTCCACCACCTTTTGCCTGACTTTACCGCGCTGGAAAATACCGCCATGCCGCTGATGATTGGTCAGGTAAAACCGTCAGAAGCGCAGGATCGCGCCCGTCAGATGTTAGCCGCCGTTGGCCTTGAACATCGGGCCGCTCATCGCCCGTCTGAGCTGTCAGGCGGCGAGCGGCAGCGGGTAGCCATTGCCCGGGCATTGGTGAATAATCCGGCGTTAGTGCTGGCCGATGAGCCAACCGGAAACCTTGACCAACGCACTGCCGATAGCATTTTTGAACTGTTGGGCAACCTGAACCGTCAGCAAGGTACCGCTTTCTTAGTGGTCACTCATGACCTGAAACTGGCCCGGCGCCTCGACAGACAGCTTGAAATGCGCGACGGGCACCTTAACCAGCACGCCATGATGCTGGAGGCCGAGTAATGTCCGCCGTGCCTCTATCGTTAAAGATTGCTTTACGCTTTAGCCGTGGCCGCCGCCGTAGCGGTATGGTTTCGCTGATTTCGGTGATTTCCACCATTGGTATTGCATTGGGCGTAGCGGTATTAATTATTGGCCTGAGCGCCATGAACGGCTTTGAGCGCGAGTTAAAAAACCGCATTCTGGCCGTGGTGCCTCACGGTGAAGTAGAGCCCGTCGATCAGCCGTTTAACGACTGGCCGCAGGCGAAAGAACGAATCGAAAAAGCCAACGGCGTTGAAGCCGCTGCGCCATACATTCTGTTTACCGGGCTGGTTGAGAGTGGCGTTCAGCTCAGGGCTATTCAGGTTCGCGGCGTTCAGCCAGAGCATGAGCAGCAACTCAGCGCGTTGCCGCAGTTTGTGCTTAACGGCGCATGGCAACAGTTTAAACCCGGTGAGCAGCAGCTGATTTTGGGTAAAGGCATTGCCGACGAGCTGAACGTTAAGCAGGGGGATTGGGTGACGGTGATGATCCCCAATAACGACCCAACCGGCGAAATGAAAATTGGTCAGCCTAAGCGTATTCGCCTGCACGTAACCGGCATTCTGCAGCTGAGCGGCGTACTTGACCATAGCTTTGGCATGGTTCCTCTGAGCGATGCTCAACAGTATTTAGATATGGGTGACAGTGTCACGGGTATTGCGTTTAAAGCAAGCGACGTCTTTTCAGCCAACGTGGTGGCTAAAAATGCGGTAAACGCCAGCGGCAAATACGCTTACTACCGCAGTTGGATCTCGACCTATGGCTTTATGTACCGCGATATTCAGTTAATCCGCAGCATTATGTATTTAGCCATGATTCTGGTGATTGGCGTTGCCTGCTTTAACATCGTTTCTACGCTGGTGATGGCGGTTAAAGATAAGAGTGCCGACATTGCCGTGTTGCGTACCTTGGGTGCCAAAGACCGGTTGATCCGCTCGGTGTTTATTTGGTATGGCCTGATGGCCGGCCTGATCGGCAGCGTCAGCGGCGTTGTGGTGGGTATTATTGTTTCTCTACAGTTAACTAATATTATTAAGATGATTGAAAATTTGGTGGGCCATCACTTCCTGTCGGGTGGCGTTTATTTTATCGACTTTTTGCCGTCTGAATTACGGGCGTTTGACGTGGTTAGCGTATTAGTTACCGCCATTATTTTGAGCCTGTTAGCCAGCTGGTATCCGGCCCGGCGAGCAAGCCGGATTGATCCAGCAAGAGTGTTGAGCGGGCAGTAAAGACGCTTCATCAACGACGCCTGATATTTTGGAGGAACGCGCGATGTATTACGGTTTTGATGTGGGGGGAACCAAGATTGAGTTTGGTGCCTTTGATGCAGACCACAATCGGTTAATTCAAAAGCGGGTTCCAACCCCCCGGGACGATTATCAGGCGCTGTTGGATGTGATTGCGCAACTGACGCTTGATGCGGACTCAGAGCTTGGCAGTCAGGGAAAGATCGGTATCGGTATTCCGGGCATGCCCGATAGCGAAACCGGAGCGCTGTTTACCGCCAATGTGCCTGCCGCAATGGGAAAACCGCTGGCGGCCGATTTAGAAAAACGGCTTAATCGCCCGATTCGTATTGATAACGATGCCAACTGTTTTGCTTTGTCTGAAGCATGGGACGGCGAGTTTCGCCAATACCCCAGCGTGCTGGGCATTATTTTAGGTACCGGCGTGGGCGGTGGTCTGATAATTAACGGTAAGATTTTTACCGGTAAAAGCTATATTGCCGGTGAGTTTGGCCACTTAAGGCTGCCGGTCGACGGGCTAGATATTCTTGGCCGGGACATTCCCCGAGTTCACTGCGGCTGCGGCCACGACGGCTGTATCGAAAACTATATTTCAGGGCGCGGTTTTGAGTGGGTCTATAACCACTTTTACCAACAGGCACTACCGGCCAAGGTTATCATTGAACGCTATCGGGCCGGTGAGGTGAAAGCCGTTGAGCACGTTGAGCGCTTTTTAGATCTTCTGGCCGTTTGTCTGGCTAATATCCTAACGATTATTGATCCTCATCTGGTGGTGATTGGCGGAGGATTATCAAATTTCGATGAGATGTATCCTCTGCTGCCCGAAAAGATTAAGCCGCATCTGCTCAGCGTAGCCAAAGTTCCTCGCATTGAGAAAGCGCGCTGGGGCGATTCCGGCGGCGTTCGCGGCGCTGCCTTCCTCAACTTATTGGACTGAGCTATACCCTAATCATGTAAGGCAGCAGGCTAGGGGCAACAAACGCCGCCGCGCTTTTTCGTGATAAATTCAGGTACCGATTTTAATTCCGGGCAACCAACAAGGAGTTTGCCGTTATGCGAGTTCATCGCCGTTTGTTTAGTTCACAAACGAAACACTTTCGCCATCAGCGCCGCCGTATGCGCTATTTTCACTCCGGATTGTTTTCAGCCTGTGAGCAGGAGAAAGAGGACAAAATGCCGTCGGTTGTGGTTCTGACCGGTGCCGGTATTTCCGCTGAGTCCGGCATTCGTACTTTTCGCGCCTCCGATGGCCTGTGGGAAGATCATAAAGTTGATGAGGTTGCGACCCCTGAAGGGTTTGAAGCCAATCCTGAACTGGTTCAGACATTCTATAACGCTCGTCGCCGTCAGCTGTTTCAGCCCGATATCTGCCCGAATGACGCTCATAAAGCGTTAGCCAGGCTAGAAGGGGTGCTGGGTAACAAGTTTTTGTTGGTCACCCAAAACGTAGATAACCTACATGAACGGGCCGGCAATTTGCGGGTCATTCATATGCACGGTGAGTTACTCAAAGTGCGCTGTACTCTGTCAGGGAAGGTTACCGAGTGGCGCGGCGATTTGACGGTTAACGATGGCTGTAGCTGCTGCCCGACTCCTCAGCCTATGCGCCCGCATATCGTATGGTTTGGTGAAATGCCGCTGGAAATGGCGACTATTAGTCAGGCGATTGCCGAGGCCGACTATTTTATTGCCATCGGCACCTCGGGTAACGTTTATCCGGCCGCCGGTTTTGTTCGCAGCGCCCGCCTGTACGGTGCTCATACGGTTGAGCTGAATCTGGAACCAAGCCAGATTGGTAGCGCTTTTGCTGAAAAACACTATGGTCTGGCCAGTCACGTCGTACCGGAGTTTATTGAGCGAGCGTTTTTGTCAGCGGCGGTATAAGTGTTGGGCTATATTCAGGAAGCACCAGAACCTGAATATAGCTGCTGAATTATTTGCTGAGAAGTTATAAGGAATATTGCGATCGGGCTAAGAATTTAAAATAAAGATTACGGTAATTTATAAGCGCCAAGATAGAGTGTGAAATTAATCAGAATATAATCATTCTTGGAATAGAGGTGCTATAAGCTCTTCTTTTTCTTTTGATTTTTAGGTGGTAAAAATTAATTTCCGATCAATAAGGATATAAGTTATGCGTGATTTAAGTCAGAACGAAATTGAGATGGTGTCTGGATCTGGTTCGCAGTCTAATCTTGGTCAAACACAAAAGTCTACAGTCAGTTGGGTATATGTCAGTAACGTTGAAGGCGATTTTGCTAAGCAGTTTGAATATATATTAAAAGCCATCGGCGATGCTTTTATTAAAATAGGCGGCATTCTTAACTATTACTCTAACTTATTTACCCTACCGGGCAGTCCTAAATAAGTTATTAAGGCTCATGGCCAGATTTATTATTCATGGCTTCACTGATTATTCGGGAAGCCATATTTTATTTCCTATTCAATTATTATGACTACTCTTGTTATAACTACTCTGGATATCATTTTCGCTAATGACTAATGCACCGGTTCGCCTTTTCCGCCAAGAGGTCATTGACCATAATAAAAACGTCTGGCTGGGCAAAATAACCCTGATTAGCCGGATCCCTGCTTGGGTAATTGCGTTGTTCTCGCTTTTTGTCTTGGTTGCCTTTTTGCTTTTTCTTATTTTTGGCAGCTTTATTCGGCGGGTAAACGTTGCCGGAGAGGCGATTATCTACCCTCATCCGGTTGAGGTTTTTGCTGCATATCCGGGCATCGTTGAGAAAAGCTTCATTGAGGTTGGCAGTCGGGTTAACAAGGGGCAAAAGCTGTATCAGATTGATATGTCACGAGTGACGAGTTCCGGTAATGCCAGCCAGAAAGACGTAGAAACCATTAGCCAGCAGCTTGCTAAAAATCAGGACGTGATTAATAAGCTGACTGCCAGTAAGCAGGAAACCATTACCAACCTAAAACACCAGCTCGATTATTACCAAAAGGCTTATCAACAGTCCCGTTCGGTTTTGGCCGACTCGCTGTTGGCAACCAGCGATATGGAAAAAACGCTGTCAGAATATAGCCGATACATCAAGTCAGGTTTGATCACCAAAGACCAATTGAATAACCAACGCTATATGTATCAGCAACAGCAGAGTGTGTATAACAACCTGTATGCACAAAATACCGGTAACGCCCTTCAGCTGATTAATATACAAAGTGAAATAGCCGTTAAGTCGGCGGAGTTTGACAATCAAATTTCACAAAGCGAATCGCAGCGGGAGAGCCTAAAGCGTGAGTATTCCGATGCTGAAGTAAAAGGTGGCCTTGTTATCACTTCGCCGATGGAGGGTAAAATTGAAAGCATGGTGGTCACCGAGGGGCAGATGGTCAATACCGGCGACACCATGGTGCAAATTGCCCGCGAGCAAAGCAGGGCGGCGTATTTGGTATTTTGGCTGCCAAACGACGCATTGCCTTTTGTCAGGCCGGGAGAACCGGTCAACGTTCGTTATGATGCCTTTCCGTTTGAGAAATTTGGCCAGTTTCCCGCCGAAGTTGTCTCGGTATCGTCCATTCCTGCTTCGGTACATGAGCTTAATAGCTATAAGAATAGCCCGCTAAATAGCGACCGTACCCATATCGCCTCTTACTACAAAACCATCGTGAAGCTGGATCGAGAAACGCTCTCTTATGCCGACGGTGAACTTAACGTTTCCAGCGGTATGAAGGCTCAGGCTACCTTCTTTCTTGAAAGCAGGCCGCTCTATCAGTGGATGCTCTCTCCGCTATATAAAATCAACCACAGCATGACGGGGCCGTTAAGTGAGTAAGCAAGCGCCGATATCTATTGTTCATCGCCTGAATTTAGGCTTTCGCCGTCGGTTACCGCAAATTCTCCAGTCAGAGGCCTCTGAATGCGGGCTGGCCTGTCTGGCAATGATTGCGGGTTACTACCGTTTTAATGTGGATATGGTGAGCCTGAGGCATCAGTATCGGCTTTCGTCTCAGGGCAGTAATCTTAAACAGCTGATGGACGTGGCTTCGTCGCTGAATTTTAAATCCCGAGGGGTAAGGTTAGAGCTCAATGAGCTGGGTAAGCTAAAAACCCCCTGCATGCTGCATTGGGATTTGTGCCATTTTGTGGTGTTGGTGTCGGTCGGACGCAAGGGGATAGTGATACAGGATCCGGCACTGGGCAGGCGAAAGCTCAGTTTTAACAGCGCATCGGGCCACTTTACCGGCGTGGCTATGGAGATGTGGCCTGCGGCCAACTTCGAGCCGAAAGAGGCGCGCCAGCGTTTAAAACTCTCTTCGTTACTGGGTAATATGGCCGGTTTTAAGCCATTTTTAGTCAAAATATTCTCGTTGTCGCTGGTGATTGAAGCTATCAACCTGCTGCTGCCGGTGGGCACTCAGCTGGTGATGGACCACGTGATTATCGCGAAAGACTACGACCTGCTGGCGCTAATTTCGCTGGGGCTGCTGTTTTTTATTCTGTTCAGAACGCTGGTTGGCATGTTCAGGGCATGGATAACGCTGGCGATTAATTCGATGATTAATATTCAGTGGTGTAATCAGCTGTTTGAGCACCTGATTCGATTGCCGCTGGACTATTTTGAAAAAAGGAAGCAGGGCGATATACAGTCCCGGTTCTTCTCGTTAGACATGCTGCGCAACGTCTTCACCACCAGCATCGTCAATACGGTTATCGACGGCATTATGACCGTCGGCCTGCTGATTATGATGTGGCTATACGGCGGTTGGCTGGTGTGGGTGGTCGTCGGCTTTATGGCAGTCTACGTACTGATGCGGCTGGCGACCTATCGGCTTTACCGGCAGATATCCGAGGAGCAAATTGTTAACGATGCCCGGGTGACCTCCCACTTTATGGAAACCCTTTACGGCATGGGAACGATTAAAGCGCTTAACCTTACCCGCATCCGTTCCGCCCACTGGATAAATTTGAAAGTGGATGCCATCAACAGCGGCATTCGTATTACTAAGTTCGATATGCTGTTTGGCGGTGCCAGTTCGCTGATATCGACCGTCGATCAGGTGCTGATTCTTTGGCTGGGTGCAGGTCTGGTGATTGAGGGGTCTCTGTCGCTCGGTATGTTTGTGGCCTTTAACGCCTATCGCGGCGAGTTTTCTGCCCGCACGGTTAATTTAGTCAATACGCTGCTTCAGCTGAGAATGCTGACGCTACACGGCGAGAGGGTGGCCGATATCGCCCTGACCAAGGCCGAACCCGAAAGCCCGTTGATTAACCTGTTTGACCAGCATCAGTCAGTTTCCCTGAGCGCCAAGGATATTGTATTTCAATATGACGCCTTTTCTCGCCCGATTTTTAGCGGGTTGGACGTTAACATTGCGGCAGGAGAAAGCGTGGCGCTGGTTGGGTACTCTGGCGTAGGAAAAACCACGTTAATGAAAATTCTCTCCGGCCTGACCAAGCCCGATAGCGGTAGCGTGTTTGTTAACCATTTGGATATTCATAAAGTAGGAATTGATAACTATCGTCGCCATATTGCCTGCGTATTGCAGGATGACAAACTGTTTGCCGGAACTATCGAGGAGAATATTGCCGGGTTTGACGGTGAGATGGATCATGAGTATGTGGTTTATTGCGCTCAGCTTAGCCATATTCATCATGAGATTATGGCGATGCCGATGGGGTATCAGACTCTACTAGGCGAGCTGGGGGGCAGCGTTTCAGGCGGGCAACGCCAGCGGCTGCTGATCGCCAGAGCGCTTTACCGACGGCCGAAGATTTTATTTTTGGACGAAGCGACCAGCCACTTGGATATTGATAATGAAGCTAAAATTAATCAGGCAATTTCCGAGCTGAACATTACTCGGGTGATCATTGCCCATCGGCCCTCGACAATAGCCTCTGCCGATAGGGTTATTCAGATTGGTGATGATGCTATGGGTGGGGAGTGAGGCGTTGAGTGAGGTAAGTAAAAACCGGCTTTCGCCGGTTTGATGTTGCTGACAAGGGGACCTAATTGGATTTCAGCGTAATTTTCGTCCGTATAATCAATATCGGAATATTTGTTTTCCCTAGCGGCCGAGGGGCAATAAGCTTATTCATGTTCAGTTCCCGTACACAGCAAAAACCGAAGCGCGCTCTGCTTTTCCAATAGAATAAAGGTGATGGTTTCTTTCAGCGCCGAATGTTCAACTACCGACAATATATAAGTCAGGGCCAAGCATTGCTCTGACAGTTCTGCCGTATTCAGTTGGCTATTATCGATTAGCTCAAGCATGGGATCTTCCTCCCATAAATTGAGAGTAACGAACTGAAACTAAACATAGAATTTTCGAGGCAGATCGACTATTCGATAAAAAATCCCGTGTGAATTGAGGGCGAGTTTGAGTATGCTGTTTCGCAGCCATGATGTTACTCCTGTTAACGTTGTGGTTAGAAACCCCGTTAGTGTTGTCGCACTGCGGGGTTTTGCCTGTTGTGCCAAAATTAGCGCAAAGCAACTGTATGGATATGCAGCGAAAGGGTCAATTGGCCGGTGCGCTATTTCGCGCGAAAATTTGAAATTGTGGAAATAGATCGCAAAAAGGACCATTTAGTACCAAGGAAATATTTGGCTGATGGCGATAGTGCAGTAAGTATGATTTTTTGATGATAGTAAGAATCTACTTCATATATAAAGTAATGCCGATCGTCCAAAATATTTTGAACGATCGGCATTCCACCCATAGTGTGTGGTTTCAGGCCGTTAATTAATCACCGTCAACCATCCGCCAATTCCCCCAGCGCCTGCTGAAGAATCTCCGCCGCCAGAATCACGTCGTCAAACTCACTGTATTCATCCGGGTGGTGGCTTACGCCGTCTTTAGACGGAATAAACAGCATACCGGCAGGGAAGTCTTGTGCCATGTACATGGTGTCGTGGCCTGCGCCGCTCATCATGGTGGTGAACGGAACGCCTCTTTCCTGACAGATGCGTTCTAAGCGATGAACAATATCGCTGGTCATCAGCACCGGCATATCGTTTGCTAACTCTGCGACGTTAATTGCCACATCCTGCACGGCCTTGGCGTGTTCAACGGAGGCGAAGAACTTGGCGACTACGCGGTCAACGCTGGCTTTATCTACGCCACGGATATCGACATAGAAAGTCACATCACCCGGGATCACGTTAATGGCGTTTGGCGTCACGTCTAGGCGGCCTACGGTACCGACCGTGCCGTAGGCTGATTCATAGCCCGCAGCGCTGTTAATATCGGTAATAATGCCTGCGCTGGCGACTAATGCATCGTGGCGTTGGCACATCGGCGTTGCGCCGGAATGGTCTGCATGACCGTGAACGTCCACTTTATAACGACAGGGTGCAGCGATGCCGTTAACTACGCCAATGCGCTTTTGCTGATGCTCAAGCACTTTGCCTTGTTCAATGTGAACTTCTATAAAGCCGTCGAAATAGTTTGCCGGTAAGCGGCATTGATCGAGCTTCGCGCTTTGGTATCCGCAGTTGTCCAGCACCTGCTGGATATTATTGCCTTCGCTGTCAACGTTTTTAGCCCATTTAGCCAAGTCGGCCTGACCCGACATCACTTTGCTGGCCATACAGGCGAAGCCAAAGCGGCTCGACTCTTCAGCCCGAAAGATAACCAGCTCAAGGGAACGCTTAAGCTGCCGTGGCTTAAACTGGGAGATAGCATACAGGCCAGCAATCACACCGATCACGCCGTCAAAGGCACCGCCCTGTGGTACAGAGTCAATATGCGATCCGGTACCGATAGCGGGCAGTTCAGGATTTTTCCCCGGCAGGCGAGCAAAAACGTTGCCCATCATATCTTGGCGAACCTGTAGCCCCATGGCCTGCATCCTGTCGATCATCAGCCTATGGGCCTGTTCGTCTTCTTTGGAGTAGGCTAAGCGGGTAATCCCCGGCGTAGAATCATTTACGCGAAAGGCGGTAATTTGTTCAAATAGATCGAGTGCTGACCGTTTGGTTAATGCTTGAACCATTCCAAATATCCTCGTGTTATCCGCGATGGGTGCAGGGTGAGCCTTAAGTAATTAACGCTGCCAGTATCAGTTATATCAGGAAAAGCTAATCGAAATAAACCCACACATGTGAAACACTGTAAGTCATTTGGCTGCTGCGTAAGCTTCGTGCGCAAATAGAATAATGTCGTCTTACCTTGTCGTCATCCCGGCGAAAGCCGGGACCCAGATTTTAGCTAACATATTTGCACGTGGCTTAAAGACTGGACCCCTGCTTTCGCCGGGGTGATGACGGGGAGGGACCGATGATAGTCAAGCAGATTACCATTTCAAGCATGTTGATAAGCCGAATAAACGCTGGCCTTCGGCCGCTCGAAAATGGTTATATTCTGATGCCGCCTTTGTGGACGAAACCTACGCAGCATCAGATATAAACTCTATTTCTAAGCGCCAATATGCAAAAAGGGAAAGCCCAGCTCGGCTTTCCCTTTCGATTATTACAACGGTTAACTCAAGCTCTGCGTTAGCCGCCGGCCTTTAGGTTCTGAAACAGCGTCTCATAGAGCAACCCGGCTTCGCCAACCGAACCTTGCCAGTGGCCGTTCATGATTGTTTCTTCATCCGGATAGAGGGATTTATCCTCAGTCAGAGATTTAGGCAGTAGCTTTTTGGCTTCGCGATTTGGCGTTGGGTAACCAATTTCATTGGCGATTTTTGCCGCCACTTCAGGGCGCAGTAAATAATCGATAAGCTTCAAAGCGCCTTCAACGTTCTTGGCGTTAGACGGGATCGCCATACTGTCCATCCACAGCACCGCGCCTTCTTTCGGCCAGATATACTGCAAATGCACGCCTTCTTGGCGGGCCATATACGATGAACCGTTCCACAGCATACCAATATCAATATCGCCTTCAATATACGGGTTAGCCGGGGCATCGGAGTTAAATACCACTACGTTTGGCATCAGCTTACGCAGCTCTTCGTAAGCCTCTTTGATTTGCTGAGGATCGGTGGTATTAATCGAATAGCCGAGCTTAGCTAACGCAATCGGGAACACTTCACGGGCGTCGTCCAGAATCAAAATGCGATCTCTGAAGCGTTCATCCCATAGACTTGCCCAACTGGTCACGGTTTTTGGATCGATAACGTCGGTATTCACCGCAATACCGGTTGCTCCCCAAGTGTAAGGAATTGACCATTCATTGGTCGGATCAAACGCCTTAGACTGTAGAGCTGGGTCGATATTTTTGAAATTTTTAAGCTTACTGGTATCAATCTTTTGGATCATACCTTCATCGCGCATACGCGCCACGAAATAGGCGGAAGGCACCACTAAATCATAAGCGCCTTCTTTATAGGTTTTCAGCTTGGTATACATGGTGTCAATCGACTCAAAGGATGAGTTGATAACCTTAATACCGGTCTCTTTGGTGAAGTCGTCCATTAGCCCGGGTGGAACGTATTCAGACCAGTTGTAGAAATAGACAACGTCTTTGTCCGCGTGGGCCATACCGATGGAGAGCATCATTGCTCCGGCGGCGAGCAGGTGAGACCACTTTTTCATTCAGGGTATCTCCTTAAAAGGGAGCAGGTAGCTAATGATACCGGGGTTTAACGGTTAAACCCCGGCACCTATTTGGTTTATTTGGTGTTACGATCGCGCAGCACAAGCTGGCTGGCTAACACCAGTATCAGCGAGAACACCATCATGATGGTGGCCAGTGCGTTCACTTCAGGCGACATACCGACTTTCACCATTGAGTAAATCTTCAACGGTAATATTTCGTACGTTGGCCCGGTAACAAATGAAGAGACCACCACGTCGTCCATCGATAGCGTGAAGCTTAACAACCAGCCGGCAACCACCGCAGGCATAGCGATTGGCAGAATGATTTTACGTAGAATAGTAAATTCTGATGCGCCTAAATCACGGGCGGCTTCCAGCATTCTGACGTCAAACCCTTTTAGCCGTGAATAAACGGTAATCACCACAAAAGGCAGGCAGAAGGTGATGTGAGCCAGCATCAGCGACCAAAAGCCTAGCGACAGGCCAAGCAGCATATACAGCGCCAACAGGGAGATTGCCATTACGATATCCGGCGACATCATCACCACAAACAGCATGCCGCTGACAAAGTGCTTACCGCGGAACTGATAGCGATATAGCGCTACGGCAGTCAGCGACCCAATCAGGGTGGCAAAGGTGGCTGAAAACGTGGCTATCACCACCGAGTGGCCGGCCGCCTGTAACAGGCTGTCGTTGTTGTACAATATTTCATACCACTGGGTGGTAAAACTATTCCAGGTAACGCCGTATTTAGCGGAGTTAAACGAATTAACGATCAGTATCAGGATCGGAATATACAAAAAGGCATAAACGGCGGTCATAAAGCCGCCACGGAACAGGCGTCCTATCATTCCAGCTCATCCTTCCGGTTAAGTAACTTACTGACGCGATAATAAATATACAGCATGAAACCCATGATAATGGTCAGACAGATACTGGTAGCAGCACCGAACGGCCAGTCGCGTAGTCTCAGGAACTGATTTTTAATAATATTACCGACTAATAAGTTTTTAGCGCCGCCCAGCAGATCGGCAATGTAAAACATGCCCATAGCCGGAAGCAGAACTAATAAACAGCCCGCAATGATGCCCGGCATGGTTAACGGAATAATCACCCGAGTGAAGGTTTGGAACTTTCTTGCGCCAAGGTCTCTGGCCGCTTCAAGATAGGTCTTATCCAGTTTTTCAATGCTGGAATAGAGCGGCAGTACCATAAACGGCAGCAGAATATAGACCAGACCAATAATAACCGCTTGCTGAGAGTACATAATGCGCAATGGTTCGTCGATTAGACCGAGGCCCAACAGAATCTGATTTAACACGCCTTTGGTACTGATAAAAATTTTCAGCCCATAGGTACGGATCAGAGAGTTAGTCCAGAATGGAATAATCAGCAAAAACAGCATAATGGGCTGAGTGCGCTTGGGCATACTGGCAATGCAGTAGGCAAACGGATAACCGATAAGCAGACAGAAGAAGGTTGCGATCAGCGCCATATTCAGCGAGTGCAACATCACCTGTGCATACATCGGATCAAATAACCGGGCGTAGTTATCCAGGCTAAATACCAGCGAGATTAAGTTGGCATCGTCGCGGGTAAGAAAGCTGGTGCCGACGATCATCAGGTTAGGTACAAAAACGAACAGTACTAACCATGAAACGATGACCGTAATGGCAAACTTCTGAAACAGCTTACGCTGCGACGGTTTATATGCCTTCATCTGCCAGCACCACCTCCCAACGTTCAGACCAGGTTACGGCAACTTTGTGATCTAATGAGTGATCAACGTCCGGGTCGTCTTCGTTGAAGAATTCGCTGATCATCACCATTTTGCCGTTTTCTAATTCGACAACCGAGTCCAGCATCATGCCTTTATAGTTGTGCTCACGAATGTAGCCAACTAAGCCATCAACTTCCTGACCTTCTTTAACGGCGACGACCGTCAGGTCTTCAGGACGAAGCAATACTTTTACTTTGTCGCCCGGATTAACGTCCAGTTCGGTCAAAATACCGCACTCGCGGCCTTCGACGTTAGCCAGAACGCGTTTCTCATCCAGACGATTAATGATGGTTGCGTCAAACACGTTGATTTCGCCGATAAAGCGGGCGACAAACATGTTTTTCGGCTCTTCATAAATTTCACGCGGTGTGCCGTCTTGTTCAATGCGTCCATTGCGCATTACAACGATACGGTCCGACATGGTCAGGGCTTCTTCCTGATCGTGGGTAACAAACACGAAGGTGATGCCTAGCTGGCGTTGCAAAGACTGGAGCTCGCTTTGCATCTGTTTACGCAGCTTATAGTCCAGTGCAGACAGTGATTCATCCAGCAACAGAACTTTTGGCTTATTGACAACCGCACGGGCAATGGCAATTCGCTGCTGTTGACCACCGGAAAGCTGATGCGGTTTACGTTGGGCGAATGCGTCCAACTGCACCATTTTCAGCGCTTCCATTACGCGAGGCGTAATTTGGTCAGCCGGCACTTTTTGCATCCGCAGGCCAAAGGCCACGTTGTCAAAAATGTTCATATGCGGGAATAACGCATAGCTCTGGAACACCGTATTAACGTGACGTTGTTCAGCTGGCTGATGAGTAATATCCTGATTGGTTAGCAAGATCTGGCCGTCATCGACGGTTTCTAAGCCGGCAATTAAACGAAGAACGGTGGTTTTGCCACAGCCAGAAGGGCCAAGGATTGTCAGGAACTCGCCATCATTAATGGTTAAATTAAATTGGCTTATGATGTCGCGGCCATCAAACGCTTTACGCACGTTTTTTAGTTCGACAACCGGTAAAGACGAAGAGTTATCAGTCATTTAATTTCGCTACTCTATCCCGTAAAGTAAGGCAGATAGAACCACCACTGGAAAAGACTGCAGGAATAAACATTAGTGTAGCCGTTTATTCGAAACCAGTGGCCCCATTCATTTTTTAATGACCGCGGATAATAGACCTTGCCGTCAATAAATGAAAGCCTAATTAGCCGTTTAATCGCTCTTTTTTTTATCAATAATAAATTTAAGGTTAACAATAAGTTGCTAAAAAGATGAGCGTAAGGATCTAATATGACTATATTATGCATTATTTCCTTTCAATATCATGTAAAAGCGATTTAAAACTGACCTGACGCAATATTTAATGTGACGCTACCCGCATAATGAAGGTTGAATATTTGAGGGGATGAGAGATGGATAAATTACTGGATCGCTTTTTTCATTATGTGTCTTTTGACACCCAATCAAGAGCAAATGCCCGTCAGGTACCGAGTACGGAAGGGCAGATGGCTCTGGCAAAGGCATTACAGCGCGAGCTTAAAGAAATGGGCATGGAAGACATTGTATTGAGCGAGACCGGTTGTTTAATGGCGACGTTACCGTCTAACGTCGACTGGCCTGTTCCTAGCGTTGGTTTTTTGGCCCATATGGATACTTCTCCAGAGATTTCGGGAAAAGGGGTCAGGCCTCAGATCGTTGAGAACTACCGCGGTGGTGATATCGCACTGGGCATCGGCGACGAAGTGCTATCGCCGGTCATGTTCCCCGTTTTACACCAGCTCCTTGGCCAAACGTTAATTACCAGCGATGGTAAAACGCTGTTAGGCGCTGACAATAAGGCCGGTATTGCTGAAATCCTTACCGCCATCGCTCGGCTTAAAGCCAGCGATAAACCGCACGGTGATATTCGCATTGCGTTTACCGCAGACGAAGAAGTCGGTAAAGGGATGAAGAATTTCGATGTGCAACAGTTTGGCGCTCAGTGGGCTTATACCATAGACGGCGGCGGAGTCGGTGAGCTGGAGTGTGAAAACTTTAATGCGGCGCTGGCGACGGTAAAAATTGTCGGTAATGCGGTGCATATCGGCAAGGCGAAAGGGGTGATGGTTAGTGCGCTAAGCCTGGCAGCCCGTTTTCAGCAAGCGTTGCCGGTGTTGGAATCGCCGGAGCACACTGAAGGTTATGAAGGCTTTTATCATCTAAATTCCATGCGCGGTAGCGTTGACTATGCGGAAATGACCTATGCCATTCGTGACTTTGAGCGCGACGGGTTTGAAAAACGTAAAAGAACGCTGATTGACGTCGCGAAGCAGGTGGGCGATGGGCTACACCGCGATTGCCATATCGAAGTGAATATCAAAGATCTGTATTACAACATGCGGGATCCGGTGGCTAAATATCCGCATGTCACTGAAATTGCCAAGCAGGCAATGATTGATAATCAGATCGAGCCGAAAGTCGAACCTATTCGCGGAGGCACTGACGGCGCGATACTCTCCCATATGGGGCTGCCTTGTCCGAACCTGTTTTCCGGCGGTTACAATCCGCATAGTAAACACGAGTTTGTGACGGTGGAAGGCATGGAGAAAGCGGTGTCGGTGATTGTCAGAATTGCCGAATTAACCGCCGAATATGCCAAAAACGCGAAATAGCGGTTAGAACCGCGCTGTCGCTGAGTTTAAAGGCCTGTAGTGACGTTGTCACTGCGGGCCTTTAATTTATCTATCGGTAGTGAAGGCTAAGCGGGCTGAAAGTGTGATGAATTGCAGACTTTTAAAAGTTTCTTAAGCTCTTACGCTTAGAATCTTCTCCTCTCTACGATATAAAAATCAAAATCTAGCTAAATAATTTCATTAAATCCCATGTAATTACCAATGAACGGTTTTTAAGTTTAATTGTGTGCGGTTTCTAATGTGATTATTTTGTTTGGTCTCCAATCTTATGGGTTTGTCTTTTCTTACTATACTCCGTTGGCGTAAATGTTAATGAAATGTTCGTTTAAGCGATGGGTATTTGGCGTTGAAATTCTGAATGGAACTCACCAAACGGAATAACGCCAGCGATATCAGGACCTGTCATTAACCCGACTGCATACACAGCCAGCACACAACGTCCTATTACCGTGGGAGTTTATAATGAAAAAGAAGTTACTCAATCTGAGTATTGGCCTAGCAGCGCTTGGCATGGTGGCCGCAGCGCAGGCGAATACTCTGGTCTATTGTTCTGAGGGTTCTCCTGAAGGCTTTAGCCCACAGCTATACACCAGCGGAACCTCGTTTGATGCCAGCTCGGTACCGATTTATAACCGGTTAGTGGAGTTTAAAATTGGTGGCACTGAAACCATCCCCGGACTGGCTGAAAAGTGGGAAGTAAGTCCGGACGGTAAAACCTATACCTTTCATTTGCGTCAGGGAGTGAAGTTCCAGAGTAATAAGATCTTTACGCCTACTCGCGATTTTAACGCTGACGATGTGGTGTTTTCGTTTATGCGTCAGAAAGATGATAGCCATCCGTACCACAAAGTCTCTGGCGGTAACTACGCCTACTTTGGCGATATGGGCATGAAAGACCTGATTCAAACCGTAGAAAAAGTCGATGACCACACGGTTAAAATCATTCTGACTCGTCCGGAAGCGCCGTTTATTGCCGATATCGCGATGGACTTTGCCTCTATTTTCTCTGCCGAATACGCTGACGCCATGATGAAAGCCGGTACGCCAGAGCAGATTGACCTCGTGCCGATTGGCACCGGTCCGTTTGAACTGGTGCAATACCAGAAAGACGCCCGCATTTTGTACAAATCATTTGATAACTACTGGGGCACTAAGCCAAAAATCGATCGCTTAGTTTTCTCTATTACGCCCGATGCCTCGGTGCGTTATGCCAAAATTCAGAAGAATGAATGTCAGGTAATGCCGTACCCAAATCCGGCCGATCTGGAAAAAATGAAGAAGGACAAAGATATTGTTCTGCAGCAGAAAGCCGGGCTGAATATTGGCTATCTCTCGTTCAATATGACCAAAAAGCCGCTGGATAATCTGAAAGTTCGTCAGGCATTAAGCATGGCGGTGAATAAAAAATCGATTATTGACGCGGTATTCCAAGGGGCCGGTCAACCGGCTAAAAACCTGATCCCACCGACAATGTGGTCCTATAACGATGCCGTTCAGGATTACGCCTACGATCCGGCGCGCGCCAAAGAGCTGTTGAAGGAAGCCGGACTGGCCGATGGTTTTACCATCGATTTGTGGGCTATGCCGGTTCAGCGCCCGTATAACCCAAATGCCCGCCGGATGGCTGAGATGATTCAGTCTGACTGGGCGGCGATTGGCGTGAAAGCCAACATTGTGACCTACGAGTGGGGTGAGTACCTCAAGCGTTCCAAAAACGGTGAACACCAGACCATGTTGATTGGCTGGACCGGCGACAATGGGGATCCGGATAACTTCTTCGCTACGCTGTTTAGCTGTGCGGCAGCTAAAGACGGCTCCAACTATTCACGCTGGTGCTATAAGCCGTTTGAAGACTTGATTCAAAAAGCCCGGGTTGAATCCGATCACGACAAACGCATCGAGCTTTATAAACAGGCTCAGGTTGTGATGCACGATCAGGCTCCGGCGCTGATGATTGCGCATTCCACGGTTTCAGAGCCGGTGCGCACCGAGGTTAAAGGCTATGTGATCGACGGCCGCAAGCACTCTTTTGCTACGGTGGAAGTGGCTAAGTAAGCTGTTTGATGTCAGCCCCGTGGTGGAAATTGTCATCACGGGGTATTGATTGGTTCTGCGTATGTTTCGTCGCTATTGATGTATTGACCGGCTCTATTGTTCCCCAGCGGCGAGAGACCGATGCTTTATCAGTTGACTGATATCAGGCTCAGGGTTAGCGCTAAGAACGGGGGGGATAGCGTCACCGGCGAACGAAATTTCGCGATGGCTGAATGATAATAATTATTGAGATTGCCATTATGCTGCAATTTATTCTCCGACGTTTCGGACTGATTATTCCGACTTTTATTGGGATCACGCTGCTGAGCTTTGCGTTTATTCATTTAATTCCCGGCGATCCGGTGATGATTATGGCCGGCGAGCGCGGGATTTCGGCTGAACGTCATGCTCAGGTTATGGCGCAGCTTGGTTTAGATAAACCGCTTTATGAGCAATACCTTCACTATATCGGTAATTTACTACGCGGTGACTTAGGGGTATCGATTAATACCCGAATTCCCGTGTGGGATGAGTTTGTTCCGCGCTTTATGGCGACCACCGAACTGGGCTTCTGTGCCATGCTGTTTGCTATTGCGGTCGGTATCCCCGTCGGGGTTCTGGCGGCGGTTAAACGCGGTTCAGTGTTTGATCACGTATCCGTTAGCCTCTCGCTTACCGGTTATTCCATGCCGATTTTTTGGTGGGGAATGATGCTGATTATGCTGGTATCTGTGCACCTCAATCTCACGCCGGTTTCCGGGCGGATCAGCGACTATATATTTCTTGATACCAGCAAGCCACTGACCGGGCTGATGCTGATTGATACGCTACTGTATGGTGACGCGGGTGATTTTTGGGATGCGGTGCACCACTTGATTTTACCTGCGCTGGTGCTTGGCACCATTCCTTTAGCGGTCATTGTACGTATGACCCGCTCTTCGATGCTGGAAGTGCTCGGCGAGGATTATATTCGTACCGCACGGGCCAAAGGGCTTAGCCGCCTACGGGTGATTATTGTGCACGCGCTGCGCAATGCGCTACTGCCGGTAGTGACCATTATCGGCTTGCAAATTGGTACTTTATTGGCCGGTGCCATTCTGACCGAAACCATATTTTCCTGGCCGGGACTCGGGCGCTGGCTGGTTGATAGCCTGCAGCGCCGTGATTATCCGGTGATACAGGGTGGCGTATTTCTGGTTGCTACCATGATTATTGTGATTAATCTGTTGGTCGACTTGCTCTACGGCGTGGTTAACCCGCGTATCCGTTATAGAAAATAAGGGGCTTAATATGAGTACAATTACCGTATCTGCCCCAAAACCAATGACTCCATTGCAAGAGTTCTGGTACTACTTTAAACGCAATAAAGGCGCGGTAGTGGGGATGTTGTACATCGCTATGATGCTGATTGTCGCCGCCGGTGCGCAGTGGCTGGCACCGTACTTACCGGCGGAGCAGTTTCGTGATTCGCTGCTGACCCCTCCGGTCTGGCAGGAAGGCGGCAGTATGCAACACATTCTCGGTACTGACGACGTGGGGCGCGATATTCTGACCCGGCTAATGTACGGCGCCCGGCTATCGCTATTGGTTGGGTGCTTGGTGGTTACGCTATCGCTGCTGCTCGGCGTAGTGCTAGGACTGATTGCTGGTTACATCGGCGGAATTATTGATATTGCTATCATGCGCTTAGCCGACATTATGCTGGCGCTACCCAGCCTGTTGCTAGCTTTAGTGCTGGTCGCCGTTTTTGGGCCGTCGATTGTCAATGCGTCTTTAGCGCTCACCTTCGTGGCGTTGCCTCACTACGTTCGCCTTACCCGGGCCGCGGTACTGTCCGAAGTTAACCGTGACTACGTTACCGCCTCTAAGGTCGCCGGTGCGGGCCCGATGCGCCAGATGTTTGTCAATATCTTACCGAACTGCGTTGCGCCGCTGATTGTGCAGGCTTCACTGGGCTTCTCTAACGCCATTTTGGACATGGCCGCGCTGGGCTTTCTCGGCATGGGCGCTCAGCCGCCGACGCCGGAGTGGGGAACCATGCTGTCTTCTGTGTTGCAGTTTGCCCAAAGCGCGTGGTGGGTGGTGACGTTTCCCGGACTGGCGATTCTGTTTACGGTTCTGGCTTTTAATCTGATGGGCGACGGGCTGCGCGACGCTCTCGATCCTAAACTTAAACATTAACCGGAGTGAGACATGGCACTATTAGATATTGATCAACTGTCCGTGCACTTCGGTGAAGATAACGCGCCGTTTAAAGCCGTTGACCGAGTGAGCTACAGCATTGAAAAAGGCGAGGTGGTCGGCATTGTTGGTGAGTCCGGCTCCGGAAAGTCGGTCAGTTCGCTGGCCATCATGGGGTTGATTGATTACCCCGGCAAAGTGATGGCTAAAGGCCTGAACTTTGACGGACGGGACCTACAGCATATTTCTGAAAAAGAGCGCCGCCAGCTAGTGGGCGATGAAGTCGCCATGATATTTCAAGACCCCATGACCAGCCTGAACCCTTGCTATACCGTGGGCTATCAGATTATGGAAGCGCTCAAGGTACATCAGGGCGGAAACCGAAAAACCCGCTACCAGCGGGCGATTGATTTACTCACGCAGGTGGGCATTCCGGCACCGGAATCCCGCCTGGATAGCTATCCGCACCAGCTTTCCGGCGGAATGAGCCAGCGGGTGATGATCGCCATGGCCATCGCTTGCCGCCCACAGCTCTTGATTGCCGACGAACCGACTACCGCGCTAGACGTGACCATTCAGGCTCAGATCATCGAGCTATTATTGGCGTTACAGCAAAAAGAGAATATGGCGCTGATTCTGATTACTCACGACCTAGCGCTGGTTGCGGAAGCCGCCCAGTATATTATCGTGATGTATGCCGGGCAGGTGATGGAAAGCGGAAAAGCCAATCAAATTTTTCGTGCGCCGCGCCACCCTTATACCCAAGCCTTGCTGCGGGCTTTGCCGGAATTCGCCGGAGAAAGGAGCCGGTTAACCTCGCTGCCGGGGGTGGTACCCGGAAAATACGATCGTCCTAACGGTTGCCTGCTCAGCCCAAGGTGCCCTTATGCAACCGACCTGTGTCGAGAAACCGAGCCGGAGCTACGCGGTGAAAGCCGACATCAGGTTAAGTGTCATACACCGCTCGACGAACGCGGAAGGCCAACGCTATGAGTCATAACAATTCGCCGCTGTTGCAGGCTATTAATCTGAAAAAATACTACTCGGTGAAAAGCGGAATGTTTTCACCGAAGCAGCAGGTTAAATCGCTGGACGGCGTCTCTTTTACGCTGGAACGGGGAAAAACTCTGGCGGTTGTCGGCGAGTCGGGCTGTGGTAAATCAACCCTCGGACGCCTGCTGACCATGATTGAAACGCCGACTGCCGGTGAAATTTACTATCAGGGGCAAGATATCCTGAAGCACGATCCGGCCGCGCAAAAGCTACGGCGGCAGAAAATTCAAATTGTCTTTCAGAACCCTTACGCCTCACTGAATCCACGCAAGAAGGTGGGCGATATTCTGGAGGAGCCGTTGATTATCAATACGCATCTATCCCGTTCAGAACGCAAAGAACGCGCTCAGGCGATTATGGATAAAGTCGGGCTGAAAACCGAACATTATGACCGCTACCCACACATGTTCTCCGGCGGGCAGCGCCAGCGCATTGCCATTGCCAGAGGGCTGATGCTGAATCCAGAAATTATGATTGCCGATGAACCGGTTTCAGCGTTAGACGTGTCGGTCAGGGCGCAGGTGCTGAATCTGATGATGGATTTGCAGCAGGAGCTGGGCCTGTCTTATGTGTTTATTTCCCACGATCTTTCGGTGGTAGAACACATTGCCGATGAGGTGATGGTGATGTATTTGGGTCGCTGCGTTGAGCAAGGGCCGAAGGCGGAAATTTTTAATAACCCGCGTCATCCTTACACTCAGGCGCTGCTGTCGGCCACGCCGCGGCTAAATCCGGATGCCCGACGTGAGCGAATTAAGCTAACCGGTGAACTACCAAGCCCGTTGAACCCGCCTCAGGGCTGTGCGTTTAACGCCCGCTGTCGCCGGGCTTTTGACCAGTGCTTTGAGGTTAAGCCAGCGTTGAAAAAATATCATGACCAGCTGATTGCCTGTTTTGCCGTCGATCGGGAAGAAGGGCTGCTTGAAGCGATAAAAACGCCAGCGGCCGGTTAGCTTTCTATTTATTCAAGTGAGCATTAAGGTAAACGTTAAAGTAAAAAGCCCGTTAAATCTGACGACTTAACGGGCTTTTGCTCAACAAACGCGGTGTTTAATCGTTAAAATACCAGTAACCGCTGTTGACGAAGCCGGCCAGTATGGAAACAAATGCCGGATCTTCCAGCGCTTCGCCCAGCTCTTTCTGGCCGATTAACGGGTAACGGCACATGGCGTCGGCGGCATCGATAAAGTCGGTATCGATCGGCTCACCGTTAACGTAACAGGTGTCACCAACCCGCAGTACGCGTACGCCGCTTAATCGAATCAGGCTTTCGCCCTGAACCAGCGAGTCATAAATTTCATCAGAACGATAAGGCGGTTCAGCGGGAGCGAGGTCCAGCTCGTGACGTGACAGTGTAATGAAACGGCCGAACCACTGGTTAAACTCTTCCGGCTGATTGACTAAGTCAGACATCATGGTACGCAGGCGCTCAAGCTCATGAGGCTGAACTTCCGCCGGATGGTCTCGGAGCTTCAGGTCTGGATCGCTGTAGTGTTCACCGCCCAGATCTTGCTCCAGCACGTAGTCGGCAAAGCTGCTGATCAAATCGCGACCGTTCGGGCCGCGAAAACCGATAGAGTAGTTCATTGCGGTTTCATGGGTGAAGCCATCGTGCGGAAACCCCGGTGGAATATACAGAATATCGCCGGTTTCTAAATCTTCATCAATGATGGGTTCAAACGGTTCAACGTGTAACAGCGCCGGATGCGGGCAATATTGCTTCAGCGATTTATCGATATCGCCCACGCGCCAGCGGCGGCTGCCCATGCCCTGTACGATAAATACGTCGTAGTTATCAATATGTGGTCCAACGCCACCGCCGGGCACCGAGAACGAGATCATCAGATCGTCAAGACGCCAGTCCGGGAGTTTACGGAACGGTTTAACCAGCGCAGCCGAAGGGGCATGCCAGTGGTTAACCGCCTGAACCAGCAGCGACCAGCCTTTTTCTCCCAAGTGGTCGTAGCTTTCAAAAGGACCATTGCTGGCCTGCCAGTGACCGTTAGGCTGACTAACCAGACGGCTGTCAACTTCGCTCTCCATGGCTAATCCTGCTAATTCATCAGGGGATATTGGATCAATAAAGTTTTTGAAAACGTTCTTTAGAACCACCGGGCGCTTTTGCCAGTAGCGTGCCAGAAAGTCATCCCAGTCGAGATCGAGTTGATAATCCATAGTTTAAGTTACCGTTTAGCAGGAGATTGGGGGGATTATATCGAAGGTTGGGGAAGAATGTTGTATGGGATGAGAAGTTTCTTTTAATTTTTGATTGGAATAGTTGGTGTCATTGGTAAAGGGAGCGAATGCATGATGAATCTCTAAAAGATTAGTCCGGCGCATTTTTTGTCCGCTAACGGTTCAACGATCTTCTTGACCAAGCCACACGCGGCCAAGCAGGGGCTCTAGGCCGAGAGCCCCTGCACCCGGAGGCCTCGCTACCAATGTTGACCGCAGCGTTGCTGCGGCAACCTTAGCCATCGGTAAGGCTTAACGCACCGGCACGGATTCATTCCAGACGAAGCCGTGCCTTGCCCAGCGTCCTGCTGGGCATGCTACCTTCCCGTTGTCTGCGGCAACATTCGTCATGCTCGAGGTGAAGGTCAAGGGACAGGTCAACGACAAGTTCGAGGTCAATTGCTTTTTAACAACAAACGCATTGTGGAATAATTTCTGATTAACCATTATGGTTAACCTGAGTAAAGCGCTATGATATGGGCCGTTATGGTATTTATCTGCTTCGTGATATCAATACCCTTTAAATTTAGCAACGACTTAACTGCATACCCCGGACCTCTTTTGACCGATATACCCATAGAACTACCCTATTTAGAACCACTCGATAATGCGCCGGCTGAGATGCCTCGGTTTCCGATTTACGATCTTCATAGCCATACTTTGGCGTCCGATGGCATGCTTACGCCTACTCAGTTAGTTCAGCGGGCGGTGGAGATGCGGGTTAGCGTATTGGCGATTACCGATCACGATACGACGGCGGGGCTGGCTGAGGCGGCGGATGCGATTAGCCGGTTGGCTTTACCGCTACGCCTGATTAACGGCGTCGAAATTTCTACCGCTTGGGAAGGCTTTGATATTCACATTCTCGGGCTCGGTATTGACCCTCAGTCATCGGCGATGGTGGCGCTGTTGGCCGATCAGGCGATAAGGCGGCAGAAGCGGGCGGAAGAGATCGCCCGGCGGTTAGAGAAGAACCAGGTTCCCGATGCGTTGGCCGGGGCGAAAGCCTTTGCCGGTGATGCCGGAATTACCCGCGCGCACTTTGCCCGTTATCTGGTTGAGATTGGTAAAGCGTCGAATATGGCTCAGGTATTCAAGAAGTATCTGGCCAAAGGTAAAACGGGCTATGTCCCTCCTCAGTGGTGTACAATTAAAGAGGCGGTTGACGCTATTCACCTTGCCGGTGGGCAGGCGGCGTTAGCCCATCCGAGCCGCTATGATTTGTCGCCTAAATGGTTGAGGCGATTAATCGTTAATTTCAAGCAAGACAGCGGTGATGCAATAGAAGTTGCCCAGTGTCAGCAGGCGCCTGATGAACGCACTCAGTTAGCCCGCTACGCAGAAGAATACCAGCTACTCGCCTCTCAGGGCTCTGATTTTCACGGTCCCTGTGCGTGGCTTGAGTTAGGCCGCCGGTTATCATTGCCGGATAAAGTGATTCCCGTATGGCAGGACTGGTTTAAATAGCCAGCAGCGATACCCTATTGATACTACGCTAAACGGTTTGTGAGTTATCGGTACTGAGTGCCGGTAAGCGTTAAAGGAATTCCCATGAGTCAGTTTTTTTATATCCATCAGGATAACCCTCAGCCGAGGCTGATTAGCCAGTCGGTAGAGTTTTTGCGTCAGGGCGGGGTGATTGTCTATCCGACTGATTCTGGCTATGCACTAGGATGCATGCTAGAAGAAAAGCACGCCATGGAGCGTATTTGCCGCATTCGTAAGCTAGACGATAACCATAATTTCACGCTGGTATGCCGCGATTTGTCTGAGCTTTCTACCTATGCTCACGTAGACAATGCGGCGTTTCGCTTAATTAAAAATAATACCCCGGGTAACTACACCTTTATTCTTAAGGCGACCAAAGAGGTCCCGCGCCGCCTGATGAACGATAAGCGTAAAACTATTGGGCTACGTGTACCGTCCAATCCTATTGCTCTGGCATTATTGGGCGAGTTAAACGCGCCGTTAATGTCCACAACGCTGATGTTGCCAGGTAATGATTTTGCTGAATCCGATCCGGAAGAGATTCGCGATACGTTATCTAAGCACGTCGATTTAATTATTAACGGTGGTTACTTAGGCCAACAGCCGACAACGGTGATTGACCTGACGGATGATTCACCGGTCATTCTTCGTGAAGGGGCTGGCGATTTAACGCCGTTTCGTTGATGGGAACGGGCGCATAAGGTATTATTCTGTGCAAACGGGTTATCGGTCCTAAATTTTATTCATCCCCATATCTGACGCCTGTGAAGGCGACAACAGAGGTAGCTCAATGAGCGAAAAGTTACAAAAAGTTCTGGCCAACTCTGGCCACGGTTCTCGCCGGGAAATCGAAGCGATTATTCAGGCCGGGCGAATCAGCGTTGACGGTAAAATTGCTACCCTTGGCGATCGTATCGAAGTCACCCAGTCGGTTAAAATACGTATTGACGGTCACGTGGTGGCTATTCGTGAAACGGAAGAGAACATTTGCCGGGTTTTAGCCTATTACAAACCGGAAGGTGAACTTTGTACCCGTAAAGATCCGGAAGGTCGCCCGACGGTATTTGACCGTTTACCCAAAATTCGCGGTTCCCGCTGGATTGCCGTTGGCCGTTTAGACGTGAATACCTCCGGCCTGTTACTGTTTACCACCGATGGTGAGCTGGCAAACCGCTTAATGCACCCTAGCCGTGAGGTTGAGCGCGAATATGCGGTGCGGGTGTTCGGTCAGGTTGACGAAGATAAGCTCAAGCAGCTAAGAAAAGGCGTTCAGCTAGAAGACGGCATGGCCGCGTTTAAAACCATCAGTTTTCAGGGCGGCGAAGGCATTAACCAGTGGTATAACGTAACTCTGACCGAGGGCCGTAACCGTGAGGTTCGTCGTCTATGGGAAGCGGTTGACGTTCAGGTTAGCCGATTAATCCGGGTTCGCTATGGTGACCTTGGTTTACCGAAAGGGCTACCGCGCGGTGGCTATAATGAGCTTGAACTGAGTGCCATTAACTATCTTCGTAAGCTAGTCGAGCTGGCACCGGAAACCGAAAGTAAGATCCCGGTGGAACGTGATCGTCGTCGCACGAAAGCAAATCAGATTCGTCGCGCCGTGAAGAAGCATAGCCAAAGACCCGCTTCCAGAAGTACCTCCAAAAGGACCAATCAAACTAAGCGTGGTTAGTCAAAATAGCTAAAAATGGCGCCGGAAATGGCGCTATTTTTTTGTCTAAAATCAGCCCGCTCAGTCAAAAAGGAAAAGATCAAATTCTATATTAACCAATAAGTTAATTCTTGTCAGCTGTAGGCTAAACCTCTCCATTGTTATCCGCGAAAAAACGTTATTCGCTACTGCCAGTTATTTCCATTTAGCACATTAACTACAACGCTTTGTTCCACTTTATTTCCACTTTGAACCGGAAAAAGTCGGTCTACTAACGGCAAATTAAAATGTGTAGGGTGGCTCCATCGTCAATTTAGCCGGATGAACCGAACAATCGGAAATTGCTTTCAGCCTTGAACGGCAAGATTCACTTCTTCGTCCATAATTATCGCATTTGATTAGAGAGCTGTTTTATGAGTGAGAGCCATATTCGTTTCAACATGGTAGGAGACAACCTACAGCCAGCAGAAGTGACTAAACAGCTTCTGATGACTATCGATGGTTGGCTAAAAGAAGAAGGGGCTTATACCACAGACGTGCAACAGCAAATGTTGGAGTCTCACGTTAAGGCCATGGTTCTTCGGGCGAAAACGGGCGAACCATTGCCTGAGGTTGATCAATCTCTGTTTGAAGAGATTTCATCAGAGTCAATGCAATTAGCTAAGCGCGTAGTAAATACCCTGCCGGGTTTGCCGGTTGAAGAGGCGTATTTACTGTCGGTTCATTTTGAAATAGCACGTTCAAACACCTAATTTTGGAGAAAGAAACATGAAGCAAATCGTCGTTGTTATCGGTGACCGTTTAGGCAAAGGGCAGAAAGTTGGGGCAGGCGTTGACGCGGCCGGTGGTAAAGCCATTGTGATCCCGGGCGTTGCTGCTGATATGAAACTGGGTGACATGATGAACGCTGAACAGGCTGATTTAGGCATTTCTTTTTGCGGAAGCGGCGGTGCCGGTGCGATTACCGCGCAGAATAAATATGGCTATAAAGTGCGTCACGGTATGCGTTCTATTGAAGAAGGCGAAACCGCTATCGCAGACGGTTGTACGGTATTAGGTTTTGGTTTTATGGACAAAGAAGAGCTGGGCGAGCGCCTGGTTAAAGCATTCAATAAAAAATACGGCAACGCATAATGAAAGAACATCTTAAGACATCGGTACGCGTGAGCGGTAAGGGCGACACTAAACAAAAAGCTATCGCTGACGCGTTAAATTCTGTGCAACGAACGGTCTTAAAAGATACCAGCAATATCATTCTACGTATTGAACCTCAGGACGTAGAAATCGTTAGCGCTAGCGTAAAAGCGACTACCGAGAAGTTCCTGTTTGTCTTTTTACCCCGTAAGCGTGAGCTTTATTCCGTTGTTTTGGATGTTTCATTAGATGTGACATTGCTTAATGTGCAAGAGATTCATTTCGTATCGGTTTAATCGATCGGCTGAAATGGTTTAGAGGAAAAAATGATGGATGTAACTACCACGTATTCCGTTTTTGAGGTCCTGATAAAGTCATTAATTATCGGTGGTCTGTGCGGTTTCGGCCTTGGTGCCGGTGCCGCGCGTATGTTCCATGCGCCAACTACTCAGGGCATGGGCGCATTTCGTACCTTAGGCGAGCTGAACTCATGCGAGGGGGATCCTGCATCTCACTTCTCATTTGGCTTAGGCTTCTTCTTCAACGCATGGGCATCGTCGGTTGCCGCCGGTGCATTTACTCAAGACGTTGACCACCGCATTATCCCTCACTGGGGTGCGGCGGCGCTAATGACCCGAAACCGTAATGTGGCTGAAACATTACACAATCCTAAGAAGATGGCTATTGCCTGCGGCATCATCGGTGCGCTGGTTGTTGCCTTCCTGAATACTACGGCTTCAGCGGTGCCTGCATCGCTGCAAACTACCGCCACTAACGTATTAGTTCCTGCCGCTAACATATTGGTTAACACCGTCATGCCGGTTATTTTCTGGCTTGCGGCAATGGATGCCGGTCGTCGTTCTGGCTTTTGGGCCACCCTGTTTGGCGGCTGTGCTCAGTTAATCATGGGCAACGCTATCCCGGGCTTAGTGTTGGGTATCCTGATTGGTAAAGGCGTAGACGACAACGGTTGGACCAAAGTCACTAAAACGATGATGGTTGCCGTTATTGCGCTGTTCGTCTTGAGCGGCTTCTTCCGTGGCTTTGACCTCAAGTTATTGCAGTCTTTCATGCTGGGTGTACCTGATTGGTTGCAGCATGCGCACAACGTGTTAAGCGGTAAGTAATTTTAACCGGGAGAGGCGTAATCGCTCTTCGGGTAATACTACTAATCAACGATACCAGTAAAAACAATTACTAGGATTTGATGATGGATATAACAAACGATTTAAAAAGTGATGCTTGGTATGCCGAGTGGACGTTCCCGATCTTTGTCGGCCTGCTGTCAGCCGGGGTTTTCGCCGGTACCCATATGTATGTAGTTTATGGCTTTGGCGCATTTAACGAAGTGGCCTTCGTGGCCATGCTACGTGCAGGCCTTGATACCGGTACCTACGGTGCCGTTGCGGCATTCGGTGCCAGCTTCCTGTTTGCCCGAATTATCGAAGGTTCACTGGTGGGTATTTTAGACATTGGCGGTGCGATTCAGACCGGCCTGGGCCTTGGCGTTCCGGCACTGCTGTTAGCCGGTGGCTTTGGCTTTCTGGTCACTAACTTCTATGCTGCATTAGCGACCGGCATGGTGTTGGGCGTTGCCGTTGGTTTGGTGATTATTCTGGCGCGCAAATTTACCGTGAATCAGGGTAACTCAACCTACGGTGCGGATATCATGATGGGCGCGGGCAATACCTCTGGGCGCTTCTTGGGGCCTTTGATTATCCTTGCCGCCATGGCCGCGTCTATTCCAATCGGCGTGGGCTCATTAATCGGTTCTCTGATTTTCTACATATGGAAAAAGCCGGTTGCCGGTGGGGCTATTTTGGGTGCCATGCTGTTCGGGTATTTCTTCCCGCTGATAGTTAAATAGATGGTTAAATAAGCTGTTTTTGTTAGCGTGAGAGGTGAGCAAACGTCATGAATGATTTAATCATTAAGCAAGCAAAACTGATTAACGGCGACGTGGTTGACGTGGTGGTTAACGATGGAAAAATCTGTGAAATAGGTACGTCGGTTGCTGGCAGCCAAACGGCACGTAAGCAAATCGACCTTAACGGAAAATATTTTATCAGCGCTGGCTGGATCGATGCTCATACTCACTGCTACCCGGAGTCACCGATTTATCACGATGAGCCGGACTTAGCCGGGGCTGCCTGCGGGGTGACGACGGTGATTGACGCCGGTAGCGTTGGCGCAGACGATGTCGATCGTTTTTATTCACTGACGGGTAACTACAAAACTAACGTCTATTCGTTTTTGAATATCTCGCGCATCGGTATTATTGCGCAGAACGAACTGTCTGATATGAACAACATTGATAATGATTGTTTACAGGCCGCGGTTAAACGTCACCCTGAATTTGTGGTGGGAATTAAAGCGCGCATGAGTAAAAGCGTGGTTGGTGAAAATGGTATTAAGCCGTTGGAACGGGCCAAAGAGATGCAAAAACACAACGGGTTACCGCTGATGGTTCACATCGGTAATAACCCACCCAATTTAGATGACATTGCCAATCTGTTAGACAAGGGCGATATCATTACCCACTGTTTTAACGGTAAACCTAACCGTATTTTAGATGCCGACGGTAATCTGAAACCGTCGATTCAACGAGCCTTAGCCCGCGGTGTCATTCTCGATGTCGGCCACGGCGGCGAGAGCTTTAGCTTCTCCGTTGCCGAACAGGCGATGAAGATTGGCACCTATCCTGACCTGATAAGCTCCGATATTTATCACCGCAATCGCATTAACGGGCCGGTATTCAGCCTGGCGGCGGTGATGACTAAGTTCTTATGTATGGGCTTTGCGCCGAAACAAATTCTCGACTGTGTGACGTCGAAAGCGGCCGATTTGCTACACCTGAAAGGTAAAGGCTATTTACAGCCGGGCTATGACGGCGACATCACCGTGTTTGACATTAAAGACGGCGACATTGAGCTTTCGGACGCCGATGGCCAGAAGAGGACCGGAAAACAACGATTTATTCCCATCGCCGCCATTGTGGCGGGTGAATGTATTGCAACTAAAGAAGGCGAGTTAATTTATGCAATCAATCTATGAAAAATATCATTTAAAAAACGTTATTAATGCATCAGGACGCATGACCGCCTTAGGCGTATCTACCCCCAAGGCTGAAGTTGTCGAGGTGGTTAATTACGGTATGAATCACTACTTTGAACTGAAAGATCTGGTGAATAAAACCGGCGAGTACATCGCGAAGCTACTGGGCGTAGAGGGGGCGGTGGTGGTTGCCAGCGCATCGGCCGGTATTGCCCAGACGGTTGCCGCAGTTATTATTAAAGATGACGCCGACTTACTGCTCAACCTGCACAGTTCTGATAAGCAGGTAGCGCGTGAAATTATCGTGCCTAAGGGCCATAACGTAAACTTCGGTGCGCCGGTAGATACCATGGTTGCTCTGGGCGGCGGTAAAGTGGTTGAAGCCGGATTTGCTAATGAGTGCAGTGCCGCCAACGTTGCTGCCAGAATCACCCCTCAGACCGCCGCAATTCTGTATATCAAATCTCATCACACCGTGCAGAAAAGCATGCTCAGCGTGGCCGATGCGGCTGCTGTAGCCAAAGCGCATAATCTGCCATTGATCGTTGATGCGGCCGCGGAAGAAGATTTAACCGCTTACTATCATATGGGCGCCGATCTGGTTATCTACAGCGGCGGTAAAGCCATTGAAGGGCCAACCAGCGGTCTGGTCACCGGCCGTAAGCAATACGTTGAGTGGGTGAAGCTTCAGTCTAGCGGCATTGGCCGTGCCATGAAGATTGGTAAAGAGGGCATTCTCGGCCTGACTCACGCCATTGAAGTTTATCTGACGGCTAAGAAAGAGACCGGTCAGGAAATGGTTGAGAAAATGGCGCCGTTTATCCGCGATCTTAACGCTATTCCAGGAATTTCAGCCAAAATCGTCTGGGACGCTGCCGGTCGTGATATCGCCAGAACCGAAATCTCTTTTGATGAAAAAGCCATTGGTAAAAATACCTTTGAGATTATGCGCCAGCTGAAACAGGGCGCCACCGCAATCTATTTCCGTGAATACAAAGCGAATGAAGGTAAAGTTGAAGCCGATGTCCGTAGCGTAACGCCACCGCAGCTGGAGGTTATCTCTTCTCATATTCGTAAACTGGTCACCGGAGCGTAAACCATGCAATTAAGTCCTAACTATTATAACGATCGCGTTTGCTTAAACGTTTTGGCCGGTTCTCGGGAAAATGCGCGCGATATCTACGCTGCCGCAGAAGGCCATGTGGTTGTTGGGGTGTTATCTAAGAACTATTCGGACTTAGCCAGCGCTATCGACGATATGCAAAAGTATGCTAACGACGTTGAAAATGCGCTGTCGATTGGCCTGGGCGCGGGCGATCCTAACCAGTCTGAGATGGTTTCTCAGATTGCAAAAGTGATTCAACCCCAGCACGTTAATCAAGTGTTTACCGGCGCGGCGACCAGCCGTGCGCTGTTGGGCCAGAACGACACCGTGGTTAACGCCTTGGTTTCACCGAGCGGCAAAGTCGGCTTGGTTAAAATTTCTACCGGTCCGCTCAGTTCTCAGTCTCCTGAGGCCATTGTTCCGGTTGAAACGGCCATCGCCATGCTGAAAGACATGGGCGCTAGCTCAATCAAGTTCTTCAATATGAGCGGCCTGAAATATAAAGAAGAGTATGCCTGCGTAGCGAAAGCCTGCGCACAGCATGACTTTTATCTGGAACCGACCGGCGGTATCGATTTAGACAACTTCGAAGAAATTATGAAGATTGCTCTGGACGCGGGCGTGAAGAAAATTATTCCTCATATTTATAGCTCGATCATTGATTCAGCAACCGGTAATACTCGTCCTGACGATGTAAAAACCTTGCTGGCGATGACCAAAAAGCTGATCGGTTAATATATAGTCAATGGGCTTAATCTGATTGAGCGTAAGTTTAGTTCGCGAAGGTCGGGGTGGAAAATGACCTCTTCTTCGCGGCGAAGGGCGGGCTACGGGACGTAGCCTGTAAACCTTTCCATAGATTCAATGGAAATCCATGGTTAACGATTTTCAGCGTTGCTTATCAGATCAAAGGGTAAAGGTACGGCTGTGGCTCTATTTCCTTATCAACGTCTCGCTTATTTATTTGATGCTATTCAATCCGAAACTCTGCCGCAGGAAGAGCTGGCGAAGCGTTTCAATGTGTCAACGCGTACCGTTCGTACCGATGTCGCCGCGTTGAATGACGTTTTGGTTAGCTACGGTGCTCGCATTGTTTATGAGCGGGGGCTGGGCTACCAACTCAAGGTTGATGATGAAAAAGCGTTTGCCAGTTTGCCGATGCAGCAGCACCAGATTAAAACCATTCCCCGTACCTCTAAAGAGCGGGTCGACGCGCTATTACTCAAGTTTTTGATGGCATCGTTACCGATCAAGCTGGACGATATTGCCGAAGCGTGGTTTGTCAGCCGTGGAACCTTACAGCACGACATAGTTTCTGTACGTGAGCAATTGAATAAGTATCAGATTGTGCTTGATACCGTGCCTCGTCAGGGCATGAAGCTGGAAGGGGCTGAACACGTAATCCGAACCTGTATTACCGATATTTTATGGCAGCTGTTTTCTATGGAAAACGAGCGTTCGGTCAATAACTTCAAGCAGGACATTCTGACCAACATCGATTTGGCCTATATCGAAAAAATTCTGCAAAACAGCGTTAACCGTTTTGATATTCGCCTGACTAATGAAGGCCGTCAGTATCTGATTTTTAACTGCGCCGTTTCTATTTTACGCATTACCCGCGGTCATGAGCTGGTGGACTTCGCCGCCGATCCCATGGACTGCGTGATGAATAATGCGGTGAATGAAATCGCCAAAGGGTTTGCCTTCTTTTTAGGCAGCGGTATTTCGCCGGCAGAAGAAGCGTATTTAGCGATTCAGATCTCTGCCCGCCGAATTCCTTGTCATCAGAATGCCGTCGTGAGTGAGCAGGGTGAACACAGCGGCGATGCGCTGGTGGACTACGTTCTCACCTACATTAATGATTCCTATAATTATGATTTACGCAATGACGTTAAGCTTAAAACCGATCTGGCTTCCCATCTGACCGCGATGATGACTCGGGTGCGTTATCAGATAAACACCAAAAACCCTCTGCTTTCTGATATCAAACAGTATTATCCGTTTGCCTACGATGTCACGCTTAGCGCAATGGCAAATATGGAGGATCGCATTCCGTATCCTATTAGTGAAGATGAAATGGGGTATCTGGCGGTGCATATTGGCGTCGGGCTTGAGCGTAATTATAGCGTTGGCTATACCCGCCATCCTCTCGTTCTGTTAGTGACCGATTCGGGTAATGCCACCATTCGGGTGATTGAAGCCAAAATAGTGCGGGAATTTCCGCAGTTGAAAATACAACGTGTTATCGCCCTGCGGGAATACGAAGAGCTAGAATCGGTTGATGAAGACTTTGTTATTACTACCGTCAGGCTAAGCGAAAAAAATAAGCCTATCGTTAAAATAGCGCCGTTTCCCACGCCCTATCAGTTAGAGCAGGTTGGCCGCTTGGCGATGGTCGATCGCACTAAACCGTATATTCTGGAACGCTTCTTTGATGAGCGAAATTTCATGATCGTCAAAGGTAAAATGACCCAGGAAGCCCTGTTTAAAAAGGTTTGCAAGCAGCTGGAGTCTGACGGCTATGTGACAAAAGATTTTTACCCGTCGCTGGTTGAGCGTGAATCGATAGTGTCGACCTTGCTGGGTGAGGGTATCGCTTTACCGCATTCACTGGGGTTATTAGCCACTAAAACCGTCGTCGTTACCATATTGGCACCAAACGGTATTGAGTGGAATAAAGAGAAGAAAGAGGTCGCTAACGTTATTTTCCTGCTGGTAATTAGCAAGGCTGAATATGAAGAAGCGATGGCGATTTACGATCTGTTCGTCACCTTCGTGCGAGAAAAGGCGACCAAGCGGCTGTTAAATAGCAAAAGTTTTAATGATTTTCAGGTGATTGCCAAAGATAGCCTTGGGCGAAGCGTGTGATGATTCTTTTGTCGATATATTTTCAGGCCGTTGCTCTATTTTATGATTATTTAGATACAAATTTAGTCCGTGTACTTATTATATAAATATATTGTTTATAACAATGCGGTAACACGCTTATAAAAATAATATCCACTAATCGTATCAGCGAACTAAACTTATTATTTATATGTTTATCGCCTTATCAATAATCCTACCTGAACCGTTATTCTTCGCGCACAAATAATGTACTAAAAATGGCCAAATTGACGCTTTTTAGCCGGTTGGTGCAATTGAAACATTCTATTCTTGTTACAATTTTCGTTAATTAATGTTAATTGTGTGCCTTTTGTCATTTCATTAAATTACAATGTGTTATGAATTGTTGTTCAATGGTTTTCGTTTCCATTGCGTTGCGATCGTCGTAATGTGATGCGAGCGTCTTTTTGGAACATTGAATTTATCATTTTTTGACATCCATCACCGATATCCGTTGGTCAATTGCTATAGTGCGTCGGTGCAAAAATATAATTTTAAGATATAGTTTATTAGTTAGACACCGTTTTTTTCTATTTTTTATATTTATAGATATGTGTAAAAAGGGTATGGACGCAGTCTTATTGATTGCAATTTTAATTAGCAAATAGTGAGTCTAATATGGTTCAAATTGTTGCTCTGGTGATTGTTGCAATCACAGTATTTTTACTGATAAAACAGTATGAAACACGCATGGTATTAATCGGTTCAGGTATTGCCCTGTGCCTGTTAAACCTTTCCCCTATGACTGCGCTTGATGCTTTTGGCGTTGGTATGACGTCCGCTAACCTGATTCAGGCTATCTGTGCGAGTATGGGTTTTGCCTACGTCATGAAGTACACCGAGTGCGATATGCATTTGGTTCGTGCCCTTTCAAGCATGATGAATAGGCTGGGCTTCTTTTTGATCCCGGCCACGGTTATTGTGACTTTCTTTATCAATATCGCGATTCCTTCCGCTGCGGGCTGTGCGGCTGCGGTAGGTGCAACCTTAATTCCGTTACTGATTGGCGCCAGAATTCATCCGGCTATCGCGGGTGCTGCCGTACTGAGCGGAACCATCGGTTCGTTCCTTAGCCCCGGGTTCTCCCATAATGCGTTCGTGAGTAACCTCTACAATGAGGTGATGAAAGGGACCGATGGTTTCCAGGTTATGTCTATTGTTGATTTAATCAAACACCATGCGCCATATAGCCTTGCTATCGGTGGTATCGCGGCGGTTGGGCTATCTATTGTTGCTTTAGTGCGTAAAGAGTACCGCGTTGAGCTAGCCGAGAGCGCAACGGTAGCAACCGGCAGTGAGGCTCCAGTCGCGGTTAAAACCAACTATTTATACGCAACGGCCCCGTTTGTTCCGCTAATTCTCCTGCTGATCGCGGGTTTAACCACCTGGTTTGGTAGCGTGAAAATGGGCGTACCGGCAGCGATGATTATTGGTGCTATTTATGCGCTGATTATTACCCGCTGCAACCCAAGTACCATGACGAAGCAATTTTTTAGCGGTATGGGTCATGCCTATGGTGACGTGCTCGGTATTATCATCGCCGCTGGCGTGTTTGCCGCCGGTTTGCAGTCATCGGGCCTGATCGAAACGTTCATTACCTTCTTAAAAGTGCATCCTGAAATGGCCCGCTGGGGCGGAACTATTGGTCCATTCCTGATGGGAGCAATTACCGGCTCTGGTGACGCTGCCGCGTTGGCCTTTAACGGCACGGTAACGCGTCATGCCCTTGAGTTGGGGTACACCATTCCTGACTTAGGAATGGCCGCCGCTATTACCGGCGCGCTGGGGCGTACTATGTCTCCGATTGCTGGCGTGGTTATCGTTTGTGCCGGTCTGGCTAACGTTAACCCGGTGGAGTTAGTAAAACGTACGGCTCCGTCAATGATTGTTGCGGTCATATTTGTTGCTTTGGTTATGCTGTAACGACAGATAAGGAAAAGGGATATGTCGACAATTGATTTAAGCCAACTGGTCACGTGGCGTCGTGAACTTCACCGCTTTCCAGAAATCGGCTGGTCCGAATTTACCACTACGGCACGTTTAATTACCGAACTGCGCGGTATGGGGCTTGAGGTTCTTGCCGGGCCTAACGTGATTAATCGTGAGTTCGTTCGTGGCCGTAAAGCGGACGTGGTTGAGCGTGGCTTAGCGCTGGCTCAAGAGCGCGGCATCTCTCAGGCGTTGCTGGATGAGATGGACGGCCTGACCGGATGCATGGCGGTATTTGACAGCGGTAAGCCGGGCCCGACGGTGGCCCTGCGGTTTGATATTGATTGCGTAGCCGTGCAGGAGTGCGCTGCCGGTGACCATATTCCTAATAGCGGCGATTTTGCATCGAAAAGCGCTGGCCTGATGCATGCCTGCGGCCACGATGGGCATATGTCCATCGGTCTGGGCATTGCCAAATGGTTAGTGGAGAATAGCCGTTCACTGGGCGGAAAAGTGAAGCTGCTTTTCCAACCGGCGGAAGAGGGCGTTCGCGGTGCCAGACCGATGGCTGAAAGCGGTATCGTTGACGATGCAGACTACTTCCTAGGTATGCATATCGGTTTTATTGCCAAAACCGGTGAAATTGTTCTTAACCCGAATAACTTTCTGTGTACCACTAAGTATGATTTCCGTTTCTACGGCGCTCCCGCTCACGCGGGCGCAGAACCACATATTGGTCGCAACGCGCTGGCAGGCGCTTGCCATGCGGCAACGCAAATGCTGGGTATTTCTCGCCACGGTAAAGGCATGTCGCGCATCAACGTTGGCGTTATCCGCGCCGGTGAAGGCCGTAACGTGGTGCCAGCCTACGGTGAAATTCAGGTAGAAGTTCGCGGTGAAGATGAGTCAATCAATACCTTTATGGCCGAACAGGTTGAGCGTATGGCTAAAGGTGTAGCACAGAGCTTTGATCTGCGTTTAGAAAGCGAAGTGATGGGTGAAGCGGTCGATCTGCGAAATGACCCTGAGCTGATTGATTTATTAGCCGACGTAGTTGCACAGCATCCTGAACTGACGGCCGTTGCACAGCGTTCATTCGGCGGCAGCGAAGATGCCACTATACTGGCTAAGCGGGTACAGCGTCACGGCGGTAAATCCATTTATTTTATCGTGGGCGCCGATCTTAAAGCAGGCCACCATCAGGCCGAGTTTGATTTTGATGAGAAACAGCTAAAAACCAGCGTTGAACTGTTTGTTGGCTGTTTGCAGAAGTTGATGGTTAAGTAATATCTTTATGAGTATTAAAAAGGCTATTCGTGAGGATGGCCTCTGGTGGCTGAAGAACCCTACGATTTTGTGGGGTTCTGTCCTTTATTTCTATTTTCCCATAATTTCACCTTTCTTGCTTCCATACTGGTTTTCTGTTTCCCCCTAAATGTTTTCAACTGCATACCGAGATGATAAGTAAGACCACTGCACCATATTCAAAGCGGCAAATACGGCTCTTGCTGAGAGGGAATATGTATGAAAACCGGACCAAACTGGACAATGAGAAAATTATTCTGTCCAATTATCATATTCGTAAGATTCAATATTCTTCAGGTTTACCTCTATTTTATTCATCCCATTTTTATCTCTATAAGCATTCATGCATACTTGAAATGCGAAATCAGCTTCTTGTCTTGAAATAGTTTGGATAACTCTTTCCATGTCATCATTTGTAACATGAGTTTGCAGCGGCTGTTGAGCGGAGGTTGCTAATACTGTCATTATTTCTTTTTTGCGATCTTCAGGAGAAAAATTATACTCTGAACACAAATTTTCTAAGGCGTTAAGGGGGTTAACTTCAAAAAATTCAATAGGTTTTGTTTTGCTGAGTTTATGCATTGAATAATCACTAGTTTTTATGAGTTTAGCTTTATCGAAATTATCATTTTTCATACGATAACTTGAGCCATTCCCGCATCCTGATAATAAAAGAGTAATAAATAGAGCATTACACATAATATGCATTTACATACCGGTCTCCGGTTCATTTTGTATTCAATATAGTTGGATTTAATTTGTTTTGAAAAACTATAGTTGAATATCTCCACGCCTATAAATAATTTATGTCCTCACGGTGAGGTCTTTTTGTTGTCGATAAACTCAATCCGCTTTCACGCCGGACCCGGTTTACGCCCCGGTTGCGCATCAAAGCTGACGCCAGACTCATTCTGGCTATCATCACCCATCACGTATAAATAGGTTGGCATGATATCTGCCGGTGTCTTTAAATTATCCGGATTTTCTTCAGGAAATGCTGACGCTCTCATTGACGTTCGGGTTCCGCCGGGATTAATACAGTTAACCCGCAGGTTAGAATCCTGATACTCATCGGCTAAGACCTGCATTAAGCCTTCGGTGGCAAATTTAGATACAGAGTAAGCTCCCCAGCCGCGTCGCCCTTTGCGCCCAACCCCTGAACTGGTAAATATTAGCGATGCCTTGGGAGCCTGTAACAGCAGGGGAATGAGCGCTTGCGTGAGCATAAACCCGGCGTTCAGATTGACCTGCATCACCTGATTCCATTGTTGCGGATCCTGTTCAGCCAGCGGGGTAATTTCTCCCAGTACCCCGGCGCTATGCAGCAATCCGTCCAGATGGTTAGACTCTTTAGCAATTTTTTCAGCCAGCGCGTGGTAATCTGCAGGCTTGGCGTTCAATAAATCAACAGCGTAGATGGTTGCCGGTAGGCTTCCCTGTTGGGCAATCGCCTGCTGTACTTGCTGAAGCTTGGATTTGGTACGTCCGAGCAGGATTAACCGTGCACCATGGCGAGCGTATGTTAGAGCGGCTTCTTTTCCTATTCCGTCACTGGCGCCCGTGACCATAATAACTTTTTGGTTAAGCAAATCGCTCGGTGCCTGATAGTGCATAATCTCTCCTTTACTGTATATTTATTGGTACTTTGAGTATCTCAGATAAACGTGCAGCGTAATCAACGTAGCAGTAAACCATGTCACCTGCTTGATTGGCGTTGGATTATCACCGGTTCTGTCAATATTATAGGAAAATATCTGTGGAGTGGATTTATCAGTATGGTCTGTTTTTAGCAAAAATCGTTACTTTTGCTGTCGCAATTGCCGTTATTGCGTTACTGATTATCAGTGCCAAACAGCGCAAATCGGGGCGTCGGGGTGAACTCAGTCTGGTTGATTTAGGCGAAGAGTACCGCGAAATGCAGGAGACGATGAAGTTTGCGCGCATGAACGATGCTGAACAAAAAGTATGGAACAAAGCGCAAAAGAAAATAGACAAAGCCGAGGCGAAGCAGGCTAAGCTGGCCGCCAAAACCGGCGAGCAGAAGGCTGCTAAAACCTGCGTCTACGTCTTGGAATTTAAAGGCAGCGTTGATGCCCATGAGGTTGAGGCGCTGCGCGAAGAGATCTCCGCAGTTCTGGCTATCGCCAAACCGGGTGATGAAGTGTTACTGAAGCTCGAAAGCCCGGGTGGAATGGTGCATGGCTATGGCTTGGCTGCTTCCCAGCTAGATCGCCTACGCAAAGCCGGAATTCGTTTAACCGCCGCGGTTGATAAAGTTGCCGCCAGCGGTGGTTATATGATGGCCTGCGTGGCTGACCACATTGTGGCTGCGCCTTTTGCGGTTATTGGTTCTATTGGCGTGGTTGCTCAGGTGCCTAACTTCCATCGTTTATTGAAAAAGAATGATATTGACGTTGAGCTACACACGGCCGGTGAATTTAAACGCACCTTAACGCTGTTCGGCGAAAATACC
The DNA here is from genome assembly GCF_009800925.1 of Budvicia diplopodorum. GTDB lineage: Bacteria > Pseudomonadota > Gammaproteobacteria > Enterobacterales > Enterobacteriaceae > Budvicia > Budvicia diplopodorum. Next base: position 85,842 of record NZ_WOYF01000001.1, on the reverse strand, counting down.
GATCAGGGCAGAGAGAAGTTCAGAGAAGAGCTGAATGAAACTCATCAGCTGTTTAAGGATTTCGTTCGCCAACAGCGCCCGTCGTTAGATATCGACAGCGTAGCGACCGGAGAACACTGGTTTGGCTCTCAGGCGATGGAGAAAGGGTTGATTGATGCTATCGGTACCAGCGATGATTTAGTGATTGCCCAAATAAAAGATCGTGATGTTATCAGCGTGCGCTATGCGCAGCGTAAACGCCTGCTTGACCGCCTGAGCGGCAGCTTAGCCGAAGGGGCCGATCGCTTGCTGTTACGCTGGTGGCAGCGCGGCCAGAAGCCGTTAGTCTGATCGATTAGCGACTGAGTCAAACGTTCAAAATATAAAAGGGGCCAAAACAGGCCCCTTTTATGTTGATGACAAACCTTGATAAGACATTGTTCAGTCTTAAAAACGCCGCCCTTCGGCCGCTAGGAAGAATCAATATTCCGGCGTTGACGATGCGGACGAAACTTACGCTGAAATCAAATTACAAGCCTGACTTTCACCCGAAGCGCTATCACTCTTCCAAATGATACTTGGCAGACAAAACGTGAGCCAAATGCTTAAACATATTAAATACGGCCGTTGTTTTGCGCGTTGGTAATCCATCCTCATCAAGAAAGAACTCACCGCGAAAAACCAGAACGTTGCCTTTTTGCTCTACGCCAGAGGCTTCGATACCGTGGATGAAGTCTTCATGATTTTGAATTATCTGATTAGCTTCGGCGAGTAACGCCTGACGGGAAATAGGGACGGTATCATTACGCATAAAATCGCTCAGGTTAGAAATTTGGAGTGGGTTATTTTAGTCCTATGGCTAAGCCAGATCAACGCGTAAACGGCAAACCGTCGGGATCCCTGCGTGATTGATGATTATTAAAAAATATCGCTAAATAAATAGTTGCGCAGCTAATTTTGTTGCGTAGTGGTTTTTATCAGGTAGAGTTATGGGCTTTCGGGTGTAGAACTAGCACTGCCGTTAGCAAATATCCGATGGTTATCCGAGGTTTGGCGCAGACTTAACGTTGCGCTGTGCAGGATGGCTATTGAGATTCTATATTTTCGCTACAATATAGAAGGCATGCTTCTTCACTAACCCGCGCAATTTTTAAATGCCGTGTTTCAGTCATTCAAGGCTAATTTAGGTAAACAATATTATGGGTAAAGCGCTCGTCATTGTGGAGTCCCCGGCAAAGGCCAAAACGATTAATAAATATCTAGGAAATGACTACGTGGTTAAGTCCAGCGTTGGTCATATCCGGGATTTGCCTACAAGTGGGTCAGCAACTACCAAAAGCAGCGCCTCTGCGAAAAATAAAGACGGTAAAGCTAAAAAAGTCAAAAAGGATGCTGAGCAGGCGTTAGTGAGCCGTATGGGCATCGATCCTTATCATGACTGGGCTGCGCACTATGAAATTCTGCCGGGCAAAGAAAAAGTCGTCGCTGAACTTAAAGCGTTAGCTGAAAAAGCTGACACCATCTATCTCGCAACCGACCTTGACCGCGAAGGGGAAGCCATTGCATGGCACCTGCGGGAGGTTATTGGCGGTGACGATAGCCGATATCGTCGGGTGGTGTTTAACGAAATTACTAAAAATGCCATCCAACAGGCATTTGAACAGCCGGGCGAGCTAAACATCGATCGGGTTAATGCTCAACAGGCCCGCCGGTTTATGGATCGGGTTGTTGGCTATATGGTTTCACCACTGTTGTGGAAAAAGGTCGCACGCGGTTTATCTGCCGGTCGGGTTCAATCGGTTGCCGTTCGTTTGGTGGTTGAGCGTGAGCGTGAGATCAAAGCGTTTGTTCCCGAAGAGTATTGGGAACTGCATGCCGATCTGAATAACGGCAGTGATGTTACTCTGCAAATGGAGGTGACTCACCGTAATGATAAAGCCTTTAAGCCCGTCACCCATGATGAAACTCACGCTGCGGTTGCGTTGCTGCAAAAGGCCCGCTACGAGGTATTGGAGCGTGAAGATAAGCCGACCAGCAGTAAGCCGTCGGCACCGTTTATTACCTCTACGCTACAGCAGGCTGCCAGCACCCGTTTAGGCTTTGGCGTGAAGAAAACCATGATGATGGCTCAGCGTCTGTATGAAGCCGGTCATATTACCTATATGCGTACCGATTCAACCAACCTGAGTCAGGATGCGTTAACCATGGTTCGCGGCTATATCGGCGAAAAATTTGGCAACAAATACTTACCGGAACAGCCGAATCAATACAGTAGCAAAGAGAACTCACAAGAGGCGCACGAAGCGATTCGTCCTTCTGATGTCAACGTGGTTTCTGAACAGCTGAAAGATATGGAGTCTGATGCTCAGCGTTTGTATCAGCTGATCTGGCGTCAGTTTGTATCGTGTCAGATGACACCGGCTAAGTATGATTCAACCACCCTAACGGTGAAAGCTGACGACTTCTTGCTGAAGGCCAAAGGCCGTACGCTGCGTTTTGACGGCTGGACTAGCGTACTGCCTGCATTACGTAAAAATGATGAAGATAAAACGCTACCGGCAATTGCCGTCGGTACTGCGCTTAATTTGGATAAACTGCTGCCTAGCCAACATTTTACCAAGCCGCCGGCACGTTTTAGTGAAGCGTCATTGGTTAAAGAATTGGAAAAACGCGGCATTGGCCGCCCGTCAACCTACGCGTCAATCATTTCAACCATTCAGGATCGCGGCTATGTTCATACTGAAAACCGCCGCTTCTACGCTGAAAAAATGGGTGAGATAGTCACTGACCGTTTGGAAGAGAGCTTCCGCGAGTTGATGAACTACGATTTTACTGCGCGCATGGAAAGCGATCTGGATAACGTTGCAACCAATAAAGCATCGTGGAAAGGCGTATTAAACGACTTCTTCGCCGATTTTAGCAGTCAGTTGGGCATGGCTGAAAAAGATCCCGAAGAGGGCGGAATGCGTCCGAATCAGGTTATTCTAACCTCATTAGATTGCCCGACCTGTGGTCGCAAAATGGGAATTCGCACCGCCAGTACCGGCGTATTCTTAGGCTGTTCTGGCTATGCGTTAGCACCGAAAGAGCGTTGTAAGCAAACCATTAACCTGATTCCTGAATCTGAAGTCTTGAACGTACTTGAAGGCGACGCGGCTGAAACTAACGCGCTGCGCGCCCGTCATCGCTGCGATAAGTGTGGTATGGCGATGGACAGCTACCTAATCGACAACAAGCGTAAACTTCACGTTTGCGGTAATAACCCTGAGTGTGACGGCTATGAGATCGAAGAGGGCGAGTTCCGCATTAAGGGTTATGACGGCCCGGTGATTGAGTGCGAAAAATGCAGTAGCGAAATGCACCTGAAGGTAGGGCGTTTTGGTAAATACATGGGCTGTACTAATCCTGATTGTAAGAATACCCGTAAGATTTTACGCAGCGGTGACATTGCGCCACCAAAAGAAGATCCGGTTCCGTTGCCTGAGCTTGCCTGCGAAAAGTCTGACGCTTACTTTGTTCTGCGTGACGGCGCGGCCGGCGTGTTTTTAGCGGCAAATACCTTTCCTAAATCACGTGAAACTCGGGCACCGTCTGTTGAAGAGCTGCGCCGGTTTAAAGATCGCTTACCCGAGAAGTTAAGCTATTTGGCCGATGCGCCGCTGGCCGATCCTGAAGGCAATAAGTCAATTGTTCGCTTTAGCCGTAAGACAAAGCAGCAGTATGTCTCTTCAGAGAAAGACGGAAAAGCGACCGGTTGGTCCATGTTTTATGTCGATGGTAAGTGGATAGAAGCTAAAAAGTAATCAAATTCAACGGTTAAGTTGAATATTGCTTGATATATAACGCCCTGCATATAATTTAACCGTAGGGCGTTTTTGTTTTGAGCGTTTGGCAAACGTTTGTCTGCTATTGCGTTCGCCAGCGGTACGCTATAAGTTTCAGTTTTTAAGCGTTCAGCCTCGTCAAACTGAAAAAGTGATGCCTATTTTTTATCAGTGTTTTTGATAATCGTTAATTGGTGGTGTAAAGCATGAAATTACAGCAGCTTCGCTATATCGTGGAAGTGGTCAATCATAACCTGAACGTCTCTTCTACGGCAGAACGCCTCTACACCTCTCAGCCGGGCATCAGTAAGCAGGTCAGGATGCTGGAAGATGAATTGGGTATTCAAATATTCACCCGTAGCGGTAAACACTTAACCGAGGTGACTCCGGCCGGGCTTGAAGTCATACGTATCGCCCGTGAAGTGCTGTCAAAAATTGACGCAATTAAAGCGGTAGCCGGTGAGCATACCTATCCGGATCAAGGGTCGCTGTATGTGGCAACAACCCATACGCAGGCCCGATATGCGCTGCCTAAGGCGATAAAATCTTTTATTGAACGTTACCCACGCGTTTCTTTGCATATGCATCAGGGTTCGCCCACGCAAATTGCCGAAGCGGTATCTAAGGGAAGTGCCGATTTTGCGATAGCAACGGAAGCGCTGCATTTGTATGACGACTTAGTGATGTTACCCTGTTACCACTGGAATCGTGCCGTGGTAGTAAAAGCAGATCACCCTTTGGCCGGTAAAAAGCAGGTTACTATTGAAGAGCTGGCTGAATATCAGTTAGTCACTTATACCTTCGGTTTTACCGGGCGCTCAGAGCTGGACATTGCCTTTAGCCGGGCAGGGTTAACGCCTAAGATTGTGTTCACCGCCACCGATGCTGATGTGATTAAAACTTATGTCCGTTTGGGGTTAGGCGTGGGGGTTTTGGCTAATATGGCGATAGACCCGATAGAAGATCCCGATCTGGTAGTATTGAATGCCAGCCATATTTTCCCGCACAGCACCACTAAAATTGGCTTTAGGCGTACCACCTTCCTGAGAAGCTATATGTATAGCTTTATCGAAGGATTTGCTCCGCACTTAACCCGAGATATTGTTGATAAAGCCGTCGCGCTGAGAGCGCCTGAAGACATCGACGCGCTATTTGAAAATATCGAGTTACCGACGCGTTAATAAGCATTCAGCCCGTGGTTAGCGGGCTAGGAAACGCTTATTTAGTCAGTAAATGCCCCATTTTGGCGGCTTTGGTATCGAGGTATTTCTCATTTTTAGGATTACGGCCAACCAATAGCGGTACGCGATTAGCAATATTAATCCCTGCCTCAGTCAGTATTTCTACTTTCTTCGGATTATTGGTGAGTAAATTTACCGACGGAATATTCAGTAATTTGAACATGTCAGCGCACAGTGTGAAGTCACGCTCATCGGCGGCAAAACCCAACTGATGGTTTGCCTCTACGGTATCAGCCCCTTTATCCTGAAGAGCATAGGCCCGGATCTTATTTAACAAACCAATATTCCGGCCTTCTTGACGGTGGTAAATTAATACACCGCGACCTTCTTCCGCAATGTGCTGTAATGCGGCTTCAAGCTGAAAACCACAGTCGCAGCGTAGGCTGAATAACGCATCACCGGTCAAACACTCTGAATGAACTCTGGCTAATACCGGCTGGTTGCCGCTGATATCACCATAAACGAGTGCAACATGGTCATGCCCCGTGGCAAGCTCTTCAAAACCGATCATAAGAAAATCTCCCCATGGGGTCGGTAATTTTGCTTCTGCCACTCTTTTTAGCTGCATGATATTCTCCAATAACTAATGATTACGCGATGCGTTTTGATTTATATCCGCCATTAACCTAACGTTTTTAATGCTATCCGGTTAATCCACGCAATGAGGCGCACAAGTATAATCTAATCAGATTGATTTTGTTGCTCGATAGTTAATAAAAAATCAGCTCGCCCGATTACGGTATTTTTATTATTTTCATCCATTTTATGGGATTATATGCGGCCGCAATAGATCCAAGTTGGGACTGAGCATGTTAAATCTGGCAAAACGAACGGCCTGTGGTGTTTTCATTCTTTTAGCGATGCCATTGATCGTTTGGATTAGCGACTGGTTTTGGACTCCTTCGGAAAATAATCCGTTTCTTCGACCATTATTCTGGATAACTGAAACCTCGAGTTCCCCTTGGGGGGCGTTGACCAGTGCCGTTCTGGCGCTTTGGTTCGTCTGGCGTCTACAACTGTCAATGAAAAAAGGCATTTATCTGATGGTTATTCTGGCCGTCACTATTGTGGGCGGGCAGGCGATAAAGTCCGCAATTAAAGAGACGGTAGAAGAACCCCGGCCTTTTGTTCTGTGGATGGAAAATGAATTCCATATTGACGATACCGCTTTTTATTCGCTGTCGCGTAAAGAGAGGGCTAAGGTCGTTGAGCAACGGTTAAAGCAGGAAGACCGCGTTCCGCCGTGGTTATCTAAACATTGGGAACGTGAAACCGGTTACTCATTCCCCTCTGGACATACGCTATTCACCGCCACATGGGCATTGTTAGGCGTTGGATTGCTGTGGCCTCGTCGTCGTTATGTTAGCGCCACCGTTTTGATGGTTTGGGCCACGGCGGTTGCTGCAAGTCGCTTATTATTGGGGATGCACTGGCCGGAGGATTTAATCGTCTCAATTCTTCTTAGCGGGCTGTTTGCGTTTGCGGCCTGTGGGGTTATCAATCGCCGGGTGATGACGCTCAATGAAGCGCCTTCACATTGCAAGACTTAATAAGTGTGAGGAATAATAAATACTATGACAAAAGGCATAGCTGATTATGTGATAGTATTATTAACAGATAGCAAAGTGGTTGTAAGATAGAATTCAATTTTCTATCTATCAATAGAAATGCTAAGTTAAGCCGGACAAAAGTAAAGTATTCTTGGTACAATTCATCCGTTTATCTCTATGTTGGATAGCAATGTGAAATATTTACTAATTGTGTTGTTGGTTATCGTTATCCTGGTTATCTCCGTAACGCTGGGTGCGCATAACGAACAAGTTGTCACCTTCAACTTTTTAGTTGCTAAGGGAGACTATACGCTATCAACCCTGCTGGCCGTTTTGTTCGGCGGTGGTCTTGTTTTGGGGTGGCTGGTCAGTGGACTTTTCTATTTACGCCTGCGTTTACGTTTAGGCCGTGCCGAGCGTCAAATTAAGCGTTTACAACAAACTGACTCATCTGCATCGGCTAATAGTTCGCCCGTGCTGACTCCGTCATCCAATAAGGAATAATGTTGTATGCTTGAACTGCTGTTTCTGTTACTGCCCGTAGCCGCTGCTTACGGTTGGTATATGGGCCGAAGGGGCGTCCAGCAGGAGCGGCAACAAGAAGCAAATAAACTGTCCCGTGGTTACGTGGACGGTGTGAACTTCCTCCTTTCTAATCAGCAAGATAAAGCCGTTGATCTCTTCGTTGATATGCTTAAAGAAGACGGCGGCGCTTTTGAAGCCCACCTCACGTTAGGCAATCTGTTCCGCTCCAGAGGCGAGGTTGACCGCGCGATAAGAATTCACCAGTCTTCGATGGAAAGTGCCTCACTGTCTTTTGAACAACGCCTTTTGGCGACTCAACAGCTAGGGCGTGACTACATGGCTGCCGGGCTGTATGACCGCGCCGAACAGATGTTCACTCAGCTCATTAATGAAGAAGACTTTAGAATAGTCTCTTTGCAGCAGCTACTGATTATTCATCAGGCTACCAGCGACTGGCTACAGGCGATTGATGTTGCAGAAAAGCTGATCAAATCGGGTAAAGAGGCTCTGCGCGTTGAAGTTGCTCACTTTTACTGCGAACTAGCCCTTCAGGCAATGGGATCTGACGATTTGGATAAAGCTATGGGGTTATTAAAAAAGGCCTCGGCGGCCGATAATAACTGCGCCAGAGCCTCTATTATGCTGGGAAGGATCTGGATTGCCCGCAACGACGATATTAACGCGATTAACGAGCTAAAACGGGTTATCGAGCAGGATAAAGACTTTGTTAGCGAAACCATACCGATGCTGTACGAATGCTACCAGCGATTAAACCGGCCCGATGAGTGGATGGATTACCTGAAGCGTTGCGTTGCGGAACAGTCCGGATCGGCAGCAGAATTAATGTTAGCCGACGAGTTAGAGCAGCGTGACGGTCGTGATGTTGCTCAAACCTACATTAACCGCCAGCTACAGCATCGCCCGACGACGCGAGGCTTTTATCGGTTGATGGATTATCAGCTGGCAGATGCTGAGGAAGGGCGGGCCAAAGAGAGCCTGATCGTTTTACAAAATATGGTCGGTGAACAAATCAGAACCAAACCGCGTTATCGTTGTGAGAAATGCGGCCTGACGGCCAATTCGCTTTACTGGCACTGCCCGTCTTGTCGGGCATGGTCAACCGTTAAACCTATTCGCGGGTTGGATGGTCAGTAATTGAATAAAATTGTTGGTGTCTGGTTATCCGGGACATCGTGTAAATAGCCTTACAGGAAATGAACATGTCGACGTCGGCTTCACCCATTATTGTCGCTCTGGACTATGATAATCAACGTTCAGCCCTTGCGCTTGCTGACCAAATTGAGCCAAAAGATTGTCGCTTAAAAATTGGTAAAGAGATGTTCTCTCTGTGCGGGCCTGAACTGGTGCGCGAACTGCACAATCGCGGGTTTGACGTTTTCCTTGATTTAAAATTTCATGATATTCCTAATACCGTGGCCAAGAGTGTGGCAGCCGCGGCTGAACTAGGCGTTTGGATGGTTGATGTGCACGCCAGCGGCGGAGCAAGAATGCTAGAAGCGGCTAAAACAGCATTGTTACCTTATGGCACCGACGCGCCTAAATTAATTGCGGTGACGGTATTAACCAGCATGGACGAAAGCGATTTACGCGGCATTGGCATTAACGCTTCGTTACAAGAACATGCAGAGCGGTTAGCCCGATTATCTAAAGATAATGGCTTAGATGGTGTAGTCTGTTCCGCCCACGAAGCCGGGCACCTGAAATCTCAGTTTGGTGCATCATTCCAGTTAGTCACGCCGGGTATTCGCCCGGTAGGCAGCGATTTGGGCGATCAGCGCCGGGTAATGACACCGCCACAGGCGCAGGCTGCTGGCGTTGACTATATGGTGATAGGGCGTCCGATAACGCAGGCCGCCGATCCTGCTCAGGCCCTGCGGGATATTCTGGCCAGCTTGAGTTAATTCACCATGACGAATAATAATAGCCGATTAGTTTATTCCACCGATTCTGGCCGGATTACACAAGATGAAACCAAGGCTCAACGCCCTAAAGGCGACGGAATTGTTAGAATTCAGCGCCAAACCAGCGGGCGAAAAGGCAAAGGCGTGTGTATTATTTCTGGCGTAGACCTTGATGACGAAGCCCTTCAAAAACTGGCTGCAGAGCTGAAAAAGAAATGCGGTTGCGGCGGGGCGGTTAAAGACGGAATGATTGAAATTCAGGGTGATAAGCGCGATGACTTAAAAGTCCTGCTAGAATTGAAAGGTTTTAAAGTTAAACTGGCGGGTGGCTAAATATTAAACGCAGCCAAAGTCGATATAGCTAATATTTAAAATGTATTTATTCCGCTTGTAGAACGAATTATTTAATGGTTTATGTTGATAAGATGAATAAAGAAAAGTTTTATACTGAACTGCAAAGAGATTTGGGCGCGTTGATCGATGCAGAATACGATCTAATAGCCACATTGGCTAATTGCAGCGCTTTATTGTTTGAACGGCTTGAAAACATCAACTGGGTCGGCTTTTATTTATTAAAAAATGATGTGTTAGTGTTAGGACCTTTTCAAGGAAAAATTGCCTGTACCCGTATTCCTGTTGGTCGGGGCGTGTGTGGTACGGCAGTTGCAGAAAAACAAATTCAACGAATTGGAGATGTCCATCAGTTTGAAGGACATATTGCTTGCGACAGTGCAAGCAATGCTGAAATTGTGCTACCTGTTTACGCAGGCAGCGATATTATTGGTGTTTTAGACATCGATAGTACGGTATTTAACCGTTTTGACAATGATGACGAAAGGGGCCTCAAGGCCTTTGTGGACGTGCTTTCCAAGCACATTTCACAAAGCTAAGGGTTTTTTTATTATCATGAGTTTAAACTTGTAGTGCGGATAACGTAGCTTTTACTGAGAGCGTCATTATAATGGCGCGTAATTTATGCCTGCGTTGGTTGGCAAGCTCGTTGTAATCAGGAAATTTCATGGAAAATCAACCTAAGTTGAACAGCAGTAAAGAAGTCATTGCCTATCTGGCAGAAAAGTTCCCTCTTTGTTTCACCACAGAAGGGGACGCTCGTCCGCTGAAGATCGGTATTTTTCAGGATGTGGTTACGCGCCTGCCTGAAGAAACGCTGTTTAGCAAAACACAGCTACGCACCGCGTTACGTTTATATACATCAAGCTGGCGTTATCTTCACGGTATTAAAGCCGATGCTCAACGCGTAGATCTTGACGGCGCGGACTGTGGCGCATTAGAAGAACAACACGTTGAACACGCCCGCAAGCAACTGGAAGAGGCGAAAGCCCGCGTTCAGGCGCAGCGTGCGGCTCAGCGTCGCGAGTCAGGAGAGGCTACGCAAAATCGTCGTCCTCGCCCGGCAGCTAAGAAACCAGCACCAAACGCGGATCAGGCGCCTTCCCGCACTCCATCGCAGCCAAAATCTAAGCCAGTTGCACCTCGCGTAGCCGCGCCGGTGAAAGAGGTTGAGAAAACGCGCACTGCGTCAGCCGCAGACATGGCTGCGTTGAAAACCGGGCAGAATGTACGGGTTCGTGCGGGTAAAAGTGCTATGGATGCCACAGTGCTTGAAATCGCAAAAGACGGTGTGCGCGTACAGCTTGCTTCTGGTTTAGCAATGATTGTACGTGCGGAACATTTACAGTTCTGAGGCGGAGGTCTGGCAGGGCATGAATAACTTAGTCCGGTTAACGGCAATTGCAGGCTTATTTCTAGCGGGATTAAGTTATGCTAAAGACACAACGTACAGCATCGATCAGCTGCCTGATTTAAAACAGGAAGCTCAACATGCCACGGTGAGTGAGCGCGTTACGGCTCGCTTTACCCGTTCTCACTATCGGCAATTTGAGCTAGATGATGCTTTTTCAGCGAAAATTTTCGATCGTTATCTGAACATGTTGGACTTTAGCCACAATGTGCTGTTGGCATCCGATGTGGCAAGCTTCGCGGATAAAAAAGCGACGTTGGGCCAAGAGCTGAAATCGGGTGAATTAGATACGGTCTATGCGCTGTATAATTTTTCCCAGAAGCGTCGTTTTGAACGTCTACAGTATGCTCTGACGCTGTTGGAAAAACCGATGACGTTTGACGGTGATGACTCGATTGAAGTTGACCGAAGTAAGTCGGCGTGGCCAAAAACGCAAGAAGAGCTGGACCAGCTTTGGTATGCCAAAGTTAAATATGATGCGCTGAATCTTAAGCTGGCAGGTAAACAATGGCCAGAAATCAAAGAAATTCTGACCAAACGCTATCAGTCGGCGATTAAACGGTTGACTCAAACTAAGAGTGAAGACGTTTTCCAAACGCTGATGAACGCATTCGCTCGCGAAATTGACCCTCATACCAACTACCTGTCACCGCGTAATACTGAGCAGTTTAATACCGAAATGAGCCTCTCATTAGAAGGTATTGGTGCCGTGTTGCAGATGGAAGATGACTATACTCAAATTAACTCATTGGTTGCCGGTGGCCCTGCGGCTAAGAGCAAATCGATTGTCGTTGGCGATAAGATCGTTGGCGTAGGTCAGCAAGATAAGCCAATAGTTGACGTTATCGGTTGGCGTCTTGATGACGTTGTTGCACTGATTAAAGGTCCGAAAGGCAGTAAGGTTCGTCTGGAAATTTTACCTGCGGGTAAAGGCGCTAAAGCCAAAACCGTGGTATTAACCCGCGAACGAATTCGCCTTGAAGATCGCGCCGTTAAGATGACGTTGAAGACCATTGATAAAAAGAAAATCGGCGTATTAGATATTCCGGGCTTCTACGTTGGTTTAACCGATGACGTAAAAACGCAATTGCAAAAACTGACTAAGCAAAATGTTGATAGTATTATCATCGATTTGCGTTCCAATGGCGGTGGTGCACTAACTGAAGCGGTTTCTTTGTCAGGGCTGTTTATTCCAAGTGGCCCGGTTGTTCAAGTTCGTGATAACAATGGCAAAGTTCGCGAAGACAGTGATAACGACGGCGTTGTCTATTATAAAGGGCCTCTGGTGGTTTTAGTTGACCGTTTTAGCGCCTCTGCATCAGAAATTTTTGCCGCAGCAATGCAGGATTACGGTCGGGCATTAATTGTCGGTGAACCTACCTTTGGTAAAGGTACCGTTCAGCAACATCGTGCTTTAAACCGTATCTACGATCAAATGCTTCGCCCTGACTGGCCTGAATTAGGGTCGGTACAGTACACCATTCAGAAGTTCTATCGGATCAACGGTGGTAGTACTCAGCGTAAAGGCGTAACGCCGGATATCATTATGCCAACGGGGATTGATCCTGTTGAAACCGGTGAAAGTTTCGAAGATAACGCACTGCCCTGGGATAGCATCGATAAAGCAACTTATACCCTTCAGGGGGATGAGCGCCGCTATATTCCAACGTTGATAAAAGATCACGATGAGCGCATCGTAAACGATCCTGAGTTCCAGTTCATCATGCAGGATATTGCCCGCTATAAAGCCAATAAAGATAAGCGTGCCTCGATATCGCTTAACTACGCTAAGCGGGAAAAAGAGAGCAATGAAGACGATGCAATCCGGTTAAAACGTATTAATGAGCGTTTAGCCCGCGATGGTAAGAAGCCGTTAAAATCCCTTGAAGATTTGCCTAAAGATTATAAAGATGCAGATCCTTATCTGGATGAAACTGTGTTAATCGCTCTGGACTTGGCTACGTTAGAAAAAGTAGACGTAGCAGTAAAGAAAGATTAACCAGTTCAATAAGTTAGTTTAGTTAAATAGGGCGCACAGGGTGCGCCTTATTTTTTTACCAGCGTTTAATCGGGCTATACTTAGACAGGCGATTGAGTGGTAGACGGTTCGCCACGTGCAGCTATTTATTCACAATTGTAAAGTTATGAACTGATTGTTAAAGATTGCCCAGCTACCCTTGAATTTCAGCTATTAACCCATAAGATCAGGATAGTACTAACTATTTTTACTTCTCTGAGGAAATGTCATTTTATGATGCGTATAGCGCTCTTTTTATTAACTAACCTTGCGGTTATGCTGGTTTTTGGGCTGGTACTGAGCCTGACCGGTATTCAGGGAAGCAGCGTTCAAGGACTGATGATTATGTCAGGGCTGTTCGGCTTTGGCGGTGCTTTTGTCTCACTGTGGCTGTCTAAATGGATGGCTTTACGCGCCGTTGGCGGGCAGGTTATTGAGCAACCGAGCAGTGAGGCTGAACGCTGGTTGGTCGATACGGTGAAGCGCCAATCTCAACAGGCCGGTATTGCCATGCCCCAGGTTGCTATCTATCAGGCGCCGGATATCAATGCATTTGCCACCGGCGCAAGGCGTGACGCTTCGCTGGTCGCTGTTAGCTCCGGTTTATTGCAAAACATGAGCCGTGATGAAGCTGAAGCGGTATTGGCCCATGAGATTAGCCATATTGCTAATGGTGACATGGTCACAATGACGTTACTGCAAGGTGTAGTAAATACCTTTGTTATCTTTATTTCGAGGCTTTTGGCTCAGATTGCTGCGGGTTTTCTGTCTAATCGGGGTAATGAAAACTCGTCCGGTAACTCAATGATTTACTTTGCGGTGTCGATGGTGCTTGAACTGGTGTTTGGCGTTCTGGCCAATATTATCACCATGTGGTTTTCACGCCACCGTGAGTTCAGGGCTGATGCCGGATCGGCAAGCTTAGTGGGTCGCGAAAAAATGATTGCTGCGTTACAGCGGTTAAAAACCAGCTATGAGCCTCAGGAAGAGTCAACGATGCTGGCTTTCTGTATTAACGGTAAATCGAAGGCATTTAGCGAGCTGTTTTTGTCGCATCCTCCCTTAGATAAACGTATTGAAGCATTGCGTTCGGGCCAATATCTGAAGTAATTGAAGGTATATTAACTAAGAAGGCACCGGTAAAGGTGCCTTCTGGTATAGCTAACTCAACGTTCCAATTACTATTTATTCAAGTGAGGTCCGTCAGTGACTGAATGGCGTTCAACCAGCTCGGGATGTAATTCAATCGAATTGTTGGTTTCACGCTTATTAATGATCTTATCCAGCAGCATATCCAGAGCCATTTCAGCCAACGTTTCTTTCGGCTGTTGAATGGTGGTCAACGGTGGGTTAAAGAAGCGGGTGTTGGCAATATTGTCATATCCGATAACGGAAATATCTTCCGGTACCTGAAGCCCCATTTCACCGGCGGCACAAAGCGCACCCATCGCAATCACGTCGCCGCCACAAAATAGTGCGGTAGGGCGTTTGGACACGTTAAGCAGCTTCATCATTCCTTCATAGCCTTCATGCGGCTGGAAGTCAGCTTCGATAATCCATTCATCAGGAATAGCAATTTTGGCCTCTTTTAGCGCATATAAAAAGCCTTTATGCCGCTCACGCCCGGTATGCTCATTAAGCTGTCCGGTGATGGTCGCAATTTCCCTATGGCCGCGGTCGATCAAATAGCGGGTAGCCAGATATCCACCGTGGAAACCGTTATCTTCAATATTGTCAGTAAAATCGCTGTGCTTACCCCAGTCCATTACCATCATTGGGATATTGTGGTAATTCTGCAATAGATTGAGCAGCGGAGCCGGATATTCAGAACACATAACCAGCATGCCGTCGACCCGCTTTTGAGCCAGCATGGCGAGGTAGGATTCCTGCTTTTCCAGATCGTTTTGTGAGTTACATAAGATCAGGGTATAGCCTTTTTTGTAACAGGCTGCTTCTACTGCCTGAATGACTTCGGCAAAATAGGGTGAGCCGCTTGATGTCGCGAGCAGGCCAATAGTTTTAGTGTTATTGACTTTTAAGCTACGGGCAACGGCGCTAGGAGAATAGTTCAATTGCTTAATGGCTGCCCAGACGGCCGTTTTGGTATCTTCAGCTACAAAACGAGTTTTATTAATAACGTGGGAGACCGTTGTTGTAGAGACGCCAGCATGTTTAGCCACATCCTTTATTGTTGCCATAAGACAGAGTACTCCTGAGCTTTCACTAGTATTAAATAGAGTGTAAACGGATAAGTTAACGATTGCTTTTTCTTTCGGTTAACGGATTACACTTTAAAAGCAAAACGGTGTAGAATTTAAGTTATCGTCATTGTAGTTAGCCTTAATTAAAGGCTTCAGTGATAACTGGCGGTGAATTTTGGCGTATTTTTTAGTTCTTAGCCAGAGTTTATCACTCAGCGTCAGTTTACCTTAAGGAAAAACGATATGTGTTCTGATTTAAAATGGTCTTTAACCACCACCGTTTTTGCACTAGCGTTAATAGTAACTTATAGCTTAATCGCTGTTCTACACTAGAATAAAAAGAAGGTCCGGTACTGATTATCATACCGGGCCTTTATATTGTCTGAAATTTGGGTTAGCTATTATTTCAGGCTCAGAAAGGGTTTCTTATTCTAATGAGAAATCAGGTGTTTCAACATGGAGGCAGTATGACTCACCATCAGGCCAACGTTGTTGCGTTAATCAAACGCATTGTTGGCATAGTCATTTTTATTCCGGCATTAGTTTCAACGATTATTTCGTTGCTCAAATATCTCGTTGCGCCTAAAGAGCAGGTGCGTGAAATGACTGCTGTTGTTATGGATTTTATTAATGTCATGGTCGATATTGTCCGTCAGTACACGGGTTTTTGTGAGTACTTTTGGGTTAATTCGCCGCTTCCAAACCTAAGCAACTGGTCTTCGAGTTGTTCACTGTGGTTTATCGTCATTTTTGCTTTAATCTTTGTTGGATTAGCGCTACAGGCTGCCGGAGCCCGCTTAACTAAGCGTGTATACGCTATTCGAGAAGGCGTAATTCAGCGGGCTGCACTGGAAGGGATGAATGGTGCAGAAGGGCGTGGCCGTGAAGAGCTTCAGGCGCTGGTTTCGATTCCTAATACCTCGATCTTTGCTCAGTTTGGTTTACTGTATGTTTCACCGGTTATCTGGGGTGTGATTGTTTATGCCATCCTACGCATGATCGATATGCTTTAATATTTCCACATTCTCTTCTACCTTTAATATTATAGGTTAGCGAATTTACACTAGCCTATAACATTCCTCTTATGTTGCTTTCTTCATTCTGTCCATACAATGGTGGGACCAGCGCGCTGGTTAAACGCGTCTTTTAAGCCAAAGCTGTGCTTTAGATCGAGGTTTCTCAGCCATCAACAGGTTAACCTGAGACCATCTTGATCATAACCTTGGGGTAATGTCATGTGGCAATCCGTCAGTCATTTATTGAGTGAGTATTGGGGTGAAGCTTATACCATCACTGAGAAAGGGGAATTGCCGGGAGGAGATATTCATCACGCTCGCAGGGCCAGCAACGGAGAAAAAGACGTCTTTATTAAGTATGACACGCGCGACATTTTACCCATATTTACCGCCGAATCTGACCAGTTAGCCATGCTGGCTAAAAGTAAAACGGTTCGGGTGCCAGAGGTTTATGGCGTTGGCTATGACCGTGACCATAGTTTTCTACTGCTTGAGTATTTACCTCAGAAACCGCTGGATGCCCATCACGCTTATTGCCTTGGTCAGCAATTAGCTAAACTCCACCAATGGAGCGATCAGCCCCAGTTCGGGCTAGATTTTGATAGTGATTTAGCCACCACGCCTCAGCCTAATGCCTGGCAGCGCTACTGGAACGTATTTTTTGCCGAACAGCGCATTGGCTGGCAATTACAGCTGGCCAATGAAAAAGGGCTCTACTATGGTGATATTGATACTATCATTGGCCTTGTTAAACAGCGCTTGAAGAGCCACCATCCGCAGCCTTCATTGTTACACGGAGATCTCTGGCCCGCTAACTGTGGCGTTAGTACGCTTGGTCCGGTTATTTTCGATCCTGCCTGCTATTGGGGCGATCGCGAATGTGATTTAGCCATGCTGCCGCTGTATCCGCATTTACCCGCTCAAATTTATGATGGCTATCAAAGCATTTGGCCTCTGCCTCAAGGCTTTATTGAACGTCAGCCGCTGTATCAACTGTACTATTTATTAAACCGGGCTAATCTGTTCGGTGGCGATCATATTGACGCGGCACTGCACACCGTTGAACGGCTGTTTGGCGCTGAGCTATAGTTTAATTGGGTTGATAAACGATAAACACCGGAGCTAATTCCGGTGTTTATATTTACGAGTGTGACATAAGCGATTACAGGTTCAACCAACAAGAGCAACGGCAGCCTGATTGAAATTGGTTAAATCGTAATCTTGCACTATCAACTCACTAATCACAGTGCTAAAATCCGCCTTTCGTTTTTTGGGAAACGATAACTACCGATAACTACAAATCAGTGTGCGTACATCATTGTGTACCGTTTCGATACTCGTGAATCGAACGGTAATATCAATCCATTGATTTAATTATAAATAATTTTTTACATGCGATCTGTCGTGTGGGTCACCACTGTAAATAAGGAAATGTCATGCCGGTTATAACTCTTCCTGATGGAAGCCAACGTCAATACGATAATGCAGTTTCAGTGATGGATATCGCCCGTGATATCGGCCCCGGTCTGGCTAAAGCCTGCATCGCTGGTCGTATTAACGGTGAACGTATCGATGCCTGTGATTTAATTGAGAACGACGCTAAATTAGAAATTATTACGGCTAAAGATGAAGATGGCTTAGAAATTATTCGCCACTCATGCGCCCACCTGCTGGGGCATGCCATCCAGCAACTTTGGCCAGATACCAAAATGGCGATCGGTCCGACCATTGACAACGGTTTCTATTATGATGTCGATCTCGACAGAGCCTTAAATCAGGAAGATCTCGATTTACTTGAGCAGCGTATGCTGGAACTGGCTAAAAAAGATTACGACGTTATTAAGAAGAAAGTCAGCTGGCAGGAAGCTCGGAACACCTTTGAAGCCCGCGGTGAAATATATAAATTACGTATTCTTGATGAAAATATCGGCCGTGACGCTCATCCGGCGCTGTATCACCATGAAGAGTATGTCGATATGTGCCGTGGCCCGCACGTGCCAAACATGCGTTTCTGCCATAATTTCAAACTACAGAAAGTATCGGGCGCATACTGGCGTGGCGACAGCAATAATAAAATGCTGCAGCGTATTTACGGTACCGCATGGGCGGATAAAAAGCAGCTTAGCGCTTATCTACAGCGTTTAGAAGAAGCCGCCAAGCGTGACCACCGCAAGATCGGTAAGCAATTAGATTTATATCATATGCAGGAAGAAGCGCCAGGCATGGTGTTCTGGCACAATGACGGCTGGACTATCTTCCGTGAGCTTGAAGCCTTCGTGCGTATGAAGCTTAGAGAATACGATTATCAAGAAGTAAAAGGTCCGTTTATGATGGATCGCGTGCTGTGGGAAAAAACCGGGCACTGGGAAAACTACAAAGACGCGATGTTTACCACGTCTTCTGAAAACCGTGAATATTGCATTAAACCCATGAACTGTCCGGGCCACGTCCAGATTTTCAATCAGGGTTTAAAATCATACCGCGATTTGCCGCTAAGAATGGCAGAGTTCGGTTGCTGCCACCGCAATGAGCCATCAGGCTCGCTACACGGCCTGATGCGCGTTCGTGGCTTTACTCAAGACGATGCCCATATTTTCTGTACTGAAGAACAGGTACGTACTGAAGTAACCAGCTGTATTAAAATGGTCTACGACCTGTACAGCACTTTTGGCTTCCAGAATATCAGCGTGAAACTGTCTACCCGCCCTGAAAAGCGTATTGGCAGCGATGAAACGTGGGATCGCGCAGAGCGCGATTTAGCCGAGGCGCTAACCGCAAACGGTTTAGAGTTTGACTATCAGCCGGGTGAAGGTGCGTTCTACGGACCTAAAATTGAATTTACTTTACACGATTGTTTGGATCGCGCATGGCAGTGTGGTACTGTGCAACTCGACTTTTCATTACCTGAGCGTTTAAGTGCTTCTTTCGTAGGTGAAGATAACGAGCGCCACGTGCCGGTTATGATTCACCGGGCCATTTTAGGCTCATTAGAGCGCTTTATCGGCATCTTAACTGAAGAGTGCGCCGGTTTCTTCCCGACATGGTTAGCGCCGCAGCAGGTTGTGGTGATGAATATCACCGATGCTCAGGCGGATTACGTCAGTGAATTAACCAAAAAACTGCAGGCTGCGGGCATTCGTGCGAAAGCAGACTTGAGAAATGAAAAAATAGGCTTTAAAATTCGCGAACATACTCTACGACGCGTGCCTTATATGTTAGTCTGTGGCGATAAAGAGGTTGAAGCTGGCAACGTTGCTGTGCGCACCCGCCGCGGAAAAGACTTAGGCAGTCTTGACGTAAGTTACGTGATTGAAAAACTGCAACAAGAAATACGCAGTCGTAGTCTTAATCAACTGGAGGAATAAAGTATTAAAGGCGGAAAAAGAGTTCAAACAGCGCGTCCTAATCGCATTAACACAGAGATTCGCGCCCGTGAAGTTCGATTAACTGGCATCGATGGCGAGCAAATTGGGATTGTCAGTCTGAATGAAGCGCTGCAGAAAGCAGAAGAAGCAGGTGTTGATCTGGTAGAGATCAGTCCAAATGCTGAGCCGCCAGTTTGCCGTGTGATGGATTACGGCAAATTTCTCTATGAAAAGAGTAAGGCTACAAAAGAGCAGAAGAAAAAACAAAAAGTTGTCCAGATCAAGGAAATTAAATTCCGTCCTGGTACAGATGATGGCGACTATCAGGTCAAACTACGCAACCTGATTCGCTTTCTGGAAGATGGCGATAAAGCTAAGATCACACTGCGTTTTCGCGGTCGTGAGATGGCGCATCAGCAGATTGGTATGGAAGTGCTTAACCGCGTCCGTGACGATCTCGCCGAATTGGCAGTTGTTGAATCCTACCCAAGTAGGATTGAAGGCCGCCAAATGGTGATGGTGCTCGCCCCTAAGAAGAAACAGTAAGGCATACAAGTAGTGAAACCCGAATGGTATTTATACCGTTCGGGTTTTATTCGCCTAACTGGTTCGTTTTATTAACAATGCGAAGTGGATATATTTACTATGCCAAAGATCAAAACAGTGCGTGGCGCGGCCAAACGCTTTAAAAAGACTGCCTCTGGCGGTTTTAAGCGTAAGCACGCTAACCTACGTCATATTCTGACCAAAAAAGCAACTAAGCGTAAACGTCATCTACGTCCAAAAGGTCTGGTCTCTAAAGGAGATTTAGGCTTGGTCGTGGCATGTTTGCCATACGCATAACTTTTAATTCAGATATAACGATAGGAGAGAGCATATGGCTCGCGTAAAACGTGGTGTAATCGCACGTGCACGTCACAAGAAGATATTAAAGCAAGCGAAAGGTTACTACGGTGCCCGTTCGCGCGTATATCGTGTTGCCTTTCAGGCAGTAATCAAAGCAGGACAATATGCTTACCGTGACCGTCGTCAACGTAAGCGTCAGTTCCGTCAGCTGTGGATTGCACGTATCAACGCTGCTGCACGTCAAAATGGTTTATCTTACAGCCGTTTCATCAATGGCCTGAAAAAGGCTTCTGTTGAAATCGACCGTAAGATCTTGGCTGATATCGCCGTATTCGACAAAGTGGCATTTGCTGCTTTAGTAGAAAAAGCAAAATCAGTTCTAGCGTAAGCCAGATAGAAGAGGGAGTTTATACTCCCTCTTTTACTTTTAATTGCTCATATAATTGTTGGTAATAGCGAGTAATTAAACGTAGTATTATGCGGTCTAAGCAAACTTTAAACGCTTTATATTCAAACCGATACAGGGTAACACCATCATGAGTACCGTTATTTTCCGTTTCTTTTTTTACTTTAGCGCCTGAATTCAAGGGGCTTTGCGCGTAAGAGAATAAACGAAAACTAGCGCTAAAAGCCTCCTATCAGGAGGCTTTTTTGTTGTTTTAAAATTTAGTCGTGAAGTATTTATGTATCATATAGCCAAATATTTCGAGCGGCAGGATGGTGGTAGGCCAACGCAACAGCCGCTTGAAGCATGACGGATATAACATTTAACAGGGTTTGATTACCTAATAATTAGATTTCCGGAACCGGAAGAAGAGGAAAATAATGCCACATCTCGCTGAACTGGTTGCCAATGCAAAGGCCGCTATAGATGAAGCCCATGATGTTGCCGCGTTAGATTTAGTTCGCGTGGAATATTTAGGCAAAAAGGGTCACCTGACGTTGCAAATGACATCTCTGCGCGATGTCCCCGCAGAGGATCGTCCTGCCGCAGGACAGGTGATTAATCAGGCTAAACAGGACGTTCAAGATGCGCTGAACGCCCGTAAAAACATCTTAGAGTCAGCCGCACTGAATGCCCGTTTATCGCAGGAAACCATCGATGTTTCTCTGCCCGGCCGTCGTCAGGAAAACGGTGGCCTTCATCCGGTTACCCGCACGATTGATCGGATCGCAGATTTCTTTGGTGAACTGGGCTTTGCCGTGGCCAACGGCCCTGAAATCGAAGATGACTATCATAATTTCGATGCGTTGAATATTCCGGCCCATCACCCGGCCAGAGCCGATCACGACACCTTCTGGTTCGACGCTAAGCGATTGTTGCGCACTCAGACTTCTGGTGTACAAATTCGTACCATGAATAACCAACAGCCACCGATCCGTATTATTGCTCCGGGTCGGGTTTATCGAAACGATTACGATCAAACCCACACGCCAATGTTCCATCAGATGGAAGGGTTGATTGTTGATAAAGATATCAGCTTCACCAACCTGAAAGGTACCATCCACGACTTCTTGCTTAACTTCTTCGAAGAAGATCTGAAGATCCGTTTCCGCCCGTCTTACTTCCCATTTACCGAGCCTTCAGCTGAAGTTGACGTGATGGGCAAAAATGGTAAATGGCTGGAAGTTCTAGGCTGTGGCATGGTTCACCCTAACGTATTGCGCGGGGTTGGCATCGATCCCGAAGTGTATTCGGGCTTTGCTTTTGGCATGGGAATGGAGCGTTTAGCTATGCTTCGTTACGGTGTCACTGATTTACGCGCTTTCTTCGAAAACGATCTTCGTTTCTTAAAACAATTCAAATAATAGCGGGAGCCAAAACATGAAATTCAGTGAATCCTGGTTGCGTGAATGGGTCAACCCTGCAATTAGTCGTGAAGCTTTATCAGAGCAGGTCACCATGGCTGGCTTGGAAGTTGACGGCGTTGAGCCTGTCGCCGGCGACTTTACCGGTGTTGTTATCGGGCGTGTGGTTGAGTGTGGTCAACATCCTAATGCCGATAAGCTGCGGGTAACCAAAGTTAACGTTGGCGGCGATAGGCTGCTGGATATCGTTTGCGGGGCCCCGAACTGTCGTCAGGGGCTAACCGTGGCCTGTGCCACCGTTGGCGCAGTACTGCCGGGTGATTTTAAAATTAAGGCCGCTAAGCTACGCGGTGAGCCGTCTGAAGGTATGCTGTGTTCATTCTCTGAACTGGGTATCAGCGAAGACCATAACGGTATCATTGAGCTGCCAGAAGACGCCCCCATTGGCCAAGACCTGCGTGAATATCTGAAACTCAATGATGTGACCGTCGAGATTAGCGTTACGCCTAACCGTGCCGACTGCTTAGGCATTATCGGCGTAGCCCGTGACGTTGCGGTTATTAATAAATTACCGTTAATCGAACCGGACATGACGCCGGTAATGGCTACTATACCAGACACGATATCTATTCAGGTCGACGCTTCACAAGCCTGTCCGCGCTATTTAGGCCGCGTGGTAAAGGGTATCAACGTTAAAGCCTCTACGCCGCTGTGGATGAGTGAAAAGCTGCGTCGCTGCGGAATTCGTTCTATCGATCCGGTGGTTGACGTGACCAATTACGTTTTGCTGGAACTGGGTCATCCTATGCACGCGTTTGATTTGGCTCGTATCGACGGCGGAATTGTTGTGCGCATGGCGAAAGAGGGTGAAGAGCTGGTTCTGCTTGATGGCAACAAGGTTAAGCTTAATCAAGATATCGTTGTGATAGCCGATCATCAAAAAACGCTGGCATTAGGCGGCATTTTTGGCGGTGAGCATTCCGGCGTTAACGAAGAGACCAAAGACGTATTCCTTGAGTGCGCCTATTTTAATCCGCTTGCCATTGTTGGCCGTGCGCGTCGTTATGGTCTGCACACCGACGCTTCCCATCGCTATGAGCGCGGCGTGGATCCTGCTCTTCAAGAACGCGCGATTGAACGAGCGACAGCGCTGCTGCTGGAAATCTGTGGTGGGCAAGCGGGGCCGGTTGTTGACGTAACGGATAAAGCCCAGTTGCCTAAACCTGCGACGATTGTGCTGCGCCGTCACAAGCTCGACCGATTAGTGGGTCATGTTATCCCCGATGAGCAAGTGACTGACATTCTTACGCGTCTGGGTTGTAACGTGACTTATAACGGCGATAGCTGGACTGCTGTTGCACCAAGCTGGCGCTTCGATATGGCGATTGAAGAAGATCTGATCGAAGAAATTATCCGCGTTTATGGCTATAACAGCGTTCCGGACGTACCGCTTCGGGCTGATTTAGTCATGACCGCCCATCGCGAAGCAACTCTTTCGTTACGGCGAGTGAAAACGCTGCTGGTCGATCGCGGCTATCAGGAAGCCATTACCTATAGTTTTGTCGATCCTAAAGTACAAAGCCTGCTGCATCCTGATCAAGAAGCGTTGATTTTACCTAGCCCGATTTCAGTTGAAATGTCCGCCATGCGCCTGTCTCTTTGGACTGGCTTATTAAGCGCGGTGGTGTATAACCAAAATCGTCAGCAGAGCAGGCTGCGCCTGTTTGAGAGCGGATTACGCTTTGTGCCTGATGCCGCTTCGGATTTAGGCGTTAAACAAGAACTAATGCTGGCCGGTGTGATCGCGGGCAATCGTTGTGAGGAACATTGGGATCTTGCGCGTGAAGCAATTGACTTCTATGATTTAAAAGGCGATCTTGAAGCTGTGTTAGAGTTAACGGGTAAATTGTCTGAGATTGAATTTAAAGTCGAAGCAAACCCG
This sequence comes from Budvicia diplopodorum, assembly GCF_009800925.1. Classification (GTDB taxonomy): domain Bacteria; phylum Pseudomonadota; class Gammaproteobacteria; order Enterobacterales; family Enterobacteriaceae; genus Budvicia; species Budvicia diplopodorum. The sequence goes on along the minus strand of NZ_WOYF01000001.1, from coordinate 61,843 downwards.
GCATTACATCCAGGCCAGAGTGCGGCTATTTATCTTGATGGTAAACACATTGGGTACATCGGTGTGGTGCACCCTGAGCTAGAGCGTAAGCTCGATCTAAACGGTCGTACAGTGGTGTTTGAGCTGTTATGGGACAAGCTCTCAGAGCGTCAAGTACCGCTGGCTAAAGAGGTTTCCCGCTTCCCGGCGAACCGCAGAGATATCGCAATTGTTGTGGCTGAAAGCGTGCCCGCTGCCAATGTATTAGAATTATGCAAAAAAGTTGGCGTAAATCAGACGGTTGGCGTAAACTTATTTGACGTATACCGTGGCAAGGGCGTACCAGACGGCTATAAGAGTCTGGCTATTAGCCTAACGTTACAGAATACCACGCGTACGCTAGAAGAAGAGGAAATTGCCGCTACGGTTGCTGAATGCGTAGAGGCACTGAAACAGCGATTCCAAGCATCCTTGAGAGATTGAACCTATGGCGCTTACTAAAGCTGAAATGTCTGAACACTTATGCGAAAAGTTGAACTTGAGCAAACGTGATTCAAAAGATCTCGTAGAACTATTTTTTGAAGAAGTCCGTAGAGCTTTAGAAAATGGTGAGCAAGTCAAACTTTCCGGATTCGGTAATTTTGACCTGCGTGATAAGAGTCAACGCCCGGGGCGTAACCCGAAAACCGGCGAAGATATTCCAATCACTGCACGCCGGGTAGTTACTTTCCGTCCGGGGCAGAAGTTAAAGAGCCGGGTTGAGAACGCTACTCCTAAAGAATAAAGACATTAGATCAAAAAGGCTGCGCAAGCAGCCTTTTTCTTTTGTATTATTCGATATCTGAAATTTTTAACGCTAAAGCCTTACGTAGATACAACATGACCCTGCGCTTTACTCATCTTCAGCAACGGCAACAACAGCGGGATAAGCTTAAACTTGGCCTGTTGGGTTTGTTATTGGCTGTCACTTTTGTACTCAGCCTATCCGTTGGTGACATCTGGTTACCGCCATCCCAATGGATGAGCGAGCGGGCTCAGCTATTCGTTTGGCAGCTTCGCTTACCCAGAACGTTCGCCGTGATTATGGTCGGTGCTGGCCTTGCGATGTCTGGGGCGGTGATGCAGTCTTTGTTTGATAACCCACTTTCTGAACCCGGTTTATTGGGCGTTGCTAACGGTGCCGGCGTGGCCTTAGTGCTCACCATATTGCTTGGCGGTGGGCTACTTCCCGTTTGGCTTCTCAGCCTGAATGCGATTATCGGCGCGCTGGTTTTAACCCTGATTCTATTAGCACTTTCCAGAAGAAAACTGCTATCTGGCGCCAGTCTATTACTCATCGGCTTTGCCCTAAGCATTGCCTGTAGCGCCGTCATGACATGGGCGGTTTACTTCAGCTCTAGCCTAGACCTCCGTCAGCTGCTTTACTGGCTAATGGGGAGCTTCGGTGGCATCGGCTGGCAACAAATATGGCTGATTCTGGCGCTCTTCCCGGCGATTATCTGGCTAACCTATCAAGGAAATAAACTCAATTTACTCTCGCTAGGAGAAAATCAGGCTCGCCAGTTGGGCGTCCCTTTGGTCCTCTGGCGTAATATATTCGTGTTGATGATAGCCTGGGTGGTGGGTGTTAGCGTGGCGCTGGCCGGTATCATCGGCTTTATTGGCTTAATTATTCCTCATATGCTGCGCCTGTCAGGAATTACCGATCATCGCTATTTGCTTACCGGCTGCGCGTTATCCGGTGCCAGCATTCTCTTACTGGCCGATCTGATGTCGCGGATTGTTCTCTCATCGGCAGAGTTGCCAATCGGGGTGATCACCTCAACGCTGGGTGCTCCTTTGTTTATTTGGATGCTATTGCGCAATGTTAAAACTTATTGATGTCAGTTTATCGCCAAGGTTATTGGGTATCAGCACTTCAGCAAAACCGGGAAGACTGATTCACATTATCGGCCCGAATGGGGCAGGGAAAAGCACATTGCTTTCCTGTATTGCCGGGCTACTACCTTACGATGGGGCAATTGAGCTAAACGATCGAAAACTGAGTGGTTATAGCGGGGCAGAGCTGTCTCGACTGCGCGCTTATTTAAGCCAACAGCAGGATAACCGTTCTATGATGCAGGTATTCCAGTACATTGCGCTTCATCAGCCAAAATCAGCCAATGCCGGTGATATTGAACAAACCGTTATGTTTTTATCTGAGCATTTGGAACTGACCGATAAACTTGAACGCCCGCTATCCCAGCTGTCCGGCGGTGAGTGGCAAAGGGTGCGTCTTGCCGCTATTTTTCTTCAGGTCTGGCCATCGCTTAACCCTGATAGCCACATGTTGCTGCTTGATGAACCCATGAATAGTCTGGACGTAGCTCAGCAGTCAGCGCTTAACCGATTACTTCGATTATTTTGCGCACAGGGACGAACGGCGATCGTCAGCGCCCATAACTTGAACCATACATTACACTATGCTGATGAGGTCTGGTTATTGGAACGAGGCATCTTAATTGCTGCAGGGGATACCGTTGATGTCATGCAGCCAGAAAATATTGAGAACGTTTTTAATGTAAAATTTGAGCTCTTTCAGGCTGGCAATCAAAGATGGTTAATACCAAAGGATATTAACTGACCCAGTTGATATAAAATTATATGTTACAGTTTAGTTTAATAACTATTTTGAATATTGAGCTGAATTTATTAATAGATAAATTAATGGTCATATTTCATTAATACAAACAAATATCCTCAATATTAATTTTTCCCACCGCGCATTTAGTGATTTTTTGGTTAAAATCAGAGTATAGATATATAAAAACCGTCTTTTTTGTATTCCAATCTCATTAAATACAATCACTATAACGATGCTTTAATAGTCATTATTTGTATAAAAATAATGTTGTTAGTGATTGCGATTATCTTCACCATTGGAATTCAATTAACGTTACTAACTAATAAATATAAATATTTTAAATGACCACACTTTTTAGAATTTAAATTATTTATTTTGACCCCCTCTATGTTCATAAAATTATACAAAATGATAGCTGTTAAAGTTGACAGGTATTCATGAAATTCTAATTCTGCTATAAAGCAATAACTTGTTCTACTGATAATCATAAGCCAATGTTTCTGAATAGTTGTTTAGTTTGTTGAATTGAGTCGGGTGATTATATCTCTCCTAACCTAATGAATTATACGTGGTTAAAACTCTATTGATAAATATTGAATGCCTGTTTTTGATCAATAAACGCGCGTGATTAAGTAACTATATCAACCACCTATATAAATCGATAAGCAGAGCCACAGATATTGACCGTGGGGGATAACCCCATCCGATATTCGGATATTTCGATGATGTTATACACAAGGAAATAGGGACGTAATTGTGGAATATTTTATCAACAAGGATCAGGACTAATATTATGGCCGATAGTTTTCAAAATGAAGTTCCCGCAGCCCGTATCAATATAAAGTTAGATCTACACACCGGTGGCGCCCAGAAGAAGGTTGAGCTACCGCTTAAGATATTAGTCATGGGAGATTATAGCCATGGCCAGGAAAATCGTCCGATTGCTGAGCGGGAAAAGATTTCCATTAATAAGAATAACTTTAACGCCGTTCTGACCGATTTAAACCCTAAAGCTAAGCTGACTATTAAGAATACGTTAGCCGGTGATGATACTGAGACTAATATCTCCCTTAGCTTTAAAGAGATGAAAGATTTTGAACCAGAGCAGGTTGCTAAACAAATTCCCGCGCTGCGTTCCCTGCTTGCCATGCGTAATTTATTACGCGACCTCAAATCTAATTTACTCGACAACGCAACTTTCCGCCTGGAACTCGAACGCATTCTGAAAGACGAGCAATTATCAGACGATTTACGCGCTGAGCTTGCTGCGATTGGCACTTTACCTAACGGTTCTGAACCTCAGTAATTGCCACTTTCTTGATACGTATTAATTTAAGGATAGATTTATGTCTACGAAAAATATCGACGCTCCAAAAGCGGGAAGTAGCATGGTGAAAGAGGCCACCAGCGTTTATCAGTCTCTGTTTGATAAAATTAACCTGACTCCGGTTGTACAGTTTGACGATATCGTTAAATTTCAGGACAACGATGCCTTAGCCGAAGCCTCCGCCGACGAACGCGTAACCATGGCGGTAAACGTTTTTCTGAACATGGTTCAGCAGTCAGCGCAGAAGGTCGACAAACTGGATAAAAGCCTGCTTGATTACCATATTAGCCAAATCGACCAACAGCTAAGCGAGCAGCTAGACGCCATCATGCACCACCCTGAATTCCAGTCTATTGAATCAGCCTGGCGTGGCCTGAAGTTTCTGGTCGATCGCACCGATTTTCGTCGCAACGTCAGAATCGAAGTGCTGGATGCATCGAAAGAAGCGTTACAGCAAGATTTCGAAGACGCGCCTGAAACCATCCAAACCGGCTTCTTCCGCCATACTTATATTCAGGAATATGACACCCCAGGCGGCGAACCTATCGGCGTGACAATTTCTAACTATGAGTTTGACCGTGGCCCGCAGGATATCGCGTTACTGCGCAATATTTCTAAGGTTGCCGCTGCCGCCCACATGCCGTTTATCGCCTCGGTTGGTCCTGCTTTCTTTGGTAAAGAAAATATGGAAGAAGTGGCCGCAATCAAAGATATTGCTAACTACTTTGACCGCGCTGAATACACCAAGTGGAAGAGCTTTCGCGAGACCGATGATTCTCGCTACGTCGGTTTAACCCTACCGCGCGTATTGGCCCGCTTGCCATACGGCCCGGATACCGTTCCCGTGCGCAACTTTAACTATATCGAACAGGTTAAAGGGCCGGATCATGACCGCTACCTATGGACCAATGCTTCATTTGCTTTTGCTGCCAATATGGTGAAAAGCTTCGTGCGCAACGGTTGGTGTGTACAGGTTCGTGGCCCGCAGGCCGGTGGTTTAGTCGATGATTTACCTATCCACCTTTATGATTTGGGTACCGGTAATCAGGTGAAAATCCCGACTGAAGTTCTGATCCCTGAAACCCGTGAATTTGAGTTTGCTAACCTTGGGTTTATCCCGCTGTCATTTTATAAAAACCGTGACTACGCGTGCTTCTTCTCGGCTAACTCAGCGCAGAAAGCGGCGTTGTACGACACCAAAGAAGCCACGGCCAACAGCCGTATTAATGCTCGTTTACCCTATATCTTCTTACTGTCGCGCATTGCCCATTACCTGAAAGTTATTCAGCGTGAAAATATCGGTGCCACCAAAGATCGCCGCGTATTAGAGCTGGAACTGAACGCCTGGATCAACAATCTGGTGACTGAAATGACCGATCCAAGCGATGAAGTTCAGGCATCGCATCCGCTGCGTCAGGCCAAAGTTATCGTTGAAGATATTGACGATAACCCAGGATTCTTCCGCGTGAAGACCTTCCTGATTCCTCACTTCCAGATCGAAGGCATGGATATCAATTTATCTATGGTTTCGCAAATGCCGAAAGCCAAGGCCTAATTTTTATACCCAAAGTGCTTGGCATTGCCGGTAAGCCGCAAACGAGTGAAGCCCGATGAGCTGACGCAAGTCAGTGATTCGGGGGAAGTGAAGGCAGCAATACCCCGGAAACGTCAGGTACGAAGGGGATATCTGGAGTTTGAAATAATGAAGATCCACCGCCCGTTATGGAGCGAAGGTGCGTTTTTGTCGCCGGAACAGTTTCAGCAGCAAAGCCGATGGGAAGCGTTTAGTAACGATCAAATTGCCCGGCTTAGTCTGGCAAACCCTTGGGGTATTCAACGAGTTGCTTTTGATTCACAAGCCCTATCGCTGAACAAACTGAATGCTGAAAGCCTAAGCGTGCGCTTTCCCGATGGTACGTGGATCGATACCGATGTATCTGATGCACTACCGCCGGCGCGCGACTTACTTCAGAGTATTCCTGCAGATCGCACCGAGGTTACGGTTCTTCTTGGGCTACCGCTGTTACACGCTAACGGCGGTAACTGTCATCAGGAAGGGGCGTATTCAGAGCGACCGTTGCGCTATCGTCAGGAATGGGTAGATATCCAAGACCTGTTTGGTCAGGGTAATGAGTCAATCGCGGTTGAACGCTACGCGCTAACTCTGCTGTTTGATTTTGAAGAGCAGGGCGATTATCTGACCTGCCCACTAGTGCGCATGAAGCGCGATGCCAACGGCCTGTTTGCCATCGACAACGTCTTTTTGCCTCCGATGCTCAGCCTGGCCGCCAGTAGCGGCATTTTGCCCCAGCAGCTAGATATGCTGTGTACTCAGGTTCAGTCTAAAAGACAGCGTCTGATGGGCATGCGCAGAGAACGGAATCAGCAAATGGCCGAATTTGCCGTGGCTGACGTGTCGTTATTCTGGCTACTCAATGCGTTAAACAGCCACGAGCCGCTGCTTAAATTCATACAGCAATATCCGGTTAGTCACCCAGAGCATCTTTACCAACGGTTAGTTTCTCTTGCCGGGGCTTTACTGACCTTCTCGCTAGAGCACGACGTTGAGGCGATTCCGGTATATCAACACAATCAGTTGAATCTGGTTTTTCCGCCGTTGTTTAAGCTGATCGGTAACCTGCTGGAAGCCAGCCTGCCGTCGAGAGTGATTGCCATCGAACTGATGCAGGATCGGGGCACTCGCTGGACAGGGCGCCTGCAGGACAGCCGCTTAACGGAAGAGGCCGATTTTTACCTCTCCGTTAGGTCGTCATTACCGGCCCACCAGATGCTGGAACAGTTCCCCGTTCTGTGTAAAGCCGGGTCACCGGACGACGTTAGCCAAATCATCAACTCCGCGCTGTCGGGGATCCCGCTAAAAGCATTAAGCCATGTACCGGCTGCGATTCCGTTACGTCTAGACAATCAGTATTTTGCTTTAGATTTAACCCATCCGGCGGCACAAAGCATGCTGGCAGCCCGCTGCTGTGAGTTTTATGTTCCTCGTTCGTTGCCTGACGTATCTCTGGAACTCTTTGCGGTACTTAAATCATGAGTCAGAGCATAACAAATTTCTCCATCGATGAGCTGCTGCGCGATATCGCATTAACCGTGGTTCACCTGCGGGTGGGCTCTACCGTCGAACAGGGCGAAACGCTGTATAAAAAGTGTGTCGACCAAATAACCTCACTGCGCCAGCAGCTAACTGAAGGGCAGCATAGCCAAGATGTGGTTGATGACATCAGCTACGCCGCCTGTGCGCTGCTGGATGAAACCGTGTTGTTACGCAATAACGGTGGATATGACGTATGGCAGGGCATTCCGCTGCAGGTCACTTTCTTTAAAACCTATCAGGCCGGTGATGAACTGTTTGAACGTATCCGTCAACGGATACGTCATCCGGATGGTGCCCAGCTGGTGCTAGCCTGCTTTGACCGCGTGCTCGGTTTAGGTTTTCAAGGGCGTTACCTATCTGCGCCACAGGCAGAAAGAGAACTGTTAGTGATGGAAGTTCGGGATTTACTGCCGAAAGAGCCGGTAAACGACATCTCTATGCTTAACGCCTTTCAGGGGCCGCGCAGCTTTTGGCGCAACACCTCGTTATTATTTTGGACCGGTACTTCGTTGGCGGTCGTCGCTTTGCTGTTTTGGGCATTACGTCAACATCTGGACGGTACGCTGATTCAGCTATTGCAGGGTGCATAACGTTATTTTGAACCGAGCTAACGGCGGATTCAGGCGTTTTACAGGGGATAACGACTTACGCTGAAATTAAGGATGTGAATGTGGGTGATTACCCTTGGCGAGTACAGCTGCTGTACGCCACGTTGCTTTGTTTGGCGTTGCTGCTGTTTTTCCTACCTTTGCCAACCGGCTGGGTAGTTATAGGTTGTGTGCTGACGCTGCTAGTCAGCGGATATAAAGGATGGCGAATCTGGCGTTATTCCAGACAGGTGAAAAATGTCTCACCTCATCTGGATGCGTTAGAACAAGAGCTGGAAGCTTTGCCGGAACGTTTACGGCGTCGTTTACCGTTACTACTGATTACCGGAGATGCTGCTACGCACTACTTCTCTGAACTGGAGAACAGAAGCGTTGCCATCACCGGGCAGGGGATCTGGGTTGTGGTTCCGGATATTACGGAACTCTCTCTGACGGCCGACGCGTTAAGCGGGCGCTGGCCAGAGATGGCGGGAAGAATCGGCGTGCTGTTTACCCTCATGCCAGAACGCTATGAAACACAGCAGGGGTTGGTGGGGTATTTACAGACTTTCCGCCAATCCTGGACCGATGCCAGTAGAACGTCTGGCTATAAGTTACCGAGTTATTTAGTTGTCTGTACCGGGTTGAATCACGTTAAGCCACCCGCGCCGCACTGGTTTTGGTGGACGAACAAAAGCCCGGAAATACGACTGTTAGACGAATGCCAAACCCCGTTAACGCGCTGGTGCAATAACGGAAACGGTGAAAATAGCGAACGGCGGCATTTGGCGATTTTGCTAAAAACGCTACAGCAATGGCTAGATACCCATGTTCTTCAGGTGCTTAGTGACATACAACAGCCGGTTCCTCCGTGGATCCCGGGGGCGGTAGCGTGCCTGTCAGTCATCAAAGCGTTAACGGTAACGTATGGCAAAGCTATTTACGGAAAATCACCACCTTATCCCTGCCTGCGTCAGCGTTAGACAAGAGCACCGTCTCTTTACCTGAACGACTAATACAGGAGATGCCGGTTTATTGCCCAATGCCGGCCAAGAAAAGGGCTGTGTGCCACGGGTTAATGCTTACCGCGCTGTTTGTTGCTATTGCACTGTGCTCGTCGGCTTATAACAACGTTCGGCTACTGAGCCATATGGCAGACGATCTCAAGGTTTATAACGGTATCCCGATGGACAGCTATGACCAGAAGCTCACCGGTTTAAACCTACTGAAGACCGACCGGCAGCAGTTAGATAAATACTATCGTGAAGGTGAGTCAGCGCGTTTAGGCATGGGGTTATATACCGGTTGGCGACTGATTATTCCGCTGGATATCGCCATCAAAAATTATCAACCACCGCCACCGCCTCCACCGCCGCCGGTAGTGGAAGTGCCTAAGTTAGTGCGTCTTGACAGCATGTCGCTGTTTGATGCCGGTAGGTCAGAGCTAAAACCGGGTTCCACTAAAGTTTTGGTGGATGCATTAATTAACATTAAAGCCAAACCCGGCTGGCTAATACTGATTGCGGGCCACACCGACACCACCGGAGATCCACATCGCAACCAGCTACTGTCACTAGCCAGAGCGGAATCCGTTCGCGACTGGATGATTCAAACCAGTGATTTATCGACAACATGTTTCGCCATTCAGGGGTATGGAGCGACTCAACCGATTGCCAGTAACGAAAAGGCCGACGGAAGAGCAGCAAACCGCCGAGTGGAAATCAGTTTGGTGCCTGAGGCATCGGCGTGTCAGCCGGGCCCGGAACGCCAAACGTCACAATAAAATACCTAAAAGTTTTTTGACGTTATAGCAAGGCAGCAAGTGAACGACAAATCTGTTTGGAACAGATTTGAACGCTGCTTGCAGCGGCCTCGAAGAGGCGTGGCCCATAGATGGGGATGAGCTTACTGAGTAAGTGATTCGGGTGAGCGAACGCGGCTAACACAGCTATAACGTCAAAGGCGAAGGGTATATACAAGGAGAGAAAAATGGCAATACCTGCATATTTATTTGTTAAAGATGATGGCGGTGCAAACATCAAAGGATCGGTATCAGTACAAAGTCGCGAAGGCAGTATTGAAGTGGTTGAGTTCGAGCATCACATCTATATTCCTACCGATGGCAATACCGGCAAACTGACCGGCACCCGCGTACATGCACCGTTGACTTTCTATAAAGAAGTGGATTCATCATCTCCTTATTTATACAAAGCGGTGTCAACCGGCCAAACGCTGAAGTCAGCTGAAATCAAATGGTTCCGTATTGATGATGCAGGCCAGGAAGTTGAATATTTCAACACCATGATGGATACCGTAAAAGTGGTTTCCGTTAAGCAAATTATGCACAACATCAAAGATCCATTGAAAGAGCGTTATAACCACTTAGAAGAAGTACAGGTGCGTTATGAAAAAATCACGTGGACTTACAAAGATGGCAACATTATCCACTCGGATAGCTGGAACGAAGGCCGTAGCTAAAATACCCGTTGTCCTTGAAACCATAGCGGCGTTAGCGGCGTTCACTCACCCGAATCGCTTACTTGCTGCCTTGCCATGGTTCCAATGACTTTGGGCATTATCGCGACATGCACCGGCGGTTCTCGTCGGTGCATCATCTCAAGAATACTATTTAGATATTACGTTGTGCCAGGGAGCAGCCAATGATCACCGATCCTTCCGTTTTACTACGTCGACTCAATCCTTACTGTGCTAAAGCGTTAGAAGCTGCCGCCAGCCTGTGCCAAACCCGAGCCCATCCTGAAATTACCCTAGAGCACTGGTTGCTGAAGCTTCTGGAACAAGGATGTGGCGACCTGACCGTGATTGCCCGTCGCTATGAACTGGATTTAGACGGTATCTGGCAGGCGCTGCTTAATCAGCTGGAATCATTACCCCATACCGTTTCGCAAAAGCCCGCATTGTCCGGCGTTATTCAAGAACTATTAAAATCTGCCTGGCTGATTGCATCACTGGAAAATCACTCAGAATCTATTCGTTCAGCGCACCTGCTTCAGGCCCTGCTGGACACGCCACAATGGCTAAAAGCTCGCGAGGCATGGCCGCTGTTAAGCCTGTCGCAGGTTCAGCTTCAGCGCCTGTTGCCTATTCTCGACGATCTTTCTGACGAAAGCAGCGAGCGCGTTAATGCGCCTGAATACCTCTCGGCAGAACCGACTGCTCCCGCAACGGCCCCCGCCGGGCAACCGACAAAAAATAGCGCCACCGCTGGCGCTCAGCCAACGGCGTTAGACCGCTTTACCGTTAACCTGACCCTACGTGCCAAAGAACAAAAAATAGACCCAGTATTTGGCCGCGACGTTGAAATCCGCCAGATGGTCGACATTCTGTCCCGTCGCCGTAAAAACAACCCGATCTTAGTGGGTGAGCCGGGCGTGGGTAAAACTGCGCTGGTAGAAGGGCTCGCACTGCGCATTGCGGAAGGCAACGTACCCGATAGTTTGAAGCTGGTTAACATTCATACGCTAGACCTCGGTCTGCTTCAGGCCGGAGCGGGCGTTAAAGGTGAATTTGAACAGCGGCTGAAAAACGTGATTGAAGCGGTACAACAGTCGCCAATTCCGGTATTACTGTTTATTGATGAAGCCCACACCATTATCGGTGCCGGTAATCAGGCCGGTGGTGCCGATGCCGCTAACTTACTAAAACCGGCGCTGGCCCGGGGTGAGCTACGTACCATTGCCGCCACCACATGGTCTGAATATAAGCAATATTTCGAACGCGATGCGGCGCTTGAACGCCGTTTTCAGATGGTGAAGGTCGACGAGCCGGATGATGAAACCGCCAGCCTGATGCTGCGCGGTCTGAAGTCCCGCTATGCTCAGCATCACGGCGTACATATCCTCGATCAAGCGGTGCGCATGGCCGTTACGCTGTCGCGTCGCTATATCACCGGCCGCCAGCTGCCCGACAAAGCCGTTGATTTATTAGACACCGCATCGGCCCGCGTTCGTATGGGGCTGGATACCGTACCGGAAGATATCACCCTGCTGGAAGCTCAGCTATCGGCGCTGGAATGCGAATTTATTGCCCTGAATGAAGATCGCAATCTGGGAGAAACCGTAGCGCAATCCCGTCTCGATGAGATCGTTGCTGAACAGGGCCGCTTAACCGAACGCGCCGCTAGGCTGAAAGTACAGTTTGACGCTGAAAAGCAGATCGTCGAACGGCTGATTACGCTACGCAGCCAGCTAACCGCCGGCGACGCAAATCATAACGCCAACCAAATTGTCACCACCCAAATTAATGCGCTTCAGGCGCGACTACATCAGCTACAGGGTGGTAATCCGCTGCTGTCGTTAGACGTAGACGGCCGCACCGTAGCCAGCGTGATTGCCGACTGGACCGGCGTTCCTCTAGAAAGCTTATTGAAAGATGAACAAAGCAATCTGCTGGCGCTGGAAAACGAACTGGCTGCACGGGTTATCGGGCAGGACGAAGCGCTGATCTCGCTGGCCCAGCGCCTGCGGGCAGCCAAGACCGGGCTTACGCCGGAACAAGGGCCGCTGGGCGTATTTTTACTGGTGGGGCCGTCGGGCGTGGGCAAAACCGAAAGCGCACTGGCCCTTGCCGATATGCTGTTCGGCGGCGAACGCTCGCTGATTACCATCAATATGTCAGAGTATCAGGAAGCCCATACCGTTTCTCAGTTAAAGGGTTCTCCTCCGGGCTATGTCGGTTACGGACAGGGTGGCGTATTAACCGAAGCCGTTCGCCGTCGCCCGTACAGCGTAGTGTTATTAGACGAAGTCGAAAAAGCCCACCGCGACGTGATCAATTTGTTCTATCAGGTATTTGACCGTGGTTTTATGCGCGACGGAGAAGGCCGGGAAATCGACTTCCGCAATACCGTGATCGTCATGACCGCCAACCTGGGCAGCGACCATATGATGGCCATGCTGGAACAGCAGCCCGATGCCAGTACTTCAACGCTGCATGAGGTGATTCATCCGATACTACGCGATCACTTCCAGCCCGCGCTGTTAGCCCGCTTCCAGACCATCATCTATCGTCCGCTGGGGGCCGCTGCGTTACGTAAAATCGTTGCCATCAAGATGGGCAAAGTGGCCGACCGTTTACAGCGCCATTACGGTATCGAATTTAAAGTAGAAGAGACCCTGTTTGACGAACTGGTCAGCGCCTGCCTGCTGCCAGACAGCGGCGCACGCAATATCGATAGCCTGCTTAACCAGCAGATCCTACCGGTTCTATCACAAACTTTACTCCAGCTTCAGGCCGATCGTCGTAAAGCTCAAACTCTGGCGCTGGGCTATAGCGAAACGGAAGGCATTACGCTGGATATTATCGAACAAGCGGTGAACTCAACGACGAGTTCTGTTGCTGATGAAGCAGAAAAAACGGCTGAAAAAATCTCAGAAAAGGAATAACTGAATGACAGACCAACTGATAACGAAAGGTAAAGGCCTGCTGGATGAACAGCTTCAGGCCTACGGCTTAGGCGGACTCCTCGGTAAAGGAAGCAACGGCAGTGATTCACAAACCGGGTCGCTAAGCGACGGCATGAATCGTTATCAGTTGGCGGTAGACGGGCTGAGCGCGTCATTATCGGTGTTAAGCGTAACAGGCTACGAGCACCTGAGCGAACCGTGGCAGTACGTTATTCAGTTTACCGCCCAGCACGGCCTGACCATGGAGCAGGTGCTGAGTGAGAAAGCGATATTCTCGCTGGCACCGGGTGGCGTCAGCGCCCTGAGCGGGGCGGCGGGCCAGCTTAGCAATCAACTGATGTCGGCGTTTAACGCCTTCGGCGGGATGTTCGGCGATAAAGTCGGTAGCGTGATGAATGCGCCGGTGGGTGGATTTTCCATCAACAGCGTCAGCCAGTTGGCCAGCCGGGGAATTAACGTTGCCGGTCAGGCTAGTTCAGCGGTCGGTAAGCTGGGGAATATGGCCAGCTCGGTGGGCGGCATAGCGGGTAAGGCCTCGGGGTTATTGGGCGGCGTCAGCTCCGGCATGGCCTCGCTGGCGTCATTGGGCGGCGACGGCAGTGAATCGCGTATTCTTTACGGCATTGTCACCGCATTCAGTCAGCTATCGAACTCTAATGACGAAGCCCGCTATGAGGTTACCCTGTCACCGCGCTTAGCCTTACTGGACAACACACAGGGCTGTGCGATTTATCAAAACCAGACCGTGCCGCAGGTGGTGGAAGCCGTGCTGCGCAAGCATGAGTTCACCGGCGTAGACTTTGCTTTTGACCTGACCGACACCTATCCGAGCAAAGAGTACATCACCCAGTGGCAGGAAAGTGATTTAGCCTTTATCCGCCGCTTGCTGGCCGATGCGGGCATTTGGTTCCGCTTCGAAACGCAGGTCAAACACAGCTGTGACGTGGTGCTATTTGGCGACACCGAACAGCAATATCAGAACGGCCCGACGGCCAACTACCATCAGCCTTCCGGCAATAACGACGGCGGGATTGAGTCGGTGTGGGACATGGCGATTACCCGCAAAACCGTACCGCAAAGCGTGCTCACGCAAGACTACAACTACCGTAACGCGCAGGCCGGTATGAAGGTCGAAGTCAACGGCGCGCAGAAAGATAAAACCACCCGCGGTCAGCAGTACCTTTACGGCGAACACTATCGCGACAAAGGCGAAGCCATCAGCAACGGCAACGCTCAGGACCAGATGTCTGGCCAGTTCAGCAATCTGCTGCCGGGCGGGCTGGGCGATATTCCAGGCGTTAGCGACTTAAGCGGCGCGGCAGGTTCGGTTAAAGGCGCGGTGGGGGGCTCAGCCGCTTCCGGATTAGGCGGGTTACCGTCGCCAACCGGTATAATGGGCAGCAATGCCGGTAGCTCAATGGGCGGCGTCAGCGGCATGGCCGGTTCGGTTGGCTCTGCGGTATCCGGTGCCGCGAGCTCGGTCGGTTTCGCCGTCAGCGGCGCGGCTCAGGGCGTCATGGGGCAGGCCAAAGGCGTAAGCGGTTCGTTAGGCGGGCTGGTCGATAAAGGCAGCGACGCGGGTTCAGACGAACCGAACTCAGTCGGTCAGGGTTCATGGTACGGCAGGCTGCGCCATCAGCGCCATCTGACCGAGCAGGTCACCATTCGCGGAAAAACCACCTTATCTCATCTAGTGCCGGGCCACATCCTCACCGTATCGGGTTCGCCGATCGGTGAAGCCGGTCAGGGTATGCTGATTGTCTCTATCGAATCGGCGGGCGACCGCCAGAATGCCTATCATATTCACTTCACCGCCATCCCTTACGACGCCCTGCGCCCGTACCGCCCGGCGCTGCTGCCGTGGCCAACCATTGGCGGCACCGTCCCGGCGCGGGTTACCAGCCCGGACAACGACACTTACGGTTACTTAGACACTCAGGGCCGCTATCGGGTGAAGATGGACTTCGACCTGAACGATAAGTGGCGCAAAGGGGAAGAGAGCCTGTGGATGCGCTTCGCCAAGCCGTACTCCGGCGAAACCTACGGCATGCACTTCCCGCTGATAGACGGCACCGAAGTCGCCGTTGCCTTTAGTGAAGGCAACCCTGACCGGCCGTATATCGCCCACGGCATGCACGACTCCCGCCACCCGGACTTAGTCACCGCCGCCAACCACAAACGCAACGTCATCCGCACCCCGGCCAACAATAAGCTGCGCATGGACGACGAGCGCGGCAAAGAGCACATCAAGGTCTCGACCGAGTACGGCAAGACTCAGCTGAATATCGGCCACTTAGTGGACGGAGAACGTAAACAGCGTGGGGAAGGGTTTGAGCTGAGGACCGATGAGTGGGGGGCGATAAGGGCGGCTAAGGGCGTACTTTTATCTTCTTATTCTAGGGATAAAGCGCAGGGTAACCAGCTAGATATCGACGAAACCATAGCTCATTTAGAAAATGCACTGGGGCTTGCCCGTAGTTTTGCAAGGCAATTAGAAACTGCAGGCATTCAGCCAATGGATGTTGATGCTCAGGAACGTTTTCTTACACAGTCAATTAAGGAACTAAAGCAGCCTGCAGTTATTGCAACATCTCCAGCAGGGATTTCTCTCTCCTCTTCTGAGAATATTCAGCACAGTACCAATGCAGACTATGTTGTTGCTGCTCAGAAGAATATGACATTTTCGGTGCTTAACAACTTCATTGCGGCTGCAAAAAAGTCAATCACCCTTTTCGCTAGTGGTTTAGGTATTAAATTGGTTTCAGCGAAAGGTAATGTGAGTATTGAAGCTCATCAAGATGCCATTGATGTTATTGCTAATAAAAACGTCAATATAACCAGTATTGGTGAGGAAATTATTATCTCCTCTAACAAAAAAATTACGTTAAATTGCAACGGTTCTTACATTACTCTTGATGGCTCCAAAATAGAGATCGGAACGCTAGGCGATGTGATTATTAAAAGCGCTTCTTTTTCTATTGAAGGTCCACAGGATAGCAAAGTGGCAATAACGGGGTTTGAACAATGTGCGCAATTAGCGACAAAAAGTGCCGCTGATGGCAATGGGCTTGTTCCTCTGGGCTAGGAGTTCTGATTATGATGAAGAATATTAAACTGCTGCCTCGGCCCTCTGAACTTGGCTCTCACAATTATGCATTTATTGACCGCATTTTTTATGATCAAGTAGGGAAAACTCTTCCTGTCTTGGAGGTTGTTATGCCCACTATGCAGGCACAGGCGCATTTATACCCCTATTTATTATTATTGGATGAATTAGATGACGCTAGTTGGATCGCACTGAATGAAACAATTGCAGGCCAAATAGCATTGTCAGAACCTTTACTTTGCAGCGTTTTTTTCACCAGTAGACTCTTGCCTAAAACTTTATGTCAGATATTGGCAGAACGCCTTATCAGAAAGTATGACGATAAATATTATGTACTGCGTTATTACGATCCGAGAGTTATCAGCCATTTACTCTGGATGTTTTCTGATGAAGAGTGGCGGGCATTTGAGTTGGAAACTAGATGTTCTAGTTGGACTATTTATCTGAACGGTGGTTGGCATTCGTTTGAGATTGAGACAAATGAAGACGATGTAAGAGACTGCACCGTAAGAAATAGTAAAGAAACATTGTTGAATATTGGTGATATTAATAGTGTCTTTTCGGTGTTGCCTAAAGAGGCTCATCTTAAAGATCACATTCATCTAAGCCAAAAAGTTAACGGCTATTTAGTAACGGCCAAAGATCAATACGGTTTTGTAAACCCGTTAGACCGCATTGCTTTTGCGCACCATTGCGTTACGGTTGGTGAAGGGTTTGACGAAACGCCTTTCATGGCTAAAGCAATAAGCAATGGCAAACAAAATAATATGCGGTATACCACTTTCACAGGGAATTTTTCACCCCCTGATTGGTTATTAATCAACGATCAGTTAGCGCACGAGCATACAAAGGAGAAGATGTAATATGGGAGCGTTAAAAGAAGAAAAGTCCTGTGGTTGTATCGAACATGACGATAGCATGTCAATTCCGCTGATGCCTGTTAGGGCGGCGATCTCTCCGTTGGGTGCAAAAACACCGGTATTACCTAAAAACTTTCAAGTCTTGGCTGAGGCCAGTGGTGAAATTGCTTACACATCCAGAATTCTAAACAAGGGGTTTCTCTATGTTTATGATGAAAAAGATAAAATTTGGTCAGAATATCTTATTAACGAAGGGGGATATTATTTCCCGTTAAAGAAGGATGCTTTAGTTTCAGACGAGATGCTGAGTGCAAAAACGTTTAACTGTTCGTTTAATCCAACCCATGAAGGAATGGCTTCGTTTATTACGGTAAAGGCACATAAAGATTTTGTTACGCGGCTGGCATGGTCGCCGGTCAGATGGACGGATAAAGTCTGGACCATGTATCAAGATGCAGAGAACCGTAACAAGTTTATGCAGGTGTTTAATTCCGGGGTATGGTATGACTATGTGATGTCAAAGCAGGAGGAACCGTCGAATGTTCCTAACTGTATAGGCATGCGCTCGTTAGCCACTGTTGTTGCGGAGTATGCTGAAAGTGCGCAAAGCAATACGGAGAAATTTAATCGGTTTTGCCTGACTAATTTCTTCAGTAAGCCGCCAAAACTGATCAATTACATCCATTCTGCGGCCGATAAGGTTTTATTCCACGGTGGTGCTATTTTCAATGTGCAAGATCCAACGGGAGTGACCACCGATTTGGCCTCGCTAAGACGAGTCGCATTAGATGACAGGTTGTTTGAGAATCAAGAATTTAAAGATGGTTTATTTTTAGTCGGTGCTATCACTCAGCTTGAAGTGAACATCAGGGAAAAAGCGGCAAAAGAGTTTAGCGATGATCATTACAATCTTGGAAGGCCAGCTCAGAGTATGGGGTCGATAGGTCAAGATCTAGAATTGTATGGTAAGAATGATGATCAACGAGAAGATATTGAAGAGAAAAGGGATGAGGAAAGATCTCAGTTAGCAAAAGAAATCAGTCTGGCTGAAGATGAAGCTTGGGTACAATATAGTAAAAGAATTGAAAGTGGAAAGGGGAGTAAAAAAGCGTTATTTGAAGAGACGTATGCAGCTGAATATAAAAAGATAGGCGAAAATATTATCAAGCCTATCGATGATATGCATGCCAAAATTACGGCTTCAAATATATTTAGTGAGCAGTTTGAAGGGCACTTTGATGGGGAAAACCCCAAGCACAGCGTCGTATATGTAAAGCTCTTTTCAAGCTGTATTATCGGTACACAGGAAAGCCCTACCTGTGCGGCAGTGTATAAACAATGGATGGATGACGATACTGATAAATATAATCCACTGAACCGCGCATTATTATTTAACAATGCTGCATTGATAAAAGATATTGATCAGGCTGTTAAAAATAAAGTGGGTTACGATAAAATTCCCTGGGCCGATTATTTTGGCCAATTGAAAGCGTTTATCGATGTGGCAGAAAAAGCTCTGGGAAATAACGTCGACTATAAAGAAATCAGTCAATTGAATGATGCGCTGCTTAAAATCATAGCCAGTCCCTTTTCTGAAACGTTGCAACAGAATTCGACATTAATTAATAAAATATCGAAAACTATTATCGGTGCAGGTGTTTCGCAGTACCGGGCGTTTATACCGATTAATGTAACGGGTAAACAGAAAGCGTTTATTGCCGAGATTGTTCGAATTGCGACCGGGATAAACTCCAGCGATCATATTACGGATAAGCAAGTCAGGGACATACTCCAGCGCTTGGCAATTAAAGGTGTAAAGGTTGCCGGTAAAGATAAAAAGATAAAGCGCTACTTTATTGCGTTAGACGAAAAAAGCCTCGATAGAATAGAAGAAATAATAAAAAAAGGAATACCTTGGGAAGAGTATCGAGATCTTACCCGGGATACTGCGGCTCGTATGCAGAGAACGAATGCGAAAGTGCAGGGAGCACACTTAAGCGTAAGGGGATTTGTCGTTGTACTTCAGGCTGCTCAAGTGCTGCAATTTATTAATGATAAGAATGAATGGTCGAGGAACGGGAGACCTGAAACTGTTTTTGCTGGATTGAGTTTAGCCGCTTTGGCCGGTGGGGCTATTGAGTTAGGGGCTGATTTAGCCTATGCGTATAGGGTATTGTCCTCAATAGAAAAAGAAAAAATGCTAAAGCTATCTGCTGCTGGGAAGAAATTGGGGATGGCTGCGGGGATAGGGCTTGCTATTTATGATGGGTTTAGGGCTGTTGAAGAATTTCAGGCGGACAACATGAAGTTATTTGGACTTTATGCGGCTTCCGCTGCGTTAGGTGGTCTAGCAGTCTTGGCCTCATCAACAACGGTTATGGGAATTGTAAGTGGTTGGGTTGGTGTGAGCTTAGGTTTTTGGCCTGCCTTGGTTATTATTGGAATAGCCCTGTTTGTTAGTTATCTAATTGATGAAATTAAAGGTGATGATATTGAAAAATGGCTGATGCGTACACGTTGGGGCATTCCATCTGACACTACCGTGATTAAATTCAAAGACGGTGCGGCTGAGCAGAAACAGTATCGGATCCTAATGGGGTTAGAGAAGGATGAGGAGAAAGAGAAAAAAGATAAGGAGTTTAATGATGCTATCTATGAAGGCTTCCAGCAGGGAGTTTATTTATGATTTACTATGACAGTAAAGTGAGGAAAATGCTTCGAACATCTGAAATAACTGGCCGATATTCTCAAAATGAAAAAGCGAAGCTAGAAACAACTTTTTTAGATGTAGGGCATGCCACTGTTCGACTAAGTTCTACCTATTTAGAAACGGCTGACAGGGAATATGATGAGCGGGGAACTGATACCTTTACTGCGTTAATTTGTTTTTCAGTTGTGTTATCTATTTTTTCTTTTTTTGTTTGGGGGGTGGCTTCCGTTGGATATAATAAGTTCCTTTCTAAAATAGATTATGATTTGCGAATTATTTCTGTTTGTGCCATTTCATTCTTATTGGCCTTTTCATTTTCTATTATTCTAATTTTTAAAGATGTTTTTCGGTACACCCATTACCCCATCCGATTCAATCGGAAAAATCGTATGGTTTACATATTTCTACGTAAAGGTAAAGTTATCTCCGCGCCGTGGGATGAGATTATTTTCTGCTCTGATAAATTTATGTACATGATGGGCGCTAATCAGTGGGGAATTTCCGGTCATATTCTGTCTAAAGATAAAAAGCAGGTAGAACTCACATTTCAACTGGGCTACAGCTCATTTTTAAAACCGATGGTCGACAGTTATTGGGAATTTATCCGCCGCTATATGGAAGACGGCCCCGAAGCGGTTCAGGATGCTATCCCATTCTATATCCCCGTAGAAAAGCGGAAAGAGACGTTTATCGAAGGGTTTGTGCATCTGTTTGCACCAGGTAATCCTCGCGGTATTTTTTCACTGAGTGGGGTGTTTATGGCACTCATTCATTCTACCTCTGCGCTAGGGCGGTTTGTGGCAATGAAAACCAGCAAAATTCCGGTATGGCCACCGGAGGTAGAAGAACAATGCCAGATTGAACCGAATGACTCGATTAATTTGGGCATTGAAAATAGCTCCGTCTGGACGTGGCGAAAGGGTTGGTTTCCCGCCAATAGGGGCATTAACGAATAAGTATGTATTCGTGCTAATCATTATTGAGTTAGCACGAATTTATTTAAATAACGAATAGCATTTTATGTTTTCTTACGACAGTTGGGTGTAAGCCTTTATAGAAAAATTAAAATTAAAATTAAAATTAAAATTAAAATTAAATATTTAGATACTTTATTTATTATTGAATGCTAATTTCGTTCTGGTTTTTGAATCACTAATTGAAATAATATTTATTTCTAAGTTAATGAAGTTTTATATATGAAATTAAATAATCTATCAGGGAATCTATGAAAGGAATAATCCGCTTAGGCGATAAAACAGATCACGGTGGAGAAGTTATCTCTGCATCATCGACCTTTATTTGTTCAGGAAAGGGCGTAGCCAGAGTGGGTGATATGGTGACCTGCCCGAAAACGGGGCACGGTGTTAATCCTATTATTCAAGGGAGTTCAACGGTTATGGATCAGGGTATAGCCATTGCGTTTGACGAACATAAGGCGGCCTGTGGTTGTAAATTAATATCGTCACTACCGACAGTCGGTAATAAATAATTTATCAGTACTCAAAATATAAATAACTCGGTAACGTAGGGACATATTTATGCCCGTTATTCTCTCTCTTATTCCAGAGAAAAAAGAAGCACTTAAGCCGTTAAAATTATCTATTTGGCTGCTTCTACTATTTTTAATGTTATTAACCGGCGTGGTAATAGCTACATTCGTTTTCCCTGCTAAAAATGACGATCATAATTTATGGTTCTGGTGTCAGGCTATTATATTGCCGGCGGTGGCGTGGTTATTAATTTTTGTCCTTCGGTTTCATATCTATGAGCGAAACGTTATTTATGCCAAATCCTGGAATCAGCATCATGAACACCGGCGTGATGAACTGATTAAGTTTGCCCAGCGCCCCTTAGTTCTGCTTTCTTCAGCAATGATTAGCGGTGCTGGTACCTATGGCCATGCTCAGGCAATATCGAATAATCTTATAAAAATTGCCTCAACTAAGCCGATTAACGGGCAGGTACCGATTCCGCATTCGGCCATTGCTCGTGATGATAGCTTCGGATCTCAGATTGCATTATTAACTTATATATTTGTGAGCCTGAAAAATAATCTTAAATTACCCGACATCGAAATACTTAAAGGCCATCCACTAAACGTCAAGCTATTACATGACTCCGGGCTTAACGACGCTGAAGTTCAAAAAGTATGGAATACCTGTTGGAGTAAAAGCTTACCGCCTGACGTGACGATAGAATTGGTTAAAAAAGATCGGGGCGTAATGGTTCTGGATGAATGGCTAGATGAATTAAAAAATGATTATGGTTACCTGTTGGTCGTTAGCGTACAGCTTTATGAACAAGCTCAGATGAATAGTGCCGAGGCAGCAACGGCGATGCTGTTTGCCGGCATGAAGGTTGAAGGCCTGGCAGAACAAGGGATTATTGAAGTTCATCGCCCGGTTGAGGGTGAAACTGAATCGGCATTAGATGATGCAGTGCTTTGGGGAAAACAGAAATCGTCAGCGGTCAGCGCCATCTGGTGCAGTGAAGGAGAGCTCCCTTATATCACCGATATGTTAATCGCCTTTAATGCCATTGCCGGAAAGCTACCGGATGTACATCGGGTTAATTCAGCGCTTGGCTATGCCGGAGCTGTCGCTGGCTGGCTAACATTAGCCATTGCTATTGAACGGTGCCAACTATCTGGACTTCCACAATTAGTATCTTATAGCAGTAATAGTCGTGTTTTTATGATGGTTAACCCTTCAAATAACGCCTGAGATATATCCTTCTTATTGAAGAGACAGTAAAGATGAAAAAATGGATTTCGTACTTTCTTATATTTTTATTATTGGCGATATGCGTCGGTATAGTGGCATTTATCTGGTTGGGTAATATCGAACTGTTAGATTCAATATTAGCCAAATCATTAGCCACGGCGGTTTATTGTGTAATCATCCTGAGCATTATATTACTGAGAGATATAGGGGGATTGGCCATTAATAAAGTATCGCTGCTCTTTTTTAAGTCCAGTGATAAAAGTATTGTTATTAAGGATAATGTCCCTGAATCAGCTAAGGTAAGATCGTTAGCTGAACAAATAAGAGATCAACTATTTCACCGCTACGGCCCCCTCTGGTGCCACAAACTCCGCTGGATCCTCGTCACCGGCGAGTCTAACGAAGTCGAGAAAGTCGCCCCCGGTCTTATCGCCCAAGGCTGGCAAATTGGTAACGATGCGCTATTGATCTGGGGTGGCTCGAGTAAATCCGTGCTGGATGAAAACTGGCTAACGTCCCTGCGTAAACTGCGCTGGCGTAAGCCGATAGATGCACAGGTGTGGGTAGTTTCGCCAAGCTATTACGAACCGTCGAAAGAACAGAAAGCCCTGCAGGATAAGACCCTGTGGCAAATGCATGCCCGCAATAAAATACTGGGCTGGGCCGCGCCGCTGTACCTGCTGGATATTCGTGATTCTAAATGGGATCAGTCCGATCGGGAAGAGCAGCCGGTCGGGACGATTTTTCCCGCCAAGCCTCACCCTGAAGCCCTGATGCAATCTTTACTGTCGCTCGTGAAGAACACCACCGACTTTGGTATGCATCAGGTGATGGTCAATAACAAACATGCATTTTTACTGCAGCTGGCGCAAGACCTGAGCCAGCGCGATATTCCGCGTTTAAGAGGCTGGCTACCGGCCTTTTTAACCGCGCAGGGCGGGAATCAACTGCGTGGGCTGATTTTTAGCCCGCAGGTTACCCGACCAGAAACCCTAGCCGATCGCGCCTTCCTGCCGACCAGCGCGTGGCAAACCGTGATAGATGACAGCCGCGTTGCCAAAGGCCGCGGCATCGGCGTGCAGTGGGTGAACACCGCCACCGGCGTTGCGCTGGGGGTGATTGTGCTATTTGGGCTGGGCAGCGTGGTCTCTTATATTGGCAACCGCAGTTTGATCTCGTCCGCTGAAGGCTTGGCTAAGCAGAGCAACGACTTTAAAGCCACCATGTCCGAGCGCTTAACCCGCCAGCAGGCGTTTAAACAGCAAATCTCTCAGCTACAGTATCGGGTCGAACACGGCAGCCCGTGGTACTTACGCTTTGGGCTCAATCAGAACGACAAACTGCTGACCTCCCTGTGGCCGTATTACCACAAAGCCAATCAGCAGAATATTCAAACGCCGTTGGTGGCCGACTTATCCGATAAATTGACCGTACTGGTTCAAATGTCACCGAATAACCCTGAGCGTGCCGCGCTGGCGAAAGAGGGCTATGACCGCTTAAAAGCCTATCTGATGCTGTCTCGGCCCGACAAAGTGGACGCGCCGCTGCTGACTAAAATTTTAGTCGAGAATAATAAAACGCCGCCGGCTACCGTCTCTGAGGGGATCTGGCACAGCGCCGGTCCGGAACTGATGCAGTTTTATGCGTATAACCTGTCGCGCCATCCGGAGTGGGTGCTCAAGCCTGACAGAGGGCTGGTAACCGATGCCCGTCAGGTGCTGATCAACCAAATCGGTATGCAAAATGCCGAAACGGCGATTTATCAGGGCATTCTTAAACGGGTTGCTCAAAACTATGGCAACCTGTCGTTAGAGCAGGTGCTCAACGGCATGGACAGCCGCACGCTGTTTACTACCGATCAAGAGATCCCCGGCATATTCACTCGCGAAGCCTGGGAAGGCATGGTCGAGAAAGAGATCGAAAAAGCGGCGAAAAACCGCCGTGAAGAGATCGACTGGGTGCTGACCGACAGCGGAAAACAGATTGGCGGCGACATCTCACCGGAGATGCTCCAGACGCGTTTAACCGACCGCTACTTTACCGACTACAGCGCGGCGTGGCTGAACTTCCTTAACGGCATCAGCTGGCAGCGGGCAGAGTCGATCTCTGACGTTATCGACCAACTTACGCTGTTATCCGACGCCCGTCAGTCACCGTTAATCGCCCTGATGAATACCGTTAAGTACCAAGGGCAAACGGCACAGAAGGGTAAAGCACTGGCTGAAACGCTGGTCACGTCAGCCAAAGAAGTGTTTGGCAGCAAGGCCAAAAAGCTCGACGCCATTCCGATGGATGACGACACGCCAAAAGGCCCGCTAGACCAGACGTTCGGCCCGGTGTTACGCATTGTTCAGGGTACCCCGCAGGAGTCCGGCGACAGTACCTTGAGCCTGCAAACCTATTTAACCCGCGTAACCCGCGTGCGTTTAAAGCTACAGCAAATCACCGCCGCACCGGATCCGCAGGCCATGACTCAGGCGCTGGCAAAAACGGTATTTGAAGGTAAAGCCATTGACCTGACCGATACCCGCGACTACGGCAGCCTGATTGCCGCCGGTATGGGCGAAGAGTGGGCCGGTTTTGGCAGTAACCTGTTTGTTAAACCGCTGGAACAGGCGTGGCAGGCGGTGCTGGAACCGGCCGCTATGAGCTTTAATAACGCATGGCGCGAAAGCATTGCCGACCCATGGTACCGGGCGTTTAACGGTCGTTATCCGTTTAAAGCTACCGGTAACGATGCGTCACTGCCGGAGCTGGGGCGCTTCCTGCGGCCTGACAGCGGCATGATTGAACGCTTTGTCACTTCCCAGCTTGGCGGGATCCTACACAAGCAAGGGGATATCTGGGTTGCCGATCCGCTGAACTCACAGGGGCTAACCTTTAACCCACAGTTTATTGCTGCGCTCAATCAGCTAAGCCGGGTATCGGGCATGCTGTATGCCAACGGCGACGCGGGAATGGGCTTCGAACTGATGGCCCGGCCAAGCAATCTGGTGGTTAAAAGCGAGCTGACGATCGACGGCCAGTCGCTGGTTTACTTTAACCAGATGGAAACATGGAAAACCATGATCTGGCCGGGAGAAACCTATACGCCGGGGGCTCAGCTTAGCTGGAGCACCGCCGAAACCGGCATGCGCCTGTATGATAGCCCGAAAGGCAGTTGGGGCTGGATCCGCCTGCTGGAGCAAGCCGCGGTGAAGCAGCTTGACAGCAGCCGCTACTGGGTTAGCTGGGAGGCCGAAGACGGCCGTAAGCTGAACTATGTGCTGCGTTCCCAGACTAACGCCGGGCCGCTGGAACTGCTGAAGCTAAAAGGTTTTTCTTTGCCGGGCTCGGTGTTTGAAACCACGTCATCCCCAGATAACGCACCGACAACGCCCGCGGCACATGTTGCCGATGATAGCGTTGAACCGGTTAAACCAGAGACCGCGCCTGCGCTAACCATACGTAAACAACCGGCGTCAACCGCCGATGCGTCAACGGTCAGGCCGGTGAAGGCCGGAGCCGCTAAAAAAGAAGCGGAGCCGATAACGGCGGCAGTAGCCACGCCTGACCCCGTACCGGTTAGTGAGCCAGTAAAAGTGGAGCCGATGAAGATGATGAGAGGGGAACTCGATGCTAACTAATTTATTACAAACTCTGTTCGGCCAACGTAATCCACAAGAAGGCGTCAACAGACGGATCAAGCAACATTGGCAGGCGTGGCTGGAGCCGATTGAAGACGATAACCCGACGGGTGCCGATCCCGGCTATGACGATGACTTCCAGATGATTAAAGAGGAGATCGCAAAGCTATCCGGTATCGATGCCGTTCAGATTGTGGCTATCAGCGAAGGGCTGCTGTATGGGCGCACCAAAGATATCCGCGTTGCCTCTTATTATGCCTGGGCGCGCTTGCGCCTTGACGGTACTAAAGGTCTGGCCGACGGCCTTGAGCTGATGGCCGGTCTGGTTGCCCGCTACGGTGAGGACCTTTTTCCTAAGCGGGTGGAAAGTAAAAAGTCCGCCGTTGAGTGGCTGGCCAGCAGAAAGTTTCTCGATCTGCTGGAAGCTCAGGAAGGGTTCCAGCACGAGGACTTTGAGCGTTCAATTTCTGCGCTGTCTCTGATGCTGAAATACACCAATCAGTGGCCGGAGAATGCCCGCCCGGACCTGCAGGGGCTGGCGCGTTTTTTTGAGACGAAGCTCGAAAGCCCGGAGCCGGAACCCTTGCCGTCTGCGCCAGCTTCCCAAACGACTGCGCCTGCGCTATCGGCCATGGGTGCTAAACGAGACGAAGTTCGTTCGCTGCGTGAAGTGCTCGATCAGGCGCGCCAGATGGCCGCTTTTTTACGCGAAAAGCCCGACGGCCATTTAGCCTCAGTGCGCCTGCTGCGCAGCGTTCGTTGGGACACGGTTACGGCGCTGCCGCCTCACGATGCCAAATACTTAACCCGGCTCATGCCGCCGCGGGTTGAACTGAAACAGCATCTGAATCGCCTGTGGCTTCAGCATAACTGGCTTGAACTGCTGGAGCAGGTTGAGCGGGCGTTTTCTGAAGCGGCCAACCACTTCTGGTTTGACCTTCAGCGCTACGCCTGTGATGCAATGGTCAATGCCGGTGCGCCGTATTCGGCGTGGCAGGAAGTGTGCCTGACCGACGTGGCACTCATGCTCGACAGGCTTAAAGGCATTGAGCGCTTGACCTACAGCGACGGTACGCCGTTTGCCGATGATGAAACCCTGTCGTGGATTGCCACCTCAGCCACCATGCGTCGCTTAGATGAGGGTGACGATCTGGCGCCGATCCCGGTAGACGGCGGCAATAACTGGGGCGAAATGGAACAACAGGCGACCGAAATAGCCGGGCGCGACGGGCTGGAAGCGGCATTTAACTGGCTCAACGCGTTACCCGCCATTGTGACCGATCGCCAGCACTATCTGCACCGTATGCTGATGGCGCGTTTGGCTGAACAGCACGGGCAGAAAGACGTGGCGATCCGCCTGCTTAAGGCTCTGAACGGCCGCTGCGATAGCTACCGGCTGGTTGGCTGGGAGCCGGATCTGGTGTTTGACGTGAAAGCTCGGCTGTTAAAAATGCTTCAGCAGAAAGCGATGCTGAAAGATGCCGATAAAGAGGGGTTGGGTAAAGAGGCTGAGCGGTTGTTGGAGGAGCTGACGGTGCTGTCTCCGGCGCGGGCATTGGCGTTTTAGTAACTAGTTACTGAATTAACTTTGGTGTGATTTTCGTCCGCTAGAAGTAAATCGGTCGAATAGACCACATTGCACGCGGCCGAGCAAGAAGGGGTGCCGACCCCCTCTTGCACCTCCCCGGCCTCGCTACGACACGTTGACCGCAGCATTGCTGCGGCAACCTCAGCCATCAGGAAGACTTAACGCACCTCCAGCATCATCCATGCTGCTCGTGCTATCTTCCTGATGGCTTCGGCAACATTCGTTATGCTCGGGGTTAGGGTCAAAAGCTAAGGTCAATACCTTCCCTTTGGCCGCTCAGTAGCGGCTATATTCCAATGTTCTCTATGCGGACGAAACAGACTCAATAATCAATTTGACCGAATACACAGAAGTTTTGCTGAAGCCTGAATTAGTCAATTATGTTATTCATTTTATTACTTCGCCTGTCACTACAGGCTAACGGACACCCGAATAATGGACGATCTGATTAAACGCTATTACGAATCTGAAA
This sequence comes from Budvicia diplopodorum, assembly GCF_009800925.1. Taxonomy (GTDB): domain Bacteria; phylum Pseudomonadota; class Gammaproteobacteria; order Enterobacterales; family Enterobacteriaceae; genus Budvicia; species Budvicia diplopodorum. The sequence goes on along the minus strand of NZ_WOYF01000001.1, from coordinate 33,701 downwards.
TGCGTTACCTGCGAGAAGCGGGGAAAGAATTTGCTCAGGTTCATCCTGACCGTGCCGGGATGTTAAACCTCGACCGGGTCGGCGATCGGGACCCTTACGTTGAACGCCTGTTTGAAGGCTTTGCTTTCCTGATGGGCAAACTGCGCCAGAAGCTGGACGATGACCTACCCGAGCTGACCGAAGGGGTGGTCAGCCTGCTGTGGCCTCACTATTTACGCATTATTCCTTCGCTGTCGATTGTGGAGCTGTCGCCTGACCACAGCACGCTGGCGCGTAAAGAGGTGGTAGAACCGGGCTTTGGCGTGCAGTCCGGGCCGATTGGGCCAGCCAGAACCCGCTGTAAATACCAGACCACCCAAACCGTTGAGCTTCAACCGCTAAAAATCACCAAAGCCGGTATTCGCAGTCAGCAGGACGGGCGTTCGGTTATCTATATGCGATTTGATTTCGGCCCGATGGCGGACTGGAAGCAAATGGATATCTCTAAGCTACGCCTGTATCTGAACGCCGACACGCCGATTTCATCGGCCCTATACCGGGCCATGACCCGCCAGATTGCCGGTATGAAAATCCGCTTCCCGGGCCATAACGATGGGGCGGCTATCCCCTTTAACGGCAGGATAACCCCGGCCGGTTTTTCAGCCGATGAACGCCTCTGGCTTAAGCCGGACAACGCCTTTGGCGGCTACCAGCTTCTGCTGGAGTATTTCAGCTTTCGCGAAAAATTCATGTTTATTGATTTAGAAGGGCTGAACCTAAATCAAATGCCTCAGGACGTCGGGGCGTTTGAGCTTGAACTGGTGCTAAGCGAAGCCTGGCAGAATGATTTACCGTTTAGCGCAGAAAACATTCGCCTGCACTGTACGCCGGTAATTAATCTGTTTCCGCTGGAAGCCGATCCGGTCAGGGTTAACCAGCTCGACAGCGAATACCTGCTTCGCCCGCTGCTTCAGCAAGACGGTCATATTGAGATTTATTCAGTCGATGCGGTGCAGTCGATCAGCCGTACCGGCCGGGCGGTTTACGTGCCGTTTACCAGCTTTCGCCACCGCGGCGGAATGCTGCGTCACGATGCTCCCGAACGTTATTATCACACCCGGGTTCGCCGGGGCGCATCGGGGCTGCATGACACCTGGCTAATCCTCGGTGGCCAAGTGTGGGAGCGGGCAGAAGAGGTGTACGACGAAACCCTCTCGTTGCGCATTACCGGCACTAACGGAATGCTGCCGCGCAAAGCGCTGCGCAACGCATCGATTAATCAGATTTGCGACGGCCAAACCGGCGTGGTGTCGGTGCGTAACCTGTGTGCGCCTACGCTGCCGTGCTATCCGCCGGTTAACGACCGTTTCCATTGGCGGGTGCTGTCTCATCTGGCACCGAACTACCTGTCATTGATGAACGCTGAAGTGCTGCGCGGCACGCTGGCGCTGTACGACTGGACTGACAATGAGCTTAACCGCCGCCGCCTTGAAGGCATTGCCGACGTGAAACACCATCCGGTGCAACGCATGGTTAAAGGCATGCTGGAGCGCGGCGTAGAAATTGAAGTTACGCTGAATTCTCACCTGTTTTCAGGGGAAGGCGATATCACGCTGTTCGGTGAGCTGTTGCACCAGTTCTTTGCCCTGTATGCCGACCTCAATCTCTTTACCCGTCTGACGCTGGTGCTTTTACCTACTGGGAAACGTTTAAAATGGACAGACAGCAAAATAGTACGTTCTCCCCTTTAATGGAGGGATTGTTCCGGCAAGTGCCGCGAATGAACTTTTACCGCTTTTGCCAATATATTGAGCAACAACACCCTGAATTACCGCCGCTGGGTCAGTCAGAAACGCCGGCCACCGATCCGATCCGCTTTTGCCCGGTGCCGGATATGGGTTTCCCGTCCAGTGAAATGAAGCGGGTCGAGTGGAACGATGAATTTCCCGAACGGCCGCCAACGGTACGCACCACTTTTTTAGGATTGTACGGCGTTGATGCGGTTCTGCCTTACGCTTGGCTGGATGATATCGTTCAGCGTCAGGAAGGGCATGAGGCGCTGAAAAGCTTTCTGGATATCTTCAACCATCGGGTGATGACTCAGTACTACCGCATCTGGCTGAAATACTACTATCCGGCCGGGTTTCGCGAAGGCGGCAGCGATCCGGTGTCCAAATGCCTGCTTGGCTTAGCCGGTTTTGGCATTGAAGGCGCCAGCGAACAGATTGCTGCGCCGCCGTCGCGATTCTTAGCCCTGATGGGGCCGATCACTCAGCGCACCCGTACCGGCGATGGCCTAACCGGCGTGGTGAATTTATTGCTGCCCGGTGCCAAAGTGGAAATCAACGAATTCTATCCTCAGTGGGTGAACCTTGAACAGCCAGCAAGGCTAACCAAGTATGAAAAAATCAGCCTACAGCGCAGCGCTATTCTTGGTCGGCGTTTTAAAGACAGCAACAGCACGGTACAGGTCACCATCTCGCCGACCGATATCCAACAGGTTGAGGGATTACTGCCCGGAGAGTCGATACATGCCGACCTGATGGCACTGCTGCGCGCTTATCTGGGGTATCGGTTTGATGCCTGTATCAATATGAAAGTTAAACGTTCGCTGCTGCCCCGTGCACAGCTTGGCGCTTCCAGAGTTCGTTTAGGTTTAACCGCCGTTCTGGCGATGGATCAGGCCGAAAAGCAACGGCGGGCGATCGTGGTTAATCTTGGTCGTTATGTGGGCTTAAAAGCCGGATAGGGAAAAAAGAATGATGATGAATCAACAACATAAAAACAAAGCAATGACCTCACTGAAAGTCGGTGTGTTTCTTCTTATGGGCTTACTCAGCGGCTGTGGGGTTATTCAGTCGGCGAAAGAGAGCACCGTGGACGCCGCCAAGGCGATTTTTATTAAAGATATTAAAACGCTTCATCTGGACTTCGCCGCCCGGGCGCAGTTAAACCCCGGCGATGGCGATGCGCCGTCTTCGGTGGTTATCCGGGTTTATCAGCTGGGCAAAATCGAGAATTTTGACAATGCCACCTATCAGCAACTGCTGGAAGACGATCAGAAAGCGCTGGGCGGCGACTGGCTATCGACCAGCGAAGTGGTGCTACATCCGGCATCGGCGGTTTCACTCGATGTACCGATGCATAAAGAAGCCCGCTTTGTTGGTATCGTCACGCTATTTCGTACCCCAAACCTTGATGAAGGCGGCTGGAAAGTGGTGATTAAGCGCGATGAACTGGATGCCGATAAGCCAAGGTTACTGATAGCTAACCACTCAGCCATTGGGCTAGTGCCTGAGAAATAAGCGCTAAGAAATAGACGCTGAGAAATAGGATAAGGAGACCGACCGATGGGCCCCTCGCTGTACGAAACCCTGATGGGAACCTTTAAGTCCGGCATTGAGCTGGATGAAGTCAACGAACAAACCCAGACCATTCTTAGCGTGATGGATAATATCCAGCGCATCCTCAATAGCCGGGCCGGTGCGATAAAATACCTGCCCGACTACGGCCTGCCGGATATGAGCCTGATTTATCAGGAACTGCCTTCCTCAGCCCACACGCTGATGCGGGCCATTCAACACACCCTGCTGAAATATGAACCCCGCCTGCTGGGCGTGGAGCTCACGCTTGAGCCGGGCGACAAAGATATGATCCTGCACTATATGCTCACCTGCCACCTGAAAGAAGTCGGCCTGGTCCGTTACGGCACCTACTTTATGCCCGAAGGCCGGGCGGTGTTACGGCGCTGGACGGCGCGGTAGGTATTGATTGAGTAAGCGTAAAAAGCTACGAGCATCTAAGCAGGCCACGGCAGTACGTGTTCTCCATTAAAATGGGAGAATGATTGAAAGCCCGAGGCATTCCCCTCAGGCTTTTTAACGCTAATATTTTACCCGTAAATCGTCTTCGAACCCCCATCACCACTCCCCGGAGTGGCAATTCTGCCTTTAAACTCCCGCCATAAATCCACTACTCGCTGTAGCTCTTCACGAGAAACGTTGAGGTGCGTTACTAAACGGGTAACCGGGCCAGCGTTGATTAAAATTCCGCGTTGTTTCATCCACGGGCCTAGCTGGCTGGCTTCGTTGGCCGGAAGCCGCAGGAATAGTATGTTGGTTTGGGCTCCCGGAGCCTGAATTTCTATGCCTAATGATGCGAGCTGTTCGGCTAGCCATTGGGCATTGTCGTGGTCTTCGCGCAGGCGTTCTACGTTATGGTGCAGGGCATAAATGGCGCCCTGGGCCAGAATTCCGGCCTGACGCATTCCGCCGCCGACCATTTTACGCCAGCGCCGTGCCTGTTTTATATATTCCGCGCTGCCGCACAGCAGTGAGCCGACCGGAGCTCCCAGACCTTTCGACAGGCAGATAGTCAGCGTATCGCAGTACTGAGTCAGGGTGGTTAACGGGACTTTCATGGCTATTGCGGCGTTGAAGATGCGGGCTCCGTCAACGTGCAGCGCCAGATTTTTCTTGCGGGTGAAAGCCCATGCCTGATGCAGGTAGTCCAGCGGCAGCACTTTGCCGTTGTGGGTGTTTTCTAGGCACAGCAGGCGGGTGCGGGCAAAATGGATATCGTCCGGCTTGATTACGCTGGCAACCACGTCGAGCGGTAGCGTGCCGTCGGCAGCGGCTTCGATAGGCTGAGGCTGGATACTGCCCAATACCGCTGCGCCGCCGGCTTCATACATATAGTTGTGGGCCTTTTGCCCGACGATGTACTCCTCGCCGCGCTGGCAGTGGGTCAGCAGGGCAACCAGATTGGCCTGCGTACCGGAGGGTAAAAACAGCGCCGCTTCTTTACCTGAAAGCGCTGCTGCTTCTTGCTCTAGCTGGTTAATGCTGGGATCGTCACCATAAACATCATCGCCAACGGCGGCATCAGCCATAGCTTGGCGCATGGCTTTGCTCGGTTGGGTTACTGTATCGCTTCGTAGGTCTATCATATTGGCGGGTACCTTATTATTGTAAAACCGCACAGTGGTATAAGGCGGTTATCTGTTTATATGAGTCGTATTCTTTATATCAAATAAAGGATATCCATAGTCAACTATTCGTCTCTAAACGTTAAGAATAACGGTCGTTTTTTTGTACTGTATTGCCACAGGATGTGGCCGATGAAATCATCAATTCATTGAATAAAAAACCTTAATCATCCAAAATATCGCCCATATCACAGATATCCACCATAGATATATTGTATTCCCCCGATATTTAGGCTAATTATTAGCCATTGTGTGCATAAAGCGTGGAGATGAGCGGAGCAATGCATTTACGTTACTTATTGATGCTGGCATTACTGGTGCTTGCCGGTTGTTCCAGCCACGCGCCGCCGCCGACCGGCAAACTGTCGGATCCTATATTTGTTCTGGCTCAGCTAAAAGAGCAGCATCGTGAATGGCGCGGAACGCCTTACCGCTATGGTGGTCTGGCCCGCAACGGCGTTGACTGTTCCGGCTTTGTTTATCGCACCTTTCACGACAAGTTTAATATTAATCTCCCGCGTACCACCAAGCTTCAGGCTGAGCTTGGTGCAAAAGTCTCTCGTGATGAGCTGATGCCGGGGGATTTAGTGTTTTTTAAAACCGGGAGCGGGGAGAATGGCCTACATGTTGGCGTATATGACGCTGACGGCGCTTTTTTACACGCATCAACCAGTAAAGGGGTGATGATCTCATCGCTCGATAGCCCGTATTGGAAGAGTGCTTACTGGCAATCCCGTCGTTTATAAGCCGGTTGGCTTAACCTTAAGGAAACCGGCATTGTCCCGTTCTGAACGCCTGCTTGAACTACTCCAGCTACTGCGCTGCCACCGTTATCCGGTGAGCGGCGTCGATCTTGCCGCTAAACTGGGCATCAGTCTGCGTACGCTCTACCGTGATATCCGTAGCCTGCAGGCTCAGGGCGCGCCAATTGAGGGCGAAGCGGGGCTGGGCTACGTACTGCGTGCCGGGTTTGTTTTACCGCCCCTGATGTTTACCCCCGATGAAATAGAAGCGCTGGTGCTCGGTGCCCGTTGGGTTTCAGAACGGGCAGACGTTGAACTGGCAGAAGGGGCACGCCAAGCGTTAGCCAAGATCTCGGCCGTGGTTACCCCTGAATTACGCTATCGATTAGAAGAGTCTCCGCTATTGATAGGCCCGACAGAGTCGGACAGGCTTTATCTGGAGCAAATTCTTGAAATCCGGCAGGCGATAGAGTCTGAATATAAGCTCATTATCCGATACGCCGATAGAGACCTTCGGCAGACAGAGCGTACGATCTGGCCGTTTGCCATTGGATTTTTTGACAGTGTGAGGGTCGTCGTTGGCTGGTGTGAGCTAAGAAATGATATCCGCCATTTCAGAATCGATCGCATTGAAAGCATGATAGTAACGGCTGAACCTTATCCGCGCCGTCGTCAGCAGCTGTTAAACCAATGGTACCAGCAAAATAAAATCTCCCGCCAGTGATGACATCCTACTGACAAAAACTGTCACTCCGTTGACTTAATCTCTTCGCTATCAGGACGGCCTGATACGCATATTAATTTCAAGGAGAACATCATGTCACAACCTAGCCTATTTATTCTTTATGTTGATAACCCAACGGCCAGCAAAGATTTTTATCAGGAGCTGCTCGGGCTGACGGTGGTGGAATCATCGCCGACCTTTGTGATGTTCAGCCTGTCATCCGGCGCAATGATGGCCTTATGGTCTAAGCATACCGTGGAACCAAAGGTCGGGCAGATTACCGCCAGCGGTGAATATGCTATTTCGGTTGAGTCTGACTCGATAGTCGATGAATACCATCAGCGCTGGAGCAGCAAGGGCATCACTATTATTCAGCAACCGCAGCATAAGGAATGTGGCTACACCTTTACCGCCACCGATCCTGACGGCCATCGTTTACGCGTATTTTCAATGCCTGAATGCATGAATAACCCTAGATATTGCCAGTAGCAGGTCTCGGACAACGCAAATGGGCGAGTTTAAGCGCCCATTTATGCTAATATCCAGCCATTCGTTCCAACCGGATTGATTGCCTATGTCTTCGCTGCGCCTTTTGATTTCTGATTCTTACGATCCCTGGTTCAACCTCGCAGTTGAAGAGTGTATTTTCCGCCAAATGCCGGCAACTCAGCGAGTGCTGTTTTTATGGCGCAATGCGGATACCGTGGTTATCGGGCGGGCTCAGAATCCATGGAAAGAGTGTAATACCCGGCGAATGGATCAAGACGGCATCAAGCTGGCCCGTCGCAGCAGCGGCGGCGGCGCGGTGTTTCACGACTTGGGCAATACCTGCTTTACCTTTATGGCCGGTAAGCCGGAATACGATAAAACCGTGTCTACCTCGATTGTGGTTAATGCGCTAAAGGCGCTTGGGGTCAATGCCAATGCATCGGGGCGAAACGATTTGGTGGTAGCCACGCCAGAAGGCGAGAGAAAAGTATCCGGTTCAGCCTATAAAGAGACCATGGACCGAGGGTTTCATCACGGAACGCTGTTGCTTGATGCCGATCTGACTCGTTTAGCTGATTATCTTAACCCCGATGCCAAAAAGCTTCAGGCCAAGGGAATTACCTCGGTGCGCGGTAGGGTGGCTAATCTAAGTGAGCTATTGCCGGGAATCAGCCATAGTGCAATCTGTGACGCTGTCACTAAATCCTTTTTTGACCATTACGGTGAGCAAACGACGGCTGAGATTATCTCTCCTGATGCCTTACCGGATTTACCCAATTTTGTTGAAACCTTTGCCCGCCAGAGCAGCTGGGAGTGGAACTTCGGACAGGCCCCGGCCTTTAGCCATTTATTAGACCAGCGCTTCGTCTGGGGCGGCCTAGAGATTCACTTTGACGTAGAAAAAGGCCATATCACCCGTAGCCAGATCTTTACCGACAGCCTGAACCCGGCCCCGTTAGAGCAACTGGAGAAGAATTTGATCGGCTGTATTTATCATAGTGATGCGCTGAAACAACAGTGCGAGAGTTTGATTGCCGGTTATCCTGAACAGCAAAAAGAGCTTAAAGAATTAGGATGTTGGATCGCTGGAGTTGTGCGCTAGCTCCGCGTCTAAAACAGCGCCTCCGCAGTCGCGGGGGGAGATATCACAATAGGAACACATGGACTTGGAGCAGAAATAATATGAAAGTGAACGCATTTACAGTTAGAAGCTTACTATTTTTGATATCTATGGCTGGGGTGATTAATTTTGCTTATAGTTTCTATACTTATTATCCAGATTTGCCATTTGTTGTTAAAGTCCAGAATATATTCACTATATTAATGTGTTTTTCTTTCTCTATTTTACTATTCATCATAAGAAATAAAGAAATTCAGTCTATTCTCAGTGAATATTATAGTAGTTTTAGATTTGTAAGGAAAAACACAAAATGTAATTGCACCTTTCTTTTCTGTTGTATCTTTTTATCTTATGCTCACTATTGGCTTTCCTCCTTGACTTTTATTCTTTTATCTCATTTTTTGCTTAAAATAGAGAGCATATCAAGTAGGCTAAGTGTCGATATGGCTATTTATACGAGTTTCACATCTAACTTATTATTTTTTATTGTTTTTTCTATTCCAGTGATATCAACTATGTTGAATGTTTCCGATAAAACTAATGGACTAAAAGCAAAAGAAGAGTGAACTAATATAAAATAGCACAGCGCAATCATAAAAGATGCCTGTCGGGGTGAGCGTATTTTTGTTGAGTAAACTAATGCTGATTTAAATAATTATCTTCAGGCCATTAATTCTAATCGATGTGGGAACTCAAATATTATAGGATGAAGTTTGTTAATTTGGTCTATAGGGCTAACTACTTATCTAAAATGCTAAGTTTCATCACCATGCAATCGAGAATTTACTTTCTTACTGAAATTACTAATGAAAAAATTTTGCCAAAGGATGTATTATATTTTCATGTAGCTATCGCAGAGATTTTAATTAAGTGACTAAATCACTCGCACACAAGCTTCAAGCCGAAGCAATTGACGATTCTACCAGTATTAATAGCTTATTAATGAAGGCTAAGCTGGTCGCTGCTAAGTTAGGTTTGGAAGATATAACTGAATGGATTGAGTTTGAGTCCGAGGGATATCCCTCACGCGCTCAGGTTCCTCCGTATAGAAAATTTAGTTGCCAGCCTCAGGCATTTAACCCCTTTGTTGGGTGGATTCCTATCAATTTTGGGAATATGCCTGCAAATCTTGTATATGAATTCACAACCGTCTATATACAAGAGTCCATCTCTAATGTTGAGAAGCATGTGGTTGATTCCGGTGGGCTGGAAGTCCGTATGCCTGATGGGCTACAAGAAATACTCTATGCTGGTAATAATTCTCGCTCCAGATTTAAGATTTGTTGGCGGTTTAGTTCTGTGTCATTAAGTGGCATTCTTGCCACGGTGCGAGGAAGAATTCTTACTTGGTCGCTTGATTTGGAAAAGCAGGAAATACTTGGCAAAGGTGTAAATTTTTCATTCAGAGAAAAAGAGATAGCAAACATGGTGTTCAAAAACAATTTCAATGGTGCCGTTATCAACAATAATGGTGTGCTGGCTTCATCCACTGGTGGTGATGTTATACAAGAGAACACAATGTCTGTGGGATCATTTGACGTGCTCAATGATGAATTAAAAAAGATCGGAGTAAGTAATGATGAAATTAATGAATTGAATTAGGCAATTGAATCCAGTGAACAACCACTGACAGATAAAGGATTTAGTCAGAGTATTTCTGACTGGATTGGAAAAATTTCAACAAAGGCTATGCAGGGGGGCTTAAAAGTTAGTGGAGTAGTGGCAGTCGGCGTAATTGCTAAGTTGATCACAAGCTACCTTGAGAATAGATAATGTGTACTAGCTCATCTTTATCGGTGTCTGTCAGATTCTATCTGCTTCATAGCTTCATTGTGATTACTACAATTTATAGCAAGTATTAAAATGTTTTAATTAGTCAAGAGTAACGCATTCTCTTATGCTCACCCTTGACTAATAATTCTTACCTGAAGATTATTTAAAATCGGCTATCCACCGCATTAGCTAAACTAAACAGCATGCTCTCGGTATCGGCCCATCCCAAACAGGGGTCGGTAATCGACTGGCCGTAGGTCAGGGGCTGTTCCGGATGCAGCTTTTGAGTGCCTTCAACGATAAAACTCTCTGCCATCACGCCAACCACCGCTCTTGAACCCGCCTTGATTTGCTGACAAACGTTCTCGCACACGTCTAGCTGGCGGCGATGCAGCTTCTGACAGTTACCGTGGCTAAAGTCCACCACCAAGTGCTCCGGCAGCTCGAACTGGCGCAGATTATCGCAGGCGGTTGCAATGTCTGACTCATGGTAATTCGGCGTTTTGCCGCCGCGCATAATAATATGGGCGTAGGGGTTACCGCCGGTGCGGTAAATGCTCATTTGGCCTGACTTATCCGGCGACAGGAACATATGGCTGGATCGGGCGGCGCGAATGGCATCGATAGCAATTTTGGTATTGCCATCGGTGCCGTTTTTAAACCCGACCGGGCACGACAGGGCCGAGGCCATTTCCCGGTGGATCTGGCTCTCGGTGGTACGTGCCCCGATGGCACCCCAGCCGATCAGATCGGCAATATATTGACCGATCACCATATCCAGAAACTCGGTCGCCGTCGATAAGCCTAACCGATTGATTTTCAGCAATAGTTCGCGGGCCAGCTGTAGCCCTTGATTGACCTGAAATGAACTGTCGAGGTGCGGATCGGCGATCATGCCTTTCCATCCCACCACGGTGCGCGGCTTCTCAAAATAGGTGCGCATAACAATTTCTAACCGATCCTGATAGCGCACGCGCAGGGTGTTCAACCGTTCGGCATAATCAAGCGCGGCGTCAACATCGTGAATAGAGCAGGGGCCGACAATCACTAACAGCCGGCGGTCTTCACCGTGAAGGATATTTTCTATGCGTTTACGCGAATGGGTAATGTTGGCACTGATTTCAGCGGTAAGCGGAAACAGCTGTGCCAGCTGCGCAGGCGTTACCAGGCTGTCGATCAGCGAGGTCCTGAGCTCATCAGTTTTGTTCATGTTAATTCTCTAAATCTGGGTCTTCGCTGCGGTGATATACCGGGAAGTGATGGGCATAACAATAACGGAAAGATATTCGCTTGCAAATAGCTGAAGCCACTAATTCACTGCATTTCAGTAAATAGACAACATCATTTGCTGGAACCGGCGCTAAGCGAGAGATGTTATTGCCGGATCCCATTTTTAGAGAGAAATACTCTTGAACTAGTACATGCGACGATTCATGCCTAAGGTATCCAACAGCTTAGTTGAAATCTCCTCAACGGAGTAGTTGGTGGTGTTGATAAAGCGGATGTTGTTTTTACGGTACAGGGCTTCGACTTCAGCCAGTTCCATCCGACACTGGCGCAGTGAGGCATAGCGGCTGTTTTCGCGGCGTTCTTGGCGAATTGCCGACAGGCGCTCAGGGTCAATGCTCAAGCCGAACAGCTTATTCTGGAACGGTTTTAGCGCTGCCGGTAGCTGAATGTTATCCATATCGTCGGCGGTAAACGGGTAGTTAGCCGCCCGAACGCCGAACTGCATGGCTAAATAGAGGCTGGTGGGGGTTTTTCCGCAGCGGGAAACGCCTAACAAGATTACCTGAGCTTCTTCGAGATTACGCAGCGAAATGCCGTCATCGTGGGCCAACGTGTAGTCAATGGCAGCGATACGGGCATCGTACTTCACTAAGTTATTGGCAGTCAGACCGTGTATACGGTGAGCGGCAGGCATCGGGTCGATACCCAATTCCTTTTGTAACGGGGCCACTAAGGTATGAACGATATTCTGGCAATAGCCCTGACTTTGCTCAATAACCTCGCGAACGTCGGCCGAAACGATGGAGTAGAACACCAGCGGTTTGAGCTGGGTTTGCTGATACAGCTCATCAATGTGCTGGCGAACCTCTCTGGCCTTTTCTACATTTTCAACAAAAGGAATGGTGAATTGGTTTAACGAAATCGGAAACTGAGATAACACCGCATGGCCCAACACTTCGGCGGTAATTGCGGTTCCGTCAGAAATAAAAAAAACGGTACGTTCCATTCACATACTCCTTTCAACGTGTAAAACGTGAGAATCAAGCCAAGTGATTCTGTCTTTTCTATTTTTAACTATATTTAACTATATTTAAAGATATAGCTAACCGCTAAATCTATCGGCGCTGACTGATTAACATAGCGCATAAAAAGCGCGATTACGAACAAGGTAGCGCATTGATAAGCTCTGGAAAACTAAGTTTAAATGCGGAAACGATTAACCATTTCATAAGCGCATGATTGCTGTGTAAGCTGCCGAATGTACAGGTTTATGTGACCTGAGACACAACGCTTTCCGTTTGATTAACTCAATTAATGGAACATGACAAATGCCTGATATAAATAGTCCTCAACATAGCGTCGTTTGGTATAACCAACTGGGAATGAATGATGTTGATCGCGTCGGGGGCAAAAATGCTTCTTTGGGCGAAATGATCGCTAATCTGACTGAACTGGGCGTGTCCGTCCCTAATGGTTTTGCCACCACGGCTCAGGCGTTTAATGATTTTCTGGAGCAAAGCGGCGTCAACCAGAAGATATATCAATTGCTCGACAGGATTGACGTTGATGATATCAACGCGCTGGCCGACGCCGGGGCTCAGATTCGTGGGTGGATTATTAATACGCCATTCCAGCCCGAGCTGGAGCAGGCTATCAGTGAGGCCTATCAGCAGCTTTCTGAAGGTAATATTGGCGCTTCATTTGCCGTCCGGTCTTCCGCAACCGCAGAAGATATGCCCGATGCTTCCTTTGCCGGTCAGCAGGAGACCTTTCTTAACGTTCAGGGTATCGATGCGGTGATGGTGGCGGTGAAGCACGTGTTTGCTTCGCTGTTTAACGACCGGGCGATTTCTTACCGCGTCCATCAGGGCTATGACCACCGCGGCGTTGCGCTGTCTGCCGGTATTCAGCGCATGGTGCGCTCTGATCTGGCCGCCGCCGGCGTGATGTTTACCATTGATACCGAATCGGGCTTTGATCAGGTGGTATTTATCACCTCAGCCTACGGTTTAGGCGAAATGGTGGTGCAGGGCGCGGTTAACCCTGATGAGTTCTACGTGCATAAGCCGACGCTGCTGAATAACCGCCCGGCGATTGTGCGCCGCACCATTGGCTCTAAAAAAATTCGCATGGTCTATTCCGACAGTCGGGAACACGGCAAACAGGTGTGTATTGAAGACGTGCCCGAAGCCTGCCGTAAGCAGTTCAGCCTGAATGACGATGAGATCCAACAGCTGGCCCGTCAGGCGTTGCTGATTGAACAGCACTACGGTCGCCCGATGGATATCGAATGGGCCAAAGACGGCCACACCGGTAAGCTGTATATCGTTCAGGCGCGGCCTGAAACCGTGCGTTCTAACGAACAGGTGATGGAACGCTACCTCTTGACCAACCGGGGCACCGTTCTGACCGAAGGACGGGCGATCGGCCACCGTATTGGAGCCGGGCCGGTTAAAGTGATTACCGATCTCAGCCAAATGGATCGCATTCTGCCGGGCGACGTGCTGGTCACCGACATGACCGATCCAGACTGGGAGCCGATCATGAAACGGGCATCGGCCATTGTTACCAACCGCGGCGGGCGTACCTGCCACGCGGCGATTATTGCCCGTGAGCTGGGCATTCCGGCGGTGGTCGGCTGCGGTAATGCCACAGACCTGCTGCACGAAGGGCAAAACGTAACGGTTTCCTGTGCTGAAGGCGATACTGGCTTTATCTATCAGGATATTCTCGATTTCAACGTTCAAAGCTCCCAGCTCGCTTTACTGCCTGATATCCCGCTGAAGATTATGATGAACGTCGGCAACCCTGACAGGGCGTTTGACTTTGCCCGCCTGCCGAACGAAGGGGTTGGTCTGGCCCGTTTAGAATTTATTATCAACCGCATGATTGGCGTTCACCCTCGAGCGTTGCTGGAGTTCGACCTGCAGGACGAGAGCGTTCAACAGGAAATTCGCGAGCTGATGACCGGCTATAACGATCCGGTTGAGTTCTACGTTGGTCGCCTGTCCGAAGGTATCGCTACGCTGGCGGCGGCCTTCTGGCCTAAGCGGGTTATCGTTCGGCTGTCTGACTTTAAGTCCAATGAATACGCCAATCTGGTGGGGGGAAGCCGTTATGAACCTCACGAAGAAAACCCGATGTTAGGCTTTCGCGGTGCCGGTCGTTATGTATCCGACGATTTTAAAGCCTGCTTTGCGCTGGAGTGCGAAGCGGTTAAGCGGGTGCGCAATGAGATGGGCTTAACCAACGTTGAAATTATGATCCCGTTTGTTCGTACCGTGGATCAGGCTAAAGCGGTTATCGCACAGTTGGAGCACGAAGGGCTGAAGCGCGGTAAAGACGGCCTGAAGGTGATTATGATGTGCGAGATCCCATCGAATGCGCTGCTAGCCGAGCAGTTTCTCGAGTACTTTGACGGCTTCTCTATCGGCTCTAACGATATGACTCAGCTAACGCTGGGGCTGGATCGCGACTCCGGCGTAGTCTCGGCGCTGTTTGATGAGCGCAATGACGCGGTTAAAGCCCTGCTGGCGATGTCGATTAAAGCGGCGAAGGCGCAGGGTAAATACGTTGGTATTTGCGGTCAGGGGCCTTCAGACCACGAAGACTTCGCCGTATGGCTGATGGAGCAGGGGATCGACAGTATCTCGCTGAATCCCGATACCGTGATTAAAACCTGGGTAGCGCTGGCGGCAAAAACGGCATAGATAGGTTTTATGATAAACAGGTTTTATTGTTGATAGAAAAAGCCACAGAAGAGTGATTTTCTGTGGCTTTTCTAATCATTGAATGTGAGGTTAGCCCAGATATTGATCTGCTATGGCTGCTCGTATTTTTCTTTCTTTCGGTTTACCCGTTACCGGGTCGTAATAGCGGCTAGGCCATATCTCCGATGGGTGCACGTTTATTGCGTCGGCTATCAGTGATTCACCCTTGGGCCAAGGGCGCGATAGCGCATTCGCCAGCGTAGATGAACTCAGCCCGGCTAAGCGCGAGACGGCGGCTAACGTGGTGCCTTTTTTACGCAGTGCGGCGATGATATCGGCGGTGTGCCAGTCGGGTTGAATGGTCATTCTCCACCTCCTGCACCGAGCAGAGACAACAGTACACGCTGCTTTTCCTGCGGTATGAATGTCAGTGACTCGTTTAGCGCCGGGTGTTCAATGCTCGCTAAGGCATTGGCCAGCGCAAGGCATTGTTCCGCCAGTTCTATTGTATTTATCCGTACACTGTCGATGAGTTTAAACATGGGGTATTCCTCCCATAAACCGAGAGTCACAGACTGACATTAAATACAAATTCTTCGAGGCGGATCGACTATTCGATAAAATTCCCGGTACAAATTGAGGGCGAGATTGCGTATGCTCTATTACAGCCATGAGTTACCTCTTCTTGTAACTTGTTGGTCAGAAACCCCGTTAGTGTTCTCGCACTGCGGGGTTTCGCTATTTACGCAGATATAATTGCGCACAACCACAGTATGGATAGACAGCGAACGGGTCAATTAAATGACCCGAGTTACAGAGAAAAAATTTGAAATTCTGGAAATGGATCGCAGAAAAGGTGAACCAAGAACAGATTGCCGTATTAGAACGCTTGAATATTACTGGTAGATACCCAGTTAAAAAGTTGAGATAAGGATGAGTTTAATTCGGCTCGGTAGGGGTTACGCCGCGATCGCAAACTAAAGTTGTTTTATTCATTGCCTGTGGTTGAATAATATTCATATAAAGGTACTATTGGTACCTAAAAAGTAAATAATTTAAACCAGTCATGCTGGTCGGGTTTAAAAAAATATCCATAAAGGTGCTATGAGTACTGAAAAACTATCAAAAATAAACACCCTGTTAAGCGCTCTCCCTTCTGGGATTGCGCTTACTTCCTCGTGGTTAACGAAACAGGGATATAGCCTTGATTTGCAGAAAAAATATAAAGAAAGCCAATGGTTTAATTCGATTGGAACGGGTGCACTGATCCGTAACGGCGATCGGGTTGATTACCTTGGCGGGATCTATGCCCTGCAGTCACAGTTGGGATTGTCTATACATCCGGGGGCAAAAACTGCCCTGTCGTTACAAGGGAAGGCCCATTATCTGGGACTTGCGGAGAAAAAGGCCTTGTTGTTCGGAACCCCTGGGGAAAAGCTACCCACATGGTTTGATAAGCATCAGTGGGGCATAAACATAGATTGTAAATTATCCAGCTTCCTTCCTGCGGAGCTCGGCCTTGTGGAGATAGCGCATAAGGGTTTCACCGTAAAAGTATCCAGCCCGGCTCGTGCCATTATGGAGTGCCTATATCTGGCCCCCAATAGCCAACCTCTGATAGAAGTGTATGAACTTATGGAGGGGTTAAATAATTTACGACCTGCAACGGTTCAACCCCTGCTGGAAAGCTGCTCTTCCGTGAAAGTAAAACGGTTATTCCTGTATTTAGCTGAAAAAGCTGGCCACGAATGGCTTAACCACATTGCTATGCAAAATATTGATTTGGGAACGGGAAAGCGGGCCATTGTTGATGGGGGGGTATATATCTCTAAATACCAGATAACCGTGCCTAAAGAACTGGGCTTGGCATAATGAACGACGCTTATAAAAAGCAGGTTCAGCTGCTTTTAGACGTTTTGCCAGAAGTGGCGAAAGAAGGGTGCTTTGCCCTGCATGGAGGCACCGCAACGCAATAAATCTCTTTTTGCGTGATATGCCAAGGTTGTCCGTTGATATCGATCTTACCAAAGATAATCCCGATGCTTGGCATGAGCAGAATGAAAAGCTTAAGGCCGTTCTGGAAAGTTATTAACATAATTAAGGTCGAGGTCAACGACTGGCTCCGGTTTTTCAACGAGATAACGCCCCTTACTCGCGCACGCTGACCTTATACCGGTCATCCAGCTTACTAATCCCCAACCCGTTTATCTTTTTCACCCGGATCTGTACCGGGATCCGTTCTTTCATGGCATCAATATGGCTAATCACGCCAATCGTTTTACCGCTGGCGTTGAGGTTGTCGAGGGCGTCGAGGGCGATGTCCAGCGTTTCAGCGTCTAATGTGCCAAAGCCTTCATCAAGAAACAGCGAGTCAATGCTGGTTTTATGGCTGACCAGATCGGACAGCGCCAGTGCTAACGCCAGACTCACCAGAAAACTTTCACCGCCGGAAAGGGTTCGGGTATCGCGAATATTATCGGCCTGCCAGGTGTCAACCACCTGAAGTTCAAGGGTTTCGCTCTCTTTTCGCTGTAATAAATAGCGGCCGTGGAGCCGGGCGAGTTGGTCGTTGGCTAAGTAAACCAGATGATCCAGCGTGAGCCCCTGAGCAAATTTGCGGAACTTAGCGCCGTCGCTGGAGCCAATTAAATTATTGAGGTAGGCCAGATCGTCGACATCCTGCTGATGTCGGGCAATGTTGGCAATCATCTCTTGCTGGCTTTGCTGATTACGGCGGTCGCTTTCCTGCTGTTGGCGGATTTCACCCTGACGTATTCCGTTGTCTTTCAGCGCTGAATTCAACGACGCTAAACGTTGAATCAGCTCGTCTACCGGCGTTTCAATCAGTAGCTCTGACGGCGGGTTTGCCACGTGCTGATTCAGGCTATTTTGGGCTTCGGTCAGTAGAGTTTGTGCCCGGGTGAGTTCAGTTGTCAGCCGTTCTTTTAGCTCAGTAAGCCGTTGCCGTTGCTCTTCGGTCAGCAGGGCGGCGGTGAAGGCCGCTTCATCGGCAAACGGGGTGGTCTGTAACGCCAGAGTAAACTGGTTTTCGCAGTCTAACCGCGCCCGTTGCTTACTCCGTGACTGTTGAGTCAGGGTGGCGCGTTGGGCGACCAAGGCGGTGAGGCGGTCGTTTGCTTCCATCCAAACTTTCTGGCCGTCAGACAGCTGCTGCTCTAATAGCTGGCGCCGTTGTCGCATTTGCTGCTGAACCATTTCAATTTGCCGATCGCCAAAGATATCGTGACGTTGTAACGAAATCTGAGCCAGTTCGCTCTGGCACAGCGCAGCCCGATCGTCTAACTCCTTTACCTGAGTGCTAATGCTGTCTAGCCGGGCCTGATCGGCGGCCATTACGGCGTTGAGCTGTGAAAGCTGCTGTTCGAGCCGCTGCCGTTCGGCAAGCTGGGTTTGCCAGTGGCTCCACTCTTGCTTTCTGGCATTTAACCATGGGTCGTGTTGCTCCGCTTCCGGCAGCATAAGCCCCTGTAGCGCCAGCGCTGACCGTAAGTCTGACGCTAATGATTGATAGCTTTGCTGCTGGGTTTCAAGCGCACGTTCAGTCTGTTCAATATTCTGTTGAAGATGGGTGATGTTCTGAGTTAACAGCGTTAGCCTTTGGCCGCTTTCACTTAAGGCCGATTGGCGCTGGTTGAGCCGTTCTTTGGCCTGTAGCCAGGCTTTTTCAGACTGTTCCAGTTCGGTAACGCGCTGGTTGATTTGCTGCTCTTGCAGGCGGAGGGCTTCAGTATAGGCGTTAACCTGCTGGCTCTCGTGAATGCTCAACGGCAGTTCTAAGCGTTGGCAAAGCTGCTGCCACTGTTCGGTTAGCTGGGTAATTTGGCGTTGCCCGAGTTCGATATCTTGCTGCAACCGGTCGTTTTGTTCTGTGAGTAGCTTTATCCGGCTGCCTTGTTCCGTGCCGTCGTCGTGCATTTGGGCGGTTTCGGCCTCTAACTGCTTTAACCGTAGCTCGGTGTCCGATGGCTTAACGGCCTGATATTCAGTTAACAGCGGGTGCTGCGTTGAGCCGCACAGCGGGCAGGGCGTGTCGGGCTGGAGCTGGGCTCTTTGTTGTTCAAAGCCAACGATTAACTTTTCCTGTTCATACAGCTTTTTGAGGTCGGCTAAATGCTGTTTTTTATCCGCATACTGCTTACGCTTTAGCAACTGGTCAGCATTCAATTGCTTAAGGGTGGATGATAGTTCGGACAGCTGTTTTATCTGGGTAATCCGGGTTTTATCGGCTTCCAGATAGCGTTGATGTAGCAACATTAAGCTTTGATGGTCGTCGCGGCGTTCAATAAAGCTATCGCGCTGGCGTTTCAGTTCGGTTAAATCTTGCTGATTGAGCCGTTGAGCGTGTTGCTCATCAGCCAGCTTAAAGGCCTGTTGTAGGCTGCTGATTTCCGCTTGTGCTTGAGTCTGGCTCTCGGTTGCCTGAGATAGCTCTAAATTGAGCCGTGCCAGCCGTTGATGGTGCTGGGCTATTTGAGCCTGTAGCGCGGTAAGGGCCGGGCGCTGTTGGTCTAGCTGAGATAACTGTTGCTGCCAGAGCGGCAGGTTTTCGCCTAAGCCTTGACGCTGCTGATGTGAGTTAAAGAAGTCTTCAAGAGCGGCCTGCTGTGCCAGTAAATCCGCATGCTGTTTACGGGCTAAATCGCAGGACTGGCGCTGAACGCTGAGCTGCTGTTGGAGCGCGGTTTGTTCTGCCGCCAGCCGCCGGTGATCTTGCTGCCTGCGGCTAATCTGTAAGTCTAATGGCGCAACCTGTTTGTCCATCAGCGTTTCCGTTTGTTCATCGGCTTTACGCTGCTGGTCCCGTTGCTGCATGGTTAACTGGTACTGGTCTGAACGCTGTTTAACCTCTTGCTCCAGTACGGTTTGGCTATTGGCGGTTTGTTGCAGATCGCGGTCGATGTCGACCTGTTCTTGGCGTAGTCGGACCAGCTCTGTATACATCGGGCGAAGTTTTTCGGCAGGTAGGCTTTGGGTTAGCGTTTCCAGTGAGCTTTGGTGTTGTTCAAGCTGCTGTTGGGCCTGATTTAACTGCCGTTGGTTGCGCTGTGCGGCCTGCGCGTATTCACTGCGCTTCTCTAGCCAATGCTGATTTACCTGTAATTGGGCTATTTGCCGACCGAGCTCGGTTTCCTGAGCCAGTAGTTGGTTAACCTGAAGCTCCATCGCTAACCTGTCGTCGTCGGTTAGCAGCCGTACGCCACCGAGCTGGGCGTATAGCCCGTCGAGCTGCGCTTTAGCCTCTTTATGCGCCTGAAATACCCGTTCGGAAACCAGCCCGTAGATTTCGGTGCCGGTTAGCTCTTCCAGCAGCTCTGCCCGTTCATTGGGTTCCGCGTTAAGAAAGGCGGCAAACTCCCCCTGAGACAGCATCATTGACTTAGTGAAACGACTGAAATCAAGGCCGGTGATTTTAGCGATGTGTTCGATCTTGTCTTTCACTTTGTCGGTAATAATTTTGCCGTCGCTTAAGTAGGCCAGCTCAACCTTCGGGGCCTGCAGGTTGCCCTCAGCGCTGCCTTTGGCTTTGCGCTGGCTCCAGAACGCCCGGTATCCGGTACCTTTCACTTCAAACTCCACTTCGGCCAGCGATTCGGCGGTGTGGTGGGTCATCAGTTCGTTATGGGTTGGCGATACGTTGAGGCGCGGGGTTTTATGGTAGAGCGCCAGACAGACGGCGTCCAGCAGGGTGGTTTTACCCGCGCCGGTGGCGCCGGTTATGGCAAACAGGCCGCTATCGCAGAAGGGTTCTTGGGTGAAATCGATTTTCCATTCGCCTTTCAGCGAGTTGATATTTTTTAAACGCAGGCTGAGAATTTTCATTGGGCTAAGCCTCCGGTTTTATCGGTGCTTTCAGCATCATTAGCCACGCTATCGACCAGATTAAGAAATAGATGCTTTATTCGGTGCTGGCGTTGCCTGTCGTCGTCGCTCTGGGGTTCATCCAGCGCAAGGCGGCGTTCAAAGACGTCGTTAACCGTCAGCTCTGCCAGCGTTTCCCGCGCCTGTCGTTGAATCGACCGGTGTGATGAATCTTTGCTGCGCCGCAATAGCACCACTTCAACCGGCAACGGTTCGGCCCATTGCTGGATTTGGCGCTGAACGTCGTTTAAATAGTGTTGAGAAACCACTTCGATATCCAGCCACACCGGGCGCTCGCCCTGATAGTGAGCAAAGGCGGCGAGTTCGGTTTCTATCTGTTTGATATCACCTTTAATCAGCCTCATCGGCTGAAATTCAGGCACGGCGAGCAGGGTGACCGCCGCCAGATTGTCCTGCTGGAACTCAGCCAGTACCACGCTTTTCTGTTGCCCGGCTTCGTCAAAGCTTAGTGCGATCGGCGAGCCGGAATAGCGAATATGTTCTGATTTAGCCACCGTCTGCGGGCGATGAATATGGCCCAGCGCAATATAATCGGCTGGGGGAAAGGCCTGCGCCGGGAAGGCGTCTAGCGTACCGATGTAGATCTCGCGAACTGAATCAGAGGTTGATGCGCCAACGGTGGTTAAGTGGCCAGTGGCAATAATTGGCAGCGGCTGAGAGTAGGCCCGGCGGGTATCCAGCGCTAATTGATAAATTTGTTGGTAATGGTCAGCAATGGCCTGCTGTAACGCGTGGTGCTTCTCGCTGACCGATTGGCCTGCCTGACTTGTGACAATGTCACGAGTGCGAATGAACGGAATGGCACACAAAATGGCGGCCGGTTCTCCCTGACGGTTGTTCAAGACAATAACCTGTCGCTGTGGCTGTTCTAATACGCTGGCGATCACCTGCGTATTTAGATAGGTTAACAGCTCTCGGGATTCATTCAAGGTAGCGACAGAATCATGATTACCGCCTAAGATAACTAACTGACAGCCGGTTTTTTGTAAGCGGACAATAAACTGATTATACAGTTCGCGCGCGTAGCTGGGAGGCGACGTGGTGTCAAAGATGTCGCCGGCGACGATAATGGCATCAACCTGATGTTGCTCTACCTGAAGCGTTAGCCAGCTAAGAAAAGCCTGATGTTCCGCCGCCCGGCTTTTGGTGAAAAAATATTGACCAAGATGCCAGTCGGACGTGTGGATGATGCGCATAGTGCCTCTTTGCCAGCAAACGGCGAGTTGTCAGGATGGGTAATTATACGCAGGTAAGCGGGTCAGGACCAATCAACTTATGCCCGTGACAGTTTCCACGCCGCCGTTGCGTTGGCTACGGCCTGAATAATTTTTTGATATAGTTTTTCAATTGGTTGGAAAAATTGGTAACGTAATAAAAATGTCATATATCTGTCGCATACTACCGGCGAACTATTGAAATGACAGGGGGCGAGCCCGCATGATGAAACGCATACTGGTGGTTGAGGATGAAGCACCTATTCGGGAAATGATTTCTCTGGTACTTGAACAAAATGGTTTTGACGTGGCGCAAGCCGCGGATATTCACAGCGCACAAACGCGATTAACCGAGCCGTTTCCCGACCTTATTTTACTGGACTGGATGCTACCGGGCGGTTCCGGCATTCAGTTTATTAAAAGCATTAAACGAGAAGCCCTGACGCGGCAAATTCCCATAGTGATGTTGACCGCACGCAGTGAGGAAGACGATCGGGTTAACGGTCTGGAGTCTGGCGCTGATGACTATGTGACTAAGCCGTTTTCCCCCAAAGAGCTGGTTGCTAGAATCAACGCGGTGCTGCGCCGTAGCTCTCCGGTTATTGAACATGAATTGCTGAGCTTCAACGGGCTAATATTGGATCCGTCCTCCCATCGGGTGATGGCTGACCAGCAGCCTTTAGATATGGGGCCAACTGAATATAAGCTGCTGCACTTCTTTATGAGCCATCCTGAGCGGGTGTATAGCCGTGAGCAGCTATTGAATCAGGTTTGGGGAACCAACGTTTATGTTGAAGATCGTACGGTAGACGTGTTTATCCGGCGGTTGCGTAAGTCTCTTGAGGTCGGCGGATATGACAAAATGCTGCAAACCGTTCGGGGCTCCGGCTATCGTTTTTCAACGCGTTTTTAAGCGCATCAACTTAGGGATTCCCTTGTGTTAGAACGCCTGTCATGGAAACGAATAGTCGTCGAGCTGTTGTTATTTTGTCTTCCTGCGTTGATCTTAAGCCTTTTTATCGGCCATTTGGCATTGCTATTGCTGATATCGGTATTGAGCGCATTACTCTGGCATTTTTACAATTTACTTAAGCTCTCCCACTGGCTGTGGCTCGATCGCAGCATTATGCCGCCGCAGGGCTGGGGTAGCTGGGAGCCGCTGTTTTACGGCCTGCGTCAGATGCAACAGCGTAACCGGCAGCGTCGCCGCGAGCTGGCTTCGCTCATTAAACGCTTTCGCAGCGGTGCGGAGTCGTTGCCCGATGCGGTGGTGTTGAGCACCGAAAGCGGTCATATCTTTTGGTGTAACCGTTTAGCTCAGCAAATGCTGGGCTTTCGCTGGCCGGAAGATAGCGGCCAGCAAATTCTTAATCTTATCCGTTACCCTCAGTTTGCCGCGTTTATCAATAAGAAGGCCTTCAGCGAACCGCTTACGCTACAGTTTAATAACGGTTGCTATATTGAGTTTCGGGTGATGCCCTATGATGAAGGGCTGATGCTGATCTCCGCCCGCGACGTGTCGCAGGTTCGCCAGCTGGAAGAGGTTCGGCGCAAGTTCTTTACCAACGTCAGCCACGAGTTAAAAACGCCGTTAACCGTGCTTCAGGGGTATCTCGAGATGTTGGGGGCTGAAGAAGAGGTCAGCCCGGCGATTCAACAGAAAGCCTTAGACAGTATGCAGGGGCAAACCGAGAGAATGAGCCGTTTGGTGAACCAGTTGCTGGTTTTATCACGCATTGAAGCTGCTCCTCGCTATTTGCTAACTGAGACGGTTAACGTACCGGCTCAATTAGAGATTTTATCCCACGAAGCATTAATTCTTAGCGCCGGTAAGCAGCAAATCCACTTTGATACCGATCCGCATCTTCAGGTACTGGGCAATCAGGAACAGCTGTACAGCGCGATGTCTAATCTGGTGTATAACGCTATTAATCACACCCCCGAAGGGACGGTTATTAACGTTGTCTGGAAAAGGACGGCGAAAGGGGCGTTATTTAGCGTTAGTGATAATGGCCCCGGCATTGAAAGCGAGCATATTGCTCACCTTACCGAACGTTTCTATCGCGTTGACCCGTCGCGCTCGAGTAAAACCGGCGGTAGTGGTTTAGGCTTAGCGATTGTTAAACACGCGCTGAATCACCATGATTCTCATTTGAATATTACCAGCCAGCCGGGCAAGGGCAGCGAGTTTAGATTTGTTTTGCCAGAGGGGTTGGTGATTGGGAAATGGTAAGGTTTTTTGGTTATTATTTATTGGGTCAGTAGCCCTTGACCTATCCAATGAGCACTTGAACTCAGCCGACATAAAAAATTAGTTAGTATGAGCAGCATGGATGCTGCGAAAGGCAGAGCGACGCCGGGAGCGGCTCTCTGTCGGTGCGTTAAGACTAATTTTTTGTGGCGGGAAGTCGCTTAAGCGACCTGAGTTCCCGTGCGGAGGCGCAGGTCAAGGAGGCGCGCTTACGCCTCCTTGTCGGTCGTGAGTTACGTAGGTTATGGAAACGATGAACATTTAACGACCGAATTCTTTACAATTCTTATCTAGAGTCTCTAATTCTTTTTTTGCTCAATAAAACGGCCCACAGTTTAATCCTGCGGGCCGTTCCAGCGTTAATCAAAATAACCCTCGAGTTACTTCTTGGTCGCGGCCTTCATATTGCGAACAAACTCGGTCAGTTTTTCCAACATGATTTTTGGTTGCTGATAGTTCTGTTCGATAATCTTAACCACCGCTGAGCCTGAAATAGCGCCGGCTGCGCCGCTGGCCAGCGTGGCTTTAACCTGCGATGGTTCAGAAATGCCGAAGCCTTGAATGGCCGGGGCGGCGTTATAATCCCGTAGCTTGGTCACCAGATGCTCAAGCGACTGAATAGCGCGATTTTCTGCGCCGGTTACGCCAGCGCGGGACAGCAGGTAGGTATAGCCTCGGCCGTAGGAGGCTATTTGGCGAATTAGCTCGTCGTCGGCGTTTGGCGGGCAAATAAAGATCGGCGAAATTCCGTGGCGCTGGGCGGCCAGACGATAGGGCGCGGACTCTTCAAGGGGAACGTCCGCGATCAGTACTGAATCTACGCCAACCTTGGCGCACAGCGCATAGAACTCATCGATTCCGCGGGAAAACACCAGATTGGCGTACATCAGTAATCCGATTGGGATTTGCGGATGCTTTTGCCGAATTTTAGCCAGCAGCTCAAAGCAAAGTGACGGCGTCACTCCGGCCGAGAATGCTCTTAGCGCTGCTGCCTGTATGGTTGGGCCGTCTGCCAGCGGATCTGAAAACGGAATGCCGATTTCAAGGGCGTCAGCACCGCCTTCAACCAGCGCATCGATGATTTGCAGCGAGAGCTCAGGGTTAGGATCGCCTAAGGTAACGAACGGAACAAAAGCGCCTTCACCGTTGGCTTTAAGGCGATCAAATAGCTGTTGATAACGTTCCATCAGATTTCTCCCCGCTGTTTTAAAATATCGTGAACCGTAAAAATATCTTTATCGCCGCGCCCTGACAGATTAACCACTAGGATCTGCTCTTTTTCTGGTTCAGCCGCGATAATTTTCAGCGCATAGGCCAGCGCGTGAGCGGATTCCAGCGCCGGTATAATGCCTTCTTGGCGGGATAATAGCTGGAAGGCGTCGAGCGCTTCGTCATCGGTAATAGAAACGTACTCAGCGCGACCAATGCTGTGCAGATGGGCGTGCTGAGGGCCTACGGACGGGAAGTCCAGACCGGCAGAGATGGAGTAAGACTCTTCAATTTGGCCTTCGCTGGTTTGCATCATCGGCGACTTCATACCGAAATAGATACCCACCCGGCCGTGCATTAACGGTGCGCCGTGCTGGCCGCTTTCAATGCCTAGCCCGGCCGGTTCGACGCCGATCAGTCTGACCGAAGGTTCGTCGATAAAGTCGGCAAACATGCCAATGGCGTTGGAACCGCCGCCAATACAGGCAATGACCGCATCCGGCAGGCAGTCTTCGCGCTGTTTCATTTGCGACTTGGTTTCTTCGCCTATCATGCGTTGGAATTCGCGCACGATGGTCGGGAACGGATGCGGGCCTGCGGCGGTGCCGAGCATATAGTGCGCCGTGGCATAGTTGGCCGACCAGTCGCGCAGGGCTTCATTACAGGCATCTTTCAGAGTCGATGAACCGCTATGAACCGGGATCACTTCCGCCCCCATCAGGCGCATTCTGAATACGTTTGGCGACTGGCGCTGCACGTCTTTGGCACCCATATAGATACGGCATTTTAGCCCGAGCAGCGCACAGGCCAGCGCGGAAGCTACGCCATGCTGACCGGCTCCGGTCTCGGCAATAATTTCGGTTTTTCCCATACGTTTGGCCAGTAGCGCCTGACCCAAAACCTGATTGGTTTTATGTGCGCCGCCGTGCAGCAGGTCTTCACGCTTAAGGTAAAGTTTGGTTTTGGTTCCGGCAGTCAGATTGCGGCATAGGGTCAGCGGCGTGGGGCGGCCAGCATAGTTGACCAGTAAGTCCTGAAACTCACGGTGAAACGCTGGGTCACGCTGAGCGCTGACAAACGCTTCTTCTAACTGATTTAACGCCGGGATTAAAATTTGGGGTACATACATTCCACCAAATTCACCAAAGTAGGGGTTAAGCAATGTCATTTCAAATTCCCTTGTTTTCGATATTAGTCATTATTAGCATGTGATTAATAGTTACATATAGCTACGTAAGGTGCTGAATACTGAATTAATCTTAACGATATCTTTTACTCCGGCAGCGCTTTCAACGCCGGAGTTAAAATCGAGGCCTTTATAGCCCAGCTTGGCCGCCTGACCTACGTTGTCAGGGTTTAAACCACCGGCTAGCATCATGTTACCAACGGTTTTATCTTTAGCCATTTGCCAGTCAAAGCTTTGGCCGCTGCCGCCAGCACCGTTATCTAACAGGTAGCGGTCGATGTTTGAATCGTTTAGCTCGGGTAACTCGCCCTCAACGCTGTGCGCTTTCCATATTTGACAGCCTTCGGGCAGATGCGCCCGCAGGTCGGCAACGTAGGTGGGGTCTTCGTTGCCGTGCAGCTGAACGGCAAACAGATGAAGCTTTTCTACCGTTAGGCAGACGGTTTCGCGTTGGGCGTTGCTGAATACGCCAACCCAGCGTAACGGCGCACCGGCAATCACTTTTTGTGCCTGAGCCAGGTTGATATAACGCGGTGATTTACCGACAAAAATTAGCCCGCCATACACCGCACCGGCTTGATAGGCGGCAGCGGCATCTTCAGCGCGAGTCAGGCCGCACACTTTGTTTTCACCCAGAATAACCCGCCTGACAGCCAGATCTAACTCAGGCTCAGACATCAGGGCGCTGCCGATCAGGAAGCCGTTAGCATACTGGCTAAGTTCACGGATTTGGCCGTAGTGATGAATACCTGATTCACTGATAACAATGGTGGACGCCGATAACCTCGGTGCCATGGTTCGGGTTCGATTAAGATCGATGGATAAGTCCCGTAGGTCGCGGTTATTAATACCGACCACTCGGGCCTGAAGGGCTATCGCACGTTCAAGCTCGCTTTCATTGCTGACTTCGGTCAATACGCCCATGTTCAATGAATTGGCAACCTCGGCCAGTGCTACATACTCTTCGTCATCCAGTACCGATAGCATCAGCAGAACGGCGTCAGCATGGTAGAAGCGGGCCAGATAAATCTGATACGGGTCGATAATAAAGTCTTTACATAACACCGGTTGATGGACCTGATTACTGACCAGCGTTAGGTAATCGAAGCTACCCTGAAAGTATTTTTCATCGGTTAATACTGAAATTACCGAGGCAAAGTCCCGGTAGCTTTCGGCAATCGCCCTTGGATCAAAGTTATGGCGAATTAATCCTTTAGACGGAGAGGCTTTTTTGCACTCTAGAATAAACACCGCTTTATCACTAGTGAGCGCCTGATAAAAACTGCGTTCACTGGCAACTACGCTATGGCGAAAGCTTGCCAGCGGTTGCTGCTGTTTACGCGCAGTAACCCAAAGCCGTTTGTCTTGAACAATGCGCGTTAAAACCGTTTCTTGCATCATTTATCCTCTTGCGGCCAGAGCCGTTACCCGATCGAATGCGACGCCGCTGTAAATGACGTCCATCGCGCGCTGTGCGTTAATCCGTAGGTCATCTTGGCCGAACAACCGCAGTAGTAAAGCCACGTTAGCGGCGACGGCAGTGGCGTGAGCCTGTTCCCCTTTACCTTGTAGCAAGCGCGATAAAATGTCACGATTTTCTTCCGGCGATCCGCCTTCAAGGTCAGACAGAGCGTACTGGCGTAAGCTAAAATCTTTATGGGTCAGCTGATAGCACTCAATCTTACCATCACGCAGCTCAGCGACCTGAGTTGGCGCGTGAAT
The DNA here is from genome assembly GCF_009800925.1 of Budvicia diplopodorum. Lineage (GTDB taxonomy): Bacteria > Pseudomonadota > Gammaproteobacteria > Enterobacterales > Enterobacteriaceae > Budvicia > Budvicia diplopodorum. Next base: position 5,463 of record NZ_WOYF01000001.1, on the reverse strand, counting down.
GGCCACTTCATCCATGCCGCCGCCGTGAACCACCGCCGCGTGCTTATAGCCTAACACGCTGAGCGTTTCGGCAATCGGAACGACTAGTTCAGGGCTATATACGCCGATCAGGGCTTTTTGAGGGCGAGCCGGATTAATGAGCGGGCCCAGTACGTTGAACAGCGTACGGGTTTTGAGCTGTTGGCGAACCGGTATCGCGTGTCGGAATCCGGAGTGGTACTGTGGCGCAAACAAAAAGCATACGCCCAAGTCGTCGAGCGCCTGGCGGGAAAGCGCTGCCGGCATATCCAGTTTGATTCCCATGGCCGCCAGCAGGTCTGATGAGCCAGAACGGCTAGAGACGCTGCGGTTACCGTGTTTTGCAATACTGATGCCACAGCTGGCGGCGACAAAGGCGCTGGCCGTTGAGATGTTAATGCTGTTAGTGCCGTCTCCGCCGGTGCCAACGATATCGGCAAAATCGTAATCAGGGCGAGGGAATGGCTGCGCATCGGCTAAAAATGCGTTAGCGGCACCGGCGATTTCGTCGGGCGTTTCTCCGCGTACCTTCATGCTGATCAGCGCGGCGGCCAGCTGCGATGGCTCTAGCTCACCGCGTGCAATGCTGCTAAACAGCGTTTGGCTCTCCAACTGAGTCAATGATTCGGCACGGTACAGCTTATTAAGAATCGATTGCATCATAGTTTCCTTATTGGTTCGCCAAAGCCCATGACAGCGTTTGGTTTAATAAACGCGCGCCCTGAGTGGTAAGAATGGATTCCGGATGAAACTGAAAGCCGCAAACCCGGTGGCTATCGTGGCGAACCGCCATCACCATATTGTTGTAATGGGCGTTAACCGTAAGCTCGGCCGGGACGTCGGTACCCACCAGTGAGTGGTAGCGGGCAACCGGCAGCGGTGAAGGTAAACCGTCAAACATCCCGAGGCCGTCGTGGGTAATGGGTGATGATTTGCCGTGTAGAATTTCGCCCGCCTGACCCACATTGCCGCCGTAGGCCTGAACGATGGCCTGATGGCCCAGACAAATTCCGATAATCGGCAGCTTTCCTAATAACGATGCCAGCAGTTCCGGCATACAGCCCGCTTCAGACGGTTTTCCCGGACCCGGCGACAGCATCAGTACCGGTTTATTCATGCGGTTAATTTGCTGAATAATCAGCTCAGCGGGCAACGTATTGCGGTAAATCGTTACGCTATGTCCGCTAGAGCGTAGCTGATCGACCAGGTTGTAGGTAAATGAGTCGACGTTGTCGAGTAGTAGAATCTCCGCCATTAGAAAATCTCCTTTGCCTGATGGGCTGTGGCAATGGCCCGTAATACGGCTCTGGCTTTATTGCGGGTTTCGTCGGCTTCGGCCTGTGGATTTGAATCTAAAACTACGCCGGCTCCGGCCTGAATGGTGGCAATGCCGTCTTCCACGTAGGCGGAGCGGATAACAATGCAGGTGTCCAGATCGCCATGAGCGGTGAAATAGCCAACCGCGCCGCCGTAGCTGCCGCGGCGTATGCCTTCATATTGGGCGATGAGCTGCATGGCTTTAACCTTTGGCGCACCGCTTAAGGTGCCCATGTTCATACAGGCCTGATAGGCGTGCAGGGCGTCCAGATCGCTTCTTAACGTGCCCACCACGCGGGAAACCAAATGCATGACGAATGAGTAGCGGTCTACCTTTGTCAGGTCGGCCACGTAGCGGCTACCGGCTTGGCAGATGCGCGCCAGATCGTTACGGGCCAAATCGACCAGCATAATGTGTTCAGCCAGCTCTTTATGGTCGGTACGCATATCCAGTTCAAAGCGGCTGTCGAGATCTTTATCTAATGAGCCGTCTGCATTGCGGCCTCTTGGGCGGGTTCCCGCAATCGGATAGATTTCGATCTGGCGGCTATCGGCTGAATATTTCAGGGCGCTTTCCGGCGATGCGCCGAACAGGGTAAAAGCCTCATCTTGCATAAAAAACATATAGGGGCTTGGGTTGTTTTCTTTCAGCGTTTGGTAGGCGGCCAGCGGAGACGGGCAAGGCAGGGTGAAACGACGCGACGGAACCACCTGAAAAATGTCGCCCTGACGGATGGCCTGCTGTAGCTCACGCACAATGTTGCCGTACTCTTCATCGCTGCGGTCACAGTTCAGCACCATGTCTTCTAACGTCGACGCGCTAATGGTTGAAGCCGCGTGTCCTAACTGATGCTGTAATTGCACCAGTCGATTTTCCAGACGCTGCTGCTCCGATGCGTCGGGCGTAAACAGGCTGGCCTGTAGGCGGGAAATGCCATTTTGATGATCGAGAATCAGTAAGGTTTCGGCCAGATAAAAACAGAAGTCCGGGCAGTGTCTGTCGTTGATTAGCTCAGGTAAATCTTCAAATCCGGCCACTAAATCATAGGCGAATAGGCCGCCCAGCAGCATGGCTTCACGCCGATCTTCCGGAACGGTCACTAGCGCCAATAGCTGGCGCAGAGAGTCAAATACCGACGTTGACTTCAGGCGGGCATCTTCATCCTGCATGCCGTTAATCTGAGGGTAAACCAGCAGGCGTTGGCGGTCGGAAATATGGTTTTCAACCTCTGCCGGCATGCGCTTATCTAGCAGAGATAGCAGAGCATTACCGTTCTGGGTGAGGGCGCGTAGCGTTACCCTGCGGCCTTCGGCAGAAATGCGCAGTGCACTGTCGATGACCAGTAAACTTTTTAAGTTTTGTTTACTGTCGACTTCGGCAGATTCCAGCAGCAACGTCGCAGGGCGATCGTGGCAGAGCTGAGCAAAGATTGCCGTCGGATCGCTGCGGTAAGGCGTTTGTGCGGTGAGTAGCTGTAGCGTTGGTTTGAGTGTTTGCATCGGTATTTACGCCATTTATGTCAGTATTATTTTTTTATTTGCACGCTGTTCATGCATTAAAAAGCCCGCTAAGTGCGGGCTTATTGGCTATTTGCTTTATCAGATGACAAATTGGTGCAAGTAGGCCGCCCGCTAAGGGAGGAGTTGCCACCAACAAATTGAAACGATGTTTGCGTTCGTCATGATATAGCCTCTGTCTGATGTTGCATTATGCGTTGCTGAATCTGTGTACTAGTTAACTAGTTTAATGGATTGGTGTCAACTATTTTGATGGGAATAATATGAAAAAAGGTAGAAATTTTATTGGTTCCGGTAAAAAACTGCGCGTCGCGGGCATTAATGCGGATAACCAAGAAACTAATATGCCTTCGAATAAGGTAAATCTGGTATGATTTGAACTCGTTTGGCGCGCTGCGTCAGCCTATCCATTTTCTGCTAAAGAGCCTGCCCGTGAGCCCAACATTATCATTTGCTAATTTACCGCTGCCTGAAGAACAAATCGCTAATCTGAATGAACTAGGTTATGCGCAAATGACGCCGATTCAGTCAGCGTCGCTTCCTTTGATTTTACAGGGGAAGGACGTGGTGGCGCAGGCTAAAACCGGTAGTGGTAAAACGGCGGCGTTTGGCATTGGCGTGCTGGCCGCGATTCAGGTTAACGTGTTTCGCACTCAGGCGCTGATTCTATGCCCGACGCGCGAGTTGGCCGATCAGGTGAGCAAAGAGGTTCGTCGTCTTGCCCGCTTCACTCAAAACATTAAGGTTCTGACCCTATGCGGCGGCCAGCCGATGGGGCTACAGGTTGATTCTCTGGCGCATCCGGCCCATATCATTGTAGGAACTCCGGGGCGTATTCAGGATCATTTACGTAAAGGTAATCTTGCGCTGGACGATCTCAGTATTCTGGTGCTGGATGAAGCCGACAGAATGCTGGATATGGGGTTCTCTGACGAAGTGAATGACATTATTGCTCGTACCCCAGAAGCGCGCCAGACTCTGCTGTTTTCCGCTACCTATCCGGTAGACATTGAAAAGATGAGCGCGCGCGTTCAGCGTTCGCCTGAGCGGGTAAGCGTTGAAACGGCGGATGACAGAATTCATATTGAACAGCAGTTTTTCGAAGTGGCTAAAAACGATCGAATTACCCTGCTGCAAAAGCTGCTTTCTCATTACCAGCCGATGTCTTGCGTGGTGTTCTCTAACACTAAGCGCGACTGCCAAGAGATTGCCGATACGCTGAGCAACGCGGGTAGCAGCGTATTGGCTTTGCATGGCGATCTGGAACAGCGCGATCGCGAGCGGGTTCTGGTTCAGTTTGCTAACCAAAGCTGTCGAATTCTGGTGGCGACTGACGTGGCGGCCCGGGGGCTGGATATTAAAGAGCTGCCGTTGGTTGTCAACTTTGAACTACCTTTTGATCCTGAAGTTTACGTTCACCGTATTGGCCGTACCGGTCGGGCCGGGCTAGAAGGGATGGCGATCAGTTTTTGTACCGTGAATGAACTGCAGCGCGCTCATGCTATTGAAGATTATTTATCTGAGTCGCCGGACTGGAAAGATCCGAAAACCATGGCGAACGTTGAAATCACTACCATCGTTTCTGATATGCTGACGCTGAATATTGACGGTGGGCGTAAGGCAAAAATTCGCCCGGGCGATCTTCTGGGGGCATTAACCGGCGATGCCGGATTGACCGCCGCCGAAGTGGGTAAGATTGCGTTGTTCGATACTCAGGCCTATGTGGCTATTCGTCGGAAAAGTGCCAAAACGGCGCTTGAACGTTTACGCAGCGGAAAAATTAAAGGTAAAAATTACCGCGTTTGGTTAATTAAGTAGTTTACCTTCTGATTGAATAATCTACCGTAGCCTATGGCCTGAACGGCCAGCTGCGGTAGTTTCTGAGCGCTATCTCCGATCAATTCTTTCGATCAATCCATCCGGTCAATAATGTAACTTCTCGCCCGATCGGTTTTCTTCTATTTCAACTATCAATTAATGTCCGGCTCTCATACCATGTACTTTGGTATTCAGTGACAAACATAAGGATTGTTGTATGAATGAAATAACTATCGTTGCAACGCTAACGGTAAAGTCGGCTTATCAGACGGCATTAGTGAGCGAACTCAAAAAGCTGGTTGATAGCAGCAGGGCTGAGAAAGGGTGCCTGCAGTACGATCTTCATCAGGATAACCAAAACCCGCTAGTTTACGTTTTTATTGAGCGCTGGGCGTCTCAGGCGATTGTGGATGCGCATAACCAGTCTGCACACTTTGTGGCATTTGGTCAGTTTGCCGATGGAAAAGTAGATTCTCTGGCGATTAATTTAATGGCCAAGATTTACTGATAACCACGTTTACGGTACTTTTACTGTACTTATGTAGCACTACGCAGCATAAAAAAACCCGCCTATTAAGCGGTAATGCCAGTCAGTTAAGCAACTGACTGGCTTTTTTGTTCCTAGCTTTGCCATATTTATGCGGCCTTTCCTTCACCACTCTCGGAAAGGCCCTTTCTCTTCGTACCGGCAGCTTCACCATTTTTCCCATACTCTCCAGATCCCGCATCAACTCAGGGATACGGCCCGGTGACGCACCCTGTAACGTCATCAGCATCCGCATCACCATCCCA
>NZ_WOYF01000019.1 GCF_009800925.1 Budvicia diplopodorum | reverse complement strand
GTCGTAACTAGAAACGAGATCAAGGGCCTGTCCAATGTGCATAAAAAAATCCGGAAACGGGTGAGCATTTCCGGATTCTTACACAACCACTGGATCGGTCAACCGATCCTTAACTGATCGGCATTACCTGTAAAGGTGGCGGTTTTTTTATACCCAACATTTGGGCTATTAATAGTTAAGGATAATCTGCTTGATTATCGTCGACCCCTCCCGTCGTCACCCTAATGGAAACCGGGGGTTAGTCTTTACCAATTTGTTAGCTAAAACCTGGGTCCCGGCTTTCGCCGGGATGACGACATGGTCAAACTACATGCTCAAACTACATGATGTATCGCCAATACGATAAAGATCAACGCGCGGCAATAATCTTAATTTCAACTTTATATTCAGGCTTCATCAAAACGGCCTGAACGGTGCAGCGTACCGGAGGATTACTGACCGAAACCCAGGCATCCCACGCCACATTCATTGCGGCAAAGTCTTTTTTGTCGGCCAGAAAAATGGTGGCATCTAAGATGCGATCCTTCCCCGATCCCAACTGATTTAACATCCTATCGATGTCTGCCAAAGCGTTAGCCGTCTGAGCCGTTGCATCGGCATCCAGATTGTCGGGTACGCTAGTGTAGTAAATCGTATGGTTAAAAATAACCGCATCAGACCAGCGCTTTTGAGGGTTAATACGTTCGATAGTCATGGGAACTCCGGTTTTGTCATATAGAGATAAATTATCACTTCTTACTTCGGCCATCAGGTTAACATAACCCAAGGGACTGATGCATTCCCGCAGAGGTTGTAGCGTGCCTGTCCGAAGCCTCTTACGCTCAAAAAACGTTTAGCTTTGGTTAGCTGTTTATTACGCCTTTCCCCGTCGTCATCCCGTTGAAAACGGGATCTAGTCCTTAAGCCAAGTATCTGTTTGTTAGCTAAAACCCGGGTCCCGGCGTTCGCCGGGATGACGACGGAGGGCCTAGGGTGCGAAGGTGTTGCTCTGAGGTTTGGGAGTCTCAAGTCAATTTGGCCCGAATGTTTAAACAAGGTGGTGATGAACCGGGAGGAAAGGCATAATAGAGACATTCCTCGCGTATCCACTGTGAATCAGCGGACTATTTTAAGACAACGGACACTCTACTTGGCGGATGATTTCGCACCGAAAGGTGCATTAGCACAGGCAATTAAAGGTTTTAAGCCGCGCGAACCGCAACGCTTAATGGCCAAAGCCATTACCAGCGCGATCAAAAAAAAGCAGGAGTTAGTTGTCGAAGCCGGTACGGGTACCGGTAAAACCTATGCTTATTTGGTTCCTGCTTTGCGTTCTAAACGTAAGGTGATTATTTCTACTGGCTCAAAAGCGCTACAGGATCAGCTTTTTGCCCGCGACTTACCCACGGTTGCTACCGCTCTGGAATTCACCGGTAAAATGGCGTTACTGAAAGGGCGCTCAAACTATTTGTGCCTTGAACGCATGGAACAGCAATCCATGACCGGCGGTGAGTTGACCAACTCAACGCTCAACGATCTGATTAACCTGCGCCGCTGGTCCTCAATCACTCTCGATGGTGATACCAGCACCTGCAATCAGGTCGCCGAAGACAGCTTTATCTGGCCTTTAGTCACCAGCACCAATGACAACTGCTTAGGCAGCGATTGCCCTTATTACAAAGAGTGCTTTGTGGTGAAAGCGCGACGCAAAGCGATGGATGCCGACATTGTGGTGGTTAACCATCATCTGTTTTTAGCCGACATTGTGGTTAAAGAGACCGGTTTTGCTGAGCTCATTCCCGACGCTGATGTGATGATTTTCGACGAAGCCCATCAGCTTCCTGATATTGCCAGCCAGTATTTTGGCCAACAGGTCACCAGCCGACAGCTACTCGATTTAGCCAAAGATATCGCTATCGCCTATCGTACCGAAGTGCGCGATATGGCCCAACTGCAAAAGAGCGCCGACCGCCTGTCGCAAAGCACTCAGGATTTCAGGCTGGCGCTGGGCGAGCCTGGCTTTAGAGGCAACTTACGTCAGGTACTTGAACAGGCTAACGTTCAACGGGCTTTATTACTGGTCGATGATGCGTTAACGCTGTGCTACGACGTGATAAAAATGGCGTTGGGTCGCTCTGCGCTGTTAGACGCCGCGTTTGAACGCGCCACCCAGTATCGGGCACGGCTCACCCGGCTGAAAGATGTGACAATACCGGGCTATAGCTACTGGTTTGAGTGCTCAGCCCGCCATTTTGTACTGGCGTTAACGCCGCTGTCAGTGTCGGATAAATTTCGCGACCTGATCAAAGAGAAGGCCGGAACCTGGATCTTCACCTCAGCCACGCTGTCGGTCAACGAACAGCTCACTCATTTCACTCAACGCTTGGGCCTAGAACAGGCTGAAACCTTACTGCTGGCCAGCCCGTTTGACTATGCTAAACAGGCGTTACTCTGCGTACCGCGCTTTTTACCTTCGCCTAACCAGTACGGTGGCGCTAAACAGTTAGCCGCCATGCTACAACCGTTGATTGAAGCAAACGATGGGCGCTGTTTCTTCCTGTGCACCTCTCACCAAATGATGCGCGAATTGACCGAAGCGTTTCGTGAAACCATGACGCTGCCGGTGCTGATGCAGGGCGAAACCAGTAAGGCAAAGCTGCTGACCGAGTTTGTTGAGTCCGGCAATGCGCTATTGGTTGCGACCAGCAGCTTTTGGGAAGGGGTTGACGTGCGCGGCGATGCGTTGTCTTGCGTCATTATTGATAAATTACCGTTTACCTCACCGGACGACCCGTTGCTCAAAGCGCGTATGGAAGACTGTCGGCTTCGCGGTGGCGATCCGTTCAATGACGTTCAGCTCCCGGATGCGGTAATTACCTTAAAACAGGGCGTTGGTCGTTTAATTCGCGACACTGACGACCGCGGCGTTCTGGTTATTTGCGATAATAGGTTAGTGATGCGCCCTTACGGTGCGGTGTTCCTCAATAGCTTACCGCCAACGCCGAGAACCCGGGATCTTCAGCAAGCCATTGAATTTCTAAAACAGCGGCCAAATACTAGCGGTGGCGCTAATGGCTAAGGCTATCGGTCACAACATTTATCTCTGCGATCGCCAATATGGTATTATCGCCGGATTCTTCCCATTTTTAACATTCCCGCCAGAGGTTATCTATGTCAACGCGAATTCTTGCGCTTGATGCGGCGACTGAAGCCTGTTCCGTCGCCATCTGGAATGACGGACAAATACATGCTTTGTATGAACTGTGCCCTCGTGAACATACCCAACGTTTGCTGCCAATGGTTCAACAGGTTCTGACCGAATCAGGATTGAAACTGACCGATCTCAACGCGCTGGCCTTTGGCCGTGGGCCGGGGAGCTTTACCGGCGTGCGTATCGCGATTAGCGCGGCGCAAGGGCTGGCGCTAGGCGCAGAGCTACCCACTATTGGCATTTCAACGTTAAATACCATGGCCGAAGGCGCTTTTCGTACCACCGGTGCCTCACAGGTTCTGGCGGCAATTGATGCCAGAATGGGTGAAGTTTACTGGGGGCAATATCAGCGTAGCGAGCAGGGCGTTTGGCAGGTCATCGGCGATGAACAGGTGTTAACGCCGGAGCGGGTCAATTATCAGCTAAAATCAGTACAGGGCGAGTGGGCGTGCGTTGGTACCGGATGGCAAACCTATCCCGATATGGCGGCGGATACCTCGGTGATTCTCACCGACGGTCAAATGCTGCTACCTCAGGCGGTCGATATGCTACCGCTGGCCCTTGAGCGCTGGAAGCATAACGACGTGCAATTGGTTGAAGACACCCAACCGGTTTATCTGCGCAACGAAGTGACGTGGAAAAAGCTTCCCGGCCGAGAGTAAGCGCCTGTTTAGCGTAATCGCGTTATTTAGAGCGGTCGTACGCTATCAACACTATTTTCTTTTCCGGCTGAGAACCAATAGACGGGAAAGGCATCAAATCGGAAAGAAACAGGAGTCTATACGTGGAAAAGGTTTGGTTATCCCGCTATCCGAAAGATGTACCGGCTGAGATTGATCCCGAGCGGTATTCATCGTTAGTCGACATGTTAGAGCATGCCGTTAACCGCTTTGCCGATCGGCCAGCCTATATTAATCAAGGGAAGGTCATGACCTTTCGCCGGTTAGAAAAGCGCAGCAGGGCATTCGCTTCCTATTTGCAAAATACCTTAGGGCTGGAAAAAGGTGACAGGGTCGCGTTAATGATGCCAAACCTGCTGCAGTATCCGGTCGCTTTATTTGGCATTTTGCGCGCCGGAATGGTGGTGGTTAACGTCAACCCACTCTATACCCCAAGAGAGCTTGAGCATCAGCTTAATGACTGCGGCGCTAAAGCCATCGTTATTATCTCTAACTTCGCCCACACCCTTGAAAAAGTGGTGGCAGAAACGCAAATCAAACACGTTATTTTAACCGGTCTTGGCGACCAGCTTTCGGCGGCCAAACGCCCGCTGGTTAACTTTGTGGTTAAATACGTTAAAAAGCTAGTGCCTAAGTACCACTTACCCGGAGCCGAGTCCTTCCGGTCTGCGCTTCATCGGGGTAAATCACAGCAATACGTCAAGCCCGACATTCAACCGGGGGACTTAGCCCTGTTGCAATATACCGGCGGCACGACCGGCGTTGCTAAAGGCGCTATGCTGACCCATCGCAATATGCTGGCCAATATGGAACAGGCCAGAGCTGCGTATATTCCGCTGTTGGAAGAAGGGCGCGAGTTTGTGGTGACGGCGCTGCCGCTGTACCATATTTTTGCTTTAACGGTAAACTGCCTGCTGTTTCTGGAAGTCGGTGGCTGTAACCTGCTGATTACCAATCCTCGCGATATGAAAGGGGTAGTGAAAGAGCTTTCCCGCTACTCGTTTACCGCGTTAACCGGCGTTAATACGCTGTTTAATACCTTGATTAATGATGAAGGCTTCCGCGAACTCGACTTTGGTCATTTGCATATTACTGTGGGCGGCGGCATGTCGGTTCAGCGTAGCGTGGCCGAGCGTTGGCAGCAACTGACCGGCACGCATATTCTGGAAGGTTACGGCTTAACCGAATGCTCTCCGCTGGTTGCCGGTAACCCTTATGACTTGCAGCACTACAGTGGCAGCATTGGTCTACCGGTGGCATCAACCGACGTTCGGCTGGTGAACGACCTTGGGGAAGATGTTCCTAACGGCGAGCCCGGTGAACTGTGGGTTAAAGGCCCGCAGGTGATGCAGGGTTACTGGAACCGGCCTGAAGCCACCGCTGAAATAATCAAAGATGGCTGGTTGGCCACCGGCGATATCGTTCAGATGGATGAACGGGGCTTTATGCGTATTGTCGATCGCAAAAAAGATATGATTCTGGTTTCCGGTTTTAACGTTTATCCCAATGAAATTGAAGAAGTGGTTTCCCATCATCCTAAAGTGCTGGAGGTCGCCGCCATCGGCGTACCGAGCGAATCGTCGGGTGAAACCGTGAAGATTTACGTGGTGAAAAAGGATCCTTCTTTAACTAAAGATGAGCTGTTAATGCACTGCCGTACTGAGCTAACCGGCTATAAGATCCCCCGCATCGTTGAATTTCGTGACGAACTGCCTAAATCTAACGTGGGTAAAATATTGCGTAAAGATTTACGTAATGAAGCGTTAAAGCAGCAGGCTGACGCGAAATCTGGCCAATAATTTTTATGCTTTTGGTAACGCCGGCAGTGAATTGCCAGCGTTACTCTTACAAAGACACTATAGAAGAGATACCGTTTTGGATTATCAACTAATTACTACGGACGAGGAATTACAGACTGTCTGTGATTGTGCCAGCCGTTTTGCCCGCGTTGCGTTAGATACTGAATTTGTTCGTACTCGGACTTACTACCCTCAACTGGGGCTTATCCAACTGTATGATGGGCAACAGGTGACGTTAATCGATCCGCTCAACATTACTCGTTGGGAACCGTTTAAAGATCTATTAACCAACCCTAACGTCGTGAAGCTGTTACATGCCTGTAGTGAAGATCTTGAGGTTTTCCACCACGAGTTTGGCGTTTTGCCCGAACCTTTGATTGATACCCAAGTTTTTGCCGCGTTTAATCAGCGTTCATTGTCTACCGGCTTTGCTACGCTGGTGTCTGAATATCTTCAGATTGATTTAGATAAAAGCGAATCCCGCACCGACTGGCTGGCCCGCCCGCTGACTGAACGCCAGTGTATTTATGCCGCCGCAGACGTTTTTTATCTGTTGCCGATGGCCGATACCATTATTCAGGAAACTGAAGCCCTTGGCTGGTCTGACGCAGCCAAGAATGAATGCATTATGATGAGCAAACGCCGCTGTGAAATTACCGCTCCGCAGGACGCTTACCGGGATATCAACAGCGCTTGGATGCTGAATGAACGCCAGCTTGCTAGCCTGCGCAATCTTGCCGCGTGGCGCCTGACCTACGCCCGCGAGCGCGATATGGCGGTAAACTTTGTGGTCAGAGAAGAGAACCTATGGCAGGTGGCTCGCCATCAGCCGTCTTCGCTGGCAGAGTTAGAGCCGCTGGGCCTTAGCGGGCCAGAGATTCGTTTTCACGGTAGAACCATGCTGCGATTAGTGGCTGAAAGCCTGACGGTAAGCGACAGTGACTTACCGGCAAAAATTGAGCGCATCGTTGACCACGCCGGTTATAAAAAGATCTTCAAAGACATCAAGTCGTTGATTCAGACGGTATCAGACAGCAGAGGCCTGAGCGTTGAGCTACTGGCATCCCGTCGTCAAATCAACCAACTGCTTAAATGCTATTGGCAAGATCGGGATGAACAGCCCGAGCTGCTTCACGGATGGCGAGGCGAGCTAATGGGCAAGGCGCTGAGTGAGTTTCTGGAACAAGAGGTTCATGCGGTGTCTGATGGTGTTTGAGGTGGGTTTTGGGCGTATGAAAAAGGTCAGCAAATGCTGACCTTTTTTGCTAAACCACGATGGGCTTATCTTCCGTCGTCGGTTTCCGGCAACGTAACGTTTAGCTCTAATACAGAGATATCGTCACCTTTATGCTCTAACTGCACGGTCACCATGTCAGGATCAATTTGTACATATTTGCAGATAACTTCGAGAATTTCCCGCTTTAGCTGTGGCAAATAATGTGGTTCGTTGTCTCCGCGGCGGCGTTCTGCAACGATAATTTGTAGCCGCTCTTTGGCTATATTAGCCGTTGGTTTTTTACGCGACAGAAAGAAATCTAATAATGCCATGGCTTATCCTCCGAACAGTCGCTTCAAGAAGCCTTTTTTCTCTTCATTTAAGAAGCGGAAAGGCTTTTCTTCTCCCAACAGGCGCTCAATAGCATCGCCGTAGGCCAAACCTGCATCGGATTCGAGGTCCAGAATAACCGGCTCACCTTGGTTTGAGGCGCGCAGTACGGACGGACTCTCAGGTATAACGCCTAATAACGGAATTCGTAGGATTTCAACCACGTCTTCAACGCTTAACATATCACCGCGGGTTACGCGGCTTGGATTATAGCGGGTTACCAGCAGGTGCTCTTTAATCGGGTCTTCACCGCGTTCAGCGCGACGGGATTTCGATGCCAGAATGCCCAAAATACGGTCCGAGTCACGTACTGATGAAACCTCAGGGTTGGTGGTGATAATGGCTTCATCCGCAAAGTACAGAGCCATTAATGCGCCCGTTTCGATACCGGCGGGTGAGTCACAAACAATAAAGTCGTAGCCCATTGCGTCTAAACCGTCGAGAACCTTTTCAACGCCTTCGTGGGTCAGCGCGTCTTTATCTCGAGTTTGAGAGGCTGGCAGGATATAAAGATTATCGGTGCGTTTGTCTTTAATCAGAGCCTGATTCAGGGTGGCATCACCTTGAATAACGTTAACGAAATCATAGACAACACGGCGCTCGCATCCCATGATTAAATCAAGATTACGTAGACCGATATCAAAATCGATAACTACAGTTTTCTTGCCTTTCTGTGCCAAACCGGTAGCGATGGCCGCGCTAGAGGTAGTTTTACCAACGCCTCCTTTTCCGGAAGTAACAACAATAATACGTGCCATAGCAGGTTCCTTGTTAAAGGGCTTAATTTAACGATTCGATTGTTAGTATATTATCTTTTAAAAACAGTCGGGCGCTGTGTTCATAAAATTCGGTGGGTATTCTTTCACTTAACCAATATTGACCGGCGATAGAGACAAGTTCGGCGGCCAACTGGGTACAAAAAATCTGACTTTCGGCATCGCCGCTGGCACCGGCTAAGGCTCGCCCACGCATCATGCCGTAAATATGAATATTACCGTCGGCGATCAGCTCAGCGCCTGCGCTTACGTGGCTGGTGACAATAAGATCGCAATTGCGGGCGTAAATTTGCTGCCCGGTGCGGATTGGGTTACTGATAATTCGCGTTTTTGCAGCCAACGGTGCCGCAGGGGATGGCGTTGCCGCTTTTGCCGCTTTAACCTTACCTTCGGTTAACAGCGCAAGACCGGCAGCCTGAACGGAAAGCTTTTGCGCTTCGGTTTGTACACCGCTGATACCGATAACCCTCAGGCCTGCGTTGGTTACTGCCTGCTGTATCTGCAGCCAGTCAGCCTCGTCGGAAAGGGTTGCGACGTTCAGAACCACGGGAGCATTATGTAAAAAAGCGGGCGCTTGCCTGACTTTTTCACTTAACGCTTCTCGAATAATCTCGGGCTCTGAATGGTGTAAATGAACCACTGACAGAGTAAAACTACTGCCTTTTAATTCAACTGGCGACTGTGACATCTATCTTGACTCATGTTGGCCTTGATTTTCCCGTGGTAGTTCAAGCTGCAGGTAAGGGTAAGTTGGCTAGGTTCGCTTACCCTAATCGCTTACTCCAAGTAAGCCCATCGGGATTCTCTCGCTTGCCGCCTTTCTGCTACTCAAATTACGTTGGGTATATCATCAAAGCACCGCTTAAATGTGCAATATTGTGAAATACACGAATGTAACTCATGCATGTTATAGTTAGCCGCATATCTAGGCAAGTCACTGACTGAATTAATTAGAGCGTAAACAGCGATGTTATGTGCAATTTATCGAAGTAATAAGCGAGATCAGACCTATCTCTACGTTGAAAACCGGGATGACTTCTCCCGTGTACCCGATGAGTTAATCAAGTATTTCGGCAAACCGGTGTTTGTTATGCTGGTTTCTTTAGATAAGCGCGACAGGCTGGCCCTGGCTGATATCAATAAGGTTAAGCAAGAGCTAACCGAGCAGGGTTTCTACCTGCAGGTACCGCCACCGGTAGCCAGTTTATTATCCACGCCGGAAAGTATCGACTAATGCGTTGCATATTTCCCAGTGCATTCAGTTCAACAATCAGCTCAACAGTATATCGGTTAACGAAATAATATCGGTTAACGAAATAATATCGGCTAACGAAATATTTTTAATCAAATCGTATTCAGGGTAAGCGGTAGTGAAATTATCGGCAATAACGGGGTTAATCTCGCTAATATTAGTAACCGGAAGTACAGGGCAGGCAGCGTCAGCCGAAGCGGCGGCCATTACCGCTAGTGCCAACGCTGAAACGCCGGACGTTGATCAAGCTAAATTTCTGGCCTACGTTGAGCAACTCAAAATACAAGCGCGGGCGCAGGGAATAGCGCAGTCAACCATTGATGACGCTTTTGCCCATGTCCATTTTCTCAATCGCATTATTCAGTCAGACAAAAATCAGCTTGAGAAAAAAATCACGTTGGATATCTACCTGCAAAAGGTTTTACCTGACACCAAGATCGTTCGTGCCCGCGAAATGCATAAAACCTACAGCGCACAGCTGGCCCGCGCCAGCGAGCGTTCCGGCGTTCCTGCAAACTATATTGTTGCGCTATGGGGAATGGAAAGCGGTTTTGGCAAATCTACCGGAAAGGAAGACGTTATCTCCGCCTTGTCGACGCTGGCCTTTGAAGGGCGGCGGGAAGAATTTTTTACCAAACAGCTAATGGCGGCATTAAGCATCCTTCAGCAAAAGCACGTTAGCGTAGCTCAGCTAAAAGGCTCATGGGCCGGTGCGATGGGGCAATGCCAGTTTATGCCCACCTCATTTATTCAATATGGCGCTGACGGCGACGGTGACGGGCATATTGATATCTGGAATAGCATTGATGACGTTTTTGCCTCAACGGCTAACTATCTGGCAACCGAAGGCTGGAATAATAAAGAGGGCTGGGGGCAGGAAGTCAAGGCCACTAAAGCCATAGCGCCATCGTTGATTGGTCTGGACGATGACAAAGCAAAAACGGTCATCCAATGGCAGAAACTGGGTATTGTCACCGGTAATAAGGCGTTACCCGGGCAAAAAGCATGGATCGTTCAGCCAGACGACGCGCAGGGCCGAACCTTCATGGTGTACAACAACTTTCGTACCATTATGCACTGGAACCGGTCTCTCTATTTCGCTATCAGTATTGGTATGCTGGCCGAAAAAGTTGGGCAAAACTGAGCGGTTAATCTAAGTTTAACGCAGGGTAAAAGTGATAGCATCGTTGACTACCTTCAGAGTACGGTAAGACAGCCCAGTTATTAAAAACGAATCAATCACTCAATGGCTATGTTTAGGAGTAGCAAACGTATGTATCAACATCGGGATTGGCAGGGTGATCTTTTAGAATTACCCGTTGGTAAAGTTGTCTGCATTGGTAAGAACTATTCCGACCACATCAAAGAAATGGGCGACAATGCTCCAAAACAGCCCTTACTGTTTATTAAACCAGAAACCGCGCTGTGCGATATCAAACAGCCTATTGCCATTCCTGATGGCTTCGGTTCAGTACACTACGAAGTTGAGCTGGCGGTACTCATTGGCCTACCGTTAAAAAATGCCGACGAAGCGCGGGTAGCGAACGCCATTGTCGGATATGGGATCGCGATCGATCTGACGCTGCGTGATTTACAGTCCGAGCTCAAGAAAGCCGGTGAACCGTGGGAAAAAGCCAAAGCATTTGACGCTTCTTGCCCGATATCTGGTTTCATTCCCGCGGGTCAGTTTGGCGATGCGCAACAGGCCTCGCTATCGCTCTCCATCAACGGTGAAATGCGCCAGCGCGGTAATACCAAAGACATGATCACCCCAATTTTGCCGTTAATTGCCTATATGAGCCGCTTCTTCACGCTTCGCCCCGGCGATATTATTATCACCGGCACGCCGTCTGGCGTAGGGGCCATTGAGCACGGCGATAGCTTCAGCGTTTCTCTTAACGGTAAAGAAATCGCCAGCCGCGTGTTATAATAGCTAAATACCGTCTGAACAGACGCCTGCGATCTCACCAATCGCAGGCGTTTACGTTTGAGCGAATTTTTTAGTGCCTAAACAAACCGGAATACCGTTATGACCCAATCGCCTTTTTGGCAGCAAAAAAAGCTGTCTAACATGACTGATGAAGAGTGGGAATCGTTATGTGACGGATGCGGTCAATGCTGTTTGAACAAGCTGATTGATGAAGACACCGATGAAATCTACTTTACCAACGTTGCCTGCGATCAATTGAATATCAAAAGCTGCCAGTGCAGAAACTACGATCGCCGCTTTGAGCTGGAAGAAGACTGCATTAAATTAACCCGAGAAAACCTGCTGACCTTTGAATGGCTACCGGCTACCTGCGCATACCGTTTAATCCACGAACAAAAACCGCTGCCCGCATGGCATCCGTTGCTCAGCGGTTCTAAATCCGCCATGCACGCCGCCAGAATTTCCGTCCGGCATATTGCGGTACCTGAAAGCGAAGTGATTGACTGGCAGGATCATATTATGAATAAGCCCGCGTGGGCGCGGTAGTATTGATCTCGGTTTGGCACAAACTAAAAGGCCATCCGAGGGGATGGCCTTTTAGCTATCAATTTACTTAGCTTACGAAAAAAAGCGTCTTTTAGGTTTAATGAACTGAGCAATAAAAACCAGTGCGGCAATCACAAAATAGAACGCAAAAATAACCAGCAACCACTGTGGCATTTCCATCGATAAGAATGACCACTGCTTTTCTGCGCAATCACCATTGGCAACAAAAACGGATGGAACCCACTGGTCTAGCGGTAGCCAGCTGGGGAATTTGACAAAAATATCGCAAGTATTAGCCGGTGACGGAAATAGCTGAATCATGGTGTGTTTCCACGTCAGCAATAGGCCTTCGACTGAGCTATATACCCATAAAATGATAGCCGTATAGCGCAAAGTTGTTGATGATGGTGATATAAGACCGACTAGCGAGGCGGCTAAAATTCCAAACAGTGCACAACGTTCATAAATACACAGCACGCAGGGACGTAATAGCATCACGTGCTGAAAATAAAGCGCCGTTGATTCAAATATAATGACGCTAATGGCCAGTAATAGCCAAGCGCCTCTCCCTTTAGAGCAACTATTTAGAAAATTCAGCATAAAAATTCACTCTATATGTATCGGCCCTGTTCCGTGACGGCTAGTGTAAACTAGTTTCATTTTTCTGCCATCAACCAAATGTCATTTACCGCTTAGTTTTGAGCGTTTTGAGATAAAACACAACATCGCAGTAGTGAAAGATCTAGCGTTCTTCAATTTTTTGCAAGCTGAGCCACACTTTAATCTAATGTTTATTCTTCAATAGTATATTGGGTTATAGGCTTCTGGTATGATGTGTACATTATTTTAGCTATACAATTCTGACGGAATAATACTGATATGGTAATTAAAGCGCAGAGTCCTGCCGGTTTTGCGGAAGAGTATTTAATCGAAAGCATCTGGAATAATCGTTTTCCGCCGGGAACCATTCTACCTGCAGAGCGTGAGTTATCCGAACTGATTGGCGTGACTCGAACAACGTTGCGTGAAGTGTTACAGCGCTTAGCGAGAGACGGGTGGTTGACTATCCAACACGGCAAACCTACCAAAGTAAACAACGTTTGGGAAACATCCAGCTTAAGCCTGCTAGAAACGTTAGCCCGATTGGATCACGACAGCGCGCCGCAGCTGATTGATAACCTGTTGGCCGTTCGTACCAATATTGCCTCTATCTTTATTCGGGCGGCAGTGCGCCATAATCCGGAAAAAGCGCGTGAAGTTCTGGCGCAGGCAATCTGTATGGAAGAGCGCCCAGACGCCTTTACTGAGCTGGATTACAATATTTTTCGTGGCTTAGCCTTCGCTTCCGGTAATCCGATTTATGGCCTGATACTTAACGGCATTAAAGGGTTGTACATGCGAGTGGGGCGTTACTACTTTTCAAACCCAGAAGCCCGCCAGCTAGCGATGCATTTCTACAGTAAGCTGTCTGATATTTGTCACGAGAAGCTGCACGATCAGGTTATGGAGTGCGTGCGCATTTACGGTAAAGCCAGCGGGGCGATTTGGCATAATATGCAGGGTAATATGCCGCGGGATCTGGCTGACGCAAAATAGTGGGTTAGCCGTTGAGTTTTAAATTAGAAGCTCGATGTAGTTTATTGTTTGGCTTTGTCGTAGGTTTCGTCCGCATCATCAACAATGGAATATTTGCTTTTTCTGGCGGCCGAGGGGCGATGTTTTTAAGCGTCAAGCGCTTCGGGCCTAGAATCCCTAGGGGCGCTCCGGTGGCTCACGCCACTACGACCCCAACGGAATTCTCTCCCTCAGATTGAGTTCTTTAAGACCCACAATCAGGTAATTACTATCAAGAAAAGGCGCTGAATTCAGCGCCTTTTTCTATGCAATTTCTATGCGATCGCTCGACGCTAGTGCTTCACCAACGTAGTGAAATAGTATCCCAACGGTATCGCCAGCACGTACAGGCTAAACGGAATTTCCTTCCACTTACCGGCCAGCACCTTAATCACAATATAAAACAGCAAACCACCGGCGATACCGGTACCAAAGCTATTAGCGATTAGCGTAATCATCACCATTAACAAAACCGGCAACCCTTCGGTAAAGTTGTCTAAATCCACTTTACGTAGTCCGCTGAACATACTCAGACCGATCAGAATCAGCGCCGGGGCGGTGGCTTCTTTTGGAATCATCAGGGCTATTGGTGTAAACAGCAGCATCAGCAAAAACATCACCGCGGCCGCCAGCGCGGTCAGGCCGGTTTTACCGCCCGCTTCGGCGCTGGCCGATGATTCAATCAGCGCGGTTGCTGCCGGAATGCCCACTATCGGCCCAAGGGCCGCCGCGATCGAGTCAACCACAAACGGCCGGTTGATATGCTTCATATTGCCGTGCTCATCGAGCAGGCCAGCTTTACCGCCAACCGCCAGCGTTGTTCCCATCGTTGAGAAGAACTCTGAGGCAAAAAACACAAACAGATACGGCAGAAAGGCAATATTGATCGCGCCGATTAAATCAATATGACCGAATACCGGCGCTAATGAGTGCGGCATGGCAAACGGACTGTCCGGTAGCTTGGTTACGCCCAACGGGATACCAATCGCCGTTGCGCTCAATATCGCCCAGAGGATCGCACCGGGAAAACGGCGGGCCTGAAGGGTGATTGCCACTAACAGCCCTGAAAGAGCCACCAGCGCAGGCGCAGAGGTGAAATCACCGAGCATAAACGCATTGTTCTTGGCGCTGGCTAACACTAAGCCAGCATTACGAAAGCCGAGTACCGCAACAAACAGGCCGATAGAGGCCGTCAGCCCGAGCTTTATTGACTGTGGTACCGAGCGGGTAACGACTTCCCGCAGCCCCAGCACGGTAAGTAAGAAAAACAAAATACCCGACCAACAGGCGATGCCTAGGCCCATTTGCCAGCCAATACCTTCGTTGCTGGCCAACGTAATGCCGACCAGTACCGAACCGCCGATACCCGGCCCGACAATAAACGGCAGGTTACCGTATAGAGCCATTAACAGTGAGCTGAACACAAATACCAGAATAGTCCCGGTCGTGACCGCACCTTTATCCATACCGCCTGCGGCCAGCAGCCCGGGAATAACCACTAATAAATAGGCTGCCGCCAAAAAGCCGGTAATACCCGCGAGGGTTTCCGTTTTCACGGTAGTATTGCGTTCACGGAGCTTAAACGTTCGATCCAATATTCCACCGCGAGATGGCTGAGACTGATTGTGTGACATAGTTCACCTATACTCCCGTTCCTGGGAGGAATTAAAATGATAACGCCAGCGCTTTATTGCGCCATTATTTTTGTCTAAATACGGTCTTATCGAGGCTCTGAGTCGGTTGACCATGCATCGATCAACGGATTAACGATCTCTCTGGTTGCTCCGTCAGTCAGGCCCAAATCGGTTAAATGAGGCCCGGCATTACAGGCCAGACAGGTACCCTCAATGGCTTTAAATACCTGGTAAGGTGCCTGCCAGTCGGCAACCTGAGCGCTGATATCGCGCAGTGCCTTAAAATCACGGGCCAGCGCGTGCGGTTCGGCGTCAGACAGCATACCGGCGATAGGCATGGCGACATGGGCGATAACCTGACCGTTTTGAGCCACGGCCATGCCGCCGCCGCTGGCAATCAGCGTATTGGCTGCCAACAGCATATCGGCAGGCGTTCGGCCTAACACCACCAGATTGTGGGAATCATGAGAGTAGGTGGTGGCGATAGCGCCACGCATTTCGCCCCAGTCTTCGAGAATCGCTAACTGGCCTCCGAGCTGGTGTCTGCCGTGGCGGTGCTGGACGTAAATCAGACTGTAGCCTTCTGGAATAACGGCGATAGCGTTTTTAACCTCAACGGTGACCTCGCTCCACTGGGTGAAACGAGCCCCTTTGATAATCCGCAGCTTCGCTTTACCGTTAACCATGCCGGGAATGCTGAGTTCAAAGTCCTGAAGCGTTCGGGGTGAAAGCTGAATGGTATTTCGCGGCACCGATACGCCCGCAGCGGCGTTAACCGGTGAGCGCATGTTTCGATCGCTGGCGACCAATCTGCCGTCAACGTATACCGACGTAGGTTCCAGATTACTGAGGTTATCAAACACCACCAGATCGGCGGTTCTGCCCGCGGCAATCAATCCTAAATCGGGGCGTTGCAGGCGAATTGCGCCGTTCAGGGTCGCCATGCGTAATACATCTGCCACCGGCAGGCCGTGGCTAACCAATAACCGCACCAGCTGTAAAAGCCCGCCGTTTTCCAGCAGCATATCGGGCGAAACGTCATCGGTACACAGGGTAATTTGTGAAGAAAGATGCGGCAGGCCTTTCAGGGCCTCAACAATTTCCGGCAGCAGGTAAGGGTGAGAGCCGCGAATTTCCAGCGTTAAACCGGCGCGCAGCTTTTCTAGCGCATCGGCGGCCGATGTCAGCTCATGGTCAGAGGTCACACCGGCCGCCAGATAAGCCTGCAAACGTTCACCGCTTAGCCCCCGTGCGTGGCCCTCAATGATTTTGCCGTTGGCTAATCCGGCCTCCAGAATTTCAATCATCCGCTCGCTGCCGTTGAGCACGCCGTGCATATCCATTACTTCCGCTACGCCAGCCACTTCTGGCCAGCTCAGCATGGTGTTCATCTCTTCGCCGTGAAAATCGGCTCCGGACATTTCCAGCCCTGGCGTTGACGGTACGCTTGACGGCGCCGCGCAGATAACCTTAAGCGGTAGCCCACGGCTCGACTCAATGGCATAGCGCACGCCGTCAAGGCCGAGCACGTTGGCTAATTCATGAGGATCCCAAAATACGGCGGTGGTGCCCTGAGCGACGACAATGCCCGCATAGCGTTCAGCGGGCAGGTGAGAGCTTTCAAGGTGAACGTGAGTATCAATCAGCCCCGGGCTAACAAACTGTTGCTTAAGATCGTGAATGTCGTGCGCCTGAGCAAATTGCCCTCTGGGATGAACGCTGGCAATCATATGGCCGGTAATACCGATATCGACGGCCCGAATTTCTCCGGTTACCATATCGACAATCTGGCCGTTGATCAGCAATAAATCGAAAGGAATTTTACCCAATGCCGCATCGACGGCGCGACGGCGATTTTGGCTTTGCTCTGGAGCAATTGAAGTACACATAAGTCACCCTGTGAAAGCAATATTCTGCTAATGTAGGGGGCTTAAATGCTTTTGCACAGGTGAATATATTTATAGCCTGATAAGAAAAACTTATAGCGAAGCAATCGTTTCCCTTTTTTATCTCCGGCGTACTTGAAGTGGTAGCACATCGGTTCGACGGCGATACTATTTGAATATCCCGTAAGGGGCTGTTATCTGAGGTTTGATTATGTCTGAGCCATGGCGGCGTTTGCCAGCACTGTCGTTAAAGCAAATTCAATATTTTGTCACGCTGGCCTCTTTACGCCATTTTACCGATACGGCAAATAGGCTCGCCATTAGTCAACCGGCGCTAAGCAGTTCCATCAGGCAGATAGAAACCGTGCTCGGCGGCAAGCTGATTCACCGTACCGCTCAGGCGTTAACCCTGACGGAGCTTGGGCTGGCGGTTTTACCCCATGCGCAACGTTTGCTTAACGTTGCCCACGGCGTGTTTGACGATATACAGCGCATCGTGGCTGAAGGCGGAGACGGAACCATTAGAATTGGTCTTGTGCCGTCGGTCAGTTCGTTGATATTTCCGTCAATACCGGAATTGATTGCTCGGCATTTTCCGGCATTACGCATTGAGTTTCACGACAGGACCAACGACGGCTTGCTGAAAGGGCTAGAGACAGGGGAGCTGGACTTCGGCCTTGGGGCGCTCGACAGTAGCGTTCCAGCCGGGCTAGAGGTTTATCCGCTATTGGAAGACGAGTTTGTGGTGGTTACCCGCCGTGACGATCCGCTGGCTGATTCACTACACCTTCCATGGCGGCAACTATTACCGCGCCATATCGCGATTTTTTCTAAAGGAAATATCAGCCGGGTAGTGGCCTCAATGGTCGAGGTCAATCGGTTACCGCTCAAGACATATTATCAGGTAGATTTCCTTGAAACGCTGTATGGCCTAGTGCGTTCCAAACTGGCGGTTGCCATATTGCCAAGGCTGTATACCAGCACGCTGTGCGATCCCGAACTGGTAGTATTGACCTTACAGCAGCCATCCCTTAGCCGTTCTATTGCGCTGATGAGGGCAAGCTCCAACAAATTCAACGATGGCTGTTTTAAGCTGGTGCTGGCTCACCTTCGTGACATTGTCACTAAATAGCGCGGTTTGTGCGGTTAGACTAACAGCGGGCAGCTGTCCGGCAGGTAGCAGTTAAGCGCCGCAGGGAGCACTTCAATCGCAAATTTTTTGCCGTTGAGCGGCTCTCCGTCGAGGTTTAGCATCATCTCATGGGGTGAGGTGATTTCTAGCCTCGGCATCTGACTAAATACAATATTGTCACCGGTTTTACCGCTAAACAGGCCAGAGATAAATTCTGGCAGCGAGTTGGCGGTGGTCAAGATTGAAAGCCGCAGCTGGCCATCGTTAATTTTGGCTTCAGGGCAAATAGGATGCCCGCCGCCAGCCTGCTTGCCGTTACCTACGCCTATCATCAGCGCTTCGCCCGACCAGTGGAAATCGTCACTAGTGATAGTACAGGTATCCGGTTTCAGGCTATCAAACTGACTAATACCGTGCAGCAGATAAGAGATCCCGCCTAACGCCGCTTTTAACGCCGGTGGGGTTTGAGTGGTAATCTGGGTGCCAAAGCCGCCGGTAGCCATATTAATAAACACGTGCTGATGGTTAACCATGGCTAAGTCTATCGGCGTCGCGTTGCCGGTTAGCGCCAGCGCTAATGCGTCGTAAGGATCTTCGGGGATCTGACAGGCGGTCGCGAAATCATTGGCCGTGCCTAAGGGCAGTATGCCAAGCGATGGGCGCGAGTCATGGGGGAATTTGGCCAACGCGGCCGCCACTTCATTGATGGTGCCATCGCCGCCGCCGGCAATAACGGTATTCACCGTTAACCGGCTGGCTTCCTCAATGTAACGTTGCGTATCACCCTGTTCCCACGTGACTCTAACGTGAAGCTCGTGGCCTTGCTCTCTTAGTTTGTCAATGGCGGAACGGATATCGGGGTCGTTAGCACTTTTACCGTTTAGCACGATCAATGCGCCAGAGTGTGAAGTCATGCAGCCTCCGAAAATACGTCAGGTAACATCATCCGATTGGGCTATATTATCGGTGAACTTTATTACAGGATAGTTGATGATGGCGCGGCTAATAAGGTTAATCCTTTCGTTATTCTAAATAATTTTCAGGTGGCAATATGATTGCAGTTATTTTTGAAGTGGAAATTCACCCGCAGCATAAAAATGAATACCTTGAATTGGCGGCCAAACTACGCCCGTTACTTGATGAAATAGACGGCTTTATATCAATAGAGCGGTTTGAAAGTTTATCTATACCGGGCAAAATACTTTCACTGTCATATTGGCAAAATGAGCAGGCGGTTGAGCAGTGGCGTAATTTGCATCTGCATCGCCAAGCCCAGACCAAAGGGCAACAGTTTATTTTTAAAGGTTATCAACTGAGAGTTGCTGGCGTGATGCGCGACTACGGGATGAACGACAGGCTACAGGCACCGGAAGACGGCCATTGTTTACACGGGTGATGACGGTAGTTTTATGTTTAATGGGGATTAGCGTAAGGGCTGAGGGGAGAAATAAAGTGCTAGCAAAAAAAGAAACCAGTCCAAGGGAGATTGGACTGGCAAGGAGGTGGTTTCTATTAATACAGATAATAGGAACACATCTAGTTATTAATCTTTAGGGTTGAGATAGTAGTCCCTTTATTTCCCTATTGATGTGATCTAATTCTAATATTTATTATAAAAATTAAATAATTTATAAAAGATGATGGCAAAAAAATCATTTATGCTGCATGCGGGTTTCGGGTGCTGTTTTCACCGTTCAGATTACGCATCAATAACGCATATTCCAGAGAAATATCATCCGGTACCGGTAGATAAACAATATGTCCGTTACCCGGAGCCACTTCCGTTGGCTGGCCTTTTGCCGTTTCCATTGATTCAATGGTGAAATGGATATTGCCCTGCGGCGTCATCATTTCAACGCTGTCGCCAACGGAAAATTTATTTTTTACGTCAACGGCGGCTAATCCGTTGCGGCGTTCGCCGGTGAACTCACCAACAAACTGCTGGCGCTCAGAGATTGAGTAGCCATAGTCGTAGTTCTGATGTTCATCATGCACGTGGCGGCGCAAGAACCCTTCGGTATATCCGCGGTGGGCTAATGATTCCAGCGTGGTCATTAGCGACTCATCAAACGGCTTACCGGCAACCGCATCGTCAATGGCGCGGCGATAAACCTGAGCCGTACGGGCGCAGTAGTAAAATGACTTGGTGCGGCCTTCAATTTTTAGCGAGTGAACCCCCAATTCGGTCAGGCGCTCTACGTGCTGAATGGCGCGCAGATCTTTAGAGTTCATGATGTAAGTACCGTGCTCATCTTCAAAGGCGCTCATGTAC
The DNA here is from genome assembly GCF_009800925.1 of Budvicia diplopodorum. Taxonomy (GTDB): domain Bacteria; phylum Pseudomonadota; class Gammaproteobacteria; order Enterobacterales; family Enterobacteriaceae; genus Budvicia; species Budvicia diplopodorum. The sequence goes on along the minus strand of NZ_WOYF01000019.1, from coordinate 38,672 downwards.
TCGCCCGGGCGCAGGGCTTCTTCAATCATCACCAGCTTATCGGTTGGCTGGCCTTCGCCTAGGGTTGGAGCGATTAAGGTTGGCTCGACGTTTTTCACCGCAATCGGTTCATGGACATGCACGATGTTACCGGTGTCGTCTTCTTTGCCTTCTTCAACCTTATATTCCCAGCGGCAGGCGTTGGTACAGGTGCCTTGATTTGGATCACGCTTGTTGATATAGCCAGAGAGTAAACAGCGGCCAGAGTAGGCCATGCACAGTGCGCCGTGAACGAAGGTTTCTAATTCAATGTCGGGTACCTGCTGACGAATTTCTTCTATTTCATCCAGCGACAGCTCGCGGGATAAGATGACGCGGGTAAGGCCCATCTGTTTCCAAAACTTTACCGTTGCCCAGTTAACCGCATTGGCCTGAACGGAAAGGTGAATATCAATATGAGGAAAGGCTTCACGCACCATCATAATCAGGCCCGGATCGGACATGATCAGTGCGTCGGGCTTCATCTCAACCACCGGGGCCAGATCGCGAATAAACGTTTTGAGCTTGGAGTTATGCGGGGCAATGTTGACCACAACGTAGAATTTTTTACCCTGAGCGTGGGCTTCACTAATGCCCAAGGCCAAATTCTGGTGGTTAAATTCATTATTACGCACCCGAAGGCTGTAACGAGGCTGGCCGGCGTAGACGGCGTCTGCGCCATAGGCAAAGGCGTAACGCATATTTTTCAGCGTTCCGGCCGGAGATAATAGTTCCGGTTTAAACATGTTGTATTCTCTCAGTCTGATCTCAGGTCAGAACCGCACCACAAGGGGGGCGGTTTGGGGAAAATCCCCGGTCGGCGATTGTAGTCTTCGACGGGGTGATTGGCAATATTGATGGGAATGAATCATGGCTGTAGGTGAATTTTGTTTCTGAAATCGGGCTACTTTATCTACCGATTGTAGGTAAATATCAATTATTGCTTACAGAATAGCTTTGCTTAATTGTTCATACTTTTTGTGTAAATGCTGATAGTTGGTACGTAAATCTTGAGACCAGAATGATTCATTAAAGTCATAGTCATCTTGATGGTCTCTGAAGAAAAACATGAGTGATTCAAAAATTTGATATAGCTTTATTTCATATTTAGCTTGGATCAGCATATTTTGACGACTATTGACCAGTTGAAAAAGCATTTTTAGATGCTTTCTTGCCTCGGTGAATTTTGCTCTTTTTTCCTCATTAGGAACGGCATCTACCTTTTCAAACTTTTGTATTAGGAAAAAATAGACGGGCACAATAAGCGCCTTTATACGTGCTATTTCTATTATTTCAGGCCTACGGTGAAGGGCGGTGATATTTTTGAATCGGGATTGCATACATGCGATTGGATTTAATACTCTGATCTTATCATGCGATAGCTGCAAGCCAGTATTTGGGTCATCGACTAAAAAAATTTCAGTATTATGGTAAAGCTTTTTTCCATCAAAATCCGTGTACTCAAATCCCGCGGGTCTGTCAATAATATCCAGAGTATTCGGCGTATTGGTTCCCGGTTCTGTAAAATACCGTCCATCGACTTCTTTAATATTGTGGGTTGATCTATCAATTAGAAGAAATCTGGCTAAAGAAGGCGGTTGGCCTTTTTCATTAGCTGAAATATCGATATTAAGCGAATTAGCGAAAGCGGCAATATCAGATTTTTTGGCTGAATAATCCACATCAATTGATGTCACTAGAACACTATCTGGTTTTGAATCCCCATAATATTCATGAAAGTAAGAAACCCAATACTGAACGGCTTGTCCACCCACAGTAATAACGGCGTATTCTAAAGTATTAGCCTTAGAAATGAGTTCTTTATTAAGTAGATATACCTGTTCAGTGACAGGTATTGCATTGATATTTGGCATAAAAAAACCATCAAAGAATGATGGTTTATTGTGGAGCAAATAGGCTATCTATGCAAAACTTACCTTATGCGGAAAGCGTAAGTTAGGCGAAGAACTATAGCGAGATTTTTGTGCCTGCTGTGAAGAACTTTCACCACTGAGCACAGCTTTCGCTTTTGCCTCATAGCGTTTATGCTGTTCTTGTTTCACTTTATAAGCATTCATAATCAGCTCGGTATATAGATGGGACTTGTGTATTTAATATACATGGTGCTATGTAGCAAAGCAAGATAGCAGCCAGTGCAGTTCTAATCGGTGGATGGCAGTAACTACAAAGACTACGCTTACCCCTCCCAGCGATACCCCATGCCATATACCGCACGAATAAAGTTTTTTTCCGGCGCAAAGCTTTCTAGCTTGCGGCGTAAATTTTTAATATGGCTGTCAACGGTTCGGTCCGTAACTATGCGGTAGTCATCGTAGAGATTGTCCAGCAACGATTCGCGGGATAGTACCTGCCCGGGGTGAGCAGATAGCGCTTTTAATAGCCGGAATTCGGCGGCGGTTAAGTCCAGCGAGGTTTGGTTGTAGCTCACTCGGAACTGGGCTTCATCCAGCTGTAGCCCGGTATTAACCGCTGGCTGTGGATCTCTGGCGGGCGGATAGCAGCGTTTTAAAATGGCTTTCACTCTGGCCACCACTTCGCGCGGGCTGTAGGGCTTGCAAATGTAGTCATCGGCGCCAAGTTCCAGGCCGGAAAGGCGGTCTATCTCTTCAATTTTGGCCGTGACCATAATAACCGGCACATCGGAAAACTGGCGTATATCCCGGCACAGGGTTAACCCGTCAATGCCCGGTAACATCAGATCAAGCAACACCAGCGAGGGGACGTGCTGCCTGACGTAAGATAGCACGTCGTTACCGTTATCAATCAGGTGGGTTTTATATCCGGCCGCCTGTAAATAGTCGATCAGAAGCTGCCCGAGCTTTGGCTCATCTTCAACAATCAGTATCGGCGCTAAACCGAGGGTGGAAGGCAACCGGGTATCTATCATAGTGAAGCAGTTCCTGCGTCATGAACCAGAGGAAATACCAGTTTAATTTCTAATCCGCCCAAAGGCGAATGCGCCGCGCTAATTTCACCGCCGTGAGCGTCCATAATATTCCAGCAAATCGATAGCCCAAGGCCAGAGCCTCCGCTGGCGCGGTTGCGGGACACTTCTGTTCGATAGAATCGTTCAAAAATTTGGCTAAGCTGTTGGTCGGTAACGCCGGGCGCTGAGTCTTGCCAGTATAAAACCAGCGCCCCCTTGTTCAGGCTACCGGTAACGCTCAGTTTACCGGCTATGCCTGCGTTTTCACCGTCGGTATAGCGCAGGCTATTTTCCATCAAATTATTAAACAGCTGGGATAGCCTATCGGGGTCGCCAAAGATGATAGCATCGTCAGGAAGGTCCGTTTCAATAGTCAGGCCCTTGGCCTGAAAGCGCCCGCGGTAGGCGGCAGCCGACAGGTTCAGCAGTTCACAGGCGTTAACGTTACTTTTGCGGTAGGCCAGCGCGCCCACGTCAGACAGCGAAAGCTGGTGGAGGTCGTTAACCAGCTTGGTCAGTGAACTGACCTCTACCTGAAGGGAGTTCAGCGAGGTGGTTGTCAGCTGGCGAACCCCGTCTTGCATCGCTTCCAGCTCTCCCCGTAACACTGCCAGCGGCGTGCGCAGTTCGTGAGAGACGTCGGCAATAAAAGCCCGGCGCATTTTCTCATTTTTTTCCAGCGTATTGGCCAGCTGATTAAAATCATTGGCTAATGTGCCTAGCTCATCGCCGCCGCTCACCGGTACACGGGCGGAGAAATTACCGGCTGCCAGCTGGTGGGTGCCGGCAACTAAACGCTTAACCCGCGAGAGTAAACTGCGTGACAGCAGCAGCGTGGCGATTAAGGCTAACAGGGTGGAGAGGGCCACCAGCATCCAACTGGTTCGGTTTTGCTGTTTAGCAAAGTTAATATCGGCGCTGCGGGTGAGCTTTTCGCTGGGGGTGGCAACAATCCAGCCGATAACGCTGTCGTTCAACACGATGGGTTTTCGGGTCGCCCGATCGGGAATCGGAGCGGAAGAGCCCGCAAGCCACACGTTTTGGTTATCAAATACCCAAAAAGGCACCCGCCAGCCGTGTGGGGGAATGGATTGCTCGGCGTTGCCGTCACCTTCATTTTGCTCCATGGCGCGCAGCATCTGATAAATCAGCTTTTCGTTTTGCTGTAAGAATTGCCAACTGCCTTCGGTTCGATAGCGATCGGCCAGCGCGCTGGCTAAAAGGCTAAGCCGCTGCTCGTTACTGGATTTAATATAATCGGTAAAGCCGCGTTCAAAGCTTAAGCGAACGCCCCAGTTCATGGTCATCAACACCAACATACAGGTGGCCATAATGGCTAAAAAGAGCTTACCGGTAATGCCAATTTTCATCAGGCAGGGCTTCCATCGCTAAACGTGACTATTTCTTTACCGAACCGGCGGCTAACTGCGCTTATCCAGCAAACTGTTTGGGGCGTTGTCTTTCGGAACCCGGGCAAAAATCAGAGTTGGAATCACCATTAATAGCCCGACGCACATATAGGTATACAGGAACGCCATCTGTATTTCGTGACTCCCGGTATTCACCTGATGCTGTGAGAATACCCCCAGCAGAATACCGGCGGTACTAACGCCCAGGCTCATTGACAGCTGCATCACCATGGAAAGCAGGCTATTGCCGCCGCTGGCGAACTCGTCCGGCAGGTCTTTGAGGGTTAAGGTATTCATGGTCGAGAAGCGCACGGCGTTGGTCATACCCAGCAAAAACAAAATAAACGGGATGACCGGGAACCAGCCGAGCAGGCCGACAATTGGGATCAGTAATGTTAATATCGGTAACAGTAAGGTCGCTAAGGTCAGTACGATGCGGTAGCCAAAGCGATTGACTATCTGGACCACCAAACGTTTGATGCTCATGCTACCGATAATCATCGGGATCATCATCAGGCCCGCATGAAACGGGCTGAATCCTAATCCAACCTGTAAAAACAGCGGTGTCATAAACGGAAGCATCCCGCTGCCGATACGGGCTAACAAACTGCCGCTCAGCCCCAGTGAAAAGGTGGGGATTTTAAACATGTTCAAGTCAAACAGCGGAGAATTACTGCGTCGGGCATGTAGCCAGTAAAGCCCCAAAGCACAAACCCCGCTGACGCACAGTAATGCCACCGTAGCCGGAGCAAGCCCCATACCGGAATGACCGTCCAGAGACAGGGTGATGGCCGCCATGCTGATGGCTAATAGGATAAAACCAATCAGGTCAAAGGGGCGCGGCGGCATTTTATAGTTAGGCATAAACAGCAGCGTTGCCACAATACCGATAATACCCACCGGTAGGTTAATCAGAAATATCCAATGCCAGCTGGCATATTGAACCAGAAAACCGCCCAGCGCCGGGCCCATTAGCGGGCCGACCTGCCCGGGTAAGGTCACAAAGGTCATGGCGGCCATATACTGGGCTCGGGGAACGATTTTCATCACCGTTAGCCTGCCGATCGGCACCATCATGGCGCCGCCAATGCCCTGAATAACGCGGGACCCAATCAGCTCAGACAGGGTTGCCGATTGGGCGCACAGCAGGGAGCCTAGGGTAAACAGGACAATGGCCAAAAGAAACACCCGCTTAACGCCGATCCTGTCCGCCAGCCATCCGCTGGCCGGAAGGCCAACGGCGACGGTCAGAAGGTATGACACAATCACGGACTGCATCTGTAGCGGGCTTTCATTCAGGCTCAGCGCCATTGACGGTAGCGCCGTGTTGAGAATGGTGGTGTCGAGCGATTGCATAAAAAAGCCAAGCGCCACAATCCATAGCTGTAGGTTTACGTTGGGCGTGCTGTCTTTCGGCATACGGACTGTCTCGTTATTTTTAGATAGATGACAACATCGTTTAATTCGATCCTAACTCGCGTCCATCACCACTTTGTACTGATGATAGCCAGTGCCACCAACGGTAATGGACGAATTAAACGTTTAAGTTGTGCACGCATCATGTAGGGGAGCTCGGTTAAACAGGCTAAAGCGTAATACCCTTGCTGGGCCGCTAGGTATTGTCATATCGCGACAATTATAGCCTGTCCGAAAAGAAAAATAATGAAGTAAATATGGAAGTTACGTCATAGTCACGTAATGGTTATGTCATGAAGCGTCAGTTTAAATCGGTTAACGTTGTTTGCCAACGTCACGCCGTCCTTGGCCGCCAAACGTTATTCACAAATGAAGTAGGGTAACGTACTGCTGGAAAACAGCTTCTTGCCATTATTCATATAGTGAATGGTCAAATGCGTAGATTCATGGCGTTCGGTGCTAAACCGGTAAAGATAACGCTCGGCTAAATCTTTGGGCAAATTATCCTTACTACCGAGCAAGATATCGGTGGCCACTAACACATAGCTATTGATTTTGCTTTTGGTGTAATCAAACAGAACCTTGCGGTCAATAACGTAGTCTTTATCGTTAACGCTCAAATGGCCGGTAATCACGTTCTCCCCTTTATTGTTATCAAAAGTGAAATGCATGTTGCTTTGTAGCTCGGCTTCATTTTCCTGATTCGATTTTTCATACAGGTAAGTGATGTTTGATGAACAGGTAAAGCTGTCTAGGCGATCGCGATAGATCAGGTAGAGTTCGCCAAAGAATACGACCGTCATGATTAATACAATAATCGCATACAGCTTGTTGTTTTTCATTTAACTTTCACCACGTAAAAATTAGTACAGGGCTGATTACCATCTTCGGGATCGCTATTACATACCTGTATCGATTCACGTTTGTCATCGGCGGACAAACTGAAATAGATATTCTTGGGCGTATCGCAGGGGATCTGAAACTGCTCAAGGCGCATTTTCAGATGCGGCAGAACGGTAGGTTTCTGGTTATGAATATACACATTGCAGGCATTGTATTTGTCCTGAAAATGGTAATCAGAAAAATAGCTTGGCTTTGATGAAAACAGGTGTGATGAAAAATAGAGCAGAAACATAAACAGCGTGATGATTAAAGCGATACGGACGTAGTACCAGACAAAGCTACTGACCTTCGGACGCGATGAAGGCTGGTCGTCGCCGTGTTTTGTGAGTATCGGATGCAACAGCCGTTCTTGGGCGATATGAGGCTTCTTTTCGCTATTATCGTCAAACGTACGGTTACTGGTAACCACCGTTAGCTCAACGTCGGTAGAAAGCTGAACGCTATGAGGGTAGGTAACGAGTATCTGTTCCAATTCGTTAATACGACCAAACGACTCAGCGATATGTTTTATTTCTGCAGCAACTAAATCTGTATTGGTAGGGATATTGTTGTTTTTTATCTGAGCTGACAGTTGTTCCAAAGGAACGATCTGATAGCCGCTGTCGATTAAATACATTAATAAGCGTGCGGCATTATTACTGAGGGTAGTCAGTCGCTTAGGGTTATCTAAACGGCTTAATTCCCCGGTGAAGGTATCAAATAATATCCGGCCATTAATAATGTAGTTATGCAAACAATCCCCCATTGATTCAGTAAATAAATGGTACGTTTAACTGAGAGGTTGGCTATTTTACACATTAAAATATCAAATTAAAGGCTAAACTTAGACTTAAATAAAAAGCCAACGCGTTGGTTTTTTATACGTGGGGGTAGCTAACTACCCCCATCGTTTACGGCTACTTATGCGGTTTGTTCCCCGCCCAACGCGTCAATTAACTCTTTGATCAGCGCTGCGAGTTCACCGGTCATCAGCGTGAAGTCCGCGTCAAAACGGGCGTTGAAATCTTCTTTATCAATATCTTGGTTTTGTTCGCGTACGGTTTCGGTAAATTTCAGTCGTTTAAGGCTGCCGTCATCGGCTAATACGAACTGAACGCGTTCTTGCCATTCTAGAGCCAGTTTGGTCACCAGCTTACCGGCTTCAATATGAGCGGCAATTTCGTCACATATCAGCTCTTGTGCTTTACAGCGGATAATACCGCCGCCTTCAAGTATAGCCTTCAATTCGGCTTCATCCTGCAAAATGAAACCTGCCGGTAACTGGCCTGAACGGACCCATTCGGTCAACGTGAGTTCGATAGGGCTCTCAAGGGTTAGCGGCACCACCGGCAGCGACCCCAGGCTTTTACGCAGCAGCGCTAGAGTATCTTCTGCGCGCTTAGCGCTGGCGGCGTCGACCATAATCAGGCCGTTAGCGGTATCAATCCATACGTTAGTTTGGTTAAAACGGCTAAACGCGCGCGGCAGCAGAGAATGAAGTACTTCATCTTTTAGCGCATCTTTTTCGGTTTTTTTAAGCTTTCTATGCTGTTCTGCTTCCAGCTTTTCTATTTTGGCCTGAAGAGCCTGTTTAATTACCGGTGCGGGCAGAATTTTTTCTTCTTTACGCGCGCTGATCATTATCTGACTGCCGGTGCTATGGGTCAGCGAATCGCTGTGAGAACCCATAGGTGAAACCCAACCGGTTTTCGCCATATCCTGGCTACCGCAAGGGCTGAAAGTAAGCGCCTTTAGCTGAGTTTCCATCTCATCGGCAGACAGGTGAGTTTCACGGCTAAGGCGATAGATAATTAAATTTTTAAACCACAACATATTCACTTCCGTTAAAAAGAGCGACGCTCTTTATTGGTTATAAGTAAAAACATAGTCGCCATCATAACCAATCGCAACTAGGGTTGTCGCTATTAGACTGGTAAATAGGGGAAATAAGCCAACGTTGGTTGGGTAAATCTTTTGAGGTTTTTTGAGACCCATGAAGGATGGGGGGATGCGCGTAAGGGAACTCGACAAATTTAACCGGTTGCTATGGTGGCTAAGCGCTGGTTATCCCGACCAAAGTCGGGACCTCGATGTTAGCTTACCAATGGATACTGAGCCGGAAAAGGTGGTTTATTAACGCGACCCGGCAAACGGATTAACCGCCGATTGCCTCTTTGGCCCTACGCGGTTTCAGTTTACCCGTTACCGGGTCGTAATAGCGGCTAGGCCATATCTCCGATGGGTGTACGTTTATTGCACTGGCTATCAGTGATTCACCCTTGGGCCAAGGGCGAGATAGCGCATTCGCCAGCGTAGATGAACTCAGCCCGGCTAAGCGCGACACCGCAGCTAACGTGGTGCCTTTTTTGTGCAGTGCGGCGATGATATCGGCAGTGTGCCAGTCGGGTTTAGGTTTTATTGAACGCCCAAATTGGTTAATAACGGTAATGGATTTATTCATGTTCAGCTCCCGGCGACAGTAGAGATAACAATGTGCTCTGTTTTTCCAGCACAACAAATATTAGCGATTCTCTTAATGCCGGGTGTTCAATACCCGACAATATATAGGTTAAAGCAAAGCACTGTTCAGCCAGCTCGGCCGCATTTAGCGGCGCGTTATCTATTAAGTTAAACATGGGATCTCCCTCCCATAAAAATAGAGTAACGTGCTGACGCTAAAATAAAAATCTTCGAGGCAGATCGACTATTCGATAGAAAATTCCGTGTAAATAAAGAGCGAGTTTCAGTATGCTGTTTCGCAGCCATGGTGTTACCTTTGATAACGTTGTGGTTAGAAACCCCGTTAGTGTTCCACCACTGCGGGGTTTTGTTTTATGCGCGAGTAAATACGCGCACAACAACTGTATGGATAGACAGTAATACAGTCAATTAAACAACGTAGAAAAGAGAAAGAGAATTTAAGATTCTGGAAATGGATCGCAAAAAAGGCGGGCTGGGAATACCTCAACCCCCAAACCCCTCAAATCCTCCTGTCGTCATCCCGTTTTTCAACGGAATAACGACCAGAAAAGACCGGAATGAAGGGCTACGACTACGTTAAGTTCAAAATTAGCTTTCCCAACCATCACCCCGGCACAATCACCCGATACAGCATCGTCATCGCGCTACAGACAATAAACCCAAAGGTAACCCACTGAAATGTGCGCTCCGATACGGTTTTAAGCAGGTATTTCGCCAGCGGAATGGTCAGGATAGAACCAAGCCCCAGTACTATGGCTAAATGAACGTCGGTGAACCCGCCCTGACCGTAGGCCAGCGCAGAGGCACCCGATAGCAGCATGGTAACGAATACCGAAGTGCCGATGGCCTGCTTGATATTCATACCGGCGTATTTAATCAAAATCGGTAACATCACTACGCCGCCGCCAACGCCGGTGGTGCCAATCGTGATGCCAGCGCAGGCGCCCGGAAGAATAAAACCGCTGATGCCGTGCCGTGGCATTTCAGGCTGCTGATGGGCCAGCTTTTCCGGGCGAAACAGGCGGGTGCAGAAGATAAACAGCGACAGGGCAATGGCCAATACAATTAAGGTATTAATGCCGAACTGAACGTAGCGGTGCCATGCGGCAACGCGGGCCAGCAAGGTTATGCCGTAGCTGGCTATCAGCGTGCTGGGCAGCATAACGGCCAGAATAGCCAGCGAACGTTTTAGCTCAATATTGCCTAAGCGAAAGTGCATACCGGTGGATGAAATTTTCATCAGCATCGATAGTAGGTTAGCGGTGGCGACGGCGGCCAGTGCATCCATGCCGAACATGTAGGTCAGCACGGGCAATACCAGCACGCCACCGCCGACGCCGGTGGTGCTAATCACCAGCCCCAGCGCTGCACCAATCAGTAATTCACCCAGTAGCCATAACGTCATTACCGATTACCGCGCAGCATGTATTCTAACCGTACGTTTAGCGTTGACACGGCGTTTTTCCTATTGCTCCGGATCGGTAAAGCCCAGACACATACTGGCAATAAAGCCGACTACCCAGGCAACCAGTACTGAAATTAGGAAAGGGAAAATCTGCCCGTCGCCAACCAGCGGAATTAACGATAAACCGGCGGTACCAAACGGAATAATAATGCCGACCTTAAAGAACGCTACCGTAGCACCACCAAAGGCACCGCCGATACAGCCGGCGATAAACGGTTTACCCAGCGGCAGTGAAACGCCAAACAGCAGTGGTTCACCCACGCCAAAAATACCGACCGGCAGGGCACCCATTAAGGTTTTCTTTAAGCGTTTATTTTTAGTGCGCAGGAACACCCACAGGCAAGCGCCAACCTGACCCATACCGCCCATGGCTAATATCGGGAACAGATAGTTCAGGCCGAAGGTTTGTAGTATTTCGGCGTGAACCGGGATGAGCCCCTGATGCAAGCCGGTTAACACTAAGAATAAGAAGCTACCGCCCAGCACGCCGCCGAGGGCAACCGCGCTGCCGTCGTTGCTTAATAGCGCGAAAGATACCCCGGTGCCCAGCCACTGGTTTAAAAAATGGGCAATTGGCTGGAAGATGGTTAACGCGACAAAAGCGGAAACCAGAATAGTGACAAACGGCGTGACGATAAGGTCGAGGCTTTCCCAAATCTTACTGCGAAACCAAACTTCAAATTTGGATGAGAACACCACCACCATCAGCACGGCAAAAATGCCGCCGCTGTTGGGCATCAGCTTTTCACCAAACAGGGTAATGTCAGCCAGACCGGGCAGGGCGAGAATACCGGCCATTACTGCACCAATTGAGGTTGAAGCACCCAACTCTTTGGCGGTGTTCATACCGATCATAATGGACAGATAGGCAAACACGGCGCTGCCAATCAGCTTTAGCAGCTTAAACAGTTCGGGGAATTGCTCAACGCTGCCGGGGGCGACTAAACGAATGACGTTGACTAACCCGAGGATCAGGCCGCAGCCAATCAGCGCCGGAATGGTCGGTACAAAGATGGCCGACAGGGTGGTTAACATTCGACGAATAGAAAATGGCTTGGCTATTTCAGTGACAATGTCACCATTGCCATTGTCGCCCTGAAAGCGTTTATTTAAGCGGGTAAATACTTTGGCGGCGGTACCCATTCCGACAATTATCTGATACTGGTCGCCGCTGATAATCGCGCCTTTTACGCCGTCGAACTTCTTCATTCCTTCCATATCAACTTTGGCCGTATCTTTGGGTACGATACGAATGCGCGTCATGCAGTGGGCCAGCGTAGCCACGTTGTCGAGCCCGCCAACGTATTTTTCTATGTGCTGAGCCAGTAAGTCCAGATGTTCAATTTTTTGAGCCATGGTTTCCAACTTAATCAGGAGAGTGTCGGGCATTGGTTAGTCGAGTGTTTGAAACCGCTAACGAGAAGCGGCATTATGACCGAGCTGCCGTTGCAGGGAACGAAAATTTTGTTGCCCGGCAATATTTTTTGCCGTTTTTACGCTGACCTCAGGTTCAAGCATCAGGATGGGCAAGCCTTGGTTTATGTATCTTGCGCTATTGAAATATAATTTCAATGATGACTGGGCAATAGAAAAAGCCAATCAGAATATATTTAATATCGATCACATTTTTAAGCTAGAGTAACGCAAGGTAAAGCCGAATCGCCAAAAATCGGCCTGATATGACTATTTTTCTTTATGGTTTTGAGGTGGATTAGTTATATTAAGCGCTAAATCTGCCATGCGTTTATTGTAAAAGGACAAGCGATGCTCGATCTGGATAACCCTAAAACCGAATATATCTTTAAAGCCGCAGTACTGGAAGACCAAATCCGTGACGTTCTTAGCCAAATGCAAGATCGGGGCCCGGAGCAGCAGGATGAGCTGAAGGCAGATATTACCGACCGAATTCTTCCTGAATTGCGCCAGCTTAATCAAGACCATTTTGATAGCTGCCCGGAAATCGCCGCCGCGTTAGAAAAGCTTGCAGTCACCGTTAAAAATGAAGATCTTGACGCCTGCTGGGCTGAATTCAGCCACTTCTCAGACAGCATGGGCGATAATTTTGGCAGTTGCTTTATTTAACTGTTATTCGCCGAGCTTCGGCTAACACGCGAATAATAAAGGAACGCTATGGCAATCGATCTCTCGGAAACGCTGGTTATTGGCATATCAGCAACCGCGCTGTTTGAGCTATCAAATGCCGATAAGGTGTTCAATCAACAGCGGATAGCCGACCCTGACTCAGCGATGGATAACTATCGCCGCTATATGCTGGACAACGAGTCGACGCCGTTGGACGATGGCACCGGTATGCCGCTGGTTAAAGCGCTGCTAGCCTTAAACAACCATAAAAGAGCCGACGATCCGCTGCCGATTGTGGAAGTGGTGGTGGTATCGCGAAACAGTCCGGAAACCGGATATCGAGTGTTGAAAGAGATCCGTCGCCGTGGGTTGAATATTACCCGCTCCGCCTTTACCGCCGGCGAGCCGGTGACCAATTACCTTGAAGCGTTTTATGTGGATTTATTCCTCACCACCAGCGAAGACGATGCTCAGCGGGTGATTGATTCAAATCAGTGCGCCGCCGCGGTGATGCGGCCGCCGCCCAAGCAGGCGTTTCAAGGTACTGAAACTCAGGTGCGGTTTGCCTTTGACGGTGATGCGGTAGTGTTTGATGACGCCAGCGAACTGATTAATCAAACCCACGGGCTAAGTGCGTTTCATCGCTCTGAAGATGACCAGCAGGATATCCCACTCAGTCCGGGACCCCACGCTAAGCTGCTGATTAAGCTATCCAAAATACAGGAAAGGCTACCGGGGCGTATTGAATATTCGCCGGTGCGCATTGCCTTGATCACCGCCAGAAATAGCCCGGCTGAGATGCGGGTGATTAATACCTTAAGAAGCTGGGGCGTTTACGTTGATGAGATTTTCTTTTTGGGTGGATTACAAAAAGCCCGTTTTCTAAAGGCGTTTAATCCCCATATCTTTTTCGACGATCAGGATGCCCATCTGGACCCCGCAGCGGCCGACGTTCCTTCCGCCAAGGTGCTTTACCCCAGTGGTTCGGTGCTGAAGAGCGTGATGAGTGGAAAGGTTCGGCAATTGAAGAAGTAGTAGTTTTATATTTATTAGTTAATCAACTGGAAGCCATTCGCTATGAGCATCAATATCATTGTGGCAGATTACACCAATGCCGATCAGGGAAAAGATTTAGTCGAACTGTTAAATAACTACGCGCTTGACCCAATGGGTGGCGGTGAAGCGCTAACGCCTCAGGTAAAAAATAGCCTGGTGGCCGAGCTGGCTAAGTTGTCCCACGCTTTTAGCGTATTGGCCTACGTTGACGGCAAACCGGCTGGTCTGATTAACGGCTTCTTTGGCTTCTCAACCTTTGCCTGTAAACCGCTGGTGAATATTCACGATGTGGTGGTTGACGGTCAATTTCGCGGTTTAGGTCTGAGTCAGAAAATGTTGGATAAGGTTGAACAACACGCCAAGGCCAAAGGCTGCTGCAAGCTGACGCTGGAAGTGCTGCAGGGCAACGACGTTGCTAAAGGTAGCTACCAGAAGTTCGGCTTTGCTGGTTATGAGTTAGATCCGGAAATGGGTAAGGCGATGTTCTGGCAGAAGAAGATTTAGAATAGAGCATTGAAATAAAGAGGCTGATGGTTAGTTAAGCATTTGTACACCATGTCAGCCTACGATGTCGTCACCCCAACGGGATGACGACAGGAATCATTTTTTAATAATTAAGCTGAGCCATATCACTGTAACCAGCCTTCAGACGTATTTAAAATCCAAAATTTAAATCCAAAACATCAGCGCTAGAATCTGCGGTGCCATGATCCTCAGGAACATCGCCAGCGGGTAAACCGTGGCGTAGGAGAGGGCCGCGGCACCGCTGGTAGGGTGCATGCCGTTAGCGAAGGCCAGCGCCGGTGGATCGGTCATCGAACCCGCCAGTAGGCCACAGATAACCAGGTAGTTCATCTTAGCCAGCCTGTGGGCTAGAAAACCGACGATCAGCAGCGGGATAACGGTAATCAGCGCGCCGTATCCCATCCACACTACGCCATCGCCGTTAATCAGGGTGTCGATAAAGCTGGCTCCCGATTTAAATCCGACCACCGACAAGAACAGTACAATTCCTAACTCTCTCAGGGCAAGGTTGGCGCTGGGCGGCATAAACCAGTGCAGTTTACCGATGCTGCCTATCCGGCCAAGGATCAGTGCGACCACCAGCGGACCACCGGCCAAGCCTAGGCGCAGCGCGGCAGGGAAACCGGGAATAAACAGCGGAATGGAGCCCAGCAGTACGCCAAGGCCAATGCCGATAAACACCGGCAGCATCTGTACCTGCTGAAGCTTTTGCTGAGCGTTGCCCAGAATGTCTGCCACGGTATCAATAGAAGACGGTTTACCCACTAGGTTGACGATATCGCCAAAGTGCAGAGACACGCTGCGCCCCGGAATCAGCTCTACGCCAGCGCGGTTGATGCGCGAAATGACCACATCATAGCTAGGAAGCTTGAGATCGACGATTTTTTTGCCCACCACTTTGTCACTGGTAATGACCACCCGGGCCATTTGCAGATCGCTGGTACGGGTAGAGAGCGAAACGTCTACTTCATTACCAATCAGCAGCTTGGCCTGGCTTAACAAGTTCCTGTCGCCGACTAAGTGCAACAGGTCGCCCATTTGGATCACGGTATTTGCAGAAGGGACCATTAACAGATTATCGCGCTTCAGGCGCGAGCAGATCACCCCTTCATCGCTGATAATCGGAATTGCCTGTAGCTGTAGCCCGTTCAGGTTAGCGTTGCAGACCTGAATGTTCATGGTTTGCAGATTATCGGTGGACGCCCCCGACAGTTGATCAAAATCTTTAGCTTCTTTTTCGATATTAATTTTAAATATCAGCCTGATAATCCACATCACGAACAGAATACCGCAGATGCCGAAAGGATAGGCCATCGCATAGGCCATGCCCATCCGATCGATTAACTGGCCGTTAGCATGAAGATCGGTCAGCACCTGCTGGCCAGCGCCCAGCGATGGGGTGTTAGTGACTGCGCCAGAGAATATGCCCAGAATAATCGGTAGCGGAATATCAAACGCTTTATATAGCCCGGCAGTCACCAGACAGCCAATCAGTACCAGCAGGCAGGCAAAGCCGTTGAGCCTCAATCCTGAACGCCTGAGGGATGAAAAGAAGCCGGGACCGACCTGAATCCCAATGGTATAAACGAACAGGATTAAGCCAAATTCCTGAATAAAGTGCAGCATATTGCTGTCTAAAACAATCTGGTATTTATGGGTGAAGTGGCCGACGATAATGCCGCCAAACAGCACTCCGCCAATGCCCAAACCGATGCCGCGAACTGTCCAGCTACCAATCCATAAACCGAGTACGGCAACCAACGCCAATATGCTCACCGTCAGGGCAATATTACTCATTGTTACGTTCCTTGCGAGATTTATCTTTGGGCGTTGGTATTGGTTTAGTTAATCGCGCGAATACCAATCCGTTAAAGCGCTATAGCCAGATTAATCATAGTGAAAACCGAAAGGGATAATGTGACTGAAGCGTCGAAATCAGGAACGATCCTGTGAATAATTTGATATGTATCAATATACTTGCGGATGTTTCTAGCTATTCAAGTGGCGAGAGGCAAAACGATTCACTTAAAATGCAAGATAGCGCGCTAAACGGGCGTTATCAAAGAAATTTGGCGGTTAAGAATAAGAGGTTAACCGCCGGGGGCGTTAGCTATAATAGTTAGCTATGGTCAAGAAGCCGGAAAGCGATTATTCCCACCAAATATCATACAGTTCGCTGGTTTCAACGTTGGCCATGCCTTTGTTGGTTAACCAGTCAGCAATCAGCTTACGGTGTTCTTCGGTGCATTTGCCGACTTGTTGCAAACAGATAATGCCTTCCCAGTCTAAATAGCCGCTGCCACCAAAGCCCAGGCCGTTAGGTTCAACGACTTCTTTAATGAAGGTATTTAGAAAGTTATCAATAGATTCGGTGGTAGCACCTTCGGCAAAATTCCAGTTAACGGTAAAACCGATTTCCTGAAACTCATCAAGGTGTAATTTTTTACGTAAACGACGACTGCGGGCGATAGCCATAACTTGATCCTTTTAAAAAAAAGGGATATTACCTGCCGCAGAGGGCAGCGTCCAGCCAAAGGAAAAATAATAGTCCTGGCGGACGGATTTAATACCGGATTGTTTAAGCTTTTTTGCCATGCTGGATATCGTCAACGTTAGATAGAATAAACCCGGTCAGTTCGCCGGGTTTAGGGTACTACAATAGCTACTTTCTCTTATTGCCCGAATCTTTCGAATCCTCTTCATGAGGGTGTTTTTTCTCTCGCTTCTCGTGGCGTTTTTCCTCTGGGGTTTTTAACGGTTTTTTCTTTGCGTCATGGCTCATAGCGTCCTCCTTTGGAATACTTTTATTAGTTAAGACCTCATATGAAGCATATGCAAGGGGTTTGAATATAAAATTTATTAATACTAAAGCGGGAAATAAACCAGAGGGAATTGACCATTACGCCGCTCGGTAGATGGTTTAGTGGAGTTATCCAATTGAGCGACGTAGTCAGCACCATTAAGGTTACGATAGTTCGTTAACCTTAATGGTGAAATGACGGGAAGAGTCGGGTTTAAGAATAGAAGGCGATACGGACTAATTTATACACGCCGTCGATTTTCTCTATCACGAGATTATAACCATCGTCGCTGTTTTCATGTTCGATAACATAGCCATCGGGGCCAGTTGTATCGGCCATATCTTCCTGTTCGGGGTCGCCCTGACGATACTGATTGGTCTCTATCAGCTTAACCATTTTGGCGTTGAACAGCTCATCGTACTGAGCCAAAAACTCCGCTTCATTCAGGAAGATCAGCGGAGAATGTTCATAGTCGCTGAACGGGTAGTTCATCATTTTAGCAATGGCCGCTTTATCTTTCTGAAGAACGGCCTTTTGAAAGTCTTGCCAGAAAATTTTGAAATCATCATGTTTATCAAAATGATAATTACTGTCTGGACTGGATGGTTCTGACTGGGCGTAGGCCATAGAGACAATAGATAGACTCAATGCAATGACCGCCGCGGTTATTATTTTTTTTAGCATAAGTTTCAACTATTCACGATGTTTGAACGATAAGTATAAATTAAAATGATTAGCCTCAGAGGATTTAATTGGTGGTCAATCCGCTTTTTAATGAAATAAATAATGCTGATTGCCAGCAGCCTAAGGAGCCACAAGGCCCCTTATATACGGATACTCATTGACGCGGTTGGCTTACCCACGCTACTTACTCGCCGCGTCTATCGCTTTTTTAAAATCATCAAACTTGCAGAAACCATTAACATCGATCGGGCAATCCTGCATTTCCAGCACCACACGCTTAGGCGGATTAGTCATACTCAGCTTGTCCCCATTGCGGAGTTGGTCTTTAGTTTGATAAAGGTATTCTATTTTTATTAATGGTTTACCGCTGGATTTTTCTGTCCAGCGCTCAAATACGATCTTGCCGCCGATGGGGGTTCTTTCAAACTGGCCGGGCAGTTGATACGCTTTTATCTTCAGCGCGGATAATATCGACGACACGTTAGAGTCGTGTCCGACTAACAGGTTAAACTTGGGCTGAGAGTTATTGTGACCGTCAGTGCTGATTAGTTTGGCGCTAATATAGTTGATTAACGGGGCTGAAATATTTTTAGCCACTTCAGGTGAACCGAATAGCACTTCGCCATAATAGTCTTTAATTGATGCCAGCATTTTCCACTCTTTATCCGTTTTAATGTTGCCCCAGGCAATATCATTAAGCGGAAAACCTTCGTAATACTGCAAAATAAAGGCATCAGAAATGGAGGTGCCGATTCGAAGTGACCCTGTCACCGCTGGCTCTTTATCGTTTACTAGCGAAAATTCAGACGGTTCAGCGGCTAAATTGCAATGGTTTTGCGTCAGGCAAACCGGGGCGTTTTTATAATCAATAATTTTAGCCAGTAAATCGTAGGACGGCTTTAATCGCTGATTCAGCCCGGCTAAGCCATTTTTTCCCGCAATCTTATTCATTGAATTTAATGCGGTTTGTGTGAGTTCGGCAGAGTTATTTTTAATCACCGGGTTAAACGTGGGATCCATAATGCCAATACCGGGCTGATGATAGACTTTTACGTCACAGCCGGGGAACGCACCGAGAACAAAATATTGCGCGGTGGCGATGGTTCTTTGCAGGCTGTTAGCATAGGCCACAACCTCGTCGTTAGTCGGGCATTTGTCTTTGCTAAATAGCCCTTCATTGACCATCCAGTCGTTAACATACTTACCAAAGTAGCTTTCAAGAACGCCGCCTTTCGGCGTTAGATATCCGCCTTGAGTGTCCCATTGCGGCCATTTTTTTGGCGTTGACTGAGCCAATAGGCTACCTGAGTTGGCTAACGGAGTTCTGAGCCCGTGCCGGCTAAACATTAGTACTTGTTCTAACCGGTAGCCATCGTTGGCGACCACCGCAGCGGCGGGTAAAGGGGCAAGAACGGGAAGCAAAAACAGAATATTCCGATAATTAAACACTTTCATAGATAGATCCTTTTATTTATGACGGAAGGTATAGAAGAGCATCAACCAGACGTTTTATCAGTAATGGTGCTTCGTGCATCATCTTTGTTCTGACAATTACAGATCTTCTAGCCATTATCGTTAGCTATCATAGCCGTAATTGTTACGGATAGTAACGCTTTATCTGTTTGCGATAGCTATGGTTTGGTTAGATAAGTTTGCTGTAGCTGAGACAACGAGCAATATAGCTGCCAGATAAGCCCGGCTAAATCTTGTGCGGATGTTTCAGGATGGCGCGACAGGGCGGTGCTCATGCGCAGTAGCTCTTCCAGCGTGGCATCGAGTGATTTTTGCTGAACGCCTTTTTCGGTCATGATGCCTTTCAAACAGCGAATGCAAACCTCTCGTACCACGGATAGGGGATCGGATCGCACCTGCCATTCTCGCAGTTGCCATACGATATGGCTACAGTTGAGTAATACCACGCCCCAGCGCAATAACCACAGCCGGGCTGGCTCATCGTTACTTTGATTAAGCTGGCTGATGCGGTGATAAATGCGAGATTCAAACTGGCTTTCGCTCTGCTGCGGCTTTTGACTGAGCTGATCGATAAAGTCCCGGCGTAGGGCTCGGATAAGCCGACGGCTTTTCCGCTTGTCTGAGCTTGGGCTTAAAATTTGGAACGCCACGCCGGCCAGCATCACACCGACCAGTTTGCCAAAGTCGTCGTTGATGTAGTCTTGAAAATCATAGTCGGGTGGGTTTGTGACGGCCAAAAACGATCCCATATAGACGATTGATAGCCCCCAGAGCCCAGCAGAGGCGGGATGCTGCAGTTTCATCATCTGCATGGTGAGCAGTACCGGAAACAGAAACGAGCAGAATACCCATAGGCTGTCGATCTGGATCATCAGGCCATACTTGACCAGATAACAGCCGATAGACAGTGGAATCAGCGCTTTTATCTGCATGCTGATGCTTTTAATCGGTGCCGGAATGCCCGAGTAAAGTACGCAGCTGATTGCCGCCAGCGTCATTGCCGCAGCGCCAGCATCCCACTGTGTGTTAATCCAGTAAGCGCAGCCGATAACGATACACAAAAAGGTGCGCAGGGCGTTATAGGCGGCTTCGGCCGAGTCCGTATGCTGAGCTATGCTGTTAACCTTGGGTGGCTGAAGCTGAGCGGTTGGGGTCATTTCATCCAGCTTGTTCAGCCAGCGGGTAGACTGGAGATACAGCCAACAAAATTGGCGTAAGCGCAGCCAGAAGGTTTTATGACGAAAGTCGTTGCCGCTATGGGGATAGATCTTTTGCAATATTTTAGCCAGCCGGTATTTATTGGTATCAGGCCGTTTGAGCTCGGTTAATAGCTGGTCTAACACCTCTGGCAGATGGTCGGGTCGATCCGGCCAGTTAAGCAGCATCCGGCGAATACTGGATATGACGCTGGTTAAGCTAAGCTGTTGATGCAGCATGAAATTCAATACGTTATTGCGGCGTCGCAGGCGATAGTGGCTCCAAAAGGCCTGAATTCGCAGTACGTTGATCGTCAGAATTTGACTAATAACGCCTTCGTGGGAGGTTCTCATTTGGTGAGTGACCTCCGGCTGCCAAAGCATTCTGGCGTGATCCAGCAAACGTAAGTGCATGTTACGCAATGAATCGAGCAGAGTGGTGCCGTCAGAGGTACTGGGCAGGATCATCATCATTAATGCACCGCAAATGATACCGGTGATGACTTCGCACACCCTTGCCTGAGTAATATCAAACACCTGCATGGCGTCAGTTGCGTCAGACAGGGAGAAGGTAATAATAGCCGCGGTATAGCCAGCCAGCGCAAACGCGTAGGAGACGTTATTTTGATAGTGGTTAGAAATATAGGTACACAGCGCCAGCCAGCCAGCAATAAAAAAAGTGAACAGCCAAGGGTCGTTGAGGCAGGCTCCGGCAATCAGCATTGAGGCTAGCGCCCCGAGCAGGCTACCAAAAATACGGCCAATGCTTTTGCTGATAACGCCGCCAATCGTCGGGAAACTGACAACGGCGGCGGAGGTCATTGCCCAGTAGGGTTGGTCGAGGTCCAGTAAAAAAGCCACGCCCAGCGATAGACACATGGCAATCGAATTACGCAGTGCGTATCGCCACTGGGCTTTGTTGGCTTTACCCCATGGCGTATTTTTCCATTCAAGCCAGGAAATATTCACGCGTTATGCCTTTACGTTGCTGTTTATTAATCAAGGGCAACGGAACAGGTGGTTCCGGCAACCAACAGAACGCTGTCGGGAACGTTTATCAGAGCAATTCTGACCGGAATTCGCTGGGCCAGTCGAACCCAAGGAACGTTTGGCTTAACGTTCATTAGCATATCTGAATTTCCGTCAATGCTTTGGTCGTAAATCGCCCGGCCAATGCTTTCGACTTCGCCCTGAAGCTTGGTGTTACCGTTATACAGCGTGATGTCCGCTTTGCTACCCTGTTTGATGTTATCTAGCTTGGTTTCTTCGAAATAGCCCATCACATAAAAGGAATGAATATCCACCAGCGCCACTAACGGCAGCCCGGCGGTGGCATAGCTGCCGGAGCGGGTGTGTAAGTTAGTAATATAGCCATCGGTCGGTGCGGTGATTTTAGTGTGAGCCAAATTCCACTGGGTTTGTTCAAGCGCCGCCAGAGCGGCTTTATAGTTAGCCTTCATGGCCTTTACCGCCAGATTGGCTTCATCTAACTCTTCTTGTGATATGGTGGTAACCGGTAACCGTTGGCGGCGAGTGGCCTCATGATTTGCTTTGTCTAGATCGGATAACGCTTTAGCCAGCGCACCTTCCGCTCTATTTACTTCAATCTGATAGACGGTTTCATCAATGGTAAACAGCAGATCGCCTTTTTTCACCATTTGGTTATCTTTAACGTTAACCAGCAACAGTTTGCCGGAGACTTCAGGCGTGATGTTAACCTGCTCTGCCCGAATTTTACCGTCACGGGTCCAGGGTGATTGCATGTAGTAATTCCACAGCCACCAGCCCGCGCTAACGGCAATGGCAAACACGATCACGGTAGAAAAGTATTTGAAAGTATTTAGCTTCATAAGATTACCAACGGGTTAATATCCACATAGAACCGCTGACGGCAATGATAAAAATGCACAGGTCCATCAGCGTCGGGTGCCAGACTTCGCTGGAATAGAGCCAGTCACGTATCACCCGGTGAACCAGTAGCCATATCACAAAGCCAAGCATGAGTGCTTTAAATATTGGCGGAAAGTAAAGTGATGCACCGAAAACCAGATCGGATAAAGCATTACCGCTATTTGAAAAGATGTCCACGTTGATAATACCTATCTTGATTTGTTCTGATACAACCTTCTATTCCAGCGAGCATACAGCGCTTCAAGGTATCACCGTGGAAGAGAGGGATACCGGCAAGTGACTGCCACCAATAGGGAACTCAACTTCGGTGCTATGTTATCACGCGATCGGAAAAAACGGAGCGGCTCAATTGGCAGGAAATACGGATTTAGCTCAATTAGTTAAATTATAGCCCCAGATTGGAAGACGATATATTTCATTTCTAGAACCGGTAGTTTTTCTGGTCGTCACCGTTTTATCGGTATAAAAAAATCAGCCCTGAGGCTGATCTTTATTGATATTCCTAAGCCCCCTCTGGAAGTGGCTTTTAACTGTGAAAAACAGTATTAGCTTTCTGCCGTCGGGTCGGGCAACTCTTCTGCGACGTCAGGCAGTTCGGCCTGCGGTTCAGGCACTTCATTCATCCACGCAGAGATTAAACGGTAAGACACCGCCAACACCACCGGCCCGATAAACAAACCTATCATGCCAAAGGCCAGCAACCCACCGATAACGCCGGACAAAATAAGCAGTAGCGGAAGGTCTGCGCCCATACGAATTAGCATGGGGCGAAGTACGTTATCCATGGTGGAGACTAAGGATCCCCAGACCAGCAATACGGTACCCCATGTGTTATCACCGGTCCAATATAGCCAGATAACGGCGGCCGCCAGAATCAACGACGGGCCGATTTGTGCCAGACAGCAGATAAACATCAGAACGGTGAGCAAGGTTGCGTAGGGAATACCGGCTACCGCTAGCCCGACACCGCCCAATAACGCCTGAACCAGTGCGGTAACCACAATGCCAAGCGCAACGCCTTTAATGGCCTGCCCGGCCAGAATAACGGCGGCTTCACCGCGCCCCTCGGCCAGCCGTAAGGCAAAATGGCGAATGCCGGTGGCGACAGACTCACCTTTACTGTACAGAAGGGCGCTGAACACCACCATTAAGGTTCCGTGAAGCATAAAGCTGCCAACGTGCGCAACCTGTGAGACAAACCATGTGGCGCTGGCTCCGGCATACGGCTGAACGTTGGATACTAATATTTTACCGCCATCGGCGGTCATTGATTTCCACGCTTTCAGCAGCCGTTCACCGACGATAGGCACATTTTCTAACCAGGTTAGCTTAGGAATATGCCAGTTTTCCGGCTTAGATAACCAATCAACTAAGCTACCGCTGTTATCAACAATGCTATTAATGACCAGACTGAATGGAATAACGAATAGCAGAACGATCAATAGGGTCATAATGGCAACGGCCGGAGCTCTTTTTCCCCATGTCATTTTTTGAACGCGAAGCAATAACGGCCAAGTAGCAATAACCACCATGCCAGCCCAGGCAAAGGCTAATATAAAAGGTTGAACCACCCAAAAACTGGTAATAATAAGAATAGCGATAAACAATATGCCAAACATCAGGCGAGCAAGGTCGTAGCGCTTATGAGATGGATTCATGCAATATGTCTCATTAATAAAAGGATATAGTGATAGTTTACATTATCTGACATGGCTGGCATAACTATCATCTTAGCTTAATAAACTGATGAATATAGAATATAGCTTAGCGGCGCAATTAAACGCGGGTTGCTTTTTAATCCTCAATCAGCTCACGTTTTACCGCATGATATAAATTTAACCAATTAGCGACGTAAACTATAAAACAACTATGCTAATTGAATTCGCTGGCCATAAGGGGATGGTGCTGTCAGTAGTATGAAGCAATCGAGTATCGGGTAATGTGAAGGTCTAAAAAATAATATAAAAGAGATAAACGGCAAATGATTCCACAGCTAAAGCAGGCTCCGGGAGTAGACTTACTGGTTCAGGACTATCTGGATGCGCTAAAACAGTCGGGTTTTAGCGGCGATGTCGCCACCCATTATGCCGATCGCCTGACCATGGCGACGGATAACAGTATTTATCAGCTATTGCCTCAGGCGATAGTGTTTCCACGCTCAACGGCGGACGTTATTCTCATCGCCCGCACCGGCCACTACCCCCAGTTTTCTCAACTGAAATTCACGCCAAGAGGCGGTGGAACCGGCACTAACGGCCAGTCGCTTAACGACGGCATTGTGGTTGATATGTCGCGCTATATGCACCGTATTCTGGAGCTCAACGTTGAACAAGGCTGGGTGCGGGTTGAGTCTGGCGTGATTAAAGACCAGCTTAATCAGTACCTCAAACCCCATGGCTATTTCTTTTCTCCGGAGCTTTCTACCAGCAACCGGGCAACGCTGGGCGGCATGATAAATACCGATGCCTCCGGTCAAGGCTCGCTGGTTTACGGTAAAACCTCTGACCACGTGCTGGGTCTGAGAAGCGTATTGCTGAACGGTGAGCTGCTGGATACCCATCCGATGCCGGTTGAATTGGCAGAACGGTTAGCCGAGCAGCAGACGCAATCAGGGCTGGTTTATCACGCGGTACTGACGCGCTGTAGGCTTCAGCGTGAGCTAGTGCTGGAGAAGTTTCCTAAGCTCAATCGCTTTTTAACCGGTTACGATCTTCGCCACGTATTCAGCGATGATTTGCAGACCTTCGATTTAAGCCGCATTCTGACCGGTTCTGAAGGCTCATTGGCGTTTATTACTGAAGCCCGACTGAATATCACCCCGCTGCCTGCGGTACGTCGCTTGGTGAACGTGAAGTATGACAGTTTTGACTCGGCGCTGAGAAATGCGCCACTGATGGTTGAAGTGAAAGCGCTCTCGGTCGAAACGGTTGACTCCAAAGTGTTTAATCTGGCCCGCGAAGACATTATCTGGGAGTCGGTGAAAGATTTAATTACCGATGTACCAAATAAAGACATGCAGGGGCTGAATATTATTGAGTTTGCCGGTGACGATGAACCATTGATTGATGCACAGGTTGAGCAGCTCTGTTCCCGCCTAGATCGGCTGATGGCTGCCGGTGAGGGCGGGGTTATCGGTTATCAGCTTTGTAGCGATCTGGCGAACATCGAACGCATTTATGCGATGCGTAAAAAAGCCGTCGGGCTACTGGGTAACGCCAAGGGATTTGCGAAGCCAATACCTTTTGCGGAAGACACCTGCGTGCCGCCTGAACATTTAGCCGATTATATTACAGAGTTTCGGGCGCTGCTTGACGAGCACAATTTAGCCTATGGCATGTTTGGCCACGTTGATGCCGGGGTTTTACACGTTCGGCCAGCGCTGGACATGTGCGATCCTCAGCAAGAAATATTAATGAAGCAGCTGTCCGATCGAATTGTCGAGCTCACGGCAAAATATGGCGGGCTGCTGTGGGGCGAACACGGTAAAGGCTTTCGTGCTGAATATAGCCCGGCGTTTTTCGGCCCTGAGCTTTACGATGAGCTGCGCCGGATAAAGGCCGCATTTGACCCGGAAAACAGGCTCAATCCCGGCAAAATTTGCCCGCCTAAGGGCAAAGACGAGCCGGTGTTTAAAGTTGACGCGGTGAAGCGCGGCGCTTTCGATCGCCGTATTCCCGTTGCGGTTCGTACGGCGTTTAAAGGCGCGATGGAGTGTAACGGTAACGGCCTGTGCTTCAATTTTGACGTTAACAGCCCGATGTGTCCTTCCATGAAGGTTAGTGCCAATCGGGTACATTCGCCGAAAGGCAGGGCATCGCTGGTGCGCGAATGGCTGCGGCTGTTGGCCGAACAGGGCGTTGACCCACTGCAAATTGAACAACAGCTTGTCGGGCAGCGTATCAGCTGGCGTGGGTTGCTGGATAAAACCAAAAACAGCTGGCGTAAGCATCAGGGTGAATACGATTTTTCTCATGAGGTTAAGCAGTCGATGGCCGGGTGTTTAGCCTGTAAAGCCTGTTCGACCCAATGCCCGATTAAAATTGACGTTCCGGCGTTCCGTTCTCGCTTCCTACAGCTTTACCATAGCCGTTATTTACGCCCGGCCAGAGACTATCTGGTGGCGTCGGTGGAACACTATGCGCCAGTCATGGCTAAAGCGCCGAAGGTATTTAACTTTTTTATCCGCCAGACTTGGGTTCAATCGTTAGGGGCGAAAAGCATCGGGATGGTGAACCTACCGTTGCTCTCTTCACCAACGCTAAAGCAACAGCTACAGGGGCATAAATCTTGTAGCATGACGCTGGAACAGCTAGAGAATTTAGCGCCAGATGCCAGACAGAATTACGTGTTAATCGTTCAGGATCCGTTTACCAGCTACTACGATGCCAAAGTGGTTGCCGACTTCGTTCTATTAGTGGAAAGGCTGGGAATGATTGCGGTGGTGCTGCCATTCTCGCCGAACGGCAAAGCGCAGCATATTAAAGGTTTTCTGCATCAGTTTGCCAAAACCGCCAGACGCACGGCTGAGGTGCTCAACCGAGTGGCTAAGCTGAATATTCCAATGGTGGGTGTCGATCCGGCGCTGGTCCTTTGCTATCGCGATGAATATCAGCATGCGCTGGGCATTGAGCGCGGGAGTTTTCAGGTTCAGTTAGTCCATGAATGGCTGACGGCCAACCTGAATCGTTTTCCTGCAAAAGAAGGCGTACAGGAGCCGTGGTACTTGTTCGGCCACTGTACTGAAAGTACCTCGCTTCCCGCCAGCGGCAAACAGTGGCAGGCCCTGTTCGGTCACTTCGGTGCCCGGCTCAATGAGGTTAGCCTTGGCTGCTGTGGTATGGCCGGTACCTACGGTCATGAGGCCGATAACGCAGAAAATTCTGCGGGTATTTATGCGCTATCGTGGCAGCGTGCGTTAGTGGGAAAAAGCGCGGAGCGCTGTCTTGCCACCGGTTATTCCTGCCGCAGTCAGGTGAAACGTTTTAACGGCGTGGTGTTAAAACACCCGTTACAGGCATTGCTTGAGCTGATCTGAGCCAGCATGATTAATGAAACAAGGTGAGAGTGATATGTGGAAACGACAAAAGTCGCTGGCTGAGCTGAATCAGATGTCTAAAGGCACCATGATTGAACACGTTGGCATCATTTATACTAAGCAGGATGCTAATTCTCTGGAAGCGACGATGCCGGTTGACCAACGCACCGTACAACCGTTTGGCTTACTGCACGGCGGAGCGTCGGTGGTGTTAGCGGAAACGTTGGGTTCGGTTGCCGGATATCTGTGCTGTGAGGGCGATGCGCAGGTAGCCGGTATTGAGATCAATGCTAACCATCTTCGGGCCGCTAAGAAGGGATTAGTGCGCGGAGTTTGTCAGGCGATTCATCTGGGCCGGACTCATCAAGTGTGGGAGATTAAAATCTATGATGACGCAGAACGGTTATGCTGTATTTCCCGCCTGACAACGGCCGTGTTGGATAAAAAACTATAGATAGGACAGCCGTAATGGCGAACAAAGGTGTTTTGAAAGGTGAACGTTGTGGATAAAATTACGGGTAAGCAGTTAGCGGTTTCAGAGAAGATCCATTCTTGCCAGTTAGACGGCAAAGGTGGAATGCTACCGCTAAACGATAAGTCTGAAATCACGCCTGAGCAGCCAGCCTGGCTACATATCGACTATGAGCAAGAAAGCAGTTTAGCCTGGTTTCAGGCGACCAATCTGTTACCCGACAGCTTTAAAGAAGCGTTATCGGGGGAGAGCTGCCGGCCAAGGGTTGCGCGTCAGGGTGAGGGTACGCTGATTATATTACGCGGTATTAATCTGGATAATAATGCGATACCCGATCCGTTAGTCACTATCCGTATCTATATCACCGAGAAACTGATTATCTCTACCCGTCACCGGCCAATTTATGCGGTAGACGAAGTGGTTAATGAACTAAAGAAAAAGACCGGCCCAACCCACAGCGGTAGCTGGTTGGTTGAGGTGCTCGACTACTTAACCGATCAGGCCAGCGACTTTATTGATGATATTCACGGTCGGGTTATTGATTTAGAAGACGGGCTGCTTGAGCGGACTATTCCAGGCAGAGGGGCAATGTCGCTGATTCGTAAACAGCTGATCGTCTTACGTCGTCATTTAGCGCCTCAGCGGGACGTCTTCTCCCGTTTAGCCAGTGAACGCCTGTCTTGGATGACCAATGAAGATCGCCACAGAATGCAGGAAATTGCCGATAGGTTAGGCCGAGGATTAGACGATCTCGATGCGACGATATCCCGTACGGCGGTACTGGTGGACGAAATTAATGCGCTGATTGCCGAATCGATGAACCGTCGTACCTATACCATGTCGCTGTTGGCAATGCTGTTTCTGCCCGCAACGTTTTTAACCGGACTGTTTGGCGTTAATCTGGGCGGTATTCCGGGCGGCGATAAAGAGCAAGGCTTTGCTATCTTTTGTGGGATTCTGTTTATGCTGGGTGGCGGGGTTTTATGGTGGTTAAAGCGCAGTAAATGGCTGTAGCTGACGAGTTGTTTAAACGCCGGGATCGTTGATTAACGGGCCCGGCGCTTTTTTATTTCACTTCTTTATTTCACTTCAAGCACGTCGATACTCAAACTATCGTTTTCTTCCGGTACGAAGCCTATCGGATTAAGCGGCAGTTCTTCGCGGTCAAACGCTAAGTCTCCGCCGTCAATGACTTCCATTCCGTGCCGTATTGCCGTGAAGTCAAACAGTTCACGGTCGCACAGGTGCGAAGGTACGACGTTTTGCATCGCACTAAACATGGTTTCTACCCGGCCGGGGTAACGACGATCCCAGTCGATTATCATTTCTTTAATTACCTGACGCTGTAGGTTCGGCTGCGATCCACACAGGTTACAGGGAATAATCGGAAACGACTTGGCCTGAGCATAGCGTTCGATATCTTTCTCACGGCAATAGGCCAAAGGGCGGATAACAATATGTTTGCCGTCATCGCTGATGAGCTTGGGTGGCATACCTTTAAGCTTGCCGCCGTAGAACATATTTAAAAACAGCGTTTGCAGAATATCGTCGCGGTGATGGCCTAGCGCAATTTTAGTGGCACCAAGTTCGGTGGCCGTACGGTATAGAATGCCGCGGCGCAGGCGTGAGCACAGAGAGCAGGTGGTTTTACCTTCCGGAATTTTATCTTTAACGATGCCGTAGGTATTTTCTTCAACAATTTTGTATTCAATGCCGAGGTTTTTTAGATACTCGGGCAGAATGTCTTCAGGAAAACCCGGCTGCTTTTGATCTAGGTTGACGGCTATCAGCTCAAAGTTAACCGGCGCGCTTCTCTGTAAATTTTGCAGAATATCCAGCATGGTATAGCTATCTTTTCCGCCTGAGAGGCAAACCATAATTCGATCGCCTTCCTCAATCATCGCAAAGTCGGAAATGGCCTCTCCGACGTTGCGGCGTAAACGTTTATGAAGTTTATTCAGATTATATTGGTCTTTTTGGTTTAGCGCTGCTGATGTACTCATGCCTGTAGCTCTGTCTGCCTGGTTGCTTTGATTCAATAAGTTAGCGCTATTATGGTGAAAATAGCCATAGAATAGCGGGAGGGCTATGGTACGGATTATTGCTGCGATTGTCAGTATAAGAATGAGCCGTCTGGCCGTAGAAAATATGGCGAGGGGACGGAAAGGAAAGGTAGAAAAGGTGGAAATAGAAACTATAAACGCGATTGGGATAGATTAAAGAGTGTAACTACACTTCAATGAAAATCACTTAACTTTAAATAATAATATGAAATCCCCACATTGGTAACTGTCAAAAATACTAGTATTTATGGTGATGTTATATATTCACATTCTCTGGTTAAAATTGTAAAAATATTTTGCTACACTCGAATTCCTGTAAGGGAGATTTTTAAGATGGGTGTAACCTTTTAATTGAAAATTCGGTTGCTAGAATTTATCGAGATTAACAAAAATCGAGCGTAATCAGGATATAAAAGTTTAAGTTCTGCGCGGGCTAACATTTTATAACGAGTTACTATCACGGTTATTTATTGTCAGATAATTTTATCCAGAAGGAGGTGGAAGATGGTTACCATAGAAGTTGCATGTCGCCACTGTAATGAGACTCAGCCCGTTAGAAAGCACGGTAAGGGGCGGGGTGGGTATCCAAGGTACTACTGTAACGATTGCAGAAAAACGTTCCAGCTATCTTATTTGTATCGGGCACATCAGCCGGGCATGAAAGAAAAGATCATTGAAATGGCATCTCAAGGTGCTGGAATAAGACATACCAGCCGAACGCTTAAAGTTGGTCTAAATACCGTCATGCGATATTTAAAAACGGTAGAGCAAGTTAGTTGAATTAATATAGAAACGAAAGTTCGAGTTAGTTATTTTAGTAACGCATATTGATCGTGTGATTAAATATAAAATTATTATTTATTATTCTGCTGATTTTATATTAATTACTTTTATAATAAATAAAGCACCTGCTATGGTGCTTTATTTATTTGTCTAAATTATTCAGATTCTATTTTCTCAATCCCTTTATTTACTAATAGGCTAATCAATCGATTACCACGCTGAAACTGTTTTTCTGCTTTAGTCTGAAAACGGGCCGTAAAGTCTGGTACTACGGTACTCAGGCGTTGGAATCGCGTGGCTGCGGCTAATCCATCTGAAGGCGGACAAGAATAGCCGTAAGTGACCATTGGTAGTCATCATAGATTCAATACTTTTATTGATATTAACGCTTTTTAAAACAACGCAGAATGATAAAAATATCGTCTTTATTTTGTATTATGGTTTTAAGAAACCATGTCAAAAGCGTTAATAGACAGGCTGAAGGGTTAATCGGGGGCCAAAGCCGTTTTGTGTGGATAGCGATAAAGTAGGGTGTAACAGAACGTGCATTCTTTATATTGGTTTGCTTTCAGAGTGCGGAATACTGGACTATTCACCGTTAATAGGCTAAAACTTCCAAAGCCTTTGCTGGTTATTTTTAATGATAAAAAAAACCAACGCAAAATGCGCTGGTTATCAACTCAGTCAAAATAACTGAAAAGCAGTGGATCGCTAAATCAATAGCGGATTTATGCTATCCGGCTGTGGCTCGGTTTGTATGACAAAAAGTGCTACGCCACGCAGGTAAAGGTTATTTCTAGATTAATCAAATTTTATGTCAGGGGTAACCACCGGCGTTACGGCAGCGTTTATGCTGCTGACTTACAGGAAAAAATTATCAGGAGTCAACATGAAGGGAAAAATCAGTCTGGCCGTATTGTGTACCACCCTATTTTTAGCCGGATGCAGTAGTACCCCAGACCAGACGCGCTTATTGCCCACGCAGGCAATGGAGCCTGACGTTACCGCACCGATGGACGAAGTCGCATTGACTAGCTGTAATAATATGGGCGGAATGCCGACCACCCTGCATAATCTCGACGGCAGCATAGTCGGAAAATGTGTGCTTTCTAACGGTAAGCGCTTCTAACTATTTGTTCATACAGTTAGAAACGCCATTATTGGTTAAACAGGCAACGGCCATTACAGCAAATTGGAGCAGGGCTCGTGGCGTTCCAATTGCTGAATATTTTGCAGCGTTGTTTCTGAAATATTGAGTAGTGCTTCTTCGGTTAAAAATGCCTGATGGCCGGTAAACAATACGTTGTGACACGAAGATAACCGACGGAACACGTCGTCTTGAATCACATCATTTGATTTATCTTCAAAGAATAAGTCCCGCTCGTTTTCGTATACATCCATGCCCAGTGAACCAATTTTCTGCTGCTTTAATGCTTCAATAGCTGCCGGAGAATCAATTAGCCCGCCGCGGCTGGTGTTAACGATCATCACCCCGTTTTTCATTTGGTCAAAGGCCGCCTTATTGAGTAAATAGTGATTTTCCGGCGTCAGAGGGCAATGCAGGGAGATAACGTCAGAGTTGGCATACAGCGTTTTTAAATCGACATATTCAGCCCCCAGTTCCTGCGCCTGAGGCGATGGATAAGGGTCAAAGGCCAGCAGTTTCATGCCAAAGCCTTTTAGGATCCGCATGGTGGCAATACCAATTTTCCCCGTACCGATAATGCCAGCGGTACGGTTATGCATATTAAAGCCGATTAATCCTTCCAGAGAGAAGTTTGCATCGCGGGTTCTTTGGTAGGCGCGATGAATCCGGCGGTTAAGGCTCATCATCAAACCGACGGCGTGTTCTGCAACGGCTTGCGGTGAATAGGCCGGAACGCGAACCACTTTCAGCCCCAACTCTTTGGCGGCATCGAGATCGACGTTGTTGAATCCCGCACAGCGCAAGGCCAGCATTTTCACTCCGTGATCGACCAGCTCGTTGAGAACCGGACGACTTCCATCATCATTAACGAAAATACACACCGCTTCGCATCCTTCTGCGGTTTTGGCCGTTTGCTGGCTGAGCTTAAAATCAAAAAATTCAAGGTTAAATCCGAACTTCTCATTGGCGATCTCAAGATACTTACGGTCGTACTGTTTTGTACTGTAAATAGCTAATTTCATCGTATTTCTCCACCATGATAATGGAATTAACTTATCAGATATCGGGTATAGCGACAATTCAACGATACGTTAATGTAATTAGTTAACCGGCTAGATCCAGTTTAGCCCATATGATTAATATGCTATATTTCGGACTTGTTTTGCGCCACGGGGTAAATAGAGCGTGATAATAGGTAAGCGTATTAAAATTGCGCTGATAATAGTCGTTACACTAATTAGTTCAGCAATTGCGCTATGGATGACTACAGCCAAATGGCTACCTAACGCTGTCGGCCTATGGCTACCACCCGGGACTCATCTCACCGTATCAGAACGCCCCCATTTTGTTAAGCGCGGTATTTCGCTATCCGGCATTCAGCTTTACGCGGGCGATTGTCCCTTAGCCGACGCGGGCCCGCTGACTTTGGTATACCAACAAAATAAATGGATACTGCACGGTAACTCGCTGGATATCGATACCCACTGTTTGGAAAAATTGCCGGACCAGCCTGAAACTATCGAACAAAATATTCCGCTGTCGATTGCTAAAATCCAACGCCAGCTACCGTCCTTTGATTTGTCTTTGGAACGCCTTCGGGTTACGCCTTGGGATCCCTATGAAAGTCGGGTTAATCTGAGCAGCAACGATAAAGGCCAACGCCTGTCGTTTCAGGGCAATTTGGCTTCCGGTACGGTTTCTTTAAATAGCCAGCAAATGCTAACCATCGAATCGCTACGGTTACAAATTCCGGACAGTGAAGACGTTATTCAGCTTAACGGCGAAATTAACGTGCCCGTCAGCCTCGATGCGATACCGGAGCAGGGTGATATCAACGGTGAGTTCGTCACGACCTACGCTGAAAAACCGCTATTAATGAAGCTTAACTGGCAACAGCAAAAGGGTCATTTAACCGTTACGCCACAGGGGGAAGAACAGCGGCTGCTGGACGTTCCTTGGGAATTATCGATTGCGGATAAACGGTTAGTGGTTGAACAGGGTCAGTGGCACTGGCCTTATGCTTCACAGCCCCTTACCGGCGGCATTCGTTTAACCTTGACCAACTGGAGCAATGACTATTCTGAGGCGGATATCGAAGCCCGATTAAACGTGGTCACGCAGGGCGCGAACGGTAAAGGTAATGCGGTGTTAACCTTTAACCCCGGGCATATCAGCATGACGGAGAGCCACTTACCGATCCAGTTCACCGGTAAGGTAAATCAGGCTGAGATGTCCTTCTATGCCACTCTTTCCGGCACGCTAAGCGGTACCATTCTCAATCCGACCTTGGAAATGATGCAGGGGGCGTTACTCCGTGCAACCGGGCCGATAACGCCGGATATCTATTTGCAGGAAGCTCGTGTGCCATTAGGCGGCATTAAGCTAACGGATAAAGGCATCACCGGGCGCTTGCAGACCATTATTAACGCCAACCATCGCTATTGGGGAAAATATAAACTTCATCTCGATGGTCAATCTAAAGACTTCTGGATCGATCGTGGCCTCTGGGAATGGAATTTCTGGGGCAATGGCGATATGCCACCAATGAAAGCCAAATGGGATATGTCCGGTAAAGGCCAGTGGAATGAGAGCCTGATAAACCTGCAAAGCCTGTCGACCGGGTTTAACCGTCTTGTTTACGGGCAGGTGACTATTGATAAGCCAAGGCTGATTTTGTCTTCCCCGCTTAACTGGCAAAGGGAGCAGGGAACTTATCAGGCCGGCTGGCAGCTACAGGCACAAAAAACGACCTTTGCAAACGGCGGCTATTTGCCGAAATCAACGCTCAATATTCATTTTGACGGTAAAGACCCGGCGAACTTCCTGTGGACCGGAGATTTAAACACCGACAAGATTGGCCCGATTAGGCTATGGGGGCGTTGGGATGGACAGATTATCCGGGGCGAAGCCCGGTGGCCAGAACAGTCATTACAGGTATTTCAGACGCTCTTACCGCCGGATCTCGGGTTTAAAATCCGTAGCGGCGAGCTTTATGCTCAGGCTGCATTCTCGGTATCTGAAAAGAACGGCATTGAGGCCGGCGGCCACTGGGTGGTCAAAAATGGCGGTATGTGGCTGAAAGATGGCGATCTGGACGGGCTGGACTTCGTAATGTCCTATCGTCTAAAAGATAGCGTTTGGCAGCTAGGGCCGACCGAACCCGTTAAGTTGAGAATTAAGCAGCTGACTAACCTGTTTGAGATGACAAATATCAGCGCGGATTTACAGGGTTTCTACCCTTATGATAGCCGTCATACTCTGCGCTTATCTAACGTGGGCGTTGATATGATGAAAGGGCATCTTGGCCTTACGGAGCTGAAGCTGCCGCAAAAAGAGCCGGCCATGTTGCAGGTGAAAGGCGTTGAGCTCAGCGAGCTATTTACCATATTGAAGCCAAAACAGTTCACCATGTCCGGTAAAGTTGATGGTGAATTACCGCTGTTTTTGGATCACCCCGAATGGCTGGTGCGTAACGGTTGGATCGAAAATAGCGGAGACATTACCCTGCGGCTTGATAAGGATTTTGTTCAGGCGATTAGCGACGACAATCAGTTCACCGGCGACGCTATAAGCTGGCTGGGGTATATGGAAATTAACCGCTCCCGTACCGATATTAATCTGAGCAATCTGGGCTTATTGACCATGGACGCTCAGGTGAGAGGTTTTAACCCGACTAAAATGGCTAACAAGCCGGTGGTGCTTAATTACCATCATGAAGAAGATGTATTCCAGCTTTGGCGCAGTCTGCGCTTTGGCGATAATTTACAGGAACAACTACAGCAAATGGCGTCGTTACCAAGGGAGAATGATGAGTGAAAAAGTTTAATTGGTTGTTAGGTGCGGCTTCGCTGTCGTTGGTGCTTGGTGGCTGCGTTCCCCGCATTGAAATTGCACCGTCTAAAGAACCTATTGTGATTAACATGAACGTCAAAATCGAGCATGAGATTCATATTAAAGTAGATAAAGACGTCGATAACATGCTGAAAACCCAGTCTGATATTTTCTAAGGATCGATGATGAAAACCATCAATACCTGCCTGATTGGCACCGCACTGCTATTCAGTTCATGGGTTAACGCTTTAACTCTGGATGAGGCTAAACAACAAGGGCTAGTCGGTGAAACCTTGAGCGGCTATATTGCTCCGGTCACGCAAACGCCGGAAGCCATCGCGTTTGCTGAAAAAATTAATCATGCCAGAAAGGACAGCTACCAGAAAATCGCTGCCCAGAATAACGTCAGCGTGAGTGATATCGCCAGTGTGACAGGGCAAAAACTCATTCAACGGGCTAAAGCGGGCGAGTATGTGCGCGGGATAAACGGCCAGTGGCTAAAGAAAGGAAATGCAAAATAGCAATAATAGACGGCGTTAGTTAGCCGTATGCATCATTTCTCCATTAGCTATTTTGTTATTAAACAAGATTGAAAACAGGCGATCATCGTTCTGTTATTAGGCTCTGCTTTATCACTCATCTCATCTAAGTTTCAACTCTTCTCGCTGCTCCCTGTTTTACTGGATCCACTGCAACATCGCTGAATTTTGTAATCTGCTTCGCAAATTATTTGAAAACGGTTCAAGCCATTAATATTTTTTCTCGGACTTTATTCAATAATCGGTCGAAAGGCTGAAACATTATCAATATTGGGCTTTTGGGTGGGGGAGAATGCTGAAACAAATCCTATCAGGAGCTAAATAATATGATTGGTTATAGGAATGAACTGCGTGAAGATACTAAGAATGTGTATACTTTATTAGTACCTAACGTGGGAGATAGTAATATGACAAAAGAAGCCGTCTTTACCCTAAAGCTGGAAACTGAACTCCGGGATGAGTTTATGGCGGAAGCTGAAGCTCTTCACCGACCGGCATCGCAGATTGTGCGTGAGTTTATGCGTGAATTTGTCCAACGCCAGCGTGAAAGCAGGGAGTACGATGAATTTTTACATAACAAAATTAACGCAGCCCGTAGCTCAATAAAAGATGGCAACTCGCATTCTGATGAGCAGGTTGAAGCTGCGTTTGCCGCGCGTAGGGCGCGAATAGTGGATAAATAATGAAAGTTATTTGGGCCGATAACGCGCGACAGGATCGTGAGGAAATATGGAACCATATTTCTAGCCATAGCCCTAAGGCAGCCGTTAAGCTGGATGAACTTTTTAGCAGCTTTGCCGATAAGTTAACTGAGTATCCACTGCTTGGAGCAAAAGGAAAAATATCGGGAACTCGTGAGCTTATCCTGCATGAGAATTACCGTTTAGTTTATGAAGTAGACATGGGCGTGGTGTACATTCTTGCATTAGTGCACACCGCCAGAAAATGGCCAAATCCAGAACAAGATCATGATAAATAACCAGTTAATCATTCCCATGGGGATGCATGTATAAACAGGTTTCGCTAAAGCCCGACTGGATTAAAACCGATCGGGTTTTAGATATCCATTCTATCTCACGCTCTTGAAGACGTGAAAGCACCACAGAAGTCTGAAATTGTTGGCGAAAGCCTTATAGCTTATTTACGGTTATAACTCTCGGCATATCCTGCCAAAATATGTACCGCTAAGCAGAGAAACCTGCGACAAATCAAGTTTTGTTCGGATTTTTATCCAAAGAAGGGTATAATATTGACAGTATTATCGAGTTTTGTTAAATCTTAACACTGCCAATTTTGGGCAGTATCATTAACGTTTAGTTTCTGTTCATTTTTAAACTAGTCGGGAGTTCTATGCCTTCACTCGTTTTAAAAATAATGGGATCGGCAATTTTTCTACTGAGTTTGAGCACATCGGCCAGTTGGGCATCAACCAGCACTGTGTTTCATCAAGAGTATTCTCGCAACGGCAAGTTAAGCGATCTCCCTGATTTGCGACAATACCCTTCAGGCACACAGAGAAAAAAAGCGTTCTTAAACGCAGTTGTTCCTATTATTGACCAGCAAAATAGACAAATCCACGCAGAGCGGGAGTGGTTGTCAAAAAGGCGGTCGTCTAAAAACTGGAATAGTCAGGATCTCGCTCGGGTGCGGCAGATATGCGATCGCTACAAGGTTGATTGTGCATCTAATCCAGATAATATTAACTGGGATATGCTGCTCAAGCGGGTGGATATTATTCCTACCCACTTAGTCGCAACGCAGGCCGCAACGGAATCAGGATGGGGTACATCTAAACTGGCCCGGACCAATAAAAATATTTTTGGTCTACGCTGCGGTAGCAAAAACTGCAATAGCAAATCCGGTGCGGTACAGGGGTATTCAACCTATAGTTCAATTAATGAGTCTGTAACGGCTTATATGATTAACATGAATACCCATTCAGCCTACAACACGCTGCGTGAATCGAGGGCGAATTTAAGAAGTAACGGTGATACCGTAACGGCCGACCACTTGATCAACAAGCTACATGGTTATTCTCGTTTGGGTTCAAACTACAGTAACTATTTGCGGAAAATGCTGGATAGCAATCACAGTCTGATTCGTCAGGCGATTGATACCGCAAGCGATGAATCATGATTGGTTAACCAACTTGCTGGTTCTCGATAAACAAAAGGCCCCTGAAATTCAGGTAATGCCGATCAGTTAAGGATCGGTTGACCGATCCAGTGGTTGTGTAAGAATCCGGAAATGCTCACCCGTTTCCGGATTTTTTTATGCACATGGGACAGGCCCTTGATCTCGTTTCTCGTTACGACTCCTTGCGTAACCTACTAACTTCTCTCGGCGATTTTCTTGACCCGGAGCTCATCTCTCGTTGTCTTGCCGAGTCCGGCACAGTCACCCTGCGTAAACGCCGCCTGCCCCTGGAAATGATGGTCTGGTGCATCGTTGGCATG
>NZ_WOYF01000018.1 GCF_009800925.1 Budvicia diplopodorum | reverse complement strand
TCGTAACGAGAAACGAGATCAAGGGCCTGTCCAATGT
The DNA here is from genome assembly GCF_009800925.1 of Budvicia diplopodorum. GTDB lineage: Bacteria > Pseudomonadota > Gammaproteobacteria > Enterobacterales > Enterobacteriaceae > Budvicia > Budvicia diplopodorum. The sequence continues at coordinate 64,555 of NZ_WOYF01000018.1, read as the reverse complement.
GCATAAAAAAATCCGGAAACGGGTGAGCATTTCCGGATTCTTACACAACCACTGGATCGGTCAACCGATCCTTAACTGATCGGCATTACCACCGATAAGTGGCCGTTTTTGTTCGGCATAAAAAAGGTAACGCGGTTAGAGGAAAAATAGGGGAAAATAAAATCGGTAATATGAGTTTGCAGGCTATGTCACGATAGTTTTTTAGCCCATTCTTAACTTATTCTTAGTCCATTACTGACTTATTCTTAACTTATTTATTAACCTATTACTGGCTTATTTCAGCCTATTTATGACATGTTGGCACTGAGACAAAGCTTCGATGTTAGCGAAAATCAGAACCTGCAACTGCAGTATGGTATTGCCCGTATTGATGGTAATGGAATTGACGGCAAGCAAAAAGCCGGAGACAACGGTCTGACGGGAGGCTACAGCCAGTTTTTTGGCCTACGCCATAATCTCGACTTAGGCATCGTCACGCTAAACAACAGTGTGCGTTATGACGTACAGCAACTTGAGAGTAGCCGCAGTATTCGTTATTCGGGTGTAAATCAGGTAGCAGAATCAGATAACCAGCAACAATATCTGGAGTGGCGCAGCCAGTTTAGTAAAGGTTTTACACTTGAAAACGGAATAAACCTAACGCCAACTGCTGGTTTTAAACTGCGACAGACCAATGATGCTGGCTACAGTGAGCGCGGCGCGGGTGACTTTAATCTACAAATGGATACCCGTAAAGAAACCGCAGTGGATGCTGTAGTCGGCTTAAATCTTACCTATGTTGGCGACAACGGTTGGATGATGAACGCATTACTAGAAGGTGGTCCTAACCTTAGTTATAAACAATCGACTCAAACAGCTTCATTGCAAGGTGCCGGAGAAGATCGCTTCGCCGTAGCCAGCAATGAAAAAGGTGGTGACATCAACAGCATGGCTAAAGTCGGATTAAGCTATAGTCAGGGCGCCAGCAAACTAGCAATCGATGCCTATAACTGGAAAGAAGATGGAATCACGGATAAAGGTATGCTTATGAAATACAACTATAGCTTCTAATTAAGTTACGTTCGATAACAGTGCGGCCGGCAGGCCGCATTGCTATTTGTTTTCATACATTGCATCCCCGTTCAGCAAATAGCAAACATCGAGAAAAGCAGGCCCCCTCCGGCCCATAGTTTTGATCCATCCACGCCACTCTGCGCCCAACCGATTTTATACCGCAGACAGAAGTGAGGTCGTCCAGCGGACCACGCCAACCACCGACTGTCTGACCTTTGCATAGGTTGCCGTCACGGTAAAATAATAATCACCGTTCCAATTGAGACATAGCTCATAACAACGACTCAGATAAGTCGAAAAACATGATTTTTCATGGTATTAAGAGAGCTGAAAGCGACTACCTGCAGTTAAACTCAAAGACATTGGCGTGGCTATATCGCTAACGCCGCGGCAACTGTCAACTGCAGGTACGAAAGGGATAAAACAGACAAAGGCTACTCAATGCTAGATCACGATACTATCCGTTCATTTATTAAAGTTGCCGAATGCAGCAGTTTCTCTAAAGCGGCCGAATTGCTGCATAAAACCCCCGCAGCCATTAGCTATCGGATCAAAACGCTGGAAGACGACGTTGGTACTCAGCTATTTTTACGTACCACCCGTAGCGTGCTGCTCACGCCCGCAGGCTTGCACCTGTTGGAACAGTGCCGGATGTGGTTATCTTGGCTTGATAGCATACCCAATGAACTGCGCCAAATTACCGATGGCATAGAGCGCCAGGTCAATATCGTGGTCAATAACCTGCTGTATAACAGCGACGCCTCGACCGCCCTGCTGTGCCATTTACACAAAAAATTTCCGTTTACTCAATTCCAAATCTCCTGCCAGATCTATATGGGCGTTTGGGATAACCTGCTCTACGGTGACTGCCAGCTAGCCATCGGGGCTACCGGCAGTGAGTCACTGTCAAACAACATTAATATTCTGTCGCTGGGTGAAGTTGAGTGGATATTTGTTATGTCGCCCAATCATCCTTTAGCCAAAGGCCCCGAGACGCTAACCGATGAGATGATGCGCCCCTATCCGGCGATTAATACCGAAGATACCTCAAAAAACCTGACTAAACGCGTAGCCTGGCTGCTACCGGGGCAAAAAGAGATCAAAGTTCCTGACTTAGACAGCAAACTGAAGTGCCACCTTAATGGGCTTGGCGTTGGCTTTTTACCGCGCAAACTATGCCAACCATACCTTGAGTCCGGCCAGTTAGTTACCAAAAATATTCAAAATAGCCGTCAGCCTTCACAGCTCTCTCTGGCATGGAATAACGAAAAAGATGGCAAAATTGTTCAGCACATTGTCGAGCTGTTTGAAACCAGCGATCCGCTGATTAAAGGATTTTTAAATTTAATCACGCCGGGAAGCGCCAAGGTTAAAACGTAGTTAGTTCAATGCCCTGCCTCGCGGTTGAAAAGCAGCGCGGCAGGTTATTCCACGCGTTCTTCTTGCACCTCATATTTTACCACCACGTCATTTCGGTACAGGCACTCTGAATGTAACACTATCGGCTCTTGGCCCTTGCTGGAAATATCCCGCCAGATTTCATTTTGCCGATACACAGCGTTCCCCCGGCGTATAAACCGATGCGCTTTCTGATAGATGTGATATTTCACCGTTCTGGGTTTAGTACACAGAAGTTCGCCTTCCAACTGATGCTCTGCAACATGAATCATCAGTTGAAAACTGTCCTGAGTGGGGTTATGCAACACCAAATCGATATAGTTATAAAAAATAGCGGCCCCTGAGCCAAACGGTAATACCCGCCCTTCGTCAGGGAAAGGATCAAAACTATGGTTAGCGCGTTCAACCACGATCAACGGTGAATGAATTGCCATCCAGTGAATCAGATTACTTAACTGGCAGATTCCACCGCCAATGCCGCTGCGAGCTTCACCGAACGACAGTTCCATCCCTTCAACAAACCCACGTTCCTGAGTCGGTTTTCCCACCAGCTTACAAAAGGAGAAATATTCCCCCGGCCCGATGATAATTCCGCTGGTTGCCTGCGTCGCTAGCCGCAGGTTAATCACTTTATTGTGCTGCAAAGCAATATCGCTCTCGCCTAACTTACGAATAAGCTTTGAGGTATGTTTGATAAACCGATACTCAAGCCGCCGGTCTGGCGTTTTCTCACTGGCATAGCGTCGGGATGAAAATGCCCATTCGAGGTGGCGTAATGCTCGCTTTTGCCGAACTCTTAGCCAATACAGAGCCGGATGGTATGACGATAAAGGTTTGCGCATATCATTCACTAGTAACCGATTGAATGCTGGCTAAGCTAGCTCATCTGTATGTGTTTTCGATGAAAGAAGTACTTCACACACCGTCTAACCTGAAGATTTGTTACCGCCGAAGCGATATCGAGAGTGTTCCTATTCAAATTAGTGATATACCACCAAGGAATGTCTTTTTGCTATCCGCACTGATTTGCTCTGACTAAAAGCCTTAATAAAATTTTTATTCCATCGCCAACCTGCAAACGTTTGTCATTCCAAGTAACCGATTGCTATGATACACGCCATAATCAGTACCACGTTTCACCCGGCTCGTTTAAACCCTTAAGCTTCAGTTTCACGTAACCCCTGATTATACGGCTGTGCCGCTACGCTTTGTGTAGTGGCTTTTGGTTTTGATAACAGGCTGAAATTTGCGGCGTTGTTGAGCGCTATGGGCGTCGGGCCTAACCTTCCTCCGGTTAGGATTAGAAGGTCAAGAACGCGATAGCTGCGGTAAATATTGTACCATTTGATCAACGTAATATGTGGTACTAAACGGTAACTTTCAGAGGTATAGAGTGAGCGATAAAGCCCAGTTGGCAACACTAATTGATATGGCGGCAGGACGGGTTCCTGCTGATTTACTGATCGTGAACTGTAAGATTATCGACGTATTTAACCAGACGCTGATGGCCGGCCCACTGGCTATCGGGGCAGGAAAAATCATCGGCTGTGGTGACTATCAGGCGAAGGAAATTCTGGATGCCAAAGGCGGCTACGTTATGCCGGGCCTGATCGATGGTCACGTGCATATCGAATCATCATCACTCACTCCACCGCAGTTTGCCCGCTGTATTCTACCCCACGGCACCACCACCGTGATTGCCGATCCTCATGAAATTGCTAACGTTTGCGGGTTAGACGGCATTCGTTACATGCTCGACTCGTCTCGCAATTTACCGCTAAACGTGCGGATTATGCTGCCGTCTTGCGTGCCGGCTACGCCGTTTGAACAGGCCGGTGCGATTCTTGAAGCGGAAGATTTAGAACGGCTGATCGGTGACGACGGCGTTTTAGGACTGGGTGAAGTGATGGATTATCCCAGCGTCATCAACCACGCTGATTCGATGATGAATAAAATCATGATGGCCCGCCGTCACGATCGGGTGATTGATGGCCATAGCCCCGGCATGAAAGGTAAAGACTTAACCGCTTACGTGATAAGCGGCGTGATGACTGACCATGAATGTAGCCGCCGGGAAGAGATGGAAGAACGCCTGCGCTTAGGCATGTATATTCTGCTACGCGAAGGTTCTACCTGTAAGGATTTGCTCAACCTGATTCCGGTGATTACTCCGGCCAACGCTCGCCGCTGCGTGATGTGTACCGACGATCGTGAGCCTTCCGACATTTTATCTACCGGTCATATCAATAAAAGCCTTCGTATGGCGGTTGAAGCCGGATTGGATCCGTTGATGGCGATTGGTATGGCGACCCTGAACGCCGCTGAATGCTTCCGCCTGCGCGGCAAAGGTGCACTGGCTCCGGGCTATGATGCCGATATTCTGATTGTCGATAACCTGAGTCAGTTCAACGCTAAACACGTATTCACTCAGGGTAAAGAAATCGCCCGTGATGGCCAGATGCTGGTTGAAATTGACCACGTCATTCCAGATAGCGTACTGAATACGGTTCGCCTTGCACCCTTAACCGTAGACAGCTTTAAGCTCCCGTTAACCAGCAACAAAGTACGCGCTATCGGCGTGCAACCGGGCAGCGTCGTCACGCTAAATCAGGAATTACCGGTTGTAGCAGATGCGCAAGGGTTATTTAGCGCCGAGCTGAACCCCGGTCTGAATAAGCTGGCAGTTATTGAGCGCCATCACGCCACGGGAAATATGGGATTAGGCCTGTTAGCTAACTATGGTTTGAAAGGCGGAGCCATCGCTATTTCGGTTGCTCACGACTCCCACAATATCGTGGTGGTGGGCGATAATGATGCCGATATGCTCGCCGCCGTTAAAGACGTTGAATCGATGGGCGGTGGAGTCTCTCTCTGCCGTAAAGGGGAAATTCTTGCCCATCTGGCGTTACCCGTCGGCGGCCTGATGTCCGATAAGAGCGCGCCGGAAGTGGCAGAACACATTGAGCATATGCTTAACATTGCGCATAAAGCGTTTCAGATTAACCAAAACATTCAGCCGCTAATGACCTTGGTATTTATGACATTGCCGGTTATTCCGGCGCTAAAGCTGACGTCAACCGGCCTGTTTGACGTGATTAAATTCCAGCCGGTGGACGTGTGTGTTTGATGGCTACGCGGGTGAATGCAGGGGCTTTCGTTCTTGCTGATTCAGCGATGATTAATTTTGGTTTTGCGTAGGTTTCGTCCGCATTGATAATATTGGAATATGCGCTTTTTCTGGCGGCCGAAGGGCTGGCGTTTTCCCTCACTTCGCAGTGATGGGTTACGTGTCTGGTATCCTACCGTCGTCATCCCGGCGAACGCCGGGACCCAGGTTTTTACCAAAGTGGCGTCGAGGAAAGGCAACTGGATGTACGTTCAGCTCGGATGAATGACTCCTTTACACTAATCCGGCTTATCTTCTGACCAATTTATGATAACGTGACGGGTATAACTGATTGATTTAATCGCTTCGTCTCAGGCTACTCTTCATTTTCCCATCCATAAAATCACCGACAATCAGGGTCCACTACCATGCATAACTTCAGCTTACATCTCGCGACCAAAGTACTATTTGGTGAAGGTCAGATTGCTCAACTTCCTACCGTTATTCCAGCCGATGCCCGCGTATTGATAACCTATGGCGGCGGCAGCATTAAGCGTAACGGTATTTTGGATCAGGTACATAACGCGCTTAAAGGCTATACCCTGTTTGAGTTCGGCGGCATTGAGCCGAATCCGGCTTACGAAACGCTGATGAAAGCGGTAGAAGAAGTGCATAACAATAACATTGATTTCCTGTTGGCCGTTGGCGGCGGTTCGGTACTAGACGGCACCAAATTTATTGCCGCCGCAGCCGACTATGTCGGTGAGCCTTGGGAAATTGTCACCAGCCGCGGTAAAACCGTCACTAAGGCAATCCCGATTGGCTCGGTACTGACGTTACCGGCAACCGGTTCAGAAATGAACGAAGGCGCGGTGATTAGCCGTCGGGCTACCGGCGATAAGCAAGCCTTTATGTCTGAGCACGTGCTGCCCAAGTTTGCCATTTTAGACCCAGTTTCTACTTACAGCCTGCCGCCGCGTCAGGTTGCTAACGGCGTGGTTGATGCCTTTATTCATACTATCGAGCAATACCTGACCTACCCGGTCGATGCCAAAGTTCAGGATCGTTTTGCCGAAGGCCTGCTGTTAACCCTGATTGAAGAAGGGCCAAAGGCGCTGAAAAATCCGCAAGATTACGCGGTGCGGGCAAATATTATGTGGAGTGCCACCATGGCGCTAAACGGCCTGATTGGTGCCGGCGTTCCTCAGGACTGGACTACCCATATGCTGGGCCACGAATTAACCGCGATGCACGGCTTAGATCATGCCCAAACGCTGGCCATTATTCTTCCGGCGGTGATGCGTGCCAAGAAACAGCAAAAGCGGGCAAAACTGTTACAGTTCGCAGAAAGAGTGTGGAATATTGATTCGGGTTCTGAAGATGAGCGTATCGAGGCGGCCATCGTCGCGACTGAGAAATTCTTCCAGCAAATGGGCGCGCCTACCCGCCTGTCTGACTATCAGCTAGACGGCAGCACCATTCCGGCGCTGGTTAAAAAACTGGAACAACACGGTATGACCAAACTCGGTGAACATCACGATATTTCGCTGGCCGACAGCCAAAAGATTTACCAGTCAGCTATCTGATATCGGTAAAATGGAACCAAGCAGCGCCGTTGTTAACGACGGCGCTCATTCTAAGGCCGAACACCGTTAATCATCGTGATGATGATGCCCATGATGCCCTTCATCACCCTGCACCGATGTGTTATCCGGCACCATAACTAACTTACCGTAACGAACGCCGCGCTCAGTGATCACCTGTTCAGCCAATCGCTCCACTTCATCGCTGTTTCCCTTCAGCATGGACACTTCCATACAGCTACCGTGATCGAGGTGAACGTGAAGGCTCGCCAACGTCATATCGTGCTGGTCGTGGAAAGTGCGGGTTAATCGCTTAGACAGCTCTCTCGACTCATGGTCATACACGTACACCAAAGCCGCCACGCAGGGAGGATTACCTTCAACGATTAATGATGAATTCTGAATGCCGGTGCGGGTTAAGTCGCGTATAGCCTCGGAGCGATTCTGGTAATTCTTCTGCTTGATAATTTTATCGATCTCTTCCATTAAATCATCATCAATAGAAATGGTAATACGTTGCATCGCCGCTCTCCATAAGGTTAGAGTCTTGTGATTCATTCAGGGCATCATAGCGATAAACGGTCGATACGTCGAGGCGCTCTACGACCAAGAATCCCTTCCCTTCGGACGGTTGATTATTTATTCAACCGTACTATTTTTAACCAATAATACATTTTCATTTCTATTTCATATGTGAAGTGGAAGTGAAACGTTTGGTGAGCATTATAGGTAAATCCAATTAATTTATTGTTAAGAAAAATATTTCTTAACGGCTTGATACAAATCACCCCCGGCTGGGTAACTATTTTTGAATACCTAAGATATCCAAAGCCATATAACTTATATATCATTGCTGGCAATTTCTGAGCTACGCCACCATCGCTGATTTACATATCAGTAATTAAATCGTTAAGGGAATAACCAGTGAGTCCTATTGATTACATTATCAACCTGATTTTAAGCGGAATTCTTATTGTCGGTGTTTATCAGTTCTACTTTTTTACCCAACGTCATACCATTCGCAAAGTGAAAGAGTTCCATTCGCCTATTGACGAAAAAATCCCCTTCTGGCCAGTATGGTCGTGGGTTTATAGCTTTTTGTACTATCCGGCCATTCTTTATATCAACTGGATCGTCACCGATCATCGTCAGTTCATTATGATTGTTTTCAGCTATATCGTGCTGTTAGTTATGCAAATGACATTCTTCATGCTGTACCCGGTTTCAACGCCTGCGCACTGGAGAACCATGAATACTGGAAAAAGCCCGTCGGAACGATTCCTGCTGTATGTACAAAAATTTGATGATTCATCAAACTGCTTCCCAAGCATGCACGTTTCGGTAGCAACGCTAACCGCCTTACTGGCGCTAAGCACGCTGGGCCCTTGGGTATTTATGTTCCCGCTGTTGATCGCGATTTCATGTATGTTCACTAAGCAACACTACCTGATTGACCTGCCAGCAGGTGCGGTGCTTGGCTGGGTCGCGTTTCAGGTTTACTGCGCTGTCATGTAGGCTTGATGCCAACCGGCCACGCTCAGTGGCCGGCTATTTTGTTTTCTCCCCGTTTGTCACCTACTCTTATTAACGGTTATCACGTCTTATCGGCGCTTAAGGCTACCGTTGCCTGAATAGATAGCCACGCTGGTTTATCCACTAAATATGAGACGAACGTAAAATTTATGCGGCTTTGATTGCATCCCTTGCTCGTCAACGCTACCATTAGCCTATTCATTACTATTCATTAATGACGCATGAGTATTCATTTAAACGGCATAAATTGTTTCTACGGTTCCCATCAGGCACTCTTTGATATCAATCTGGATTGCCCTAGCGGAGAAACCTTGGTATTACTCGGCCCCAGCGGCGCGGGTAAGAGTTCATTGATCCGGGTATTAAATCTTCTGGAAAAACCCCGTTCGGGCCAATTGTCTATCGCGGGCAATAGCTTTGACTTCAGCCGCCCTCTGGCTGAGCCCGCAATTCGTGAACTGCGGCGTAACGTTGGCATGGTTTTTCAGCAATACAATTTATGGCCGCATTTAACGGTTATGCAAAATTTGATAGAAGCGCCCTGCCGCGTTCTTGGGCTATCCAAAGAAGCGGCCATCGGTCGCGCTGAAAAGCTGCTTAACCGGCTGCAGCTGACTAAATTCAGTACCCGTTTCCCGCTGCACCTTTCAGGTGGTCAACAGCAACGGGTTGCCATTGCCAGAGCCTTAATGATGGAACCAAAGATTCTATTATTTGATGAACCAACGGCGGCGCTGGATCCTGAAATCACCGCTCAGGTGGTCAATATTATTCGTGAACTGTCCGATACGGGAATTACGCAGGTTATCGTGACTCACGAAGTTGAATTTGCCAAGAAAACCGCCAGCCGCGTGGTGTATATGGAACAGGGTCGAGTGATTGAACACGGTGATGCCCAAGCGTTTATCCACCCGCAGACCAAAGAGTTTGCCGGTTATTTATCACATTAAACAGTCACACACGACAGTCACACTAAATAGTCACGCCAAATATCATACTAATTTTATCTATTTCTGGAGTTTGACATGAAAAAACTATTGGTTGCCACCCTTCTTACCGGCCTTAGCCTTTCTGCCGCAGCGGCAGAAAAAATTCGCTTTGCCACTGAGGCGTCTTATCCTCCGTTTGAATTTTTCGGTACCGACAATACGATCCAAGGATTCGACATCGATCTGGCCAAGGCCTTATGTAAAGAGATTAAGGCAGAATGTACCTTCGCTAATCAAGGTTTCGATAGTCTGGTTCCCGGCCTGAAGTTTCGCCGTTTTGATGCCGTTATTGCCGCCATGGACGTCACGCCAGAGCGTTTAGAGCAGGTTGCCTTCACCAATACTTATTACGATAACTCCGCTCAGTTTATTAGCGTAAAGGGTAAAGTTGCCGATTTGACCGCGCTTAAAGGGCTGAAGGTTGGTATGCAAAACGGAACTACCCATCAAAAATATCTGCTTGAAAAGCATCCTGAAATCAAGCCGGTTGCTTACGATAGCTATCAGAATGCCATTCTTGAACTGAAAAGTGGCCGTATCGATGCGGTGTTTGGCGACACCGCCGTGGTCGCTGAATGGCTGAAGAAAAATCCCGATCTGGCAACCGTGGGTGAAAAAATCACTGACAACACCTACTTCGGTACCGGTTTCGCCATTGCGGTTGGTCCTAAAAATACCGACCTGCGCGATAAGCTGAACGGCGCATTAGAAAAAATCAAGCAAGACGGTACCTATAAAACCGTCTATGACAAATGGTTCCAGAAGTAATCAAACCAGTGATGAATGAAATCCAACCTTTAGCAAGCGCCGCCGGGATGACCGTCGGCCTTGCCGTTTGCTCTCTCGCTCTCGGCCTGATTTTGGCGATGCTGTTTGCCGTATGGGAGTCGTCTCGCCTGAAAGCTATCGGCTATGTCGGTACCGGCTTGGTCACGATTTTGCGCGGGCTGCCTGAAATTCTGGTGGTGCTGTTTATCTATTTCGGCTCATCTGAGCTACTTATGGTACTGGCCGATGGATTCTCACTCTTCGGTATGACCATTAAGTTTACTATTGAGAATTTTGACGTTAGCCCGTTTCTGTGCGGCGTTATAGCCCTCTCTTTACTCTATGCTGCCTATGGTTCGCAAACCCTGCGCGGGGCGCTTAAAGCCGTTCCGCGCGGCCAGTGGGAATCGGGGCAGGCTCTGGGCCTGAGCAAATTGGCGATCTTCTTTCGCTTGATTATGCCGCAAATGTGGCGCCATGCTCTGCCCGGCTTAGGCAACCAGTGGTTAGTGTTATTAAAAGATACCGCGCTGGTTTCATTAATTAGCGTTAACGATCTGATGCAGCAGTCCAAAAGCATTGCGATCCGCACTCAAGAGCCCTTCACCTGGTACGTCATTGCCGCATTAATTTATCTGGCAATAACGCTGTTCAGCCAGTACGTGCTAAAAGCCATCGAACAGCACGCTACCCGCTTTGAACGGGAGGCGTCATAATGCTGAAGTATTTACCCGACATTATTCAGGGCCTCTATACCAGCCTGACCTTAACGGTAATTTCACTGATTGTGGCGCTGATCCTAGCCCTGCTTTTCACCGTGGTTCTGACGCTTAAAACACCCGTTGTTACTTGGCTAGTGAAAGGCTATATCACGCTGTTTACCGGAACGCCGCTGTTGGTTCAGTTCTTCTTGATTTACTACGGCCCGGGCCAGTTTGAATTTATAAAATCCTCGCCAATACTTTGGCATTTGGTGTCAGAGCCATGGCTCTCTGCCGTGGTGGCGCTGGCGCTGAATAGTGCCGCTTACTCAACCTTGCTATTTCACGGCGCGGTGCGGGCTATTCCCGCCGGCCAATGGCAATCTTGTGAAGCACTAGGCATGTCTAAAGGGCAAACCCTGCGTATTTTACTGCCTTACGCCTTCAAGCGTTCTTTGTCATCGTATTCAAACGAAGTGGTATTGGTGTTTAAGAGTACGTCGCTGGCCTACACCATTACCCTGATGGAAGTGATGGGCTACAGTCAGCTAATGTACGGCCGGACCTATGATGTGATGGTCTACGGCGCAGCCGGAATTATCTATCTGTGCGTGAACGGCCTGTTAACCTTGATGATGCGAATGGTTGAGCGTAAAGCGCTGGCGTTTGAGCATCGATAGGTTTTCATGATGATCGGTAAAAAGGCGCGGAGATGGCTTCCGCGCCTTTTTACTGCGGACAAAACCAACGGTTAATGATTTGGTCTTAAAAATAGCTAACCGGAGGGAGAGGGTTACAGACTACTTCCTGTAGTCTGCCCTATGGGCCAACACTGCGTGTTGTTCAACGCCGTTCCCGACGGCGTTGTCCGTTGGGGTCGTAGCTGCGAAAGCAGCCGGAGCGCCCCTAGGAATCCTAGGCCCGGTGCACGCTATACTCAAAAACGTCGCCCCTCGGCCGCTAGAAAAAGTCAATATTCCGATAGTGATTATGCGGACGAAACTTACGATAAAACCAAATTGAACCGCTTTGTCCTCCTCAACCGACTACCTCACCGGCATCCGCTCCGGGTCCGGGAACTGATATTCAAACCCCAGCTCCCGGCATATCTTTTGCCCGTTAATAATCCGCCCTAGAGAGGTTCTTTGCGTTGGGGTAAATGACGGTAGCGCAACGCCCAAAGCTTTAGCCATCATCGGGTAGAAATCTCGCTTACGCGGGTGCATATGCGCGCACAGATTATAAACCCGGCCGCCATCCGGTTGGGCCAGAAGCAGTTCAATCGCCGCAATCACGTCTTCCTGATGCACCAGATTCACGCCGCAGTTACCCTCGGGTAGCTCTTGCTTTCCGGCCAGAAAGCGCCCCGGATGGCGATCCGGGCCAATCAGCCCCGCCGGGCGCAAAATATCAACGCTCAGGTTTGGCAGATTGTGCAGCCAGTTCTCCAGCTCAACCAGAATTTTGCCGGACGGGCGTTTAGCATCACGCGGCGAGCCTTCAGTCACCTCACCGTCAGCGTCACCATACACCGAGGTGGAACTGATAAAAATAATCCGTGGAACCTGTTTGCTCAACGCACTATCGACTAAAGTCTGTACCGATTGGCGATATCCTTCACCCTGCTCCGGTGAGCGGCTGGCCGGTAAGGTAATAATGAGCACATCGCACTGAAGCAGCTGTTCCCAGTCGTTCGCATCACACTCCGGCTGCGGGGTCATCACTAACGAATAAGCCTCAATGCCTGACATCCGTGCCGCCTCAATGCCGTCCGGCGTAGTTTTGCTGCCCACAACCGGATACCCCTTTCCCATCAGAGAAATGGCTAATGGCATTCCCAGCCAGCCCAGACCAATAATTGAAACTTTCTTCATTCTCAGCATGCCTATTCAGTATGACTTTTCAGTATAAATAGAGTGAATACCATAAAATCAGATCGCCATATTCACCTGACTGACAACTTTTCATGGATAAACGGTGATAAGCAATAAGTATAATCCTTATCCCGCACCATCAGCGCGTTTGGCAATACGATGTTTACATATCGGCCGATCTGGTGATTATATTTACCGCTAAGATAATGCCGGGAAATAGCGCTAGCCGCTATAAATTGGTGGTAATCAAGGAGTTTGTTTCTCTTAATAATCCCCGGTCAACAGAGTGCATAATCCTATCTTTTTGTACCATTGATAATTATCGATAATATTTAAAAAAAGTAGTTGCCATTAAGTTGAACAATGGTTAGGTTATTGAACAGCAACAACACATATACCGTTTTAAATTACGCTCAAGGCGCAACATATTATGCATAACGTTCTGTTTAACCACCGTCATCACCATCATCCTGATTAGTCTTTGGGCGATAGGTGCTGGAAGACGATCAAAGAATCTTCCAGTGGCGACAGAAAGTTAAAGAGAGCCCTCGGAAGATTCCTTCCGAGGGCTTTTTTAATGCCCGCGAATCAAGAAACGAATTAGAAAAAATGAGAGGATTACCATGCTAGATAGAACCCGTTTACGCATCGCGATGCAAAAGTCAGGTCGTTTAAGCGATGAATCAAGAGAGCTGTTCGCCCGCTGTGGTATCAAAATTAATCTTCAGGAACAGCGCCTGATCGCTTTTGCTGAAAATATGCCGATCGATATTTTACGGGTCAGAGACGACGATATTCCCGGCCTGGTGATGGATGGCGTTGTCGATCTGGGTATCATTGGTGAAAACGTACTGGAAGAAGAGCTGTTAAGCCGCCGAGCTCAGGGTGAAGACCCGCGTTATATTACCCTGCGTCGTTTAGATTTCGGCGGCTGCCGCTTATCCATTGCCGTACCGTTAGACACTGAATATGCCGGTGCCCAAAGCCTGCAAAATACCCGCATCGCCACCTCTTATCCTCACTTACTAAAACGCTATCTGGACGAACAAAAAGTTCGCTTTAAGTCCTGTCTGTTGAACGGTTCAGTTGAAGTCGCACCGCGCGCTGGTCTGTCTGACGCTATCTGCGATTTAGTCTCTACCGGCGCGACCTTAGAGGCCAACGGCCTGCGTGAGGTTGAAGTGATTTACCGTTCTAAAGCCGCCCTGATTCAGCGGGATGGCGAAATGTCTGACGACAAACAGCAGCTAATCAATAAAATGCTGACCCGCATGCAGGGCGTGATACAGGCCCGTGAATCTAAATACATTATGCTGCACGCACCGAGCGACCGCCTTGACGAGATCATCGCCCTGCTACCGGGAGCCGAGCACCCTACGCTGCTGCCGCTGGCCGGTGACAAAAATCGCGTAGCGATGCACATGGTGAGCAGCGAAACCCTGTTCTGGGAAACCATGGAACAGCTTAAAGCCTTAGGTGCCAGCTCGATTCTGGTGTTACCAATCGAAAAAATGATGGAGTAACGGCCATGCAACTGACCTTCTGGGAAACAAGCACGCCACAGCAGCAAAAAGCGCTGCTGTCACGGCCTGCGGTTAACGCATCTGGCCGCATTAATGCGGCGGTAAAAGCGATCGTTGAGCGAGTGAAGATCGATGGCGACGGCGCGCTGCTTGAGCTTACCGCCAAGTTTGATAACGTCACGCTCAGCGATATTCGCGTAAGCCAGCAAGACATTGACGCCGCCAGCGCGCGCCTCGGCGATGATATCAAACAAGCGATGGCGATTGCCGCCCGCAATATTGAAACCTTCCACCGCGCTCAGGTCATTCCTGCTGTAGACATTGAAACCCAGCCCGGCGTGCGCTGCCGTCAGGTCACCCGCCCGATCCGTTCGGTTGGTTTATATATACCCGGCGGTACGGCACCGTTGCCCTCTACGGTATTAATGCTGGGAATCCCTTCCCGCCTGGCCGGGTGCAACGAAGTGGTGCTGTGCTCGCCGCCGCCGATTGCCGATGAAATTCTTTATGCCGCCAAGCTGTGCGGAATTAAAAACATATTCCAGCTCGGCGGCGCTCAGGCCATTGCTGCCATGGCGTTTGGTACTAACTCGGTAACTAAAGTCGATAAAATTTTCGGGCCGGGTAATGCCTACGTTACCGAAGCCAAACGTCAGGTCAGCCAGTCAATTAACGGCGCAGCGATTGATATGCCAGCGGGTCCGTCCGAAGTTCTGGTGATTGCCGACGGCGGGGCAACGCCGGCTTTTATTGCGTCCGATCTGTTGTCTCAGGCGGAACACGGCCCGGACTCTCAGGTTATCTTACTGACGCCGGATGAACGCATCGCTCAGGCAGTTTCTCTTGAATTAGAAAAGCAATTAGTTACGTTGTCACGATCAGAGATCGCCCGTCAGGCGCTGGCTGAAAGCCGCCTGATTGTGACCAAAGATCTCGATCAATGCATTGAAATCAGCAACCAATACGGGCCAGAGCATTTAATAATCCAAACCCGACGGCCAGAAGAACTGGTTGAGCGCATTACCAGCGCAGGTTCGGTATTTTTGGGCGATTGGTCACCGGAGTCGGCGGGCGATTACGCGTCGGGAACCAATCACGTTTTGCCTACCTATGGATATACCGCCACCAGCTCAAGCCTCGGTCTGGCGGATTTCCAAAAGCGCATGACGATACAACAGCTCACACCGCAAGGTTTTCTCGATCTGGCTCCGACTATCGAAACGCTGGCTCAGGCGGAACGGCTTACCGCCCACAAACAGGCAGTGACTCTGCGGGTAGCCGCACTCAACGCGTTAAATGGCAAAGCTTAGGAGGCGTTATGACTATCGAACAACTGGCCCGAAACAATGTGCGTCAATTAACGCCCTATCAGTCAGCCCGCCGCATTGGCGGCAAGGGCGATGTGTGGCTTAACGCTAATGAATACCCGGAAGCAATAGAGTATCAGCTGACTCAGCAAAACCTTAACCGCTATCCGGAATGCCAGCCGGCCAGCGTGCTGCAACGCTATGCGTCCTATGCGGGCGTGAAGCCCGAGCAAGTAATTGTTAGCCGCGGCGCGGATGAAGGCATCGAGCTGCTGATGCGCGTTTTCTGCCAACCGGGCCAAGATGCGGTTCTCTACTGCCCGCCAACCTACGGCATGTACAGCGTTAGCGCCGAAACCCTCGGCATTGAGCGCCGCACGGTGGCCAGCAAGTCTGACTGGCAGTTAGACCTTCCGGCGATTAAAGCCTCGCTCGACGGCGTTAAGCTGGTTTACGTATGCAGCCCCAATAACCCGACCGGCAACCTGATCAACCCCGATGATATCCGCGCGCTATTGGCGATGACTCAAAACCGGGCCTTAGTGGTGGTTGACGAAGCCTATATTGAGTTCTGCCCGCAGGCCAGCGTAGTCGGTTGGTTAGCCGAATATCCTCATCTGGTGATTTTACGCACCCTGTCTAAAGCCTTTGCGCTGGCAGGCTTACGCTGTGGCTTTACGCTGGCCAGCGAAGAGATTATTGGCCTGCTGCTCAAGGTGATTGCCCCTTATCCGCTGTCGACGCCGGTGGCCGACATTGCTGCACAGGCACTGAGCGATCGGGGAATTGCCACCATGCGCCAGCGGGTGGCTGAGCTCAATGCCCGCCGCGATCGCTTAAAGCAAACGCTGGCCGAATGCCCGGGCGTTACGCAGGTATTCCCGAGCGAAACCAACTATCTGCTGTTTAATCTTACCGACTCAGAGCGGGCTTTTAAGGCACTCTGGGAAAAGGGAATTATACTCAGAGATCAAAATAAACAGCCGGGGCTGAAGGGATGTCTACGCATATCTATCGGCACTCAGTGTGAATGTGACGCTGTCACAGACGCCCTCAAATCATACTAGAATCAGGAGCCGCCATGAGCCAGAAATACCTTTTTATCGACCGCGACGGTACCTTAATTGCCGAGCCGCCTGAAGATTTTCAGGTTGACCGGTTAGATAAGCTCGCCTTAGAGCCTCAGGTTATCCCTGCCCTGTTAAAGCTACAGTCCGCCGGTTTTGAATTAGTGATGATCACCAACCAAGACGGTTTAGGCACCGCCAGCTTCCCGCAGGAAGACTTTGAACCGCCGCACCAGCTGATGATGCAGATTTTCGAATCTCAGGGCATTAGCTTTAAACAAACGCTGATTTGCCCGCACCTTCCCGTTGAAAGCTGCGACTGCCGTAAGCCAAAAACCAAACTGGTGATCGGTTATCTAAATCAAGAGGTGATGGATTACGATAACTCTTATGTGATTGGCGATCGGGAAACTGACCTGCAGCTGGCCACCAATATGGGCATTAAAGGCATCCGCTACCAGCGCGATGCTCTTGGCTGGCAGCAGATTGTCGACCAGCTCACCAAGTCAGACCGCTATGCGCACGTCAACCGCACCACCAAAGAGACCTCAATCGACGTTGAAGTGTGGCTGGATCGCGAAGGCGGCAGCGAAATCCACAGCGGTATTGGCTTCTTTGACCATATGCTGGATCAGATTGCCACTCACGGCGGCTTTCGCATGAACGTTAACGTTAAGGGCGATCTGTTTATTGACGATCACCACACCATTGAAGACACCGGATTAGCCTTAGGCGAAGCGCTGAAAAAGGCGCTGGGCGATAAGCGCGGCATCGGCCGTTTCGGCTTTGTACTCCCCATGGACGAGTGCTTAGCCCGCTGTGCGTTGGATATTTCAGGCCGCCCGTTTCTGGAATATAAAGCCGAGTTTACCCATCAGCGGGTGGGCGACATGAGCACCGAAATGGTCGAGCACTTCTTCCACTCCCTCTCCTACTCGATGGCCTGTACTTTACACTTAAAAACCAAAGGCAAAAACGACCACCACCGGGTGGAAAGCCTGTATAAAGCGTTTGGCCGAACCTTGCGTCAGGCTATCCGCGTTGAAGGTAACACCTTACCCAGCTCTAAAGGGGTGCTATAGATGAATGTGGTCATTTTAGATACCGGCTGCGCCAATCTGGCTTCGGTCTCTTACGCCGTTAAACGGCTGGGCTACAGCCCGCAGGTCAGCCGCGATCCGGATATCGTTTTGCGCTCGGATAAGCTGTTCCTGCCGGGCGTGGGTTCAGCACCGGCGGCGATGAAACTGCTTAAGGAACGGGATCTGATCGAGCTTATCCGTGCCTGTACTCAGCCGGTGTTGGGCATTTGCCTTGGTATGCAGCTGATGGCAAAAAGCAGCGAAGAGGGAAATATCACTACACTGGGCATTATTGACGCACCGATTAACAAGATGCCGGACCATGGTTTACCCCTGCCGCACATGGGCTGGAATAAAGTGAGCTATCAGGCAGGCCATCACCTGTTTCGCGGCATCGACGAAGGTGCCTACTTTTACTTTGTACATGGATTTGCTATGCCCGTATGCTCAGCAACTATCGCACACGCCACCTACGGCGAGCACTTCACCGCCGCCGTACAGCAAGACAATTTCTTCGGCGTGCAGTTTCATCCAGAACGTTCTGGACAGGCCGGTTCGCAGCTGCTGAAAAACTTTCTGGAGATGTAACCCGCATGATTATTCCCGCTTTAGATTTAATTAACGGCACCGTAGTTCGCCTTCATCAGGGAGATTACGGTCAGCAGCGCGAGTATGGCAGCGATCCGCTGCCTCGCCTGCTAGACTATCAACGACAAGGCGCTCAGGTACTGCATTTAGTAGATTTAACCGGCGCAAAAGACCCGAAGGCTCGCCAGCTTCCGCTACTGCGCAAACTGCTGGGCGGCGTTAGCGTTCCGGTTCAGATTGGCGGCGGCATTCGTACTGAACAAGACGTAGCGGACTTAATTGATGCCGGAGCCAGCCGCATAGTGATTGGTTCCACCGCGGTTCGCCAGCCTGAAATGGTAGAAGGCTGGTTCTCACGCTTCGGTGCCGATGCTTTGGTGTTAGCGTTAGACGTACGCATTGATGAAAACGGCACCAAAAACGTGGCAATTAACGGCTGGCAGGAAAACTCAAGCCAAACGCTGGAAGCGATTGTAGAGCGCTATCGGTCGGTTGGCTTAAAGCACGTTCTGTGTACCGATATTTCACGCGACGGCACGCTGGCAGGCTCTAACGTTGAGCTATATTGTGAACTGGCCCAGCGTTACCCTGACATTGCCTTTCAGGCTTCCGGCGGTATTGGCGATCTGGATGACATCGCCGCCCTGCGCAACAGCGGAGTCAAAGGCGTGATTGTGGGCCGGGCCTTACTGGACGGCAAATTCAACGTAGAGGAGGCTATTTCATGCTGGCAAAACGGATAATCCCTTGCTTAGACGTTCGCGATGGTCAGGTGGTAAAAGGCGTACAGTTCCGTAACCATGAAATCATCGGCGACATCGTTCCGCTGGCTAAACGCTACGCTGAAGAAGGCGCAGACGAACTGGTGTTTTACGACATTACAGCCTCATCGGACGGCCGCGTAGTAGACAAAAGCTGGATTGCTAAAGTCGCCGAAGTGATAGATATTCCGTTCTGCGTCGCCGGTGGGATTAAAAGCATTGAAGATGCCGCCCAAATTCTATCGTTTGGCGCCGATAAGATTTCGATTAACTCCCCGGCGCTGGCCAATCCATCGCTGATTACTCAGCTTTCAGACCGCTTTGGCGTGCAGTGCATCGTGGTCGGCATTGATACCTGGTACAACCAAGAGCAAGATACCTATCAGGTTTATCAGTTTACCGGCGATGAAACCCGCACCAAGGCCACGGCCTGGAGCACGCTAGACTGGGTAAAAGAAGTACAAAAGCGCGGAGCCGGTGAAATCGTGTTAAACATGATGAATCAGGATGGCGTTCGCAACGGTTATGACTTAAAGCAGCTCAAACAGATCCGCAAAGTGTGTAAAGTCCCGCTGATTGCATCAGGCGGAGCCGGTACCATGGAGCACTTTTTAGACGCATTTAAGATAGCCAACGTTGACGGTGCCCTCGCCGCTTCGGTGTTTCATAAACAAATTATTAATATTGGCGAACTTAAACGTTATTTAGCCGAGAACAAGCTGGAGATCAGAACGTGTTAACACAACAACAGCATGACCAACTGGACTGGGAAAAAACCGCCGGTATGATGCCCGCAGTGGTTCAACACGCCGTCTCTGGCGAAGTTCTGATGCTGGGCTATATGAATCAGGCAGCCCTGAGCGAAACAGAACGCAGCGGCAAAGTCACCTTCTTCTCACGAACTAAGCAGCGCCTGTGGACCAAAGGTGAAAGCTCCGGCAACGTGCTTAACCTGGTTAGCATCACGCCCGACTGCGACAATGACAGCCTGCTGGTTCTGGCTAATCCCGTCGGACCAACCTGCCACACCGGCACCAGCAGCTGTTTCTCACCGGCCGCCAGCGACTGGAGTTTTCTGTATCAGTTAGAACAACTTCTGGCCAGCCGCAAGCACGCCGACCCAAGCTCCTCTTATACCGCCAAGCTCTACGCCAGCGGCACCAAGCGCATTGCGCAAAAAGTGGGTGAAGAAGGCGTAGAAACCGCGCTGGCGGCCACGGTTAACGATCGTGAAGAGCTGACCAACGAAGCCTCTGACCTGATGTATCACCTGCTGGTTCTGTTGCAGGATCAGGATTTAGATTTCAGCACGGTGATTAACCGACTGCGGGAAAGGCATAATAAAGCCTGAGGCTTGTTCCTATCGCAGGCTAACCGTTAATTGAAACGCCGACGCAGATAAACTCAAGCGTCGGCGTTTTCTTATGGGTAAAAAGAGCCTTTCGTTTCATCAAAAAACCCGCGCCACCTCGCAAATTTCCTAATCCAAATCAAATAATTACAATATAATCGCTTTCCCCTATTTCCCTGTCCGGCCAACTAGGTTAAAACAATAGAATATAACCAATTAAAGGTATCGCGATCGTTAGCGTTGCAACAGATTTCTTAATATCACTAACCTTACGGAGCTTATAACAATGGCAAATAGAATGATTCTGAATGAAACTTCCTACTTTGGCGCAGGGGCAATTGCCCATATCGTCGAGGAAGTTCAGAAACGTGGATTTACTAAGGCATTATTAGTTACCGACAAAGATTTAATTAAATTCGGCGTAGCCACCAGAGTCAGTAAACTGCTAGATGACGCTAATCTGGCCTATGAGATCTTTGACGAAGTGGTACCGAACCCGACGATTGCCGTAGTACAAAAAGGGGTAGCGAAATTTAAGCAGTCCGGCGCTGACTACCTGATCGCCGTCGGCGGAGGTTCGCCTCAAGATACCTGTAAAGCGATTGGCATTATTATCAACAACCCGGAATACGCTGATGTCAGGAGCCTTGAAGGCTTTGCACCCACCAAAAATGCCAGCGTACCGATGATTGCCATCCCGACCACGGCGGGTACCGCGGCTGAAGTAACCATCAACTACGTCATTACCGACGAAGAAAACCGCCGCAAGTTTGTCTGCATTGACCCGCACGATATTCCGGTTATTGCCATTATCGACTCAGATATGATGTCCAGCATGCCTGCCTCGCTGAAAGCGGCAACCGGCATTGACGCCCTTACCCATGCAATTGAAGGCTTTACCACCAAAGGCGCATGGGAACTCACCGATATGATGCATCTGAAAGCCATAGAAATTATCGCCCGCTCTCTGCGCTCATCCGTTCGGGGTGAAGCTGCCGGGGTCGAAGATATGGCGCTGGGTCAGTACATCGCCGGTATGGGTTTCTCTAACGTCGGCTTAGGCTTAGTACACGGCATGGCCCACCCGTTAGGCGCGTTTTACAACACTCCACACGGCGTGGCTAACGCGATTTTGCTGCCGTATATTATGGCCTACAACGCCGACTATACCGGTGATAAATTCCGCGCTATCGCCATTGCCATGGGCATCAACGGTGCCGCAACCATGGGGCTTGCCGAGGTCAGAGAAGCCACCATTAACGCAGTGAAACAGCTGAGTAAAGACGTGGGGATCCCGGCTACGCTGCGCGAAGTTGGCATGAAAGAGGCCGATATCGATGCGCTGTCCGAAGCGGCATTTGCCGATGTGTGTACCGGCGGTAACCCGCGGGACACTAACGTTGAAGAGATAAAGCAGCTGTACCGCTCAATCTATTAATCTCGGTTATGCCTGTTGCATAGGCTAAAACGGCGTGGGTTAGATAGCCCGCGCCGTTTTATTTATGACAAAGCGGTTCAATTGAGTTTTATCGTAGGTTTCGTTCGCATAATCACTATCGGAATATTGGATTTTCTGGCGGCCGAGGGGCGGCGCTTGGTTACCATCAGACTCTCACCTTCGTCGCCTCATACAAAAACCAGGCCACAAACAACCGTGCACAAAAACTCAAATCACGTATGATTATCCGTCTGAACGATGGCTTGAAATCATAACGGCAAAGAAAATCTAATGGCGAACAAACCGCAACCCACATTCTACGTGCACGACTATGAAACCTTTGGTATCAGCCCCAGTTACGACCGGCCAGCCCAGTTTGCCGGCGTACGAACCGACGGCGACTTTAACGTTATCGGCGAGCCATTAGTGATTTACTGTAAGCCCGCCGATGATTATCTACCTGAACCCGATGCGGTAATGATTACCGGCATCACGCCTCAGGAAGCCTTGCAGAAAGGCGAGATTGAGGCTGAATTTACCCGCCAGATTCATCAGGATTTCAGCACGCCGGAAACCTGTATTCTGGGCTATAACAATATCCGTTTTGATGATGAAGTCAGCCGCAATATTTTCTACCGCAACTTTTATGACCCCTATGCCTACAGTTGGCAAAACGGTAACTCACGCTGGGATCTGCTCGACGTCATGCGAGCCTGCTACGCGCTGCGCCCCGACGGCATTCAGTGGCCAACCAACGCAGACGGCTTGCCCAGTTTCAAACTTGAGCACCTGACCAAAGCCAACGGCGTTGAACACCTTCAGGCCCACGATGCGATGTCTGACGTTTATGCCACCATCGCGATGGCCAAACTGGTTAAGCAGGCTCAGCCGAAGCTGTTTGACTACCTGTATCAGCTACGCAACAAGCGTAAGGTTGCCGCCCTGATTGATATTCCTGAAATAACGCCGCTGGTTCACGTTTCTGGCATGTTTGGCGCTCTGCGCGGCAATACCAGCTGGGTTGCGCCGCTGGCATGGCATCCGGATAACGCCAATGCGGTGATTATGTGTGATTTAGCCGGTGATATGGCGCCGTTGCTTGAGCTAGATGCCGACACCCTGCGCGCGCGGCTGTATACCCGACGTGATGATTTGCCCGCCGGTGAGTCTCCGGTTCCGCTGAAGCTGGTGCATATCAATAAGTGCCCGGTATTGGCCCCGGCGAAAACGCTGCTTAAAGAGAATGCGCAAAGGCTGGGAATCGATCGTGAACGCTGTCTGGCGAATTTACAGCTATTACGCCAGCGCCCGGATATCAGAGAAAAAGTAGTGGCGGTGTTTGCCGATGCGACCCCGTTCACCCCGCCAAGCGACGTTGACGGCCGCTTATATGACGGCTTTTTTAGCGATGCCGATCGGGCCGCCATGAAGATTATTCAGCAAACCCGGCCGGAAAATCTTCCTGCGCTGAGCTTAAGCTTTAACGATAATCGGTTAGAGCCTCTGCTGTTCCGCTTTAGAGCGCGTAACTATCCGGCAACCTTGAATGACGCTGAACAGCGCCGCTGGCTGACACACCGTAAAGAGATGCTAAGCCCGGAGCGCATTCAACAATACGTATTGAAGATCGAGCAACTGGCCGAGACTCATAGCCAAGAACCCGAAAAGCTCGCGCTGCTGAAGTCACTGTTTAAATACGCTGAAGAGCTGGTGGGCTAAGTGCGCTAGCTAATAGAAGCTGACGCTGTCGTTGCAGGGTAAGTCGGCCGCAACTCTCTAGTCATAAGGTAACCGCCCCCATGTCGTTATCAGCGACTATCTAGTCATAAACTAGCCCACCATGTCGTCATCCCGGTTTTCACCGGGATGACGACTACGACTCAGCCTCAGCAACCCCCGCCCCATCCGCTACCACAACGGGAATCACCTTCTTACGGTTCATCCCTAGCGTTGGTACCGGCTGCCTGAAGCCTCTGGTCAGATAAATCAGATACAAAAAGCCCAGCGCGCCCCAAATCAAGCCAAGGCGTAGCGAGTCCACTTCCAAGTTCAGCCACAGCACCACAATCATCGCCGCGCCAATCAGCGGTAATACCAGAAAGCCAATAATCTCTTTGGCCGTTTTATTACGCCCCTGACGGACGAAGAAAAACCAAAACACCGAAATATTCACAAAGCTAAACGCCACCAGCGCACCAAAGTTAATCAGCGAAATAGCGCTTTCTAAATCCAACACGATCGCCGTTAGCGCCACCACGCCCACCAGAAAAATATTGGTTACCGGCGTCTTCCACTGTGGGTGAATATAGCCAAAAACCCGTTCAGGAAACACGTTATCCCGCCCCATTACGTATAACAGCCGGGCAATACTGGCCTGAGATGCCAGACCGGAAGCCAAAGCGCCGACCACGGTGCAGCAAAGCAAAATCACCTGAAAGAACTTACCGCCAACGTATAACGCAATGTCGGGTAACGCGTTATCCGGATCGTTTAGCAGCGAAAGATCGGGAAAGAACAGCTGAATAAAAAACGACACCGATACAAAAATAATGCCGCCGTAAAATGCGGTTAAAAAGATCGCCTTGGGGATGGTCTTTTTCGGATCCGGCGTCTCTTCCGACAGCGTACTTACCGCATCAAACCCGAGAAACGAAAAGCACAGCACCGTTGCTCCGGCAATAATCGGCACCACTTTCGCCTCGTCGGAGAAAAACGGCCTCGCCATATCGCGCTGAATGCCTTCAGGGCCTTGGCTCAGCCCGTGCCACACTAAATAGATAAACACCACCAGAATCGCTATCTGAATAAACACCAGCACCATATTCAAATTAGCGACCCAGTTAACGCTTCTCAAATTAATAACGGTCATCACGGCCACAAAGCCCACCACCCAAACCCAAGGGTCGACGGAGGGAAACATAGCCATTAAATAGATTTTCGCCAACAGCGTATTAATCATTGGCAGGAACATGTAATCCATCAGCGACAGCCAGCCCACCATAAATCCAACGTGGGGATTTATCGCTTTTTGCGCATAGGTGTAGGCCGAACCGGCTTCAGGGAACTGACGCACCAGCTTACCGTAGCTTAGCGCCGTAAACAGAACCGCGATTAATGCCAGAATATACGCGCTGGGAACGTGCCCTTCGGTTTTACCGGAAACAATAACGAAAGAGTCAAATACCGTCATTGGCGTTAAATAGGCCAGACCGATAACGACAATTTGCCACAGTTTCAGTGAACGCTTGAGCTGAACTCGATTTGAAGAAATGGAAGAAGTCGTTTGGCTAGTCGTCATAGCGATATTCCCCCAAACTCTCGACTTTTTGACTCGATACAACAGCAAGCAGAGAGGCCGCGGGGGAATAATCAAACGGGCGGCTGGAATAAAGGAAGGGGTAACATCGGCTCTCGCAAAGCGAGATTTTGGCACCATAGTCGCTGCGACGGTATTGATTGCCGACGCAGAGCGGCGGTTTGAGTACGGAAGTTGCCATCGATCGTTCCTTATGAAAACGTTAACCTGCGTTAACGGATAGAGGTTAGTCAATCGTAGAGAATATTTATTCAGTTCAGAATAATCGATTTATAAATCATATTATTCTGATTTATAATAACTTTCATACGATCAAAGCTAAAAGAACAACCGACGCATTTTTACGCTAGTTATTCATTTTTTGGCCATTTTGCACCACAAGAATCGGCTTGCCAATAGTGCTAAAAAAATATTCTAAATGGCTAACGCAGTAGCTTAAAAAACGCTTTTATAAACAAGCAATGAGAATCAGCAATAATCAGGCTACTCGCCGGTTTTTCTCTTACCTTCCACCGGCGTATCGGGGCGATTGTCGGGCAATTTTAAGAAATGATTTGTAATCATATTCCATCGGTCTTATTGTGTGACCCATAGCACACTTATAACCTTAATCGTATGATGAATACGCGTTAATGCAGGGGACCATTTCATGCGTTCGTTCCTAAGACTCTGCTGGCAATACCTCCGGGCCTTTATCCTGATCTACCTATGTTTGCTGATTGGCAATGCCATTTCGGCCATTATTCCGCTATCTATTCCCGGCAGTATTATCGGCATGATGGTGCTATTTGCCCTGCTCTCTTCTCAAATTTTACCGTCGGACTGGGTCAAACCCGGCTGCCGCCTATTTACCCGCCATATGGCTCTGCTGTTTATACCTATCAGCGTGGGAATTATGAATTACTACCCACTGTTGATTAGCCAGTTCGGGCCATTGGTGGTCTCTTGTCTGGTGAGTAGTCTGGTAACGATGCTGATCGTCGGCTTTTCATCACACTATGTACACGGCGTGAGAAATGCGAAAGCTGATAAGGAACCATCATGATTTGGTGGGCCATTCCGTTAACGCTGGTGGTGTTTTATAGCGCCCGTCTGCTGACCATAAAATTGAAAATGCCGCTGTTAAATCCGCTGCTGATTTCGCTGTTTATTATTGTGCCTATCCTGCTGCTGACCAATACCAGCTATGAAAGCTACCTACAGGGCAGCCAGCTGCTTAACGAGCTGCTACAGCCTGCGGTTGTTGCGTTGGCCTTCCCGCTGTATGAGCAGCTGCATCAAATCCGCGCCCGCTGGAAATCCATCATTACTATCTGCCTGATTGGTAGCCTGTCGGCGATGGTCAGCGGTACCGGCATCGCGCTGCTATTAGGCGCATCGCCGGAAATAGCCGCTTCGGTATTGCCGAAATCCGTCACCACGCCGATAGCCATGGCGGTGTCGGGATCTCTTCACGGCGTTCCCGCTATCAGTGCCATCTGCGTGATGTTTGTTGGGGTGTTTGGTGCGGTATTTGGGTACCCAATTCTTAATCTGTTAAAAATCACTACCCCGGCGGCCAGAGGGTTATCCATTGGCTCAACGGCTCACGCCCTGGGCACCGCCCGCTGCGCCGAGCAGGATTATCAGGAAGGAGCCTATAGCTCGCTGGCGCTGGTTATTTGCGGAATTATCACTTCGCTGGCCGCCCCGTTTGTTTTCCCGCTGCTGTTACGACTATTTAGCTAACCAGATGATTAAACCGATAGCGGCGTTGCTCGCCGCTTAGTTGTTATTATCTTTCTTTATTTGCATTCCCTTACAACCCCGCCAAACAAAAAAGTCATTTTGAATTATCCTATAAGAGTGAGCTTTGATTGCCGCCGATCGATGAAATAATGCCGCTGGGATCGCAATCTTCAACCAAATATACATAAATCAGTAACATTGATTGTACATTTTAGCTGGGTTTCTTAAAATCGACCGCCCTGTTGTTTTTTAATCTAATTAAAGAGTCAATTTAATGGAACTGGAACCAGAACATAAACGTCCGTTATATATTCCCTATGCTGGCCCCATTTTGCTTGAAACGCCGTTGCTGAATAAAGGCAGCGCGTTTACTCAAGAAGAGCGTAGCAGTTTCAACCTTGACGGACTGTTGCCTGAAGCAATCGAAACTATCGAAGAGCAGGCCGAGCGCGCCTATAGGCAGTTTCAGGGCTTTAAGACCGATATCGATAAACATATTTATCTGCGCAATATTCAAGACACGAACGAAACCCTGTTCTACCGCCTGATCGACAGTCACATGAGCGAAATGATGCCGGTGATTTACACCCCAACCGTGGGTGAGGCCTGTGAGCACTTCTCTGATATCTACCGCCGCCACCGTGGCCTGTTCATCTCTTACCCTAACAAAGATAATATCGATGACATGCTGCAAAACGCCACCAAGCAAAACGTAAAGGTTATCGTAGTGACCGACGGTGAACGTATTCTGGGCTTAGGCGATCAGGGTATTGGCGGTATGGGCATTCCCATCGGTAAACTCTCTTTATACTGCGCCTGCGGTGGTATTAGCCCGGCCTATACCCTGCCGGTAGTTTTGGACGTCGGAACCAACAATCAGCAATGCCTCAACGACCCGCTGTATATGGGTTGGCGCCACCCGCGTATTTCCGGTGATGAATACTACGAATTTGTTGATGCCTTTATCTCTGCGGTAAAACGCCGCTGGCCGAACGTATTGCTACAGTTTGAAGACTTTGCGCAAAAGAACGCCACCCCGCTGCTTAACCGCTATCGCGATGAGCTGTGCTGTTTTAATGATGATATTCAGGGTACGGCGGCCGTGACGTTAGGCAGCCTGATTGCCGCCAGCCGTGCCGCTAAGAGCCAGCTAAAAGACCAAACCGTGGTCTTTTTAGGCGCAGGATCGGCGGGCTGCGGCATTGCAGAACAGATTATTGCGCAGATGATCACCGAAGGCCTGAGCGAGCGCGAAGCCCGCGACCGTATCTTTATGGTAGACCGCTTTGGCCTGCTAACCGACCAAATGCCGACCCTGCTGGATTTTCAGGCCAGGCTGGTACAAAAACACGATTCACTCAGCCACTGGAAGCGTGACAACGAAGCCATTTCGCTGCTAGACGTGGTGCGTAACGCTAAGCCGTCGGTGATGATTGGCGTTTCCGGTCAGGCTGGGCTATTTACCGAAGAAATTATTCGTGAAATGCACCGTCACTGCGCTCGTCCGATCGTCATGCCGCTGTCGAACCCGACCTCTCGCGTGGAAGGCCGCCCGGAAGACATTATTTGCTGGACCGACGGCGCTGCGCTGGTTGCTACCGGTAGCCCATTCGCGCCGGTAACGCATAAAGACAAAGTCTACCCGATTGCCCAGTGTAATAACTCCTACATCTTTCCCGGCATTGGCCTTGGCGTTTTGGCGTCTAAAGCCAGCCGGGTGACTGACGGTATGCTGATGGCGGCCAGCCGCGCATTAGCCGACTGTTCGCCGTTGGCTAAACACGGTGAAGGTGCGCTATTGCCGGCCATTGACGACATTCAGGAAGTGTCACGCTACATTGCGCTGAAGGTCGCCAAAACGGCACAGCTTGAATCCGTTGCGGTACTGACCTCCGACGAAGCCCTGCTTCACGCGATTGAAGATAACTTCTGGAATCCGGAATACCGTCGCTACAAGCGCACGTCGTTCTGATTTCATCCCGTGGCTTTTATCCAGCGCCGGTCCAACGGCCGGTGCTGGATTTCTCACCAAATCTGACCATTTTTCCGCGCGTTATCTCTTTTTTTACTCAATACCACCTTGTGTTCACGCCTCGGGTCAAGTAGCCTTAAACCTTCTGGTCAGGCTCAAATACTCGATTGGCATTCGACCATGATCCAACTGTAATCCAACTATGATTCAGCTATTATTTAACTATGATACTAAAACGACTGATTTACAGCCTATTAGCATTGCTGATTTTAATCCTCGGCGCCGCTTTACTGCTCGATCGCTGGATCAGTTGGCGCACTGCGCCCTATATTTATGAAAACATAGAAGAGTTACCCGAAAGCCACGTCGGCGTGGTGCTGGGCACCTCCAAATACGTCAGAACCGGCGTAATTAATCAGTATTACAAATTCCGCATTCAGGGTGCGCTGAACCTGTATAACAGCAATAAGGTTAGCTACCTGCTGTTGAGCGGCGATAACGCCCAGCTCAGCTACAATGAACCCATTACCATGCGTAAAGATCTGATAGCGGGCGGCGTGCCCTCTTCCGATATCGTGCTGGACTACGCCGGGTTCCGAACGCTGGATTCCATTATCCGCACCCGAAAAGTATTCGATACCAACGGCTTTACCATCATCACCCAGCGCTTTCACTGTGAGCGCGCGCTGTTAATTGCCCTGCATAGCGGCATTAAAGCCCAGTGTTATGCCGTGCCGTCGCCGAAAAATATGTTTACCGTCAGGGCCAGAGAAGTGATAGCCCGAATGGGTGCGCTATCGGATTTATATATTCTCAAGCGTGAGCCACGTTTTCTTGGCCCAACGGTACCCATTCCAACCCCATATAGCCTTGAAGGCGACGTGCAGGATTACCCAGCGGTATCGCCAGAGCAGCTTTTTGAATTAGAAGATGCGGCAAACGAAGGGCCGTCCGGCGGTCGTCAACCTGCCGGCGCGGGTAAATAGTGGGCCAGTAAGTTGATTAACCGGTCGGCGGCTTGCCAGACAGCCTGCGCCACAGCCACTCTACCGGTCCGCTATTAAACCGGCGTAGCCACACAACGGAAAACAGGATATTGACGCACCAGATAACCGGCACTAATGCCAGCAAAGAGAGCCGGTCAAGCTGCTGATACCAGCCCAATCGATAAAATAGCGTAGTACAAATCAGCGTCTGCAACAGATAATTGCTCAGCGTCATGCGCCCTACCTTAGCCAAATATCCGGCTATCCGGCTAGATTGAATACGGCAACCGTAGCCGTACCATAACGCGATATATCCCAGCCCCTGTAGGCTGGCAGACAGGTCTTTCGGAGCCTGTAAGTAGTAGCTCCCCCACGTATAGTCCCAGCCGGTCCACCAATTTAACCCGACAACGGGAACACCGATTGCCAGCGATGCGCCAAATAGCATCCACCCCTGACGGCGATAGGCCTGTGGTTCTCCCTGCCCCTTTAACCAGCCGCTGCGCATTAACGCAGAACCGATAAGCATGGAGCCAACCAGCTCCCAGCCGTATTGGATTATCATCGACATCTGGGACATCAGCATGGTGTCAAAACGCACTGACCACGCCGCCATTCCACCGACCAGTTTCCACCCGGCTTCTGCCTGTAACTCGCTGAAACTGGGTACCCATCCGCTATTGGTTTGAGCGCTACTCAATGAGCCCAGCCACACAAGAACGCCAAGGCCAATCAGATATAACAGCCCACCGGTGCGCATCAGATTTTCACCCGATGACGCACCGTGAATCAGTATCACCGCCGCCAGACCGGCAATACTGTACGACAGCAAAATATCGCCGTCCCAGAGCAATACGCTATGAATAACGCCCAGCACGCCGAGCCAAAACAGTCGTTGAACGTTCCAGCTACGGCCCCGTGACTGTAGCAGCCGTAGTGCACCACCGAACAGAATGGCAAACATCGACAAAAAAACGCCTTGGGCGAACACGTCGAGCAGCGTCCAGACCACGCCATCGATTAACGGCGGCGGCCCGGCATAGGCAGGATTAAGATAGGCCGCGCTCGGCAGACCAAAACCGCTAATATTGAGCAGTAAAATGCCTAACAGAGACAGGCCCCGCACGCTGTCTAATAATGAAATACGCCGGGAACAACCGTTCAGCGGTTCGGTTCCCGGCGCAGATTCAGCTAAACGTGGCTGCATTGAAATCAGGGGTGGTGGGTAGTATGGCGAACCGACGCCAGAAACTCCTGGCGGGTGCTTGGGTTGCTTTTAAACAGGCCGCCTAACGAGGTGGTGCTGGTCGAACTGGTGGCATCACAAACGCCACGGGACTTAACGCAATAGTGAATGGCATCAATAGACACCGCGACGTTGGTGGTACCCAGTAGCGTTTGCAAAGCCAGCAAAATTTGCTGAGTTAAACGCTCTTGCACCTGCGGGCGCTGGGAGAAGAACTGTACGATGCGGTTGATTTTAGATAAACCAATGACCGATTCTTTCGGAATATAGGCCACCGTGGCCTTACCGTCGATTGTCACAAAGTGGTGTTCACAGGTACTGGTCAGCGTGATATCCCTGACGGTCACCATTTCATCCACCTTCATTTTATTTTCAATCAGGGTGATTTTCGGAAAATTTGCATAATCCAGCCCGGAGAAAATTTCATCGACATACATTTTAGCAATACGCTTTGGCGTTTCAGCCAGACTGTCATCGGACAGGTCAAGGTTCAACAGTTGCATAATCTCTGTCATATGCTCTTGAATGCGCTGTTTACGCGTATCGGAATCAATTACCGCCCCGCGCAGTGGCGTTTCCAGCCCTCTGGCTTGTAAGGCGGAATGAACTAATATGGCTTCTTTACTCAGCGATGACATCGTCTCTCTCCAGACCGTTTTCCAATATTCTTGATAAGGATCACACCTTATAGCCATCCACTGTAATTTAGCCACTCGTGATTATCCAGCGATCTGTAGAAATTCGGTCAATAAAAGAATCTTATGCTGCCATATCCAAACCCCTTAGCGTTCACCCGGCAGACATTATCAGGCATAATAGACCGATGATTTTCTTTCAGCTCAAACCAAATCAGGTTTTAACGGAGCCGCCGGATGGATTGCTGTTCAACCACGTCAAATCTTCTTACTCTCGATCAAGCCCTGAATAAAATGCTCTCGCAGGTAGAAACGGTTTCACAAACCGAACAAATCGACCTAGCGCAGGCCGCCGGTCGCATTACCGCTCAGTCCGTGACCTCACCGCTCGATGTGCCGCCGTTTGCTAACTCGGCGATGGACGGCTATGCGGTGCGCGTTAACGAAGTGACTGAATCCGCGGTGCTTGCGGTTGCCGGTAAAGCCTTTGCCGGGCAGCCGTTTCACGGTGAATGGCCTGTGGGAACCTGCTTGCGCATCATGACCGGCGCGCCGGTCCCGGCCGGGGCGCAAGCGGTGATTATGCAGGAACAGGCCGAGGTTCAAGATAACGGCGTTCGTTTCACCCATCGGCCAAAAGCCGGGCAAAATATCCGGCTGGCCGGTGAAGACATTCAACAAGGGGCGGAAGTTCTGGTAGCCGGTTCGCGACTTGGGGCTGCGCAGCTGCCGTTGCTGGCTTCGCTGGGCGTCAGTCAGGTTAGCGTTTACCGCCGTTTAAAAGTCGCTTTATTCTCTACCGGAGATGAGCTTCAACCGATCGGCCAGCCGCTTCAGGACGGGCAAATTTATGATACCAACCGCTTTACGGTGCGGCTAATGCTAGAACAGATGGGCTGTGAGGTTATCGATCTGGGTATCATCCGCGACGACGAAACCGCTATCAGAGACGCCTTTGACAGCGCAAACCGTCAGGCCGACTTAGTTATCAGCAGCGGCGGCGTTTCGGTCGGCGAAGCCGACTACACCAAACAAATTTTAGATAATCAGGGCCAAATCAGCTTCTGGAAGCTGGCGATTAAGCCGGGCAAGCCGTTTGCCTTCGGCAGGCTGAGCCAGTCGTGGTTCTGCGGTTTACCGGGAAATCCGGTGTCTGCCGCCCTGACCTTCTATCAGTTAGTTCAGCCGTTAATCGCCAAGCTCAGCGGCTATAGCCAGTGGCAAAAGCCGCGTCAGCAAAGGGTGAAAACCACCAGCAGTCTGAAAAAAACGCCGGGCCGTTTAGATTTCCAGCGTGGCATTCTGTCGACCAATTCACAGGGTGAGCTGGAGGTCAGAACCACCGGCCATCAGGGTTCTCACGTATTCAGCTCGTTCAGTCAAGCTAACTGCTTTATTGTGTTAGAACAGGATCGCGCGGCGGTTGCTGCCGGTGAATGGGTTACCGTAGAGCCGTTTAATTCGCTGTTGGAGAGCTAACCGATGCTGCCTGAACTCACCGATAGCGAAACGTTGCGCTATAACCGCCAGATTATTCTGCGCGGGTTTGACTTTGACGGCCAGGAAAAGCTGCGGGCCTCATCGGCGCTGATCGTTGGTTTAGGCGGTTTAGGCTGCCCGGCAGCGCAGTATCTGGCGGCAGCCGGTATCGGTTCTCTAACCCTGTTGGATTTCGATACCGTTTCCTTGTCTAATCTCCAACGCCAAATCCTGCACCGCGACGACCGAATCGGAATGGCGAAGGTTGAATCGGCCCGCCTCTCGTTGACACAGATTAACCCCAACGTCACCTTGCATACCGTGAATGCGGCGCTGGACGATCGGCAACTGGCTGAACTAATTGCACGGGTCGATATCGTGCTGGACTGCACCGACAACGTGGATATTCGTAATCGGCTCAATCAGCAGTGTCATGGCTTATGCAAGCCGCTGATTTCCGGCGCGGCAATTCGCATGGAAGGACAGGTTAGCGTCTTTACCTATCAGCAGGATGAACCCTGCTACCGCTGCCTAAGCCGTCTGTTTGGCGCTAACGCCCTGACCTGCGTTGAGGCCGGGGTTATGTCACCGCTGGTGGGTATGGTTGGCGCCATGCAGGCGATGGAAGCCATTAAGGTTCTCACCCGCTTCGGCACGCCGTTGACCGGCCGGTTATTGATGATTGACGCCATGACCATGCAGTTTCGGGAAATGAAGCTGATGAAAGACCCCGCCTGTTCGGTGTGTTCCACTAGGCCGGAATGAGTAAGCCGTAAGGCTGATAGTACCGAGCTGCTCAGCAGCGTTACAATAGCTTAGCCCGGTCGTTATCTTCCGGCGCCGCGTCACTCTGACCGTCGCCGGTACTGCAAGTATCTGCAACGCACTTAACCAGTTCAAGAGGCCCACCGTGCAGTACCACCGCCAGCCAGCCGGTTTGGCTGGTAAAGTCTTCACCCTCAAACGGTTGAACGCCCTTCGGACCGCCGCAAAATATCAGATGGCTAGAGACAGCGCAGGTCCAGCCGCGAGACTTTAGGCTGTCTGACATTTCACGGTCTTTATCACTCAGGCGATCGAGGTATATTTTCTCGTTAGTTTCCTCGACCTCCACCACCCAAGCGCGTAACGCCAGCGCCGGGTTGGATTCCCCATCGCCCTGTTCCATGCCCTTTTGATAAGGGATAATCCGTAACGTTGTGGAGGCGGCGACTTCCCCGCTTTCAGGGTTAACCGCCCGGTATTCACCGGCAAAGGTAAAGTTTGGCGCGGCCTCAGCGGCGCAGGCAACGCTAACTCCCACACCCCATAGGGCCAGACAGGTCGCTATAGCCAGAGATAGATTTTTCATTGATTCACCACCGCGCTCGATTAAAGAAGATCTGGCAAGAATACCGGAAACCGTAAAATTTATATTCATTATAGTAAGTTCCGATTCATACCGAACTGCCAGTCAATAAATATAGTACGCTTTGGTAAACAAAATAGGATGAATAATCCAACAGGATTGATATCTCGGAGCTGGGTGTGACAGAATGCACCCGCTTTATTTTAATGCTACCCCGGTGAACCCATGCGCGTAATGTTGGCCCCGATGGAAGGCGTATTGGATGCCTTTGTTCGTGAACTTCTCACAGAGATTAATGACTATGACCTGTGCATAACCGAGTTTATGCGCATTACGGGCATGCTGCTGCCGCAAAAGAGCTTTTACCGTTTAAGCCCCGAATTACACCATGGCGGGCTGACCAAGTCAGGAACGCCGGTACGAGTTCAGCTATTGGGCAATTCACCCGAATGGCTGGCTGAAAACGCCGCCAGAGCCATTGGAATGGGGTCGCACGGGGTTGATTTGAACTGCGGTTGCCCGGCTAAACGGGTGGTCGGCGGTGACGGCGGAGCCAGCCTGCTGCGCGAGCCAGAAACGATCTATCGGGTTGCTAAAGCCATGCGGCAAGCCATTCCCGCAGATAAAACGCTGTCGGTGAAAGTCAGGCTAGGCTGGGATTCTCCCGAGCGTCGTTTTGAAATCGCCGATGCAGTTCAACAGTCCGGCGCCAATGAGCTTACGGTTCACGGCAGAACCAAAGAAGATGGCTATCAGGCAGATAAAATTGACTGGCAGGCGATTGGAGACATTCGTCGGCGTTTAACCATTCCGGTGATTGCCAACGGTGAAATCTGGAATTACGCAGACGGCCAGCGCTGTTTAGACATTACCGGCTGCGATGCGCTGATGGTTGGCCGCGGAGCGCTGAATATTCCCAATCTCGGCTCGGTGGTAAAGCACCAGCAGGATAAGCTGCCGTGGAAACAGGTATTAACGCTGCTTAAGAAATACGTCCAAACTGATAATCCTTATGACACCGGGCTGTATAATATTGCCAGAACTAAACAGTGGCTGGGGTATTTGCGCAAGGAATACGGTGAAGCGTCTGAATTATTTTCTGAGATCAGAACCATTACTGATAAAAAACGGTTAGCGCTGGTTATTACCAACGCTCACGTTTGATATAAAGCGTAGTGTCTAAACCTGAGAACAGGTCACGTTAGCCTCTGATAAACCCCTCCAAACTCAAGCCATACGGTTATCAGGGCCTACAAGCTGGTACAGCCTCAAACATTACAGGTATAATCCCACAAATTATTCAACGGGCTTAGAAACGAAGATGACAAAACTCACCTTACAAGAACAAATGCTAAAAGCTGGATTAGTGACCAGCAAAAAAATGGCTAAAGTCCAAAGAACGGCCAAAAAATCACGGGTTCAGGCTCGTGAGGCAAGAGAGGCTGTGGAAGAAAATAAACAGGCACAGCTTGAGCGTGATAAACAGCTAAACGAACAGCAAAAACAGGCTGCTTTATCTAAAGAATATAAAGCTCAGGTGAAGCAGCTCATTGAAATGAACAGAATCAAAATTTCAAAAGGCGATATTAGTTTTAACTTCACCGATAATAATTTAATTAAAAAAATAGTTGTGGATAAGATGACTCAAGCTCAGCTGATTAGTGGTCGTCTCGCCATTGCTCGTTTGGTTGTTGATAGCAGCAAAGAGAGTGAATACGCGATTATCCCCGCGATCGTAGCCGATAAAATTGCTCTGCGAGATGCGAACAGTATCGTATTAAATAGCGCACTTAGTCAGGAAGAGCAGGATGAAGAAGATCCGTATGCTGATTTTAAAGTGCCCGATGATTTGATGTGGTAATTAAGGTTTGCAGATGCTTATGTATGAAAAGTCCTGAGGGGCTTTTTATTAAGATTGAATGTTTAGCTAGTTCATGGAGAAATGCAGGGTTATTCTGGATAGTTGCTAACATCTTTGCAGCCCGGTTGGATTAAATAGGCGAGACCGTCGGCTTTGTGCCAGGAGCGGACCTTGATAAGCCTGCACAGCATTAAGCAGGGAGGTCGGTACATTCACCCTATGTTCTTAATAAGCTATAATTGAATGATAAAAATACAGACAACACAACTATCATTGAATGATGTGATTTACCAAGCTCTCAATTATGCTCGTTTACCTTGCTAAGAATATTCTTTGATATCAATAGCAATCTAGAAGTAGCATATGATTAACCAGCTCTTTCCTTGACCGGACAGTTTCCACATGAGGCAGAAAACATGGTCTTTGGTATTTTCTCTCAAATCGCACTTGGTAATACATTAACAAAATTAACTAACGTATTTGAGGAGCTGGAACACTCAAAAAGAGTAATGTTCCCAGGCGCTGGCGGCGGAATAGATTCGCTGCCAAAAAGAAGACAGCAGGAAATTAATGATAAAATGCCAAAATGGCTCGCTAACTTAAAAAAGCACCCTCGACATGTAGTCACTCGAGAGTTGATAAGAAACATACTTCTTAATCAGAAAATGGGCGCGCTCCGCCAACACCGAATAGAAGCTCAGTATAATTTATTGGAATTTTTAATAAAAAATGACCTAGCTCTTTCTGAAGAAGACTTTCTGAAAAGCTATGCAGATTAACCATGACCCGCTCCTGCCGATTAAGATGCACCATTAACAGCGGAAGCCATTGAGAACTTCCGCTTTTCGCTCATAACTGACTACATAAAAATGGCGGTAGGTCGTAGGTCTACCGCCATTGCCATTAAACCGGATTCTGCGCAACTTCAGGCCGAACTACGGCTACTTCAACAGTATCCTTCGCTATACTGTTGTAATAATTCTCCGTAAGCTCAGAAATAAGAAAGTCGTCCATTAATAATTTTATGAACAAATCTTTTGATACTTTTGTGTCAAGCATGATTTGCGTTCCATCGTCAGAGAATCTTATCTTACCTTTTAACAATGGATAGTTCTGACAAAAAAGTATGATCTTAGCAGTTTCAATTTTTCTTTGAATCACTGGAGAAGATCTTGCAACTTTCGTTAGTTTCCTTGCATATTTTACATCTTGGATAAGTTCTTCTAACACATCGATGTTTGATACTATATTACGCTCCGCTATTGCAGTCATGCCCGATGAAGCCTCACGAATAATTACTTCATGAAAACCAAATGATTTTTCAATAGTATCTAAATCAAATACAAACAATCCGTCAGAAAATCGTAAAAGTTGAAAATTATCACTTATCCTAAAAAAGTCATCATCAATTTTCTCAAATTTAGTCCGAGATTTTTTTAGGAAAAAACTTTTTCTTGAAAAGATATTTACGGGAGCCATGGTTTTATACAAAACCATTTGTTCTCTTGCATCACCTATTTCGATAAGCAATACTCTTATATTATTTACGCCCTCAATGGCAATATCGTATAATTCGTGTCCATCAGTCTGTCTGACATCATCTAACACACTTAACTCATGAGGAATTTCAAGATCATATTGATATATAACCTTAATCCTCTCATCTGAGGCAGAAAGTTGTAATATGGATAATTCTTCATTTAACACTACATTGTCACGAATATTATCCATAAACAAACTTATAAGGCCACGCTGAGCCTCTGGATCAATATTCATTTTTTTAGGAGTGT
This sequence comes from Budvicia diplopodorum, assembly GCF_009800925.1. Classification (GTDB taxonomy): domain Bacteria; phylum Pseudomonadota; class Gammaproteobacteria; order Enterobacterales; family Enterobacteriaceae; genus Budvicia; species Budvicia diplopodorum. Next base: position 26,072 of record NZ_WOYF01000018.1, on the reverse strand, counting down.
TTGAGTTTCTGGTCAGTGCGTAGACTACAATGCCAAGCTTTGCTTGATTATCGATAAAATATTGAAGCTTACGATCCATCACTTCTTTATCATATATTATATCTGGCATAAAAAACCTTAATATCCTGAGTAATAAACCTTATCATCAAGTTTTATGTATTTTACTGAATCACCCATTTTAATCTTTTTCTTTGTTATAACAACAATTCCCTCTCTTTTTTCTCCTCCTTTGAAAATACCATCTATTTTATAAATATGAAAACCCATCAATGCCAATGAAGGATTTGCATAAAACAGGTCTGTTTTAATATAAATAATACCCATGACAACCAGTAACAGACCAAGTACAATTATATATTGGGGTTTTCCAAAATCGAATGTTATCAGTGGGATGACATATGTCGCAAGAAAAGTTAAATGCTCATAATTGATCCCTTCAACCTTCACAACTTCGAATGGAATCTCAGTTGTTTGCTTAATATCACATTTAAATTTAAAATATGCCAAAATACTATATACAAAAAGGACAAGGCATATTATTGCTACAGCGTTATTAAGGAGTAGTTTTTTGGCACCAATAAATTCACATTTATCACCAAAACAAATTGGTACATCCACAGTAATGACTATAAAAAAGAAGAAAAGAAGTGATAGAGAAAGGATATATAAATTAATTTTTCTTAAAATCATGCCCCCTCCCTCTATTTCTTGTATCCATTATTCACCTTATAAAATTATAGTGGCTAATATTAATGTTGCTCTAAACTTAAGGAAAATATTAAGCAGAACTAACCTGTTCTGTATGAAATAATGTCCTCTAATCTTAAAACATGAGTTCGTAATTCAATAAGTTAGTTGATAGCTATTACATAGTCTCCTGCATTTGTCTAAAAGATACTACCTCTCAATTCATAATTTTATGGGAGTAAACTTATGTCTGTGACAAAAATCGCACTACATCTTACCTCCAGCCGCTTTTGTATCACAAATTTTTTCAGTTTTAGCTTTCTTCAATCCACAGGCTTAGCCCACGCTAGTTGCAGAACTGTGGTGATCCTCTCCCTGAAAACAGCGCCAAGATAAACTGGAATATCCGATCTATCGTTCATCTCACATAGAGGCATATCCACCATAAAAAAGACCCGTTGTACCGAAGAACAGATAAAATTTGCACGCTATAGGACCGATGAGCCCACTCCTCGCCCTTCCCCACCCTACCAGCAACACCCAATAAACTATTTCTAATATAACCTTTCCCCCATCACCCCCGCCCTTTGCGCATTTCCTCAATTAACTCTTTCATCATGGCTTTAATTTCGGCGATCTCTTTATCTTTGATGTCGTCTATTTTTTCGTGCAGCGCATACAGTTCCAAATCGGTTTTGACGTTAACGTCGGACTCTATTTCATTTCGGCGGCTGTCGTTCATGCTCTGGCGTTTTTGGCTCATCATGATCGCCGGAGCGGTATATGCGGCCTGAAACGAAAGGAACAGATTTAATAAAACAAACGGATAAGGATCAAAGCCGCTTTTCTTAAAAATAAGGTTATAGATGGTCCAGGCAATAATGATGGTGCTTTGTATCAGGATAAAAGTCCATGAGGCTATCGCGCTGGTGATGACGTCCGCCAAGTGTTCGCCAAAGCTAGCCTCCCGCTCACAGGCGGTAGGATCCGCCAAAAGCTCTTCATGTTCGGCTTTACTCTGTTTGCGCAATTTTGCAAGTTGGTTTCGTGATTTGGTATCCATCTTGGTAGCTCTCGATCAAGGCTGTGTGGACTAAAGCGTAGCCAAAAAACGCAATAATAATGAGGGTGCATTTTTAAATATTATAAAATATGCCCCATTATATATTTACCAAAAATGAATAATCTTAATCATTAAACAGTTAGTGAAGGTGAAAACGTTAATATGAATTCTGTAAATAGAATTGTTGTTTCTTATACCCATTTACCCATTAACGTTGAAATCATCATCAATATTGTTTTGGAAAAAAACCGTTCATCGCCGTCGTTAACGGCCTACCCTAGTGGATATCTAAACGCTTTTTCATCTGATGATAGACCTACCGTCCTAAAGTGCCTGTTGCATATGAACCAGATCTCATCCCGGTCGTTAGACAGTATGAAATAGGCATCTGAGGTTTCAGAAGGGTTATACATACCCAGCGCACGATACGCCGTGTTGGTGTTAAAGCCGCTATCAAGTGGATAAGGTTTAGGAGCGCGGTCTGTCTGTTCGACTCTAAGGTAGAGCCCTTGTTCTAGCCATATCATAATACCCCCTTAGCTATTATATTTATTAGACCATTGACGCGGTAAAAGCGAGCTAGAAAATGAATAACCAAGATGAATAGCCAAAATAAATAGCAAAAACTAATGTCGACAATAGCTGGTTTCATGGGCAAATATCGCCAGCTTGGCATGATGAAAATCGATTAACCGGCCTTAACAGCATAAAAATACAATTTATTACAAATATCCATCTTTTTATTAGGTATATATGCATGAATACAGTTATACGAAATGCATCATGATAAATTATAATTCTACAGGCTGAACGTTTCGTTCGTTTCCAATAATCTAAATTAAGTCAGTGAGCTATGCGCGCAAAAATCTGTTGTTCATTCTTAAGCCTGTTAATTTTATCCACCGGCACTATCTCGATACCCGAGGCGATGGCTAAAAGTAGCCCAACCGCAGTTCAAAGCTCATTATCACAGCCGGAGCTGGCTTCCAATAGTGCGCTAGTGATCGACATGAAGAATCGTAGCGTTATTTATTCCAACAATCCGGACAAAGTGGTTCCGATTGCCTCAATTACCAAGCTGATGACCGCCATGGTTGTTCTCGATAAGAAACAGCCGCTTACCGAAGTTATTCCAATTAATATCAACGATACTAAAGAGATGAAAGGCGTTTATTCACGGGTAAAAATTGGTAGTGAAATTACCCGCCAGGAAATGCTACTGCTGGCATTAATGTCATCAGAAAACCGCGCGGCAGCCAGCCTTGCCCATCATTATCCCGGGGGCTATAACGCCTTTATTCGGGCAATGAACGCTAAAGCTAAATCCCTTGGCATGACTCACACCCGTTACGTTGAACCAACCGGCCTGTCTGAAAGCAATGTTTCAACCGCCCGCGATTTAACTCGCCTGCTGATTGCCACTAAACAGTATCCGTTGCTCAGCCAGTTAAGCACCACCCCCGATAAAATAGTCGCCTTCCAAAAGCCAAACTATACGCTGGGCTTTCGCAATACTAACCATTTAATCAACAATACTGACTGGAATATTCACCTGACTAAAACCGGCTTTACCAATGAAGCCGGGCACTGTCTGGCGATGAGAACTACCATTGCTAACCGCGATGTTGCCTTAGTGGTGCTCGACGCCTACGGTAAGTATACCCACTTTGCTGACGCCAACCGTTTACGCAAATGGATGGAAAGCGGTAAGGCTCCGATGGTGCCTGAAGCGGCCAAAAGCAATAAAAAGCCGAAAGCCAAACAGGCTTAACCTTTCCATTCTAATTTCGCAAACCGCCTGATAACGCCGCCGTTCTGGTTGATACCTGAGCGGCGGTGCTATAGTAAACGTTAAGGGTTTTCCCCTTCTATTCGCCCGATCTTTCTGTAGGAAGAGCAAACCGCTTCAGGTAAGCTTTAAACCCTGTTGCCTGCATCAAGGCAGGTTGTTATTCGATTTGTTACCCAATTTGTTATTCAATTTCATAAGGAACTTATACTTTGGCTGGTGGTAGCTTACTTGCGTTGCTCGATGACATTGCTTCCGTACTGGACGATGTTGCTCTCATGACCAAAATGGCCGCAAAGAAAACGTCTGGCGTATTAGGCGACGATTTGGCGCTGAACGCTCAGCAGGTCAGCGGTATAAGGGCTGAGCGCGAGATCCCCGTGGTTTGGGCGGTGGCTAAAGGGTCGTTTCTTAATAAGCTGATTCTGGTTCCTTTGGCGCTGCTAATCAGCGCATTTGCCCCGTGGGCGGTCACGCCATTGTTAATGGTCGGTGGCGCATTTTTGTGCTTTGAAGGGTTCGAAAAGCTGGCCCATACCTATCTTCATCGGAAACATTCAGACTCCGACCAACATAGTGCGCCTGAGCAGGAGCCGGAAGATCTGGTCGCTTTTGAGAAAGATAAAATAAAAGGGGCAATCAGAACCGACTTTATTCTGTCTGCCGAAATTATTGCCATTACGTTAGGCATCGTGGCCGAAGCCGATTTTTTACAGCAGGTTATCGTGATATCCGGTATCGCTATCGTGATGACGATTGGCGTATATGGTCTGGTGGCAGGAATTGTTAAACTCGACGACGTGGGGCTTTACCTCAGCGGCAAACCGTCCAGCGTACTTAAAGCGATTGGTAACGGGCTGGTCAACGTAACGCCTTATCTGATGAAAACGCTGTCGATTGTTGGCACCGCGGCCATGTTTATGGTGGGCGGAGGCATACTGACTCACGGTCTGCCTCCGGTCGGTCACGCGATTGAAAGGCTGGCTGCGGCTGTCGGTAGTATTCCCACCGTTGGCGGGGTGCTTAGCGCCGTTGGCCCGACCCTACTGAACATGCTTTTCGGCCTAGTTGTCGGAGCAATAGTCTTAGCGGGCGTCACGATTATCAGTAAATTCAAGCGGCCAAAGCTGCCTTCATAGTCTGCCTGATTAGCCTGCCTGAATACCCCACTTTTCCTCACCGGCAACCGGCCGGTGAGCGCTCATCGTTAGTCATAAAATCCTCGGCCGTTGGCATATCTATTGCCTCAACCCGTTCTATACTTACTATAGGACCGCATGATAAGACTCGCCCAATTGAAAGGCGTAATTCCATGCCGGGTGCGGCCACCGGCAGGATCTGAGGTGACTTATGATGTTCAATCACGTATGGGGACTTCTGGCCCACCCTGACCGGGAATTCCAACAGATCAGTCAAAGAAAAGAGACGATTACCCACCTCTATTCCAGCTATATTTTGCAAATGGCGGCCATACCGGTTATCTGTTCCGCCATAGGCACCACCTATTTCGGCTGGATGCTGGGCGAAGATCGGGTGATCCAAATCATGCCAGTCACTGCCTTGTACATTGGTGTGGTGTTTTACCTGATGCTGTTGGTTGCCGTCGCCATCGTTGGTAAAGTCATTCACTGGATGGCCCACCGCTACCAGCAGAACCCAAGCCTGTCGCAATGCATTATTTTTGCCGGATATACCGCAACGCCGATGTTTTTAAGCGGCATCGTGGCGCTCTACCCGCTGGTTTGGCTGTGCCTGTTAGCCGGTATTGTGGGGCTGTGCTACTGTGCTTATCTGCTTTACTCCGGTATTCCGGCGTTTCTTCATATTGACCACAATGAAGGCTTTATCTTTTCCAGCTCAACACTGGCCATCGGTATTTTGGTTCTTGAGGCTTTACTGGGGCTGACCGTTCTGCTGTGGGGATACGGTTCCCATTTTTGGTAGTACCGACGAAATATCAAACCGACCGTTAACCGTTGAACAAGAGTGGATAGAGCGTTGATGAATAGTAAAATGGGCTATCACCGCTAGGTAATAGCCCATTTTTTGTTTAGCCAATTGGATTAGAAGCTGACTTTAATACCCATATTACCTGAATAGCCTTCCATCTGGCCATCAAAGGCTTTTTGGTATCGGCCGTCGGCATAAACGTCTACGCCGTTGCCGACTTTAGCGGTGATACCGGCGCCACCCTGCCAGTAAGACTTACTAAAATCTGGCCGAATAGTTGCGGTATCCACCGTAACTTCAGGCTCTTTACCTAACTGATAAATCACGTCGCTCGATAGATAAGGCTTAACCGTCTGCTCTTTTGCTGAATCATAATAAATGCGCAATCCGGTTCTGGCCTGACCAACGCTATGGTAGGTACTGCTTACGTCGGAGAGAGCATCGCTGAAGCTTTTCAGGTTCAAATACTGGTACTTCAGCTGAGCCTGAGGTTCAATGCTCCAGCCGTCAATAATATTGAATGCCTGACCCGCTTCCGCCGACATGGCTAAACCGTAACCATTTTGATCGGCATCGTTTCGGCTTTCATACTTATTGCGATACCAGGTACCCTGCCCGACTAAGTCAAGATAGCCACCGTCATTGGTCATCATGGTGTAGTAGCCGCCCAAACCGTAAGCATCGGTTTTAATCTTGCCGGTATTCACCGACAGTTCAGGCCTGACGGCGCGTGCGCGATCTTGGGCGTCGGTATATTGCGTACCCAGCGTAATCATCACGCCGGCGGTGGTTTGCGTTCCGGCCGCATTTTCTGACCGGTATACGTCACTACCGAGCTGGGCAAACCAGATATCGGAATCATAGCTAAAGCGACCGGCGTCGAAACGGTTATGTTGGCCGCTAATACGACCCCATGCGCCCTCACTAAACGCTGAGCTATATGCCGCGGAATCGCCACGGCGTTCATGCAGGCTACCCAGCGTAGTAAAACCGTAGAACTCATTGAGCCATGGTGCCGCAATATATCCGGGCACTTCAGCACGGTAAGCAATCTCTGGTGTCGGTGGTGTAGTTGGTGTCGGTGGTGTAGTTGGTGTCGGTGGTGTCGTTGGTGTCGGTACCGGAATAACAGGGTCCGATGGCTCCGCAGGCTCTGGCTCTGGCTCTGGATTTGGATTTGGATTTGGCGCAGGAACCACCGGCGTCAGATTTGACTGTAGGTTCCAGTGATTAGTATCTATCTGGTACAAATAATAGTCATAGGCACCGGCCGATACGCTGCCGTTCATAGCAAACTGGCCGGATGAAGCGTCACCGTCAACGGCGATCACGTTAATACCGTCGCCGGTAGTCAGGGCGCCAAGGCCGCCGCGGTTAACTACGTTTACCCCGTAATTACCGGTCACATCGCCAATCACGTGGATTTTATCCGTCGCCGAATTGCTATCTCCCAACTCACCGTTTAAAACAAAGCTACCGCCGCCGGTTAGATTACCGTTTACGGTTAGCGTGCTGAAATCAGAGCCGGAAGCGCGAGCGCTGGTTGAGTTTGGCGAAAAATTAACGTTACCGGACAGGGCTAGCGATTTAACGTCGGCGTCACCGGTTATATTCCAAACGCTGGTATCATCAATATTGATACCGTTGGCATTAACCGCTGCGCCGTTCCATACCGAACGATTGATTAATGACAAATTGACGTTATTATTTCCAGCCGCCCGTATATCGCCCACGACAATCGACTGATTATCTACGGTCATATTAACGTTACTGGCAACGTTTAGCGCCGCATCGATCAAAATACCGTTGCCACCGCTTAACGTTGAGCCATTGCGTACGGTGGCGTTAATATTAGCACCATAGGCGCGTAAGCCAGTACCCTGCTCACTAATCACCGCTGAATTATTGAGATCAACCTTGGTATAGACGGTGCCTGCACCTGCTGCATAAATACCGCCGGCATTAATGCCCTGAGTGGTAATACGACTGTTTTCAAGGTTAATTGTACCGCTTGTTTGGCTCCATAACCCATACGCACTGGCACCGGTTGAAGTACCAACAACATTTTTTGCATTGACGGTTGAGCCGGAAAACGTACCGATTACCATGCCCGAATTACCGGTGGTATCAACGGTAGCCGTATTTAAATTTAACATTCCGCCTCTGGCTGCCGTTGCGCCAATGCTACCCACACCGGCCGTTGAAACGGTCATATTGGTCGCGTCAAAACGGTATTCAGAATAGAGGCCGTGGGAATTGTCACCCTTACTTCTGGCAATCGTATTGTCTACCTGCGCCGTTCCCCGGATTTCAATAGCGGTCGCGCCGCCGCCTTCGGTAACAATTTGTGAACCCTGAACCTGAATTTTAGAATCGATGCCCGGCACCCAAACGCCTTTGGCATAATCACCTTTAGATAGATAAGAGCCGCCGATCACCTTTACGTCAGCATAGATATTCGCATCGATCATATTTAAATTGCCGCTTTCAGAAACGGCATTAACGTTGGTCAGCGTAACGTTGGCCATCGTGGTGGCGTTGCCGATAGCCCTCACCACTCCCCCCCGATCGAGGTGAATGTCAGCATTGCTCAGATTAACAGTACCGCCGCCTTCCAATACCTGATCGACAGACCCGGTGGCCGTCAGGCCATTTAACGTTAATTCAGCACCGCGAGCCACCGACGCGATGGCATAACCGTACTGCATATGAACGGTTGTATTAGTTAAATTGCCGGTCACTCCGCTACTAGACAAACTGATAGCGGTAGAGCCATTACCGGTAATATCAAAACGATTACCGCTACCGGTCAGCTTACTTCCCGCATTGCTAAGATCGATCCCGCTGGCCTTGGTCAAAATGGAGGTATTCGTCAGAGAAACGTTCGCCCCCGAAGAGCCATAGATACCGTAAGCGCCTGACCCAGACGTCGAGATAGTCGTACCGTTAAGAATCGCGCTAGAGCTGCTACCTTGAACAACCAGCCCGTGTGAGCTACCTCCCGTGGTAGTGATAGTACCGCCCTGATTATTAACGGTACCGTTAATATTGTTAATACCGTTTGCAACATCGCCGCTGATGGTAATGCGGAAATCAGTTAGATTAATCGTTCCGCCATCGGCCACTTTAGCGCCATGGCTAGCGCGCGCGTTGGTATTGACCACTAGGCCTGAACTGCTATTGACGGTGCTATTAGCACCTTGAACCAGAATAGCCGGAACGTTACTGGTTGCTGAATTATAATTACCGGAGACCGATTGTACCGAACCATTGGTAACGCTAAAGGTATTATCCGCCCAAGAGTAAGGAGCGCTAAGAAACGTGATAACTAAAGTAGACAGAAGGGTTCTTTGAAACTTAGGTAATACTATAGAGGTACTGTTCATAAAAAATATCCGTTTAATTATGTTAAATATTGCTTCATTAGAATGTTAAAAATTTAATTTTATGGGTAATGAATAATCGATAATAAATAGTGAATAATTACTGAATCTACCTTTACGCCTGTTTTTATTAAAAAAAACGCTCTTGTGATTGAGTTAAAAATCACTAAATGCTTTTACTAAAATCATTTAAAAATGGCACGGGGCATAAAACATTAAAGCAACTATAAAATAGGGTTATTACCACAGACATCGATAGATTCAGTCATAATCAGCGTTAAATGCAATCAGAATTAAAAAGTGCCACCGATTAAACTACAATTTAATACTCCAATCAAGATCATTTAATCGATCTAAAAAATTATCAATACGATTAAAATCGATATTTAACGCTAGATGCAGGTTTAAAAGAAAGCCCTTAAGATAGAATAATGCAAACTCATTAGGTCGATATAATGAATTACTGCTACTTAATAGATAAATTCACTTATTCACCAAAATTTAAATACCGAAATAAAAATATTCAAAAACATTATTTACAATAAAAAAACATACTGCAATAGCGTGAATGAAATAATTTTTTACATTTATTAATGTGTGGTTGCAAATGCAATCTAGTTTATAAATAATGAAAATAATAATATCAAAAAATATAGTAGGAAAATGAGGCTAAAAAACAATATAAACACCCACTACAAAATAAGTTATAAATTATTAATTCTATAATTATCAACAAATTGAAGTAACTCACACTCCCGCGCAATCTAGGTTCAACTTTCCGCTTGTTTTTATGTACTAAAATAAACAATGGCATAGCCATTTTCGCCGATGGTCATCCCAACCTAGCATAGTGGTTTTAATGGGACTCAAATATCATTTTCCTGCCTTTAGAACCCTATAAATACTGAAAAATTTAGCATATTGGGCGATCGCCCACGCATGAAGTGAATTCAAGAACTATCTCACAGTTTTAATCTACTATTACAGTATGGTGAAATCAGGTAACTTATTGATATCGTCGTTAGTTTAATGATATCAGGATCTCACCTTTATTCTTTTTTGAGCTGAGCTTTGGCTTCGGTTTCCTAAAAATTTCGATAAGGGAGAAGAGGGATGTCAGGAACTATTGATAAGGATACAATCCGGCAGCTAACCACGGGACACTATGCCGATCCGTTCTCAATACTGGGTATGCATAAAACAAGCAACGGCTTTACCGTTCGCGCCTTTGCACCTGACGCGCTACAGGTCAGCGTATTAGATAAGCAGACCCAGCAACCGCTTATTACCCTATCGCAGGTAGACCAGACCGGATTCTTCTCCGGCTCGCTTCCGCCAAGGGAACTCCCCTACCGTTACCAATTTCTTATCAGCTGGCAAGATCACCAGCAGGTGATTGAAGACCCCTACCGTTTTGGCCCGCTGCTTCAGGAACTGGACAGCTGGCTTTTAGCTGAAGGCACGCATCTAAGGCCCTACGAGCGGCTCGGTGCCCATTCAGCCCGGCTAGACGACGTTGACGGCATCACCTTTGCCGTATGGGCACCGAACGCCCTGCGCGTTTCCGTGGTTGGCGAGTTCAACTTTTGGGACGGCAGACGCCACCCAATGCGTTTGCGTAAAGAGAGCGGGATCTGGGAACTGTTTATTCCTCACGTACAGGTTGGGCAACTGTATAAATATGAAGTGATTAATAGCCACGGCCAACCGGTACTGAAAGCCGATCCCTATGCCTTCGCCGCCGAAATGCGCCCCAATACCGCATCGCGCATTTGCCAGCTACCGCCGCGGGTTCCGGTGTCGGATAAGCGTCGTCAGGCAAACGGTTTCTCTGCGCCAATGTCGATTTATGAAGTTCACTTAGGCTCATGGCGTCGCCACCGCGATGACAACGGCTGGCTCAGCTATAAAGAGCTGGCAGAGCAGCTGATCCCCTACGTTAAATACATGGGATTCACCCACATTGAACTGCTGCCGATGAATGAACACCCGTTTGACGGTTCGTGGGGCTATCAGCCGGTTGGCATGTATGCACCAACCCGCCGCTTCGGCACGATTGAAGAATTTCGCGATCTGATCGACGCGGCCCATAAAGAAGGCATTAACGTGCTGCTTGACTGGGTTCCGGCCCACTTCCCCACCGATGCCCACGGTCTGGCCCAGTTTGACGGAACCGCACTGTATGAATATTCCGATCCGCGCGAAGGGTTTCATCAAGACTGGAATACGCTGATTTACAACTATAGCCGCCTCGAAGTGTGTAATTACCTGTCGGGCAACGCCCTGTACTGGATAGAACGCTTTGGTATCGATGGCCTGCGGGTTGATGCCGTCGCGTCCATGGTCTATCGCGACTACAGCCGGGCCGACGGTGAGTGGATCCCGAATAAATTCGGCGGCAATGAAAACCTCGAAGCCATCGATTTTGTCCGTTACACCAATAAAACCATCGGCATTGAGTGCCCGGGCGCGGTGACTATCGCCGAAGAGTCTACCGACTATCCGGGCGTGACCCTGCCGCCGGATATGGACGGGCTCGGCTTTCACTACAAGTGGAATCTGGGCTGGATGCACGACACGCTGGACTACATGAAGCTCGACCCGGTTCACCGCCAGTATCATCACGATCTGCTGACCTTCGGCATGTTTTACGCCCATACCGAGAACTTTGTCCTGCCGCTGTCGCACGATGAAGTGGTTCACGGTAAGCGCTCGCTGCTGGGTCGTATGCCCGGCGACACATGGCAACAGTTTGCCAACCTGCGCGCTTACTACGGATTTATGTGGGCTCACCCCGGCAAAAAACTGCTGTTTATGGGCGGTGAATTCGCACAGGGTCGTGAATGGAACCACGACAGCAGCCTCGACTGGCATTTATTAGATCCGATTCAGGGCGGCTGGCATAACGGCGTTCAGGATCTGGTACGCGACCTTAACCATTGCTACCAGCAGCAGGCTGCGCTTTATCAGTTAGATTTTGATCCAAAAGGCTTCGAATGGTTGGTGGTCGACGATAAACAAAACTCAGTCTTTGCCTTTGCGCGCCGCGATGCAGACGGTAATGAACTGGTGATAGTCAGTAATTTTACGCCGGTTACGCGAGAGAACTACCGCATTGGCATTGATATTCCCGCTGAGTATCGGGAAATTCTCAATACCGATTCTGAATATTATCGCGGTACCAACGCTGGCAATCAGGGCAGCGTACACAGTGAAGCTATCCCTTCCCACGGCAGAAATCATTCGCTGCGGTTAACGTTACCGCCTCTGGCAACCATCTATTTACGACGGGAAGCCCGATATGACGCTCATGCTACTCAGGGGTTGTGATTCCCCTGCCGGTAGCCATTTTGATGGCAGCGGCATCAACTTTACGCTTTTTTCAGCCCATGCTGAAAAGGTAGAGCTGTGTCTGTTTGACGAACACGATCGGGAACATCGGCTATTACTCCCCGCCCGTACCGGTAACGTATGGCACGGTTACCTTGCTGGCTATCGGCCGGGGCTGCGCTATGGATACCGCGTTTACGGCCCTTGGGATCCGGCCAAGGGTTTACGCTTCAATCCGCAAAAGCTGCTGATCGACCCCTGCTGCCGGGCGCTGGATGGCAAAGTCCCCGACAGCCCTCTGGTGGTCGATTCAGGCCCTCAACCGGAATCAACGGATAGCGCCAGCCTGGTGCCCAAATGCATTGTGACCGATGAAGTCTACGACTGGCAGCAGGATAAACCGCCGCAAACGCCGTGGTCAAAAACCGTGGTTTACGAAGCCCACGTAAAAGGCCTGACCAAAACCCACCCCGCTATTCCGGCCATTTTACGCGGCAGCTACGCGGCGGTTGCCCATCCGGTGATGATTCAATATCTACAAAAGCTAGGCATCACCGCGCTGGAGCTGCTGCCGGTTCAGCTTCATATCGATGAACCCCGGCTACAGCGGGCAGGATTAACCAACTACTGGGGCTATAACGTATTGGCACCCTTTGCCATCGAGCCTGACTACTGGTCCGGGCAGGCGAATTCAACGCCGCTGTCTGAATTCAGAGATATGGTTAAGGCGCTGCACGCCGCCGGAATTGAAGTGATTCTAGACGTGGTGTTTAACCATACTGCCGAACTGGACCTCAAAGGCCCGACCCTGTCGCTGCGCGGCATTGATAACGCCAGCTACTACTGGATCGATGAGCAAGGGGATTACCACAACTGGACCGGATGCGGCAACACGCTGCGCCTCACCGAACCGGCAACGGTGAAATGGGTGATGGACTGCCTGCGTTTTTGGGCCAATGAGTGTCACGTTGACGGTTTTCGCTTCGATCTTGGCGTGGTGCTTGGCCGAACGCCCGCGTTTTCACCGGATTCACCGCTCACCATCGCCCTGCTTCAAGACCCGGCGCTATCGCAATTGAAGCTGATTGTCGAACCTTGGGACATCGGCCCCGACGGCTATCAGTTAGGTAAATTCAGTTCACCGTTTGCCGAATGGAACGACCAATACCGCGATGATATGCGCCGCTTTTGGTTACAGGGTTCACTTAGCGCCGGTGAGTTTGCCCGTCGCTATGCCGCCTCCAGCGATGTGTTTAATCGCCAAGGTCGGCTGCCGTTCGCCTCAATAAACAAAATCACCTCCCACGATGGCTTCACCCTCAGCGATTTGGTCAGCTTTAATCAAAAGCACAACTACGCTAACGGAGAGGACAACCGCGACGGTCATTCACAGAATTATAGCAATAACCACGGCACCGAAGGTTCAGATGCCGATAGCCAAACCTTAGAACGTCGCGCAGTCAGCGTCAGAGCGCTGCTGGCAACCCTGCTGCTTTCACAGGGCACCCCCATGTTGCTGGCCGGCGATGAGCTGGGTAACGGCCAACGGGGTAACAATAATGCCTACTGTCAGGACTCAGCCCTGACGTGGATAAACTGGATTCAGGCCGATGAAGCGCTAATTAGCTTCACCAGCGGGCTGATTCATTTGCGTCAAAAAATCCCGGCGTTAACCACCGCTGACTGGTGGACAGGCTGGGTCACATCACAGGACGGAATCCGCGATGTGGATTGGCTCAATGCTCAAAGCCAACGGTTGTCACCGCAGCAGTGGGAACAGGGTGAACAACAGGTTCTGCAAATATTACTGTCAGGCCAATGGCTAATCGTCATTAATTTGAGCGAACACCGGCAAACCTTAAGTTTACCGGCAGGAGAATGGCTAACTGCCCCACCGTTTAGCCAGCGTGAAGTTCAGATTGACCGCACAACGTGTCAGGCCATGCCTCGAACGATCGGCGTATTGCAAAAGCAACAACAAGATATTGATTAACTTATGCCTTTTTATGGCACTCATTTAAATTTTACCTATAGGGTTTTATAGATGTTAGGAGGAAAAATGGTTAAGACAGATACAAACCATCAGTTAATGTTGGCAAGGCAATTACCAAAACAGTCCGTGGCGCTCATTTTAGCCGGAGGACGAGGTTCACGCCTGAAAGGTTTAACCTCAAAACGCGCCAAACCGGCGGTTCATTTTGGTGGAAAATTCCGCATTATTGACTTTGCTTTGTCTAACTGTATGAACTCGGGGATCCGTCGCATTGGCGTGTTAACCCAATATCATTCACATTCTCTGGTACAGCATATTCAACGCGGCTGGTCGTTTCTCAATGAAGAAATGAACGAATTCGTCGATTTATTACCGGCCCAGCAGCGTGAAGACGTCGGAGAATGGTATCGCGGTACCGCCGACGCCATTTACCAAAATTTAGATATTATCCGCCGCTACAACGCAGAGTACATCGTCATTCTGGCCGGTGACCATATCTATAAAATGGACTACTCGCGCATGCTGCTCGACCACGTAGAGAAAGGCAGCCAGTGCACGGTTGCCTGTATCGCCGTTCCCCGCACGGAAGCCACCGAATTCGGCGTGATGGACATTGCGGATGACCATCGGATCCTGAACTTCTTAGAAAAACCGAACAATCCGCCGTCCATGCCGGACGACCCTGATATGTCGTTAGCCAGCATGGGTATCTACGTTTTTAATACTCAATATCTGTATAAGCTACTGGAAGAAGACAGCAACAGCATGGAAACCAGCCATGACTTCGGCAAAGATCTGATACCGAAAGCGGTATCCGAAGGGGTCGCATGGGCGCATCCGTTTAGCCTGTCGTGCGTCACCTCAGATATTAACGCTACGCCATACTGGCGCGATGTGGGTACCTTAGACGCCTACTGGAGCGCCAACCTCGATCTGGCCTCGGTCACGCCTGAACTCGATATGTATAACCATAACTGGCCAATTCGAACCTATATGGAACCGCTGCCACCGGCCAAATTTGTCCAAGACCGCTCGGGCAGCCATGGCATGACCATGAACTCACTGATCGGCGCTGGCTGCATTATTTCGGGTTCTGTGGTGCTCAACTCAGTACTGTTCCCTCGGGTTAGAATAAACTCGTTCTGCACGCTGGATTCAACGGTATTACTGCCGGACGTGTACATAGGCCGCTCCTGTCGCCTGCGCCGCTGCGTCATCGATCGGGCCTGTAATTTACCCGAAGGTTTAGTCATCGGTGAAAATGCCGAAGAGGATGAACGCCGGTTCTACCGCTCAGAAAGCGGTATCGTTCTGGTTACCCGTGAGATGCTGAAAAAGCTTTAGCCAATAGCTGCCCCGACGGTGGTTTCAATCAGGTTGCCACCGCGGGTCGGTCGAGATTGTTTAACCGAAGAATTGCGTTAACCAAGCGGTTAACCATTATTTCGACGCGTTAAAGAAACGAATATTCAGGAGACAAGATGCGAGTTCTACACGCATGTTCTGAGTTATTTCCTCTGCTGAAAACCGGAGGGCTGGCCGACGTGATTGGCTCCCTGCCCGGCGCACAAATTGCCGCCGGTGCCGACGTACGCCTACTGCTGCCCGGCTTTCCGGCGCTGTTGGCCGGAATTCCAGACACCGTAATCGTCACCGAGGTCAACACCTTTGCCGGCAGAGTCACTCTACGCTACGGCACCTACAACAACGTTGGCGTTTATCTGATCGACGCGCCGCATCTGTACGATCGATCGGGTAGCCCGTATCACGACAGTTCACAGCTCGACTATGGCGATAACTATAAACGCTTTGGCCTGTTGGGCTGGATCGCCTGCGAACTGGCCTGCGGTATAGATTTCTACTGGCAGGCGGAGGTGGTTCATGGCCATGACTGGCACGCCGGGCTGGCCGGTGCCTATCTGGCGACCAAAGGCTACCCGGCGCGCTTTGTGTTTACCGTTCATAATCTGGCCTATCAGGGTCTGTTCTCTCCCCACCATCTGGATGAGCTTCAGCTTCCGTGGCACTTTATGCAGCCGGAAGGGCTGGAGTTTTACGGCCAAATTTCCTATCTCAAAGCGGGCTTGTACTACGCTCATAAAATTACCGCCGTCAGCCCGACCTACGCACAGGAAATTACCCGGCCCGAGTTTGGCTTTGGTATGGAACACCTGCTCAGCCAGCGCCGGGACTGGGGCAAGCTGGAAGGCATACTCAACGGCGTCGACTACAACACTTGGAGCCCGCAAAAAGACGCGCTGCTCCCGCAAAGCTACCATGCTAAAAAGCTAAGCGGCAAAGCGGAAAACAAAGCCCAACTGCAATCGGCTACGGGGCTATCAATTACCCCCGACGTACCGCTGTTTTGCGTTGTCAGCCGCCTGAGCGACCAAAAAGGCTTAGATTTACTGCTGGAAGCCCTGCCAACCCTACTAGACGAAGGCTGCCAGCTAATGCTGCTGGGCAGCGGCGATGCCGACTTACAGCATGCCTATCTGGCCATGGCTGAACGGCACCCGCAGCAGATTGCGGTTAAAATCGGCTACGACGAAAACTTGGCCCATCGGATCATCGGGGCCGCCGACGTCATCGTGATTCCAAGCCGTTTCGAACCCTGCGGGCTAACCCAGCTCTACGGCCTGAAATACGGCACCTTACCGCTGGTCAGGCATACCGGCGGGCTTGCCGACACCGTGGTTGACTGCTCGCTGGAGAATCTGGCGGACAAAACCGCCACCGGATTTGTGTTTCGTGACTGTCAGGCCAGCGAACTGTCTAACGCCATGCGACGGGTTTTTGCGCTGTGGGCCGAGCCGGTAAAATGGAAACGCGTGCAGCGACAGGCCATGTCGATGGACTTCAGCTGGGACATCGCGGCTAAGAAATATTTACAAATGTATAGCCAGTTAGAATAAACCTTACTGGTATTGCTGAGTTTTTGAACGATACTCAAAGCTAAGCCCGCTGGTTATTGAGGCCAGCGTTATAAAGGTGGCCGATAAAATCTGCCAGCGTATTAACCAAGTGACAGAACATTATTCACGGGGCTGTTGATAAAAATAGATTTGCCCTAAAACACTGACACAAACCAGAGATGAATAAACAATGTCCTCACAATTTAATTTTGAATCACCCGCTGACCGAATTGAAAGCCTCAAAACTTCAATTCAGGAAAAATTGAAATTTGTCATTGGTAAAGAGCCGGCCTTGGCCACCGAACACGACTGGTTAAATGCGATCTCTTTTGTGGTGCGCGACAGAATGGTAGAACGCTGGCTGCGCTCCACCCGTGCGCATATATCTCAGTCAGGTAGGCGCGTTTATTACCTGTCGATGGAATTTCTGATGGGCAGAACCCTGTCTAACGCCCTGCTTTCCGTCGGTATTTACGAAGACTTAGCGCAGGCGCTCAATGACATGGGATTTAACCTTGAGCAACTGATTAACGAAGAGAACGATCCGGGTTTAGGCAACGGCGGCCTTGGCCGCTTAGCGGCCTGCTTCCTCGACTCACTGGCGACCTTAAGTTTACCGGCCCGCGGCTACGGCATTCGCTATGAATACGGCATGTTCAAACAGAATATCGTTAACGGCCAGCAGGCTGAATCACCGGATAACTGGCTAGAATACGGCAACGCATGGGAATTTCCGCGCCATCATATTCGCTATAAAGTATTTTTTGGCGGGCGCATTCAGACCGAAGGGGCCGTTAGCCACTGGCTGGAAACCGAAGAAATTCTGGCCTGCGCCTATGACCAGATTATTCCCGGATTTGATACCGATGCCACCAACACCCTGCGCCTGTGGTCGGCCCGAGCCAGTAATGAAATTAATCTGGGTAAATTTAATCAGGGTGATTACTTCGCCGCCGTAGAAGATAAAAACCACTCAGAAAACGTTTCCCGGGTACTTTACCCCAACGACTCAACCTATTCCGGCCGTGAGCTGCGACTGCGCCAAGAGTATTTTCTGGTTTCAGCCACGCTGCAAGACATTCTGAGCGGTCACTGGGCGCTGTATGAAACCTATGACAATCTGGCCAGTAAAATCGCCATTCACCTCAATGATACCCACCCGGTGCTGGCTATTCCTGAGCTGATGCGCTTACTGATGGATAACCATAACTATAGCTGGGAAGACGCGTGGTTCGTCACCTGTCAGGTATTCTCTTATACCAATCACACCCTGATGAGCGAAGCGCTGGAAACCTGGCCGGTTGATATGCTGGGTAAAAACCTGCCCCGCCACCTACAGATTATCTTTGAAATTAACGACCAGTTTATGGACATAACCAAAAGCCACTACCCTGACGATCCGGGTTTGCTGAGCCGCGTGTCGATCGTTGATGAAAATAACGGCCGAAAGGTTCGTATGGCCTGGTTAGCGGTGATTGCCAGCCATAAAGTCAATGGCGTATCGGCGCTGCACTCAGAGCTAATGGTTCAGTCACTGTTTGCTGATTTTGCTATGCTCTTCCCCGGTCGCTTCAGTAATAAAACCAATGGCATAACCCCTCGCCGCTGGTTAGGCCTTGCCAATAAGCCGCTGTCAGCCCTGCTGGATGAGGTGATTGGTAGCGCTTGGCGCACCGACTTGAGCATACTCTCTTACTTAAACGATCATATCGACTTCCCGGCGTTTATTGACAAAATCAAACAGGTAAAGCTGCAAAATAAGAAAAGGCTGGCGGCCTACATTGCCGAAAACCTGAACGTCATTGTCAACCCCAATGCGCTGTTTGACGTGCAGATAAAGCGGATCCATGAATATAAACGCCAGTTGCTTAACCTGTTGCAGGTGGTTAACCGCTATAACCGTATTCTGGCGTCACCGGATGAAGACTGGGTGCCTCGGGTGGTTATTTTTGCCGGTAAGGCGGCCTCTTCCTACGTCAACGCGAAGCTGATTATTCGCCTGATCAACGACGTAGCCAAAGTGGTGAACGGCGATGAACGGATCAAAAACAGGCTCAAAGTGGTTTTCATTCCTAACTACAGCGTTAGTCTGGCGCAGGCAATCATTCCGGCAACCGACCTGTCAGAGCAAATCTCGCTGGCCGGTACCGAAGCCTCGGGCACCGGTAATATGAAGTTTGCCCTGAACGGCGCGTTAACCATCGGCACCCTCGACGGGGCCAATATCGAAATCAAACAGCACGTCGGTGACGATAATATCTTTATTTTCGGCAATACTGCCGAGCAGGTGGAAGCGCTACGCAGCAACGGCTACCTTCCCCGCCAGTTCTATGAGGAAGATGAAGAGCTTCATGAGGTTTTAACCCAGATTGCCACCGGCCTCTTTAGCCCCGAAGAGCCTCATCGCTACAGCAGCCTGTTTGACTCGCTGGTTAACTTCGGTGATTTTTACCAACTGCTGGCCGACTTCCGCTCTTACGTCAACATGCAGGATGAAGTCGATAAGCTGTACCGTAAGCCAAACCTGTGGGCGCATAAAGTGGTGCTCAATATCGCCAATATGGGGTATTTCTCCTCTGACCGTACGATTCAAGAGTACGCCGACGAGATCTGGAATATTAAACCGGTAAAACTGTAGCTGAACCCTATCGATACCCAAGAGCGATACCCAAACGTGCCCGGCGTGATCGCCACGCTAAACGCCAAAGGTATCGCTATCAACCCGACACTTCTTCCCCGCTTTACGGCGGGGGATTTATGATGAATCTGACTCATGGATAAGCTTACCCTTCAGGCAACGCTGCCAGACTCCCCCCAAAAAGACGCGCTGGAGCTGGCCGGAATAGCAACCCACTATATTAATGCCAAAGGGCAGCAAGAGAGCATCCCGCTGAGCGTCAGGGAACGGCTTTTTGCGGCGATGGCGGCGTCAGAAAGCGATTTTTGGCAGGATATTGACCATTCGCCGCTGCCGGGCGTGACGATTTTTTACGCCGAAACCGAATACCGGTTGCCGCTCAGCCGACCCGGCGCTTATCAATGGCATTTACAGCTGGAAGATCTGTCAATGGCTTTGATGGCCGATGCGCACCAGTATTCCGGTAGCTCAGAATTAGACGAAAGCCCGATAATAATCTTACCGCCAACCCTACCGTTGGGGTATCACCTGCTAACCGTCACTCAGGGCGATGAGCAGTGGTCGTGTCGCATTATTATCGCCCCACAGCGCTGCTTTATTCCCCGCCCGTTGGTTAATCACACCAAGCTGTGGGGCACCTGTATTCAGCTGTATACCCTGCGCTCAGAAACCAACTGGGGCATTGGTGATTTTAGCGACCTGAAACAGATGCTTGGCCACGTTGCCCGGCGCGGCGGTGCCTTCGTTGGCCTTAACCCCATTCACGCGCTCTACCCGTCTAATCCGGGCAGCGCCAGCCCTTACAGCCCGTCGTCACGCAACTGGCTAAACGTTATCTATATTGACGTAACGACCGTTAGCGAGTTTCAAAACAGCGTTACCGCCCAAGCGTGGTGGCTCAGCGCGCCGGTGCAACAGCGCTGGCAGGCAGTACGCGCTACCGACTTGGTTGATTACCCTCAGGTGATGGCGCTAAAGCTGGAAGGCTTGCGCCATGCCTACGGCCATTTTAAAAATTTAGACGACCAACACCCTAGGGTCAGTGCCTTCAACGACTTCCTGTATAACCACGGCGAATCGCTACAAAAGCAGGCTGAGTTTGATGCGATTCATGCCTATCATGCGGCCCGTGAACCCTTTATGTGGGGCTGGCCTGCGTGGCCAGCGGAATATCACGACGGTAACAGTCCGGCGGTCAGGCAGTTTGTCGAAAACTACGCGGACGACGTACGCTTTTACGCATGGCTACAGTGGTTGGCCCACGGCCAGTTAGCCGAATGTTTTACCCTCAGCCAGCGTCAGGGCATGCCGATCGGCATTTACCGCGATCTGGCGGTCGGCGTGACCGACGGAGGCTCCGATACGTGGTGCGACAAAAACCTCTACCGGATTAAAGCCTCAATCGGCGCTCCGCCCGATCCGTTAGGGCCGTTGGGGCAAAACTGGGGGCTACCGCCAATGGACCCACAGATTATGGTCCAGCGCGCCTACCAGCCGTTTATTGACCTGTTGCGCGCCAATATGCGCCACTGCGGCGCGTTACGCATCGACCACGTGATGTCGCTGCTGCGCCTGTGGTGGATCCCCTATGGCGAAACTGCCGATCGGGGAGGATACGTGATGTATCCGGTTGACGATCTGCTGGCGATTCTGGCGCTGGAAAGCCAGCGGCAAAAATGCATGGTGATCGGCGAAGACTTGGGCATAGTTCCGCCAGAGATAGTCAATAAGCTCCAACAGAGCGGCGTGTTCTCGTATAAGGTGCTGTACTTTGAGCAAACGCCCGAAGGCCAGTTTAGAAACCCCGCCGACTACCCCGCTCAGGCGATGGCAACCATCAGCACCCACGACCTGCCAACCTTGCACAGCTACTGGCAGGCGGGTGATTTAGATTTGGGCGAAAGGCTGGGGATCTACCCTGACCCAGAGATTCTGGCCGAGCTTAACGCTGACCGACAGCGCAGCAAACGAGAAATATTAACCACGCTGTTTGATAACGGTTTTATTGATGAGAACCCGCAGGAGCAGCGGGCTGACGTACCCATGACCCCAGCGCTCAGCAACCACATTCATCGGTTTATTGCCTCCACCGGCAGCTTGCTGATTGGGCTACAGCCGGAAGACTGGCTGGGCATGGATAGCCCGGTTAACGTACCGGGAACCACGGTTCAATATCCTAACTGGCGGCGAAAAATAACTGTAGATTTAAACAGTATTTTTGATAATATTGAAATAGTCCGGCTATTAAAGGCCGTTCAATCCACCCGAGACTCATAAATTAAACAGGGATAATAATATGAATATGAATATCACCATTGAAACGCGTGAAACCACCACGGTATATGGCATTCGCCACAACGGACCCTACATAGACATTCATAAAGCCTTTGGCGCGCTATGGGACTGGATATTAGCCGCCGACCTCACGGCTCAGGCAAAGTGCGGCATTGCCATTTACCACGATAACCCCAAAACCAAAGCGCCGGAGCAGTGCCGTTCAGACGCCTGCGTTGAATTTTACCAGCCGCTCGCAGACGAGCGTCTGTCTGAAATCGTCAACCCCATAGAGCTAACCGGCGGCTGCTACGCGGTATATCACCACGTCGGGCCCTATTCTGCTCTGGAACCGGTTTATAACCAGTTTTATAACCAATGGCTACCGGCCAGCGAGTATGAGAAAACCGAGCAGCCTTCGTATGAAATCTACCGCAACAACCCGATGAACACGCCGGAAGACCAGCTAATCACCGATATCTATTTTCCGATGATGAAAAAATAGCCACGGCGTTAAGCTATCGGGTAAGACAATAGAGGTAAAAATAGACGCCAATGGGCGTCTATTAATCGGGACCTGCCGGAAATTAGCCGTTATTGGCGGACAATACCGTGTATAAAGCGGCTAGTTTCTCATGCAGAATAAACTGGAGTGACTCCGTTAGCGAAGCCTCATCAAGGTTAATTATTGCTGAGACAAGGGCAAGGCACTGTTCAGCCAGTTCTAGCAGATCGGTAGAGGTCGAATCAACGCTATTAAGCATGGGATTGTCCCCCCGCTTAGCCGGTAACCGACTGAAACAGAAGATCGTTTATTCGAGCTGGATCGAAAATTAGATCGGGTGACGAGTATAAATTTGGGGCGAGTTTGGTTATGCTCTTTTACAGCCATGAGTTACCTCTTCATGTAACTTGTTGGTTAGAAACCCCGTATGTGTTCGAGCACTGCGGGGTTTTGCTTTTGCAGGCGAAAAACCGCCTGCGCAGGTACTGTATGTTTACTCAGGGATTGGGTCAATTGGTGTAACGGCTTTTTGGACGGGGAATTTTGGATTTTGGGGATGGATCGCAAAAAATAATTAAAGTAAGAGTAGCTTATCTAAAGCTGTTACTTGCTTACTACCTTGACCGAATCCGGCGCAATACCACACACTATCATTCCGAGTAACAACTTCCATGTGTTGCCACGTTTGTCTGAATATTGCATTTAAAGCAATAAAGGTGCTAATGCATTTAACAGCTATCCAGAACCCAGCCGTCAAGGCGATGCTAAGGATCCAGACATTAGTAGGCGCAGCTTTCCATACTTGTGATATCAACACGGTTAGTACCGTGATTTGAGCTATTATTTTGGTGATAAAAGATCGCAAAAAGAAAGTACGCATATGCTCTTCAACTGCAAAATGAGGATTAGTCAGCTGACTACGCGTTTCCTGAACCGGAATTCCGTGCACATAGATAGTCCACTGTGAAAGTTTTTCAGGAATAACAACAAACCCTTTTTCAACTAACTGATGTAAACGCATAGGAATAGCAATATTAAATACTAACCCGATCAACAGCCCATAAAAAATAAGTGCGGTTATTCCAAAAAAAGATAACCCAATTGCCGTAAATACCATCAGGATAATTTTTCCTGAATAGAACCAGAAAGGTGCTATTTGATAATTCATATAAATCCTATAATCCTTTAAATTCCAATTGCCTTGTCATAATGACTTTAGTTTATTGATATGAAAACAACGTGGGTATTAAATCAAGGACAGTTCACAATACCCAGCTCATAAGAACTGGGTTTAGAGTACTCACTGATCTGGATCTGATGGGGGCCTTTTTCGGGCGTTATAAATACCTATTCGATTAAATACAAGAGCGCCAATAGAGAGGAACGCCCCTGTTATTGAACTCATTATCAAAGTTTTGAGAACATCTTCTGTTGAGATATTTAATGATGATGTGTATATCAACCCAACAACGCAACGAGCTCCCAATCCGAGCAGAAAAAATGCTCCAGTCAAGTATAAAAATACCAATACAAAAATATAAGGAGTCATTTTCTTCAGTATCATTACTGCCCTTCCTTTTTATTAGCATTCTTAACTGCATCATTCACCACTTCAGAGGTGAATGCTCCTCCCGCAATCCCGGTGGCCCCTGAGAATGACGGGCCTATATACGGTGTAAGCAAATTTGGTACATATTTTCCGACTACCCCACCGAAAAAGCCTCCAAACATAGCTCCGGCTTGAGATGCGCCATCTGGTCCATCAACAAAGAATGCCCCTCCCATTGATATACCCGTATTTGCCACTATTCCACGTCCCGGTCCCAATAACCCAATGCCAAATGATCCAATACTGGATTTGTAGTCCCATGGCTTATTTTCATTGCCCGGCTGACTCAAGTCATACCACTGATAAGCGCCGTTCGCACCCAGAGTCAATGCTCCGCTAGTGGCCATTTCACCCGCTGCTGCCGCAGGCCCCAGATACAAAGCGCCACCTATCATTAAGCCATTGGTATAATGATCAATGAGTGCCTTGGTGATATTTGCCCCCTCTGGCAAACTCCCATTCATATAATCCCGCATTGCTGCATCGATTTCTGCCTGTGATGAGCCCTTTTGTGTCATATCTGTCAGGAGGCTGGATACACTTTGTCCGTGATCCGATATCCCTTTTGGTAGGCTCATTGTATTATTTTCCGCTGCATTTTTCCCAGCCCCTGCCGCCGTAGCAAACGACTCTGAGCTGTTTCCGGCTACGCCACCAATTGCGCCGGCTGCTATCATCGACAATGCAGATACTGTCTTACGTTCATCTTCCGTCAGGTCTTTAGGATTTTTGCCATTGTACAGTTCTTTGATAATAATCTGAGCTATCAATTCTCCACTGGTTGCACCGGCCGCACCAGCAAGGGCATTAGTTCCTGAACCCTGCGCAACAGCAGCACCTACAATGGCATGTGCGATGGCATTGATGACTTTATCTTTGTCTTCTGGTCCTTCAGTGCGTTTCTTCACTTCATTTGCAAGATAAGGTGCTGAAGCCGCTGCCGCTGCATTCCCTACAGAGCCACCACCCATTGCTATTGTCAAAGCAGCCCCAGCAGCTTGGATTGCCCGTTGAACATCGCTGCCGGTGCCGTAGTCTCTCATCACACCTTCGTAGATATTACTGTAAGCCATATCATAAATGGCTTTATTTAACTGAGCCTCAGTCGGCGATGTAATATCTTGTTTGGCCAGATTTTCTCTAGCCTTCGCAACAGAATCCGGATCGTTGGATAATGTTTCAGCCAACGATCCTGCATTTTTATCCGCCTCATCCTGCGCGGCCTTCACGCCAATATTGGTGGCGATGGTCGTGACCTGCTGCGCAATCTCCCCCGCCAGCGTAATGGCCGCCAGCTTGTTCTGCTCTTTCTCGGCGTCGAAGATTTTATCCAGCACGTCGTTGGCATTCTGCGTATCGTTGCTGAGCGCTGCCACGTCCTGCTTTTGATTCTCTTTATCACGAATGGTGATATTGCCCGCCGCAATCGCCGAATTGGTGGTGCTGGAGGCTTTCTCGCCGTACATCACCACAATCGGTGTGGTCGGTACGCCCGGGAAGCCCATTGGCGCGCCGCCGCCGGTGCCGACGCTGATTGACAGGTGGCTGACGTCGTACTCGGCCTTGTTCTTAATATCGCTCCAGCCCAGCGTGCCGGTGTCGAGGTTGTTCTTATCGGCGGTGGCTTCAGAAGCAATCACCGCGCCGTCGAGCTGGGTGTGGCCGCCAACGGTGATGCCATAGCCGCCCTTGCCGGCAAAAATACCGGCCTGCTCATTGACGCTGGCCCAGGTGCTGTCCATTTTGTCCACAACCAGACCCAGGCTCATATCAAAGCCTGAGCCGTAGCTGCCGCTGACGTTGAGTGAGAAACTTTCGTAGCTGTAGTCGTCGGTATCCTGTAGCGACCTGACGGTCAGGTCGCGGCCGACGTCCATCAACACGCTGTCGCCTTTGGCCTGTGCGCCAATCAGGCTGGTATCGCGCCCGCTGATGA
>NZ_WOYF01000017.1 GCF_009800925.1 Budvicia diplopodorum | reverse complement strand
ATTTTTGCCTGAACGCCTCGTGCTGAACGGCGGTTTGCCGTGTCAGTGGAGGCGCATTATAGGGTCTGAGAATCATCTGGCAAGCGTTAAATCGCAATTATTATCTGAACGCTTTATTTTTCGCCAACGCTGGGGAATATATCTACTACTTGATGATTAAACGTCCAAAATCGGAACCGAATCGCTTAACCTGCTCCCAATCTGTATATTCAACTTCTTTACTACTATCCGTTTCACCATCGGTCATTTTCATAATCAGTTGGATCATCACTCGGTCTAACCATGTATAACGAGGATATCGTAGAGCACCGGCAAAAACGCCGCAGATCGTGGGCTGCCATTTTGTCGATAGCAAATATTTGTGGGTATAGCTGTTTGTTTGTGGCGTCTGCTTTTCCGCTTTACGCGCTATCAGTGAAACAGAAACAAAAGCCGTTGGCATTTGATTTAGCGTTTCGCTATTACGCTCGATAAAAGCTTTAAACGTTTTACTAAAATGGCCATAGCGAATAGATGCGCCAACCAAAACGCCTTTATAATCCGCCAAGTTGACGTTTGGCATGTCATCTAAACTATAAAGGTCTACTTTCATGTAGCCCTGAATTTGATTGGCGATATAAGAGACAATGGTTTTAGTTTGCCCTTCTCGGCTGGAATAAAGTAACAATGCTTTCATAATTTCTCTTCCTTACTTTTTTCTTATCTATTGCCGTTTTTTATTCACGCCAGAAAATTGGCATAAACAGAACTAAAAGCGTAAATACCTCTAAGCGGCCAAACATCATTGTCACAATGAGGATCCACTTAGCAGGATCATTGACCTGAGCATAATTACCGCCAAAGTCTCCAATACCAATACCGACGTTATTCAATGAGGATACAACGCCGGTAAACGCAGAGAACGCATCCAACCCCGTCGCCATTAGAGCCAGCATGCTAATGATAAACACTAGCGCATAGGCAGAAAAGAACCCCCAGACGGCCTCAATCACCCGCTCGGGCAACGCTCTATTGCCCAGTTTGATGGTATAAACCGCATTAGGGTGAACTAACCGCTTAAGCTCCCGCAAACCTTGCAGGAATAGCAGTAGTACTCGAATAACTTTAAGACCACCGCCTGTAGAGCCTGCGCAACCACCAATGAAAGTGGCAACTAATAGCATGACGGGCAAAAATAATGGCCAGTTTGCAACCGCCTCAGTGGATGATCCGGTGGTAGTGGTCATTGATATAACATGGAAAAATGATTGATTTAGCGATTCGAATAATGAGCCGTAAACGTGCTGCTGCCATAAGACCAAGGTACAAATGCCAATCAACACCACCTGAATAAAGAAGTACGTCTTGAATTCAGGATCTCGCCAGTAAACCTTAACGCTACGGCCGCTCAGCACGGCAAAGTGCAGGCCAAAGTTACAGCCAGCAATAAATAAAAATACCGCAGTGATGTTATTTATCAGAGAGTTATTATAAAAACCCAGCCCCGCTTCATGAGTAGAGAAACCGCCGATAGCAATAGTGGAGAAGCTGTGGCCGATGGCATCAAACGGTGTCATGCCTGCTGCCCACAAAGATACTGCACAGGCCGCCGTCAGTAATACGTATATAAGCCATAGAGTCTTTGCCGTTTCAGCAATACGGGGGCGCATCTTACTGTCTTTTAGCGGCCCCGGCATTTCGGCGCGGTATAATTGCATACCACCAACGCCTAGCAAGGGCAAAATGGCCACCGCGAGTACAATGATACCCATACCGCCCAGCCATTGAAGCATCTGGCGATAAAACAAAATAGCTTTAGGCAGGCTATCCAACCCGATAAGCGCAGTGGCTCCGGTAGTGGTCAGCCCGGAAAAAGATTCAAAAAAAGCATTAGTAACGCTCATCCCAACAGGATCGGCAAACAGGAAAGGCAAGGCCCCTACGCTTCCCAACACTGTCCAAAACAATACGACAATCAAAAAGCCTTCTCGTGACTTCAGTTCTTTCTTTTGATCGCGGTTAGGAAACCATAGGAAAAGGCCGATAATAATAGCAACAACAAACGTTTGGCTGAATGCGCGTCCGGCGCCGTCGCGATAAATCAACGCCACCGCTCCCGGAATAATCATTAATCCAGAGAAGAGAATAACCAAAAGCCCGACAATGCGGGTTATAGTGCGAAAATGCATTCCGCCGATCCTTCTAAATAAGAAAACCAGAGGATTATTACGTAACCGGAGATAAAAGCAATGCTCCGCGGCTGACATCGCGCAGTTTATCTGCGATAAACTGCGCATTTAGCGTTGGTAATAATAGCGTTAGGCTGATAGCCACACCGTAATCAGCATGAACGATTTGCCCGTCAACCTGTTGAAGGAATATCTCAACCATTGCCAACTGTTGGTAATTGCAAACCAGATGATATTTGGATTTTGGCACCTGAATTCGCGTTGGTAAGATCTTTAATGCTTGTTGAACGCCGCCTCCATAGGCTTTGACCAGCCCACCGGTTCCCAACAGGATACCCCCATAATAGCGAACCACAACGGCAACAATTTCACCGATACCACTCCCCATCAGCTGGGCCAACATGGGCTTGCCGGCCGTTCCGGATGGCTCTCCGTCATCAGAAAAACCGAGTTGCTGAGAATCATTTGGCACACCGGCAACATAGGCCCAGCAGTGATGTCGGGCTGTCGGATGCCGATCCTTAATATTCTGTATGTACAATTTAGCCTTATCAGCACCGTTTACCGGCGCTAAATAAGTAATAAAGCGGCTTTTTTTAATTTCTTCGTCAAAATTGACCGCTTCGTCAGGAACTAAATACGGCTCCATCAGGATAGCTTTAAATCACGCGTCATATTTTCGATCCGATCTTTACGAATCACCACGTTATCCTCAATACGGATACCGCCATAAGGCCTGAATTGATCAATACGCAACCAGTTAAAATTCGCGTTGAACTGGCCGCCACGCCATTGCGCCAATAGGGTATCGATAAAATAAAGCCCCGGCTCAATAGTCAGCACCATTCCCGGTTCCAGTACTCGGGTACAGCGCAGCGCCGGGAAATTTTGTGGCGCGGCGACGTGAGTTCCGGTGTCATCCTGCATAAAACCGGCGACATCATGCACCTGCAATCCCAAAGGATGGCCCAGTCCGTGAGGGAAGAAAGTATAGCTGATCCCTGTCTCAACAATATCCTCTTCACTCATATCAACAATCAGCTCAAACTTCTTCAGTAATTTGGCAATGCGATGATGCATTTGCAGGTTGTAATCGGTAAAATTCACCCCTTGCTCCATTGTCGCAATCAACGCCAGCTGTTCATTATTCAGGTCTCTAATCAACAGGCCAAAATCACTGTCTTTATAGCGGGCGTAGGTGCGAGTGAGATCGGCGGCATAACCGTTATATTCCGCCCCAGCATCGACCAGAAAGCTATGGAATTCAGCCGGAGGCTGCTGGTCAAGCTTGGTATAGTGTAGCACTGCAGAATGTTCATTCAGCGCAATAATATTATCGTAGGGAACGTTGGTATCGCTGTGCCCGGTGGCGCTAAGGTAAGCGATATTAATATCAAACTCGCTCATATCAGAGTAGAAAGCCTCTCTCGCCGCTTTGTGGCCGTTAATCGCCACCTTTTGAGCTTCACGCAGGCAGCTGAGCTCATACTCAGTTTTGTAAGAACGGTAATAATGCAGATAATCGATTACCGCTTTGGGGTTGATGTTCTCAGCGGTAATACCCAGCCACTCGGCCCGGTGTGGATTCGGGCCTATATAGCCAATTCGGGCAAGCGAACACGGTAAATATTGAGCAATGTCATCGGCCTTTTTTAACGGAGTAATATTAATATAAGGTGTCCAGAAACCGTCAGGTACAGGCTCAACGCTGTACCAATAATCTACTGGAGAATAAAACCATAGTTTGGGGCGATTAACGCCATCAACTAAAATCCAACAATTTTGAACCTCAGTGACTGGAACCCATGACTTGAAGTGAGGGTTAGCTTTAAACGGGTAATCTCTGTCGTCGAGAAACAGACGAACCAGTTCACCGGAATGAATGAGCAAGGCATCAAGCTGGTTTCTCTCTAGTACGTCGCGCGTACGCTGCTGAAGTATTGAAATGTGTGCTTGGTACAACGATGCTAATTTTTCCATCAGATCACCCGTTTAAAATAGAAATCTAACTAATTTTATCACAGCTATAAAAACGGGGTGCCGATTGCACCCCATTTCTGCCTATTTACTGATGGAAGCGATCAATTATTAGCGCTTGCTCTCAATTGACGGGCTGCCTGAACCATGTTTTCTAAAGACCGGCGGGTTTCTGGCCAGCTGCGGGTTTTCAGGCCGCAGTCGGGATTAACCCACAGGCGCTCTGGCGGAATTCGGCTGGCGGCTTTACGTAATAACGCTTCAATCCACTCAACGCTTGGAACGTTGGGCGAGTGGATATCGTAAACGCCCGGGCCAATTTCGTTCGGATATTCAAACGACTCAAAGGCTTCAAGCAATTCCATATCTGAGCGGGACGTTTCGATGGTAATCACGTCGGCATCCAGCGCCGTGATGGCATCCATAATGTCATTGAACTCGCAATAACACATATGGGTGTGAATTTGAGTTTCATCTTTCACGCCCGATGCGTTAATCCGGAAGGCTTCGGTTGCCCAGTTGAGGTAATCGTTCCACTCGGCTTTTCTTAACGGTAAACCTTCTCTTAGCGCAGGCTCATCAATTTGAATAATGCCAATACCGGCCAGTTCCAGATCGGTGACTTCATCTCTTAGCGCCAAAGCTATCTGCTTAGCAATCACTTCACGGCTAACGTCTTCCCGCGGGAATGACCAGCAAAGGATCGTTACCGGGCCGGTTAACATCCCTTTTACCGGTTTAACGGTCAGCGATTGGGCATACTTCGCCCACTCCACGGTAATCGGCTCTGGGCGGCTGATATCACCGATAATAATCGGCGGTTTTACACAGCGTGAACCGTAGCTTTGTACCCAACCGTTTTGGGTAAACACAAAACCGTCCAAATGCTCGCCAAAATATTCCACCATGTCATTACGCTCAGCTTCGCCGTGCACCAGCACGTCTAATCCTAAGCGTTCCTGCTCTAGAATCGCCTGCTTGATATGTTCACAAATACCAACCCGGTATTTGCCGGTATCCAGGCGGCCTTGCTTAAAGTCGAGGCGCAATGAGCGAATCTCGGTAGTCTGAGGGAAAGATCCGATAGTCGTCGTCGGCCATGCGGGTAAATTATATTTAGCACGCTGCCGCTGTGCGCGGGCTTCATAGGGCTGATGACGTTGACTATCCTGCGGCTGGATCCCGGCCAAGCGTGTTTCAACCTGAGCATTATGTACCCGTGAAGAATTTTGGCGGGCGCGGATTGGCGCACTGTAATCGGCTAACGCTTTTTGAATAACCAGATCGGATGGATTCTTTAATGCATTGGTTAACAGGCTGATTTCACCGCATTTCTGAATAGCAAAGGCAAACCAGCCTTTCACTTCTTCACCCAGCCGCGGCTCCCCGCTTAAATCAATCGGGCTATGTAACAGAGAGCAAGAGCTGCCAATCCAGAAACAGCGAAGCCCGATTAAAGGCTGCAAACGTTCAAACCAGCGCGTTAAGTCAGCCCGCCATACGTTACGGCCGTTAATCACTCCCAGAGACAGCACCCAGTTAGCCGGTAATTGCTGATGCAGCGTGGATACATCATCTTTACCCGCCACCAGATCGACGTGCAGCCCCTGAACAGGCAGCCGACGAATGGTCTCAAGATTATGGCTGATACCGTCAAAGTAAGTAGTTAAAAGCAATTTCACCTTATCCTGAAGAGCGCCATAGGCGGGCTGATAAGCCGCCAGCCACTCTGGAGGCAGATCAAGAACTAAAGCTGGCTCATCAATCTGTACCCACTCAACGCCACGCTCGGCCAGTTTTGCCAACGCCTGTTGGTAAACCGGCAAAATTTCGTTCAGCAGAGTCAGGCGATCAAACTGCTCGCCTTTAACTTTACCCAACCATAGGTAGGTTAATGGCCCTAACAGCACCGGCTTAACCTTGTGGCCTTGAGCTAACGCTTCATCGACTTCGTCAAACAGTTGGTTCCACGCCAGACTAAAGCGCTGGCCTTTATACAACTCAGGCACCATATAGTGATAGTTAGTGTTAAACCATTTAGTCATTTCTGCCGCAGCCGCAGGCTCACCACTTGGAGCTCTGCCACGACCAATTCGAAACAGGGTATCAAGATCGATCTTGCCGTCTATACTCTGATGGCGCTCGGGAACATTGCCCAACAGCAGGCTGGTACCTAATACGTGATCGTACCAGGCGAAATCGCCGACAGGGAGCAAATCCACACCGGCATCGCGCTGCTGCAACCAGTGACGGGAACGCAGTTCGCGCCCGGTTGCCAGCAGGCTATCCCGACCGATATCGCCGTTCCAATAGCTCTCTAATACCTTTTTTAATTCACGCGCTAAACCAACCCGTGGAAAACCTAAAATATGACTTTGAATACTCATAGCAACCTCATTTAGACGTCTAGATGTTTACACATCTATAATCAATAGGTATGGTGTATTACACAAGCGCAATATTTTCATCTTCATGGTGAAGAACCTTCATGATCGAATTGAAGCATTTACGAACGCTACAGGCCTTGCGCCATTCCGGCTCTCTGGCCGGTGCTGCAACACGGTTGCATTTGACTCAATCGGCACTTTCTCACCAGTTTAATGAGATAGAACAGCGGTTGGGCTATCGGCTATTCGTGCGTAAAAGTCAGCCGATCCAGTTTACCGCTCAGGGAGATATTTTATTAACGCTGGCCGATCGCGTGCTTCCTCAAGTTCAGCAGGCGCTGCAAACCTGCAACCAACCGCCTAACAATCAGCTCCGTTTGGCCATTGAATGCCATAGCTGTATTCAGTGGCTAACCCCCGCCCTGAATACCTTCCGCCACGACTGGCCGGACGTTGCCATTGAGTTTAAAGCCGGGGTTATTTTTGATCCTCAGCCCGCCCTACAGCAAGGCGACCTCGATCTGGTCATGACGTCAGATATTCTACCGCGCAGCGGTTTGCACTACGCTTCGCTGTTTGATTTTGAAGTGCGCCTGGTTGTTGCACCGGAACATCCATTGGCAGAGAAGAGCGGACTAGAGCCACGAGATCTGGCCGACGAAACCTTATTAATTTATCCGGTTCAGCGCCAGCGGTTGGACGTTTGGACCCATTTTCTTCAGCCGGCAGGCATCGCCCCCGCGTTAAAAAATGTGGATAATACTATGCTGCTTATCCAGATGGTTTCTGCCCGGATGGGTATCGCAGCCCTTCCCCATTGGGTGGTTGAAGGGGCTGAGAAGCAAGGATTAGTGGTAACAAAACCTTTGGGAGACGGGCTATGGCGCAGGCTTTACGCCGCAGTCCGGGACGGTGAACAAAACCAACTGGCCATTGGCGCCTTTATCGACGTGGCGCGCAGCCACGCCGGTAGTTTACCTTTCATCAAGCTGGCCTGATAGTCAGGCCGACTTTCCAAGCGGCTCGGAATTGGCAACAACCCAACGTTTATGCACCAGCAATGAAGCGAAAATGATTCCACCTCCGACCGCCAAACGCAGCCATTCAACATCGTGCTGCCAAATGGCAAAATTCACCAGCAGACCGGCCGGGATCAGCGCATTGTTCATAATAGCCAGCGTTCCGGCATCCACCAGAGTAGCGCCATAGTTCCACATAAAATACCCCAGCCCTGACGCACCAACCCCCAGCCACAGCAAAATGCCCCACTGCACCCCGGTCGTCGGCAGCTTGTTGACGTTACCAAACAGCATCCACGCCGTACCGGCAACGCAGAGTGCGCCAAGATAGAACCATGAAAAAGCATGACGTTGCGGCATCGGGTAAACCTCCATCAGCCGCTTATAGCCCACCTGACCGATGGCAAAACAAATATTGGCCCCCTGCACCAGAGCAAGACCAAACCAAAACTGCGGGCTAAGCTGGTTATAACGAATCACTGCCGCACCGGCCACGGCCAGCAGCGCGCTCAGCAAATACCCAACCCGCAGCCGATTACCCGCCAGTAGATCGTAAACCAGCGTGACGTAAATCGGCGTCATAATCGTGAACAATAGAATTTCAGGTACGCTGAGATACAAAAAAGACTGGTAGTAAAACAGGTACATGATCCCAAGCTGGAATGCACCAACCACCATATATAACAGTGCTTGCCTGAGCGTTACGCCACGAAAACGCCAGAACGGCAGAAAGACAATAAAAGCCAGCAATACCCGGATAAACACCGCGAACCAGCTATCAACCTGTCCTGATAGATAAACGCCTATCAGACTAAACGAGAACGCCCAAAGCAGCGTTGTGGCTATAAGTAACGGCATCTCAAACGCCACCTTTTGATTCAATTTCAGCAAGGCAGGCAGTATATTTCAGATTGGTAACCATTTCTAACTTTATTTAATTTACATTCGAACAAATAATAAACAATAAGTAATCGTAATTAATATAAATACCCTATTGACTCTGGAGTGGGCTCCAAGGTGTAGAGTACTGCTATTAGATGCAAATTGGAAAAACCAAAATGACCAGCCACATCGATATTAAAACGGCCAAAATACCGGGGCTACATGACCATAATCACCCGCATAGTCATGGTGACGACCACCAACATTCATCCTGTTGTGCCCAGTCATGCAGTACCTCCAATGAAAAGCTTGAACAACCAACCGAAGGCAATACCCGCCTGACGTGGCAAGTTTTTGGTATGGATTGCCCGAGCTGCGCCAAGAAGGTTGAAACGGCGGTTTATCAGGTTCAGGGGGTTGAAAATGCAAAAATCTTATTCGCTACCGAAAAGCTGGTCGTAGACATTAAACACAGTGAAGATCTGGCCGATAAAATTGAGCAGGCGGTAAAAAAAGCCGGTTACTCACTGGCGTCGGCTACCGGCACCCGCCCAGTATCTAAAGCGGTGGATAAATCGCGCCGCTTTAAAGAATATGCCCCACCGGCAATTCTGGCGGCCCTGATCCTGCTTAGTTGGATAATCGAATCCTTCTCCCCATCGTACGGGCGCGCTGCTTTTATACTAACAACGCTATTCGGCATCATCCCGATTGGCCGTCAGGCTATCCGCCAGACCCTTTCGGGTACACCGTTTGCCATTGAAACACTGATGAGTATATCGGCTATCGGAGCGCTGATTATTGGCGCAACCGAAGAGGCCGCCATGGTGCTGATGCTATTTATGATCGGGGAATTACTGGAGTCCTACGCGGCCAACCGGGCGCGTCAGGGCGTGACCTCATTAATGGCATTACTGCCGGAAGAGGCGGTTGTACTCAGTAACGGCGAACGAAAAGTGGTAGGCGCGGCCAGCCTACGCCCCGGCGATATTATCGAGATAGCGCCCGGAACTCGCTTACCCGTTGATGCCGAACTTATCAGCGACGGTGCCGGTTTCGATGAAAGCGCCCTGACCGGAGAATCAATTCCGGTCGATCGCCTGCGCGGAGAAAAAGTAGCCGCCGGTAGTCTGGCGGTAGACACCGTCATCCAGCTTAAAGTGTTATCTGAGCCGGGCAACAATGCGGTTGATCGTATTCTGAGCCTGATCGAAGAAGCCGAAGAACGCCGGGCGCCAATTGAACGTTTTATCGATCGCTTTAGCCGTTACTACACCCCAAGCATTATGCTATTTGCTCTTCTGGTGGTTATCATTCCACCGCTGGCCTTTGCCCAGCCTTGGGAAACCTGGATCTACCGCGGGCTGACTTTACTGTTAATCGGCTGCCCTTGTGCGCTGGTTATCTCTACCCCGGCAGCAATCACCTCGGCGCTGGCCGCAGCAACCCGCCGTGGCGCACTGATTAAGGGCGGCGCGGCTTTAGAACAGTTAGGCTCCATAACTCAAATCGCGTTCGACAAAACCGGCACCCTGACCGAAGGCAAACCAACGGTAACGGACGTTATTCCGGCACCGGGCATCAGCGATAAGCAGCTACTGCAGTTGGCGGCATCCATCGAGTCAGGTTCTCATCACCCTCTGGCTCAGGCGATTATCCGCCGCACGACAGAAGCTGGAATCAGTTATTCCGAAGCCGAAGAGCGCCGGGCTATTGCCGGAGTAGGCGTTCAGGGCAAAGTAGATAACCAAACCATTCTGATTAGCGCGCCCTCTAAGCTGGATGAAAACCAGCTCTCTGTCGAAGATCGGTCACAGATTACCCGGCTAGAAGATCAGGGGAAAACGGTGGTAATGGCACTGCGTGACGGCCAAGTTATTGGCCTGATGGCCCTGCGCGACACCATGCGTGAAGACGCAAAACAGGCCATGACTGCGTTACGCAATATTGGCGTAAACGGTGTGATGCTGACCGGTGATAACCCTCGCGCCGCTGCGGCTATCGCTAATGAGTTAGGTATTGAGTACCAAGCCGGGCTGTTGCCGGAAGACAAAGTCACCGCGGTTCTTGCCATGAACAAGCAACGGCCAACGGCCATGGTAGGAGACGGTATCAACGATGCCCCGGCGATGAAATCGTCGACTATCGGTATTGCCATGGGCGGAGGAACCGACGTGGCACTAGAAACCGCCGACGCCGCGCTAACCCACAACCGGCTGATTGGTTTAGTCGATATGATTGTGCTGTCGCGTGCCACCCGTAAAATCATTCGTCAGAACATTACTATCGCACTCGGGCTAAAAGCCGTTTTTCTGGTCACCAGCCTGTTAGGCCTGACCGGGTTATGGCTTGCCGTGCTTGCCGACTCAGGTGCAACCGCGTTGGTTACCGCCAACGCGCTGCGCCTGTTACGCAAAAGAAAAGAAGAAAACCAAGGTTAAACCGCACTCACCCGTCGGCCTGATGGCTGGCGGGTTGGGAGTCTTCATCCGGCCCCTTGTTATTGCCCATCTCACGCAAAAACTTCTGCTGATACTTAAACAGCTCTCCAAGGGTAACGCAGCGGTACTCAATATTAAACTCAGGCACCGTTTGCTCAATAATCTTAGCCAATGCCAAATAGTGACGATGATTCCAGTCAGGAAACAGATGGTGGGTTAAATGCAGATTCAGTCCACCCAGCCAATAGGTTAGCCATTGTGGCGTAGTAAGCCAGTCAAACGTAGTCGAGAAGTTATGATGATACCAACCGTGCGGCATTAAACCCTGCTTCGGGGCCAGATAAAACTTAGCTTTGGCCCAGTGGGTTCCAAGGATCAGCACAACAAAAATCAGCGATGACAGCATCTGGCTGAGCAGATAAGCCACGATAACGTCAGCGATGGATATGGACAGAGCCTGAGCGGCCAGCATAGGGATCAGTAAGGAAACGGCCAAGTGCAGCGATTTACTCAATAAAAAGTAGCACCAGCCTCTGATACCCTGATACTTCATTTTAATCGTCACGCGGGTAAATCCGGCTCGATCTAGCCAGTCAGTAACCCAAATAAAGATCGGAAAAGTTAATGCCGCTGCCACCGGCCAATAATAATGCTGCAGGCGCATCAAAGGCCACCAGCGCTGGTAAGGCGTTTGGCGCAGTATGCCATTTTCCTCAATATCCAGATCGTACCCTTTAACGTTGGTATGGCCATGATGACAGATGGTATGCCTTACTCGCCAGCAGTCCGCATCCAGACCCAACGGAATAGTCATCACATTATTCAGCCAGCGGTTAGCCCACGCCTGACGAAAAATAGCGTTATGGGAGGCATCGTGCACCACATTGACGGCCAGAAATAGCGTAGAGAACAAAAACCCGGTGTAGCTACATAAGAAAGCGACTTTGCTGCTTACGGTTAACGTAAAAAAATAGAGCACAAAACAGACCGTTGATAAAAAAACGATTTTTATCAGCATTGCGCTATCGGCAAACCGGTGCTCGTTATTATCCTGCAAATATTGGTGAACGGCCTTATTCAACGCCTTATGCAGCGCCACATCGTCTCGGGATCGATAGCTTAAAGGCGGTACTGACTTAGCCATGTGTCTGCATCCTTACTTTCAATATTATGATGGTGGCCCATCGTCTTTAAAACGCGCGGCCCACCATCAGCAGCATAAAAATAATCGGTATGATTAAATCAGTCATAGGACATCCTTGCCATATTTAGACTATATAAACGCTGGCTTGAGTAATAGACCCCATACCCGACACAGCTTGCCAATGCGACACCCGACAGCAAATCGATAAATAAATGGCGGCGTAGCTGCAAAATAGAAAACGCGATAACGCTTCCCCACACAATGAACATCACAGAGCGTAGCCAGTGCTGTCGCTGGTAAACCGCGGCCACAGACAGTAGCGTTAGCGCAGCATGCAAAGACGGGAAGCAGTTCTGGGGTGAATCAATGCTTATCAGAAACAGTAATACCTGCTCACTCAGCCCGTTACCGCTAACCGGCGGATATTCCATGGTAGTAGGCCAAATCAGGTAAATACAGCCTGCAATTAGCGCGCACATTGCCATCGATACCGTTAGCCAGTGAACCCGCCGCAGTGGGCATAATAAATAGGCTAAAGGAACGATAAGAAAAAAGGAGAGATAAGGCCAGATGGCATCAGGCGAATAAGATATCCATCGGTCTACCGGACCAAGAGGTTGCAAGTTCCCAGCCCCCTGCCAGCGACCACTCAGGTGATAACATAGGCCGACTACCCCCCAGCCTAGCAGGCATGAGCCCGCGCGGAACAGTCCGTTATTGGTCTTCATGGCATCAATATCATACCGCCGAAAGAGAGCCCGGCAGCGGTACCAATCAACATAGCCGGATGCCCGGGTTCAAACTTTCCGCGTAGTCTGGCTTCGTGCAGTGCGCTGGGAATGGAAGCTGAAACCTGATTCCCACGGTGGCGATAAATATCAATCAGCGCCTGAGGGGATATTCCTAAGCGTCGGCGCATATGTTCCAGCGACAAATGGCTGGCCTGATGCGGGATCACCGTTGCCATATCTTTCAACTTAAGTCCGCTGGGAGCCAGCAAACGGGCCATATAGCCGTCAATCAGCCCGGAAGCAGTTTTAAA
Organism: Budvicia diplopodorum; assembly: GCF_009800925.1. GTDB lineage: Bacteria > Pseudomonadota > Gammaproteobacteria > Enterobacterales > Enterobacteriaceae > Budvicia > Budvicia diplopodorum. The sequence goes on along the minus strand of NZ_WOYF01000017.1, from coordinate 51,924 downwards.
CAGCGGCTTACCGTCCATATGGAACAGAAAATCGCTGTCTTCCATACCGGATCTCAGGTTTTTACGTACGCCCCCGGCGCGGATTTCACAGTAGCCAATACCTTCAGGATAGGTTTCCAGTAGATAAGAGACAATTCCGCTTTGCCCGTCGCCGCGTTCAACGATAGCGCAGGCCGCGCCGTCGCCAAAAATCAACGATGATTCCCGGTGGTTCCAGTCAATACCGCGGGAAGGCAGTTCGGCTGAAACAATAGCGATACGACGATATCCGCCGCTGGCCAGCAAAGAGGCGGCCACGTGCATCGCCGTTACAAAGCTAACGCAGCTAGTATTAATATCAAAGCAGGCGATTCCGGCAGGCAGTGATGAAGCTTTAAGGATATGGGCGGCCGAATAGGGCAGGGCCTGAATGGGAATAGCGGAGGCGGAAATGAGTAAGTCGATACTTTCAGGTTTAATCTGCTGACGCCGTAACGCATCGTATATTGCCTGAGCGGCAAATACGGCAGGATCGAGATCGAAAGGTGCATGAAAACGGTATTCGATACCACAATGCTTCTCAACATACCCAGCGGACTTATTCAGCCTGCGGTCAAGCTCTGAAGAAAAAACGCGAGTTTCCGGCAACGCAATTCCGGTAGAAATGACTTTAAGGGGAATAGCTATATTGTTGATTGTTGAATGAGTCGTCATAAAAATCCGTTTTATTTACGCGGTTAAATAACTGCATGACGCTACCTGTCATAGATACCAACACTATAAGTCATGTATGAAATCTATTACCACTATTTAACTGGTCGGATTTGTTACAATGTTTGATCATCTTGCTAATACGAAAAAACACTTTTTAAATCATTCATTTGCTAATAAATCATTATCAATAACTCAATATATATCAATAAAAAATGGCAATACCCGTGGCAGATTAAGAAAATAAATCCACCACGGCTACTGCCGCTCTCAAATTATTTAATTGTTTACAGCAAAGGAATCAGAAGCAGCTGGCACCGTCTTCTGCACCAGAGATTTGCTCTCGCATCACAGAGAACAGCTCCCGGCCCATTCCCACATGAGACGCAGATAAATCCGGTGCCGAAGCCTGACGGCGAGCCAGTTCAGTTTCACCAACTAGCAGCGAAAGTTTACCGGTCGTGCCGTCTATCTGAATCATATCGCCGTCCTGCACTTTAGCCAGCAGTCCACCTACATAGGCTTCTGGGGTGACGTGAATAGCCGCAGGAACTTTACCCGATGCGCCAGACAAACGGCCATCGGTCACTAATGCAACCTTATATCCACGGTCCATCAATACGCCTAGTGGAGGCATTAGCTTATGCAGCTCCGGCATACCAATCGCTTTTGGCCCCTGAAAGCGCACAACCACAACGCAGTCACGGTCTAGTTGCCCGGCGTTAAACGCGGCATCAATATCGTACTGGCTTTCAAAAACCACAGCAGGCGCAGTAATTATCTGACGCTCTTCCGGTACCGCTGACGTTTTCATAACGGCCCGGCCAAGATTACCGGACAGCACCTTAGTACCGCCATGTTTAACAAATGGTGCCTCTAGCGTAGAGATAACCTCAGGATCCAGCGAAACATGGGGCCCGTCGCGATACGCTAACTGGTCTCCGTCAAGGAAAGGCTCCTGAGTGTAACGATGTAAACCAAAACCGGCGACGGTATGAACATCTTCATGTAACAAACCGCCGTTTAATAACTCACGAACCAGCAGAGAAACCCCACCAGCGGCCTGAAAATAGTTAATATCGCCCGGGCCATTAGGATAAATACGGGTTAATAGCGGAACCGCCTCAGACAGTTCGGAAAAGTCATCCCAAGTAATTTGAATACCGGCCGACTTAGCCATCGCGACTAAATGCATGGTGTGATTCGTTGAGCCGCCGGTTGCCAACAAAGCAACAATGCCGTTCACCATCACTTTTTCATCCACTAAGCGCCCGACCGGTAGATAATCACCGGAAGACTCCGTCATTCGAGTTACCTGACGAGCGGCCGCATCGGTAAGCTCATCGCGTAAGGTGACATCCGGATAGACAAATGACGAACCGGGCAGGTGCAGCCCCATCACTTCCATGATCATTTGGTTGGAGTTAGCGGTACCGTAGAAAGTGCAGGTTCCGGCAGAATGATAAGAGTTAGCCTCAGATTCCAGCAGCGCATCCCGGCCAACTTTGCCTTCAGCATACAGTTGACGAATACGCACCTTCTCTTTATTTGATGCGCCGGTACGCATTGGACCAGCAGGAACAAATACGGCGGGCAGATGACCAAAAGCCATGGCGGCAATAAATAATCCCGGCACAATTTTGTCACATACCCCGAGGAATAATGCACCGTCAAACATATTGTGCGACAGGCCAATCGCGGCTGACATGGCGATCAAATCGCGGCTAAGTAGAGAGAGCTCCATACCATCCTGACCCTGCGTAACGCCATCACACATTGCAGGAACTCCACCGGCAACCTGACCAACGGAGCCAACGCTGTGTAACGCATTTTTTAAACGCTCAGGGTAATGTTCATAGGGTTGATGGGCGGAAAGCATATCGTTATAGGAGGTAATAATGCCGATGTTACTTTTTACCATATTCTTCAGTGACGATTTATCGTCCGGGGAGCAGGCGGCAAAACCATGGGCAAGGTTGCCACATGAAAGCTGAGAACGATGAACCGTTTTATTTTTAGCCGCATCAATTTTAGCTAAATAGTCGGTACGAGTGGCCTTTGAACGGGCGATAATTTTCTGAGTAACGTTCTCAACGATAGGATTCATGCTTGGCCCCTATTTATAGAATAAGATTAATTAGTTATCACTGATATTTAAATCTTGGTTGTTAAAATTATCGAAGGATAAAATAGCAATATGGTTTAATATTACTGATTGTCATTCTTAATGATTTTTTGCCCCAAACTTTAAACTTAAATTTTAATTAAAAAGCAATATCCCCACCTACAAATAGAGAGGAATAAATAAAGTTGCTGCTTATTTAAAATCTAAACAGTAAGGTTTTTTTCTGTTTGCCCACTCAAGCCATGAAACAAATGTTCGCCTTTATCTCCTTCAAAATATCCATAATCCAACCCGTTACTTCCGTTCACTCTCTCACTATATACCCTTATGATACCGGTAACAATACGTTTTTGAAGCTAACTTTACTCGATTCAGCCGATGGAATTTAAAATTTTGTGACAAAAATCACATTTACACCACAAACGGAATTTAGCCATAAGGAATACAGTATATTTGGGGCATAAATATTAAAAAATAGTTTAACTATCGTTAAGTTATTTTCACATACGGTTATGAATATAAATTTCACGGTGAATATGAACATTTAAAATGATGAAGTTATGATTAAAACTATAAAGTATGAAATAAATATTAACGTAGCTTGATTAGAAATAAAAAATCGCCTTCCTTATTGAATCAAGATAACGGTATTCAATACGCTTACAATAACAAACTTTACTTTGATAACCCATAAATCAGAAGTCATTATGTAGGTACCAGAATGCATTTTTATTTGTTAAACTCACTTATCATCCGTTCATTATTTTGTTGAAAAATGAAGAAAAAAAGACCCGGACTTCAAGATGTGGCCAATCAAGTTGGCGTAACAAAAATGACTATCAGCCGCTACCTGCGCGATCCCGCCCAAGTATCGGAAGCGTTACGCAGCAAAATTGCTATAGCACTGGATGAGCTAGGCTATATCCCAAACCGAGCACCTGAAATATTATCTAACGCCACCAGTAAAGCCATTGGCGTGTTATTGCCATCGTTAACCAATCAGGTATTTGCTGAAGTACTACGCGGTATTGAAAGCATCACAGATGCCCACGGCTATCAGACGATGCTAGCCCACTATGGTTATCACCCGTCACGAGAGGAGCTACGGTTAACGTCACTGCTTTCATACAATATTGATGGATTAATTCTTTCTGAGCGAACCCATACTGAACGAACGCGCAAAATGATCGAAATAGCCGGAATACCGGTTATTGAAATTATGGACAGCGCATCGCCATGCATCGATCTTGCCGTCGGTTTCAATAACCATGATGCCGCATATCAGATGACCCGAGAAATTATCCTCAGCGGGCATCGCAATACGGTGTATCTCGGCGCCCGTCAGGATGAACGGACCATCATTAAGCTGCAGGGCTATGAGCAGGCAATGAGAGAATTCGGTCTGGAGCCGCGCAGCGTATCTACCGATCGTTCCTCATCCTATAGTCTGGGCTGCGACTTATTGAAGCAGGCCCTACAGCGTTATCCTGAAACAAATAGCATCTTTTGTACCAACGATGACCTAGCTATTGGTGCCGCCTTTGAGTGCCAGAGGCTTGGACTGCGGATTCCCAACGACATGGCCATTGCCGGATTCCACGGGCACGATATCGGTCAGTCAATGGAACCCAAACTCACCAGCGTATTAACTCCCAGAGAGAAAATGGGACAAGTTGCTGCCGAAAGGCTTCTTGCCCGTCTGCGAGGAGAAACAGTGGCGCCTAAAATGCTGGATCTCGGGTTCACAATACTACGCGGCGGCAGTATTTAGGGCTATTTGCGAGATTGAATACCCGCTTTCAGCAAAGCCTCAACGCCGCGTGATACCACTTCGTCAAAGCTACCATCAATATTAATGCTCACGACATCAGGCTCATCGGCACTCGGCTCTTCTAATGCGTCAAACTGGCTCTGTAGCAAGTCTGTTGGCATATAGTGGCCAGCACGCGCTTTTAAACGAGCCAGAATGATATCAAAACTGCCTTTCATATATAGAAAAATCATGTCCGGATTGTCCTGACGTAAACGCTCACGATAACGGCGTTTAAGCGCAGAACAAACAATAATACCAACTTCATTTTTATGGCTCAGACTGTATGCTGCATCATTGAGACGCTCTAACCACGGAGCACGATCGTCATCATTTAACGGATGACCACTGGCCATTTTTTGAATATTGGCGCGAGGATGTAAATCATCACCATCGATAAATTTAGCACCTAATTCTCTGGCAACTGCGGCACCTACGCTTGACTTGCCGCAACCAGACACACCCATAAGAACTACGCTTTGACCTGCCATAAATTTGATCTCTATCCCAAAATGAACATTTATCCTTTACCGTGGTTTCATATTACATGACGTTACCGGTATCATGATACCGGTAACAACCAAAGATGTGATAAACATCACGAATTAATACGGACGCAAAAAAGCGCCTTATTACATAAAAATGATACGAACATGACGTCATTGTCTGCGAAATATCAGCTTATACGCTAATCTGAGATTATCTGATTACGTAATACGATATACTCGAAATAATTCAAGATGTAGGAAGGCGGCAATTGAACGCGCCCCGATGAACCTACTGTAGTAAGTGATTCGGTGAGCGAACGTAGCCAACGTATCTGCAGCTTGAAGTATGACGGGTATACATACACCGGAGAATTATTTATGCCATTAGTAATCGTAGTTATTGGCGTTGCTTTACTACTCTTCCTGATGATCCGCTGCAAGCTAAACGGCTTCATCTCACTGATATTAGTTGCGCTGGCCGTCGGCCTTGCTCTTGGTTATTTGCAAGGTACACCAATCAACAAAGTTATTACATCAATTAAGAATGGCGTTGGTGGCACACTAGGGGGCCTGGCCCTTATCATGGGCTTCGGCGCAATGTTAGGTAAAATGTTAGCAGACTGTGGTGGTGCTCAACGCATCGCAACCACGTTAATTGCTAAATTTGGCCGCGACCACATTCAGTGGGCAATCGTACTGACCGGTTTTGTGGTTGGTTTCGCACTGTTCTACGAAGTTGGCTTCGTTCTGCTATTACCATTAGTCTTTACTATCGCAGCATCCGCACGCATTCCTCTACTGTATATCGGTGTTCCGATGGCAGCAGCCTTATCTGTTACCCATGCGCTACTTCCACCGCATCCGGGCCCAACAGCTATCGCAATCATGTTTAAAGCTGACATGGGTTTAACACTGCTGTATGGCACACTTATCGCTATTCCAACCGTTATTTTAGCCGGTCCGGTTTATGCTCGTTTCCTAAAGAGTATTGATAAGCCAGTTCCTGCAGGCCTGCACAACCCTAAAGTTTTCACTGAAAGTGAAATGCCGGGCTTCGGCGTTAGCGTAGCAACGACATTAGTTCCGGTTATCTTAATGGCTGGTCGTGCCGTCGCGGAAATGACGTTACCAAAAGGGCATGCCCTCCTGCCTTACGCTGAATTCTTCGGCGATCCGGTCATGGCAACATTGATTGCAGTATTAATTGCGATCTTTACCTTCGGTCTGAACCGCGGCCGCAAAATGGACCAGATTATGGAAACCATTGGCGACTCGATTAAGATTATTGCCATGATGCTGATGATCATCGGCGGCGGTGGTGCATTTAAACAAATTCTGGTTGACGGTGGCGTAGCTAACTATATCGAAACCTTAATGCAAGGCAGCACCCTTTCACCTCTATTACTGGGATGGGCAATTGCCGCCGCGCTGCGTTTAGCGTTAGGTTCTGCTACTGTTGCAGCCATGACTGCCGGCGGTATTGTCGCTCCGTTACTGATGATTCCTGGCGTAAGCCCTGAACTAATGGTTTTAGCCGTAGGTTCTGGTAGCGTAATCTTCTCTCACGTAAACGATCCGGGCTTTTGGCTATTCAAAGAGTACTTCAACCTGACTATCGGTGAGACCATCAAATCATGGTCAGTGCTTGAAACTATCATCTCTGTCTGTGGCTTAATTGGCTGTCTGCTTCTTAGCATGGCGATGTAAGTCAGTTAAGTACCAATCGATAGAATAAACAAAGGCGGCCCGTTGGCCGCCTTTGTCATATTTAGGCGCAAATCAAAGGGTTCAGGCATTAGCCCAGCGAGAAATAATCAGATACAAACCAAATCCGCCAAACAAGCAACCAGCTACACCATCAATCCAGTTAGCAAAGCGCTGATACCCGGCACGCATTACCGGTAAAGCAAAAACAAAAGCCACCAGAGTAAACCAAATCAATGTTTCAACGGCAATCAGCGCAAACAGGCCCCAGCGGGTACTACTGGAGATATCATCACCCACAAACACCGAAAACACGCTGCCAAAATAGATCAGAACTTTAGGATTAGACAGGTTAGTAAACAGACCGCGCAAATAGGAATGACTATGGAGGGAAGGCTCAATATCTGACGGAACCTCTACCGCCTTCTTGCTGAACGCTGAACGCAATAGGCTGATACCAACCCAGCACAGATAGGCTCCGCCACACACCACAATCAGACTGTGTAACCAGGCCATCTGCTGTAACAGAATATGCAGCCCCAATAGCGCAACGGCAGCCCACACCATAACGCCGCTCATAATGCCGATAGCGGCATACATCGCCTCTCGCCGGGAACGACTAACAGCGGTCTGTGAAACAAAAAAGAAATCGGGTCCGGGGGTCGCCAGCGCAACAAACTGCACTACCGCAACGGTGAAAAATAGCGTCATGAAGCTCTCTTTAACAGATTGGAATTATTCGAATTAAGGTGGAAAGGCAAACCAATAAATACCCTGTTCCCTCAGAGGCCTAATTGTACGCCTTTGATAACAAGATAATAAGGGCTGCGTTATTTTTTACCGAATCGCAAAGGCATCCCAATCAATGCCGGTATTGCTGGTGGCATGATGTAAATCGGCTATTCAGGGTTAACCAGATGATCCCGAATAAGCATCAGGAAAGCCTGACCAAAACGCTCCAGCTTGCGATAACCCACACCGTTAACCGATAGCAGTTCGCTCTCGCGGGTTGGCTGTTGTTCGGCCATTTCCAGCAATGTGGCGTCATTAAATACCACGTAAGGCGGAATATTCTCTTCATCGGCGATGGATTTACGCAGTTTGCGAAGCTTGGCAAACAGCTTACGATCGTAATTACCGCCAAAGCTTTTAGCCGATGAAGTACTGCGGGATTTCAGATTCTGTAGCCTTGGTACCGCCAGCTGTAATGACTTTTCACTGCGAAGAATTGGCCTGGCAGCTTCAGTCAGCTGCAACGCGGAGAATTGAGCAATATTTTGCGACAATACGCCCAAGTGAACCAGCTGGCGCAACACGCTAATCCAGTGTTCATGGCTTTGATCTTTACCAATACCGTAAACCGGCAGCTTATCGTGGCCAAACTCTCGAATTCGTGTGTTATTCGCCCCGCGTAAAATCTCGGCGATATAGCCAATACCAAAACGCTGACCCACCCGATAGACACAGGACAGCGCTTTTTGGGCTTCAACCAGACCGTCATACTGTTTTGGCGGGTCAAGGCAGATATCACAGTTACCACAGGGCTGCTGCTTACTCTCGCCAAAATAGTTGAGCAAAACAAGCCGACGGCAGGTCTGCGCTTCAGCAAAAGCGTTCATCGCATTCAGCTTGTGCCTTTCGATATCCTGTAGCGGACCTGCCGGTTTTTCATCAAGGCAGCGGCGTAGCCATACCATATCGGCAGGATCGTAAAAAAGCACCGCTTCAGCCGGCAGGCCGTCACGCCCAGCGCGCCCGGTTTCCTGATAGTAACCTTCAATATTGCGCGGAATATCAAAGTGCACGACAAAGCGCACGTTGGGCTTATTAATTCCCATACCGAAAGCAACGGTGGCCACTACGATTTGTAGGTCATCGCGCTGGAAAGCTTCTTGTACCTGCTCGCGGGTTTCGTTATCCAGCCCTGCGTGATAGGCAGCTACGCTCAACCCTTTCGCCTTCAGCCGGGCCGCAGACTCTTCAACTTTCTTGCGGCTATTACAGTAAATAATTCCGCTTTTACCGCGCTGATCCTGCACGTATCGCTGGAGCTGATCCGTTGGTTTGAATTTTTCGATCAGGGTGTAGCGAATATTAGGACGATCGAAGCTGCTGATATGAATCAGCGGATCGCGGAGCTCCAGCAGGCGAATGATATCTTGACGGGTGGTGTCATCCGCCGTTGCGGTTAAAGCGATAAACGGCAACTGGGGAAAATGTTTACGTAACGTGCCTAGAGCGCGATATTCTGGGCGAAAATCGTGCCCCCACTGTGAAATACAGTGAGCTTCGTCGATTGCCAACAGGGACGGATTCCAGCAGCTCAATTGCTCCAGAAAGTTATCCATCATCAATCGCTCTGGCGCAACGTACAGCAGCTTTATCTGCCCGTTACGACAGGCGGAAATAACTTCATATTGCTGTTCGCGGGTTTGGCTGGAGTTAAGGCAACCGGCGGTCACTCCGTTGGCCTTAAGCTGGTCGACCTGATCTTTCATCAGGGATATCAGAGGGGATACAACCAGCGTCAGGCCATCAAGCAGCAATGCCGGTAGTTGATAGCATAAAGATTTACCACCACCGGTAGGCATCACAACCAGACAGTCGCGGCCAGAAACGGCCTCGTTAACTATCTCTTGTTGCCCCGGACGAAACTGGTGATAGCCAAAGGTGTCACGCAATACCTGTGCGGCCAAATTTTCTGAGTTTATTACTACCGCCGTTGACACCCTAATCCCCTGCTGCTTGTCGTGGGCGCTATTTTAGGCGCATTAGACCTGTTTGTCGTCACACAAAGAATGAAAAAAATCTGATAAGCGATAAAAACCGAGATATCTCGCAACATTCCGGTAGTTATAGCGTGATATCAGAACATATCGTTAAGCATAAAACCGACGCCAACGCGGGTTTGCTTCGCATCATAGTCAATCATTGATTCACCATAGCCGCTAAAAAGCTGGGTATAAAAACGTACCTGTTTGGCTATCGGATAGCTCCAGCCTAGCTCTGCACCACCAAAACCACTATTCCAGTTATAGTGACTATCGGCAGAGAATACTGATTCGCCCAGATGATACCCCACTTTCAGCCGGTAATAGCCCATATACTTAGTAATATCTGGATTATCATCATTTCCGGCACTCTCAGAAAAGCGAAACCAAGGCTTCAGATCCACTTGCCAATCGCCTCGTTGCGCCATAATCCTGACATATCCGCGGTTCCAACTGCGTGAAGTCGGCTCGGCCCGACCGTTTGACTGATGATTAATGCCGACTTCGGCCTCACGAAAACTCCAACCAAGGGCGTCATAATCGGTTAACCACGCCAGAAAAAGCTGCGGTTCATAGTTTGTTTCTCGAAAAGGCGAAGAATTCTTATGGTTAAAAGCCTGCCACCACGAACGTTGAGTATAGGACGCGCCTAACAAAGAGTTCTCACCGGCAACGCCGCGCCAGAGAGGAAACCCTAAGCTGATTTGGAATTTAGCTTCTACCTTTTGTGCATTGTCAGCCCAGTCGTAAGACTCAATAGCCTTAGTATTGATTTTACTGGTATAGGTAGCCAGAACGTAATTGGCCTCATAGGGGTACAGCGTGAAAGGATTATCATACTCTTTCAGCATGTTGCCAATAATACTCCCCCTGACTGGCAGCGATGATTCTTCGGTATTAGCCAGCCCCGGTGGTAACCACCCAATAAAGTAGAGGCCCAGCACGTACCTCATTAGCGTTTGTTTTGTCATCTGCATGTTGATTCCAATAAACGTAATTGATACTAATCACCGGCGCATAGATTCAATTGATATTGAGTACATTAGTGCGATATACGTTCAATAAATGTCGAACGCGCCTGCAGTTTAAAAACGATCGATATACCGACTTTATTGATAAAGTCATTGACGCTATTTCTAACTAAAATTAGCGCTTAACGCTAAGAATTTTTAGACATAAAGAACCCGAAATGTAGAGTACACTGCTCGGTTATATTATTAAACATCAGGACAAACCATTTAATGGAACCACAGCAGACTCGCCAAGGCATGCTATTTGCGCTAGCAGCCTATTTTATTTGGGGAGTCGCCCCCGCATATTTTAAGCTGATAGGATATGTTCCGGCCAATGAAATACTGACGCATCGAATTATCTGGTCTTTCTTTTTTATGCTTATCTTGCTGACCTTAGGCCGAAAATGGTCTTTGGTTCGTACCGCCTGCAAAAATAAAAAACACATTCTACTGCTGGCCGTTAGCGCTGTGCTTATCGGTAGTAACTGGCTAACGTTTATCTGGGCGGTCAATAACCACCATATGTTAGAAGCCAGTATGGGCTATTTTATTAATCCGCTGGTCAACGTGCTGTTTGGGGTAATGTTTCTCAAGGAGCGCTTTCGGCGAATGCAATGGGCGGCCGTCATTCTGGCCTTCAGCGGCGTGGCAATCCAACTGTGGCAGTTTGGTTCGATTCCTTATATCAGCATGACGCTGGCTATTACTTTTGGTCTGTACGCTTTAGTGCGTAAAAAGATTGGCGTTGATTCACAAAGCGGTATGCTGATTGAAACACTTTGGTTATTACCGATAGCGGCAATTTACCTGTTTTTCATTGCCGATACCCCAACCAGCCACCTGAGCCAAAATCCGCTGTCTCTGAACTTATTACTGATGGCCGCCGGTATTGTCACAACGATACCGTTGCTGTTCTTTACTGCCGCCGCAACCAGGCTTCGCCTGTCTACGCTGGGCTTCTTCCAGTATATCGGCCCAACCCTGATGTTCCTGATGGCAATCACTTTGTATGGTGAAACCATTGGCGAAGACAAACTCTATACCTTTGTCTTTATTTGGGGCGCACTAGCACTGTTCATTCTAGACGCATTGTACTACCAGCGAAGATTACGCTGAATGCTTTGGTTTTCTCGGTGCCCGGCGCGATATAAACCGTGCCATCGCCGGGCCGGTTATTAAAATACTGAACAAGCGCAATGTCTGCATCGCCATCACAAATGACATATCAACGCCGCTGCCCGCGGCAATGATTGCAACCGTATCCAGCCCGCCGGGGCTGGTTGCCAGATAGGCCGTCAGGAAATCCATCCCCAGTATCTTGGTTAACAGTAATGCCATCAGTGCGCAGAGTGACATTAATGACAAAATAGAAATCACGATTTGCGGTAAGGTTTTCAGCGCCAGCATGAAGACCAAACGGTTAAAACGAAGCCCGACGCTCCAGCCAATGAAAGCGTATGCCATGGCTAGCAGCCACTCAGGAAGCTGTATAACAAACACATCCCCGGCGTGTAAAACGGCACCCACTAACATCGGTAGCAGCATCGTACCCGATGGAATTCGCAAACGTCGACCTAGCCAGCCGGCAATCACTGCCAGTGTAATAGTAGCGGCAAAGTTCCAGTCTAATGGCGGGAACCAGGCCAATTCCTGTACAATCTCTTGAGCTTCGCTCCCCAAGGCTAGCCGAACGATCAGTGCAGCAGAACCCGCGACAAACAGCACCCGTAAATATTGCATAAAGGCGACTAAACGCACGTCGGCGCCGAACTCTTCAGACATAGCAACCATCGCCGCAGCGCCGCCCGGCGATGAACCCCATGCGCCGGTTGAACCCGGTAAATCGCTAAACCGGACCAGCAACCAGCCGGACAAACCGCTCGCCAATAGCGTGGAGCAAAGCACAAACAGAACGATTGGCCAGTTAGCCGCCAGCGAAACCAGAATAGAAGATGAGAGATTTTGCGCAATCATGCAGCCAATAATGGCCTGAGAAGCGATGAAAAAACGATTATTAATACGAATCGTTGCGCCAGAAAGGCTCATTACAACGCCAATAACCATCGGGCCAAGCAATAACGCGGCCGGAAAGTGGAAATGCAACATCACCAGCGACAAAACCAGTGAACAGGTCAGAAGTGTAACCCACTGAAAGGCAGGTAAACGTTTTGCCACGACGGAATATCCTAACGTAACGAACAGAGACAGCGGAGCAGCTATACTCAACATAGTTCGAGTCACAGGACGACAGCAAGCGTGAAAATCCCGATGTGCTTAACGCAGCTCACATACCTGCAACTTGAAGTATGACGGATATAAAATAAAATTACCGCCGATCGGTATCAAGTAAAGACGTACGTTCTACTTTATATCAATCCAGCGGTAATTCTTTGATTAAATCAGGGTATTAAAGCCATTTCTGGCTTTTAAAATAAAGATAAGGTGCCAGTCCCGCAGCGATCATAATGCCAATCGCTGCCGGGTAGCCAAATGACCAGTCCAGCTCTGGCATAAACTTAAAGTTCATACCGTAGCTTGAAGCCACCAGCGTTGGCGGCAGAAAGACTACCGATACAACGGAGAAGATCTTGATGATCCGGCTTTGCTCAATATTGATAAAGCCCATTGCCGCCTGCATCAGGAAGTTCACTTTCTGGAACAGGGATTCATTATGCGGCAGCAGGGATTCGATATCGCGTAATACTTCTCGCGCCTGATCTAACTGATTGCCCGGCAGGCGTGCTTTACGAACTAAGAAGTTCAACGCCCGTTGGCTATCCATCAAACACAGCCGAACTTTCCAGCCGGTATCTTCCAGCTCCGCCAGCGTAGAAAGCGCTTCGTCATACCCTTCACCCGGGTGGCCTTCCATGATAATACGGCTAAGAGATTCAAGGTCGCTATAGATATTCTCTATTTCATCGGCCAGCTGTTCGATTTTTGTTTCAAACAGATCCAGCAATAGCTCGTAAGCATTACCGTCAACCATCTCTCTGTTACGGGCCCGCATACGATATAAACGGAACGCCGGCAGATCGCGCTCACGCAGAGTAAATAAACGCCCGTCGCGAATGGTAAATGCGACGGTGGCGTTACCACCCCGGTCTTCAGCATCTTCGTAATAGAAAAATGAGTGAATATGCAAACCATCTTCATCTTCAAAAAAACGCGCCGATGCTTCGATATCATCCAGCTCAGGTCTGGTGGCCAAAGACTGGCCGAGCTCTTTCTGAACTATTTCACGTTCTTCGTCTTCGGGTTCAACCAGATCGACCCATACGGAAGAGGTTAGCAGATCGCCCTCATCCAGTTCTAAACGGAATAAGCGGCAATTATTTAGTTGAAATGCGCTTAGCATAGCGTCATCCCTCTTTCTTTTGCTGTGGCAATTTGAACAACAGATTGAACCATCTGTATTCTGGCAATAGCCAAAATCTCAGACCTAGACTACATCTAGCTCACTAGCGACGGGATGATATTAAGAAGTCGCTGACAACCACTAAGGATATCAGCAAAAAGGGATAGCCTTAGAAGTTGAACTTTATAAAAAGATCGTTGAGCCAGTATCGACTGGGTATGTCCAAGGCCGTTGCCCTCATGGGAAAATAGTGGGCGCATGTTACGCCTACAGGAAAAAGTCTGTCAACTATTGAACAACATTTCTTGGCTATTTCAGCACCGGATTCAGCGCGCATCATAGCCCGGCAAGAATATATATCTATCAACTGATTAATATATATCAAATTTATGATTTAAAAGATGGATTAAGGATAAAAACAGTATCAGCAACAAATAATCATTCACGCCAATATGAGAAACCGTCGAGGATTCACTGCATTTCCCCTTGAGGTTCCCCTTGAAGTACCGGCCAATTTGTCGCGCGTCTTATAACACTTCGAGTCTGGCATACGAGGCGACCAGCCACTTAATACCTTCACCTTGAAAAGCGATCTGCAAACGGGCGTGCTCGCCGCTGCCTTCAAGATTAATCACGGTACCTTCACCAAATTTAGGATGGTTTACCCGCTGGCCTAGCTTATAGCCGCTGTCATTGTGGCTAATTGGCGCGCCCATACGGCTATGGCTAACCGGACGACTCACGCTGGCCCGTAAACGCACCTCTTCAATGCACTCTTCCGGCAATTCACCAATAAAGCGAGATGGGCGATGATAAACCTCTTTGCCGTATAAACGACGGGTTTCCGCATAGGTTAGCGTTAGCTTTTGCATGGCGCGGGTAACGCCAACGTAGGCAAGGCGACGCTCTTCTTCCAGACGGCCGCCTTCATCGAGCGACATCTGGCTAGGAAACATTCCCTCTTCCATACCAACAATAAACACCTGCTGAAATTCCAGACCTTTGGCTGAGTGAAGCGTCATTAGCTGTACCGCGTCTTGATAAGCATCGGCCTGCCCCTCGCCGGCTTCCAGCGCAGCATGGGATAAAAACGCCTGTAGCGGCGTCAGATCCATATCTTCATCTGAAAAACTGAACTGGCGAGTTGCGGTTACCAGCTCCTCTAAGTTTTCTACTCTAGCCTGCCCTTTCTCGCCCTTCTCCTGCTCGTACATCATACGCAGCCCTGAATCGCGTATTACGCGATCTGTCTGAACGTGTAAGGGCAAGTCACAGGTTTCTCGCGTTAAGGCTTCAATCAGCTCAATAAAGCGCTGTATGGCCCCTGCGGCACGCCCGGCCAGCGCTTTTTCCTGTAAAAGAGCAACAGAAGCCTCCCACAGAGTAATTTGGCGGTCACGGGCTGCATGGCGGATAACGTCTAGAGAGCGATCGCCAATGCCGCGGGTTGGAGTATTAACTACCCGTTCAAAAGCCGCATCATTATCAGGATTGGCAATTAAACGCAGATAGGCCAGAGAGTCTTTAACTTCTTGCCGCTCGAAGAAACGCATACCGCCGTAAATTCGGTACGCCGTACCGGACTGTAATAACGCCTCTTCGAGTACCCGCGACTGAGCGTTGCTGCGATAAAGAATAGCGCAGTCGTTAAGGGCTCCGCCGCTATCCTGAAAGGCTTTAATCCGGCTGACAACAAAACGTGATTCGTCCAATTCATTAAAGGCACAATACAGGGAAATAGGCTCGCCCTGCTCGCCGTCGGTCCAGAGCTCTTTGCCCAGACGGCCGTCGTTATTCGCGATTAAGGTATTTGCCGCTTTTAAAATATTGCTGGTTGAACGGTAGTTTTGCTCCAGACGCACGGTCTCTGCACCCGGGAAGTCATCAAGGAAACGTTGAATATTCTCAACCTGTGCGCCGCGCCAGCCGTAAATAGACTGATCGTCATCGCCAACAATAATAACCTTTGAAGAGTTACCGGCCAGCATGCGGATCCAAGCGTATTGAATACGGTTGGTATCTTGGAATTCATCCACCAGAATATTGCTAAAGCGTTCACGATAATGATTCAAAATTTGCGGCTTATGCAGCCAAAGCTCATGGGCCCGCAGCAACAGCTCAGCAAAGTCCACCAGACCGGCGCGGTCACAGGCTTCCTGATAGGCCTGATAAATGCGTAACCATGTGCTTTCGGTCGGATTACCGTAGGTATCGATGTGCTGAGGGCGTAAACCATCATCTTTTTTGTTGTTGATGTACCACATAGCCTGACGCGGAGCCCACTGTTTCTCATCCAGATTAAGCGCCTTAATCAAACGCTTGAGCAGGCGAAGCTGATCTTCACTGTCGAGTATCTGAAAGTCCTGCGGCAGGTTGGCATCAAGATGATGGGCGCGTAATAAGCGATGGGCCAAACCGTGGAAAGTACCAATCCACATGCCACCCTGGCTGGTACCAATTAGCTGTTCAATACGATGGCGCATTTCTGCGGCGGCTTTATTGGTAAAGGTGACCGCCATAATGGAATAGGGGGAGCAATGCTCTACGGACATTAGCCACGCAATGCGGTGAACCAGCACCCGCGTTTTTCCACTACCGGCTCCGGCAAGCACCAACATGTTGGTACGAGGGGCCGCAACGGCTTCGCGTTGCTTATCGTTAAGGCTTTCGATCAGGTAGGAAACGTCCATTATTGCGCCATATACTGGTAATTTATACAGATGATTAGAGAGTTTATATCAACAGGCACAGCGAATCCAACCGGGAAATTTCAATATGCGGTAATAAGCACCCGGTTGGTTCATCAAATAAACTTTTATTTCGATCGTTAATCCAGCACGCCTGCAGCCCATGACGTAGCGCTCCGGCAACGTCAGTGACTAAATCATCGCCAACGTGGAGCAGCGATTCAGGCGATAAATTTAATTGCTGTGCGGCACTCAGATACATATCGCCGAAGGGCTTTGCCCGCCCTGCGGGACCGGCTCGCAGCACCATTTTAAAATAGTCACTCAGGCCAAACAGTTCAGGGTCAGCATTTCCGTTGGTAATAGCAACGAGCGGGTAGCGCGTCGCCAGCAGGCTCAGCGTTACGTGGGTTGACTGAGGAACGTCAATACGGCTGCGCCAGTAGCGGAAGTTTTCCATTGTCAGCGCGGCGCCTTCGGCTGCGGCGCTATCGCTATAACCGTATTTCGTCAGCGTGACTTCAAACGCCCGGCGTCGCCATTCGCTCACGTCGTGATAAATATCCGGATGCTGTTCAAGCAAATCCATACGGATTTGGTTAAATCCTTTGCGATCTAAAGCGGCTAGCTGCGGGAACTGCTGTTGCATAAAACTCACCACTTCCAGCTCGGTACGCTCAATCACCGGGCGGTTATCATAGAGCGTGTCATCGAGATCGAAGGTTAACGCTTTAACCGGCCCTAACGGGCGATAAAAATGCATCAGGCTTTCCCTCTTTTGGCCCGTGGATGAGCAGCGTCGTAAACCGTGGTCAGATGCTGGAAATCCAAATGGGTATAAATTTGAGTCGTAGAGAGGTTAGCATGGCCGAGCAATTCCTGTACCGCTCTGAGATCTCCGCTGGATTCCAGCATATGAGTGGCAAAAGAGTGCCTGAGCTTGTGTGGGTGCACATGGCTACTAATCCCCTGCTTAACGCCCCATTGGGCAAACCGTTTTTCTACGTTTCGGGCTGAAATACGGTTTCCATGCTTAGAAATAAACATCGCGTCGTCGTCCGGCGCATAAAAATCACGAACGGATAACCAGTGATTGATCCATTCAATCGCCATTTTACCGATGGGCAGCTTTCGCTCTTTACTACCTTTACCAATCACTCTGATTTCACCGGCGTCGAGATTAACCTGCCGGCAGTCTAATCCGACTAACTCCGATAAACGCAAGCCTGCGCCGTACATCAGCTCAAGCATCGCCCGATCGCGAATCGCCAACGGGTCGTTCATATCGATATCCAGCAAGTGGCTGACTTCATCGACGTCCATATTTTTAGGCAGATGGCGGCCTTTGCGAGGAGTAGAAATGCCTTTTGCCGGATTGGCGCTGATTTTCCCCTGCCCCACCAGCCAGTCAAGGAAGCTACGCAGGGCCGAAAGCCGAAGGGCTAAGCTGGCGGACTGTAACCCAGAGCGCTTACTACGGGCGGCTAGCGTTCTTACGCCAGCGGCGTCGAGCTTCGGCCACTCAATAATATGAATCTCGACCGCCAGTTCGATAAGAACCGCAAGCTGGCGTTGATAGCTTTTTAACGTATAAGGGCTCAACTGGCGCTCAACCCGAAGATAACGAAGAAAATCATTAACCGGGTTTTGCAATGACGGGCAGGATAATTCAGCCGGACGATCGGTCATACCGGTTCAATCCAACGGGCCAGCAGGCCGGGTAGCAAGATGCTCAATTGATTGAGCAACAGCGTTCCCATTTCCGCATGATAATGATGCGTATCGCGGCTGATAAACACTACCAAGCCTAAATCGCCCATTTTTCCTAACAGCGAAAGCGCTACCGAACCGACCATTTTGGCTTCCGGCATCAGCAATAAAATTTCAGGGCCATTCAGTTGGCCTAAATACTGATTACGATCGCCTAGGCGCTGGATCCTCATCGGTTCAAAAGCCTGCCGAGATAAAGACAGATGGGTAAAACCAGAGGGGGCATTTAAACGCCATTTTTCACTGAACAGGCGAACAACGGCACCGGCCAGCCCCAGAGAGCGGGCCCAGTTTTGTAACCGCGCTAAAAAGTCTTGCAGACTGTCGGCCTGAACTAACTCATTTTGCAGATTAATCAGGCGGCCAAACAGGATTTCATTGGCCGTAGCCTGCTCCATAAGCAGCGTAATTTCTTCTTCCAACTGCTGGATATGATTGCGCTGCCGGCTCATTTGCCATTCCACCAGCGAGACGCTGTCTCTGACTGGATGAGGAACGCGCATTTGTTCAATCTGGCGAGAATTACGTATAAAGAAATCCGGATTATTCAACAAATATTGACTGACAGCATCATCACTAAGCTTTACCCGTTCTAGCTCCGGCACGTCTCCGCCATCTTTTGTATGATTACTCATAGGTGAATAAATCCATCATAAACGTGTGTAGCAGGCCCAACCATGTATAGCGGATTGCCCGGCCCTTTCCAACTGATAGTCAGGCTTCCCCCCGGCAGGTCAACGTGAACCTGTTCATCTAGAACGCCCTGACTGATACCAATAGCAACCGCTGCGCAAGCACCGCTGCCGCAGGCCTGAGTTTCTCCGGCACCGCGTTCATAAACTCTCAAACGGATCTGACTGCGGCTGACAACCTGCATAAAACCGATATTAGCACGTTCAGGGAACCGCTCATGGCTTTCCAATAGCGGGCCTAAAACCCCAACGCTGGCAGTTTGTACGTCTTCAACCTGTAATACACAGTGTGGGTTACCCATTGAGACCACGCCACCGAAAACAGTATGTTCCAATGCCCGAAAAATGTAGGTCTTTTCTATTCTTGGCGCTCTGAACGGCACATTGGCGGGTTCAAAATCGGGCTCGCCCATATTAACGGTAACCAGCTCATCTTCACTGACGGACAGCGTCATGCGGCCATTCTGGGTACTGACTTTAATTTCCTGTTTGTTGGTTAAACCTTTTAACCGGACAAAACGGGCAAAACAGCGGGCACCGTTACCACATTGGGCAACTTCGCTACCGTCAGCGTTGAAAATGCGATAATGAAAATCCAGATCCGGATCGTAAGGCGCCTCAACCACTAACAGTTGATCGAACCCGACGCCATAATGACGATCCGCCAGGCGGCGAATCAGTTCCGGAGAAAAATAAACGTTCTGTGTCACCGCGTCGACAACCATAAAGTCATTGCCTAAACCATGCATTTTAGAGAATTGCATTTGACTACCCCACTTATAGCGCCTAATCATCCCTGATAGTCGCCAATTAAATTCTCGTCTTGCCAGGCCAGCTTTGCGCTTTATCGTTATTGGTGCAGCCCAGAGCAGAACTAGAAAACAGATGACTTTAGATTACTTCACCAAATGCTCACCACGCCATAAATCTTCAATACGTTCACGCTCACGAACTAAATGGGCTTGGGCACCATCAACCATAACTTCCGCAGGGCGGCAGCGGGTATTATAGTTTGAACTCATGCTAAAACCGTATGCCCCTGCGCTACGTACTGCCAGCAGGTCACCTTGGCTGATATTAAGCTCACGCTGCTTGCCCAAGAAATCACTGGTTTCACACACTGGCCCAACAACGTCATAAATCTGGTTGCCCTTGTTGGACGCGTTTTGTTCTACGGGAATAATCTTCATCCATGCTTCATATAGAGCAGGCCTGATTAAATCATTCATGCCCGCGTCAACAATAGCAAAATGGTGGTCATCCTGATCTTTAATATATTCGACCTTAGTCACCATAATACCGGCGTTGGCGGCGATTGCCCTGCCCGGTTCAAAACAAAGCTCTAAATGCTCGCGACCTTTAAGCTTATCTAAAAGGGCGGCGGCATATTCCATCGGCTCTGGCGGAGTTTCATCGTCATAGCGTACGCCTAATCCACCACCAAGATCCAGATGATGAATAGTAATGCCGTCTTCCGCCAGTTGGTCCAATAGCACTAACATACGATCTGTTGCATCAAGGAACGGCGATAACTCTGTCAGCTGAGAGCCGATATGGCAGTCTACTCCGCGAATGTTGATATGGGCTAGTTCATTAGCAATACGGTATGCCTCGCGGGCAAGCTGATAGCTGATACCAAATTTATTCTCTTTCAGGCCGGTCGAGATGTAAGGGTGCGTTTTTGCATCAACGTCTGGATTAACCCGTAACGAGATCGGTGCTTTAACACCCATTTCGCCAGCAACCTCATTCAGCCGATACAATTCAGGCAGTGACTCAACGTTAAAACAACGGATACCCACTTCCAGAGCCCGTTTCATTTCAGCGACCGTTTTAGCCACGCCGGAAAAGACAATCTTAGCTGGATCGCCACCGGCGGCTAATACCCTCTCCAACTCACCCAAAGAGACAATATCAAACCCAGAACCCAAACGGGCTAACAGATTAAGAAAGGCTAAATTACTATTCGCTTTAATGGCGTAGCAAATCAAATGGGGGTGGTTAGACAAAGCGTTATCAAAAGCGTGCCAGTGTCGTTCGATAGTCGCGCGGGAATAGATATAAAGAGGCGTACCGAAACGCGACGCCAAGTCAGCTACGGCCACGTCTTCAGCCCACAGCCGCCCGTCTTTGTAATTAAAGTAATCCATAATACTTTGCCTAATCTGTTTTATACTACGGGCATAACGCCCAAGATTTCATATCGCGCAAGTTACCTGACTAATCCTAAGCCACACTCACCGGTCTTTTTGTTATTTAGCGGCGTCACTTTCGGCCTGAGCATTACTTTCAGTCTGTGCTGGCTTTACTGATTCAACCTTTTTTTCCTTCTTAGGCGGTTCATCCGTTGGCATATATAGTGGGCCTTTTAAGCCGCAGCCAGCTAACCAAAGGGTGGTCAAAACCAATAATGAGCAACGAAATTTTTTATTCATTAAAATAAGCCTGTGATTCATTTTGTTTAGCCCTCTATAATCGCAGCTAGATCGCGAAATGCAATAGGAATTCTGACTATGAATGATACTGAATTTCATCAACTGTCCGATAAGTTGATGCTCTATATCGAACAAGCCATCGATAATATTGATAGTGACGCTGATATTGACTATGAAACCAACGGTGGAGTCATGTCACTTTCCTTTGAAAATGGAAGTAAAATTATTATTAACAAACAAGAATCTATGCGACAGATATGGCTAGCAACCAAAAGCGGTGGGTATCATTTTGATTACCGTGACGGTTCTTGGTATTGCGATCGCAGTGGGCAAGAATTCTTATCCATACTCTCGAAAGCTTGCACTCAGCAGTCAGGTGAAGACGTTTCACTGTTGAAATAAATTTTATTCCGCTGGTAAAAAAGCAAGGCCGGAGCGTTATGTCGCGTTCCGGCCTCGTTATCTTTAGCCCACGGAGAAATTCATCAAAAGGTGTGGCTTAGCACAATATCTTTTTTGGTGATGGGAACCGAAGGGCTGCTCAGCGGTGAAATTGAATGACTATTAAATGGAATGATACTGGCTTCATCATCAACCTGAACAATTTGGTAAAACTGCGGTAGATTGAAATTGACGGATCCGGAACCGTAGGTAAAGCGCTCATGCGACGAGGCATAAAAACGGCTAACATCACACACCAGTTCGTCAATTCCCCCTTGGCAGTTCAAATAGACTTCAACCCGATTGAGCTCATCAAGAATATAGATATTGAAGCCCTTATCGGCACTCTCAAAGAAAAACTGGATAATACCTTCACTGGCTGAACCGTCAATAATCTGCGGCAAGTGGTCTTGTTCCGCATTCAGCTGGATAGGAATACCGTTTAATTTGTTATTAGAAATAGCGCCGTAGAATTCCACAGCATTCTCTAGCTTTTGCACCGATACGCTTAAGCGTTCAAAAAACAGCCCCCAGGTCTGGCCGGCAATTCTCAACGCCTTAAAGCGATGGGATTCCTGACGGGTGCTGGATAACCGCAGGCTAATGCATTCGGACACCAGCTGTTGCAAACGGGTCTGGATTAATCCGCGCAGATGCTCGCTATAACAGAAAACGTCAACCGATTCAGGCGGTCTGGCGTCCTGATGCATCTTGCCCAAAATAGTTTTGAGCGCATCGAGCACGGCCTGACTACCGGTAAAGTGAAGCGTACGCACTTCATTCCATGAGTTACGATAGAGCAAATCAACGCTGCCAATCAGGCACTGCTCCTGCTTACCGAAGCTGAATACGTCTAACTTACCCAGGTCAAACGGCTGAGTCTCTTCCAAAAGAGAAGCGGTCGGATCGCTTTCAAGATTGACGATAAGCGCCAAGTGGCGGATTTCACAAGGGCTGTACAAGGCTTTTGGCGTTGAGGCGGGCACTCTTAACGGAAAATGTTTTGCAATATCCGCCACGAAAGCCTGTAGCTTTTCAGTACTACAGTGGTGGCTATTCTTAACGTGCAGTTGAGTATTTGGCGTCAGCAGGCCGTTAAAGTAGGACCACGCAACAAGCTTACTCAGATAACGGTTATATTCTAGCGGCTGATGGCCAATGATAGCATCGACGGTGGGAGCCTGATTATATAAGTACCATCCGGCCCGGTTAGCGCGATCCACCGGCACCTGAATAAACGTCAAGTTTTGTTCTGACAGGTCAGGCGATATCTGAGGGTTAACCAGCGTGACTTTGCCCGGTAGCGCTTCAAACGCGGCGTAGAGTTTGCGGGTCAAAACCCCAATATCCTGAGGGCTGGCACTCACGCTTAAGTTATTACGGCGGGCAAAACGAATCAGATTACGGTAGCTCTGCATCAGCGCATCCAGCAGTTCGTTATTTGCTTCCCGCACTCGTTCAATTTTCCAGTGGGCCCGGTTATCCAAAATTTTAATTCGATCCCGATCCCAGCCCCATTCAATCACTAACTGGCTTAGAGTTTCCCGACGCCAGTTACCCTGAGCCGGGATGGTTTCAGCCTGTTCAGACAGGCGTTCACAAACTTTTAGATAGAAACAGCGACGAACTAAATCAAGCCGGGCATCATCACCGATAGCCTGTAAATAAACCGTTACCCTTTCCAGCATCATGTAATAAGCGTCAAGGTTGAAAGCGTCGAGCTCGCCGTTGTGCAGTCTTCTTTTTATTTCTATTGCCAACAGCTGAGCCTGCGGATATTCCCAAGAATAAGTTTCAAGCAGCAGCGTTTTTAACACCGCTTTATAGGGGGAATCGATGCTTTTATATAGCTGCCACAGGCTGGCACCAAAATACTCTTCGGCAGATAGAGAACCCAGCCCGCCTAAATCAATCCATTCATCACGCTTAAGTCTGCCCTGAGCACAAAGCCCGGAAACGTACTCCTCGTAATTCATTTCTTGTTCGTCAGGAACCACGTTCCATAGCAGAGGTTTACCGGCCAGTCTCACTGCGCTGCGGTAAAACTCATCTAATAACAAAATATGCAGTGTAGAACCGCAGTCTTCACTGTCTAACTTACCGCTTTGATTCTGACGGAAACGGTTTTCATCAATCAGGAAGAAATTAACCTCAATCCCGAGAGACGCTGCCCATTGCTCAAGCAAAATACATTTTGCCTGCAAAATAGTGCGTTCATTGCCGTTTAACCAAGACTGATGACAGATCCAAATATCAAGGTCAGAAGACATACTTTGCCCGACAGAGGAAGTACTACCCATACAATAAACGCCGGTAATCGGCAAGGCCTGAGCGGCATGAGTACTGACAGGGATATCGGTGGCTTGACAAAAATCGACTAAATATTGGCGCTGAGCATCGTTAGGAGAGTAAAGACAAATACCGTGAGGAACAATACCATCCTGATAACCAGGCATTTTGGGGTGATGGTAATGTAAAAAAATGGGCAGCAGCGTGTACACCTGCTGAAAAGCGGATCCCATATTCGCCATAGCACGATTGATACGTAATTGATTTAACGCATCTAACCGCTGCTTTAATAAAGTCATATTAAGATGCAAGACGATTTGCCTGATTATTAATTCCTACGGTGATTAAAGGAACTACATTCTGGGTACATGCTTAAATAGCTGAAACTATCTACAACTGATTGCCAGAAACGTGATCAATTTAACACCTTGCGCGCTTGTCGTAAAGGTATTGAGAGAGTACTCACACCGCTCCAGCCCTATTTCTTGGCGAGATCAATACGGCATAATAAGTAGGAAGAATACTTTGCTGCTGAATAATAAATAATTTCAGCAACGCTGAACAGATTCGACGCGTTCAAAAATAGTGATAATAATTCTGCACGCTGACACTCAAGATACCAACTGATAGAATGGCCCGATATAATAAAAAGGTAATAATAAAGTATGTCTAACGAAATTATCCGCATCGCTACCCGCCAAAGCCCCTTAGCCTTATGGCAAGCGCATTACGTTCGGGATCGTTTACTTGAGTGCCATCCGGGCCTGACTGTGGAACTGGTAACGATGGTCACTAAAGGCGACATTATTTTAGATACCCCGCTCGCCAAGGTTGGCGGTAAGGGCCTATTTGTTAAAGAGCTTGAAGTCGCGATGCTGGAAGGGCGGGCCGATATCGCCGTTCACTCCATGAAAGACGTTCCCGTTGCATTTCCTGATGGGTTAGGCTTGGTGACCATTTGTGAACGAGAAGATCCCCGCGATGCCTTTGTTTCCAATAATTTTAGCTCGTTAGATGAGCTACCTGCAGGTAGCATTGTAGGAACGTCAAGCCTGCGTCGCCAGTGCCAACTAAGGGCCCGTCGCCCTGATTTAACGATTATAGATCTGCGCGGAAACGTCGGCACCCGTTTAGGCAAACTCGATAGCGGTAACTATGACGCCATCATTTTAGCCGCCGCGGGCTTAAAACGGCTGAAGCTTGAAGCACGAATTAGTGCCTATATGACGCCAGAAGAGTCATTGCCGGCCGTTGGTCAGGGTGCCGTTGGTATCGAATGCCGTCTGGACGATCGCCGAACCCGCGAACTTCTGGCTCCGCTCAATGACATAACCACTCAAATTAGAGTGCTGGCGGAGCGGGCAATGAATGCTCGTCTGGAAGGCGGCTGTCAGGTTCCGATTGGCAGCTATGCTGAACTGGAAGGCGATATTTTATGGCTAAGAGCGTTGGTGGGCGCACCGGACGGTAGCCAAATTATCCACGGAGAACGCCGTGGTTTGGCTGAGAATGCAGAAAAAATGGGTGTCGAACTGGCTGAAGAACTCTTAGCGCAGGGCGCAGACGTTATTTTGCACAACGTCTATAAAGATTACACGCCACAATGAGTATTCTGGTAACCCGTCCGTCCCCTTTCGGAGAGCTATTGGTCCAACAACTCATTGAGCAAGGCATGGACGCTTACCATACTCCATTGATCACATTCGGGCCGGGTAATGACCTGAATAAGCTACCAAGGTATCTGGCGGCGCTGAATCCTGAAGATATCGTGATTGCGGCATCTCAACATGCCGTGCACAATGCACAGCATCAGTTAGCGTTAGAAAATAATTCATGGCCAGCTAATGTTAACTATTTAGCCATCGGTTATAAAACCGCTTCTATACTAAAAACACACATACCGTATCCCGTTGGTTATCCCCAAGGTCGCGAAACCAGCGAGGAACTGCTAAAATTACCCCAATTACAGCAGGTTGCCGGTAAGAAGGTTCTTATATTGCGCGGGAATGGCGGCCGTGAATTTTTAGCCGAAGCGCTACACAAACTCGGCGCTGACGTGACCTTCTGCGAATGTTATCAACGCAATATGATAAATTATGATGGTGGAGCGCTTTGCCAGCGTTGGCAAAAACTCAACGTTGATAAGCTGGTAATGACCAGTGGAGAAATGTTACAACAGCTGTACGATCTCGTTCCTGTAAACTATCGACAGTGGCTATTAAATTGCCATTTAGTCGTTGTCAGTGAACGACTTGCCGCTAACGCTCTGGCGTTAGGCTGGAAGCAATGCCAAATTGCAGATAATGCCGATAATGATGCGCTGTTTCGCGCACTACAACAAATTTAACTACGGGATGTGCCAAGATGACGGATTCAACGACCCCATCAGCACCAGTTGAGCAAAAAAAAGCTTCAGCTGAAAAAAAAATAGAAACCACAGCTCCTAAAATAAAACAGGGCGGCCGTTCCGGCATGGCTCTGGGCGCTATCGCCATCGTTTTAGTCATCGCGCTTGGTGGCGGAATGTACTATCACGGCCATCAACAGGCAGCATCCCAGCAGGCAATCATCCAGAAGTTACAGTCCCAGATAGATGAGCTTAAAACTGGCCAGTCACAGGAAAAAGACCGTTTTGCAACATCAGTGAATCAGCAGTCTGAGTTATTAAAAAGCGCTGAACAGAAAATGGCAGAGCAAAGCGATGTGTTAAAAGCTCAGGAATCTCGCCTACAGGAATTACAAACCAAGATTACGGCTATCTCTAACAGCGATACTAAGATTTGGCGATTGTCCGAGGCTGATTACTTAGTGAAATTAGCCGCCCGCAAGCTGTGGAATGAACAAGATATCCCGACGGCGGAAAGCCTGCTTAAAAGCGCCGATGATTCATTGGCAGAGCTAAGAGACCCAAGCCTGAATGAAGTTCGTCAGGCTATTATTCAAGACATTAGCGCTATTTCAACCATCAGCCAGATCGATTTTGACGGTATTGCCCTGAAGCTAAATGAGCTATCCGATCAGGTGATGAACCTTCCATCAGCCAGCACCGACTGGGACAATACGCCGATGGATAAAGAGAGCACGGAAGTCAGCGGAGAGCTAAAAGACTGGCGCCAGAATTTAGAAAAGAGCTGGCATAACTTTATGTCTGAGTTTATCACCATTCGCTCGCGTGACGTCCCGGAAAATGAGCTGACCAGCCCACTGTTAACGCCAGACCAAGACACGTATTTAAGAGAAAACCTCAGGCTAAAACTGCTGATTGCTGCCCGCGCAGTTTCCCGCCATCAGGGCGATATTTACAAGCAGTCGCTGGAAAGTGTATCGACCTGGGTAAGGGCTTATTTCGATCCTGACCACTCTTCAACTAAAGCATTCCTTGAACAGCTCGACGATCTAAGTCAAGAGTCAATCAGCTTTGATTTACCAAAAGAGCTAAAGAGCTTAGAGCTGTTGAACAAAGTCACTCAGAGCCGCATGCGCAATATGGTGATACAAGAACCAGCACCTGCGCCATCGGCAACCAGTAATAAGGAGGGCTAATATGCTACGCATACTCTTTTTACTGGCCATATTAGTGGCGGGGATCGCTGTAGGGCCTATATTTGCAGGCCATCAGGGTTCAGTACTCATTCAGACCGATAATTACGACATTAAAATGAGCGTAACCGGGCTGGCAATTATCGTTTCCCTGTTATTTATCGTGCTGTTCTGCGTTGAATGGATATTACGAAGGGTATTTCATACCAGCGCCCGAACCAAGGGCTGGTTTGTCGGGCGCAAGAGCACTCGCGCTCGTAAACAAACGCGAGCAGCAATGCTTAAGCTGGCAGAAGGTGATTTTTCTCAGGTAGAAAAACTGCTGACCCGCAACGCAGACCATGCAGAACAGCCGGTGGTTAACTACCTTCTGGCCGCCGAGGCAGCCCAACAAAACGGCGAGACTCAGCGCATCAATGATTACTTAAGCCGCGCAGCTGAACTGGCTGATACCGATCAGCTACCGGTCGACATCACTCGAGTTCGTATTCAGCTGGCTCAGGGTGAATATCACGCTGCACGCCACGGCGTTGACCAGATATTAAATGACGCTCCACGTCATCCGGAAGTCCTGCGTCTGGCACAGCAAGCCTACTTAAAAACGGGCGGCTATGCCTCACTGCTCGACATTTTACCTTCAATCGAAAAAGCCAAGCTCTATGATGAAGATACGCTGGAAACTCTGCGAACTCAGGCTTACGTAGGATTGATGAATCAGGCTATGTCCGATGGAGGCAGTGAAGGCCTAAGCCAATGGTGGAAAGACCAGCCGCGTAAGGTACGCAATAATCATGCGTTACAAATTGAGCTAGCAGACCACTTTATTGCCTGCGATGACAACGAACAGGCACAAAAGATCATTCTAGATAGCCTAAAACGTCAGTACGATGAAAAACTGATTCGGCTAATGCCAAAGCTTATGTCAGGGAATCCTGAACCGTTAGAAAAAGAGCTTCGGTTACAAATTAATGAACACGGTTCAACCCCATTACTGAATAGCACACTAGGCCAGCTGCTTATGCAGCACGGTGAATGGGAACAGGCTAATCATGTATTGCTTGAGGCCATTAAACAGCGCCCGGATGCTCATGACTACGCATTACTGGCTGATACCTATGACAAGCTTAATCACCCACAGGAAGCAGCCCAGATGCGCCGTCAGGGGCTGGCTTTAACGCTGAAATAACCGAGTCTTAAATACCACAAAAAGCGGGCTTCATACACATACAGAAAGCCCGCTTCTATTTCCCCTTCCGCCCCTTCTCTCCTTTTGCCCTTGAATTACCGTATGGCAATTTTTAGGCAAAAAAAAACACTTGCCTAGACGGGCAAGTGTGAGAAAAAAAATTAGGTCAAAGGACAACATTGTGGTGTCTCACTCAACGTTATGTCTGATGTTTGATGACAATGTCATCATAAGTTAGACGATAGACACCATTACTCGGCTCTGCATCATTCGGTTAGCTTATGAAGCGGTCCTTAAACCAGCTATCATAAATAGGTGAATGAGCATCTACTCTTTAGATATTGCATTCATCGTGCCAACTTTGGCACTTCGTCGTTAAACTTCCATATAAAAAACGTAACTTACTAATTATTAAAATATAATTATTATTCTGTCTGCCAAATAAAATATATAGCGAAGACCTATTCAAATACCATCATCATAAATAAAACGTCTCTGTTTAGAGACAATAAAAGATAAATGCGATTTATTCATTTTAAATCAGATAATTAAATGTCTTTGAGCAACGACAAACCTGCATAAAACATCTAAAATCAGCGACAGTAGCCACGTAAAAACAATACCCGCAAGGAGCCGCGTGCTTGAATAACAAATTGAACTTGATAGCACTTCTATTTATTACGCTGTTTTTCTACTTTATTGCATTTGCCGTCTCTTTAAAATGGTTGCCGATGAGCGTTATGGCGGTGTATGTAATAGTTAGCATCATTACATTCCTGCTCTACATGAAAGATAAGTCAGCCGCCCAAAAAAATCATTGGCGTATAAAAGAAAGCACATTGCTTGTATTCGGATTATTTTGCGGATGGCCTGGTGCACTATTTGCCCAGCGAATGCTTCATCACAAAACCAAAAAAACTGAATTTCAGCTAGTTTACTGGCTTACTGTGATAATTCACTGCGGAGCGTTGGCGAGCATGCTTTATATTAAAAATACATGGATAATTAGATAAAAAAGATGGAAGGCTGCATTTACTCTTAAACTTTAGGCGTAAAAAAGCCTGCTTAAAAGCAGGTTTCTTAAAATTGGTCGGCGAGAGAGGATTACTCATCACTGCGTGATTCGCCCTTACGGGCCGTTGCTAAAGCAACGTTGTCTCGCTTCGCTCGGCTCAAACCTCCTTCGGAGGTTCTCATCCTCTTAAACTTTGGGCGTAAAAAAACCTGCTTAAAAGCAGGTTTTCTAAAATTGGTCGGCGAGAGAGGATTCGAACCTCCGACCCACTGGTCCCAAACCAGTTGCGCTACCAAGCTGCGCTACTCGCCGAAATGTACTTCTTTACTTCTTAACTACTAACGTTCGCAACTGCCGGAATCAAAAATTTGTGTGGTGCGAAGGGAGGGACTCGAACCCTCACATCCAAAGGACACTAACACCTGAAGCTAGCGCGTCTACCAATTCCGCCACCATCGCAATGCCACAAAACTTTTTTCAGTACTAAAATGGGGTGGCTAATGGGACTTGAACCCACGACAACTGGAATCACAATCCAGGGCTCTACCAACTGAGCTATAGCCACCATAAATTCTTGCTCAACCCGGTATTTAAACCGTAGAGACCATCTCAGCCCTTCCGCACTATAAATGGTGCGCCCGACAGGATTCGAACCTGAGACCTCTGCCTCCGGAGGGCAGCGCTCTATCCAGCTGAGCTACGGGCGCGTAGTAGTGCGCCGTTGCGGATGTGGATACTACGGATTTCGAGCCCGTCTGTCTAGACCTTTTTTCAGGAATTTTATTAATTGCTTACTTCATCAACGATTCGCCTATTTTTTTATCATAAACAAGGCTGCCCTCCCTTTTACCGATAATTAATTCCTCTTTATGCTCAATTTTTGCTTTCAGAATTGCTCAACCTCTTTTAAAGTCTGCTTTAGCGGGTGATAGGATGCCCGTGTACTAATAACAGCAAACGCACTCACTTCCCGCCAGACCGCATAACGGATACGGACATAACATAATTAGCCGTGAACGATCGGATGTAGTCATACGGGAAATTATCTATTTTAGGAACTCGTTCACCGTGAATAATTCAAATACGCTCTTTCGTTTTCTTCGTGGCAGTCTCGTGACCCAAATCCTGATTGGGCTATTGGCCGGCATTCTTTTAGCTTGGGCTTCGCTGCATACGACGAATGATTCATCATTACCCGCAGTGATCATTAATGGATTAAAGGGCATTGCCGATATATTGGGCCGTCTGTTTGTTGGTGCCTTAAAAGCCGTTGCCCCTATTCTGGTATTTATTCTGGTAGCCTCTTCTATCGCTAATCATAAGCAGGGACAAAAAACCAATATAAAATCCATTTTAGTCCTGTACCTTATCGGTACTTTTTCTGCCGCACTGGTCGCCGTACTCGGCAGCTTTATGTTCCCCTCTTCGCTGATGCTCTCCACCCACGATACCGGAATTACGCCGCCGAACAGCGTGATTGAAGTACTAAATACACTACTGTTCAAAATGGTTGATAACCCTATACGGGCTCTGATGGACGCCAACTATATTGGCATTTTGGTCTGGAGCGTGGGCTTAGGCGTAGCGTTACGCCATGCTTCTAACGGTACCAAAGAAGTCGTCAGCGATCTTTCCTATGGCATCGCTTTTATCGTGCGTCTGGTTATTCGATTGGCCCCGCTAGGTATTTTTGGTCTGGTGACGACCACGCTGTCAGATCCCGCAGCGGGATTTGACGCATTCGGCGGCTATATACATCTGCTTGCCGTGCTGATTGGCTGCATGCTGGTTGTCGCACTCATCCTTAACCCGCTGATTGTATTTTGCATCACCAAAAGAAATCCTTATCCGCTGGTATTCACCTGTTTGCGCGACAGCGGGATCCCGGCGTTTTTTACCCGCAGCTCTGCGGCAAATATTCCGGTCAACATGGCACTGTGCAAAAAACTGAACTTGCGCGAAGAAACCTATTCCGTGGCGATTCCACTGGGTAGTACTATCAATATGGCCGGAGCAGCAATCACTATCACAGTATTGACGCTGGCCGCAGTGCAAACGCTAGGCATTGACGTAGATATTCCAACGGCGCTGCTACTGAGCATCGTCGCCGCTGTCTGTGCCTGCGGTGCGTCAGGCGTTGCTGGTGGCTCATTACTCCTCATTCCGGTCTCTTGTAGCCTGTTTGGTATCCCTAACGATATTGCCATGCAGGTGGTTGCCGTTGGCTTTATTATCGGCGTGCTGCAGGACTCGGCAGAAACTGCGCTGAATTCTTCAACTGACGTAATCTTTACCGCTGCAGTGTGTAAGGCTGAAGAACAAAAACCGGCTACCGTAGGAACTTCAGCAGTACGGCAAGTAGAAGAGAGCTAGTTTCAATTTTTTCCCAATAAAAAAGCCCGTAAGGGCTTTTTTATTGCATGTTTAAATATAAGAATCAGAGTTTATTTCCGTAGTGATAAGACACATATTTCATTAGCTTAACCTGACGACGCCAGCGGGTTGGCTGAGCCAATAGTCGATATAACCACTCCAGCCCCATATTCTGCCAAATCTTTGGTGCGCGCTTCACGTGACCAGTAAATACGTCATATGTCCCGCCTACGCCCATATACAGAGCATCCGGATAAACCATACGACAATCACGCATCAACAACTCTTGCTTTGGAGACCCCATCGCCACGGTAACAAATTTAGCACCGCTGGCACGAATACGCTCAAACAGCGCATCCCGGTCATCAGGCTCGAAGTAACCGTCTTGGCTACCAACAATATTAACGTTCCATTGCGCTTTTAATTTCTGCTCAACTTCAGCCAGAATATCCAGTTTTCCGCCGATCAAAAAAACGGGCGTTCCGTTCTCGCCAGCCCGTTCCATCATGGCTTCCCACAGATCGGCACCGGCAATGCGCTGCATATCAACGTTAGGGTACTTACGACGGATCGAACGAACGATGCTAACTCCGTCTGCATATTTATATTCAGCCTTATCAATCAGCTCTCGCAAAGGCTTATCTTGCTCTGCGGTCATGACTTTCTCTGCATTAATGGCTATCAATGTCCCGGTACGCATATCGTTATCATTAAACAGATAATCAACAAACTGAGCCATATTACGAAAGCCCGATATTTCAATACCGCGGATACTATATTTAGCAATATTCACATTGCTCTCCTAAACCACTTTTGCATCACTGATTTTAGCCTGTCTAGCTGATATTGAATGACGAACGCGCTGCCGGACTATCCCGCAAGCATCAAACGCCCAATACAGCAACTTAGCCAAAATCAGACATAATAAAAACACCAACCCAAAGAACACTACGCGAGAAACAAATGAATCTAAACCTTCTCTGGCCAGCACAATAATGTTGAATATGGCTCCGAAACAAAAAGCCTGCAAAATAGCGCTCTTATAACGATTAGGTTCTGATTTCCCCTGCTCATAAAGCCAGTCAAACCACTTAATAATGAGCCCAACGCCAATGGCACCAAGCGGAATAAACCAAACTCCGCCCATCACAACCAAAGACCCGATAAGCGTTGGTGATATTGCCAGACCGGTATGATAATTCAACACTTCCCAGGTAAAATAGTTCGCCGTATTCACCACCAGATCGGGCCTTTCAGGCCATAGCCACGCTGGAATGAAAACGTAAAAGTCTCGGACAATCGGCGCCAGCCCCTGAAACTCAATTTTATCGTAATTTTGCAACAGCAGGGCCAGATTTTCCCATGGAGAGAAAGTATCGCGGGTCAAATAGAGGAAGGTATAAAATGCCTCATCGCCGGAAACATTCATGCCGTAACGCTTAAGCGCTAGCCAGAACATGCCGACAACGCCAGCCACTCCCGCCATGACCAGCATCCAAAGCGTAATATGCCCTCTAGCAATACCGATGAACAAGAACAATGCGAAAGCGATCAGAATATTAGCCCGGGTTCCACCGACAACAATATATGTCAGTATCCCGAAAGCCACCGTGCTGGCCAAAAACAGAAACCAGCTGCGGGTATTCTCTTTAAGGAAATAGACAATCAGCATGGCCGGAATGAAAAAGTAGAAGAAACGCTTTAGTGCAACGCCGGAAACATCGCTGGAAAATATTTGACTGTATTTCTCTAGCTTAAACAGCAAAAAGCCATTTTGTAAGAAGAAGATACCTACCGTTGATATAGCAACCAATGCCAGTAGCATCCACGTCAGGTTTGTTTCAACCCGATTCATCGTGAATATCGGCCTACGCGGCACGTCACTTGATTTTAATAATCGGGTTTTATAGCAAACATAGTAAATAGCATAGAAACAGGTTGCTGACAGCATGGCATTCAACAGGGAATCAACTTCAACTACCTGCACATCAAACTGAAAAACCAGCAAACAGGTCAGCGGAAAACCAAAATAGAAGGTCAATAAATAAAGTAGTGAAAACAAAACGTTAAAGTTGAAACGAACTCGCCTAAACTCTTTATAGGTTAAGAACAGAATAAAAACTAAAGAAATTAGGTAAACCGCAAACAAACCACCAAACTGTGCAGGCATCATTATTTCGTTTCTCCTGCAGCCACGCTAAGCGCCTGTTTCCAACCATCAATATAATTTGGATTAAAAAACGCAATATGGCGCTTATCTGATGCCTGTAGTTCAGCCTGAATATTTCTAACGGTCAATTCATCAACCTTATCACCATAAAACAGGAACGGAACCTTCTGTTCCTGAAGATCGTGCCAGAACGGATTATTCCGGCTAACGACGAATGGAACACCGCTCTGAATGAGCAAACAAAGCGTACCAATGCCCTGCTGGCGGTTAAATATAAAGTAGCCTAAATCACAGCCTGCCAGTATAGAAAGATAATCATCAAACGGGATCTGGTTAAGCAATAGCTCAACTTGCCCATGAGGGAATAGTGCATTAGCGCTGGCGCTAATCTCTGCGATATAGTTCTGATTATTCGCTGGGTATCCTAATGGGATAATTATCCTGACTTTTTCTGTACCAAATTTATCATGGATCTCTTGCAACGCTTCAATGTGACGGTTGGTTCTGTCGCCTGAATTACCCACTAAGATAGTCAATGGCTTCTGACTATTCTGCTCTACCGCTTTTGGCCGGTAAGCAGGATCCATCCGGGTCGGAAAATAGAGCAGAGAACTTGAAACGCGCGGATGTCGTTGCTGGTAATGAAGCAAATCACCGCGAGTGGCAAAAACGTGGCCGACTTTTCCTTGGGCAATACGACGAGCCAGATAAAACAATCGATATTTCCAGTTGACTGAATCTTCATATAAATCAGCCCCCCAAATATGCCAACTAACCCGCTGAGGCCTGATTTGGTTCAGCAATAATGCGAACCATAGCTTGGGATTAAACTGACCGTGGAATAAAAACCGTACCGATGGGTCTGACTTAGCTTTGGTAATCACAGCCTGAGCCAGCGATGCTTTGTCGCTATAATTATCAATATTTAACCGACTAAATGCTTCAAACGCAGAAATATCCTTAGCCGCGACCATAAAATACTTCGCATACTCATGTGGAGCCTGCTCTGACAAAACATCATTAAAAAAACGTAACACCGTTACGTTATGATGAGGAATGTCTGAACCTAATATGTGAATCAAAGTTGTCATGATCGTCTACGATAAATAAAGAAAACGCAGCTACAAAGGATAAAATAGATGACGTAGGTAGCCATATAAGACTGAGCGGCGCCTAATGCCCCATTTTGTGGTATTAGCCAATGAGAAAAACCGGTCAGTAGGGCAAATTGACTAACCTCTGTCAGTACATAAAATCTTAACGAAGCCTTGGCAATCACTAAATAGCCGAAAACGTAAGATCCGACTTTAAGGACGTCGCCGACTAATTGCCAGGCAAATAGATCGCGCATCGCTACAAATTTGCTAGAAAAAAGCAGCCAAATGGCAAAATCTCGCAAAACCCAAACGCTCAAACTCACCAGCGCGACCGCTGGCAGAACAAATTTCAAGGAACGCAGAATCTCTCGGGAGATATCCTGCTTGTTCGTCAGTCGGGAAAGGGTTGGCAGCAGATAGACGGTAAATGAGGCGGTGATAAACTGGAGGTATGCGTCTGAAATGCTGCTCACGCCCTGCCAAATTCCCACATCATCCCAACTGTAATTTTTAGCCAATAGGTTACGCATCATCACGTAGGCAACCGGTAAAGTCACTGACGTAATTAACGCCATAATGGTAAATTTGCCTAAATTGCTGGCTAATGCCTTATCCCACATGGGTTTAATATAGTGTAGTGGGATAGTTTTTCTGCGCCATAAAATAAAGCTGGCCGGAATAACGACTAATGCGGGTACTAACGCTAAACCCAGCAACGCGCCTTCATACCCACCAAGCAGGTAACAGGCAACATAGCCAACGACACCGAATAAACTACCGCCGATCACGCCAAGCGCATTACCAGCAGCGTCTCGATAGCCTTTTAATATCGCTAAGAAAAAGTTTGCGTAAGCAATCCCCATCTGGACAAAAGCCACAACCCTGACAACATTTTGGTATTTAGCATAGCCAAATAGCGCAGCGCTGATAGGCTCAGCAAACAGCAGGAAAATTACTGCCAGCAGCGTAGAAAAGCCTAAAATAATGCTGGCAGACGTCCCTAAGGCTTTACGTAACTGTTCAGGCTCTTGCTGATATTGAGCGACATACCGGGTAATACCGTTAAAAATACCGGCTCCCGACAATACGCCTAACACGGTAATTAGCTGACGAAAGTTACCGGCCTGCCCGACACCGCTGGGGCCAAATGAAACAGCCAGCAGCTTAACGATCAGCAGCCCTACGCCAATTTTGATCAGCGTAGAGCCTGCGGTCCATATTGATGCTTTGGCCAGAGACATATCAGGCGAAGTAGTTAAGGATAGTATTGATAACCGTACGTTGATTAATATCTGTCATATTAAAAAACAGCGGCAAACGCACTAAACGGTCACTCTCTTTGCTGGTATAACGATCTTCTCCGTGGAAAACGCCAAACTTCTCACCGGCCGGACAAGCGTGTAGAGGGATATAGTGGAAAACAGCCATAATTTCAGCTTCTTTCAAATAGTTAATAAAGCTGGTGCGATCTTCAACGTCTTTAAGCTTAATGTAGAACATATGGGCATTTTGCTTACAATCTGCAGGAATAACCGGTAGATCAATGCGCCCTTCTGCCGCTAGCGACTTAAACGCATCATAATAGTTATGCCAAAGTTCAAGACGACGTTGATTAATCATCTCAGCCACTTCAAGCTGGCCCCACAAATAAGCCGCCTGCAGATCCGCCATCAGATAGCTGGAGCCAATATCTCTCCAGGTATATTTATCGACCTGACCACGGAAAAATTGACTACGGTTAGTCCCTTTTTCACGGATAATTTCAGCCCGCTCAATCAGTGATGGATCGTTGATCAACGTAGCTCCGCCTTCACCGCCAGCAGTATAGTTTTTAGTTTCATGGAAACTAAAACAGCCAATATGACCGATAGTACCTAATGCTTTACCTTTATAAGTCGACATGACGCCCTGAGCCGCATCTTCAACCACAAACAGGTTATATTTTTTCGCCAGCGCCATAATCACGTCCATCTCGCAGGCTACGCCAGCGTAGTGAACGGGAACAATTGCCCGCGTATTTTCATTTATCGCCGCTTCGATTTTAGTTTCATCAATGTTCATTGTATCCGGGCGTAAATCCACAAATACCACTTTAGCACCGCGTAATACAAAAGCATTCGCAGTGGAAACAAAGGTAAAGCTCGGCATAATAACTTCATCGCCGGGTTTAATATCGAGCAATAAAGCAGCCATCTCTAGAGAGGCGGTACAGGAAGGCGTTAATAGAACCTTATGGCTACCAAAATGTTGTTCCATCCATTGCTGACAACGACGAGTAAAACCACCGTCACCACACAACTTACCGCTACCCATCGCGGCTTGCATATATTCTAATTCTGTACCAACAACCGGAGGAGTGTTAAACGGAATCATCTTTCCACCTAAATAAGAGTTATTTGTATAACCAATATGCAGTGCTGTGTATTGAAGCACCGCTACGAATATAGAGACGTAAAGCCGCAACATTTCCCATCTGAGTAGCGACAAGCAGGCTTTTCAAGCCTTGTTCAGCACACCAGCGTTTTGCAACTTTCATCAATTCAATACCAATGCCTTTATTGTTGTATTCAGGCCAGACGGCTAACAGTCCAATTCGACCCTGCAGCTCATCAGTTGAACGCAAAGTAACAAAACCAAGAGTATTTCCCCGTTCATCTTCAAGCAACAAGCATTGGCGATCAAAAGTACCTAACACCGCCTTTTCTACCCACAGAGCATAAAACCGACTACTATCGTCCGGCTGATACCAAGGAGTTCGAAAACGGCTATGCTGAAAAACGTCTGAAGCTACCGCCCTTAATCGCGCAATATCATGTTCTGTAGCCAAACGAGTGGAATAGTTAAGCTCAGGTTTCAAATCATTAGCTTCATTAACTGGCAAGATAAAATCAACCTCACCTTCCACTAAATGAAAATCTAGCGCACTCAGTTCATCGATAAGTTCGATCTGACTGGCAGGGATCTTTGCTTGAACCAGTTTGAAATGCGCGAGTTCATCAATACCGATCGGCTGAGCCTCTGGATTGGCGAAATTTAGCTTAGCCGTCGGCAGAGCGAAGAATTCACTCTCCCATGCCAGCGAATCAATACTGGCGCGGACGGACATTTAATAAATCCTGTAAATACTTACCGTATCCGGTTTTTGACAATAAATTAGCCGTTTTCAATACGCTGGCGTCATCCAGCCAGCCGTTACGCCAGGCAATTTCTTCCAGACAGGCAACTTTAAAACCCTGACGCTTTTCAACGGTCTGTACAAAAGTGCTGGCTTCGATCAGGCTGTCATGAGTACCGGTATCTAACCATGCAAAACCCCGGCCGAGTAGCTCAACGTTAAGTTCACCCTTTTCCAGATACATCTGGTTTATTGAGGTAATCTCCAGCTCACCACGCAGTGACGGTTTAACCTGCTTAGCCAGATCAACGACCTGATTATCATAAAAATAAAGCCCGGTAACAGCCCAGTTAGATTTAGGCTTAACCGGCTTTTCTTCAATCGATAATGCTCTGAAATTATCGTCGAATTCAACCACGCCAAAGCGCTCCGGATCCATCACCTGATAGCCAAACACTGTAGCGCCTTGTGTACGAGAAACAACGCTACGCAACTTAGGACTGAAGCTTTGGCCAAAGAAGATGTTATCGCCCAGCACTAAACAGCAAGAATCACCATTAATAAACTCCTCACCAATCAGGAAAGCCTGAGCCAGCCCGTCGGGGCTTGGTTGAGCGGCATAGCTAAGCTTAATGCCAAACTCATCACCGTTACCCAATAGGCGCTGAAAAGCAGGTAGATCTTCGGGCGTAGAAATAATCAAAATATCCCGAATGCCAGACAGCATCAGTACAGATAAGGGATAATAAATCATTGGTTTATCGTAAATAGGTAATAATTGCTTCGATACACCGCGTGTAATCGGATAAAGGCGAGTGCCGGAACCGCCCGCAAGAATAATGCCTTTCATTGGCTTCACCGTTATTACTGGCTATTTTCCTATCGATAAACAGCCGATATTAATCTTGATAAAAGATATTAAGGGAGTGCTAATATTCAGCGCTCCCATACCATTGAATATTAAAGCTAGGACTCAAGCCCTATGCGTTCTCTGGCATAAGTACCATCCTGAACGCGCTGCCACCAGACTTCATTCGCCAGATACCATGCCACCGTTTTACGAATACCGGATTCAAACGTTTCTAGCGGTTTCCAGCCAAGTTCACGCTCAATTTTATTCGCATCAATCGCATAGCGCATATCATGCCCCGGGCGATCGGTAACAAACGTAATCAAATCTTCATATTTAGCTAATCCGGCTGGTTTCACCGGAGCCAGTTCTTCGAGTAACTGGCAAATTGTACGCACAACGTCAATATTCTTACGTTCGTTATGACCGCCAATATTATACGTCTCGCCAATAACACCTTCAGTAACAACCTGATACAGTGCCCGAGCATGGTCTTCAACAAACAGCCAATCTCGAACCTGAGCACCATTCCCATAAACCGGTAATGGCTTACCCTCTAAAGCATTTAAAATCACTAAAGGAATCAATTTCTCAGGAAAATGATACGGGCCGTAATTATTGGAACAGTTGGTTACGATCGTTGGCAAACCATAGGTCCGCTGCCAGGCCCTGACCAGATGGTCGCTTGATGCCTTAGACGCAGAATAAGGGCTACTTGGAGCATACGGAGTCGTTTCGGTAAACAGGTCATGGGTACCGTGTAAATCACCGTACACTTCATCAGTCGAAATATGATGAAAACGGAACGCTTGTTTAGCATCAGCGCTCAGACTTAACCAATAATGGCGCGCCGCTTCCAGTAACGAATAAGTACCAACAATATTGGTTTCAATAAAAGCGGCAGGGCCATCAATAGAACGATCCACATGACTTTCAGCCGCCAGATGCATCACTAAATCGGGCTGGTGCTGTGCAAACACCCGGTCCAACGATGCTCTATCGCAAATATCAACCTGCTCAAAAGCATAATGTTTTGAGGCCGAAACGTCGTTCAGAGAATCCAGATTGCCAGCATACGTTAGCTTATCAACCACAACGACGCTATCCGAGGTGTGATTAATAATGTGCCTTACCACTGCCGATCCGATAAAACCCGCTCCGCCGGTAACAAGAATCTTACTCAACGCCATATTCCTTTAGTATCAATGATCCACTTTTGTTTAACTTCGTCTGGGCTAATTGCTTTAAAATGGCTGTGATCAACCAGCATGACTAATACATCAGCATCAATCAGTGCTTGAGCGGTATCTGCCAGAGTCACATGTTCCGCTAAAACTTTAGGCAACTGGTGAACATTAGGCTCAACGGCCAATGTCGTACCAGCATGCCAGTCGGCAATCATATGGGTAATTTCAAGTGCAGGACTTTCCCGCAAATCATCAATATCAGGCTTAAAGGCTAAACCAAAGCAGGCGATTTTAATTTCAGTTGCACGTTTACCGGTCGCAGTAAGGCAATCTGCAACGGCAGCTTTAACCTTATCCAGCACCCAGTACGGCTTGCCATCGTTAACTTCACGGGCGGTTCGTACCATACGAGCTTCTTTTGGGTTCTGCGCAACAATAAACCATGGATCAACAGCAATACAGTGCCCGCCGACGCCCGGCCCTGGCTGAAGAATATTAACCCGAGGATGACGGTTAGCTAAACGTATCAGCTCCCATACGTTAATGTCCTGACGGTCACATATTAATGACAGTTCATTGGCAAACGCAATATTGACATCTCTGAAGCTATTTTCGGTCAACTTACACATCTCAGCGGTACGCGCGTTAGTGATCACGCACTCACCTTTTAAAAATATTTTATACAACGCGCTGGCTCTTTCAGAACAACGAGGCGTCATGCCACCAACAACGCGGTCATTTTGAATCAGCTCAACCATCACTTTACCCGGCAGTACACGCTCTGGGCAGTAAGCGATGTTAATATCAGCGGCTTCTCCAGCCAGCTGAGGAAACGTAAGGTCAGGGCGAGCAGCGGCTAGCCATTCAGCCATTTGCTCTGTTGCACCTACTGGAGATGTTGATTCCAGAATAACCAAATCACCCTTTTTCAGTACTGGTGCAATTGATTTAGCCGCGGCTTCAACGTAAACCATGTCGGGTTCATGGTCGCCTTTAAATGGAGTAGGCACTGCAATCAAAAATGCATCAGCTGCCTGAGGTTTAATCACCGCCTGCAAAAATCCAGCGTCAACGGCCTCTTTAACCACTTTATCCAGATCGGGCTCAACAATATGAATAGCACCACGATTAATGGTATCAACCGCATGCTGATTAACATCAACACCGATCACTTTCTTTTTGCGCGATGCAAAAGCCGCTGCGGTTGGTAAACCAATATATCCAAGACCAATAACCGAAATTGTTTCAAAACTCATATTTTCACCTGACTGTTTTTTAAAACGTCGAGAATTCGCTGACAGGCTTTTCCGTCACCGTATGGATTGTGGGCACGACTCATTAAGTGATATTCACTTTCATCCGTTAAAAGTCGGCTAACCTCTTCCAAAATCAATGCAATATCCGTACCAACTAATCGAACAGTCCCGGCCGCTACGGCTTCCGGACGCTCAGTGGTTTTTCTCATGACTAAAACAGGTTTACCCAGAGAAGGGGCCTCTTCCTGAATTCCACCAGAATCAGTCAAAATCAGGTAAGCGTGATCCATCAGATAAACAAAAGGTAAGTAGTCTTGTGGCTCGATCAAAATGACGTTATCGATATCACTAAGAATACGCTTAACTGGTTCACGGACATTCGGATTGAGATGGACAGGATAAACGACTTGAACGTCTGGATGGGTACGGGCGATATCGGCTAATGCACCGCAAATTCGCTCAAAACCGTCACCAAAACTTTCCCGACGGTGACCCGTGACTAAAATCACTTTTTTCTTTTGTTGCAGAAAAGGATAACGCTGCTCCATTTCACTTTGCAGTGAGCTATCGTTCTTAATCCGGTTACGAACCCAAAATAGAGCATCGATAACCGTATTTCCGGTAACAAAAATACGGCTTGTAGGTATAGCTTCGGTGAGAAGATTCTGTTTTGACGTTTCTGTTGGCGAGAAGTGATACATGGCTAAATGACCAGTAAGCTTACGATTCCCTTCTTCAGGCCACGGTGAATAAATATCACCGGTACGTAAACCCGCCTCAACGTGCCCAACGGGTATACATTGATAAAATGCAGCTAAGCTGGTTGCTAAAGTCGTTGTTGTATCACCATGAACCAATACTACGTCCGGCTTAAAGTCTTCTAATACAGGCTTAAGCCCTTCCAGTATGCGGCAGGTAATCTCTGTTAGCCCTTGCCCCGGACGCATAATATCTAAGTCATAATCAGGTTTAATATCAAATAATTTTAGTACCTGATCCAACATCTCTCGATGCTGAGCCGTAACACAAACTCTAGATTCAAAATAGGTGTCGTCAGCTAGTGCATGTACTAACGGAGCCATCTTAATCGCTTCAGGCCGCGTACCAAAAACAGTTAACACTTTCACAGAGAAATCTCTTTAAATCAGCCAAATTACGGTAATTAACCGCTATTCAGGCGCCTGATGGCGCCTATCCTTATATCTTATTCACTTCCGTCTGCGACTTAATGCAACACCAGCACCAATTAAACCGCCGATGCCACCCCACATAATGAGTAGGAATACGCGACGAGGTTTATCACGGGTAATTGGATCTTCTGGCGTACGTAAGTATCGGTAAGCCTTAAATTTATCGTCCGGCGTTACGCCATCGGTTAATGCAGACAGCACCGCACGATCTCGATCGTAGTCGCTATTAAAATTAGGTCCATCTGCCTTTAATGTCTCAAGTCTGGCTTGAAGCATTGGTTTACCTAATAAGAAAAGCTCTGAATTCGGTAATTGATCGGCCGGAATATCAGTTTGCAAGCGTGCTATTCCCTGCTGCTGAGCAACATTGAGAGCCTGTTCAACGCGTTTTACTTCACGCTGATAAACGGCATTAGCAATATCTTCTTGGCGCTTAAC
This sequence comes from Budvicia diplopodorum, assembly GCF_009800925.1. Taxonomy (GTDB): domain Bacteria; phylum Pseudomonadota; class Gammaproteobacteria; order Enterobacterales; family Enterobacteriaceae; genus Budvicia; species Budvicia diplopodorum. The sequence continues at coordinate 8,234 of NZ_WOYF01000017.1, read as the reverse complement.
CTGATTGGTTAAGGTTTTCTGACGAGCAGACCAAGTCCCCTGTAGCTCTTCATTAAGATGCATAACAGCTCTCTGGCTAGCAAAGTCGACATACTGACGAAGCAATTGATTGGCATCGCTTGGCGTTTCAGCAGAAAGCTTCACGCTGTCGTTTATCACCTTTTTATCATCACGAGGGATATAAGTAATATTATTAATTAACTCGTCGAGCAGTACCGCATCAGCCCGAGAATCTCCCTCTTTACGCTGTTTGTAATAGTCTGACTGTAGCCAGAAATCACGGCGCGCATCATAAGAAGACAGCTGCATAACAAATTCGTTATACACATCTTCCGTAATGGGGATTTCAACAGTCTGAGCACTATTATTAATATTACGCACTAGGCCACGGAGAAACTGCTGCTGAGAATAGTATCCACCCAACATATTCACCGTAGGCTTATCGGTAATAGCCGTTGTACTCCACTCTTGTTTTACTAAGTAGGAATAAACGAGCGTGGCGGCGGCGAAAAGTACCGCAATACCCACAATCCATATTTTCCCATACCATAGTGAGTAACATAGCCCGCGAATATCTAATTCATTATCAACTGACTGGATCTCTGGTTTCATGTCTACGACAAAAGCCTCTATTTAAGAAATACGCTGATTTTTACCGGTCCGCCGCATGCGGCGCTTGGTCCGTTTGATAAAACGGGCAACGCGCCAAGCATGTTTAATGCAGAAGCCATATACCATAAATGCGAGTAAGAACAGTGCCAACATCATCCATTCAGAAAGGAAGATAATGTGTTCACCGATAACACCAATAGCAGCCAATATAGCAGCAGCCAGAGTAATTAAAACGAAAGCCTGACGAGATGTGAATCCGGCACGCATAATAAGGTGATGGATATGTTGTCTATCGGCAGAGAAAGGGCTCATACCTTTACGTAGCCGCCGATACATAATAGCAATCATATCAATCAGGGGAATGGCAATAACCCAGAGAGCCGTGACCGGATTCATTGGATGACCAACGCCCTGAGTGCTCTGGAGTAAAATCCAAATGACGGTAAAACCAATCAACGTACTGCCAGCATCACCCATAAAGACTTTATAGTCTTTACCGAAAATACCCAGATTCAGTAATAAGTAGGGAATCGTCGCGGCAATAATAGCAAAACACAAATAGCTCAAATAAGTTTGGCCATCAATCAGTAACAAAATACCTAACGCACCAAAAGTCACGCTACTCAGGCCACCCAATAACCCGTCGATACCATCGACCATGTTAAAGGCATTAATCGAAGCCCATACGGCAAAAAGCGTAACCAGATAACCAACAGGCCCAAGAACTAACTCCCATGGACCTAATATTTTACCTAAGCTATGTAAATAAAGCCCGGCAAAATACATCATCGCAATAGCGACTAATGCCTGAACGGTGGCCCTAAATTTCACGCTAATATCAAAGCGGTCATCAATAGCGCCAACAAGCACTAATAAACCAGAACAAATAAGATAAATGCCGGGTTGTTCAACCTCATTCCAGTTAAGAAAGAGATACAAACAAATCCCAGCATAAACGGAGATACCGCCAACCAATGGAATAAGCCCATGGTGGTGTTTACGATTATTAGGTTTATCAACTAAACCAATTTTTTTAGCGACCTTTCTGGCGAAAAACAGAAAAGCTAAAGAAAATAAGAAGACGATAGCAAGATCGCCACTCATATTGAGTAAATTCACGATTCGCGGCTCTCAATAAAATTTATGAGTATTAGGATGTTACCCTAACACTCATTATTAATTAATCTATTATTACGAACGCTTCATCATATCAAAGAATTCATCATTAGTTTTCGTCATGGCTAGCTTATTAATCAGGAATTCCATTGCATCAATTTCACCCATAGGATGAATAATCCGACGCAAGATCCACATCTTTTGCAGCTCTTCTGACGTAGTCAACAATTCTTCTTTACGCGTACCGGAACGGTTATAATCAATAGCAGGGAATACGCGTTTTTCTGCTATTTTACGAGATAAATGCAGCTCCATATTACCGGTGCCTTTAAATTCTTCGTAAATGACTTCATCCATTTTAGAACCGGTATCAACTAAAGCAGTAGCGATAATTGTTAAGCTACCACCCTCTTCAACATTACGTGCAGCGCCGAAGAAACGCTTAGGGCGATGTAGCGCATTGGCATCCACACCACCGGTTAATACTTTGCCTGATGCAGGAACCACGGTGTTATAGGCACGGGCTAAACGAGTAATGGAGTCCAGTAAAATAATAACGTCTTTCTTATGCTCAACCAGACGCTTCGCCTTTTCAATTACCATCTCGGCAACCTGAACGTGGCGAGAGGCTGGCTCATCAAAGGTCGAAGCTATCACTTCACCTTTAACTAAGCGTTGCATCTCTGTAACTTCTTCTGGCCGCTCATCGATCAACAAGACCATCAGCACGCAGTCGGGGTGATTATAGGCAATGCTGGTTGCAATATTTTGCAGCAACATAGTCTTACCCGCTTTCGGCGGAGCAACAATCAGGCCACGTTGACCACGACCGATAGGTGAAGCTAAATCTAGAACGCGAGCAGTCAAATCTTCAGTTGAACCATTACCACGCTCCATGCGTAACCGAGAGTTAGCATGTAATGGCGTTAAGTTTTCAAACAGGATTTTATTACGGGCGTTTTCAGGTTTGTCATAGTTAACTTCGTTAACTTTTAACAGTGCAAAATAACGTTCACCTTCTTTTGGTGGACGAATTTTACCTGAAATGGTATCACCGGTACGGAGGTTAAAACGACGAATTTGACTAGGAGAGACATAGATATCATCAGGACCAGCGAGGTAGGAACTATCCCCTGAACGGAGGAAACCAAATCCATCCTGCAATATTTCTAATACGCCATCGCCAAAAATATCTTCTCCACTTTTTGCATGCTGTTTAAGGATAGAGAAAATTATATCTTGCTTGCGCATACGGGCCAGATTCTCTAGCCCCATATTTTCGCCGAGAGTAATTAGCTCAGAGACCGGCGTATTTTTTAGTTCGGTAAGATTCATAGGTGGGTTCTTTAACTCGGGGTCTGTCTCGAAAAGTCTTTGTGAGTAGCTGGCAGTGCACGCCACGCCTGTAATATTAGAATATCCAATTACTGTTCTATATCAATCAGAAAATTAAGTAGCATGTTGAATCTGATTGCATATTAGAAAATTCAGAAAGTTAACGTTTGGATATACATTCTAAACCTGTTTTAAAATCATAGCATCTACAGCCTGAAGCCGGAGTTGAACTGCATAAATTGCCTTAAGCTACGATTTTAAAACGAGTATGTGTATATAGATAAGATCGCACGAAGCGTGATTAAAGGTAGCACGCTTTATTCTCGTCGTCTACGGGTCTTAAAACAAATTACGGTATCTAAAGTGCTTTTTAGCTAGAAATAATGGGCAAATTTGGGGATTAGCTCAATTTCACGGTTTAAGCTTCTTGTTTACCCGACATCATTACATGGGTAAACAAGAAATAGAACAACCGGTAAAAATCGATTAGATACTGGTATCTAAGAACTCTTTGAGCTGGGATTTAGACAGAGCACCAACCTTTGTTGCTGCAACAGCGCCGTTTTTAAATAGCAATAAAGTTGGAATACCGCGAATTCCATATTGAGGAGCCGTCGCCGGATTCTGATCGATATTCAGCTTAGCAACGGTTAATTTACCTTCATACTCGGTCGCCACTTCATCAAGTATTGGGGCAATCATTTTACATGGACCACACCATTCCGCCCAGAAATCAACAAGCACAGGCCCTTGCGCTTTTAAAACATCACTTTCAAAGCTGCTATCAGTTAAGTGAATAATTTTTTCGCTCATGTTTGACTCCACAGGATTAGTTCTGTTTCATTGGTGTTATATTAACCAGAGAAACGTTGAATTTATATTGACTTTATTTCAACGGATACGCTTTCGTAAAGCAATACTTTCGTGAATACAGGGTTAACTGATATTCTACACCACTATGAGCAAAACACACTTAACAGAACAGAAGTTTGCCGACTTCGCACTACACCCTTCGGTAGTAAAAGCCCTTGAAAGTAAAGGTTTTCACTACTGTACGCCAATCCAAGCATTGGCGTTACCTTTTACGGTCATGGGTCGTGACGTTGCAGGACAGGCACAAACCGGTACCGGAAAAACATTAGCTTTTCTGGCATCAACCTTCAACTATCTACTCACTCACCCGTCGAGTTCTGAGCGTCAGGTGAATCAGCCACGCGCTTTAATTATGGCACCGACCCGCGAATTAGCGGTACAAATCCATAATGATGCAGAGGCATTAGCGCAAGAAACTGGCTTAAAAATCGGATTAGCCTACGGTGGCGATGGCTATGACAAACAGCTAAAAGTGCTGGAATCAGGCGTTGATATCCTGATCGGAACCACCGGTCGCCTGATCGATTACGCTAAACAAAATCATATCGACCTAGGTGCGATTCAAGTTGTCGTATTAGATGAAGCCGATCGCATGTTCGATCTTGGCTTTATTAAAGATATCCGTTGGATTTTCCGCCGTATGCCTGCGGTTGAGCGGCGGCTAAACATGCTATTTTCCGCAACGCTTTCTTTCCGCGTTCGCGAACTGGCTTTCGAACATATGAATAGCCCGCAATATGTTGAAGTTGAGCCACTGCAGAGAACGGGCCATCGAATTCAAGAAGAGCTTTTTTATCCTTCTAATGAAGATAAAATGCGACTGTTGCAAACTCTGATTGAAGAAGAATGGCCAGATCGCTGCATCATTTTCGCGAATACTAAACACTCTTGTGAGGATATCTGGGGCCATTTGGCCGCGGACGGACATCGTGTTGGTTTATTAACCGGTGACGTACCTCAGAAAAAACGCCTTCACATTCTCGATGACTTTACCAAAGGCAACATAGATATTCTTGTTGCAACTGACGTTGCTGCCCGTGGTTTACATATTCCTGAAGTTACTCACGTCTTTAACTACGACCTTCCTGATGATTGTGAAGACTATGTTCATCGAATTGGCCGGACAGGTCGGGCAGGTGCGAGTGGACATTCTATTACCTTGGCCTGTGAGCAATATGCACTTAATCTGCCGGCCATTGAGCAATATACGGGGCACTCAATTCCCGTAAGTCGTTATAATTCAGATGCATTGTTAACCGAGTTTCCAGCGCCGAAGCGTCTTCCTCGTCCACGCAATGCCGGAGGCCCTCGCCGCAATAGCAGCGGTCCCCGTCGTAATAGCCCAATGCGTAACAGAAAACGCCCTAGCTGATATGATACGGGTTGATTATTGAGGAATATGAAAAAAGGAATAAGAGCTTCGTCTACTTATGCCGTTATCGACCTTGGTTCGAATAGCTTTCATATGTTGGTTGTCAGAGAGACATCCGGTCATGTTCAGACTATTGACCGGATAAAACGCAAAGTCCGGCTAGCCGCCGGGCTCGATCGGCACAGTCACTTATCCGAAGAGGCGATGCAGCGGGGTTGGCAATGTTTACGACTGTTTTCCGAACGATTGTATGATATTGCACCCGAACGGGTACGCGTTGTTGCAACAGCAACGTTGCGTGCGGCTACCAATGCAACGCACTTTATCTCTGTCGCTGAAGAAATTCTGGGTATCCCGGTAAAGATCATCAGCGGAGAAGAAGAAGCAGGGCTAATTTATCAAGGAGTAGCCCATACTACCGGTGGCGAAAAATCACGCTTAGTCATTGATATTGGCGGTGGTAGTACAGAATTAATAGCAGGAAATGATTCATTAGCCTCCTTGTTATTCAGCTTACCAATGGGATGCGTAACCTGGCTTGAAAAATATTTTCATAATCGAATCCTCAACGCCGATAATTTTCATCGTGCAGAAACCGCTGCCAAAAATAATCTTAAGCACATTGCCGAACACCTGATGCACCAAGGCTGGCAAGTTTGCGTCGGAGCATCGGGGACCGTTCAGGCATTGCAGGAAATTATGATAGCTCAGGGGATGAATGAACAAATTACCCTTGAGAAATTACAACAATTAAAAGAACGTGCTATTCAGTGCGGAAAGCTAGAAGAGTTAGAAATAGAAGGTCTAACGTTAGAAAGAGCCTTGGTTTTCCCCAGCGGGCTTTCTATCCTAATTGCCATTTTTGAAAGTTTACATATCACTAGCATGACGTTAGCCGGCGGAGCGCTAAGAGAAGGATTAGTCTATGACATGCTGAATCTTCCTGTAGAAAATAATATTCGGCAGAGAACGATTCAGGCAATTCAGCGTCGGTATACGATCGATACCGCACAGGCTATGCTTGTCAGCCAAGTGGCAGATCGTTTATACCAGCAGTTAAAGCCGAGTTGGGAGCTCAATGACGCTGTGTCTGAGCTGCTATCTTGGGCATGCCAGATTCACGAAATTGGACTAAGCGTTGAGTTTAAAAACTCAGCTCAACATGCCTCCTATCTAATTACCAACATGGATATGCCAGGCTTTACCCCGGCACAAAAAAAGTTAATCGCAGCGTTATTACTTAATCAAACCAACGCGTTCAATCTGCAAGTTCTGGCAGAACAAAACGCGCTTTCACCTCAACAAGCACAACGCTTAGTCCGCTTACTGCGTATCGCCATTTTGCTGTGCCGTTCCCGTCACGCTGACTTAATACCAGAGATTGTATTAGAAAATGAGGGTGAGCAGCTACGCCTCAATATAGCCAAAGGGTGGGTTTCAAAGTATCCTTTACAGGCTGAGTCGCTATTGCAAGAAAGCCGCTGGCAGAGCTATAGCCACTTATCGCTCTCAATCTCAACCAATTAGTGTTTTTTCTTTGAAAAACAAAAAGATAGCCATTGAATATCAAAGAGAAAACTTTACTATTTTTTATTGTTAATATGGATTTATGAAAGGATTCCAAACATGGGCAAATTAACCACTACAAGAAAATTACTACTAGCCACATTGGTTGTAGGACTGCTTGTCGGCTGTGACGATAAAGACAAAGACTCATCTAAATCAGCCTCAGAGCCACCAAAAGTTGTTGAGTCTGTTAACACTTCCAATGCATCTCCAACCGCCGAAGAAAATTTAACCGCACAAGAGGCGGCAAAAGGTAACTTATGGCTGGACGTATTCAATAATGAATCAACAATTGATATGAAAGGCGCTGATGGGAAAAAATTTGGTGGCATGACACTGTTAACACAAATAACCCAAGTTCCTAATCGAGTTAAGAAGTACATTGAAATTTCGGACAATAATGGGAAGTTCACGCTTAAAAAAATCAGAGCGAAAGAAAATACGCTAGATACTTTCTTTACGATGACGGCTTTCGGCCCGTTAGGAAAAGTTAGCAGTGACGAAATTGAGAAATACCGGTCAATCACCAACGCGATTAAAAACATGAAACCGGCAATGCCTGACATTGATAAAGCCGGCACAGAATACGTTGAAAGCGTTATCGGCATGAGCAATGCCTTTGACCAGCTAATCGATTACTACAAGACCAGTGAAGAATTTAAACTCGATGACTTTAAAAAGTCACCGCAGCTTCACAAAGTCATCGCTGAAGCCTATGAAAAATATGTAGTAGCCAGTGAAAATGCCAAGCTGGCCCACAACAATCTTTATCAACAACTCCATGTAAAAGAAATGGCTACGTTAAAAGCCAAAGGTTTTGATTCAATGTTGGTCGTTTATGAGAGCGTGGATCGGGTTTCCGATATTTTTGATGGTTTGGTGGACGACTACAATAAAAATAGTAGCTTAAAAAAATCAGATAAAGCCGCCTATGAAGCCAAATCTAAGCTAATTGAAGATGCCGTGGTTGCACTGAAAAAAGCCAAAGAAAAACCGGCAACTTTAGCAAAAGAAGGCTTAGCTGAAGGCAAATTAAATGACTACATTGAAGCATTAAACGCCTACAGTATCGCAACAAAAGTGACTATCCGTGATATGGGTAAAAACAAAGATGAAGATCTTTTAAATGACCTTCAGAACAAGCAGTTTAGCGTTATTGAATGCTATAACAGCATCGTTCAAGACTAAAACGCTAGCTATATCATCTAACCAAAACAGGTGCCCGCAAGGCGCTAATGCCAGTCAGTTAAGCAACTGACTGGCTTTTTTGTTCCTAGCTTTGCCATATTTATGCGGCCTTTCCTTCACCACTCTAGGAAAGGCCCTTTCTCTTCGTACCGGCAGCTTCACCATTTTTCCC
>NZ_WOYF01000016.1 GCF_009800925.1 Budvicia diplopodorum | reverse complement strand
TGGTGAGTTCGGGATTAGCTTCGGCGGCGGCGATAGCGGCGCGAAGGCCGCCGCCACCGGCACCGATGATAGCAATATCAGCGTTAAAGGTTTGCACTGCATTCCTCCAAATGTTCCAGTTAAAGTGTAAAAAGAGTAATATTTTCCAAGCGTGTTATATGTCCACAGCTTTAGGATAATCTGACGATAATCGCGTCTACCACCAAAAATAGCGGTAGGTTTAGTATAAGACGGTTATTCTATCTAATATTATGTATGTGAATATTGATGCGTTCGATTTTTTTTGTAGTTATCTATCAAGAATAAACAATAACTTTTTTTTTAAAATTAAATTATTAACGAAATGTGATCATTATATTAAATAATTGTGTTTTTATGTCGGCCGCGCGACTGAACTCTCAGTTGTTCGGGCTAAATCAGTGGTAAATTTGTTTGTCGGATAGGATGCAGGTAGACTGCCGGACAAATTTAAATTTGGAGTAGGTCACCATGAGCGATGTGGCAAGCTGGCAGCCCAATGCCTCTATTGCAAAGCTATTAAAGCGCGCCAAAATTATTGGTGATATGCGGCGTTTTTTTTCCGAACGCGGCGTATTGGAAGTCGATACCCCAGCCATGAGCCAGGCAACGGTCACTGATATTCATTTATTCCCTTTTGAGACCCGTTTTGTTGGGCCGGGCGCGGCCGATGGCCTGACGTTGTACTTAATGACCAGCCCTGAGTTTCATATGAAGCGTTTACTGGCAGCCGGAAGCGGGCCTATCTATCAGATGGGTAAAAGTTTTCGTAATGAAGAAGCAGGCCGCTACCATAATCCTGAATTTACCATGTTGGAATGGTATCGCCCGCATTTCGATATGTATCGCCTGATGAACGAAGTTGACGATCTTTTGCAGCAGATTCTCGACTGTGACGCGAGCGAAGTGGTCTCTTATCAGCAAATTTTTATTCGCCATTTGGAATTAGATCCGCTGTCTGCGGATAAAACCCAACTTCGGGCCGCCGCGGCTAAATTAGATATGGAAGAGCTGGCTAGCCGCGAGGAAGATCGCGATACGCTGCTGCAAATGCTGTTTGCCTTTGGCGTTGAACCGCATATTGGTCAGGAAAAACCGACCTTTGTGTATCATTTCCCTGCGACTCAGGCCTCTTTGGCTGAAATCAGCACTGAAGATCACCGGGTTGCCGAACGCTTCGAGGTTTACTATAAGGGTGTTGAACTGGCTAACGGTTTCAGAGAGCTAACCGATGCGGGAGAGCAGCGTCAGCGCTTTGAGCAGGAAAACCGTAAGCGCGAAGTCCGCGGTTTACCGATTCATCCGATAGATGAAAATTTCTTAGCGGCGTTGAAGTACGGTATGCCGGAATGTTCTGGCGTAGCGCTGGGCGTCGATCGTTTGATTATGATTGCGCTGGATAGCGCGTCGATTAGCGATGTGATGGCGTTTACGGTGGAGCGGGCTTAAATCCTATTTTTAGTAAAGGATGCCGTCAGGCATTCTGAGATTGCTGACCAAGTCGTTTAATTTGATTTCAGCGTAAGTTTCGTCCGCATAATCAACATCGGAATATTGGTTCTTCCTAGCGGCTGAGGGATGATATTTTTAGGTGCAAAGCGCTTCGGGCTTAGGATTCTTAGGGGGCTTCGGTTGCTCACGCAGCTACGACCCCAATGGAACCCTCTCCCTCAGTTTGAGTCTTTTCGGACATACGTTTTAATGTATGAGGTTTGTCATCAGTCAAAGGGCACCGTTAGGTGCCCTTTGTTTATTTAAAGCTCACCGGCTTTGAGTTTAGACCTGTTTCCTACGCGTGAAACCGCGTCGGTCCGCATCTGGAACGGTGGGAACGGCAGCGTTAGGCCGTGTTCGCCATAGGATTGCAGGATGAGGCTGTGCATTTCGTGGCGCAACGGCATGCGCATGCCCATGTCGGCGGCGAATACGCGTAGTTCAAAAATCTGAATGCCCTGCTGGATATCTACCAAGAACGCATCGGGTTGAGGAGTATCCAATACGTACTGGCATTTGTGAGCGGCGTTTTCCAGTATGGATTTGACCAGATTTGGATCGGTCTCGGCCGTGGCGGGTACCGTCAGTACGATACGGGTAACCGAATCAGACAGCGACCAGTTAACAAACTGTTCGGTAATAAACGCCTTGTTCGGAACGATAATCTCTTTACGGTCCCAGTCAACGATGGTGGTCGCGCGGGTATTAATTTTCGTCACTGAACCAGTCAAATCACGAATGGTTACGGTATCGCCTATCCTGATGGGCTTTTCAAACAGGATAATCAGGCCGGAAATAAAGTTGGCGAAGATTTCCTGCAGGCCAAAGCCCAAGCCCACACCCAATGCGGCGATTAACCACTGAAGCTTCGACCAGTCGACCCCGATCATCGAGAAGGCAACTAGGCCGCCAATTAGCATCAGAATGTATTTGGTTATCGTGGATATGGCATAGCCGGTACCCGGTGACAGATCCAGATGCTGAAGAATGGCCAGTTCCAACAGTGCGGGTAAATTACGCACTAACTGGGTGGTGACAATGAATACCAGAATAGCGATCAGTACTGAGCCCAGCGTAATGGACTGAATGCTGTCAGCCCCCTGAACCGTTGAGGTGACATCCCATAGCTTAATGTTTTCTAAGAAAGCAAAGGCGGAGTGGATCTCTGACCATAGGATAATCAGGGATACCAGCGCGATCATGGCCAGAATAGAGCGAACCAGCTGTAGCGACTGGGCGCTGATGGCGTCGAGATCGACCACTACCGGTTCGTCAATATCTAACATATTGCTTTCGGATGAGCTGCTAGGCGTACTCTCTTCCTCACCTTTAGCCCGCTGGGCTAGGCGTTCCGCACGGCGCTGTTTGGCCCGATCGAACTCAATACGGCGTCGCTGAATGAGCATCCAGCGCCGGATAATGTGGTAAACCACCAACAGGCCGAACCAGATGGCGACCGACGCTTCCAGCCGTAGCAACAGAGCCTGAGAAGTACCTAGGTAGCCAAAGAATGAGGCCAGAGCGGCAACGATAGGCGCACAGATTAAGAACCCCCATAGCGCCTGATTAACCACGTTTTCGCCGGAGCCTTTGCGATCGAGGTACAGCGGAATACCGGCCCGCCTCAGATTGGTCGTCATCATGACCAGAGCACCGCACAGCAGAATAAAGCACAGGCGGCCAAGCGTACCGGAAAATTCACGATCGTTAAAATTATCAAAGCTGATAGCGGCAATAATTAGCGGAACGACCAGCCAGACGGAAAGCCGGTAATAGCGCATGGCTCTAGCTACCCGCGACTGTGACCAGCGGAAGTGGGCGATAAACAACCCTTGAGGGTGAGCAAAGCTGGCGCTGATCATAAATACCCACATCAGCGGAATTGTCGCGCTAACGCCTTCACCAATTGAAACCGCTATCGGATATTGCCATGCGTGTTCCAAACCGTAAGCCAGTGCGCCCCAGAGTACCGGCAGCGGTAAAGCGACCAGAACTGACCAAAATACGGTACGAATAGTGGAAGAGAAATGGTCTTGCGTTACTTTGCCAATGCGCGATGAAACCCGCTCGAGAAATGATTGATAGTGGCGCCTTGAGCTAATGCTAAATCCAACCAGAAGTAGGGCCGCTATAATAAACCCCACTGACTCTTTGGTGGTCAGCATCATTTTAAATGCGCCACTGAGCTCTGACAGCGTATCAAGCGAGACTAACTTGGTCAGATCCTTGGCAACGTCAATCGGATAGCCGAGGTCGAGCGGGTTAACGTCAGCCACCCAGAACAGATAGCGATGAGAGGCATCTTTAATTTCAACTAATGCTTCAATTAACTGATTGTTAGAGACTTTAAGCTTGGTTATCTCAAGAATTAAGGTGTCATATCCAGATAACAGCGATGACAGTAACTCCTGTTGCATTTTAATCTGCTGTTTAACCAAGTCTTGCTGACTGGCGGTTAACGGTTGGCCATCATCCTGAGTCAGTGGCCCCATATGGGAGAGTTGATCCCGGCGATCTTCCAGACTTAGGCGCTGTACCCGCATTTCTGCCATTTCGCTGTCCAGTGGCTGCGGTTTTGGCATTTCCGGCAGGCGTGAAACCTGCATGCGTAAGCTTTCGCCCAACGCGGTCGACATGCTAAGCCATTGGGACTGTTCGGCCAATGAGCTCAGGGCCTGACGGACCTGTAAAGTGTTAGCAATGGTAGAGCGCTGCTCGGTGGATATTTCATCCATCCGGGTCGCCTGTTTGCTGAGTAGTTCGGACAGTTCTTGATTGCTCTGTAGCAGCTTACGCGCGGAAGCCGGTAAATCGCCGTTTTGTTCCGCTAGTTGAGTGGTATGTTCCAGCGTTTGTTGCGTTTCAGTCTGTCGCTGATTGTTTAACTGCGCATTGATTAACTGCAGCAGCTTATCGGTTTTGGTTTGATTGTTTTTTAATAACTCAGCCTGTAAACGGGATATTTCCTGACGGTTACTGGCTGACAGCTGTTCCAGTTCAAGCTCATCAACTTTCGTTTTGTAGAATGATATTTCAGCCTGAAGCTGAGTGGCCTTAGCCTGACTGATCGGAGTATTAACGGAGGACTGTGCAGGTAGCCCAGACTCTGCATCACCCAGTGCCTTACGGGTAGAGGCGAGCTGTAACGGTAGCTGAGTCAGGGAATTATTGATTTCACGGGAACGTTCTTGTTCCTGCTGTAACTGTCGGGAGAGCTCAAGCAGCTGGCTGTTGGTCTGGATAGAGAGCTGTTCCAGATCGGGCACGTTTAGGTTAGTCGGCGGTGCCTGCGGATCGGTCGTCAGATTTTCTAATTGAGTGCGCAGCGATTTAGTTATTTTGGGAAATTCATCGATGGCTTTGCGATATTGCTGGCTGCGGGCAATCGATTCATTACGTTCGTTGATCCAGCCGAGCGCGCTCTGATAGGCATCAAGAATATCTTTCTGATTAGGCATCTCCTTGTGGGCTTCAGCCTGCTTTATCTCCTGCTTGATCTGCCCGTCATCGGGCTGAACTGCTGCCTGAACGGGAAAAATGAGTATCAGGCTCATTAACAAGGTCAAGATTAAACGCATCGATGTATTCCTTGATACCCGCCTGAAACAATGCCCGCGTTGGTATTGTCGGGTAACTGGCGAACGGGTTATGGTAAACCGGGCTCTTGTTGAGCAGCCCGGTAAGTTAAATCAGTTTAGATCGCTTGGGCAAACAGTTCACCCATCCGGGTTGGTGATTTGCTCTGTAGCGCCGGAGACAGCGTTACGCGATTTTCTGCAAACAGGTTGATCACGGTTGAGCCTAGTTTGAACCGGCCCATTTCTGCGCCTTTATCCAGAACAATGGCTTGATCGCCCTCTGTTGGGTAAGTCCAGCGTTGTAAAACGCCCTGGCGCGGCGGGGTAATGGTTCCTGCCCATACGGTTTCGATACTGCCAACGATGGTCGCGCCAACCAGAATTTGGGCCATCGGGCCAAATTCCGTATCAAACAGGCAAATAACCCGCTCGTTGCGGGCAAACAGGTTCGGAACGTTTTCTGCCGTTAATGGATTCACCGAGAACAGATCGCCGGGAACATACAGCATTTCACGCAGAACGCCGCGGCACGGCATGTGAACCCGATGGTAATCGCGTGGCGAAAGATAGGTGGTAGCAAACAGACCGTTTTGGAATTTTTCAACCATGGGCATATTGCAGGCCAGCAGGGCTTCTAGCGAGTAGTCGTGGCCTTTTGCCTGCAGAATTTTACCGGCGGTAATTTGGCCTAACTGGCTGATAGCGCCATCGGCAGGCAGGGCTAACTGCTGCGGACCATCAACGATCGGGCGGGCACCATCGCGCAGCGGGCGAACGAAGAACTCATTGAACGTTAAGTAGGCGTCGGTATTTGGTTCTACGGCTTCTTGCATATCAACACGATAATATTTAGCAAAAGCTTTTACCACCAGCCGGGTTAACCAGCCCGCCTGCTTGTTTGCTCCCCAACCGGCAAGACAGGTAAGCCCCTGTTTAGGCAGTAAATATTGTAGTTGTATCTTTATACTATCCAGCACAGAAAACCTCTTCGCTTTAACTTATTGACGTACAAATAATAAAGTGGCGCATTGTAACGGGGCTGACGCTGCATGTCAGCACGGTTGTTGCGTTGATTATGACCATAAATAACCGGCAATGTTTCATTTAGTGCCGCGTGGCGTTATTGCGCATTGGCCAGTGCCTCAGGTATTTTTCCTGACCCGGGCTTCTGCCATACTTTCTAATATCTTGAGATAGTTATCGTAACGTTCTTCAGATATTTTACCTTCGTCCACAGCGGTTTTGATGGCGCAGCCGGGGTCAGTTATGTGTTTACAGTCCCTGAACTTACAGTGGCCGATATAGTCACGAAATTCAACATAACCTTGGGTTACCTGTTCCGGTTCTAGGTGCCATAGCCCGAATTCACGAACGCCCGGTGAATCAATAATGTCACCACCATCGACTACATGATACAGGCGCGATGCGGTGGTGGTATGTTGGCCGAGGCCGGAGTTATCGGAAACCTCACCAACGCTGATGATTGCTTCGTCTTCCGGCAGCAGCGCGTTTAACAGGCTGGATTTGCCCACGCCGGACTGACCGGCAAAAATGCTAATACGACCGGCAAGGTTCTCCTTCAGCTCAACCATCCCTTCACCGGTATAGCTGGAAACCTGTAGCACCTTGTAGCCAATATCCTGATAGATTTCCATGGTTTGGTTAATAAACTCACGGCCTTCTTCATCTAACAGATCGACTTTATTGAGTACGATGATGGGTTCAACGTTGAGGGTTTCGCAGGCGACCAGATAGCGGTCAATAATATTTAGCGATAGCTCCGGTAAAATGGCCGAAACAATAACGATTTGGTTGATATTAGCGGCGATAGGCTTAATGCCATCGTAAAAATCTGGCCGGGTCAGTACCGATGTGCGTTCATGAACCGCTTCGATAATGCCTTTGACAATATGGGTACCGGACGTTTGTGCCTGAGTACCGGCACGCCACACTACGCGATCGCCGGTGACGAGTGAGCCAATAGTGCGACGGATATTACAGCGGTGTACGCTGCCGTCAGCGGCTTCTACGTCAGCATGTTTGCCAAAACGGCTGATAACAATGCCTTCCTGGGCTTCACCAAACAGGGAGTCGTCTGGCTCAGGGCGTTTATCTGAGGTTTGTAAGCGTCGCTGATGGTTGGCAGCAACGCGCCGTTGTTGGCCTTTAGACAGTTGATTTTTACTCACAAAAATTACCTTTCAAGAACGGCGATAGTCGCTCGGAGCGCTTTAAACGACTATGATACACTGATGTAGGCTTAATAACGCAGGAAACATAATGTCTGGAAGTGAGAATAACCTGATTTGGATCGATCTGGAAATGAGCGGATTAGATCCTGAGCGCAATCGCATTATTGAGATTGCCACCATTGTGACGGACGCAAACCTGAACGTTTTGGCGGAAGGCCCGGTTTTTGCTATCCATCAGACTGACGAGCATATGTCGATTATGGATGAGTGGAATACCACCACCCACACCGCTAGCGGTCTGGTCCAGAAGGTCAAGGATAGCCCGGTTGATGAGCGTACCGCCGAGCTACAAACCATCGAATTTTTAAAACAGTGGGTACCGGCCGGATGCTCACCGATTTGCGGTAACAGTATTGGACAGGATCGCCGTTTTCTTTATCGGTATATGCCGGAGCTGGAGCAGTACTTCCATTATCGTTATCTGGACGTTAGCACACTGAAAGAGCTGGCCCGTCGCTGGAAACCTGAAATTCTGGCCGGTATTAAAAAGCAAAGTGCTCATCAGGCATTGGATGATATTCGCGATTCGATTGCTGAGCTGGCCTATTACCGTGAGCACTTTATTCAGGCGTAATTGATAACGGTGTTAATTAAACCAGAGTGCTGTTTTAATAGGCATGTAAAATAAAAAGGCGCTTTTTTTCACCGAAGGAGCTTGCGGCTTGGGCTAATTTTCGTATAATGCGCATCCCGTAACGTTAATTCGTTCGGCGTTTGGTGCGCGGGAATAGCTCAGTTGGTAGAGCACGACCTTGCCAAGGTCGGGGTCGCGAGTTCGAGTCTCGTTTCCCGCTCCAAATTCTAAAGTGGTTCGAGTAGTAGTTCTAATAGTAGTTAAAAAGATTACGGCGCTTAATGCGGGAATAGCTCAGTTGGTAGAGCACGACCTTGCCAAGGTCGGGGTCGCGAGTTCGAGTCTCGTTTCCCGCTCCAAGCTCTAAAGTAGTTCGAGTAGTAGTTCTAATAGTAGTTAAAAAGATTACGGCACTTAATGCGGGAATAGCTCAGTTGGTAGAGCACGACCTTGCCAAGGTCGGGGTCGCGAGTTCGAGTCTCGTTTCCCGCTCCAAGTCCAATCTATGGAATTCCATTCCATCAGTCATCAAAAGTTGAACGTTCAGTTTTATCCTTACCTCCTTCAAATAAATTTTTCTTAAAACCACCATTGGTTGTACTTCTTTAATCAGAAATCAGTACAGCATCGTGGATAATTTGTAGAATTCGCTATTTGCCCCAATAATGGGTGAGCCGACGTAACGCGGCATCCGTCATCTTGGCATCCTAAAATACCAGAGCTTATTCAGCGAAAATAGAATTGAGCGGATCGCTATTCTGACGCGCCTATCGTGCGTGGAAAGCGTATGTTTGAATAAGGATAGTGATGGTATTTAAATATTATATAAAGATACTAAAAAGTAACTTTATTGGCATTTATTGCCAATAAAGACCCAATGTGGTAACTTTAAATAGGTTAATGAGAATTTGGTTACTACCATGTGTTTCATTATTGGCTGTAATATCCTAAAATAGTAACTTAAATGGCAATTAATCCAACTAATGTTCCTTAATGGTAACCATAACATGGGTAAAGAAAGAGGCTCTCCTGCTGCAATAGCTGAAGAGGTTGGCGAGCGGCTCAAACAGGCGCGGCTAAATGCCAACCTGACACAAATTGAAGTCGCCAATCTTTCTGGGGTTTCCCGAAAGGTCGTTATGGGTGCCGAGAAAGGTAAGGTACAGCTGGAGTATTTAGTTGCCATCATGATGGCTTTGAACCTAGCCGATAATATCGATAAGTTTTTACCCAAACAGGACATTTCCCCACTTCAGCTAGCCAAGCTGCAGGCTAAAAAACGTCAAAGGGCATCGGGTAAAAAAACCATCGAGAAAGAGGTGCTCCCTAAATGGTAATGGAGGCTATTAACGTGCAATACCGAGAATATAGTATTGGTGCGGTAAGCTTTGATACTGAAACGGGTATTGGAGCATTTGAATATGAGCCCTCGTTTATCCGTACTGGAATCGAGCTATCTCCGATTAAAATGCCGCTAGCAGGTCAGATCTATTCGTTTCCCGGGCTTAATTATGAGACTTACAAAGGATTGCCGGGGCTTATAGCTGATTCACTGCCTGATGATTTTGGTAACGCTGTTCTAAATGCTTGGGCTGCCAGTAAAGGTAAGCAGCCTAGCGACATTACGCCGCTGCAACGGCTTCAGTACACTGGCAAACGCGGCATGGGTGCTCTTGAATATGCGCCAGCAACCAGAATTAAAAGCCTTAATGCTTTTCAACAAGTTGAAATCAAATCTTTAATTAACGTTGCTCAAGAGATCCTTGATAGCCGAAACGATTTTACGGTCTCATTTGCTAACAATGGGCAGGAGAACCGGGAGGCTATACTGTCTTTGCTTTCTGTTGGAATGAGTGCCGGAGGAGCCAGACCAAAGGCTGTTCTCGCCTTTAATAAGGATTTTACGCAGGTGCGCTCTGGGCAAACAAACGTACCTTCCGGTTTTACCCACTACCTAATGAAATTCGATGGCGTTAGTGGAAATAATAAAGACGTAGAAACATTTGGTGACCCAATGGGCTACGGAGCCATGGAGTATGTTTACCATCTCATGGCTACATCTTGCGGTATCAATATGATGCCGTGCAGTCTGCTTGAAGAGGGTAACCGGCGTCACTTTCTTACTCAACGATTTGATCGGGTTTGTAATAAGAAGATTCATGTACAGACGCTCAACGGTATGGCGCACGTCGATTATAAAATGCCCGGAGCCTATTCTTATTCGGAGCTATTTGGGGTTGCTCGAGAACTCCGGCTCGCAGCTACAGAAGCTGAAGAGCTGTTTAAACGAATGGTGTTTAACATCGTTGCGCGTAACCATGATGACCATTCTAAAAACTTTGCATTCATTTTGAATGATGATGGCAGATGGCAACTAGCTCCTGCCTATGATTTGGCATATAGCTACAAACCCGGCAGTAAATGGGTCAATAGTCATTGGATGAGTTTGAATGGGAAACGAGACGATTTTTCTCGACAAGATTTTTATTCATTGGAGAAATTGAGCCCAATTTTTAGCCGGGAGAAGATAGATTCAATAATTGATGAAACAATAGGCCAAGTTTCTTTATGGCGCTCTTTGGCTACCGAGCATCAGGTTCCTCTTCCATTAATTGAGAATATTGATGCTAACCTTCGGCTTAGTTTTTGAGTAATGTTGTCAGCGAAGGGGGAATCGGCTTGAGATGGCCATTAGGTTAATTATCCTCAAAACCTTCTCTTCGCCAATCCGTTTTATTCTTTTTGTTGGGATCCTCAAGGTACTGCTGCGTTATCTCTGTATCTTTTGCATATTTCTATCTAACAGCGCGATGCACCAATATGTTATTGGTAATGCTTCATGGCGGTGATATGGGAATAAAGCCGTAGGAGCAGTATAATGCGCGGCGGATTAGAACGCTGTCTTGCGCCAGTTGTTTCCGCGTTAATTCTGAACTAAAAAATCGCTTGATTTCTATTTTGTAGTAATATTGTCAACAGAGTTATCCACAAAATTATATCTTCAGTGTATAACTTGGTCATTTACGCCATATCAAATATTTAAACTATGACCATATGAAATTAAAAGAGTTTTTTAATTTTAAAATGTTGCATGGATCGCTTGTAGTTTTTTTTGCAGTTGATAGATAACGTATTTTATTTTTTTATGCACAGCGGCTTGATTATTTATTTTATGCTTTTATCTGTGCGTTATTAGGTGTTTTATGCATCTCTCGGTAAGCCTTTTTCTACCGACCGGATTAAGCGTTTCTGCTTTGGCTGTTGTATTTCAATGCAGTCGTTGTTGCGGCGTGATATTTGCTGAGCGATAGCCCATTCAATATGTTCATCCAGTAACGGACTTATCCCTTTATGCTGTTCAAGAGACTGTACTATTTCAGCCTGATATGGCGCATTGCCTAGCGCAACGCTGATATTACGCAGCCAGCGGAAATAGCCGATCCGGCGGATCGGCGATCCTTCGGTGTTATGTAGGAAAGTTGACTCATTCCAACTGAAGAGCTCCAAGAGCGGCGGCTGGTATAGATAGCTACGAGGGTAAAAATCTGCTTCGTTGGTCAGCTGGGATAGCCGGTTCCACGGGCAAGTCATCTGGCAATCATCACAGCCATAAATTCGGTTTCCCATTAACGGCCGTAATTCTTCGGGAATAACGCCTTCCAGTTCGATCGTCAGGTAAGATATGCAGCGTCGGGCGTCCACTACGTAAGGTTCCACAATGGCCCCGGTCGGGCAAAGCGTCATGCAGGCAACGCAGCGGCCGCAGCCTTCTTCTACCGGAGTGTCAACGGGAAGCGGTAAGTCAACCAACAGTTCGCCCAGAAAGAACCAAGAACCCGCCTCGCGGTTGATAATTAGTGAGTGCTTACCTGTCCAGCCAATACCGGCTTTGGCGGCCAGAGGTCGTTCCATAATCGGTGCCGAATCAACAAAGGGGCGAAAATTGAGTTCGCCACAGTAGGCTTGAATTTGTTCTCCCAGCTTTTTTAGCCGCTGGCGCAGTACCTTATGGTAGTCGCGACCCAGCGCATAACGGCTAATATAGCCGAGTTCAGGATTTTTTAGCGTTTGAGCAAAGGCGGCAGCAGGCGGGAGATAGTTCATCCTCACGCTGATAACCCGCAGCGTTCCGGGGTGGAGTTCGTGCGGTCTGGCGCGTAGCATGCCATAGCGTGCCATCCACGCCATTTCTCCGTGGTATTGCCGATCGAGCCATGCCTGTAGCTTCGGTTGTTCTTCAGTCAGATCGGTATTACAGATACCAACCTGCTGAAAACCTAGTGCCTGGCCCCACAGCTTGATATCTTGGGCTAATAGATTGAAATCGAGAGGACGCGACATGATAGACCATCAACGAAACAGAGACGCGGCGAGTTTACCATATTCTGTATTTCGCGCCGACTGGATTAGAGAAAATGAAACAAGGGGGGCGCAGCATTGTGGCGTATCGCTTTATCAACTGATGGAACGGGCCGGTGAGGCTGCGTTTGCGCTGTGCCGTCGGCTCTACCCTGATGCCTGGCGCTGGCTGATTTTGTGCGGTCATGGTAATAACGGCGGTGATGGCTATGTTATTGCCCGATGTGCTAAACAGTATGGCATAGAAATTACTATCGTTAGCTGCACTGGAGATAGCCCGATCCCGCTTGAGGCTCAGCTGGCCAGAGACAATTGGGTCAATAACGATGGTCAGATTCTTTCCCACCATGCCGCCTGGCCGCTGAACTGTGATTTGATTATTGACGGTTTACTCGGAACCGGCATTCAATCTGCGCCCAGAGAGCCATACGCTTCATTAATTAGGCAGGCTAATCGGTACCCGGCACCGGTGGTTTCGTTGGATGTTCCTTCCGGTTTGGATGCCAATACCGGTATGGTGCCCGGTGATGTGATTTATGCCCAACAGACGCTGACTTTTTTGGCGCTAAAAACCGGGCTATTAACCGGTCAGGCGAGAGATGTTGTTGGTAAGCTGTATTATAATTCTTTAGGTTTATCTCTGTGGCTGGCGGAACAAAAACCACCGGTTCAGCGTCTTACTGTAGATTGTCTCAGTCAGTGGATTAAGCCCCGTCGTCCGTGTTCACATAAAGGGGAACATGGAAAACTATTATTTGTCGGTGGTGATACTGGAACCGGTGGCGCTATTCGTATGGCGGGAGAAGCCGCACTGCGTACCGGTGCTGGTCTTGTGCGAGTACTTACTCGCGCTGAACATATTGCCAGCATGCTTGCAGCACGGCCAGAACTCATGGTTCAGCCGTTAAATAAAGAGAATTTGGCCGCGGCTATTGACTGGGCCGATGTGATTGCTATCGGGCCGGGGTTAGGGCTGTCAGGCTGGGGATGTGCGGCCATGAAACAGGTTTCTGCCAGTGATAAACCGATGCTGTGCGACGCCGATGGTCTTAACCTGCTGGCAATCACGCCTGATAAACGGCAAAATCGCATCATTACGCCGCACCCGGGCGAAGCCGCCCGTTTATTACAGTGCAGCGTAGAACAGATTGAGAGTGACCGCTTACATTCGGCGACAGAACTGGCTCAGCGCTATGGCGGCGTGGTGGTGCTGAAAGGGGCGGGAACCGTTATTGCCGATGAGTCGGGCGTATTAGCCATTGCTGACGTGGGTAATCCCGGCATGGCATCGGGTGGAATGGGCGATATACTGTCCGGTATTATTGCCAGTTTGTTAGGCCAAGGGCTGCCGTTATTAGATGCGGCCCTTTGTGGCTGTGTGGTTCATGGCGCTGTTGCAGACCGAATTGCATTGCGCCAAGGGGAGCGAGGCATGCTGGCAACTGATTTGTTGCTGGAAATCCCCGGGTTGGTAAATCCTTAATTATTTGACGAACGTTCAGGAATACATGAAAGAATTGGTTTTAACATTAGCCGATGAAGCTGCAACGGTTGCTTTCGGCGCTGCGTTGGCGGGGACCTGCGATAAAGCCTGTATTGTTTATCTGTTGGGGGATCTTGGCGCGGGTAAAACAACCTTCAGCCGCGGGGTTCTTCAGGCTTTAGGCCATAAAGGTAACGTTAAAAGCCCGACTTATACTCTGGTTGAGCCTTATGAACTGGAAAAGTTTACCGTTTATCACTTTGACTTATACCGCTTGGCCGATCCCGAAGAGCTGGAGTTCATGGGGATACGGGATTATTTCCAGCCTGACTGTATTTGTCTGGTGGAATGGCCTCAGCGGGGTACCGGGATGTTCCCTCAGGCCGATCTGACGCTTCATTTTAGCTATCATGAGCAGGGCCGCTGCGTTGCGCTTTCAGCGGCAACGATTCAGGGAGAGGCTATGCTTGCTCGCCTTAATGATGTGTATCATGTTTCGTTACAGGGAAAGTAATGTCATGAAAAGATGTTGGATTGGTTTATTCTCAGCCTTATTGCTGCTAATTAGTGGGCAAGCGTTAGCCGCATCACTGGTTGATATACAGGTCAATAATAGTTCGGCTGAGTCGAAAGTGACGCTGGCCTTTGACAGCCAGCCGGTTTATGCCTTCTCGAGCCAAAAAAGCCCGGCCAAAGTATTGATTGATGTCAGGCAAAGCGGGCGTACCGTTCAGGGATTACCGCTGAACTTCAGCGGGCAGAATTTGGTGAGCCGTATTGTGTCCGGCGCGCCTAAAGATACTGACAGTATTCAACTGGTGCTTGAGCTTAAGCAGAGTTCCACGGTCAAAGCGAATAGCCAAAAGCAAGGCAGCCAGTATCTGGTGGTATTTACCATTACGGCTGAAAACGCCGTTCAAACCAAGCCTAAAACTCAGGCTAAGGTCACTCAGCCGGAACTATCTACCCAATCTACCGGAAAAAATCCCTTCTCAGAGTCCTCAACCGTGAATTCGGATAACGTGGTGGTGAAAACGGAGCCGCGTCAGGCCAGCCGCCGAATGAGCAGTTCTGAGAAAATCGTTATCGCTATTGATGCCGGTCACGGGGGTAAAGATTCCGGCGCCGTCGGGCTTAATGGCTTACAGGAAAAAACGATAACCTTAACCGTAGCGCGTAAGCTGAAGGCACTGTTAGATAACGATCCGGCGTTTAAAGCGGTTTTGACCCGAGACGGCGACTATTTTATTTCGGTGATGGGGCGCTCAGACGTTGCCCGCAATAAAAACGCTCATCTGCTGGTGTCTATTCATGCCGATGCCGCACCGAACCGCAGCGCGACCGGCGCTTCGGTATGGGTGCTGTCAAACCGCAGGGCGAATAGTGAAATGGGCAACTGGTTAGAACAGCATGAGAAACAGTCGGAATTACTGGGCGGTGCCGGTGACGTTCTGGCCAACAGTGAGTCTAATCCTTACCTTAGTCAGGCGGTACTGGACCTGCAGTTTGGTCACTCACAGCGGGTTGGTTATGACGTTGCGGTAAAAGTGATTTCCGAGCTGCGGCGTATTGGTTCATTGCATAAGCGTAGCCCTGAACACGCCAGCCTTGGCGTGCTGCGTTCCCCGGATATTCCTTCGCTATTGGTAGAAACCGGATTCATTTCTAACACCGATGAAGAACGTTTATTAGGCAGCGCTGCATTTCAAGACAAACTGGCTCAGGCGATTTATAAAGGGGTACGCAGCTATTTCTTAACGCACCCGTTAGAGTCTTCTTCGCCAAAGGAGAATAAGCCCAAAAAAGGTAGCTCAGCTCCGGTCAATACCTTGTCTGAGCCCGCTTCAAATGAACCGGCGAAGTCAGCGTCCGGGCAAACTCAAATTCACGTAGTTGAACGTGGTGATACGCTATCTCAGATAGCTTTGAACTATGGAACAACGATGAATGAGCTTAAAGATTTGAACTCATTGAAAAAAGATGAAGTTTGGTTGGGTCAGCGCTTGAAAGTACCGGCAAAGGGCCCCATTACTAATACAGCTACTGCCTCCGTACCGAAACAAAAAGGCGAAGCAGGAAAAACGACACCAACCGTTGTGAAGCATAAGGTTGTTAAAGGTGACACGCTCTCTCTGATTAGCCAGAAGTACGGCATCAGTATGGATGAGCTAAAACGTACTAATAAGATGACGTCAGATGAGGTTCGTTTAGGACAAACGTTGACGATTTCCGGTTCATAAGATTATTGATAAACAGCGAATCACTGTCAGGAGTTGTTATGTCGATTCAGGTATTACCACCGCAGCTTGCTAACCAAATTGCGGCCGGAGAGGTTGTAGAACGGCCTGCATCCGTGGTTAAGGAACTGGTTGAAAACAGCTTAGATGCCGGGGCAACCCGCATTGACATTGATATTGAACGCGGCGGAGCCAAGCTGATTCGCATCCGGGATAACGGCTGTGGTATCAATAAAGACGAACTGGCTTTAGCGCTGGCCCGTCATGCCACCAGTAAAATAGCCACTCTTGACGATCTCGAAGCGATTGTTAGCCTTGGATTTCGCGGCGAGGCGCTTGCCAGTATTAGCTCGGTTTCCCGTCTTACCTTAACGTCCCGTACCGCCGAGCAGAATGAAGCTTGGCAAGCCTATGCTGAAGGTCGGGATATGAACGTCAGCGTTAAGCCTGCCGCCCATCCGGTGGGAACGTCGCTGGAAGTGTTGGATTTGTTCTATAACACGCCTGCGCGCAGGAAATTCTTACGCACTGAAAAAACTGAATTTGGTCATATTGATGAGGTGGTCCGGCGTATTGCTCTGGCCCGTTTTGATGTCACGATTAATTTGCAGCATAACGGTAAACTTGTTCGCCAGTATCGGGCAATTAAGCCCGATGAGCCCCGTGAACGTCGGTTAGGTAGTATTTGTGGCACGGCGTTTTTACAGCATGCATTAGCCATTTCGTGGCAACACGGTGACCTGAAAATCGACGGCTGGGTTGCCGATCCGGTGGGTGCTCGTACGCTGGCAGATATGCAATATTGTTATGTTAACGGGCGGATGATGCGCGATCGCCTGCTTAATCATGCCATTCGTCAGGCGTATCAGACTCAGCTAAGTGACGATCAGGCACCGGCTTATGTGCTTTATTTAGAGGTTGATCCTCATCAGGTCGACGTTAACGTTCATCCGGCCAAGCACGAAGTTCGGTTTCATCAGTCCCGTTTGGTTCATGACTTTATCTATCAGGCCGTTGTGACCGTCTTACAGCAGTCCGGTGCACCGTCTTTACCGCTGTCATCTCATGGCGTCGATGAGCAGGGAGAAATTCATTCCCCGGACTGGCAACCCGAGAATCGCCCAGCCGCAGGAGAGAATAAATATAACCGCCCGGCGGAAAATCAGCCTGCGGTGAAGCCTTCAGGTGCGCGTCATGGATCCGTTTCGTATACCGCTCCGGGTTCCCGCTCGCCAACGATAGTTGCCCGGGAAAATGACGTTTATCGTCGCTTATTAGATACCGATCTTCCGGCCAGTGAGAGTACGGGTTCTGCCGATGTCGTGGTTAAGCCCGCATTATTTCCTGAAAAAACTGCAGTTTTACCTGAATCACTACCGCAGGCCAAGACAACGCTAATGCCTGCCCGCGGGCAATTGGTCACTCCTGTTGTTGCATCAATGCTGGACAACACTGCGGCTCAAAGCCTTGGCCGCGTGTTATCTATTTGGCAGTCATGCTATGCGATTGTTGAACGCGGGCAGGCATTAGCCTTGCTGGCACTTCCGGTTGCTGAGCGTTATTTACGCCAGGCCCAACTAATGCCCACGACGGAAGGGCTAAAACCTCAGCCGTTGCTGATACCGTTGGCGTTAACGCTGGGGGCTAAAGAAAAACAGGGTGTTGAACATCATGCCGATTTACTGCGTCATTTTGGCATTAATCTGTCGATGGAGCGCAACCGTACCCAGATTCACGGCGTTCCGTTGCCGCTCCGTCAGCAGAATTTGCAGCAGTTATTACCCGCGTTATTAAATTTCTTGGGCGACACGCCTGAAGCGGATGCAGAAACACTGTCTGACTGGCTGGCCGGGAAGTTAACCGGTGAGTGTGAGCTTTGGACTCAGGCTCAGGCCATTCAACTATTGGGCGATCTGGAGCGGCTCTGCCCACAGGTTATCGCTCATCCGCCGGAGCATATGCTTTCGCCGATAGATTTACAGACTGCGTTAGCAGCGTTAAAGCGATGAGTAAGAAACCAACAGCAATTTTTTTAATGGGGCCAACCGCTTCCGGTAAAACGGCACTGGCGTCAGCGCTTTACAAGCATTTACCCGTTGAGGTGATTAGCGTTGACTCTGCGCTGATTTATCGAGGTATGGATATCGGAACCGCTAAGCCCACTGCGGCGGAGTTGCTTGAAACACCGCACCGCCTGATCGATATTCGCGACCCCGCCGAGGCTTATTCGGCGGCGGATTTTCGTACCGATGCGTTGAAAGAAATGGCCGCTATTGTTGCCGCAGGACGGATCCCGCTGCTAGTCGGTGGAACCATGCTGTATTTCAAAGCGTTGCTTGAAGGGCTATCACCGTTACCACCGGCAGACAGTGCCGTTCGTGAGCGAATTGAGCAAGAAGCAGAACGGCTCGGATGGGCCGCATTACATCAGCGATTACAGCAAATAGATCCGGTGGCTGGTGCAAGAATTCATCAAAACGATCCGCAACGTTTAAGCAGAGCACTGGAAGTTTTTTACATTTCAGGTAAAACTTTAACAGAATTGACACAAGTTTCTGGTGATACGTTGCCTTATCTGGTACACCAGTTTGCAATAGCTCCTTCTTCGCGCGAGTTATTGCATCAACGGATAGAAGATCGTTTCCATCAGATGGTGGCGGCCGGATTTGAAGATGAAGTAAAAGTGCTTATGGCTCGAGGAGATTTACATCTGGATTTACCGTCTATTCGCTGCGTGGGATATCGGCAAATGTGGAGTTATCTCAACGAAGAGATAGATCATGCTGAAATGGTTTATCGGGGAATTTGTGCGACTCGGCAGCTATCTAAGCGTCAGATGACGTGGTTGAGAGGTTGGGAAGGGATCGATTGGTTAGACAGTGACGATTTATCGCACTCATTGGAAAGAGTTACACGAGTCGTTAGTGTATAAGCTTGTGATTGTGTACAATTAATGGGTTATATACTTTAATGTACTCAATGGTTTTGTTTTGTACTCGATGCATCTTTTTTACGCAGTTTATTTTAGGGCCGCTGGCTCTTGGTAACAAACCACATATTTATAAAGGAAAACAAAAATGGCTAAGGGGCAATCTTTACAAGACCCGTTCTTAAACGCACTGCGGCGTGAACGAGTTCCAGTATCTATTTATCTGGTGAACGGTATTAAATTACAAGGTCAAATCGAGTCTTTCGATCAGTTTGTTATCTTGCTGAAGAATACGGTTAGTCAAATGGTTTATAAGCATGCCATTTCTACCGTGGTTCCATCACGTCCGGTATCTCACCACAGTAATGCTCCAGCGGGAACCGTTGGCAATTACCAAGGTGGTCAGCCACAACAGGAAGACGATGTATCTGAATAGTCCATTTCGTTTGAGTTATTCACCTGTGAGAGGTAAGGCACTTGTTTGACCGATACGATGCCGGAGAACAGGCAGTACTGGTTCATGTTTACTTCTCTCAAGAAAAAGACACAGAGGATCTCAGAGAGTTTGAATCCTTGGTGTCCTCTGCGGGAGTGGAAGCGCTACAGATTGTAACCGGCAGCCGTAAGTCTCCGCACGCTAAGTATTATGTCGGTGAGGGTAAGGCGCAGGAAATTGCCGACGCCGTGCGTGCCAGCGGTGCAAACGTAGTGCTATTTAACCATCCGCTCTCTCCCGCTCAGGAACGTAACCTTGAGCGGCTTTGTGAGTGTCGGGTTATCGATCGTACTGGATTGATTCTCGATATTTTTGCCCAGCGGGCAAGGACTCACGAAGGAAAGCTGCAGGTCGAGCTGGCGCAATTGCGGCATCTGGCTACTCGCTTAGTCCGAGGTTGGACTCACTTAGAACGCCAGAAAGGCGGAATAGGTTTACGCGGGCCGGGTGAAACCCAGCTGGAATCCGATCGGCGTTTATTACGGGATCGAATTCGCCAAATTCTTTCCCGGCTTGAAAAAGTTGAAAAGCAGCGTGAGCAAGGGAGGCGTGCTCGCATGCGGGCCGATATTCCTACCGTATCGCTGGTTGGTTATACGAATGCAGGGAAATCAACCCTCTTCAATCGTATTACTGAGGCGGGAGTGTATGCCGCAGACCAACTGTTTGCGACTCTCGATCCGACGCTGCGTCGGATTGAAGTTGAAGACGTTGGCGTAACTATTCTGGCCGATACCGTTGGCTTTATTCGTCATTTGCCTCACGATTTGGTGGCGGCATTTAAAGCAACGCTGCAAGAAACCCGGCAAGCATCATTGCTGCTGCATATTGTCGATGCGGCCGATGGTCGTATAGATGGTAATATTGATGCCGTTAATGAGGTTTTAGCCGAAATTGAGGCCGATGAAATACCGGCTCTGTTGGTGATGAACAAGATTGATATGCTGGATAACTTTGTTCCGCGTATCGATAGAAATGAAGAAAATTTGCCGATTCGGGTTTGGCTTTCCGCTGAGTCTGGTGATGGCATTGATTTGTTGTTCCGTGCATTAACGGAACGTCTTTCCGGTGAGATTGCGCAGTACGAACTTAAATTACCAGTACAAGAAGGTCGGTTACGTAGTCGTTTTTATCAGCTTCAATCCATAATTAAAGAGTGGGTTGAGGAAGATGGAAGCATCGGTTTAGTGATTAGGATGCCAATTGTTGATTGGCGTCGCCTCTGTAAACAAGAGCAGGGTCTGGTAAACTTTATTGTTTAGTTGGACCCCGCAAGATCGTGCCCGATAAAACGATCCTATATGAGTGGAGCTAAAACATGGCGTGGAATCAGCCCGGTAATAATGGCCAAGACCGCGATCCGTGGGGGAGCGGTAACAATGGCAACCCCGGTGGAAATAATAGTGGTGGATCAAATAAAGGCCGGGGTCAGCAATCGCTGAATTTGGATAATATTTTTAGTAAGCTGAGCGGTTTGCTTGGCAAAGTGGGTCGTGGCGGTGGAAATAGCGGCAATAGCGCTGGTCCGGCTATGGGAGGCCGTCTTTTTGCTATTATTGCGGTTGTCGCCGTGGTGATTTGGGGCTTAAGCGGCTTCTATACCATCAAAGAGGGTGAGTTAGGCGTAATTACCCGATTTGGTCAGGTACAACCGGTTATGGTTAGTCCTGGTCTGAACTGGAAACCTACCTTCATTGATTCCGTTAAGCCGGTGAACACTAAAGCCGTTCGTGGCTTGGCTGCCTCAGGCGTGATGCTGACTTCTGATGAGAACGTGGTTCGCGTTGAAATGAACGTGCAGTATCAGGTTTCGGATCCGATTAAATATCTGTTTAGCGTGACCAATGCGGACGACAGTTTAAGTCAGGCCACTGACAGCGCACTGCGTTCCGTTATTGGTAAATACACCATGGATAAGATCCTGACTCAGGGGCGTACTATCGTTCGTGAAGATACTAAACAGGAACTTGAAAAAACTATTCAAGTGTATGACATGGGATTAAAAGTGCTGGACGTTAACTTCCAGGCCGCTCGTCCGCCGGAAGAAGTTAAAGCTTCATTCGATGATGCGATTGCTGCTCGCGAAGATGAACAGCGCTATATTCGCGAATCAGAAGCTTATGCCAACGAAGTTCAGCCGAAAGCTAACGGTGATGCTCAGCGTTTAATTGAGAATGCTAAAGCCTATCAAGTCCAGACGGTTTTGGAAGCTGAAGGTGAGGTTGCTCGTTTCTCTAAACTGTTGCCTGAATATAAAGCCGCACCGGAAATTACCCGTGAGCGTTTGTATATCGAGACGATGGAAAAAGTACTGAGTAGTACCAGTAAAGTGTTGATGAATGATAAGGGCAATAATTTGATGGTGTTGCCTTTGGATCAACTGATGCGTGGTAAAACTGGTGCTGTCAAAGGGTCGGTAATCCCTGAGCCGAAGCCCAATACCGTAAGTATTGCAACTCCGCCTTCGCCATCTGCGACAACAAGCAGTAAGCCTGAACCGACTTCGAGTTCATCATCGGCGTCACAAACTACCAATGGTGTGACTCAGCAGCGTAATGCTGCCGAGGCTGAACGTCTTGGTGCAGCTGGTTTAGGAAGAGGATAATCACTAATGCGTAAATTATTTATTCCCTTCATTGTTATTGTCATTATCGGCGTTTTCACTTCCCTGTTTGTCGTGGAACAAGGTAGCCGCGGTATAGTATTACGCTTTGGTAAAGTGCTGCGTGATGCGAAGGATATTCCTCGGGTTTATGAGCCGGGCCTGCATTTTAAAATTCCATTAATCGATACCGTTAAGCTGCTGGATGTCCGTATTCAGACCATGAATAATCAGGCTGACCGCTTCGTAACTAAAGAAACTAAAGACCTGATCGTTGACTCTTTCCTTAAGTGGAAAATCACCGATCCTAGCCGCTATTACTTAGCTACCGGTGACGGTAATCAGTCTAATGCTGAGCGTATTCTTAACAGTAAGCTGAGTGACCGTTTGCGTTCTGAAATTGGTCAGCGTGATATCAAAGATATCGTAACTGACTCCCGTGGTAAGCTGATGCAGGACGTGCGTGATGCTCTGAATAAAGGAACGTCTGATTCACCTGCTCCGGTTGACCCTGCTAATACGGCGTTGCCGAGTGACAATAAATTGCCTTTAGCGAATGCGAACAGCATGGACGAGCTGGGCATTGCAGTTGTTGACGTGCGGATTAAGCAAATTAACCTGCCAGCAGAAGTTTCTGGTGCAATTTATCAGCGTATGCGTGCCGAGCGTGAAGCCGTCGCCCGTCGCCATCGTTCACAGGGTAAGGAACAGGCAGAGAAAAATCGCGCGCTGGCCGATTATTTGGTTACTAAAACCTTGGCTGAAGCCGAGCGTGAAGCGCGTATGACGCGCGGTGCCGGTGACGCAACCGCTGCCAGACTGTTTTCCGATGCCTTTAGCCAGAATCCTGATTTCTATGCCTTTATCCGTAGTTTACGTGCATATGAAACCAGCTTTAGCGGTGGTAATGACGTTATGGTTCTCAGCCCTGACAGTGAGTTCTTCCGCTATATGAAGTCTCCTGATGCAGGTCCGAAACAGTAATTTCTGACCAGTAGTTAAATTGAAAATGGCCCGATTTGATCGGGCCATTTTTTGTTGCTGTCATTCTTAAACCACCGCCTATGGAGGTGGTTATCGTTTATACGTTATTTAATCTGAAGCTATTACTCAATCGGTATTGCTTTAGGAAGTTCACTATCCGCTTTTTTAAGTACGGCATACGACACCGCCGTTAGTAAGGTTCCTGCAACGATTGCCCCTAAGTAACCAAGCACCGGATGAATAGCGCCGGGAATTAACAGCACGAATAAACCGCCGTGCGGTGCCATTAACTGAGCACCGAACATCATCGATAGCGCACCGGTTAGTGCACCTCCGGCAATGCAGCATGGAAGAACGCGCATCGGGTCTTTGGCTGCAAAAGGGATGGCACCTTCAGTAATAAAGCTTAAGCCGAGAACTAAAGCCGCTTTACCGCCTTCTTGTTCCGCTTTGGCAAACTTACGCGCGGCTAACAGCGTTGCCAGCCCCATGGCTAATGGTGGCACCATGCCTGCGGCCATCACGGCAGCCATTGGGGCATAGATTTTGGTACTTAATAGGGCAACGCTGAAAGCGTAGGCCGCTTTATTAACTGGCCCGCCCATGTCGGTACACATCATTGCACCGAGCACTGCACCAAGCATAACGGCATTAGCGGTTCCCATAGCCTGTAGCCAGTGGGTTAACCCTTCCATTATTTTAGCTACCGGCGTGCCAACAACGTAGATCATGGCTAAGCCGGTAATCAGGCTGGCAACCAGTGGGATAATCAGAATAGGCTTCAGGGCTTCCATGCTTTTAGGTAAATGAAGCTTAGTACTTAGTGCCCACGCGACGTAGCCCGCAATAAACCCGGCGATAATTCCCCCCAGAAATCCGGCGTTAGTACTCACCGCCAACATGCCGCCGATTAAGCCCGGCGTTAAACCCGGGCGATCAGCGATAGAAAAGGCAATATAACCCGCTAAAACCGGTACCATCAGTGCAAACGCGGAAGTACCTCCGATATCCATTAATGCGGCGGCAAGCGTGCCTTTTTCTTTGAAGGCTTCGATACCAAAAATAAATGATAAAGCAATGCACAGGCCGCCGGCTACTACCATCGGGAGCATATAAGATACGCCGGTAAGTAGGTGGCGGTAAGGGCCAGCGGACTCTTTCTTCTTACCTTCGGTGGCTGAAGATGCGCCGCTCTGAGGCTGAAATATCTGAGCTTCACCTTTCGCTTTATCCAGCTCTTGAGCCGTTTTTTTCAGCGCCAGCCCGGTAGAGGTGCGATACATCGGCTTACCGGCAAATTTGCTTAGGTCGACTTCGATATCCGCAGCAACAAACACCATATCGGCCTGTTGTATTTCTTCCTGGGAGAGGGCATTTCCTGCCCCGACTGACCCTCTGGTTTCTACCTTTACCTTCCAACCGCGTTTTTTTGCTTCAGTTTCAAGCGCTTCTGCGGCCATGAATGTGTGGGCAACGCCGGTCGGGCAGGCGGTAATGGCGACCAAATTGAACTGCCGATCCTGTGGTTTTTCATCGGTAGCTGCTGGCAAAGCTTGATATATGCTAGCTTCAGCCATCGCCCGGTTCAGCACCCGATCTGGCTCACGGATAGCCAGATCGGCCGGAGACAGAAAGAATTTTTTTCCGTTGAGTTCAGCGTTTACCGGCTGATTCTGGCCAATGGCCAGAATCAGTTCAGCATCTTGAGGCTGTTCTACCCAAGTCATTCCAGCTTTGTCAGCGTTGGCTGTCAGCATAGTCTTTGCCAGATGGCTAACCGTGGGGCTTAATAAGCCGTCTAATAATAGTAGTGTTTTCATTGAGTCAGGCCTCTAATTTAACGGTATTAACTTAACCCGCGACATCATTGCAGCTAGTTCAAGACGATTGTTTATTCCCACGCTGCTTTGGCTTACTGCAAGAGCCGAAACGGCCGTGGCTAAACGAAGTGAGTGCTCACTGGATTCACGCATCAGGAATCCATAGATTAAACCTGCGACCATCGAGTCTCCGGCACCAACGGTGCTGACAACTTCACAAACCGGTGGTTGAGCCAGCCATGCACCGGAAGCGTTGACCCACAGTGCCCCTTCGGCTCCGAGAGAGACCACGACGTGTGCAATTCCCTGCTCCCGTAGCTCATAAGCCGTGCTGACAACATCCTCGATTGTTGGAAGGGAGCGGTTAGCCCAGATTTCCAGCTCACGGCGGTTAGGTTTGACCAGCCATGGGGATGACTTCAGGCCAGCGGCAAATGTCTCTCTGCTGCTGTCAAAAATAATGCAAGAGCATAGGCTTCGCAGACGCATCATCCAGTCGGTAAAGGCATCCGGAGAGACGCCTGCCGGTAAACTGCCGCTGATTGCTACCATGTCAAACTGCCCGAGCCATGAAAGCGAGTCCGTGACAAAGCGGTCCCAGTCCAATGCCGGAATGTCAAACCCTGAGAAGTTGAAGTCAGTATCTTTGCCGCTGTTGTCGGTCAATTTCACATTGATGCGAGTGCGCCCCGGCACTACCTGAAAGCGGTTAGCAATGCCAAGTTCGCTAAATAGCTGCTGGAATCCGTCTTGATTATCGCGCCCCAAAAAGCCGCCGACGGTGACATCGATTCCCAGATTTCTCAGCACTTTTGCTACGTTCACCCCTTTTCCGGCGGCATGAAGGCCGGTGGTCCGGACAAGATTTACATCGCCGATTTCAAGCGTTGAACAGCTGCCTACAAGGTCGTAGGCCGGATTCAGCGTGATAGTGGCTACTTTTCTGGTCATGCACCTTCTCCTAAGCCAGAGGCAATAACTTCACCGATGGCCTGAATGGCCATTTCTGCATCATCACCGCAGGCAGTAAACCGCAGACGGTGGCCTTTTCTTACGCCAAGAGAGACCATTTTCATCATACTTTTGCCATTGGCCGGTTTTCCGCTTCCATCAAGGTTGGTCACGGTGATTTCTGCATTGAATTTTTTAATGGTGTTCACCAAGACGGTGCTAGGGCGAGCATGTAAACCATGTTCATTACGAATCACGAACTCCGCATTGATTTGGTTATCTCCCTGAGGCGCGTCGGTGGTTAACAATGAAATCAGGGTGGCGGCATCTGCAGTAATGAGTTTTTCGGCCTGCTGGGCTATTAATAGCGCAGTGAGGCGGTTTAGCATTGGCAGGTGCTGCTCATCAGCTACTGATACCGTCAGCAAGAGGGCCATTTTCTCACCGTTAACGTCAAATGGCTTTGCGGGCCGACTCAGCGACGCGGCGGTGGATAAGTTTCCTTCGGTGCTGTCGTTTAGCCAAATCCCCTGCCTGAGGTTGATTGGTGAATGGGTAATAACATCAACCATAAACCGATCGTCGACGGCGTTGATCTGCCGGAGGTGGCCAGCATTAATTGCCTGAAGGGTGATGAGGTTATTGGCATCGACATTTAAGGTAATAGATGACGCATCAAAATCAAATTCCTTTGTCTGGCGTTCTCCCATCAATAAGCTACACAGCTCCTCTTTTGACGTCGTTTGGGCTAGCTGCCGGGAAATGGTCTCATCGCTTAATACGTGCG
The DNA here is from genome assembly GCF_009800925.1 of Budvicia diplopodorum. Taxonomy (GTDB): domain Bacteria; phylum Pseudomonadota; class Gammaproteobacteria; order Enterobacterales; family Enterobacteriaceae; genus Budvicia; species Budvicia diplopodorum. The sequence continues at coordinate 49,192 of NZ_WOYF01000016.1, read as the reverse complement.
TGAGCTGGCGCAATAGGGCCAGATGTTCATCGGAACGGGCGGCGATCCCAATGACAATATAGGCGGTTTGTCCTTCTCCCCACTCAATTCCCTGAGGGAACTGGAAAACCTGTACTCCGGTATTCAGCACTAGAGTGCGGGTATCGGTAGTGCCGTGGGGGATGGCAATGCCGTTACCTAGGTAGGTCGATGCCTGTTGCTCACGCTGTAGCATGCCGTCGAGATAGCCTGCGCTAACGTAGCCAGCTTCAGCTAAAGCGGCGGCAACCTGAGTGATTGCATCCTCTTTACCGTCAGCCGATGCCTTCAGGTGAATAACTTGTGGTAATAACTGATACATATGTACCTCTGTGCATTTTTACTGAATCGATTCAGCTTTTGTGGTAAAAATAAGCACTGAATAACTCCATCTCTATAGCTCATCAGTGCTGAATCGTTTCTTTAAATATGGTCATGGAAGCTGATTTATGCAAGAAATCTTTGGAATTGATAATCGAATTTTTGACATGCCGCACATTTTTTACCCAAGCCATGCGTTTAATTAAGATAAATAGGAAGATTGCTGAAGTTGTTGTAAAGGGTCAGCACGGTTTGGCGTTGGTATTATTGTTGTTAATCAAGAAGGGCGTTTTGAGGCCAGCTGCCTGAGTATCGTTTTTTGGTTAGAAGCCCAACGTTATGGATAAGTTATCGATTGCGTATAGTCAATTCCGTTCATTATTCCGCCCATTCATTACGCTATAACAAAGAAATATAATTTTTTAGCTAATGCTGAATTGCTACTGGTCTGATTTGAGCCACCTGTGTTAAAAAATACTGAAAGTAAATTAATGTGATGGTAGAATTCTTTTTTAACTGACTTGGTGAATAGTGAGATGGGCAAAAACGTCGTCGTACTGGGCACTCAATGGGGTGACGAAGGTAAGGGCAAGGTCGTAGACCTCCTGACCGAAAGAGCTAAGTATGTGGTACGCTATCAGGGCGGACACAATGCGGGTCATACTCTTGTTATCAACGGTGAAAAAACCGTACTTCATTTAATCCCTTCCGGTATTCTTCGCGAGAATGTAACCAGTATCATTGCAAATGGTGTTGTTTTATCTCCCGAAGCTTTAATGAAAGAAATGCGTGAATTAGAAGATCGGGGCATCCCGGTGCGTGAGCGTCTGTTAATCTCAGAAGCTTGTCCGCTTATTCTTCCTTACCATGCGGCATTAGATGTAGCTCGTGAAAAAGCGCGCGGTGCTAAAGCGATCGGTACAACCGGCCGTGGTATCGGACCTGCTTATGAAGATAAAGTCGCTCGTCGTGCTCTGCGCGTTGGTGATTTATTGAATAAAGAGCGTTTCGCAGCAAAGCTGAAAGAAGTGATGGAATACCATAACTTCCAGCTAGTTAACTACTACAAAGTAGAAGCGGTAGATTATCAAACCGTTCTGGACGACGTGATGGCTATCGCTGACATCCTGATCGCTATGATTGTTGACGTTTCTGAACTGTTAGACAGCGCCCGTAAAAAAGGCGAGCTGATGATGTTTGAAGGTGCACAAGGCACTTTATTAGACATCGATCACGGTTCATTCCCTTACGTCACTTCGTCTAATACCACCGCTGGCGGTGTTGCTACGGGTTCGGGTTTTGGTCCGCGCTATGTGGATTACGTATTAGGTATTGTTAAAGCTTATTCAACCCGCGTTGGTGCTGGCCCGTTCCCGACAGAGTTATTTGATGACGTTGGTGAGTTTCTGTGCCAAAAGGGTAACGAGTTTGGTGCAACTACTGGCCGTCGTCGTCGTACCGGTTGGTTAGATGCCATCGCCGTTCGTCGTGCGGTACTGCTGAATTCATTGTCTGGCTTTTGCATGACCAAACTGGACGTGTTAGACGGTCTGAAAGAAGTGAAAATCTGTGTAGGGTACCGTATGCCTGACGGCCGCGTAGTGGAAACTACACCGTTAGACGCTGATGCCTGGGAAGGTATCGTGCCGGTATACGAAAGCTTACCGGGTTGGAGCGAAAGCACCTTTGGTGTTAAAGAGTTCGATAAATTGCCTCGGGCTGCGCGTGACTATATCAAGCGTTTTGAAGAGTTAACCGGCGTACCGGTTGATATCGTTTCTACAGGCCCAGACCGTACTGAAACTATGATTTTACGCGATCCGTTTGATGCATAAAAATCATCTGAAGTTGAAGTAGGGTTATTAACCGGGCAATTAGCCCGGTTTCTTTTTATATAGAGAAAGTAATTAAATGTAGCAGGGTATACCTCGCTCTACGGGTGAAATAAATTATTCACAAGCTAGTTGTAAGCGGGTTTGTTATCCTGATGGACTATTGAGCAGCGTTATTAATTAAGCGTATTGCTCCTGATATTTCAGCACCTATTGTCATTGCGCGGTCTTGTTATTGAGATCGCGATGTTCAGCCCGCCGGGGTCCTGAGCGTAATTTTAGTAAAGAGGTATTCGTGCAGTTAACAAGTTTTACTGATTATGGCCTGCGAGCCCTGATTTATATGGCGTCACTCCCCGCTGGCGAACTTACCAATATTTCTCAGGTTACTGAAGTCTATGGCGTTTCTCGCAATCATATGGTTAAAATTATTAACCAGCTTAGCCGCGACGGGGTCGTTGATGCCGTGCGGGGGAAAAATGGCGGCATCCGTTTAGGCCGCCCAGCCCATACCATCCGAATTGGTGATGTGGTTCGCGCTATGGAGCCGCTATCGTTGGTTAACTGTAGTCTGGAATTTTGCCACATTACTCCCGCCTGTCGTCTAAAATTAGTATTAGATAAAGCGGTTAAGTCTTTTCTACAAGAATTAGACAATCACACGCTTGCCGATATGATTGATGATAACAAAGGTCTTCAAGCTTTATTGTTTTCTGGCTCCCCATTAATATCGGCAACTAAAAAGAAGGAAGAGTAATGTCAAAAGATCCTTTCTTAGCCCGCGAAACTGAAAAGTACGGGTCACCCATTCCAAGCCGCGAATTCATCCTTGATTTACTGGCTAAAAAAGAAAAACCGGCTAATCGCGATGAAATATTTAGCGCGCTTGGTCTGGAAGGTGAAGAACAACAAGAGGCGCTGCGACGTCGTTTAAGAGCAATGGAACGCGACGGACAGTTGGTTTTTACCCGCCGCCAGTGTTATGCATTGCCTGAGCGTTTAGATTTAATCAAAGGTACGGTAATCGGCCATCGCGACGGTTACGGATTTTTGCGGGTTGAGGGAAGTAAAGAAGATCTTTATCTCTCAGCTGAACAGATGAAAATGACTATCCATGGGGATCTGATTTTAGCTCAGCCTCAGGATCTTGATCGCAAAGGCCGCCGTGAAGCTCGCGTAGTTCGAGTTTTAGTACCGAAGACCAGTCAGATTGTCGGGCGCTATTTTACCGATGCTGGCATTGGCTTTGTGGTACCTGACGATAGCCGACTGCATTTCGATATTTTAATACCGCCAGAGAACATCATGGGTGCCCGTATGGGGTTTGTGGTGGTGGTTGAGCTGACTCAGCGCCCGACCCGTCGAACCAAAGCGGTTGGTCATGTCGTTGAAGTGTTAGGCGATAATATGGGAACGTCAATGGCGGTAGATATCGCGTTGCGCACCCACGAAATACCTCACGTCTGGCCTGACGCCGTACTTAATCAGGTTGCTGGCTTAAAAGAGCAAGTGCCTGAAGAGGCTAAAAAGGGCCGTATCGATTTACGCGATTTACCGTTAGTGACTATTGACGGTGAAGACGCGCGTGACTTCGATGACGCCGTTTGCTGTGAGAAAAAACGCGGTGGCGGCTGGCGCCTATGGGTAGCGATTGCCGACGTGAGCTACTACGTTCGTCCGCCAACTGCTCTGGATACAGAAGCCCATAGCCGGGGAACCTCAGTTTATTTCCCGTCACAGGTTGTACCAATGTTACCTGAAGTGTTATCGAACGGATTGTGTTCGCTAAATCCTCAGGTAGATCGCCTGTGCATGGTGTGCGAAATGACCATATCTGCCACCGGTAAACTCTCTACCTTTAAGTTCTACGAAGCCGTGATGAATTCTCACGCTCGTTTAACCTATACCAAAGTTGCGGATATTCTGAAAGGCGATGCCGAGCTGCGTGAGCACTATCGACCGCTGGTACCAATGCTGGAAGAGCTTAATCATCTGTATAAAGCATTAGATCTGGCCCGCGAGCAGCGCGGCGGTATCTCTTTTGAGACCGACGAGGCTAAATTTATTTTTAACGCTGAACGCCGCATTGAGCGTATTGAGCCTCTGGTCCGTAATGATGCTCATAAGATCATTGAAGAATGTATGATTCTGGCTAATATCTCTGCGGCTCGTTTCGTTGAGAAGTCTGCTGAACCGGCGCTATACCGGGTTCACGATCGTCCGAAAGGCGAGAACATGACGTCACTGCGCAGCGTATTAAGCGAGTTAGGCTTAACCTTGGGTGGCGGTCTGGAGCCTCAGCCTAAAGATTATGCGGTATTAATGGATGCGGTTGCCGATCGCCCCGATCGTGAAATGCTGCAGACGATGCTGCTGCGTTCAATGAAACAGGCGATTTACGATCCTGATAATCGCGGTCACTTTGGTCTGGCGCTAACGTCTTACGCTCACTTTACCTCTCCGATTCGTCGCTATCCGGATCTGTCATTACACCGTGGAATTAAGTATCTGTTGGCCAAGCAGGCCGGTACGCTTAAGGGCAATTCTACGCCAAGCGGCGGCTGGCATTATGAAGTAAATGAAATGCTTCAGTTAGGTGAGCACTGCTCCATGACTGAACGCCGGGCAGATGAAGCGACCAGAAACGTAGCCGACTGGCTGAAGTGTGACTTTATGCAGGATCACGTCGGTGAAGTGTTTAGCGGCACTATTGCCAGCGTAACGTCATTTGGCTTTTTTGTTCGCTTAGACGATCTGTTTATCGATGGTCTGGTGCACGTTTCAACCCTAGAGAATGATTATTATCGTTTTGATAACGTCGGGCAGCGTTTAGTCGGGGAATCTTCCGGTCAGACATTCCGGCTGGGCGATAAGGTGGAAATTCGGGTGGATGCCGTACATCTGGATGAACGCAAAATAGATTTCGCGCTGGTTTCCAGCGAGCGTCGTCCGCGTGGGGAAGGTAAAACTGCCCGTGATAACGAAAAGAAAAGCGTGAAGCTACGCAGCGAGAGCCACTCTAAAGGCGATTCCCGCACTAAATCTAAAGCGCCGAGAAGAAGCAAAGCTAACAAAGATGAAACCGTAGTTAAAGCCGCCAAGGCGGATAAAACTAGCAGCGTTGAAAAAGCTGATAAGGCGAAGCCAAAGGCTAAATCTCCGTCAGCCAAGACGAAAAAAATAACGGCAGCGTTAAAAACTAAGCGGACTAAGAAATCCGACGAAATTTAATGTAATAAGCCGTCATCGCAGGGCGGCCACGGTGTCGCCCTGATTTTATACTTGATTGTAGAAGAATAATTGTAGAAGAATGATGCTATGAGTAGTGAGATTATTTACGGTATTCATGCCGTTAAAGCGTTGTTGGATCAAGACCCTCAGCGTTTTATTGAAGTCTTTATTCTTAAAGGCCGGGACGATCGCCGGTTACAGCCTTTAGTCGCTGAAATTGAACAAAGCGGTATTTCAGTTCAGGTTGCGAATCGCCAGTGGCTGGACAACAAAGTTGAAGGTGCAGTTCATCAGGGTATTATCGCCAAAGTGCGTGAAGGTCGTCAATATCAGGAAAACGACTTGCCGGCCTTGATTGCCGGTCTGGATAAACCGTTCCTGCTGGTACTCGATGGCGTTACCGATCCGCATAACTTAGGCGCTTGCCTGCGTAGCGCAGATGCCGCCGGTGTTCATGCCGTGATCGTGCCCCGTGACCGTTCGGCTCAGCTAAATGCAACGGCGAAGAAAGTTGCCAGCGGTGCGGCTGAAACCGTGCCTTTGATTCGGGTGACTAATCTGGCGCGCACTTTACGGCTGCTTCAGGAACAAAATATCTGGATCGTGGGTACGGCCGGTGAGGCCGATCATACGCTGTACCAAAGTAAGTTCGATGGTCCGGTTGCCTTGGTGATGGGCGCTGAAGGTGAAGGTATGCGTCGTTTGACCCGAGAGCATTGCGATGAGCTGATTAGTATTCCGATGGCGGGTAGCGTTTCGTCGCTTAACGTTTCGGTTGCGACCGGGGTTTGTTTGTTTGAGATTGTGAGACAGCGCGGTTGATAGCGGTTTTGATGTTGGTATCGTTATAAATCTGAAAGGCACCCTTTATGGGTGCCTTTGTTGTTTATAGAATGATTCGGTTATCCGGTCCGTAGATCTTGCAATAACGTTCCTCTATCTAGGCTTTCACGTTCATGATCTTCTTCTCGCCACACTTCTTTCAGCGCCGCCTGTTGCCATTGGACCATCGCCGGAAGATTACGTAGCCTGTCGGCATAGGCTAAGGCCGTTGGCGAAAGCGTTAAATCGTAGCTTTGTAAGCGGAAGGCCACGGGCGCAAAGAAGGCATCAACGGCGGTGAATATATCGCCAGCTAAGAAGGGACCGCCGAACTTGTCTAAACTCTGATTCCACAGTCCATCTAAGCGGGATAGCTCCTTTTTCAGCTCGGGTGTTTGCTGACTGAGACGTAGCCGGATACCAATATTCATCGGGCAGTGACTGCGAATAGTGTTAAATCCCGAGTGCATTTCTGCGCTGGCGCAGCGTGCCCATGCGCGCGCTTCAGCGGACGCTGGCCAGACGGATGCGTGTGATTCTGCCAGATACTCAATAATGGCCAGTGAATCCCATATCGTGAGCTGTGTGTGGGTCAAACACGGAACTTTGCCTGACGGCGAGAAGGCGCTGAACTCATTCCAACTGGAAACCGGCGTAAAAGGCGTCATGATTTCTTCAAACGGAATGGCTAACGTTTTCATTAATACCCACGGGCGCAGTGACCATGAAGAGTAGTTTTTGTTGGCTATATAAAGCTGATACATCTAGTGAGCCTCTCTTGTGGTTGATCTGATTAACTTGTTAGTATTCTGCGATTAAACCCTTACGCCAATTAATGTCAGTATCAAAGGGGTAGTCACTGCTGACAGTATGGTAGAGATAACCATGCTGGAAGCCGCTGGCCCGACAATGACGTTGAACTGGCGGGACATCAGATAAACGTTAACCCCAACGGCCATTGAACCTAGTAGCACCACCACCTGAGTTTCCATCGGTGGCAATTTTAGTATAACGGCTAAAGCCCAGACGACCATTGGCTGTAGTATTAGTTTTAAAGTGCAAATGGCTGAACTTATCTGCCAGCCATCGCGGATCCGGTATTCAGCTAGGCTCATGCCCAGTGCAATCAATGACATTGGGGCTGCTATTTGGCCTAGCATACTGACCGGCTGATCGATAATGATGGGGAGATCGTAACCCGTCAGGCTGAAGAGCGTGCCGGAAATAATCCCGATAATTAGCGGATTTCTTAGCACGTTGCGGGCCGTGTGGGCGAAGCCTTTTACCGTCAGGGAGCCGTTGCGTGACCACTCAACGGATACAGTAACCAGCGTCCATAGAATCAGTCCATTAAATACCAAAACCAGCGCGACTGATGGCAATGCCGCCTCACCCAGAGCAACGGTTGCCACCGGAATTCCCAGCATCACGTTATTAGAGAAGATGCCTCCCAGCGCAAATACTGAACCAGAAGTACCATCAAGCTTGAAAACTTTAGCGCCGAGCAGGCGACCAACGATAAATACAATCAGGCAGCTGCCGAAGAAAGCGATCAATAGCCGGGCATCAACCGGTGGTTGCTTAGAAAAGTTGCACATCATGCGAAATAGCATGGCGGGTAATGCGACTGAAAAGACAAACTTGGTGAGCCCGTCGGCGACGGCTTTATCCCATTTACCCCAGCGAATTAAGCCATATCCCAAAATGGCCAGTATAAATAGAGGCGCAGAGAGCACCATCTGGTGCCATAAAGGTAAAAGAAAGGTTTGCATGGGATCCCGTCTAATTAAGATAAAACTATAGTAACGGTAACGGCTCCGGACATTTGTCTGAGGCGGCTAATCAAAATGAATATGTGTTTCAGGCTATGATATACCTCTCTCTGACTATACGGCGCGCAAAATAAAGGTCAATACGAGAGGTTATATTTAGAAATAAGCGCGCTATTTTGCAGCTAATTCTTTAGTGCGTTGTAAATAGAAACCCTTGAGATCCCGAGCGTCTCTGCCGCCGTTGTTGCTGCTCCCCGCAGCTGTAGCATGCCCAGTTCAGACAGATGACGAATAAGCTTTTGCCGCTGTTGTGACGTGAGCGCCCGCGGTTGGGTATTTAACGCCGCTGCGTATTCATTGATCTTGGCTTTAATGTCATCCAGCCCCCAGGTTTTCAGCGATTCATTCAGCGGAGCCTGCTGATTGTCTACTGCGGTAAGTTGGCCGATCACCCTCTGAACTGTGCTAAATAGGGAAATGTCCATATTCAAACACAGCGCCGCCACGTATTCGTTCTGACTATTTCTCAGGCCAATCGAGGTACTTTTTACCGGCCTGCCGTCAGGGAAACTGTTTTCATAGTTCTGAACTACGTCCGGGAAGCTGTTGTTCTGAATCCGGGCCAACCCCATTTCCGTGGCCGGATCGCCGATTTTTCGCCCAGAGAGCGGGCACTCAATGGCGATAATGGCGTGCTCAGGATGAGTCAGATCGTGAAGTACTACTTCGCAGCTGGGGGCAAACATCTTTCCTAGTGCAGAGGCAATTTTTTTAGCTTCTCTTAGCAGCAGCTCATTTTCGCTTAATGTAGTGAACTTGTGGTTTTTTTCGGCCGACATTGATGCGTTATCCGGTTTACCTTTTGTTCTAGATTATACAATATGATAAATGATTTATAGCTTCATGAGATAAATGTTGGTGAGATTCAGCAATGATATTGACTAGCTACGACTCTGGCTCCAGAACGGTAAGAATCTTTGTTTTATATGCCGCGTTTAGTCATCCACCATTCTTAACGGTCGTCTACTTCTTGTGACGACGATAGCTAATTATTTATTTAACACTTTGTATAACTATTTATTTTTTGTATATTGGCGGCGTCATTCTATCCGTTACTCAATTAGTGGTATGCCCTCTTGGAGATACGCGTATGAAAATAAATCCCCCCAAATATATTGATGAACGCTTTGGCTTATCTTATCCGATTGACGATCTGCGCTGGTGCTCCGAGCGCGGAGCGCCGTTAATGATTACACCGTTAGCTGGTATCACTCGTGATGATATCGAAACCAAAAAACGTTCGCTGTGGCGCTATCAGGCGGCATTGCCGGTTGAAATTCATCATCCGGTTTCTTTAGGCGAAGGTTGCACACCTTTGGTGGAAAAGCGCTGGGGGAACGCAGATGTGCTGTTCAAGCTGGAGTGGTTTAACCCGACCAGCAGCTTTAAAGATCGCGGTGCGGCGGTAATGGTGTCATTTCTGGCTCAGTTAGGCGTCAAGGAGCTGATTGAAGATAGTTCTGGTAACGGAGGGGCGGCCATAGCAGCTTTCTGCGCGGCCGCAGGCGTTAACGCCAAGATTTTGGCTCCTGATTCAACCTCTGCGGGTAAATTGTTACAAAGCCGTTCGTTTGGCGCTGAAGTACAGGGTGTACCGGGATCGCGTCAGGCGACTGAGCAGGAAGCCCTCAGGCAGTCTAAGCATACCTTTTATGCTAGCCACAACTGGCATCCGTTTTTTCTGCAGGGAACGAAGTCTCTGGCGTATGAAATCTGGGAAGATCTTGGTTTTAAAGCACCGGATAACATTATTATTCCTACCGGTGCAGGCAGTAACGTTCTGGGATGTGATATTGGCTTTTGTGAGCTATTGGCAGCAGGGCAGATAAAAAAATTACCGAAGCTATTAATCGCTCAACCGACAAACTGCTCTCCGATTGACGCTACGTTTAAGGCCGGTACTTGTGAGCTGGTAGCGACGGAGTATGCCCCGACTATTGCTGAAGGTACTGCGATCCGTAGTCCGGTTCGTTTAGCAGAGGTTCTGTCTGCGATCCGGCGTTCAGGCGGCGATACTATTGGTATTTCAGAGGATGAGATTATTCGTGCGGTGAAAAAGCTGGCCGCAATGGGACTGTTTGCCGAGCCAACAAGTTCAACCGCCGCGGCAGCAATAGATGCTTTCACTCAACGGGGAACCATTAAGCCGGGTGAGACCACCGTGGTTATTCTGACTGGCTCGGGGCTGAAAGCGTCCGCAATGATGAACGAGATCTTTAATTAATGGCTAAAGGTCGGAGCGTTGCTTCGGTCGCACTAAACTAGGTTAACCAACATGAATCAGTCAAAGGTAATAAAGGATATTTCCTGTATTAATAGTTCTGAACTCTCCAAGCCGGGGGGGCATTACTCACATGCCTGCATCAGCGGCGGTATGGTCTATTTGTCCGGCCAATTACCGGTTAGCCTACAGGGGGGTTCGCTGGGCGATAGGCCTTTTGCAGAACAGGTAGAACAGGTACTGTTTAATATCGATGCCTGCCTGAGGGCTTCAGGCAGCAGTAAGGATAAGCTGGTGCAGGTGCGCATATATATTGTTGATATGAATCTATGGCCTGAGTTTAACCGGCTGTATTCTCAATGGATTGGAGATCATCGCCCGGCACGCATTGTGGCCGGCGTTGCCAGGCTGCACTTCGATTCTGCGCTTGAAATCGAAGCGTTGGCACAGGCTTAAGATGACGGGATTTGGCTAATTGAAAAGAAAAGCTGAATCTCCTTGAAGTTCCTAGGCCATAAACGTACAATTCACCGTCATTTTTTCAGCCGTACACTTAAACACGTTCCTTGCTTCCATGGGCCACGGCTGACCCTGACAGGAGGCTGAATAATCCGTAAGGAGCAATTGATGCGTCATTACGAAATCGTCTTTATGGTCCATCCAGACCAAAGCGAACAAGTTCCAGGCATGATCGAACGTTACACCGGTGCGATCACAACTGCAGGTGGTTCTATCCACCGTTTAGAAGATTGGGGCCGCCGTCAACTGGCTTATCCAATTAATAAACTGCATAAAGCTCACTACGTTCTTTTGAACGTTGAAGCACCTCAGGAAGCGATCGATGAACTGGAAACTAACTTCCGTTTCAACGACGCCGTTATCCGTAACATGGTTATGCGTACTAAGCATGCCGTAACAGAAGCTTCACCAATGGTTAAAGCGAAAGACGAACGCCGTGAGCGTCGTGAAGATTTCGCAGAAGAAAGCATTGATGATTCTGATGATGTTGAGGATTCTGAAGAGTAATCGCACGTGTTGACTGCAAATCGGTTGGTGTTGTCTGGCACTGTGTGCAAGACCCCCATTCGTAAAACCAGTCCGTCCGGCATTCCTCACTGTCAGTTTGTGCTAGAGCACCGCTCACAGCAACAGGAAGCAGGATTTAGCCGACAAGCATGGTGCAGAATGCCCATCGTTGTCAGCGGGCCGCAGTCACAAGCGTTAACTCACAGTATAACGGTCGGCAGTAACCTTAAAGTAACCGGCTTTATTAGCAGCCATCAAGGCCGCAACGGGCTAAATAAATTAGTGTTACATGCCGAGCAGATTGAATTGATAGATTCTGGAGACTAGCCAAATGGCACGTTATTTCCGTCGTCGCAAGTTCTGCCGTTTCACCGCGGAAGGCGTTATTGAGATTGACTATAAAGATATCGCAACGCTAAAAAATTATATCACCGAGAGCGGGAAAATTGTCCCGAGCCGTATCACCGGTACTCGCGCAAAATACCAGCGTCAGCTGGCTCGTGCTATTAAGCGCGCGCGTTACCTGTCTTTGTTACCGTATACTGATCGTCATCAGTAATCGGCAACTGTCCACGAACTTAGAGAGGATACGGTAATGCAAGTTATTCTACTTGATAAAGTTGCTAACTTAGGCAGCCTAGGTGATCAAGTTAACGTTAAGTCGGGCTATGCTCGCAACTATCTGGTTCCGCAAGGTAAAGCGGTTCCGGCAACCAAGAAAAACGTTGAGTACTTCGAAGCTCGCCGTGCAGAATTAGAAGCCAAATTGGCTGGCGTTCTGACAGCAGCTGAAGCTCGCGCGGCTAAGATCAATAATCTGGGCAGCGTGACTATCGCTTCTAAAGCAGGCGATGAAGGAAAACTGTTTGGCTCTATCGGTACACGTGACATTTCTGATGCAGTTACTGCAGCAGGCGTGGAAGTGGCTAAGAGCGAAGTTCGTCTGCCAGATGGCGTTTTACGCAACATTGGTGAGTACGAAATTAGCTTCCAAGTCCATAGCGAAGTATTCGCTAAACTGAACGTGATCGTGGTTGCTGAAGACTAATATTTAGTTTTCTTACCATGTTAAAAAACGCCGGCTTATGTCGGCGTTTTGCTTTTTAGGGTTTTTATTTTTTACTGTAGGGCTTTAAACTGGAATTGGTATTGGGAAATCCAGATCGCACAAGGAAAACGATATGACCACTGAAAATATCCAACTGGTTCGTGTTTATGATATTCCGGTTCCTGCGGCAGAAAACAGTTTTCTGGTCGATCGCTTGTGGCCACGGGGTATTAGTAAGATCCGACTGACCGGCGTACCTTGGCTAAAAAGTATCGCGCCTAGTGCAGACCTGCGGCGCTGGGTTCATGACGATCCTAACCGCTGGCCGGAGTTTCGCGTGCTATATCTTGCTGAGCTGGAGGCGAGTGACGATTGGCTACCTCTCGTAGAGCTATTACGACAGGGAAAACTAGTGACGCTGCTGTTTGCTAATAAAGACAGGATACATAATCAGGCCGTGGTGTTGCGGGATTTTTTACAACAGAAACTTAGCGTTCACGTTTAAAACTACCGTTACTTTGTCGGATAAATAACGCGGACCTGTTCGGCGTAAGTTCTACTTCCAGCGCCGTGACCTGCCGATCGTGAGCTACTCTAACTTTGATTTTTTGGCCAACCTGAAGTTCATTAATCGGCCGACCCTGACCTTCAACCCTTGCCATCAAGAATGCATCAGACACCGTATAGTTATTGTCTCTGAATAATTGTGTCAGCGTGTGGCCTTTCTGAACCGTGAACTCTTTCCATTGCCCTGCATCTGCCGGAGTCGTTGAGCTTATTTGCTCTGCCGGCTGCGTTTGTTCTGGCTGGAGAGGCGGCGGTGAAAGCGCTGTTTGCGTATTTTGCTGCGCTGGCGGCTCTATTGCTGGAGTCTGGTCAGCGTTATGGGGTTCTGCCGTATTTGAGCTAGGCGGCTGGTTTTGCCCAGTAGTGGCAGCAGTATCAACCGGGGTAGCCGGATTGCTACCTGTTTGGACGTCTGGTACCGAGCTGGGCCAGAAGAAGGCGATAAGCAGTAATAGCGTCGCCAGTATAATACCCCGGCGATGTGGATAAGGTAGCGGAGACATCCAGTCAAAGCTGTCAGACAGATGCCACAGTTTTGATAACCCGACTTTTATTGGCTGACTGTTTATGGATGCTCTTTTTCTGCCTCTGTTTACCTGCATTACTCCACTCCATCCTTACTTTGTTAAGCGTTTAGCAATCTGCAAAAATCATAAAAACGAGTGTTGCTCTGGCGTTATCTTATCCATAATAGAGCGAATTACCTAGCGTATGTAAATAATATATATCGGCTACTCTAAGTTTCCTCAAGTTATCGACTATCCACTTTAGTTAACCTGAATGTGGGTTCTTACTGATTGAAGTCAGTACCTGATTGCGTTTGAAAGCGTTGTTCCCGAGCAGCCGCCAGATCGTAGGTAGGCTGTTTTAAATTTACGCTGTAAGAATTGCTGAAACTGCCGGATACTGAAGATATTGTCACGTTAAGAATCTAGATTATGAATCAAAATACGGTTAATAAATCATTAACGCCGGCCCTCATCGTCCTGATGTCGATCGCCACCGGTCTGGCCGTTGCCAGTAACTATTATGCTCAGCCTCTGCTGGAGACTATCGCGAGTAACTTTGAGCTTACCGTGAGCCAGGCTGGGTTTATTGTTACCGCCGCTCAGTTAGGCTATGCTGCCGGGCTGATGTTCATTGTTCCTCTCGGTGATATGTTTGAGCGCCGGGGTTTGATCGTATTGATGACGCTGCTTTCTGCCGCAGGGCTGTTGATCACTGCGCTGTCTTCTACCATTTTGTGGGTGATTGTTGGCACGGCGCTGACCGGGCTATTCTCCGTGGTCGCCCAAATCCTGGTTCCTTTGGCGGCTACGCTGGCTTCGCCTGAAAAACGCGGAAAAGTGGTCGGCATGATTATGAGCGGATTGCTGTTGGGGATTTTATTGGCCCGAACGGTTGCTGGATTACTGGCGTCATTGGGCGGGTGGCGTACGGTTTATTGGGTTGCCAGTGGGCTAATGATACTGATGGCCCTGATTTTATGGCGAGCCCTACCTCGCTATAAACAGCACAGCGGATTGAACTACCCTCAGCTGCTGGTCTCTATTATCTTTCTATTTACGCACAACGCCACATTACGAACCAGAGCGTTGCTGGGCGCTTTATCCTTTGCTAATTTCAGCGTGCTCTGGACCTCAATGGCTTTTCTACTGGCCGGTGGCCCCTATCACTACTCTGAAGCAGTTATAGGACTGTTTGGATTAGTGGGTGCGGCCGGTGCACTGGCCGCAAACGGTGCTGGCCGCTTAGCCGATCGGGGAAAATCAGGACGGACTACCACAGTTGGCCTATTATTATTATTTAGCTCATGGCTACTGGTCGCTTTTGGGCAATATTCTCTTTGGGCGCTGTTGGTCGGGATTATCGTACTCGATCTGGCCGTTCAGGCCGTTCATGTGACTAATCAGACTATGATTTATCGCATGATGCCGGAAGCCCGCAGCCGCCTGACGGCTGGTTATATGACGAGCTATTTTATTGGCGGAGCGTTTGGCTCATTGATTTCAGCCGCTGCGTATCAATATGCTCAATGGATAGGCGTTTCTGTTGTCGGCGGTATTTTGAGCCTGTTGGGGATTATTGTCTGGCTGCTGAGTAAACGAAGTATTGAGCGAGCTAACGTTGAGCTTTCCGAATAGTTGTTAATTTGGTGTGTTTGTGTATTTTTAGCGATCTAAATTTTTCCTAAAAGTATGCTGTGCTATGCTTCATTTTTATTTTATCGATCCTAAGGAAAAACGATGACTAAGCCATCTTTTGATTGCGTAGAATCTCAGGCCAGCTATGGCATTGGTTTACAAGTGGGGCAGCAGTTACAAGAGTCCGGATTAGAAGGTTTACAGCCTGAAGCTCTATTAGCCGGTCTAACTGACGCACTAAACGGCAATCACCCGTCAGTACCGGTTGACGCCGTTCACCGTGCTCTGCGTGAAATTCATGAGCGTGCTGATAAAGCGCGTATTGAGAAACAAAAGCAAATGGCTGAAGATGGTGTCCGCTTTCTGGAAGATAATGCCAAGCGTTGTGAAGTAAACGTCACCGAGTCTGGCCTGCAGTTTGAAGTGCTGGCTAAGGGCGAGGGAGCAGTTCCTTCCCGCCAGGATCGCGTGCGCGTTCATTATGCAGGCATGCTGACTGACGGAACCGTATTTGATAGTTCAATACAGCGCGGTGAGCCGGCAGAATTTGCAGTTAGCGGCGTTATCGCTGGCTGGATTGAAGCTTTAACCCTGATGCCTGTTGGTTCTAAATGGAAATTAACCATTCCTCATAATCTGGCTTATGGTGAGCGTGGCGCTGGCGCGGCGATTCCACCGTTTAGTACATT
Source organism: Budvicia diplopodorum (assembly GCF_009800925.1). Classification (GTDB taxonomy): domain Bacteria; phylum Pseudomonadota; class Gammaproteobacteria; order Enterobacterales; family Enterobacteriaceae; genus Budvicia; species Budvicia diplopodorum. Next base: position 33,441 of record NZ_WOYF01000016.1, on the reverse strand, counting down.
AATATTTGACGTCGAACTGATAGAAATTCTGTAGCAATTGACGATCTTTAAATAGAAAACGCTGGCGATGCCGGCGTTTTTTTATGTAATGACTACGCTGTGCGTAATCCGCTCTTTTTTTATTCTATGTTAGCTAAATTTCCGATAAATAAGGCTAAGTTTCCCTGCTCTACCTTTTGGGGTGGGTAATACTATTTAGTAATAAGTCATGCCGTTAACACACTGGCTATTGCGAAAAAAATAGCTAATCTGGGTATTAATAATTTGAATGGCAATATAGGTATTTATCATGCATCGGTTATCTGAAATGCTGGAGGCAATCTGTCTTTTATCCCGTGAGGCCGGGGACGCTATTATGGCTATCTATCAGGGAGATAAACCGGTTGAAGCCAGCTTGAAGTCCGACCATTCTCCGGTAACGGCTGCGGATTTGGCTGCTCATCGTTTGATCGTTCAAGGCCTGACTACCCTTACGCCAGATATCCCCATACTTTCAGAAGAAGCGCCTCAGGATTGGGAAATTCGTCGTCACTGGCAGCGCTACTGGTTAGTCGATCCGCTGGATGGCACCAAAGAATTCCTCAGCCACAACGGTGAATTTACGGTAAATATTGCTCTGATTAATAACGGCATTCCGGTTATGGGCGTGGTCTATGCGCCGGTGCTTGACCTGCTATACGCCGCTGAGAATAACGTCGCTTGGAAAGAGTCTAACGGTAAACGCAAGGAAATTAAGGCCAAACGTGCTTATCCGCCAAACGTAGTGTGCAGTCGATCGCATAGAGACCAACAACTGGAGGATTTTCTTTCTTCATTGGGGCAGTATGAGACGATGGCCGTCGGGTCATCGCTTAAGTTTTGTTTAGTGGCGGAAGGGAACGCTCAGATTTATCCGCGCTTTGGGCCGACCTGTATTTGGGATACCGCTGCCGGGCATGCCATTGCGTTAGCAGCGGGCCTGCAGGTGAACAATTGGGATGATGTCAGTTTGGACTATTCTCCCGTGGAGTCTTTTATTAATCCCGGTTTTTATGTGTCGGCTAACCCGCGGAATAAATGGAGCTAATTGGTCTTATATATTGAAATAAATTTATTTGTTAGTTTTTTATTCGATAGATCCTCGATTTGTTTCTATAGTTAATGGTGTTCGTCATCGAGTCGGTATTATGGCTGATAGTGTAAATAACATTAAAGAAGCTATATACGGATGCGATTGTAGTGTTAACTAAATGTAATAGCTCACGCCACTATCGGGTCATTTCGTGGCTACAGCTATAGTGGTGTTAAGCTAAAAACAATGATGGAGGGCGTAAAATGAAAATCTTCCCTAGTTACAATCCGCAGCGGGTTGCTTTGTATGTGAAGACTCTATTCCGTGGGCGGTTGTATATCAAAGGTATTGGTGCCTTTGAGTTTGACATGGGAAAAATTTTGCTTCCAAAGGTATGTGATAAGCTTCACTTCAGCGTTATGGCTGAGGTAAACCGTGAAGTAAGAGAGTTGCGGGCCCAATTTGCCTGACGGTGAATAAAATGGCCATCCTTTCAGATGGCCATTTTGTGTTTTAAGGTTTAGCGATTTCGCACTACGAGTTAGTCCACTTTTTTACTTTCTTCTATCGCTACTGGAATCACCTTGTTTTCAATGCGGGTAACCAGCAGCTGATCAATCTTATAGCTATCGATATCAACCACTTCAAATTTAAATCCGGCATGTTTGACTGAATCCGTACGCTTTGGAATTTTGCGCAGCATAAACATCATGAAGCCGCCGATAGTTTCATAGTTGTCGGACTGCGGGAAATCATCAATCGACATCACTCGCATTACGTCATCAATGGGGGTCGCACCATCTACCAGCCATGAGTTTTCGTCACGGGCCACAATCTGCTCTTCCTGACCGGGGCCAATCAAGTCGCCCATCAGCGTAGTCATCACGTCTTTTAGCGTAATAATTCCCACCACCAGAGCATATTCATTGAGAATAACGGCAAAATCTTCTCCGGCGAGTTTAAAGCTTTCCAGCGTTTCAGATAACGTTAACGTGTCCGGCACGATGAGCGGGGTATGAATATGAACGCCGCCTTTGAGAGTGAGCGTCAGGCTTTGATTACTCAATACGCGAATCAGCAGATCTTTGGAATCGACGTAGCCGATGATTTGATCGATAGAGCCATTACACACTAAAAACTTGGAGTGGGGATAATTGGCGATTTTGTCTTTAATCTGATCTTCTTGTTCGTTAAGGTCGAAATAAACCACGTGTTCACGGGCCGTCATCGACGAAGGCACCGTTCTGGACTCTAATTCAAATACGTTTTCGATTAACTCATGTTCCTGCTTACGTAACACCCCAGCCAGCGCTCCGGCTTCGAACACGGCATAGACATCGTCAGAGGTAATGTTGTCATTACGTACCATTGGCACCTTGAGTAGCCGACAGATTAGCGTCGCCATCCCATTGAATATCCAAACCAGCGGGCGGAATAGGGCAATACAAAAACGCATTAGATTGATAATCCGTACGGCTACCACTTCCGGAGATGTCATACCGATACGCTTAGGCGTTAAGTCTGCAAACAGAATAAATAGGCTGGTGACGATAGTAAATGAGACGATAAAGCCGAGCTGCTCTGCAAGTACCGGTTCCATGAAACGGCTAAACAGGTCGGTTAAAAATGGCGAGAAAGCGGAATCCCCGACGATACCGCCTAAAATAGCGACGGCATTGATACCAATTTGTACTACGGTAAAGAAAATGCCGGGAGTTTCTTGTAGTTTTAAAACGCGCTCTGCGTTGATGTTGCCTTCGTCGACCATCATTTTTAGCTTCATTTTACGTGATGCTGCTAATGAAATTTCGGCAAATGAAAAGAACGCGCTTATCGCGATCAATAAAATAATTAGTAATAGACTGTTTAACATAGTTTATCCGCAGTTATGTCGGAAATTGATTTTACGTTGAATATTCAGGATATATGAAAAAGGGCGGCGGACTATCTTGTCTATCGGTTTTAGTCCGCTACGGCCATTAGTATAACAGTTGCTTAACTCTTGGTCATCCCTTCGTTGGCAGGCAAACCCCGATGCCGCTTAGATTACAGTATCCGTTAGGGTGTTTTGCGAGGTACTGTTGATGTTCATTCTCTGCAAAATAGAACGGCCGTGCTGGCGTAATTTCAGTGGTAACAATACGTTTATCACCGGCGATGAGCATTGCGGCCTCGAAGGCTCCCTTACTGTCTAAAGCCTGCTGGAATTGCTGCTCGGTGGTTGGATAAATAGCGGAACGGTACTGGGTGCCAATGTCTCCACCCTGGCGCATTCCCTGCGCCGGGTCGTGATTTTCCCAGAACAGTTTTAGTAGTGCCTGGTAGCTGATTAATGCCGGGTCAAAGATAATTTTGACGACCTCCGCGTGCCCGGTTTGCCCTGAGCAAACCTCATGATAGGTGGGATTAGGCGTGACTCCGCCACTATAGCCTGCGGCAGTGCTATATACACCGGGCTGCTGCCAGAACAGGCGTTCAACGCCCCAGAAACAACCCATTGCCACCATCGCAACTAGCATATTGTCAGGAATGTTTGTCATCGATGAGTGTAATATCTGGTGTTCCGCCGCAACGGGCATGGTATCTGAACGACCCGGTAACGCATTTTCTGGCGTAATAAGTTTAGTTTTATCTAACGAAAACATGAATTAACTCCAAATTAGGTTGTCGATATAGGGGCAAGTATGTTGTATCTTTGCAGACAATATACAAATAATTAACAGAGTATGCGATTAACCGATCGGTTCATACCCTTGGTATTGTAGTGAATCAGTCAGATTATTTTAGGAGTCTGCGTGCCACGATCACGATATAAAATGTTCCCACCGCTCCTGCTAGCTCTAGTTGCGTCTTCAGCGACCAGTGAAGGCTTAAGTCTGGACGTTAAAGGTCTTAGCGGTGATTTAGAACAGAACGTTCGTGCGTTGCTTTCTACTATTCCTGATGAAGAAGCGGTTAATAGCCCGCGTTTTACCCGCCAAGTAGATGAAGAAATTCGAAAAGGTTTGCGCGCCAAAGGTTACTATAACCCTGAGATCCGGTTTGAAATAACCCACCCAGAGCTGGCAACTAAGCCCGTTCTACTCGCCATAGTAACGCCCGGCGAGCCGATTCGGATTGAGAAAACTCGAATTAACATTGAGGGACAGGCAAAGCAGGATGAAGCCTATATCGGGTTGTTTAAAACAGATGTTCCATCGAAAGGCACCATTCTGGATCATGGAACTTACGATAGCTTTAAACGTTCATTAACCAGTCTGGCCCTGCGCCGTGGCTATTTCGATGCAGATATTACTAAAAGCCAGCTGGGAGTAGCGGCCAGTGAACTTCAGGCTTTTTGGGATATTGATTTTAACAGCGGCGATCGTTACCGGTTTGGTAAAGTCACTTTCGTTAATTCACAAATTGACGACCAGTATTTGCAAAACCTGCTCCCCTTTAAAGAGGGCGACTATTATAGCTCCGACAGGCTTTCAGAATTAAACCGCCGGCTTTCTTCGAGCGGATGGTTTAACTCCGTCGTTGTCGCGCCAAAGTTTACCGGTGTTTATGGTGATAAATTGCTGCCTTTAGAAGGTGAGCTATCGCCCAGAAGCGAAAATATCATTGAGCTAGGCGGTGGCTATTCAACCGATATCGGCCCGAAGCTTACCGCTAACTGGCGCAAGCCTTGGGTTAACGCCCAAGGGCACAGCTTTCAGTCCAGCCTGAGTCTTTCTCAGCCAGAGCAATCTATTGATTTCAGCTATAAAATTCCCCTGCTAAAAAGTCCGTTAGAACAGTATTATGTACTGCAAACCGGCTTTAAACGGCAAGACCAAAACGATACTCAGTCGGATTCCACCAAAGTAAACGTCGCCCGCTTTTGGGACAGCTCTAGCGGCTGGCAGCGCGCGGTGAATATGGCCTGGAGCCTAGACCACTTTACCCAAGGCTTAGATACTAATACCACGATGCTGCTTTACCCCGGCGTTAGCCTTAACCGTACTCGTCAACGGGGTGGTTTGATGCCGCTTTGGGGCGACAGTCAGCGTTATTCGATAGACGTATCTAACACGACTTGGGGTTCTGATGTTGATTTTGCGGTTGCTCAGGCGCAGAACGTTTGGATCAGAACTTTAGCCGATAAACACCGCTTTATCGCCAGAGGAAATGTAGGCTGGATAGAGACCGGTGATTTCTCCAAGGTGCCTCCGTCATTGCGCTTTTTCGCCGGTGGTGACCGTAGTATTCGCGGATATAAATACAAGTCAATTTCGCCTAAAGACAGTGACGATAAGCTCACCGGTGCATCAAAGATGGCAACCGGCTCGCTGGAATATCAATATAACGTCAGCGGTAAGTGGTGGATCGCTACTTTTGCTGATGGCGGCGATGCGGTGAATAAACTGGACGACTACACCTTTAAAAAAGGTGCTGGCATGGGCGTTCGCTGGGCTTCGCCGATTGGGCCAATTAAGTTAGATATTGCTGCGCCTATTGGTGATAAAGATGAGAAGGGTTTACAGCTTTATATCGGGTTAGGGCCGGAACTATGAGGATGAAGTGGGTAAAACGAATCGCCATTAGCTTGGTATTACTGGTCGTGCTGCTGATAGGCGCGCTGGCCGGTCTACTGGGGTCTCAGACCGGTCTGCTGTTTACTATCAAAAACGTTCCCCGTTTTGTACCCGGCTTACAGGTAGCTAACGTAGAAGGCAGTTGGCGTAATCTTACGCTGTCGCAGATTAATTATAGCCAACCGGGTTTATCGGTAGCGGTTGGCGAGCTTCACCTCTCGGTGAATTTCACCTGCCTGAGCGAAGGGAAAGTCTGCGTTAACGCAGTGACTGCCAAAGATATTGACGTCAAGGTTGATAGTACTCAAATGCCTGTGTCGCAAACGCCAGAAACGCAAAGCGATCCGGTTACCGATATCCAAACGCCTTACCCTATTGAACTTAGCCTGTTGCGGCTGAATAACGTTAGCGTGACCGTTGACGACATAGCGATTACGCTCGATGAATTCCGTAGCGGAGCCCGTTGGCAGAAGCGAGACGTTACGCTTTTACCAACCAATATACGTCAATTATTGGTGGTGCTGCCAAAAACTGAACCGCCAAAGGTGCCTGTCACCGTTTCAACACCAGAAGAGCCACAGACCACGGGAGAGAGGCTGAAAGCGCTGTTTGATAAACCTCTGCTTGAGTCTCTACCCGATGTCCGGCTGCCGGTAGACATCAACCTGCAAAGCCTGCTCGGTGAGAATTTGCGCCTGATCGCTGATTCACAAATACAAATCGATCGCTTAACGCTACAGGCGATAACTCAAGATTCCCATATTCAGATTCAGTCATTAGAAGTGAATGCGCCGGAAGGCATGGCTGCCGTGAGCGGTGATATTTCGCTAAAAAATCAATGGCCGGTTAACCTCACGCTGAATGGCGTAGCGAATGTTGAACCGTTGAAAGGCCAAAAGGCTAAGCTGTCTTTAAGCGGGAACGTTGTTGGTCGCTTAATGCTGGGCCTTAATTTGTCCGGGCCGGTAGCGGCACAGCTAAGTGCAGAAACTGAGCTTACAACGGCAGGGCTACCATTACAGCTCACGTTGGATAGCCAAAAGGTTCAGTGGCCGCTAACCGGTAAAAGTGAATATCAGTTGAATAATACTCGACTGCGGCTTAACGGAAAGGCAACCGACTACGCGCTTTCGCTGCGTTCCAGCGCGGAAGGGACCGGCATTCCCCCGGCCAGCCTGCTGGTTGACGGAAAGGGGAATATTGAACGGTTTACTCTGTCTCGCCTGCAGTTGAGTGCTCTTCAGGGAAACGCTGAACTGAGCGGCGTTGTTGACTGGAGCAAAGCGATTAGTTGGAACTCGCTTCTGACGATCGATGGAGTGAATACCGCCAAACAGTGGCCGCAATGGCCCGCTCAGCTAAATGGTAAAGTAACTACCCGAGGTAGTGTATACGGCGGAAGCTGGCAAATTGATATTTCAGATATCGATCTCAGCGGCAACATAAAACAAAACCGATTGCTGGCCAAAGGATCTGCCTGGGGCAATGATTCAGGGCAATGGGTCATTCCGGGCTTTAATTTAACGCTTGGCCCTAATACCGTGGATATCAAAGGCGATCTGTCAGACCAGTGGCTGTTGGATGCCAATATTAATGCGCCAAAATTGACCGGTATGATGCCCGGTCTTGATGGGGTTGCCGTAGGCACGGTAAGGCTAAGCGGTTCGGCTAAAGCGCCTCAATTAGTCGCCGATCTGACAGCCAGCGGTTTGCGCTGGCAGGCGTTGAGTATTGCGCGCGTTAGGTTAAACAGCGATGTGGTTTCAGCCCAGCAGGTTAGCGGCTCATTGAACCTACAGGTTAATGAGCTTAAGCAGGGTGAATTGAACGTTAGCCTATTGAACCTTGATGCCAAGGGGAATGAGCAACATCATCAGCTTGAGCTCAATATTGACGGTAAACCGGTTTCCGGCCAGTTGGCATTAAACGGCAGCTTTGATCGCCAGACACAACGCTGGATAGGTACGCTGAGCAAGGCGTCTTTTGACACTCCGGTTGGTGACTGGGGTTTAACCCGTGATGTTGCATTAGGCTATAGCCATGCTACCCAGACGATTAGCGTAGGCCCTCACTGCTGGCGTAATCCTAATGCTGAACTGTGCGTACCTAAGGCTATTGAAGCGGGTCCTGACGGTCAGGCAAGCATTGTTTTGAACCGATTTGATCTCACAATGCTGGATCGGTTATTGGATAAAGATACCAAAGTAAAAGGCATTTTTACTGGCAATGCGGATGTGAGTTGGAAAGCTGATGGTTTACTACCTCAGGCCAAATTAACGTTAGCCGGTAATGGAGTAGCGGTAACGCAGATGGTTGAAGGGTATCCTCTGCCTATTGCGTTCGATGTGTTAAAAATCGACGCTAATATGAACGGTAACAGGGCTCAGTTGAACTGGCTGATGAAAGTAGCCAATAACGGCAGCTTTAACGGTGACGTTCAAATCAGCGATCCGCAGGGGCAGCGTAATCTTTCCGGTAACGTAATAATTGACGGTTTTTCTCTGGCGCTGATAAAACCCATTCTCGTCAAGGGTGAAATCGCCGAGGGTTCGCTGAATGCTAATCTGCGCTTGGGCGGGAATATTCAAAGCCCTAGAATTTTGGGCAGCCTAAGCTTAGATAAGCTGCGCCTGAACAGCCAATGGGTTCCTCTAACGATTAAACAGGGGAATTTAGCGCTGAACTTTAACGGTACTAGTTCGAATTTGACCGGCCAAATTCAGACTGAGAACGGGGCACTAAATTTGGGCGGAAACGCCGACTGGCAGCAGCCCGCCGCCTGGCGCGCTTCGATTACGGCTAAGGGCGATCGTATCCGCGTGGCGATGCCACCAACAATCATGCTGGATATGTCTCCTGATGTTGTGTTTGAGGCAATGCCTCAGCTGCTGGCGCTTAACGGGTCGGTCACTATTCCATGGGCAAGAATTTCCGTTCAGGACGTTCCTGAGAGTGCAACGGGCGTATCTCCTGATGAGGTGATGCTAGACCAGAATCTACAGCCTATCGCGCCGAGAACGGCGGCGATCCCAATTAGCAGTAACTTAGTTATCAATGTCGGAGATAACGTTGCGATTAATGCATTTGGGCTGAAAGCTCACCTGCAAGGCTCGTTGAAAGTGGCTCAAGATAAGAAAGGGCTGGGGCTTAGCGGGCAAATTAACATTCCAAAAGGCCAGTTCAGGGCATATGGGCAAGATCTTGTGATCCAAAAAGGGGTGATACAGTTTGCCGGGCCTCCGGATCAACCTCTGCTCGATTTGGAAGCTATTCGTAATCCGGATTCAACGGCTGATGGCGTTACCGCTGGCGTAAGGGTTACCGGATTAGCCAGCGAACCCCACGTTGAGATATTCTCGGATCCCGCCATGTCACAGCAAGCGGCACTTTCTTATCTATTAAGAGGGCAGGGACTAGACAGCCGTGGTGGTGACAGTGATATGATGACCTCAATGCTTATAGGGTTAGGTGTTGCTAAAAGCGGTAAGTTAGTCGGCCAAATTGGCGATGCTTTTGGCGTAAAAAATCTATCGTTAGATACACAAGGCGTTGGAGATAGCTCTGCCGTCGTCGTGAGTGGCTATATTACGCAAGATCTACAGGTGAAATATGGCGTAGGAATTTTCGATTCTCTTGCGACCCTGACATTGCGCTATCGGTTAATGCCAAGGCTGTATCTTGAAGCTGTGTCTGGCCTCGATCAGGCATTGGATCTACTTTATCAGTTTGAGTTTTGATTATGCGAATTATTGTTTATGGTAGTTTACGACGCAAACAGGGGAATAGTCATTGGATGACTAATGCCCAGTGGCTCGGTGATTATCGCATTCCGGGCTACGAACTGTATGATTTAGGCCTTTATCCGGCGGTCATTAAAGGTGACGGTGAGATCGATTGTGAAGTGTATCGGATCGATTCGTCTATTCTGGCTGAACTGGACGAGTTAAAAAACGATCGTCGGGACTACAAACGTGAGCTGGTTCAAACGCCATACGGGAGCGCCTGGATGTATCTGTACCTGCATTCTGTTGACGGCCTTAAACGCATTAATAGCGGTGATTGGGTGAGCAGGACCGATTAAAATTAGTTTGGGTCGTTAGTTTCGAAGTAATAAAAAAGAGCGCCTTGTAGCGCTCTTTTTACGTCCGTCATTACCGCATCGGTGGTAACAGCATCATAGGTGGTAGCAATGGACTATTTAGCCTGCTTCGCTCGCTCAAATGAAGCAACAATTTCAGCTTTTGCCGCTTCAGCATTTTCCCAGCCTTCCACTTTAACCCATTTACCCTTCTCTAAGTCTTTGTAATGTTCAAAGAAGTGAGAAATTTGGGCTCGTAGTAGCTCAGGTAAATCAGTGACGTCTTTAATATGATCGTACTCTTTGCTCAGCTTAGTGTGTGGTACGGCGACTAATTTGGCATCTTCACCGGCTTCGTCCGACATTTTCAGCACGCCGACGGGGCGGCAACGGATAACTGCACCCGGAACCAGTGGATAAGGGGTTGGAACCAGTACGTCAACCGGGTCACCGTCTAATGACAGGGTATGGTTGATGTAGCCGTAGTTACATGGGTAGAACATGGCGGTTGACATAAAACGGTCAACAAAAATGGCGCCGGTTTCTTTGTCTACTTCATATTTGATTGGATCGGCGTTTGCCGGGATTTCAATTACAACGTAAATGTCTTCTGGAAGGTCTTTACCTGCCGGAACCAAGTTAAGGCTCATCTCTATTTCCTTTTATCAAATAAAATTAGATTGAAATTGGCGCTTATTATAGCCGACTCTCCGATCGAATCCTCAATTTTTGATGATAGCGGGCATAATTGAAGCATTAACCGAAATTATATTTAGCTGTTTATAAGACGAGCTATACGTAGAGCGAGATGGGCAACTAAGCCCCGAAATAAACGGTAATACGGCTATTCAGGACGTTGCCCGGCTATAAATGATTAAACCTGCGAGGATGACGCCGCCGATACCCGACAGCGCGCAAAAAGCGATAAATACCACGACACCTTTTTGAACGATGCTACTCATTGTTGACCCCAGTGTTGTAAACATCAATGATTATAATGGTTTCATAAATGTAAACAACTGGCGATTTTGTCGGTATATGGCTAGCCCAATAGCGTACTGACAAAGTGATAAAAAAACGGGGCAGAATTATCTGCCCCGCTATCCGATGGTGCTATGGAACTAAGCGTCCGGAATTATTCATCCGGGTAGTTATGCATAAAGCGCTCAGCATCTTTAACCATGTCTTCGCTGCCGATAAACAGCGGCATGCGCTGATGAAGCTCTTTAGGCTCAATGTCTAGAATTCGTCTAAACCCGTCGCTGGCGCGGCCACCGGCCTGTTCTGCCAGCATTGCCATAGGGTTACATTCATACAGTAAACGCAGTTTACCTTTGGGATGGGAAGCGGTACTTGGGTACAGATAAATACCGCCTTTTAGCAGGTTGCGATGGAAATCGGCCACCAGAGAGCCAATATATCGTGAGGTATAAGGGCGGTTAGTCGCCTCATCCTGCTCTTGACAATACTTCAGGTATTTTTTTACGCCTAATGGGAATTTGATGTAATTCCCTTCATTGATTGAGTACATATTGCCCGTAGCGGGGAAACGCACCTTTTCGTGTGACAGACAGAAAACGCCGATAGAAGAGTCATAGGTAAAGGCATGAACGCCAAAACCAGTGGTATAAACTAACATGGTGGATGAACCATAAACCACGTAGCCAGCCGCAACCTGACGATTGCCCGGTTGCAGGAAATCAGCTTCGGTAATCGGTTGACCTAACGGCGTAATGCGGCGATAGATAGAGAAAATGGTACCGACTGACACGTTTACATCAATATTGGATGAGCCATCTAAGGGATCCATTAGTACAACATATTTTGCGTTCGTAGCCCGTTCGCCTTCAAAGATAACTATGTTGTCTTCTTCTTCTGATGCAATGCCTGCAACTTCACCGCGCGCTTTAAGCGCTGCTTTGAGCTTTTCATTCGCATACAGATCAAGCTTCATCTGAGCTTCGCCCTGTATATTCGAGACGCCATTAGTCCCGAGAATATCAACCAGTCCGGCTTTGTTTATATCCCGGTGGATAATTTTAGCACCCAGCTTAATGGCTGATAGTAACGAAGTAAGCTCACCGGTAGCGTGAGGAAAATCGTGCTGCTTCTCGACGATAAATTCGCCTAACGTTTTCATGAACGATTCCTGAATAGGCCGAAAGGATAACGGCAATCGTATGCCATCAGTTGTATGTGCGATAAATTTTAACTAAAGGTTAAAGAAATTGATAGGTAATTCCTCTTCTTATCGCAAGCCCAAGGCGTTAGAATGAGAGCTAACTCGATACACCTGAAAAATGGAAATACAATGCGCATTCATATTCTCGGTATTTGCGGCACTTTTATGGGCGGCATTGCCATGCTGGCTCGTGCTCTCGGGCATCAGGTAACCGGTTCTGACGCTAACGTTTACCCGCCAATGAGTACTTTATTAGAGAATCAGGGCATCGAACTGATTCAGGGATATGACCCATCCCAGCTCGACCCTCAGCCTGATTTAGTGATTATTGGCAATGCTATGAAACGAGGAAATGCTTGCGTTGAAGCCGTGATGGAGCAAGGGATTCACTATGTTTCTGGGCCCCAGTGGCTACACGACAACGTTCTTCAGGATCGCTGGGTTATCGCGATTGCGGGTACTCATGGTAAAACTACCACGGCGGGTATGGCCGCGTGGATCCTTGAATATTGTGGTTATAAGCCTGGGTTCGTTATCGGCGGCGTTCCGGGCAATTTTGACGTTTCGGCTCGCCTCGGCGATAGCCCGTTTTTTGTCATTGAAGCCGATGAATATGACAGTGCTTTTTTTGATAAACGCTCCAAATTTGTTCATTACTGCCCGCGCACTTTGGTATTGAACAACTTAGAGTTTGACCATGCAGATATTTTCGACGATCTGGCAGCAATACAAAAGCAGTTCCATCATTTGGTTCGTTTGGTTCCCGGCAAAGGTAAGATAATCCTGCCGGAGAACGATCTGAATTTGAAACAGGTTATCAATATGGGATGCTGGAGTGAGCTCGAATACTTGGGTGATGGCCAGCAATGGGGTGCTAACAAACTGAATGCCGATGCCAGCCATTATCAGGTGTTACTTAACGGCGAGGTCGTCGGGGAAGTGCAATGGGCATTAGTGGGTGAGCATAATATGCATAACGGCCTGATGGCTATTGCTGCGGCCCGCCACGTTGGCGTGCAGCCAAAAGATGCGTGTGTTGCCCTCGGCGATTTTATTAATGCCCGACGTCGCCTTGAGTTAAAAGGTGAAGTTAATGGTATCGCCGTTTATGACGATTTTGCTCATCATCCGACGGCTATAGTTGCTACGCTGGCGGCGCTGAGAGGCAAGGTTGGCGGTACTGCCAGAATTTTAGCGGTGCTTGAACCCCGCTCTAATACTATGAAGATGGGCGTAAGCAAAAACGATCTGGCGCCGGCTCTTGGCCGGGCTGATGAGGTTTTCTTACTGCAACCAGAAAGTCTTCCATGGCAAATATCTGAGGTAGCGGACGCTTGTATTCAGCCTGCTCATTGGTCTGGAGATTTAGACGTTCTGGTTAATATTATCGTGAAAACGGCTCAGCCTGGCGATTATATTTTAGTGATGAGTAATGGCGGCTTTGGTGGTATCCACGATAAGTTATTGTCTGGCTTAGCACAGAAAGGGTTGCTCTGACGTTGGGCGATTAGCTCAATAGCAAAAGGCCTTCAATTATGAAGGCCTTTTCATTTAATCAACTCTACGCGTTAACTAAAGCTCTTGCTCAAACAGATCTTGTATGGCTTCGTATAGCTGTTCTACGCTGAAACCTCTGGCTGGTGTGGTAAATATAGTGTCATCGCCGGCAATCGTACCAAGGATACCTTCTGACTTACCAATTGAATCGAGTAGGCGGGCAAGTAATTGTGCCGCCCCCGGGCTGGTGTGTATAACGACTAAAGAGTCGTTATAGTCGACGTCCAGAATCAAATTTTTCAAAGGGCTGGTTGCCGTTGGGACTCCAAGCTCGCTTGGCAGGCAATAAACCATCTCCATTTTGGCATTCCGAATCCGTACCGCGCCATACTTGGTTAGCATGCGGGATATTTTGGACTGGTTGATGTTCTCGAAACCTTCATCTTGTAAAGCTTGTACTATTTCACCTTGAGAGCTGAGCTTCTCTTCTTTCAATAGCGCCTTAAAGGCTTTCACCAGATCGTCTTGCTTTGCAGGGCTTCGCATCATTTACCGCCGATAGTTAGATAACAATGTACTCATTATGAATAAAAATCGCGCCAGACTCAAAAATCTTTATATATTGTGGTGAACTTAATGTATTTAACTACTTATTTCTTGGGTTACGTCTCAATATGCTGGCTTAATGTTTGTTATCGCGCTTTTCATCCTTTAAGCTTAACGAATAGATTCCAATAACACATTAAATGCAATACAAAGGAGTAATAAATGAAAGTTACAGTACTTGGGGCTGCAGGAGGTATTGGTCAGGCTCTCGCTTTATTACTGAAAACGCAATTACCCGCAAATTCTGAACTATCCCTTTATGATATCGCACCGGTTACTCCGGGCGTTGCTGTTGATTTAAGCCACATTCCTACTGCCGTTGAGGTCAAGGGATTTAGTGGCGAAGATGCTAAGCCAGCGCTACAAGGCGCTGATGTTGTTCTAATTTCTGCCGGTGTTGCTCGAAAGCCTGGCATGGACCGTTCCGATCTGTTCAATATTAATGCTGGTATCGTGCGTAACTTGATTGAGCAAGTTGCTCAAGTATGCCCGAAAGCCTGCATCGGTATCATTACTAACCCTGTAAACACGACGGTAGCGATTGCTGCCGAGGTGTTAAAAAAGGCGGGTGTATATGATAAGAATAAATTATTCGGCATCACAACGTTGGACATTATTCGTTCAAACACCTTCGTTGCTGCGCTGAAAGGTAAACAGCCCTCTGAGGTTGAAGTTCCGGTTATTGGGGGCCATTCTGGCGTAACTATTTTACCTCTATTGTCACAGATTTCCGGCGTTAGCTTTACTGATTCTGAAATTGAAAACCTGACTAAACGCATTCAGAATGCGGGTACTGAAGTGGTTGAAGCCAAAGCCGGTGGTGGGTCTGCCACTCTGTCAATGGGTCAGGCTGCTGCTCGTTTTGCGCTGTCGTTAGTTAAGGCAATGCAGGGCGCAGGCAATGTTGTTGAGTGCGCTTATGTTGAAGGGGATGGTCAATATTCCCGTTTCTTCGCCCAACCTTTAGTTCTGGGTAAGAACGGTATTGAGTCGATAAAATCGATAGGTACATTATCTGCTTTTGAACAACAAGCGCTCGATTCTATGCTTGACGTTTTGCATAAAGATATTGAGTTAGGTGAAAAATTCATTCAGGGCTAATAGCCAGTATGAATAATGGAAAACCGCTATCAGGCTCACCGGTAGCGGTTTTTTTATGATAAAAATTTGCTTAAATGTTGCTTTACTTACCTAATCCTATTTATCAATTTATTTAGTTTTAGTCGGTTCCTACATTTTAGAAACTATCGGAAGTATCTTTTTTATTCTTCTGCTGACGACATACAAGTAGTTTATTGGTTCTAGCATCAAAGTAGCGACTAGGCCAGATTTCAGAGGGATGAATTCTTAGCTCATTAGCGATCAGCCATTCGCCCTTTGGCCATGGTCTAACTAAAGCGTTAGCTAAGGTTGATGAACTTAAACCTGACTGACGTGAAAGCGCAGCTAACGTTGTGCCTTGTTTGCGCAGTGCCGCAATAATATCTGCGGGATGCCAGTCATCTTTCCTTAAAGCCATTTAATTATACTCCTTTTCAATATGCCAGTTAATTACAGGCGTTACGAAAACAACTAATATATACCTGTTATTCAGGTTTAAAATATTAATCCTTAATATTTTCAATCAATTTAATATCAACAAAATTTCTAATTTAGTTCAAACGATTTATTTTATGGATAGCACAATTATTTCTATGACATAGCTGTTTTTTAGTTGGTAAATTCGTTTATTTTCATTTGGTTATGTCTTGAATGGTGATCTGGTCGCGTTAGTTTTAGATGAGTGGATATTTATTTTTATTCATTAAGTAAAGTGATTTTTATATTAAATTGGTCATTAAGTTATTCTAATTTTATATCTATTATGAATGTTAGGTAAGGTTATTCCATTAGCATCTTCATCCTCCGATTTATTGATTTATTTGGCTAAAAGAACCTCGCAGAAAATACGTTTTTACAATGAGTTAACCTGTCTTTTTAGACAGGAAAAGAAATTTAAACTAGTCTTTTTTTTATTTATGCGACTAACATAACCCAGTTACCGGTTTATATATTCGAGCCGTAATAAACGGCACATGCTTTACTAAAACGAAATATTTCATCTGTATTTAAGAAAGTCATAAGTGAACTGACAGTATGGAATAGCGAGCGAAAGGGTAATATTTTATGAAAAAAGAATGGTTTTCAACAAATGAGCTGACAGGGATTGCTGGGCTACCTTCTACCATTCAGGGAATTAATCAGAAAGCTCGTAGGGAACAGTGGAATAGTCGTAAACGCCTCGGCATTCAGGGTAAGGCGCTTGAGTATCATATTGATAGTATTCCAGATAAAGCCCGGAGCGTTTTACGGGCTAATGAGAACGGCACGCAGTATATTGCTAATAGTAATGATCCATTTTCTATCTGGGTTACTGCATATAACCAATTAACGCTGACGGAGCGAGAGCAAATAACGTCATTGATCGTCCGATATGGCGTTACCGGCTTAATGGCTAAAGTAAATGCGCGCACAGAAAGTAACGTAACGGTGCCTGAGGCTGAACTTAGCGAAGTAGAATAGGATTACTGTTACAAAAATATAGACAGCGGGCCACTGCGGCAGACCGCTGTCTATGTGTAAAACTGCTAGGTGTCTCTGTGTACAGAAAGGCGGGCTAAACCTTCCAACGCGGCTTTATACGGCGTGTCGGGTAGGCAAGCTAGCGCGGCAATTGCTTTGTCCGCTTCTTCTTCGGCTCGTTTTTGGGTATATGCCAGTGAACCACATTGGTGCATGGTTTCTAATACGGGCTGTAGCAGGTGCCTGCCGTTCCCTTGTTCAATCGCTTCACGAATTTGTGCTGACCTTTCAGGGCTTCCATTATGCATTGCGTGCAGCAATGGTAGGGTAGGTTTGCCTTCGTTAAGATCGTCACCTAGATTTTTTCCTAATTTGGCTCCGTTAGCGCTGTAATCCAGTAAATCGTCAATTAGCTGGAATGCCGTACCAATATAGCGACCATAATCCTGTAAGGCCTTTTCTTGTTCAGGCGTTCCATTAGCCAAAATGGCTGACGTTTGCGCAGCAGCTTCGAACAATCGGGCCGTTTTACTGTAAATCACCTGCATATAATTTTCTTCAGTGATATTTGGGTTGTTGCAGTTCATTAACTGCATGACTTCCCCTTCAGCAATAACGTTAGTTGCTGACGACATCAGTTTGAGAATTTTTAATGACCCGAGGCTAGTCATCATCTGAAACGAACGGGTATAGATAAAGTCACCAACTAACACGCTGGCCGCGTTACCAAACGCTGCATTAGCCGTAGCCTTTCCTCTGCGAAGATCGGACTCATCAACAACGTCATCATGAAGTAACGTCGCAGTATGGATAAATTCAATTAGAGCGGCGGAAGTAATGTGTCCGTCACCTTGGTAATCAAGAGCCCTGGCTGCAAGCACAGCAATCATTGGGCGGATACGTTTTCCTCCGCCGCTAATGATGTAATGTCCCAATTGATTGATAAGTACTACATCTGAATCTAACTGGGCCAGTATTGCCGCGTTGACCGCTGCCATGTCCTGTTCTGCTAACTGCGTGATTTTTTCAATGTTCATAGCGTCAATTATAATATTATCATTTTATTTTGATATTAGGGGCCATCCTCCGGCACGCAAAAAACGTGCGCCGAGGCAAGAGGATTGTACTTGAAAACGAGCGTAGATGAACGTCCTTAAATGTGCTTAATTATTTTCTTCTCATTCTTATCATATCTACGCTTGTCATCGGTTAGATTTTTGCGTAGAATTCGCGCCCTATTGTGAATATTTTATAGCGCACTCTATACACATTAAGTCGGATGCGCGGAAATGCGGAGTTTATATGTACGCGGTTTTCCAAAGTGGTGGTAAACAACACCGAGTAAGCGAAGGGCAAACTGTTCGCTTGGAAAAGCTGGACATCGCAACGGGTGAAACTATTGAGTTTGACCAAGTTATGATGATTGCTAACGGTGATGACGTTAAGATTGGCGTTCCATACGTTGACGGCAGCAAAGTTAAAGCAGAGATTGTGGCACACGGTCGTGGCGATAAAATTAAAATCGTCAAGTTCCGTCGTCGTAAGCACTACCGTAAGCAGCAGGGCCACCGTCAGTGGTTTACTGATGTTAAAATCACTGCTATCAGCGCTTAAGGTATAGGAGATCGATAAATGGCACATAAAAAGGCTGGCGGTTCCACACGAAATGGCCGCGATTCTGAAGCGAAACGTTTAGGCGTTAAGCGTTTTGGTGGTGAATCAATTCTGGCTGGCAACATTCTGGTACGTCAACGTGGTACTAAGTTCCACGCGGGTACTAACGTAGGTTGCGGTCGCGATCACACTCTGTTTGCTTTAATTGACGGTAAAGTCAAATTTGAAGTAAAAGGCCCGAAAAATCGTAAGTTTATCAGCATCGAAGCTGAATAACTTTTTCGAGCCCCAATAGATGTAAGGCCCTGCAATTGTTATTGCGGGGCTTTTTATTTTTAAAGGTATGTTAGCTCATCGGCTGTTGATGACATGACTGATGGATTATTATTGATCAATCTGTTGTGGTGATACTTGAAATTGGTATCTGAATAGAATTCGTTCCGTAGCGCTGGAGCCGTTAGATAAATGTCGCAAGTAAAACAGAGTGTGGGATTAGGCATTACGTTTGCACTAATAACTGCGGTGTTATGGGGTATGGTGCCAATTGCGATAAAGCAACTTTTGCCGGATATGACACCTAATACCATTGTTTGGTATCGTTTTATTATATCTGCAGTGGGTCTTGGCATCGTATTAGCGGTTCAGCATAAGTTACCTAGCTTAAGCTTATTTAAGCGCCCTCGTTGGTTGGCCATGTTAATCATTGCCTCATTGGGATTGGTCGGAAACTTTATTCTATACAGCTCTGCATTACAGTATTTAACGCCGACTGCTTCTCAGGTGATTGTACAGCTATCGCCGGTAGGGTTGATGTTTGCCAGCGTACTGATACTCAAAGAAAGTATGAGAATCACCCAGGTTATCGGTGCCGCGATGTTAATTTTTGGTTTGGTATTGTTTTTTAATACTAACCTGATTGAAATATTTACGCGTCTAACCGATTACACCGTGGGCGTGCTGCTGGGCATGTGTTCTGCACTGGTTTGGGTTTGCTATGCGATTGCTCAGAAGATACTACAACGGCGACTGGCAGCTTCTCAGATCCTGTTTCTACTGTATATATTATGTGTGGTTCTCGTTACTCCGATATCAACACCCAGTGAAATTTATAAACTAAACGCATGGCAGTTGGGCTGTCTGGCTTTTTGTGGATTGAATACTCTAGTTGCCTATGGCGCTTTGGGTGAAGCGATGGCGCGCTGGCAGGTGGCACAAGTGAGTGCCCTGATTACGCTGACTCCTTTGTTTACTTTAGTATTTTCTGATTTATTAGCATTGTTCTGGCCAGATGTATTCTCCATGACGGTGCTAAATATACTTGGATATAGCGGCGCATTCATTGTTGTTATGGGCGCCATGTTTTCCGCTGCGGGCCATCGACTATTGCCCCGGCGGTCAGAGAAAAAATCGGTATTACCCCTATAAATAGCATTCAGAAATTAACCCGAGAATATAGGGTAAAATCAGAGTAAGGCATTTGGGTAGTCGGATAAATAATTTACGGAGACAGTGAATGAAATTCGTTGATGAAGCAGTCATTCGCGTTGAAGCAGGCGACGGTGGTAACGGTTGTGTAAGCTTCCGCCGCGAAAAATATATTCCTAACGGTGGCCCTGATGGAGGAGACGGCGGTGATGGCGGCGATGTTTACATGATCGCTGATGAGAACCTAAATACGCTGATCGACTATCGTTTTGAGAAATCCTTTCGCGCCGAGCGTGGCCAAAATGGCCAAAGCAAGGCCTGTACCGGTCGCAGAGGCCAAGATGTTACCATCAAGGTTCCTGTAGGAACGCGAATTCAGGATCAGGATACCGGTGAGATTTTAGGCGATTTGACCCGCCATGGGCAAAAAATAATGGTCGCTAAAGGCGGCTTCCATGGCTTAGGTAACCTGCGTTTTAAATCATCAACTAACCGGGCTCCTCGTCAGAAGACCAGCGGTACGCCGGGTGATAAGCATGATCTATTGTTAGAGCTCTTATTGCTGGCCGATGTCGGTATGCTTGGTTTACCAAATGCTGGCAAATCGACCTTTATCCGTGCAGTATCTGCCGCGAAGCCGAAAGTTGCTGACTACCCGTTTACAACGTTAGTGCCTAGTTTAGGCGTGGTGCGTATGGACAGCGAGCAGAGCTTTGTCGTTGCCGATATTCCTGGTCTTATTGAAGGCGCTTCCGATGGCGCAGGCCTAGGTATTCGGTTCCTTAAGCACCTTGAACGTTGTCGTGTGTTGTTGCACCTTATCGATATTGCGCCAATTGATGAATCTGAACCTGTTGAGAATGCTCATATTATTATCAATGAGCTGAATCAATACAGTGAAAACTTAGCGGATAAACCGCGTTGGCTGGTATTTAACAAAGTCGATCTGGTTAGTGAAGAAGAAGCCGAGGCAAGAGCAAAAGAGATCGCTGATGCATTAGGCTGGGAAGGTAAATATTACCTGATTTCAGCGGCTAATCGCGCCGGTGTGACGGCACTCTGCTGGGACGTTATGGCCTTCCTGAACGCGCATCCTAAAACGATGGCTATTGAAGAAGTTGCTCCAGAGAAAGTCGAGTTTATGTGGGATGACTACCATCGTGAGCAATTAGATGGTTCTGATAGTAACAGTAAGGAAGAGATTTGGACCGGTTCTGATGAAGATGACGACGATGATGATTGGGACGAAGAAGATGACGACGGCGTTGAAATTATTTATGAACGACGCTAACCGATCGACATATTGAATCGACTAATGAAGGCTGCCTTAAGGCAGCCTTTTCTTTTTGTTCGGGTAATTAATATTATCTTTCGCTGTATTTTTAGCCAATCAACACCATACTTTTACTGAATCCAATCGACTTATGGAACCAGTAATTATGAAAAAAGCAATCATACTGCAGTTTTTCCATTGGTATTATCCTGATGGTGGCAAATTGTGGCCTGAGGCCGTAGAACGTGCTGAACAACTGGCTGAGTTAGGGATAACCGCCGTGTGGTTACCTCCTCCTTATAAAGGGGCTTCTGGCGGCTATTCTGTGGGGTATGACTCTTATGACCTATTTGATCTTGGTGAGTTTGAGCAGAAAGGATCTCGCGCGACTAAATATGGTGATAAGGATGGCCTGCTTAAGGCGGTTAATACCCTTAAAGATAACGGGTTAGAGGTCTATTTAGATATTGTTCTCAACCATAAACTGGGTGCTGATGAAAAGGAAAAGATTCAGGTCAAAAAGGTTGATTCGGATAATCGTAATGATATTTCCAACGAAGTGATAGAAGCGCTGGCCTATACCCGATTTACTTTTCCCGGTCGGCAGAATAAGTACTCTGAATACGTTTGGGATTTCCATAGCTTTAGCGGTGTTGACTATATTGAAGAGCCTCGGGAAGAGGGGATATTCAAAATTGTTAATGACTATGCTGATGACGGATGGAACGATGAGGTTGATAGTGAAAACGGCAACTATGATTTTCTGATGGGAGCCAACATTGAGTACCGAAACCCGGCGGTGATGGAAGAACTTAAGCGCTGGATAACCTGGTTGATGGAAACGGTACCCTGTGATGGTTTCAGGCTCGACGCGGTAAAACATATTCCTGCATGGTTCTTTAAGCAATGGCTGGATCATGCCAGAGGTACCGTTCAGAGAGACTTATTTACCGTGGCCGAATATTGGTCGCACGACTTGAGCATTTTGCAGCAATATCTGGACTTAGTTGACGATAAGCTAATGCTATTTGATGCACCGCTTCATCTGAATTTCTATCATGCTTCAAAAGGCGGCGACGAGTTTGACCTGACGACGATCTTTGACGGTTCTTTAGTTGCTGCCAACGCAGAACATGCGGTAACGCTTGTTGCTAATCATGATACGCAGCCTCTACAGTCGCTGGAAACGCCAGTTGACCCTTGGTTTAAACCCTTAGCCTATGCGCTGATCCTAATGCGTGAACAGGGTGTTCCCTGCATTTTTTATCCAGACCTATTCGGCGCGAGCTATCAGGATGAGGGAAGTGATGGTGAGCTTTATGACATTGAGATGTCTGCGATAGAGGAACTGCCTTTGTTGATACAGGCGCGCCAACGTTTTGCTAACGGAATACAGACCGAATACTTTGATGATGCTAACTGTATTGCCTTTGTCCGCTCAGGAACCAACGAAGAGCCCGGTTGTGTCGTGATTCTATCGAACGGAGCTGAGAATAAGAAAAATATTCCATTAGGCGATGGATTCGCAAACAAAAATTATCGTGATTATCTTGGCAAACGTGAAGAGACGATAACGACCGATGAACAGGGAAATGCAGATTTTCCGGTTAACGGCGGTAGTGTCAGCGTGTGGGTTTTGGAAGAGACGATGGATAGCTGATAGATTTAAACCATATAGGCGGTTTTGTTCCGCCCGATATGGTTGTTTCCGACGATTAGTTACTCGTGTAAATATCCCGGTAAAGCATGCTTTCAAATCCGGCCAACGTTGCTTTACGACTTGAGCGATCCTGTGGTGACATGGCGTAGCCAGATAGATACTGAACAAACGCCATTTTCTCACCGCTGGCCGTAGTGATGAAGCCAGCCAGATTGTAAACTCCCTGAAGCGCCCCGGTTTTCGCCGAGACTTTACCGTCTAACCCGGCGTCTTTAAAGCCACTGCGGGAACGGAGGGTTCCGTCCTGACCGGAGACGGGCAGCATTGAAATAAAATCTAGCTGGGCGTCGTGCTGCGCGATATATTGTAAAATCTGCATCATCGTATCAGCCGCAATCAGGTTATGTCTAGATAAGCCGGAGCCGTCGGCGATAACTGTATTACCAATATCAATCCCAGCCTGCTGACGTAGCGTTAAACGAACCGCATTAGAGCCTGAACGCCATGTTCCCGGAACGCCATATTGCCTGTTACCCATGGTACGAAAGACGGTATCGGCAATCATATTATCAGAAACTTTTAGCATCACTTTGAGTAGATCGTGTAACGCTACTGACTGAGTTTGCGCCAACACTTTGGCTGGCGCCGTTGGTGACGTTTGGTATCTGATAGCGTTACCAATTTGAATTCCTGCCTGTTGAAATTCACTCTTTAATATCTGGCCTGCGTAATCGGCACCGTCCTGAATCGCGAACGCTAATGAAATCGGCTTCTCTTGCTGAGTCATGCATCCTGCCAGGGTGTATCTCTGATTCTCACTGGCAATAACATCAAATTCACAGTAACGGGCATCCGGTGAGTTTTGCGGATAAGATTTTACGTTGCTGATAACTTGAACGGGGTAATAAGGTGCTACCTGCGCTGTTGCCGTGCCACCGCTCTGTTTTGACGTTTGCAGAGCAATAGTAAAACAGTTTTTATCAACAATGGCCGCAGAAGGCGGAGCGCTGAAACATTGGGTCAAATCGTTCCATGACCAGCCGGGCGCTTTATCGTGGCTGGCAAATACCGATGAATCAATCACCAGACTGCCGGATATCTTCTGTAATCCTTGCTGTTTGAGCGACTGCACCATATTACGCAGTTGCTGGCGTTTTAGCGTAGGGTCACCGCTAAAACGAACAATCAGATCGCCATTAAGAACGCCGTTGCTGAAGGTTGCGGAACTTTCCATTGTGGTGATAAATTTGAAATCTGGCCCAAGCTGTAATAATGCGGCTAATGCGGTAACGACTTTTTGTGTACTGGCCGGCAGGCTTAGCTGTTTACCGTGGTAGTCTATAGATGGTGTCGATGCGCCGACTTTTTGTACCATCAGGGAGAGGCTAGCACCGTCCGGGAGGGATTCAGCATATTGTTCAATCGGTGCTGCCTGTACGGTGAATGCCAATGTACATGCCAACCCGGTGAAAATTTTCAATAAACGCATAATTAATTGGTACCTGCTTGCCTGCATAAATAATATTGTCCTGAATAGCCGGTTTTGATACTACGCTTTCGGGCTCTCGACTCGAATAGGGGCAATGGTTTGAGCGGCTGAAAGTGTACCATTATTCGATTCAGTAATTTATCCCATGATTGCCATACTATGGCTGATGTATGATAAAAGTAAACAATGACCCCAAAGCAACTCTAAGGTAAAATGGGGCCTCAATGCGATATTTGTTTGGCTTGGTTAAATGGTGCCGGGTCGGACTGCTTTTGTTTGTAAAGTAGACAGCCTTGTAGAGAAAGGCCGTCAATTTATTATAAATCGTTGCGGCTGTGGCTAATGTCAGCGATTTAAGAGGAAAGGATAGATGAAACAAATTCCAATGACGTTACTTGGGGCCGAGAACCTGCGTGAAGAGCTCGAATACTTAAAAAGCGTACGTAGACCCAAAATCATTTCTGATATTGCCGAAGCGCGTGCTCACGGCGATCTGAAAGAAAATGCGGAATATCATGCCGCTCGCGAGCAGCAAGGTTTCTGCGAAGGTCGTATCCAAGATATCGAAGCTAAGCTATCTAACGTCCAGATTATTGATGTGACTAAAATGCCAAATACCGGCCGGGTGATTTTTGGTACCACGGTTGATGTGATGAATCTGGAAACTGAAGAAGAGCTGACTTATCGTATCGTGGGTGACGATGAGGCCGATTTTAAGCAAAATTTGATCTCAATTAACTCACCGATGGCCCGCGGGCTTATTGGCAAAGAAGCCGACGATGTTGTAATCATCAAGGCACCCGGTGGCGATATCGAGTTTGAGATTTTAAAGGTTCAATACCTCTAATTTCTGGTCATATTACATTTGGTCAATATCTGGCTGAATGTAAAGAAATGAAAAAAGGCGACAATTATCACCTTTTTTCATCAAACTTAACGAGGCAGGCTGATTTTTTTATCTTTACTTGCTCTATAGAGCACTAAAATACTGCCAATCACCTGCACATTGTTAGCGCCAGTTTCACGAGTAATCGCTTCAGCAATCAGTTGTTTTGTTTCGCGCTCTTCCGTTGATATTTTTACTTTTATCAGCTCATGATGTTCTAAAGCCTGTTCGATTTCAGCGAGGACGCCCTCTGTAAGGCCGTTCCCACCTATCATCACTACAGGTTTTAAAGGGTGCGCTAAGCTTTTAAGATGTTGCTTTTGCTTGTTAGATAGATTCATTTTCTTTACGTCAGTTTGGGTTTGGGGTTGAAAACGGCTTATTCTACCGCCATCTGATACTTATCACCAATTTGGTGTGAAGCCGATAGACATTTATAGTTGGAATACCTCATGGGTAAAAAGCGTTCAGGCAGTTCAACACGCTGGTTACAAGAACACTTTAACGATAAATATGTACAACAGGCGCAGAAAAAGGGGCTACGTTCCCGCGCATGGTTTAAACTAGATGAAATACAGCAAACAGACAAATTATTTAAATCAGGAATGACCATTGTCGATCTGGGTGCTGCACCGGGTGGTTGGTCACAATATGTTGTGACACAAATTGGTAACACGGGTAGAGTGATTGCATGCGAC
Source organism: Budvicia diplopodorum (assembly GCF_009800925.1). GTDB lineage: Bacteria > Pseudomonadota > Gammaproteobacteria > Enterobacterales > Enterobacteriaceae > Budvicia > Budvicia diplopodorum. The sequence continues at coordinate 7,861 of NZ_WOYF01000016.1, read as the reverse complement.
ATTTTACCTATGGATCCAATCGTTGGTGTTGACTTTCTTCAGGGCGATTTTCGTGATGAGATGGTCCTGAAAGCCTTGTTAGAGCGCGTAGGTGACGGCAAGGTTCAGGTAGTAATGTCCGATATGGCGCCGAATATGAGTGGCACTCCTGCCGTTGATATTCCAAGGTCGATGTATCTAGTGGAACTGGCGTTAGAGATGTGTAGAGATGTACTAGCGCCGGGCGGCAGTTTTTTGGTGAAGGTCTTTCAAGGGGAGGGATTTGATGAGTATTTACGCGAAGTCCGCTCTTTCTTTAACACAGTAAAAGTCCGTAAACCTGATGCTTCGCGAGCTCGTTCACGTGAAGTATACATTGTAGCGACTGGGCGAAAACTATAGTACCCTAACGCGTATTGTTAATACCATTGTAATATGAGGTTAATTCCTTGAGTGATATGGCGAAAAACCTAATTCTCTGGTTGGTCATCGCGGTTGTCCTGATGACTGTATTTCAGAGCTTCGGACCTAGCGAATCTAATAGTCGTCGAACTGACTATTCTGAGTTTATGACGCAGGTTAGTAATAACCAGGTTAGCGAAGCTCGCATTAGTGGGCGCGAAATTCAGTATAAAACACAGCAAGACAAAGCGACCCATACAACTTATATACCTGTTGAAGATCCATTACTTATTAGTCTGTTGCTAAAAAATAATGTAAAAACTGTCGGTGAACCGCCGGAACAACCGGGCTTCCTGCAACAAGTATTTATCTCCTGGTTCCCGATGCTTCTGTTGATTGGCGTCTGGATCTTCTTTATGCGCCAAATGCAAGGCGGCGGTGGTAAAGGTGCGATGTCATTCGGCAAAAGTAAGGCCAGAATGTTATCGGAAGAGCAGATCAAGACGACCTTTGCTGACGTTGCCGGTTGTGATGAAGCAAAAGAAGACGTCAGTGAATTAGTTGAGTTTTTACGTGACCCAAGCCGGTTCCAAAAGCTAGGTGGTAAAATCCCTAAAGGCATTTTGATGGTCGGTCCTCCGGGTACCGGTAAAACTTTGCTGGCTAAAGCGATTGCCGGTGAAGCTAAAGTGCCATTCTTTACCATTTCCGGCTCTGACTTTGTTGAAATGTTTGTTGGTGTTGGTGCATCTCGCGTTCGTGATATGTTCGAACAGGCTAAGAAAGCCGCCCCTTGTATCATCTTTATCGATGAAATCGATGCGGTGGGCCGTCAGCGTGGCGCTGGCTTAGGCGGCGGTCACGATGAGCGTGAGCAAACCTTGAACCAAATGCTGGTTGAGATGGACGGTTTTGAAGGTAATGAAGGCGTTATCGTTATTGCCGCTACTAACCGTCCGGACGTTTTGGATCCTGCATTGTTACGCCCGGGTCGTTTTGACCGTCAGGTTGTTGTTGGATTACCAGACGTTCGCGGGCGCGCCCAAATTCTTAAAGTCCATATGCGCCGCGTACCAGTATCGCCAGACGTAGACGAGTCCGTTATCGCTCGCGGTACGCCGGGTTTCTCTGGTGCTGATTTAGCTAACTTAGTTAACGAAGCCGCTCTGTTTGCTGCCCGTACTAATAAGCGCGTTGTATCCATGGTTGAATTTGAAAAAGCCAAAGATAAGATCATGATGGGTGCTGAGCGTCGTTCAATGGTGATGACCGAAGAGCAGAAAGAGTCGACGGCTTACCATGAAGCTGGCCATGCGATTGTTGGCCGTTTGGTACCGGAACACGATCCGGTTCATAAGGTAACGATTATTCCTCGCGGACGGGCGTTAGGCGTAACCTTCTTCCTTCCTGAGGGCGACGCAATCAGCGTGAACCGCCAGAAGTTGGAAAGTATGATCTCGGTTGCTTATGGTGGTCGTTTGGCCGAAGAGTTAATCTATGGCGAGAATAAAGTATCGACAGGGGCATCTCAGGATATCAAATACGCTACATCGATTGCGCGTAACATGGTAACTCAGTGGGGCTTCTCTGAAAAATTGGGCCCGCTACTGTATGCTGAAGAAGAAGGTGAAGTCTTCCTTGGCCGCTCGATGTCAAAAACTAAGCACATGTCTGATGAAACTGCGCGCATTATCGATCAGGAAGTGAAATTGCTGATCGAACGTAACTATCAGCGTGCAAGGCAAATTCTGGAAGACAATATCGACATCATGCATGCTATGAAAGATGCGCTGATGAAGTATGAAACCATTGATGCTCCTCAGGTCGACGATCTAATGGCCCGTCGTGAAGTTCGTACTCCAGCTGGTTGGGATGACGCACAGAGTGGTGGAACTAAACCACCTGTGGATAATACTCAGGTTCCGGTTATGCCTTCTGAACCAACGGATCTGCATAAGCCTGAAACACCAAGTGATAAACCGGCAGTTTAAGTGAATCATATTGGTTAACCGTGGTAATAAAACCCCCGAGCTTGCTCGGGGGTTTTGTCTTTGTTGCTACAGTGAAGCATATTTTGACTAAAGAGCTTTTTTGTTTCTTATTAGTCATCTGGTCCGAAGTAAAATAATATTAGCTATTGATTAATATTGGCCTAAAGGAATTCACCATGAAGTTAGAAAGCAGGGGACTAACGCTAGAGCTCTCCTATCCACAGGTGATGGGGATCCTCAACGTAACGCCTGACTCCTTCTCTGATGGCGGCCGCTATAGTCAGATAGATAACGCTTTACGCCATGCAAATGAAATGATTCAGGCCGGAGCTACCATTATTGATATTGGCGGCGAATCAACCCGGCCCGGAGCGGCAGACGTTTCCGTTGCGGAAGAGCTTGATCGGGTTATTCCGGTTGCTGAGGCAATAGCTAAAAACTTTGAAATCTGGGTTTCGGTTGATACATCCAAGCCGGAAGTGATGAGGGAATCAAACCGCGTTGGGGTTCACCTGATCAATGATATCAGAGCATTACAAGAGCCGGGAGCAATTGACGCGGCGCTTGAAACGGGATTGCCAGTTTGCCTGATGCATATGCAAGGCATACCCAAAAATATGCAGCATGAGCCTCAGTATCAGGACGTGGTGGCTGACGTTGATGCATTTTTCGCTCAACATGTTGCTCGTTGTATCAATGCCGGTATTAATAAGAATAAAATATTGCTCGACCCAGGGTTCGGTTTTGGCAAAAATCTAAAGCATAATTACCAATTATTGTCCCATTTGTCTGACTTTCACCATTTTGGTTTGCCGCTATTGGTAGGAATGTCGAGAAAGTCTATGATAGGGCAACTTTTAAATGTGCCTCCTGAGCAACGGGTTATCGGTAGCGTTACCTGTGCGGTAATTGCCGCAATGCAAGGGGCACAAATTATTCGCGTCCATGACGTAAAAGAAACGGCTGAAGCGATGAGAGTCGTTGAAGCAACACTTTCGGCTAAGGGATAAAAATAACATGAGCAGTAATCGCAAGTATTTTGGCACGGATGGTATTCGGGGCAAGGTTGGTGATCATCCTATCACTCCGGAGTTTGTGCTTAAGCTAGGCTGGGCGGCAGGAAAAGTTTTAGCACGTCACGGCTCCCGTAAAATTATTATCGGTAAAGATACGCGTATTTCCGGTTATATGCTGGAGTCAGCCCTTGAGGCCGGACTGGCTGCTGCCGGTCTGTCTGCTTCTTTTACGGGCCCAATGCCAACGCCTGCAGTTGCTTATCTGACCCGAACTTTCCGTGCTGAAGCGGGCATCGTTATTTCGGCTTCCCATAATCCATATTATGACAACGGAATTAAGTTCTTCTCTATTGACGGAACTAAGCTGCCGGATGAAGTAGAAGAAGCGATAGAAGCTGAAATGGAAAAACCGCTGACCTGCGTAGAGTCAGCCGAGTTGGGCAAAGCCAGCCGCATTAACGATGCCGCTGGTCGTTATATTGAATTCTGTAAAGGCGGTTTCCCAAGTGAACTGAGCCTGAGCGAGTTAAAGATCGTAGTCGACTGTGCCAATGGCGCAACTTATCACATCGCCCCGAGCGTACTGCGTGAACTCGGTGCTAAAGTTATTGCTATCGGCTGCGAGCCTGACGGCATGAATATTAATGAGAAATGCGGTGCAACAGACGTTACCCTGCTGCAAGAACGCGTTCTTGCTGAAAAAGCTCACGTAGGTATCGCTTTTGACGGCGATGGCGATCGGGTAATGATGGTCGATCATTTGGGTAATAAAGTCGATGGCGATCAAATTCTGTATATCATCGCCCGTGAAGCTCTGCGTCAGGGCCAGCTTAAAGGCGGTGCAGTTGGAACACTGATGAGCAATATGGGGCTGGAGCTTGCACTTAAGCAGTTGGGGATCCCATTTGCCAGAGCCAAAGTCGGTGACCGCTACGTTCTGGAAAAAATGAGAGAACTGGGTTGGTCGCTCGGTGCAGAGAATTCAGGTCACGTCATTCTTTTAGATAAGACTACAACGGGTGATGGCATTGTGGCGGGTCTACAGGTGCTGGCCGCCATGGCCCGCAACCATATGACCCTACACGACCTGTGTAGCGGAATGAAACTCTTACCTCAGGTTTTGGTCAACGTACGTTTTGCCGGTAAACATGACCCGTTAGACACTGATAGCGTCAAACAGGCTACGGCTCAGGTTGAACAAGAGTTGTCTGGTCGTGGGCGGGTATTATTGCGCAAATCAGGAACTGAGCCGTTGATTCGGGTGATGGTTGAAGGTGAAGATTATGATCAGGTTTTACGCTTGGCAAATAGCATTGCCGACGCTGTAAAATCGGCGGGCTAAGCATCTCGAGCCACGATTCAGAACAAAGGCGGGATATTCCCGCCTTTGTTCTATCTAATCATTAGCAAACGGTGAAAGGATATTACTACGTATGCCAGTTCGGTATTTATTGTGGATTATTATTGCCATTATTGGAATTGGGGCTTTAACGATTTATTCGCTATATCATGGATATTTAAGGTTTAATTATCCTACTCTGGCTGAATTTCCTATACAGGGAATTGATATATCAAACCATCAAAAGCAAATTGATTGGGATAGCATTGATAAAGATAAAGTCCGCTTTATCTTCGTTAAGGCTAGTGAAGGTGCCGATTTTAAAGATAAAAGCTTTAAGGCTAACTGGGAGTCGGCCAGAAAGCGTAATTTTATCGTCGGAGCCTACCACTTTTTTACTTTTTGCAAATCCGGCGAACAACAGGCTAAAAACTTCATTGAAACCGTACCGCATGAACCCGGTATTTTACCGCCGATTATCGATCTGGAATATGGCGGTAACTGTCAGTCAAACTTAAGCAAAGAGCAGGTAATTACAGAAATAACGGTATTAATAAATCGTCTGGAAGCTTTTTACCATAAGAAGCCAATTTTATATGTGACCAGCGAATTTTTTGATGACTATGCCGCTTATCAATTTGAAGGTAATCCGATCTGGATACGCAATATTTATCGGCAGCCCCTGTTAACCGATGGCCGTTCGTGGACGTTTTGGCAATATGGCAACAGAGGGCGAATTGAGGGCATTGATACCTTTGTCGATCTCAACGTATTTCATGGTACAGAGCAAGCGTTTGACGCGCTTATCCAGTGATGGCGAGCGGGCCGTGATTACTCTATAATACCCAAGTTAACCAAACGCCTATTTAATATATGCCGATTTTTTCTGCAAATACGCACGGGTTGTTAAAATGCGCTTGCACCTACCTGTGGCTTTGGTTAGTATTCACACCCGCTCCAGTCGGGAGAGATCGAATTAACATTGTCTCCAGTTACTGGTACCAGCTTAAGCACGCACGGGGTTATCCCGAAGGATTACAGGCAAGAATATGTACGAAGCGCTTCTTATTATTTTCCTGTTAGTGGCTATCGGACTGGTTGGTCTGGTTATGCTGCAACAAGGTAAAGGTGCTGACATGGGCGCTTCTTTCGGTGCCGGTGCATCAGCAACGCTATTTGGTTCAGGCGGGTCAGGTAACTTCATGACTCGAATGACAGCAATTTTAGCAACGCTATTCTTTGTGATTAGTCTGGCGTTAGGCAATCTTAGTACTCATCAAGATAAGAAAGTCGGTGAGTGGGAAGATCTGAGTACCCCAGTGAAAACTGAGCAGCCTACGCCTGTTCCTCAGAATACGCCAAATAGTGATATCCCGCGTTAAGGGATAAAGAGTTCAAGAGTAATCAGTGCCGAGGTGGTGGAATTGGTAGACACGCTACCTTGAGGTGGTAGTGCCCGATTGGGCTTACGGGTTCAAGTCCCGTCCTCGGTACCAAATTCGAAAAAATAGACGTCATTAGGCGTCTATTTTTTTGTCTGTAATCCGCGTATACATTCATTTTTCTTCATTTTATCTTATCGATAAATCAACGCTATTCAATCCATATCAACTTGCTTGTGAGTATATATGCTCAATCTATGATGTTTTATATACCGATCTGTTCCCGAAATTGTTCCCACCTAATTACGCGACAGCCTCATAATCAACCGGGGACAAATAGCCCAACGTTGAATGCTAGCGACGGCGACTGTAGAACACGTTGATATTCATCGAATATCGTATTCATTGCTTCTGCTCCAGTTCAGCGATTTTGGCCTTAAGGCGGCGTATTTCTAATTATTGTTCGGAGATCTGTGGGACATGGGAAAAGTTGTAGAGAGTGTTCTCTTTGATATCGAGTTCTTGAGCCATACGGGCAACAGATTTGCCACTTTCAAGCAGAAATGCAACCGCTCTGCACTTAAATTCGGAGGAGGGAATAAAGTTGTCTTGTTATAATAACCTCGCTTGCATGTATTAATCTGAAAATAAGGTGCGTAACAATCTTTTTTCAACGTATAAACTTAACTCATTAGTCTAATAAATATATTTATCATTATTCGGGGAAGTAATGAGTCGGCCAGCGTAAGACTATGCCGATTCATTACATCTGTTTTTATTCCCAGATGACGGGCAATTTCTGAATAATCTTGTCCTTCATCTAATCATTTTTAATTGAACGGTTATTATCAGATTTATTTCCCTGATAAATATAACGGGTCTGAAAAGTTCTATTACAGGCAGAGCATAAATAGCGCTGAATACGTGCTCGCGATGTGCCGTGTTTTCTAACGTGTCGGCTATCTTCGCAATAATGACAGCAAGGTTTAGATCTGATTTCCATATGTTCTACATTCCTTGATCTGGATAAAACGTAAACTATGACCGTTGATAAGATAAAGGCCCGCCATTATTCATGGCGGGCCTTTTATTAGCGGATTATCAGAACTTATATTTAAATCCGACGGTTAACGCAGTATCGCTATAGCCTTCATCACCCATTTGCTGAGCCACGTTGGTCCACAGATTAACGTGCTTATTCAGTTGGCCTTCGGCCCCCAGCTTCAGCTCGCCCACGTTTGCGTTGCCCGCTTGCTTGACCGCCACACCGTCCAGCACGGCACCCGCCTGTTCGGTGTTATGCAACCAGTTGGCTTCGACATACACGGTAAATAGCTTGTCGCTACCTTTGTCTTTATCGCTCACGCCGTCACGGGACAGCTTCACGCCCAGACGAGTCTGAACGTTGTTCTCACCCGATGAAGTCACGCGGGTACCGTTAACTTCACGGTGGTCGTCAGCGCTGATACCGCTCCAGGTTACCTGAGCCTGTGGCGTGATAAACACCTGACCGTTCTCACCCTGATAAACCGGGAGACGATAGCCGCTTTCAACCGAGGCGCTCAGGCCACTCATATCGTAGCTTTCGCCCGATAGCTGCTCGCCGTGTACCTCAGCGTCCAGCAGGCTGTACTGCACCCAGCTGTCCACATACAGGCCGTTCAGGGTGTTGGCATCCTGATACCAGGTGGCGTAAACGCCGCCGCTGTAGCCGTCAACCCGGCCTTTGGAGCTATAACCGCTGCGGCTATT
>NZ_WOYF01000015.1 GCF_009800925.1 Budvicia diplopodorum | reverse complement strand
CCGGCGGTTTGGCGAATCACGTGTGTTCGTGTATTCAATGACAGCGGGAGGCTTGCCCTTGCCCTTCATTCTGATCCCTTCTGGTCGTCATCCCGTTGAAAAACGGACCCAGTCCTTGACCTTATTCACTTGAATTTAAAAGACAAAAACAAAGGTCAAATTCAACAGCTGGGTCCTGTTTTTCAACGGGATGACGACCCGACTACAAGGGCAAGGGTTAAGAGTGAAGGGCTAAGGGCAAGGGCAAGGACAAAGGAACAGGAACAGGGACAAGGGCAAAAAGAATGGAACAGCCGCCCAAGAACAAAATAGCGCCCGGAAAAGACCAGAATTTAACTCAGCGGCAGCGAAAAACTTTTCCGATCAAAGCATTCCGACGGATTCACGTTCTATCAGCCTTGGCGTTAGTGCCAGCGTGCGGGGTTCAACGATCTGAGTTTCTAGCCTCTCCAGCAGCGTATCAATGGCTAATTTACCCAATGCATCCGTCGGTTGATGAATGGTGGTCAGCGGCGGTGACATAAACGACGCGAGCTCAATATCATCATACCCGACTACCGCAATATCCTGCCCCGGCTTGAGTCCCTTACGGCTCAGCGCCAGATAAACGCCAACGGCCATCGCATCGTTACAGGTAAATACGGCATCAGGCGGTTCAGGCAGTTGAAGTAGCCGTTGCATGGCTTCCAGACCACCGGAAAACTCAAAGTTACTGAAGATCTGATAGTCATCTTCCAGCGCTAAGCCAGCCATGATCATTGCCTGTTGGTAGCCGGACAAACGGCGACAGGCCTGAGTATTATCCTGCGGGCCGGTAATACAGGCGATACGCCGGTATCCCTTACTAATTAGATAGTTGGTCGCACACTGACCGCCGAGTAAAGAATTATCCTGAATGGTATCGCACATGCCGTTAAACGGTGCCCAGTCCATCATGACAATGGGCAGGGTCGGATAGTGAAGGAATAGCGCTTCAGACAGAGGATTGCGGTCGTTGCACATCAGAATCAGGCCATCGACGCGCCGCTGGAGTAACGTTTCTAAGCTGGCTCCCATGCGCTCGGTATTGCCTTCGGTATTACATAAAATCAGGCTATAGCCGCGCTCATAGCAGCTCTGCTCTACGCCACGCACCACTTCAGCATAGAACGGGTTGTTACTGGAAGTGAGCAACATCCCGATGGTACGCGTCTCTTTGGCCTTAAGGCTACGGGCAACCGCTGACGGCGAGTAGCTCAGTTCAGCAACGGCGGAAAGAATTTTATCCCTGACCGGCTGGCTCACAAAGCGATTGTTATTAATCACGTGTGAAACCGTTGACGTCGAAACCCCGGCTAAGCGGGCGACATCCTTCATCGTTGCCACTGCGTAGCTCCTATTGCTGATTCGCTAAAAATGTATCGATCTCTTTACGCCACGGCACGGAAGGCTGAGCTCCCCGGCGCGTTACCGCAATGGCACCCGCAGCATGGGCAAACTTCACTGCATCGGCCAGCTCACGCCCTTCAAGCAGCGCCGTGATCAAAGCACCGTTGAAGGTATCGCCCGCAGCAATGGTATCAACCGGTTTAACTTTGTAGCCGACAATCAGGTTTCCATGCCCTTCAACGCTAACCCAGGCTCCCCGGCTGCCCAACGTAATGATTACCGTGCGAATTCCCTTGGCATGAAGCACCGCCGACGCGCGATTGGCATCATCGTTACTGTGTATCGCAATGCCGGTCAGCTGTTCGGCTTCTGTTTCATTGGGGGTAATAATGTCAATATTGGCCAATAGCTCGTCGGGTAGTTCACGGGCCGGTGCCGGATTCAAGGCGACCAATGTCGCATGCTCTTTTGCCAGCTTTGCCGCCGCAATAATGGTTTCTAACGGCGTCTCTAGCTGCATTAGCAACGCGCTGGCATCAATAATTTGCTGACGATATTTGGCTAAATAGTCCGGCGTGACCGATGCGTTGGCACCGGCGTCAATAGCAATAACGTTCTCACCTTTGCTATTAACAAAAATCATCGCTATACCGGTGTTAATATTGGCAATAGTTTCTATCGGTTGGATATCAATGTTGTCCTGAGACAGCTGTTTGCAAACCTGCCTACCGATATCATCATCACCGACACAGGCAATAAAAGTGATATTCGCGCCGCTACGGCCCGCAGCTACCGCTTGGTTTCCCCCTTTACCGCCAAAAGAGATCCGGTAATCGCTACCGGTAATCGTCTCACCGGGGCGAGGAAACTCATTCACGTTAAGAATATGGTCAGCGTTAATGCTGCCTAACACCACTAATTTCTTCGCTGACATACTGATACCTCTGGGGAAAACGCTAAAAAATTTTACGATGCGGCCTAAGAACTAACGGGCAAATATCGAATGGAAGGAGAGCATACCATTGGGGTCGTAGCGGCGAAAACCGCCGGAGCCCCCTAGGTATGGTAGGCCCTCCGCCCACTAGAACTCAAAAATACCGCCCTTCGTCCACCAGAAAAAGCCATTATTCCGGCGTTACTCATGTGGACGAAACTTACGGCAAAACTGAATGAATAACCCTCAGCCCTTAAGCCAAACGTTAATCTGCCAGCTAAAACCTAGATCCCGGCTTTCGCCGGGATCTAGGAGATTTTACTTATTCAGCAATCAGCTTCAGCTCAACCGGGTTATTAACTTCAACCTTCTCGCCTTTGAGGATCTTATCGGCAACCTCAACGCCTTTACTACCGATCAGCTCAGGCTGCTGGGCAATAGTGGCGCCTAAGCGACCGCTTTTCACCGCTTTCAGACCATCGTTAGTACCGTCAAAGCCAACGATCAGAACGTCTTTCTTACCGGCCGTTTGTAGTGCACGCATTGCGCCTAATGCCATTTCATCATTCTGGGCAAATACAGCCTGTACGTCAGGGTGAGCGGTCAGCAGGTTTTGCATCACGTTCAGCCCCTTGGTGCGGTCAAAGTCAGCAGGCTGGCTAGCTAACAGGGTAAACGGATGTGCTGCCATTGACTGTTTAAAGCCTTCACCGCGTTCACGGGCCGCCGAGGTTCCGGAAATACCTTCCAGTTGAATAATTCTGGCGCTATCGCCCAGTTTCTTCGCAATAAAGTCACCGGCCATTTTACCGCCGGCCACGTTATCAGAAGCCACGTGACTTAATACCGTGCCTTTGTTTGCCGCACGATCCAGCGTTACCACCGGAATGTTGGCTTTGTTCGCCAGCATGACCGCATTGCCTACCGCATCAGAATCTGTCGGGTTAATCAGTAACAATTTTGCACCGCGAACCGTTAAGTCCTGCACGTTGCCCAGCTCTTTAGCCGGGTTATTTTGCGAGTCTAGTACGATCAGGTTGTAGCCCAGTTCATCGGCTTTCTTCTGAGCACCGTCTTTCATTGAAACAAAGAACGGGTTATTCAGAGTGGAGACCACAAGGGCGATGTTATCTTTTGCCATCGCGCCAGCGCTAACCGACAGGGTTAATGCTGTAGCAGAAACTAACATGGCCAGCTTTTTCATATTCATTCTCATTATTCCTATATAAAAGGTTATTTACTGCTCTTGTTATCTACTAATACCGCCAACAGGATGACGGCGCCTTTCACGATCATTTGGAAGTAGGACGATATACTTAATAAATTCAGTGCATTACTTAGGAAACCCAAAATCAGCGCACCGATCAAGGTTCCGGTAATCCGACCGCGACCACCGGCCAGACTGGTTCCGCCTAACACAACGGCGGCAATCGCATCCAGTTCATATCCACCGCCAGCGGTTGGCTGAGCGGAAGATAAACGCCCGACCTCAATAACACCGGCCAGCGCAGCCAACAGGCCACATAGGGAGTAAACAATAATCTTAACCCGATCGACGCTGATGCCCGATAGGCGGGTTGCCGGTTCATTACCACCCAAAGCGTAAATATAGCGCCCCATACGGGTATGGTTGAGTAAATACCAGGCGGCAATAAACACGATTGCCATGATCCAGACTGGAGTTGGAATTCCTAAAGGCTGGCCAATACCAAACCATTCAAACACATCGGTATTGTCAGAAAACCCAAGGTTCAGCGGGCTGCCGTCAGAAAACTGGAGCGTAACACCGCGTAGTATCAACATCATCACCAGCGTGGCGATAAAAGCCTGCACTTTACCCTTGGCAACGATAACGCCGGTAACGGCACCAACGCCTGCGCCTAACGCCAACGATGCAGCAATAGCGACAAAGGCATTAATTTCCAGCCCGACCAGCGAAGCCGCAATGGCACCGGTTAGCGCCAGCAAAGAACCGACCGACAGGTCGATGCCCGACGTTAAAATGACCAGCGTCATGCCTACGGCAATAATCGCATTAACCGACGTTTGCTGCAGGATGTTAAACATGTTGTTAACGGTGAAAAAATTCGGGCTCAAGAACGAGACCGCAATGATCAGCACGATCAGGGCAATCAGCGACTTTTGCTCAAGCAACCACTCTTTGTTCAAGCGGCTTGGTGACGGGGTCTGTGACGTATTCACTGTGTATTACTCCTGAGTAACGCCGTACTGTTTGCCGACTGCAGCAGCCATCAGTACTTCTTGTGTTGCCTGTTCAATAGGAAATTCGCCGCTAATATGGCCTTCATGCATAACCAAAATGCGATCGCTCATGCCGATAACTTCCGGCATTTCTGATGAAATAAGAATGATGCTCAGCCCTTCACGCTTGAACTGATTGATAAGCTGATAGATCTCTTTCTTTGCCCCAACGTCAACGCCGCGAGTGGGCTCATCAAGAATCAATACGTTAGGCCGGGTCATCAGGCCTCGGGCAATAGCGATCTTTTGTTGATTGCCGCCGGAAAGCAGGCCAATAGGCTGCATCATGGTCGGGGTTTTGATATTAAACAGCTTGATGAAGTCATTAACCGCCTGACGCTCTTCGGCGTGCTTAAGCGAGCCCCAGCGCTGGCTAAAATAGCGCAGTGCGGTTAACGACATATTCTCTTTAACCGACATACCAAGCACTAAGCCATCGCCTTTACGATCTTCAGAAATATAGACAATCCCGTTCTTTAGCCCATCCTGAGGATTGGTGACCCGAATGGTCTGCCCGTCGAGGATCACGCTGCCATGAGCGTGAGGCAAGGCGCCGTAAATCATCTTCATCAGTTCAGTACGGCCAGCGCCCATCAGACCGGAAATGCCCAAAATTTCACTGCGGTAAAGGTCAAAGCTCACATCATGAACGCCCTTACCAGAAAGATTTTTCACCTGAAGGCGTAAACCGCCGCGCGGCTGATCTAAGCGAGGATACAGCTCATCGAGACGACGACCGACCATCATTTCAATCAGGCGGTCTTCATCGAGTTCAGCAACCGGGCGCTCACCGATAAATTCGCCGTCGCGCAGAACGGTAACGTCGTCGCAAATTTCGAAGATCTCTCTTAAACGGTGAGAAATATAAACGATGCCGCAGCCCTGAGCCCGTAGCTCATTAATCACGTTAAACAGTGAGGCGGTTTCTGTATCGGTCAACGCATCGGTAGGCTCGTCCATAATGATGACTTTGGACTCAAAGCTCAGCACCTTGGCAATTTCAACCATTTGTCGATCGCCGATAGACAGCTCACTCACCAGACGACGGCTGCTGTATTGGACGTTTAACCGCCGCAGCAGGCGATCGGCTTCAGCATACATCTTCTTCCAGTTAATTTTGCCAAGGCCGTTAACAAACTCACGCCCCAGAAAGATGTTTTCGGCAATGCTGAGCTGCGAAATGAGATTGAGTTCCTGATGGATGATGCCGATACCGGCTTCCTGAGAATATTTCGGGCCGTTAAACGCGACTTCTTGGCCTAAATACTCAATCCGACCCGCATCTTTGGTATAAATGCCGGTCAACACCTTCATCAGGGTAGATTTACCGGCACCGTTCTCCCCCAGCAACGCCATCACCTTACCGGGATAAACGTTCAGGCTCGCGCCCGACAGGGCCTTGACGCCGGGGAAGGATTTTTCAATACCGCTAATTTGAAGTAGAGGTTGCATATCAGTACCTCAGAACACAACGCCGGAACATAAAATTACATTGGCGTAGGGTGAACATTCACCGGTACGCACAACCGCGCGGCTGTCATGAGACAACGCTTTAAACTCTTCGTGGCTCACATATTCCACCACAATGGTATTTCCCTGACGCTGCTCTAGCTCATTTAGCCGAGTCAGCAATTGCTGATGCATCTGCGGGTTTTTATCTGCGATTTCTGCGGCCACTATGGCTTTTTCAACCTGCATTTCGTCAGTCACTGCGTCAAATACCTGCAAAAATGAAGGTACGCCGTGGGTCAGCGCCAAATCAATACGCTCAACGCCAGCCGGAACCGGTAAGCCCGCATCGCCAATCACCAGAGTATCCGTATGCCCCAGACGGGAGATAGCCCAAGAGAGGGTTGAATTGAGTAATGTGCCTTTTTTCATCCGGTTTACCGCCATCGAAACGTTTCGTTAGTTCAAAGTTTAGAAACATAAGCGGATAAAGTAAAAGATTTATGAGGAATTTGTGATCGCCATCGAAACGTTTCGATAAAATGAGAATAATGGAGAAAAGCTGAAACGTTTAAGTGGTAATAAGGGATTTTATTGAATCAATAGAAGAAGTGCTGTTCCATCCTGACTAAGACAGAACAGCATAATTACAGCGCTTAAAGGGCAAGATTCATTGATTTGAAACTAGCATCAACAATAAATTCCGCATCAGTCTTTTCACTAATCAGCGCCAGCGAAACGCCCGGAGCATGTTCGATCAAAACCAAATGCCCGTCTCTGAATTCAAAAACCGCAAGCTCGGTTACCAGCACAGAAACACAGCATTGCGCCGTTAAGGGTAATGTACAACGTGGTAAAATCTTGGATGAGCCGTTTTTTGCACAGTGCTCCATTGCCACAATCACTTTTCTGGCACCGGTCACTAAGTCCATGGCACCGCCCATACCCGGTACCATTTTGCCGGGGATCATCCAGTTGGCCAGATTCCCTTGCTGATCGACTTCCAGCCCACCTAATACACAGGCGTCCACATGATTACCGCGAATCAGTGCAAATGAGAAGGCGCTATCAAAGGTTGAACCTCCGGGAATAATACCGCACGGCTGCCCTCCGGCATTCGCCAGATCGGGATCGTGTTCCCCCTCCTCACAAGCGCAAATACCGAGAAAACCGTTTTCTGACTGAAAGGTAATATCAACCCAATCGGGAATATAGTTAACCACCATGGTGGGCAGGCCAATCCCCAGATTAACCACATCACCGTCCTGAAGCTCTAAGGCCACCCGACGGGCTATCAGCTCTTTTGGCGTCATTGAGCACCTCCCTGAATCAGGCCATCAATCAGCATGGCCGGGGTCATAACCAGATCCGGATCCAACTCGCCGATATTGACCAACTCTTCAACTTCAGCAAATACCCGATCGGCAGCCAATGCGATAACCGGATTAAAATTCCGGGCTGACCGTCGATAGTAAAGGTTCCCCGCCCGATCGCCCCGCTTAGCGTGAACCAGTGCCAAATCGGCGCGTAGCGGTAATTCCAGCAGATAGTCCCGTCCGTTAATCGTCATCCGCTGTTTCCCTTCTTCAACCACCGTTCCTACGCCAGTCGGCGTCAGAAACCCACCAAGCCCTGCACCACCAGCCCGAATACGTTCAACCAGCGTTCCCTGTGGTACCAGCTCAACCTCCATTTCACCGGACATCATCTGGCGGCCGGTTTCGGGATTAAGCCCGATATGAGAAGCAATTACCTTGCGTACCCGTTTATGGGCAATCAGCGGAGCAACGCCCAACCCCGGCACTGCGGTATCATTACCGATCAACGTTAAGTCCTTTACGCCTGAATTCAGCAAGGCATTGATTAACATCGGCGGCGTACCGTTTCCCATAAAGCCACCAAACATAATGCTCATGCCATCCCGTAACTGAGAGGAAAAACTATCCAGCGTAATCAGTTTAGCTTTCACTATCGGTCCTCCTTAGTTTATCCGCTCAACGATAACGGAAACCCCTTGCCCGCCACCGACACACAACGTCGCTAGCCCAAGTGATTTATCTCTGGCCTGCAGAGCATGAAGCAATGTCACAAGAATGCGGGCTCCTGAGGCACCAATCGGATGGCCTAAGGCAATTGCCCCGCCGTTAACGTTGGTTTTATCTAAGTCCAGACCAAGCTCTCTTCCTACCGCAATAAACTGAGCGGCAAACGCTTCATTAGCCTCAATCAGGTCGATATCCGCCAGACTAAGGTTAGCGTTTAGCAAGGCCTTCTGAGTCGCTGGGACCGGCCCGATTCCCATATAGGCGGGGTCAACGCCACTGGTCGCGTAACCGCGAATGCGTGCCATTGGCTTTAAACCTAACCGGCGGGCCTTATCACCGCTCATCACAATCAAAGAAGCGGCACCGTCGTTAACGCCGGAGGCATTCCCCGCCGTCACTGTGCCGACAGGCTTAAAGGCTGACCGCAGCTGGCTAAGCGTAGCTATTGACGTGTCAGCCCTTGGATATTCATCTTCAGAAAACACCACATCGCCCTTTCTCTGGCGAACAGTGACCGGAATAACTTCACGGGCAAAGGCACCGGATGCAATTGCCGCCGCCGCCCGTTGCTGAGATCGAGCGGCAACTTCGTCCTGTTCACGGCGGCTAATACCATAGCGCTCGGCAATATTTTCAGCGGTAATGCCCATATGATAATGGTTGAAAGCACAGCTCAGACCGTCATTCACCACGGTATCGATAATTTTCCCGTCACCCATCCGGTATCCCCAGCGGGCTTTTTCTAACAGGTAAGGCGACGCTGACATATTCTCCATCCCCCCGGCCAGTACGGTTTCGACATCGCCGGATCGGATCATTTGAGCAGCAAAAATGATACTTTTCAGGCCCGAGCCGCACACCACATTGATGGTGGTAGCTGGAGTGACTTCAGGTAGCCCGGCATTAATCACAACCTGCCGGGCGGGGTTCTGCCCTAACCCTGCCTGTAAAACGTTGCCAAGGACGGCTTCATCAATAGTACTGGCCTCAATACCGGCGCGCGCAATCGCTTCCTGAGCAACCAAGGTACCTAACTGAGATGCAGAGACTGAGGCTAGAGCCCCACCAAAACTCCCGATTGCCGTGCGTACGGCACTAACAATGACTAACTCGGTCATGAGACCCTCTCTTTTAGCCCAAGAACGGCGCGAGCTTCAGCGGGCGTTGCCGATGGCCTGCCTGCCTCATTGGCTAAGCGCACTGCTCTTGCCACAAACTGGGCGTTAGATTCAGCCAACTGCCCCTTCCTATAAAAGACGTTGTCTTCCATCCCGACCCTGACGTGCCCGCCAAGGGCTAGCGTGGCCATCAGAACCGGCATATGCCCTTTGCCGATACCGAATGCTGACCAGTGGGCATCTGCCGGTAATAAATTACGTAAATAGACTAAATTCTCCACCGTCGCAGCCGTTCCTCCCGCAGCACCCAATACCAGTTGATAGTAAGCTGGCGTTTTGATGAGGTTCTTCTTTATGTAATACAGTGAGTTGTAGAACATTCCGGCATCAAATATCTCAATCTCCGGTCTGACTTGATTATCAATCATCACCTGCCCCAGCTTTTCCAGAAACTTAGGATGATTGATAAACAGGCCACTGTGCGCCCAGTTCATTGAACCGCAGTCATAGGAAGCCAGCTCAGGTTTGAGGTCTATCACGTGTTCCATTCTGGTTTCATCCGTCGCATTAAGATCGCCGGAGGTGGTCAAATTAATTACGATGTCGCACTTTTCACGAATTAATCCCACCGTTACCCTGAATTTCTCCAGATTCATCGTCCCTTTACCTTGGTCGTCGCGCATGTGCAAATGAGCAATCGCGGCACCGGCCTGCCAGCACTCATACACATCATTGGCAATCTCGGTTGGCGTCAACGGAATATTCGGGTTGTCCTGCTTGGTTGGAAATGCGCCCGTGGTTGCTACCGTAATAATCGTTTTGTTATTCATATTAATTTCCTTCCTGTGCTTCGGCATTCTGTACTGCACAGGATTTTTGTTTATTTGCATCAATATTGGGTAAAGCGAACATCATCAAGCCGGCCAGACAGAAGAAACCTGCGCAAATCATTAGACCAGTCACTAAGCCGTAGCCCTGAGCAATAAAGCCCATGGCAAATGGCGCAAATGCAGAGACACCCCGTCCGATGTTGAAACAAAAACCTGCACCAATCGTGCGGATTCTGGTGGGAAAAAGCTCCGGAAAATAGGAGCCCATCAGGCCAACAAACGCGGTGAAGAAGGCATATACCGGCCCCATCACCAACAGAGCCATATCGCCGGTCATACTGACGTAAATCGGTAGAGTAATGGCGGTGCCAATAAATGAGAGAATGAGTGCAGTACGCCGACCAATCTTATCGGCAAGTATGCCAAAGGCGTTGTAGCCGACAAACATGCCGACATTGAGCACGATAAAGAACAGCGACATGGTTTCCATGCTCAGCCCACGGTCCTGAGTCAAAAACAGCGGTAGCCAAGTGGTACATCCCCAATAACCAATCAAGCCAAAGCTGGCTACCGTGGTTGCCAGAACCGTATTACGCAGCATATCGGCGGAGAAAATCTCAGAGATGGCAATTTTCTCTCCTTTAATTTTTTGCTGCTCTTTTTGCTGCTTCCACACTTCAGATTCAGGCACGAAAATCAGGAAGTAAATTGCCGCAATAATGGCACCGGCACCGCATAAAAACAGCGCCCGCCAGCCATAGGCAGGAATAATCAAATAGGATAAGAATGCGGCTAAACCGGCACCAACAGGAAAAGAACTCAGCACAAACGAAGCCGCTCTTCCACGCTGTTTTGGTGGCCAGGTTTCAGTAATATAAGCAACAATAATGCTCCACACGCCGCCTAAACCAAGGCCGGCTAAAAAGCGCAGTACCAGAATTTCGAACCAAGTGCTGGTAAAGGCGATAGCAACCGTGAGCACGCTAAAAATAGTCAGGCTCCAGAACAGAGTTTTTCGCCGCCCGTAAGTATCAGCACACCAACCGACAATAATACTACTCAGGCCAATACCAACCATGGTAGCGGTTGCCAGAAGCCCGCCGTCGGCTTTCGAGATGCCAAGATCGGCAATAATAACTGGCATCGCGACGGCCAGTAATAGGATATCCATCGCGTCAAACATATAGCCAAAAAAGCCACCAAACAGAACGTGCCACTTAGCACTCTTCTTACCTGAGATTGATGAATTGCTGGAACTAGTCATGGTATATCCCTTAATCACAAATCAAACATAGCGACCGGACGACACCAGCCTGCGCTGGCAGCTTTAATTTTTATCGGGAAGCAGGCGATTTTGAAACCGAATGGAGGAAGCTGGTCTAAATTGCACATTTTCTCCATGTGGTAATACTCGCTTTCAATACCGGCAAAGTGTCCTTCCCAAATCAATGATGAATCCCCGGTTTGCTCGAACTCTTCGGCAATCAGGGATAAAGGGCGATCCCAACTCCATGCATCAGTACCCACGACTTTAATTCCGCGTTCCAGCAGATATAGCGTCGCCTCACGCGTCATGCCGCATCCAGCGCTAAGATAAGCGGAAGTCCCCCAGTGTTCAGCGGCACCGGTACGGATTACCACGATATCCAGCGGTTTGAGGCTATAGTTGATGCGACTAAGTTCATTTTCGATATCAGCGACGGTAATCTTGCCTCCGTCGCCCGGCTGCTGAGAGAAATCAAGCATCACACCGTCGGAGAAGCACCATTCCAATGGAATCTGATCGATAGTTCTGGCGGGTTCCCCTTTATTCATCGTCGGGTGGTAGTGCCAGGGCGCATCAAGGTGAGTTCCACTGTGGGTTGTCAGTTGAATATATTCAATCGACCAGCCAAGGCCGCCCGGCAGATCTTTCTCGGTCGCGGTAGGGAAAAACTGGCGCATATGCTCAGCGCCTTTATCGTGCCCCCAATACTCAATTTTGGTCGGCATAGAGGGCGGGTCGCAGGGAGTGTGGTCTTCAAGGGTTACGCTGAGGTCAATAATCTTCATATAGAGGCTCCTGTATTCTATTTACCTAAATCAATGCCAAGCCTGCATTGGTATAAAAACGATCTGATTATTGGTCGTACGTCCAACCTATAAAAATATTGAACGTCCGTCCAACTAATTTGTGTTAAATAGTGAGGGAGATCTTAAAAATTAACGTTAGTGCGGGTAACCGTAGAATGGATTTGCAGGGCCAGTAGACATTAAAGAATAAAAGTAGTCTTTAAAATCATGAAATAATAGTATCAATCAGGGTATTAGCAGCCGTCATGTAGTATCACGACATAAATTTAAGTGAATTTACGCCTCACGGCTTTATAATGTTCAGGCGTTTGTCGTAAACGCTAAGCTAGAAAAATTAATTCGTTGTAGACGTTTTCTATTTCGACAGTCCACGCCATTATTTGACAGTGTGAAATACAACATGCAGATATCAACATCAGAAAAAATTCTCAATGCCGCTGAACAACTGTTTGCACAGCGCAGCTATGATGCTGTGTCTATCCGCCAAATTACTCAAACGGCCGGCGTTAAACTGGCTTTAGCCCACTACCATTTTGGCACTAAAGAAGCGCTGTTTGAAGCAGTAATCAAACGCAGAATAGGTTTGCTCAGCGACTGTCGGCTGCAGCTACTCGACTACTTTCGACATAAAAACAACGGCGCGCCGCTGTCTATTAAACACATCGTTCACTCATTCGTTGTGCCTTATCTTTTCTGGCACTTAAACGGAGGATCCGGATGGCGCAGCTATGCCCGTATGGTTTCAAGCCTGCTGGGCTATAATCTTGAGCTGCTAAAAGATCAGTTCGACTCTGCGGCAGTTTTATTCCAACAGGAAATGCGCCGTTCTATGCCCGATGCGGATGAAGCCAGCATTCAATGGGGTTTCGATTTTATGGTCGGCGTAATGTGTAATACGTTTTCAGAAGTCGACAGAATCGGTGAGCTGTCAGGCATGCTCTGTTCGATAGAAAACAAAGAGCAGGCCTGTGAGTATTTACTGTCGTTCATTGTTGCTGGCCTGAAAAATTTGGCGCAAAACAACAAAGAAGATTTAGCCGATAGCTTATCCATTCTCAAATCATTAAACATGCCGGGGCACGGCCTATAAAAAACCCTCACCAATTTGAGACACAAATCGATGAGGGTTTCTTAAACTATAGGTCGGTGTATTCAACAGGCTTACGAACTAAACTTCAGCCCGATAATACCGCCAATAATCAGGCACAGGCTGAGGATCCGCATCAGGCTGGCCGATTCGCCCAGCAGTATAATTCCAGTAATCGCGGCACCAACCGCACCAATACCGGTCCAGACGGCATAAGCCGTGCCTACCGGCAACGTTTTCATCGCATTAGCTAACAGGAAAACGCTGGCGGCCATCGCAACTGCGGTAATAACGCTTGGCGTTAAGCGGGTAAATCCATGGCTGTACTTCAAACCAATCGCCCATACCACTTCCAGCAGTCCGGCAACCAGTAAAATTATCCAAGCCATAATGGGTGCTCCCCTGACATGATGGGGTCGTCCCCGAATGATTGATGCGTAATCAGGTCGTCCTGATTAGCTGATTGAAATGCTCGGCGAATTAAGTATAGGCCTGCGGTTACCCTAAAATTTTATCACGAAACATAAAAAACACCGCGCCCGACAGGCAAAGCCCAGCCCAGATATAGTCTGTGCGAAAGGGCTCTTTCAAAATATACATCGAAAATGGAATAAACACCGACAGACTAATCACTTCTTGAATAATCTTTAATTGCCCCGCAGAGGCAACCTGATAGCCAATACGATTGGCCGGAACCTGTAGCAAATATTCAAACAGCGCAATGCCCCAGCTAACTAAAGCGGCAATCACCCAGACTTTACTGTGAAAATATTTGAGGTGACCATACCAAGCAAAAGTCATAAACACATTGCTCAGCGTCAGCATAAAAACGGTAATAACTAACGGTGACATAAACAGCAGGGTCCTGATTACGGCAAACTAGATGACACCAAGCTAAATTCAGCTTGCCCCGCGCTCAATAGCTCCGCCAACGTGACGAATATCTTGACCAAAACCGCGTACGGTATTACAGCCACTGAGTGCTGATACCACAATTAATGATAGCAAAACGACACCGATCGCTTTCAACATACTGCTCTCCTTGTATTCTGCCCTAGCCTTTCTACTCATTAATCTAGCAGACGAAATCTGCGCTGCAACTCAATGAAGTAACCCGGCAATCAAAAAGATAAGGCCGTAAACACGGCCTTATTCAACGACGGCTAGTAAATTACTTAACGCGTGAAACATATTCACCCGAGCGGGTATCGACCTTAATCACTTCACCAATCTGAACGAATAAAGGTACTTTAACTACCGCACCGGTGGTCAGCGTGGCTGGTTTACCGCCGGTACCGGCAGTATCACCTTTCAGGCCCGGATCGGTTTCAACAATTTCTAACTCAACGAAGTTAGGCGGCGTTACCGCGATAGGCGAGCCGTTCCATAACGTGATAATACATTCAGCCTGCTCAACCAACCATTTAGCACTATCGCCTACGGCTTTAGCATCAGCTTCTAGCTGTTCAAACGTGGCATTGTTCATGAAGTGCCAAAAATCACCGTCGGTGTACAAATACGTCAGGTTCATATCCATAACGTCAGCACCTTCAGCGCTATCGGTAGACTTAAATGTTTTTTCCAACAGCTTACCCGAAATCAATTTGCGCAGACGGGTGCGGGCAAACGCTTGCCCCTTACCAGGTTTAACGAATTCGCTTTCAATAACGGCACAAGGTTCACCGTCTAACATGATTTTAAGACCTGGACGGAAATCGTTGCTAGAATAAAACGCCATGATGATCCTCTTTCTTGATTATATAAATTAGGTAGCTCAGCTAAAAATGGCGCACATTGTAACCTATAACACGGTAACTAGAGAAGGATGGTTACAACAGTTATCGGACGTTATTACCGATCCTGACGAATTATTACGTCTTTTATCCCTAGAAAATCATCCTGAGCTGACTCAGGGCAACGATGCTCGCCGGCTGTTTGCCCTACGCGTTCCCAGAGCCTTCGTTGCCCGGATGCAAAAAGGAGATCCTCGGGATCCGCTGCTGTTACAGGTTTTAACTCAGCAAGACGAATTTATCCAGGCGCCCGGATACAGCAACGACCCGCTGGAAGAACAGCACGCAGCCGTTCCCGGCCTGTTACACAAATACCATAACCGCGCCCTGCTGCTGGTAAAAGGCGGCTGCGCCGTCAACTGCCGCTATTGCTTTCGCCGCCACTTTCCCTATCACAATAATCCTGGCAATAAGCATAGCTGGTCTGCCGCATTAGACTACGTCAATCAGCATACTGAGCTGGATGAACTGATTTTTTCCGGCGGCGATCCGCTAATGGCCAAAGATCACGAGCTCGACTGGTTAATCACTGAAGTAGAAAAAATACCGCACATTAAGCGATTACGAATTCATTCCCGTTTGCCCGTCGTTATTCCTGCCAGAATTACCGACGCCTTATGCCATCGCTTTGCTAACTCACGCTTACAGACTATTTTTGTCACCCATATCAACCACGCACATGAAATTGATGACCACCTCATTGACAGCATGAGAAAATTAAAGCAATCAGGGGTAACGTTGCTCAATCAAAGTGTTTTACTGCGTGGAGTAAATAATAGTGCCGAAGCGTTAATTGATCTAAGTAATCAGCTATTTAATGCAGGAATTTTACCTTATTATCTACACGTTTTAGATAAAGTTCAGGGCGCGGCTCATTTTATGATAGACGATGAAAGTGCCAGAGAAATAGTAGGTAAAATGTTGGAGAAAACCTCTGGTTATCTGGTTCCTAAACTGACCAGAGAAATCGGTGGTCAGCTAAGTAAAACGCCCTTAGATTTAAAATTATTTAACGGTTAATTAAATTACGCTCTGAACAAAAAATCTAATCAATCACAGGCATAAAAAAAACCCCGATTCAACATCGGGGTTTTTGCTATTCAGAGAGTCTGAATGAAAAGGGGATTACATCATTCCGCCCATTCCACCCATGCCGCCCATTCCACCAGCACCGCCCATGTCTAACTTATCGTCTTTTGGTAAGTCAGTGATCATGCACTCGGTAGTAATCATCAGACCAGCGATAGATGCTGCGTACTGCAGCGCTGAACGGGTTACTTTGGTTGGATCCAAGATACCCATTGCAATCATGTCGCCATACTGTTCAGTCGCTGCGTTATAACCGTAGCTACCTTCACCGGCTTTAACGTTGTTTGCAATAACAGAAGGTTCTTCGCCTGCGTTAGCAACGATTTGGCGTAAAGGCGCTTCCATTGCTCGTAATGCAACACGGATACCTACGTTTTGATCTTCGTTATCAGCAGTCAGGCTAGCCAGTTTTGCAGCAACGCGGATTAACGCTACGCCACCACCGGCAACGACGCCCTCTTCAACCGCAGCGCGAGTTGCCTGCAGCGCATCTTCTACGCGTGCTTTCTTCTCTTTCATTTCGATTTCAGTTGCTGCGCCAACTTTAAGAACCGCAACGCCGCCGGCTAATTTAGCCACGCGCTCTTGCAGTTTCTCACGGTCGTAGTCAGAACTTGATTCTTCGATTTGCTGACGAATTTGCGTTACGCGGCCTTTGATAGCCTCTTCTTCGCCAACGCCATCGATGATGATGGTAGTGTCTTTGTTGATAACAACGCGCTTAGCCTGACCCAGATCTTCCAGAGTTACTTTTTCCAGCTCTAAACCGATCTCTTCAGAAATAACGATACCGCCAGTCAGCGTAGCGATGTCTTGCAGCATGGCTTTACGACGATCGCCGAAGCCCGGAGCTTTAACCGCTGCTACTTTAACAATACCGCGCATGGTGTTAACTACAAGAGTAGCCAGCGCTTCACCTTCAACGTCTTCAGCAACGATAACCAGCGGTTTTCCCGCTTTAGCAACGGCTTCTAATACCGGTAGCATTTCACGAATGTTAGAGATTTTTTTATCAACCAACAGGATGAATGGGCTTTCTAGCTCAACGGCACCCGTTTCTGGTTTGTTGATGAAGTAAGGAGACAGGTAACCGCGGTCAAACTGCATACCTTCTACAACGTCTAACTCGTCTTCCAGGCCAGTGCCTTCTTCAACGGTGATAACGCCTTCTTTACCTACTTTTTCCATCGCTTCTGCAATCAGCGAGCCTACGCTGTCGTCAGAGTTTGCAGAGATGGTACCAACCTGAGCAATCGCTTTAGAATCAGCACAAGGTACAGACAGATTTTTTAGTTCTACTACTGCGGCAATAACCGCTTTGTCGATACCGCGCTTAAGGTCCATCGGGTTCATACCCGCTGCAACCGCTTTTAAGCCTTCAGTGATGATAGATTGAGCAAGAACGGTTGCGGTAGTTGTACCGTCACCCGCGGCATCATTGGCCTTGGAAGCAACTTCCTTAACCATCTGAGCGCCCATATTTTCGAATTTATCTTCCAGCTCGATTTCACGCGCAACGGATACACCATCTTTGGTGATCGACGGAGCGCCGAATGATTTGTCTAGAATAACGTTACGGCCTTTAGGCCCTAAAGTTACTTTAACCGCATCGGCCAGAACATTTACGCCACGTAGCATTTTTACACGAGCGTCACTACCAAATTTAACGTCTTTAGCTGCCATCTTTAAATTTCCCTTAACTGTTTAATTTAGTTCAAAAAAAGAGCGTTCTAAATTACGCTTCAACAATAGCCAGAATGTCACTTTCAGACATGATCAATACTTCATCGTTATCGATCTTTTCTACTTTAACGCCGTAGCCATCGTTAAAAATAACGATATCGCCAACCTTAACGTCTAAGCCTTTAACTTCGCCGTTCTCTAAAATACGGCCGTTACCTACCGCTAATATTTCACCGCGGGTTGATTTTGCCGCTGCAGAACCGGTTAGAACGATACCGCCAGCTGATGTAGTTTCAACTTCTTTGCGTTTAACAATTACGCGATCGTGTAATGGACGAATTTTCATTGATAGTTCTCCTTTGAGAAAGTCCTTATCAGGGGTCAGGATTGAGCAGGTATTTAATTACCCGCCGCGTGATATTCATAATGGGGGCGTAACTTAGCCCTTCAAGGGCTAAGACGAAAAAAAAATTTATATTGGTTGATTGATAACAACGCTTGAGATGCAGATAACAGCGGTTCAGCTAGTATTATTTGTCGTCAATACGTTTATTTGGCTCGTCTTCTTTACGCTGGAATTCACCTTCAATAGTGTAACTATCAACGTTTGCCCCTGTAGGCGACGTAGAGCCCGGCGTAAACGCCCTGATGTATGGCATCATTCGAAGCGTGATCAACTTCTGTACCGGTGGAAGTAGCAGCAGCAAACCTAAGAAATCGGTGAAAAATCCGGGTATCAATAGCAGGAAACCGGACAGCAGCAGAGAAACACTTTTGACCATTTCTGCCGCAGGGTTTTCCCCTGAAGCCAGCTTCTGCTGCATCTGAATAAAGGTCTTTAGCCCCTGATTACGCACCAAAGAGACGCCCAGACACGAAGTCAGAATCACCAAAACCAGAGTCAGCCCTACGCCAATAATCAGCGAAACCTGAATAAATAGTGTGATTTCGATATAGGCCAGCAAGAATAAAATAACAATCGGCAACCAGCGCACACGCTCTCCTTAAGCTAACAGAATGGGGCAGTTGTTACCGGATAATGATACTAAAATGACATCAATAAAAGCTTACAACCAACATCATTTTGACAAAATATATACCTACTGTTGTCAGGCCATTAACTAGATTAACAAACTGTCTATTTACCTACTATATGGTGACGATAACCTATAATTTCAACTGTGACGATAAAAACAGCAACTAACCATTAGGTGTGATACAACTCACACATACTCCAATATTTTAGCCTATGATGTAAATATCTGATCTAGGTTCGTACTTTTAAAACAAAGCAGATTATGATCGTCGCATTAAGTGAAGCACACACGCTTCTATAACAATTATAATTGTTAGTAACACAGCTTTTCGTATTATTCATCTTGGTATAAAAAAGAAGGTTTACATGTCAAATAAGATCCGTATCGAAGAAGACTTATTAGGAACACGAGAAGTGCCGGCTGAGGCTTATTATGGCGTACATACTCTACGCGCCATTGAAAACTTTTATATCAGCAACAGCAAAATCAGTGATATCCCAGAGTTTGTTCGCGGCATGGTTATGGTTAAAAAAGCCGCAGCAATGGCGAATAAGGAATTAAAGACAATTCCTCGTACTATTGCAGATACCATCATTCAGGCTTGTGATGAAGTTCTGAAAAACGGCAAATGTATGGACCAGTTCCCCGTAGACGTTTATCAAGGCGGCGCTGGTACCTCTGTAAACATGAATACCAATGAAGTTATCGCCAATATCGGCCTAGAACTAATGGGCCACCAAAAAGGCGAATACCAGTATCTGAACCCGAACGATCACGTTAATAAATGCCAGTCTACCAACGATGCTTACCCAAGCGGTTTTCGTATCTCAGTTTATGCTTCACTGCTGAAACTGGTTGACGCAATCGAAGCGCTTCGCGCTGGTTTCGACCGTAAAGCTATTGAATTCAAAGACGTGTTAAAAATGGGCCGTACCCAGCTACAGGATGCGGTTCCAATGACCTTAGGCCAAGAGTTTCACGCTTACAGTATTTTGCTGAAAGAAGAAGTGAAAAGCATCATGCGTACCGCTGAGCTACTGCTTGAAGTTAACCTTGGCGCCACCGCTATCGGAACTGGTCTTAACACACCAAAAGAGTACCCGCCATTAGTGGTGCAAAAACTGGCTGAAGTAACCGGTTTCCCTTGCGTTCTGGCCGAGGACTTAATCGAAGCAACGTCTGACTGTGGCGCCTATGTTATGGTCCACGGGGCGCTAAAACGCCTTGCGGTTAAAATGTCTAAAATCTGTAATGACCTTCGTTTACTCTCTTCCGGCCCTCGCGCTGGTCTGAACGAAATTAACTTACCTGAATTGCAGGCCGGTTCATCGATCATGCCAGCTAAAGTTAACCCAGTTATTCCAGAAGTTGTTAACCAAGTTTGCTTCAAAGTTATTGGTAACGATATCTGCGTAACCATGGCTGCTGAAGCAGGCCAGTTGCAGTTGAACGTCATGGAACCCGTTATTGGTCAAGCCATGTTCGAGTCAATCCACATTCTGTCTAATGCATGTCATAACCTAGTTGAGAAATGTATTGATGGTATCACCGCAAATAAAGAAGTTTGCGAAGCCTACGTATTCGGCTCAATTGGTATCGTTACCTATCTGAACCCATTCATTGGCCACCATAACGGTGACATCGTGGGTAAGATTTGTGCTGAAACCGGTAAGACCGTACGTGAAGTAGTACTTGAGCGAGGCCTTTTGACGGAAGCAGAACTGGATGATATTTTCTCCATCCAGAACCTGATGCATCCAGAATATAAAGCAAAACGTTACGAAGATTGATGGCAATTAGCTAATCAGCAAACAAGGCATGTTATCTATAAAAGTTACATGCCTTTTTAATACCGACAGAACGAGTTACTAACTAATTTGTGTTATGCCATATTTTGATAACACTCTAATAATCAAGGAAACTATCTATGTTAGCTGTACAATTTGTTATTGTCCTGCTGGCCATTTACCTCGGAGCAAGATTAGGTGGCATCGCCATCGGTTTTGCCGGTGGATTTGGCGTGCTTGTACTGACACTGGTGTGCCAAATCAACCCAGGTAAAATTCCGTTTGATGTTCTTCAAA
This sequence comes from Budvicia diplopodorum, assembly GCF_009800925.1. Lineage (GTDB taxonomy): Bacteria > Pseudomonadota > Gammaproteobacteria > Enterobacterales > Enterobacteriaceae > Budvicia > Budvicia diplopodorum. The sequence continues at coordinate 70,721 of NZ_WOYF01000015.1, read as the reverse complement.
TCATCATGTCGGTTATTGCAGCCATCGCGGCGATGCAGGTCGCAGGAGGAATGGACTATCTGGTCAGTCTGGCAGAAAGGCTTCTTCGTAAAAATCCTAAATACATCACCTTCCTTGCGCCGGTAGTCACTTATTTTATGACTATTTTTGCAGGAACCGGCCATACCGCATTCTCAACCATGCCGGTTATTGCTGAAGTGGCTAAAGGTCAAGGCATTCGTCCTTCTCGTCCACTGTCTATCGCCGTTGTAGCTTCGCAAATTGCGATTACCGCGTCTCCTATCTCTGCTGCAGTCGTGTTTACCGCAGGCCTGTTAGAGCCGGTTGGCGTTAGCTACCTGACGCTGTTGGCAATTTGTATTCCGACAACCTTCGTTGCCGTTATGCTGACCTCCATTATTGCTAACTTCCTTGGCTGTGAACTAAAAGACGATCCGGTGTATAAAGATCGTTTAGCCAAAGGGTTAGTCAGCGATGCCGTGTCTGAGAAAATTGTTGTTAAGCCGGGCGCGAAGCTATCAGTGGTTCTGTTTCTGATTGGTATCGTTGCCGTTATGCTTTACGCAACGGCTATCAGTAAGTCAGTCGGCCTGATTGCAACGCCTATTCTGGGTCGTGATGACGCCATTGTGGTGTTTATGCTGACTATCGCCACCATGATTTGCGTTCTGTGCAAAATCAACACTGGCGACATTCTGAATGCAAGTACCTTTAAATCAGGTATGAGCGCCTGTATTTGTGTGCTGGGCGTTGCATGGTTAGGCGATACGTTCGTTCAAGCCCATATCAATGAAATTAAAGCATTTTCCGGTAGCCTGCTGCAGGAACACTCTTGGTTATTAGCCGTCATCCTGTTCTTCGCCGCTACCCTGCTTTACTCACAGGCGGCAACGGCTAAAGCCTTACTGCCAGCGGCGCTGGCTATTGGTGTGAGCCCGGTTGGTATCGTGGCATCTTTTGCCGCAGTGTCTGCCCTGTTCGTTCTTCCGACTTACCCAACGCTGATTGCGGCGGTTCAGATGGATGACACAGGCTCGACTCGTATCGGTAAGTACGTATTAACCATCCGTTCTTAATTCCTGGCGTAGTGGCGATAAGCCTGTCAGTACTGTTCGGATTTATTGTTGGTAATATCGTTATCTAGTCGTTGTTGTCTGACCCGGGGTTTTGCTCTGGGTCAGACGATCTATAAACGTGTTGAGATTTTCTCACCTCAGTTCGACGCCATTCAGATCGGTTCAATTCAGCGCAGGTTTCGTCCGCATCGGCAAAGTCGAAAGGCTAGCTTCGTCTGGCGGTGAGGAGCGGTGATATATCACCCGCTATTTTGCCTTTACTGACAAATCCGCCGCCAACCAGTATAGTGTTTTCCTGAATTCAGTATGTTTGCTCCAAACGAGGTAAGCATTATGACACCAGTAGATCCCGACGGTCACAGCACCAATGCCATCATTGTTCTCTGTACAGCACCGGATGAGGCCAGCGCCCAAGAACTCGCCACGCGAGCTTTGGGGGAGAAACTGGCAGCTTGTGTCACTTTATTACCCGGGGCAACCTCACTTTACTATTGGCGAGGCAAGCTGGAACAAGAATACGAAGTCCAGATGCTGTTTAAAACCAACAGACAGCACCAAGATGAATTGCTCTCGATGCTAAAACAGCATCATCCTTATGAATTACCGGAACTACTGGCTTTACCTGTCAGCGGCGGCAATAAAGAATATTTATCATGGCTCGACACATCACTAAACTAATCGCTCTTTTCTGGTTCACCCTGCTTTGCGCTTCATCTGGCGTACAGGCATCTCTATTTAGTCATTCGCCCTCTACGGACAAATTTACCAGCGTCGATCGGGCCTTTGTGTTTGATTTCAGCCAAAAGAATCATCAGCTTACCCTGACGTGGAAAATTGCTCCCGGTTACTATCTATACCAGCATCAGATGAAAATCGTTGCCGGGAATGCAGAACTGGCTGAATACACCCTGCCAACCGGTACAAAGCATCACGATGAATTTTATGGCGATACCTTTATTTACACGCAGGCGTTGTCCATTCCTCTAACGCTTAAACAGGTCAGTGATGAGTCTATCGTAACCGTCACCTATCAGGGCTGTGCCGAAGCCGGTTTTTGCTATCCGCCGGAAACCCGTAAAGTGCCACTCAGCGCGGTAACCGGCCCGGTGGAGCAAACGCTGGCTGCTTCATCCGATATAAATGCGCAGCAGAGTGCCGCTGGCAATAGCGACACGCAGCAAGATTCAGCGCCTCTGCCGTTCTCACCGCTATGGGCATTAGTTATTGGCATGCTGGCGGCCGTGACCCCTTGCGTTCTGCCGATGTATCCGCTGATTTCCGGCATTATTCTGGGCGGTAAACAAACCTATACCCTCAGGCGCACTTTCTTTTTAGCCTTCTTATACGTTCAGGGCATGGCCGTCACCTACACCGCCTTAGGCATGGTGGTTGCCGCAGCCGGAATGCAGTTTCAGGCCTATTTCCAGCACCCGGTGGTGTTAATCGGGCTATCAGCGCTGTTCATTCTGTTAGCCCTGTCAATGTTCGGGGTTTATGCCCTACAGCTTCCTTCGTCGATGCAGACTAGGCTGACCATGTGGAGCAATAGCCAGCAAGGCGGCTCTCCAACCGGCGTTTTTGTGATGGGCGCGCTGGCCGGATTAATCAGTTCCCCCTGTACCACTGCGCCGTTAACCGCCATTTTGCTGTACATCGCCCAAAGCGGTAATTTACTGGCCGGAGGCGGAACGCTGTATCTATATGCTTTAGGCATGGGTATTCCATTGATTCTGGTTACCCTATTCGGCAATAAAATATTGCCGCGCAGTGGCCCGTGGATGCAATACGTTAAAGAGGGCTTTGGCTTTATTATTCTGGCCCTGCCGGTCATCCTGCTAGGCCGCCTGTATGGCGATGTGTGGGAGCTACGCATGTGGTCTGCTCTGGGTCTGGCTTTCTTCGGTTGGGCGTTTATCGTCAGTCTGAGAGCTTCTCGAGGCTGGGCCCGGTTACTACAGCTCATACTTCTGGCCGCCCTGCTGATGACAACGCGCCCGCTGCAGGATTGGGCATTTGGCACATCGTCAGCACCAAGCCAGTCCGTTGACCATATCGCCTTTGATGCGATTGATAGTCAGGATAGCCTCAACCGCGCGCTGGCGCAGGCTAAAGGCAAAACGGTAATGCTAGATCTGTACGCCGACTGGTGCGTGGCCTGTAAAGAATTTGAGAAATATACTTTCAGCGATCGAGCGGTAAAAAACGCCCTGTCTGGCTCAACGCTGCTCCAGGCCGACGTTACCGCCAATAATGACCAGCATATAGCCTTACTCAAAGAGCTACAGGTCCTTGGCCTACCGACAATCCTGTTCTTTGATAAAAACGGCAAGGAGCTCACTGACCTGCGGGTCACCGGCTTTATGAATGCTAAAGCGTTCACCGAACATCTGGAAAAAGTGAAAAGACGCAGCGAATCGGCAGGCTAAAACCGGCACCAACCAGCACGTTGATTATTTAGACAAACCGACCAATTTAGTGCGAAAAAACGACGATCAAGAGTAATTTCACGTTTGAATGCCAGAAAGCCATTGACGACAACGCGGATATCCGGTTTAATGCGCCCCGTTGCCCGGATAGCTCAGTCGGTAGAGCAGGGGATTGAAAATCCCCGTGTCCTTGGTTCGATTCCGAGTCCGGGCACCAAAATTTAGTTTCATGATGTTCCTACACGTCCTGAAACGTTATAAAATCAGTAAGTTAAATTAACCCGCAGTGCAGAGATGTGCTTCGGGTTTTTTGATGTCTATAGTTTTTGGGGCTTAATTGGGGCCTGCCGGTTCGATAAACTGTGGAGCCCCCAATGCCTCTCGCCGATACCGAAATCCGTAATGCAAAGATCCTGCGTGCGCTGGAGCTGCTCGTATTCCCGCTGATTGGCAAGTTCCCCGTAGCCGATCTGAAAAACTGCCGATTTGCCGATCCCGTTGTGGATAGCCGAAAAGAAAATCTGTGACAATAGCTGCGAACACGCTCGTAATTTAGCTGAAATAAAACAGATTACTCATCGGAAAAATGAAGCAGTGGCTCCATTTGCTGGTGAAGAATTCTTAAAACAAAAATATCCCGCTCGCGGGCGCGGTAAAAAATGGCGTGCTGACGATAATCTAAACGCCGGACGCCTTCAGCAATTTCCGGATATTCCCGGCCCATAAGCGGTGACTGAACGACCGATACCAGTATATTTTCCAGCGCGTCGGTATAGCTGTCCGCCTGAACCACGCCAAATTTCAGCAGAGTGTATTCATAAATACCGGCGAAATCGTCAGCGGCCAGACGGGAAAGCTTATACATTGTGCTGTCGCTTTTTCTGCGCCGCGATGTCGCGCAGGGTCAGCGGGCTTTCACCGCTGCGCTCTCCAGCGAGCACGGCATTTCTCAGCTCGTCCATTTGGGCCTCTTTTTGCTCCAGCAGACGAAGCGCCGAGCGCACCACCTCACTGGTTGAGCCGTAGCGACCGTTATCAATCATGCGATTTACAAAGGAATCAAGCTGGTCGCCAATGGTGATGCTGGTTGTTCTTGGCATACGGCCTCCTTGTGTTAATAGATAACACAACTATAGCACGGCGATGGTTTATTTCAATATGAGGAAAAGGCCCGATATCGTCGGGCCATGTCGCGTTGGTCAGCGCTACATCATACGCCGCACCTCATCAATCAACTTCACCCCTGCTACCGTGCGCACGAAACGCGGCATTCTTAGCTCATCGGCGAAATAACACACCAGCTCGAACAGCAGACCGTTAAGCGTTTGCTCCATTTCCGGCACAAATGTGCGGCCGGACAGGAGCTGCGCCAGCGTGAGGCAATAGTCACACAGCAGTTCGGTTTCAGGCTCAAAGCAGGGAGACGTTTCGGGAATATCATCGACGGTGAGGCTTTCGATCAGACGGCGCGGTATGGGTTTGGCCAGCGCGGGTTGCAGCAGCGTCAGCATAGCGGTCAGGCGGCTGCACAGCGCCAGTCTTTCCGGCAGGCTGTGGCATTCCACCAGATTTTCAACCAGTCGTTCGCAGTATCCGGCCAGTTGGGTGAAATCGTCACTTGCGTCAAAGGCTAGAGTCAGCAGGGAGTCTTGTGAGAAATGTGTTTGGGTTGGGGTAGCAGGCATTGGGTAGCCTCCAGTGAGAATTAAATTATTCCCACCATCGGAAATGCTAATTTCACGGGTGGTGGAACCGGACGGAGTTAGCATTACCGGCCTCACTGACACCGGCGCGTCTTGCGACGCCCCCGCCCGGCCCACCATTGAGATGTAGCCGAACGCACGACACAAAAAAAGCGCAGACGCGCCTTGTGTCGTCAGTGAAGTATTTCAGGATGCTAATCCCGGAGCCTGATTTTTTAGGCGCGGGTAAAAGATACCGCGATTTTCGCCTTACCACAAGCGAGGTTGTGGAAGACAGATCGCAAACAGAAAAATATCTGTCTCCATATTGGACTGCCATCTCAAAATACATAATTATCAGTAAGTTAGATCGACATCAAATTATGCCTATCATTTCGTTATTAACATAGAGCTCCTTTGCATATTAATAATTACGGAGTGAATAATGTCTGTAGAAAACCGTTCAAAGCTGCTTCGCATGACAATCCGAAATATCGGATGTATAGGAAATGAAGGTGTCGATATTGCACTCGATAATATTGTTTGTCTGGTGGGGAAAAATAATGCCGGTAAGTCTACCGTTCTCAGAGCATATGAATTAGCCAAAGGAAGTGTGTCATTTGATCCTTCACATGACCGGCACCAGCATGCTCAACCAGATCAACCGTCAGAAGTTCTTCTTGAGGTTCATATTCCTCATGGCATTGGTAACGTTGATGCAAAATGGAAACAGGAAAAAGAGGGATTCCTTGTTGTAAAAAGCCGCTGGCAATGGAATGCACCTGATTTTCAGAAAGTCCGTACCACGTGGGATCCCGTCGGAGACGATGAAGAACGGGGCTGCTGGGCCGAGGATACCAAAGCAGGCGGTGCCGATCCGGTATTTACTTCCAGACTTCCCAGACCGTTGAGAATTGGCTCACTGGACGATGCTGCAAAAACAGAAGAATTACTGCTTAATCTTGCCCTTTCGCCCCTGCTGACTGAACTAGAAAAAGCCCGTGGGAACCCAGCATCCGATCTGGCAAAAGCTATTGAGAGTGTTTCCTCCAGTATGAATGCCCTCAGCGAACAACATCAGGAGCATTTTAATGATATTGCAGGCAAAGTATCGGCTGGATTCAAAGGTATTTTTCCCCGACTGGACGTTAGCCTTAACGTGTGTGCGGCACCACTTGTTCCTAAAGTTGGCGATCTCATCAAAAATGGCTCGAGTCTGAGAATTTCAGATGGAAGGGCTGATACTGATTTGGTGCAACAAGGAACAGGAGCTCGCAGAGCATTATTCTGGGCAATGCTTCAGGTTCATAATGAGCTTAATCGCGATAAAGAAGTGCGGAGCGAATATCGTAAACACCTTGAAAAAGATATAAACGAACTAACCAAGAAGGTGGCAAAACCACCTAAAGGAAGTACCCCAGAACAGCTATCGAAAGAGCTGGCTCAGGCCAGAGCATTACTCGAAGCACATGATAGCGGCGCACCAATCCCTGACAGTCCTGAAGACCCTGCCTTTCCCGGCTATCTGCTACTAATCGACGAACCAGAAAATGCATTACATCCTATGGCGGCACGGGCGGCTCAACGCCATTTATACCAACTGGCAAAAAACCCCGACTGGCAGGTCATTCTGACCACCCATTCCCCCTATTTTATCAATCCGTTCGAAGATCACACCACGATTGTGCGCTTAGAGCGGGGCAGAGATGATGACCAGTCTCCGATAACGCCGAGAACATATCGCTCAGATCTGATTGAATTTGAAGGTGATGATAAGCAGCGGCTTCAAGCGCTACAACATATCGATCCCAGCTTTTCGGAGGTCTTTTTTGGTTCACACCCTGTACTGGTCGAGGGCGATACAGAACATGCTGCGTTTATGGCATCCATCATAGAACGCAATCATGCGCTGATGGATCAGGTAGCCATCATTCGCGCTCGGGGGAAAGCTATTCTGGTACCGCTGATAAAGGTACTTACGCATTTCAAAATTGATTTCAGTCTGGTGCATGATGCGGATTCACCACAGAAATCAAACGGCACTAAAAATGGTATGTGGACTGAAAACGAGAAAATCAAAAATGCTATTCGGCAGGCCAGAAGTGAAGGACTTACGGTTCGCCATCGTGTCAGTATTCCTGACTTTGAACGTTTTTTGGGTGGAGATGAAGCGTCAAAAGATAAACCACTAAATGCTTACCTGCAAATCACACAGGACGAAGGTCTGGCTACTAACGTTAAGAATTTATTAACTGAACTCTTATCTTCCCAGCAGCATGCCCCTTTTGAAACCATCAGAGATACCAGTGATTATATGCAGCAATTGCTGGATAAGGTTATTGGTTGGGCAGAAAAGAACGGCAAACAAGAGGATCCCAGATTCAGACGCAATGCTGACCCACTACACGCTGAGGCCTGATACAGAAACCGACAAGGTCACTATGGATAGTGGCCTTGTTATTAAATCTATCAATCTAGATATATTTTTGCTGACATTAATACGCTTGTATAACTTATTAAATATGGTCTAAAATGAAATCACATTGAAATAAAACGTCAGTACAGGAGAATCGATGTCTGTTACCGCCCTGGCCCGCCAACGGGTTCACCGCATGAAGCGCGGCGTACCGTTTTCCATCAGTGGATTTTACCCGCTGGGAAGCCGTGCCTCTGTGCAACAGGCTTTGAGCCGTCTGGCTAAAGAGGGGCTGATTGTTCGGGTAGAACGCGGGTTCTATGCCCGACCAAAGCCGCTGAAAAGCATTCCTTCTATCAGGGTAGTGACGAGCGCAGAAAAAATCGCGGTTGTCTGGGCAAAAGAACGCGGCTATAAAATCGCGCTACAGGGGCTGGAAGCTGCGTATCGGCTTGGTATGCAAACTCAGGCACCGGTGAAGCGCGTTTACTGGTCGAGCGGGCCGACGCGTGAATTCAGGGTTGGCAATGAAATTGTCCGTATTCAGCATAAATCGGCAAGCCGGTTAAAATGGCTGAACCAGCCAGAAGGTGAGTTGTTGCGCGGTTTGTTGACGCTTAATGAGGAGCATACTCGCCCGGAAGTGCTGAAAACCGCTTTCAGTCGGCTGAACCTTTCATCCGGTGAAGCGCGTCACGTCACGGCAAAATTAATCAATGAACCGGCACTTCAAACATGGCGTTCACAGCTTGAACATTTGCAGCAGGCGATCTGATGAGTATCTTCGATTACTACCAGACAGAAGCACAGCGGCAGGAACTTCGGGAAACTCAGAAACAAATTCGCAAATTAAGTAGACACAAAAACCACAAAAGCATGACCTTTGTGTCCATTTAAAAAGCTAACCAAATGGAATAAACAAGGGCGTTGTGTTTTTACGCTTGTTGCAGACGACCTCGGGTCAAGGTCATTAAATTGAGCCATGATGTCTAGTTATCTCAACTGATGTATGACAATATCTCGAAAGTATAGAAAAAATATCAATGTAATCTATGCATTATGATGAAGGAATGTGAGTCATTATCTCAAAACCCCTGAGCCAACATATCAACTTCAGGTTTGAGAAAAATTAAACTAACAGAGAAACAATCCGCCGTTTTGCGACGAAGGACTATAGATTTGGGGAAATAAACTAAAAAATTTTGCTCTCACTCTCCCAGTCTGTCGAAAAATCTCATCATCAGCATCGCGCAAGAGGAGCTATACACTTGCTGTAAGAGAAACTCTAAATCCTCGTGAAAGACCAGTAAGTCCGAGTGATCCGCCTCATAAAGTGCCCTGAGGCTTGGCAAAAGATTCTTCGTTGCCAGAGACAAATCCCATTCATGTGCGACTTCATTACGTACCTGTCTGATGCGATGGCATTTTTCCGCCTCTTGCTGATCAATTAAACCTACGTTAAAAGCCTGATCAATCCGTGCACTGAAAGTCTTTGGGGGTTTTCCCGCATTATTTCCCAGAGCAACCGTTCTCAATGCCTCAAATTCCAACATCTCATCAAGAAGATTATCAAGCATTGAGCCCCAAACAATGACAACGCTACGAAAAGACTTACGGCTATTCTCTTTATTAGCCTCCAAAAGAAACTTTTTCAGGCGGTGGTACTTCACGGGAAGGCTCAGTGGCGGTAATGACTGTTGCGGAGATTTTGGCTCTATTGAGGCAATTTCACCATACTCACCAGCAACACATCTGGTAAAGATTTCACGCCCGTGAGGTTCAGGGTCATACGGAGAGGCAGTAAATAGTACTTCCTGACGAAGTGTATTCGTTCTAATCAGGCAATTGATAGCATTATGCTCATCATTCACCCATTGAGGATTACGAACTGATAGTATTTCAATCTTGATCATCAAATTACCTTAGCTATTCAATATTGGGTATGGTGGATTAATAATTTTCAACTCTGTCCATTCAGAAGCGACTTTTGAATAATTATCTAAATCAGCCGTAGCCTGCTCAAATGGCATAATTATCACAATTGTATCTTACCATTGGAGATAACGTGCCATTTTTAGAACCCGTTATATGTGGAGTCTTACACACTATATGTGGACCTCGAACCGTTATGTGTGGACTTAACTCCACACATAACGGCGCGGCCATGCGCTAAAATGATGATTTTTCGTGATAACCATCACAAAAATAAAGCCTTTTGATATGGGGGCCTTAGTGGGGGCGCTGTTTCAATAATTTCTTAATGAAACCAATAATAAACAGTGGGTTAATCGTGGATTTGATTCCGAGTCCGGCACCATCTTTCCTGTTTCTATGCTTTTCTGTGAATCCATAGGTGTTATAAATTCAACAGGTTAGCGTAAAAACCTTTCCCGGTACATTTTCATTTATCCCTTGGTATCGGAAAAATTTGGGGTCAAATTGCGGGTCGTTCAGTTCGATGACCGGAGTGACCGTCAAATGACCCTACTTACCGACAGTAAAATTCGTTCTCCAAAACCCCTCGAAAAATCATACAAGCTTACCGATTCGCAAGGTTTGTATCTGACGATATCCACCAGCGGCGCTAAGCTATGGTATTTCCGCTATCGCTTTGGCGGTAAAGAAAATCGTCTGGCCTTTGATGCTTATCCGTTGGCGTAAGCTGCTGGCATCCGGTATCTGCCCTTCTCAGTTGCGCCAGCCGGACAAAACCACCGTTGATGAAACCCGCACGTTTAAGCACCTCGCTACTGCATGGCACACTAAGCGCTACGCTTTTCCTGATTATGAAGTGTCAGATCAAATGAGAGCTACTACACTCTGTCCAACGGATATATCTTCAGTCAGAACAGTGCACTTCCTCATGTCATACATCCATGCTACATTAAGTTATGTTATAACATAACCAATAAAAGGATGAATAATGACGTCTACGCCTGTAACACTCAGTCTCACCGACGTTACCCTTCTCTCCCGGCGTAACGAGCAGATACTGGGCCATATCACTTTCACCGTAAATCAAGGTGAAACGTTGGCAGTCGTTGGCCCAAACGGCAGTGGCAAATCCAGCTTGCTGCACACCATTATTCGGCAACAGTCTCATGATCTGGGTGATATCAACCTTAATGGACAACCACTTAATACTCTCCCGGCCCGGGAACGAGCCAGACAGATAGCCTTTCTTTCACAGACAGACGTTCCTGATTTTCGATTGACCCTTGAAGATTATGTTGCGTTAGGTCGGTTACCTCACGCGGGCAAGCTCTCACCGGTCAAAGAGCAACAAATAATCCATGCGGCAATTGAAGATACGGGAGTGCAGGCATTTAAGCACCGTCCTCTCAGCCAGCTATCCGGTGGTCAACGCCAACGGGCCGCTTTGGCACGGGCGCTGGCACAAATGCCATCACTTCTGCTGCTCGATGAGCTGACAAATCATCTTGACCCATCCGGTCGCGTCGAACTGCTGTCGGTCGTGAAAAGTAGAGGCATTGCCGTTGTTGCCGTACTGCACGATCTGCAATTGGCTCAGGCATTTGCAGACAAGGTGCTCGTATTGTGTAAGGGCAAACAGGTTATCTGTGACATCCCGGATCGTGCCCTGCATAGCGGCATTCTCTTCCCGGTATTCGGTATGACAAGCGTCGATGTCTCACATCCTGAAAATGGCAAGATATTGAAAATATTCGAGATCCCTTCTGTTGAAATGATAGAGGCAACGGCTTATTAATGAAAAACTTATGCTTATTTCTTACGCTGATCGGCTTCTCTGCCCTCGCCGCGGATTTTCCCGTCACCATCAATAGCTGTGGTCACCCAGTGACGTTTAAGCAGCCACCTCAACGGGCGGTTATTCACGATATCAATATGGCAGAGATGGCCTTTGCCCTGAATCTCCAGAACAGAATTGTCGGCCTGACCGGTATCACCGGCTGGTACAAGATGACGCCGGAATTTCAAAAAAAAATGGGCCAGATCCCTGAACTTGCCCCCAAATATCCCTCGCTGGAAACCCTTCTGGCGGCGAATACCGACTTTTTCTTTGCTGGCTGGAATTACGGAATGAAAGTCGGGGGCGATGTCACACCGGAAAAACTCAGCCCGTATGGAATTTCTACTTTTGTGCTGAGCGAAAGCTGCATATTTGCCGGCGTGAAGCCCCCCAAAGCCAGCATGGATTTGCTTTATAACGACCAGCACACGTTGGGGAAAATCTTTGGTAAAGAAAAGGAAGCACTGGCGCTAATCGATGAATGGAAACGCAGACTGATGGCATTACCTCAGCGAGCGGTAGAGTCCAGCCCGTTGAAGGTCTTCATCTATGATTCTGGTGAAGACAAACCGTTTACCAGCGGTAAATACGCCATGCCCACGGCCATTATTGAAGCTGCCGGCGGCCAAAACATCATGGATTCACTGGAAGCCAGTTGGACCAGCGCCTCATGGGAGGCTGTGGCGGCGGCAAATCCGGATTTTATTATTTTGCTGGATTATCAAAACGGTAGCGATGCAGAGACGTTACGCCGTTTTCTTGAATCACACCCACTGATGAAGTTAACGTCGGCGGTTAAACAGCGGAGATACCTCAAACTCCAGTACGCGGAGCTTACGCCCGGGCCTGCAAACATTGTCGCAGTAGAAAAGCTGGCATATGCCATGTATGGCGGAGATCGGTCATGAGTCTGGCTGGAAAACGCTATGCCTTGCTTATGGGTTGTATCGCGCTTTTTCTGGGAGGCCTGATGTTCTGGAGTTTGGTTCTTGGCGCACTGCCGCTAAGCCCTGCGCAGGTTATTGCCTCACTGAATTTAAGCAGTGACCCGGTATCAGAAATGATGAAGACGATAGTCATCCAGTTACGTTTCCCCAGAGCGGTTCTCGCTGCGCTTACCGGTGCAGGCCTAGCCGTCGTTGGTGTGCTATTACAGACCACCACCCGAAACGAACTGGCCGATCCCTTTCTGTTTGGGCTCTCTTCTGGCGCCTCAGCCGGAGCCGTATTGGTGATCACCCGTTTTGGCGAGGGACTCGGCGAACTCACGCTGCCCTTGTCTGCTTTTGCTGGCGGGATTATGTCGGCCCTCGCTGTGCTGATACTTTTTCATCTCGGTGCCTCCCGTCGTGCAGAGCAACTGATTATTTGCGGCCTGTCTGTTTCTTTTTTGTTCAGCGCCCTGACCAGCTATCTGGTGTTTTCAGGCGATCAGCGGGCGGCCAGCTCAGTCATCTTCTGGTCGCTGGGTGGTCTTGGTCTGGCACGCTGGGACAACCTGGCAATCCCGCTGATGAGTCTACTGCTGCTGGGCGGTTTTGTTACCACGCGCTGGCGCGCGCTTGATGGGTTACTGGCGGGGGAACAAACAGCGCTGTCACTGGGCATCAATGTTTCAAGACTGAGAACAGAAACGTTTATTTGCTGCGCGCTGGCTACGTCATGTCTGGTATCACTCACCGGCGTTATCGGCTTCGTCGGTCTGATGGTGCCGCATGTTGCGAGATATATTGCAGGCGTCAGGCACCTTTTGCTTATTCCTCTGTCCGCGCTGTTGGGTGCCGTATTACTTTGCGGGGGTGACATTATTAGCCGCACCCTTATTGAGGATCAGGAACTCCCCGTTGGCATCATTACTGCCGGGCTTGGTGGCTTTTTTATCATCACACTACTGGCGCGACAGTCATCGAAAACCATGTAGATCGTGCTGGCGGTGAGCGGACTTAAGGTCGATTTCCCGAACCAGAAGGCCCGGTAATCGCAATAGTTCGATAATGCTTTCACCGATACAGCCATCCGTAATACAAAGCCGCTCGGCAAACCTTATAAACTTGCGCATTAAGCCGAACGGTTCAAAGCTCTGGCGCCTCAAATACCGCTTTAGCGGTAAGGAGAAGGCGCTGACGTTTACAGTGCAAATCCGTAGTGCGAACCATCTGGCAGTTCGACGTCAAGACGCAGTTTTCCGCCTGTTGCCTCAACGTAGCGTTTGAGGGTGGAAAGCTTCAGATCGCGGCCCGGTTTTTCCATCCCGGCGACGGTCGGTTGCCTTATACCCAGTGCCTGCGCAATTTCCACCTGCGTTTTCTGCACTTTTTCACGCAGTTCGGCAAGGTGAATATTGAGCAGGATATCTGCAGCCATCACTTCTGCTTCAGCCACGACTTCCGGTTTTTCATCCGCAAGGAGCTGTTCCAGCGTTCTGCCCATAGCGTTACTCCTTCTTTTTCAGGTTGTTCAAATAATTTGTAAACTCCCGCTCGGCCAACGGGAGCATTTCATCGTAAAAACGTTTTTCATTGCCAACCTTGTTCCCTGCGCAAAGCAGAATGCCGGTACGACGAGGGTCGAAAGCGAAAAAAGCCCGTATCGGATCCCCCCGGTTTTGTATGCGCAACTCTTTCATGTTGCTGTAGCAGGAACCGTTGATCGTATCGGCATAAGGTCTGGACAACATCGGACCTTTTTCCCGCAGAACAATCAGTGCGGCCAGCACGCTGGCCCGGTTCGCGCTGTTTAACGAACGAAACCAGTCGTCAAACGTATCTGTTGTTTCAATAGACCACATGGGTTCCCCTTATCAATATAGCCCAAATGATATATAGGTGTAAACCTATAATATGGATTATGGCGCAGCTATTTCAGAGGTGCATTTGGATAACTGGGGGATTGCGGGAGGCATTCCGGTGATGTGGTGAATGCAAAATAAGGCTGTCGCCATTCTGCGAACCAGATTGAAAAATTGCCCGTTACGATTTACAGGTACAGGGTGAGATATGGCCTTAACCACAGATAGAGCTTGTTGTCCGGTATTTAAAGTTATCACCAAGAAACAGAGAGAAGGCTCATTTTTAAGAGAGATGGATAAAGGCCCGATACCTCGGGCCATGTCGCATTGCTCAGCAGCGTCTCACCGTGTCCCCCGCACCTCATCAATCAGCTTCACTCCCGTTGCCGTGCGTACAAAGCGCGGCGTTCTTAGCTCATCGGAAAAATAGCACACCAGCTCAAACAGCAGCCCGTTAAGCGATTGCTCCATTTCCGGCAGAAATGCGCGACCGGACAGCAGCTGCGCCAGTGTGAGGCAATAGTCACAAAGCAGTTCGGTTTCAGGCTCAAAGCAGGGAGACGTTTCGGGAATATCATCGACGGTGAGGCTTTCGATCAGACGGCGCGGTATGGGTTTGGCCAGCGCGGGTTGCAGCAGCGTCAGCATGGCGGTCAGGCGGCTGCACAGCGCCAGTCTTTCCGGCAGGCTGTGGCATTCCACCAGATTTTCAACCAGTCGTTCACAGTATCCGGCCAGTTGGGTGAAATCGTCGCTTGCGTCAAAGGCTAGAGTCAGCAGGGAGTCTTGTGAGAAATGTATTTGGGTTGGGGTAGTAGCCATAAGGGCAGCCTCCAGTATGTAGTAGTTAAAACCACCACCAAAGAGGTCAATCTTATGGGTGGTGGACTGAACGAGGTTGACCTTACCGGCCATACTGGAAACCGGCGCACCTTGCGGTGCCCTCGCCCAGCCCACCGTAGAACAGTGTAACTGAGCGCACGACACAAAAAAAGACGCTGGCGCGTCGTGTGTCGCCGGTATGGTATTTCAGGAGGTCAAGCCCGGTGCCTGATTTTTCAGGCGCGAGGACATGCTACCGTTGGCAGTCATTAACGGCAAGGGAATTTGTCAGGGTATTTTGTTGTTTGCGGGATGGCTCGCAAACTATACCCGTCATACTTCAGGCTGTCGGTGCGTTGAGCCGCGCTGGTGCTTTGCGATGCCAAAAGAATTCTGACCTTTTTGTCCGGCAACTTGAATTATTCATGGTATTGATTTGATATTTCTACAAAATAAACGAATCAACCTCATCACCGCCCTCATAAAGCTCCCTTTTCAACTGCGTTAACAGTTCCGTCAACGTATCCTGCAGAAATAATGAGAACCCTTCTTTCGCCAGAGACGTTTCATAAACAGCCGCAGGAATAAACCGTTTCATTTCCTGATGAAAGTGACCGCCAGAGATAATCGTTGGCAAGGAATCAATGCGTGTCTGGAGCTTTTTGCTGAAATTATCAATTCTGTAATCCGCTAACTTTTTGCTCACCAGTTGCGCATTCATCTTCGCGCCTTGTTGCTTAAGCCATACCAAATCCCACATGTCCCGATAACGGATATACTTCGTTGATGCAGGAAAAGCGACCAGTTTGTCTGCCATCACTTCTTCCAGCGTTTCAACATTAATCAGTGTGTCGCTGTAACCATCCGGTAATACGGAATAATTACGCACCAACTGCCTAACGGCTCGCGTATAAGCAGGAACATTGACCACTTCAATCTTAATGCGCTGTCGCGGGATGTCTCGTCGTTCAGGCGCTGTTGTTACCGAAATCTGCCATTTATCAACGCTCACTTCAGCGTATTCAGGCTCATTACGCAGTTCCTTTGGTTCTTTAACCGTCACTTCCAGCCCGTACCGATCTCCGAGATAGCGCTCAATACACTCTTTCATTTCCGCCAGATCGGCCGCGCAAAATTCGATTCTACCGGCGAAGTCCAGATCTTCACTGAAACGGTTTGAGTTGTAGCACAGCCGGAGTGACGTTCCGCCCTGAAACGTTAGGGTTCTCAACAATCCGGCCTCTGATAAACAGAATAAAATGTCGTAATGCAGCAGCTCTTTTTCCACCACAGGTCGTAACGCCGCCAGCCCATTTTGCCGGATTGCCTCCGTTACCAGCGTGTCAAAATCCACACGTTTAGACATTTTTCAGCTCCGCATTATCAATAAGGTGAGTGTTACGGCCCACACGGCGTAAGTCTCTGACCGCCGTTTCTTTGTTGGCAAGCCGAAGGGGGGATTTTGTTTCAATTGTGCCGGTCAGGATATCGCCGACAGAACGTGCGGTGTGGGTTAATTCAATCACTCCCCACGGGGTTTTATATTCGCCGCTTCGCCCGGTTGTCATGATGGTCAGGCGATCAATCGGGATCTGCGAAATTACCCCATACTGCGACAGAGCCGATTCCAGACTGACATAGCTGTACTCTCCCCGGCGCAGAGTTTTAGCAATATGTTCAAGGATAAAGCTATCCGGTGCCGCCCGATTGTAAATATAAACGCCATAGGCCGCACGTATCAGAATATGGCTTCCAACCAGACGATTAATAGAGGCTTTCAACGCCCGCTCCGATTCGTCCGGGAACAGTTTATCGAAGTCGCGCAAATGAAAAACGTAACGCCCGTTACGGCTGAATTCATCCAGTCTGTTGATTGCTGTGAGTTTATCCATTGATATATCTCTACATAAAGTACCCTTATAAGGGTACTTTTTGCCTATATAAAGCAGATTACATAATTATCTTAGCAAAAACAACGCTTATATACGTACTTATAGTAAAGAAGGGAAGACGGCTAGCAGATAATGAATGAGCCTGTCTTGTACTGAAAAACGACACGGCAACTAAGCGGAGAGTTCAATAAATTTAAACACTCCCCACCAAATCCTCCAACGTCACCATCAGCATCATCGGATCCATCGGCGACGGCTCAAACCCCACCCGCAGATAAAATTCCCGAGCTTCATCAGACAACGCATGAACCAGCATCCCGCGAATCCCAATAGTTTCCGCGACCTGAATCACGCGCAGTCCGGCATCCCGCACCAGCGCTCGCCCAATGCCCTGCCCGTGCAGTGATGTATCCACCGCCAGTCGCCCCAATACCACTACCGGGATCGGGTCGGGCATATTGCGGCGAAAGCGTCCGGGAGCGGTGATTGTCGTTACCGCACTGGACGCCAGCGAGTAATACGTTAATACGCCTGAGTTTCCGTCGCAGCAGACAAAGGTACGGGATGCACCAGTGACCTGATTTCTCATCGCCCGCTGTTTCAGCCAGTTATCCATAGAGTCCACCCCGCAGCAAAACGAGCTGAGATTATGCCCGGCATGGAGTGGATCAGGAGCAGAAATCATTTTTTATGTTCCCACGGCGCAGGGGTTTGCATGGTTTTACGCAGCGCAGCATTCGGTGTAGGAGCCTGATCCAGCCGGGTCAGAAACTCTTGATACGCTTGCGGATCAGCCATAATGATACGTTGCTCGATTAATGCGTCTTCGGCAGCTGCACGAGCCGCATCCAGCACAAAGTCCGTGCGGTTTTTCCCGCGGGCTTTCGCTGCGCGATCGATCAGATCGCGCTCGGCGGGCTTGATGCGTAGGTTTAATGTTTCACGCTTCAGGGAAAGGCTATTAGTCGCTGGCATGATGGGATCCTCAATGTATTACTGAATATTAAGCATACACGTGCGTAACGCCAATGTCATTACAATACTACGACGCTTAAAAGGAATCGTACTTAAGGAACGAACCGAGATTATTTTCGCGTGTATTGCTCTAGTATTCTGATATATAGAGCAAAATATGAGTTAGCCAGTGAGTTTTGGCAGCCAGCAGGAGAAGAACCGATGATGAAAACCAGTTCAATAGATAACTGAACGTTCGCGAATACGAACCCAAAACCAAAAAAAACACCGCCACAAACGCAGCGGTGTCTTTGACCTACAGGCTATCGATTAAAATGCCGTTTCCAGCATCTCCAGAACGTTGTAATCATCATCCACTAACAGCAGGGTTTTCCATTTATCGAACGTGAGGCACGGGTGGGAGGTGCCAAATACCAGAATGTCTCCCACCTGAACGTCGCCGTTTGGGGCCAGTTGCAGCATGCAGTGTTGATCCATGATGCCCACGCTGGTGATGGAACCCTCTTCCAGCACCAGCGCGTTACCGGCCCGGTAGTGGGCGATGGGCTGCGGGAGCCCGGCGTCAAATGCGCTGTCACGCTTGCCAAAATTGACAATCGCACGGCCCGGTTCTGGTACCGACTGTACCATCGCTACCAGCTCCAGCGCAGCGGTTAGATCGCCGCCCAGATCGCAGGCAATGCTATCGCGGGCCATCAGTTCATTTTGCGCCTGCTGATAGATACCGTTGTCATGGGTAATATAGCAGCCGGGGCGAATGGCGATGCGGCACTGAGGGGGTTTTTCCACTGCCAGCCAGATGTTGCATACCACGTCATACCAGACGGTTCCCGCGCCGGTAAGAAGAAATTCTCCGTCGACGTAACATGCCATGCGGCAAGCCAGCCCGGCGGCATCTCTCAACAGGGCTTCTACCCGCGCTTGGGTACCATCTCCGTGCAATACGCCTTCATAAAGCTCTAAGCCACGCAGCTTCAGCCCCGGTAGTTTTGCAACGGCGTCTGCCAGAGCGAGTGCCTCATCAACCGTGCGACACCCACAGCGGCCACCCGATACGCCCAGTTCGATCAGCACATCTAGCGTCAACCGTTGAGCGCTAAAAAATGCTGAGAGCGCTTGGGCGTTGGTCAGGCTGTCGATACAGCACAGGAAATCAGCCTCGGGATACTCCTGTTTAAGCTGAGCCACCAGCTGCATATTGGCTTTACCTACCAGCTGATTGGCCATCAGCACCCGGTTAATGCCGCCTTTTACCGCCGCCGTTGCCTGCCAAGCGCTGCCCACTCCGATTGCCCATGCGCCAATCTCCTGCTGTTTACGAAAGATCCAAGGAGTCATGGTGGTTTTACCATGTGGCGCAAGGCTGACGCCGCGCTGGTCCGCATAGCGCTGCATCCAGCGAATGTTATTGTCCAGCGCCTGCAGCTTAATCACAGCAGCGGGCAAGCAGGCATCCTCATTCAGGACATTAGCCTTGCCATCTGGAGTGGCAAACATTAGCGCTGATTTATGCCCCGCATCGCGGGGCTGGTGTTTTATCGTGGTCATTCAGCTTTCCTTAACGGCGAGCTGGCGCTGCAAGGGGCGTGGTAACAGGAGTAGCACTGGTATTTTCACGTTCATCGGTGATAATTTTCAGCACTTCTTCACGCGACAGTTTGTTCTTCGGCGTGATCAGCGTAACCACCACTGCAGCAACTAGGCTGGCTGCTAGTGCTGGAATAACCGGGTTGCCAAGCGCTTTCGACCATTCTGGCGTCATGATCACGCTCAGGGAGGTCAGGCTACCGCCCAGCAGTGCGGCAATGCAACCCTGCCAGTTAAAGCGCAGCCAGAATTTACCCAACAGCACGGTGATACACATACCTGACATAATCGTTGAAATCATCTTGGTGATGTAGCCGATGATGTCATTAGACGTCAGAGCGAACATCAGCGCCAAGAAGATCACGCACAGCAAGAAGATACGCGATAGGTTGATGGCTTTTTCCGGCGGTGGCATTTTGCCGGTTACCATAGTGTAGAGATCGCGCAGGATGATCGACACCCCGGCAATGGCGTCAGAGCTTCCTGATGACAGGTTGGCGGACATCCCGGCAATCAGTACAATCATCGCCAGCACATAAGGCAGGGCGTTGGTTGCATACAGGAACGCAAAGCTTGGGTTATCAAGGCCCGGGTTCATCACGTGCGTCGCCATACCGATAATAGCCGGCAGGAAAGAGAAGCCCATATACAGCAGGCCGGTAATAACAAACGATTGGCGAACCGCTTTTTGTGATGCAGCGGAATAAATACGCTGGCGGTAGGATGGTGTCGCCAGCACGCCAATACCGATAACGATAGACAAAGAAATAGCGGGTAGCATTCCCAGTTTATCAATGCCGAACAGCGTGAAAGCTTTCGGGTCGGTATTCGCTACAACGACATCCCAGCCACCCACATAGCTTACTGACATTACGGCGAGCATGATAAAACCGAGGAACAGAACAATCGACTGCAAGGTATCTATCCACGAAACGGCCTTGTAGCCACCGATACCGACATAGAAGATAAAGCCGACGGCAATGATAATCTTAGCCGTGTTGATATCAATATCCGCCGCCCAAGCCAGATACAGCCCACCACCGAGGATGTGCGCGCCCAGCCAGCCAATGGAGGCCAGAAAGATAAGCAGTGCCACGACATTTTTAACGATGCGGCTGCCGCCGGTGTAGTAGCAAACCTCTTCGCTCATGGTCATAAAGCGTAGATTTCTTAATGGGCCGAACAGCCAAGCGGTCAGCAGAATGCCTGTCGCACCGCCAATACCATACAGCATACCCGCCCAGCCATTGGCGTAGCCAAAGCTTACCGCACCAATACTGGAACCGGTACCCACCATCGTGCCTACGGTGGAGCCTAGGGTTAAAAGCATCGGCAGCTTTCTGCCGCCGAGGATAAAATCTTCTCCGGTTTTCTGATGACGGGTGACATACCAGCCAACTGCCATCATGCAGAAGGCATAAATCAAAAACCACATCAGGAAGTTACTATGTTTCATAATAAGTCCTTGTTACCTAATTATTAATTATTGTCGTTACAGACCCGCTATACGTCAGGTTGCCTCGTTGCTGGCGGCCTTCAGTCACCCCGTTCGCATAGCTATCTATGCTCCTGAGGACTCATTTCGTTGGCGCCTCGATGCAACTCGAACTATTTGGCTGTATCAGCTTTTAAATTTGGCGTTAAAACAGGTGAGATCCACTTCCACCATGCAATCGACCACCAGATCGGCCACGCAGCACACTCTGGCCGGTGGGTGATCGGCAAAAAAGCTTTTGAATACCTTATTGAAGGATTGGAAGTAACGGGCATCGGTCAGGAAGACCTTCATATGCACGATGTCCTCTTTGCCAAATCCTGCTTTGGTCATAATGTCGAGACAGTTTTGTATCGCCTGCGTTGACTGCGCAATAATGCCGCCGTCGATGATTTCTCCATCGATCATTGGCGTCTGGCCAGAAACGTACAGCCAGCCGTCGGCGGCGACCGCTTTAGCAAAAGGCAATGCCTGCCCACCGGTTCCTTTGGTACCTTCTATTCCGTATCGTTTAATCATGGTGTCCTCTGAATTGTATTATTTAGGATCTACATTATTGTTTTTACTTAAAAACCTACCCGACCGCTTGCCAGTCATCTGTTTCTGGCTATAGGTCAGTACGCCGTTAACAAAGACATGCTCAATGCCTTCTGCCTTTTGTTTCGGATTCTGGAAGGTGCCTGCTTCGTTGACCTTATTCGGATCAAAAACAACCAGGTCGGCGAAGTGACCTTCTTTAATTAGTCCCCGGTCCTGCAGGGCAAAGCGCTTGGCAGACATGCCAGTCATCTTGTGTACTGCGGTAGTGAGCGGGAACAGCTTTTCATCCCGGCTGTAGTAGCCGAGTACCCGTGGGAAAGTACCCCACAGACGCGGGTGCGGATTGGGATCGCAGGGCAGCCCGTCGGAGCCGATCATTGAGCTGGCGTGCTGTAGCACTCGGCGCACATCGTCTTCATGCATCTGGAAGTAAATAGCGCCAGCGGGTACCAAACGGCTTGCCGCCTCGTGAACGTCTACCGCCCAGTCTGCGGCAATCTCCTGAAGCTTTTTGCCGGCCATGTCAGGATGCGGCGTCGACCAGGTAATGAGAATGTCGTAGTCTTCTGTCACCTGCTTCAGATCGAGGTTGGAAGAACCAGCCCGATAGGGGTAGAGGTCGCAGTTGATATCCTGGTTTTGCTGATACTTTTCGATCAGTGCCAGCGTTTCCACCGTACGCCCCCAGTTTTTGGCACCGGCGCATTTGTGATGGGAAATCTGTACCGGCACTTTGGCGTGGCGCCCAACGTGAAAAGCTTCCTGCATGGCATCGATAATGCCGTCGTACTCGGTGCGCATATGGGTGGTGTAGATACCCTGAAACTCAGCCAGCAGTTCTGCCAGCGCGCAAATCTCTTCGGTTGAGGAGTTGATAGCATTGCCATAAGACAGGCCGGTACTTAGCCCCAGCGCGCCCTGTTCCAACGCCTTACGCAGTACCTGTTGCATCTGCTTAACGTTGGCGGCGTTAGCCGGTTCGAGCAGTGAGTCAACGCAGTTATTACGTAGCGTGGTGTGCCCGATCAGCGTGGCAACATTCACCGAAGGGGTAACGCTATCTATTTTGTCGCGATAGCTTGCCAGATCGGGATAGTGAAACTCGTCAAGCTCGCCCAGCAGGTTGATAGGATCGGGAACTTCATCTTTTAAAACCGCGCAGACGGCGCTGATGCCGCAGTTACCGACAATAATACTGGTGACGCCCTGCGAGGTTTTTTCAACATATTCCGGGCGCTTAACCACGATCAAATCGTCATGGGTATGAACATCAATAAATCCTGGTGACAGCACAAGGTTAGTGCAGTCGATCACCGTTTCGGCTTCTTCAGTAATCGTTGGGGCGATGCGGATAATCCGATCCCCTTTTATCGCCACATCGGCGATATATTCGGCATAGCCGGAACCATCAATAACGGTGGCGTTCCTGAACAGATAATCGGCTTTCATACTTGCTCCTTTATAGATTATGCGTAATGGGCAGCAGCAAAAGACTGGTACGACGCAATAAACGCCCTAGCTCGTTCTCTGGTTTGTTCAGGCGATTGTCCCGCTTTGTAGAGGTCGCTACCCAGCCCGACGCCCGCACAGCCAGCCTTGAGATAATGTGGTAGAGAATCCGGCGTGATGCCGCCAACGGCGTAAACTGCGATGTGCAGCGGCAAGACAGACCTTAGCGCCTGAACGTATCCCGGGCCGAACTGGTTGGCCGGAAACAGTTTTATTTGCAAAGCGCCGGCGGCAATAGCGCTAAACGCTTCGGTCGCGGTAGCGCAGCCGGGCAGCACTTGCATCTGGTGGTATAGCGCTTGTCGAATCACCTCAGGGTTGGTATTGGGCGTGACGATTAACCGACAGCCTATCTTTGCCAAGCGGTTTACGCTTTCGACATCCAGTACCGTGCCCGCACCGATAGTGGCCTGTTTGCCATAGTTTTTTACCGCCCGGGCGATGCTTTTTTCCCACTCGGGGGAATTGAGCGGGATCTCGATTGTTCTGAAACCGGCTTCAATCAGCAGCGGAATATGAGTATCAACTTCATCGGTAGTAATGCCGCGCAGGATGGCAACGAGCGGCATTGTTTTGGCCTCATTCATATCAGTTTCCCTGTGTAACAGCGCGAAGATTCGACGGGCAGCATGCATCTAGCTGGCCCACTCTTTGCTCAATAACGGTAATAGCCCCAACGCCGGACAGTGGACGATGTTTGTCTTCGTCTATCAGCACAACGTTGGCGGTGAAAAAGGGATCGGCATTAATCAGGGCTACCAGCGCCTGCGTCAGAATGGCTTTGCCGCTGATATATATCGGGGTGTCCGGCGTCAGGTTTAGCGCCCGACTGTGCTTCATGGCCTGTATGTCGGAGCAAAGCGTAGCACCCAGCAGATAGCTGGCTTTCTGGTTGTGAGAGGCCGTGGTAAAGAGATCTAACAGCCGTACGGAGAAGCAGCTGCGGGCAAACCCGACTTCGTGGCAAGAGGCCGCACCTTTTTGCAGATATTCACCGTCTAGCTCAGTCGCGAACTGGCTATCGAGTGAATTGGCCAGAATGGTCTGATGGGTCAGTACATCCAGCAGTTCCCCCGCCATGGTGGTGGCGCTGCTGATAATGCGTTGCTGTTCATCCACTCGGATAAACTTTGAGTGTGAACCGGGTAGAACAATCAGCGCCGGGCCGCGAATATCATGTAACGCCAGCAGCCCAAAAGTTTCCACTTCTTCGCCCCGCATCACGTCCATCGCGTCGAGGTTATCCGCCGTCACATCGGTGACCGCATTTTTGATACCGGGGATGAACCAGACGGGCTGTGGGGAGATCTCCGGAATGTCGCAGGCGATGGCGCCCTGCGCCAGTTCACCAAGAGAAATGGGGGCATGCAGATGGGGAATCGGACACAGACCGGCTTCAGCGGTGATCATCCCTGAAGCCACCATGACACACTGCTCAACGGTGCAGCCTTCGACCTGCGCCAGTGCACGATCCAACGCCAGTTTAACTCCGGCGGTTAGCGTAGCGCGATTTCCCGTTCTGGCCGTGTCGCGTAAGCCCACCGATTCACCGGCTTCAGCGATAACCTTCTTGTTCTTCCAAACTCTCACCCGCGTATTCGTTGTACCGGAATCAATGGTGACAATAAACATGCTGTTTCCTTAACAAAAGATAATATATGGAATATCATTCCGATAATTAGAGGATATTGATCCATTATAGGAATGTCATTCCATTTTTATTAAATAGGTGAAGTAACTCACAGAGTGGTTATGTAGAAGAAGCGGTTAATATGCTGCGTTGAAGAGGAGATTCTGGTGTGATTGGACTATAACTTAATAAAAATAAAAGTTTTTTGCCCTTCATAGTATTCTGGTTACAATACGTAAACTTTTTTTTTAGCGGAGATGACGGAATGTCAAGCGGCGATAATTTGAATTCCTCCAGCATTGACAAGGTATTAACCATTCTGGAAGAGATTGGCGATCATTCCGAAGGCATATCGCTGGGAGAACTGGTCAAAAGAACTGGGATTGCGAAGACCACGGCATTCCGTACCCTCGACACCCTGAAAGAACGGCAATACGTCATGCAGGATAGCGGCACCGAGCGTTATCATTTAGATCTCAAAAGCCTTGAGCTGGGCATTAAAGGCTTAATGAACGTCAATCTGGTGGAGGTCTCCATTCCTTACCTGAAAACGCTCTCCAGCAAAACGTCGGAAACCTGCTTTTTGGGGGTCTACAACAACGGCTATGTGGTGTATCTGTACAAGAGTGAAGGCACGCTTTCCATTCAGACCAACGCTAAACTCGGTTCGCGTTTTCCCGCCTGGTGTACCGGCATTGGCAAATCGTTACTGGCTTTTCAGCCGCTGGAAGAGATTGACCGGGTACTCAAAGAGCCGCTAACGCCGTTTACTGAAAAGACCATTGTTGATCGGGTGACGCTGTATGAAACGCTGGCAGATATTCGCCTGAAGGGCTATTCGCTGGATGACGAAGAGAATGAAGAAGGACTCACCTGCGTTGCGCGCCCTATTTTCAATTACACCGGAGCGGTGATTGGCGCGCTGAGCGTTGCGGGGCCTACCCATCGTATGCTGCGCAAAATTGACGAAGTCAACGACGAGCTTGGCCAAGCCTGCTCACTGATTTCCCGCCGTCTGGGGTATTTGGGCAAATAGTCGCTAGCCCCTTGCCTGATATAAAACGGCAAGGGGAAAATAGACGGTATATTCGTGGTTATATTTCTGAGCGAATAATTCTGATCGAATAGTCCTAATAAAATATTCTCGATCGCACTCATTCCCGCCTGAAAATTACATTCTATTCTGAGCAAATATAAAGAAAGGTCTGTGTACTTAATTCAGATAAAAATCATATTCTGTAATAACTCCTCTTAATTATTTCAATTTGTATAACCGATTGTAACGGGTTGTCGTCATGTGAGCCACGTCGCAATTCTCTATAGTTACCAAATGGTTATATAAATACGAAAACCAATCGTGGTTTCTCATTTAAATATTTTTTGAGGGTAACGTTATGTCTGATTTTGTTATTATCGATAATCAAAGTTCTTGCTACGATACTTTACAGAAAGGCTTTAATTTGCGTTTTCCAGATACTGGAGAAGGCGCAGATTTAATATATGTTTGCAAAAGCGCTCAGGAAGTCATTGATGCCGCTAACGATGGTTTACAAAGAGGCTGCCGGCTAACGGTGCGCAGCGGTGGCCATTGCTATGAAGGTTTTGTGGCAAATAAATTAAGTAGCGATGGTAGTCAACAGCTGGCAATCATTGACTTAGGGCTAATGACCGGAATGCAATACAGTGAGACCGGGGGCGTTACCTCTCCGTGGGATAATACGGTGTCTTATCGCTTCTCTGCAGCCACCGGAAATCAAAACTGGGACGGATACGTCGGCCTGTACAAACTGTCTGGTAAAACCATTCCCGGCGGTTCTTGCTATTCCGTAGGCTCCGGTGGGCACGTTTCAGGCGGAGGATATGGGTTGTTATCTCGCTTACACGGGTTGACGGTAGACTGGCTGGCGGGCGTGGACATTCTGGTACCCGAGGCGGCAGGTAGCAACAGCCTGATTGTCAAACATGTCCATCTCAACAGCACGGGCAGCGATCGCGATCTGTTTATTGCCTGCCGCGGAGCGGGCGGCGGCAACTTCGGTATCATCCTTAACTATTACTATGCAGATTTACCTCCGGCACCTCAACAGGCCTATCTATTATCGCTTTCCTGGCCGTGGGATAGCTTCGGTAGCGGTGCCGTCGGTCAAGCCGCGTTCGGTAATTTTTTGCGTACCTACTGGCAGTGGTTTTCCGAACACGATCAGGAATGGAACAGTGCCGATCCTACGCTGGCAAACGGTGGGCTTTTCACCTTGCTGAAACTGCAACACCGCTCAACCGGCGATGTGGTAATGACCATTCAGTATACCGGGTTGGACGGCACGGTCGGCGGCGCTCAGGATCAGCCGTTTATCGATTTCGTCAACACCATGACAGCCGCAGTGGGAGCGACGCCACGCGTTGAGACCCAGCCGATATGGCACGGGGCAGTGACGAGAAAAGCTAATGATATGGATGAATTACGCGATCCTGTCAGTGATTCCCAATTAATGGATTGGTTATGGTTAACCGAAACCATTAATGGATCGGGCGGAAATATGCGCAATAAATATAAATCTGCCTATCACGTTGGTAATTTCACCAATAGCGAAATTACTGCCCTATGGGATAACCTTAATACGGCATATGATGCGCGCCTGACGCAGGCCTGGGTTCAGATTGATTCCTACGGTGGCTGCATTAACAGTAATGATGAACTGGCTAATCCAACGTCTATCTATCAACGCTCTTCTCTATTGAAGTCACAGTTCCAGATTCACTGGAATAACGCGACGGACGATGATTTTTGTTTATCATGGATGGCGAATATCTATTCGTCCTACTTTGTTGATGCCGGTGGGAAACCTGTCGATGACATATCAGGACATTATCAAGGTTGCTATATTAACTACCCTGATATTGATATGAAATATACCGATATAACGCATACAGCCGTTGATCCTCAGTGGCTCACGCTGTATTACGGCGAAAAAGCCAGCGGACTGGTCGCGACAAAACAGGCGGTCGATCCCGATAATCTTTTCCGCCACGAAATGTCGATTCCGTTAGTTCTTCCATAACCAACGCAACGAGAATAGTGCGTTGTTTGCTCCAAGGAGGGAGCAGCTAAGAGCCAGCGCCTGATGCGCGTTCAATCAGTGCGATCATCAGCCCCCAGCAAAGCTAACTAACCGTCACCGAGAAACGCACAGACTTGCGCATCAGTGAGGATGACGTAGCTTGGTTTAGAGAATGGAAAGGGCTATACTGGTTAGAAATACAGCAGCAAGGGAACGAGAGTATGACCACTAAATTATCGCCAATCGTCTCCGAATTTGAAACGCAAGAGCAGGCAGAAAGCTACGACCGCTGGTTTCGAACTAAGGTCGAAGCATCAATGAACAGCACTAAACCCCAAATCCCTCACGATGAGGTAATGGCCGGGGCACGCAAGATTATTGAACAAGCTAAAGCCCGGAGGAAACTGGCTTAATACTCCCGATTAAATGGACTGATGAAGCAAAAACGGATCTGTATTCACTGATTGCGTTTATCGCAAAAGAAAATCCCTATGCAGCAGAATCATTGCTTCACCGACTAGAAGAATCTGTCCTTCCTGCGGCAGAACACCCTTATATGTTCCGTTCTGGCAAAATTCTCGGGACTCGGGAAATTATTGCTCATCCCAATTACATTGTTGTTTATCAGGTGGTGGCTGACCGAATCAGTGTGTTAAACGTTGTGCATTCCCGGCAGGAGTATCCCTGATTTTTTAGCACATATGTGCAATATGAGATGGAACGATGAGCACAAAAATTTACTTATTTCCTGATACCAACCTTTTATCCAGTGTAAACCACTAAACGAACTTAACTGGTCCGAATGGGAAGCATACGATGAAGTCTGTCTGTTAGTCTCTCGCCCGGTTCAAGTTGAGATCGACAGGCAAAAAGGTGGTGGTAATAATCGATTATCAAAGCGAGCCAGATCGGCATCCAGCCTGTTTAGATATATTCTTCTGCCTGAAAACAATTATTACGAAGTCCGCAATGCCAAACCAATTGTCCGACTTTACTTACGACAAGATATAAAGCCAGATGAATCTCTATCCGATCGGCTTATGTATAGCGAACGAGACGATCAGTTAGTAGGAATTACCGCACAATTTTCCAAAGATCGCCCGGATAGTCCGGTTATTCTCTTAACCCATGATACTGGTCCGATGGCTTCAGCAAAGATGGTTGGTGTCAATTTTCGAACGATCCCTGATGAATGGCTATTAGCACCAGAGACAAGTGAGACGGATAAGCAGATTAATAAATTGCAAGCTGAACTCACGCGCCTTAAACAGACTGCACCCAATGTTGAGATCTGCTTTGAAAACCAAATGACCGGTGAATCTGATTTCAATTTAGAAACCGTTATATATAGTGCATTAACTGAAGAACAGGTTTCAAAATTACTTGAACGAATAAATTCAACCATTTTCCCTGAAAGCAACTTTAACGTTCAGGAAACCGACGACAATACGCTCACTGGGCTCAATCATTTTCGTTCACTTCCGGCATTATTTGGAAAGCCAACGTTCACGCCAGCAACTGATGAAGATATAGCATTATATAAAGATGAGCAGTATCCAGACTGGATCCGAACATGCGAGAAATACTTATGCGTTCTCCATGAGCATTTGAATGAATTAACACCCTTTCCCGAAGTAACGGTTTGGCTATCGAATACTGGCACCCGCCCAACTGAAGACACGTTAGTGACACTTTCAGCTAATGGGAAGCTTCTTATTATCCCCTCAGAAGAAAACGACGAAGAAAACAAACTCAATGGGCCTGCATTACCTTTACCACCTGAAGCACCTAAAGGAAAATGGGAGACAATAAATCCTCTGATGCAGCAACTTAATCATTCGGCATATCGTGTGACCCCATTTAGCGATTCAGACTCATTAATGTCAAGACTCAAAAACATTAATAATTCTCTATTTTCAGAAAATGTAAATCCAAATCTTTTTTATTATCAACAGCGGCCTGAGCGACCTGTAAAAAGTTACTCATTAACCTGTAAACAATGGCGGCACCAGAACGAGGAAGAGCCATTTTCCTCTACAATATTTTTTGAACGTTCTCCGGGTAAAATATCAGGAACGCTGGAAGCAAAAGTTCAGGCAACCAATATGGCAGATCCTGTAACCAAACGTAAACCTATATACATAACGGTAACGGAAGTCAGTGCTCTTGAAAAAGCTGAACAATTGGTGGAGTCCTTAATACAAAACTCAAAGGCGAATATCAAATTCCAGTTCCGTCAGCGCGTCAACTAACAGAGAGTCGAAGGCAGGATTCAAAAGCCCGAGTTCAAAGTGATTAAATTGAGCCATGACGTTTAGTTACCTCAACTAAGGTAAAACAACATCTCGAAAGTATAAATAAAATATCAATAAAATTAATACATTATATATAATTCCATAAAGTATTATCTCAAAAATGAACAACTCAACATGTCAAATTTAAGTTTAAAACAAATCAAACTTAGAGGGGAATAGCCAAATCGCAATACCGATCTGGTTGCCATGAATGAAGCGCCAATATGGCCGGCCCTAATACCGCTACGCTTTTGCCCGACCGCATTTCCCATCAAGCAACGGGCTTACCGTGTTCATAAAGCGGCGTATGCAGAAGGCTTCATCGGTCGGCTGGAGCACTGTCGTCATCGCTTAGCGTTCGCTGTCGTCGCTCGGCCAGCAGTCGCTCCGCCTGACGAATAAGCGGCAGATCGACCATCTTACCGTCAACCTGAAATGCATAGCCCTCGTCGGCCTGAGCCACTACCCTCTCGGCCCAGCGCAACGCCTCGGCATCCGGTGAGAAGGCCTGTGTCACTACCGGAATCTGGTGCGGGTGAATGCACAGCTTAGCCCCAAAGCCCAGCGAACGCGCATGGAGCGCATCGGCCCTCAGCGTATCCTGTTCAACGATTTCCGGCGTCACGCAATCAATAGGGGGCGGGAGCCCGGCAACGCGGGAGGCAATCACAATCCGGCTGCGGGCATAAAGCAGCGCGTGCAACGTTTGCTGGCAGTGGGTATCAAGGGAATAGTCCAGCGAGCCAAAGGCCAGTATTGCTACGCCGCTGGCAGCAATCTCATCGCAATAGTGCACGCCGCGAGCCGTTTCAATAATGCCTACCAGAGGCAATTCGGACAGCCCTTCCGGTAGCCGGGATGCTATCTTCTGCACGGTTTCGGCACTCTCCAGTTTGGGTAGCACCAGACCTGACAGCGCCTCGGTCTTCATCGAAGAAAGCATTTTGACATCTTCTGAAAAATAGCCAGAGTCCAGAGAATTGATGCGAATGTATATTTTACAGGCTTCAGGGCAGTCTATTGTCGCAGACAACCAGCGTATAACGTTTTCTCTTCCGTGTGGCTTGTCTACCGGCCTTACGGCATCTTCCAGATCGACAATGATAGCATCCGCCCCACTGTGCAGCGCTTTCGGTAAAAACGTACTTTTATCGGCAGGTACAAAGAGGTAGGTAACGGTGTTTTTCATAATCACTCCGTATAAAAAGCTCAATTAATGAAGATTAAAGATATAAACCCTACAAACTTAAATGATAATGATTTTCATTTACATTAAGTTTTTTGGATGATAACGTACCAATCCTCAAGTTTCAATGCGTGATAATTTCCCGATTAAATTTATTTTCCCCTTATGGACAAGGCTAACCTTAATATTTTTTCACACGCTTTTGTAGGAAAGAAAATATGGTGAAGCAGACCGACTCATTAACCAGATTTAAACCAAACGCCGCGGCAGTTAACGCCGACTACTCCACGCGTAACGCGCTGGACAGGATCGTCCGCTGCCTGTTTGCTGAGAAATTACTCGATAAATCAAAAATCATTATTGGCAATAATCACCGTGAAGCTCTTTACCCGCTCGCAGCGGGCGCATCTTCACTACGTTTCGAAAATATGAGGCGGTTTCCAGCCGATACGTTCATCAATGAAGGGAATATCTGGCTGGTCGCTGCCGATGGAAA
This sequence comes from Budvicia diplopodorum, assembly GCF_009800925.1. Lineage (GTDB taxonomy): Bacteria > Pseudomonadota > Gammaproteobacteria > Enterobacterales > Enterobacteriaceae > Budvicia > Budvicia diplopodorum. The sequence goes on along the minus strand of NZ_WOYF01000015.1, from coordinate 39,076 downwards.
TGAAACACCGATTATCGACCATGAACGGCTGATGGACGCCGTCAGGGATAGCTTGGATTGCCAGCTTAATGAAGAAGGCGTTCATCACTTTAAACGCGATGTTGCCAACAGCATTCATAACGATAGGCTCGCGCGCCGTCATCGCGCCGGGTGGCAGGCCGATATCCGTCAGGAAATGGCACAGCGCGGCGAGGCGCACTTCACCCTCTGGCTGCGCTCCCATCACGGCCTCCGCGATGCGGCTACCCTGCTTGACCAGTGGGGAGCGCTGGAAGGCCACCCCTATTATCCAACGTGGAAATCCAGACCGGGGCTCAGCGACGGTGACGTCACCGCGCTGTCCGCCGAATTTTCCGCCAGAGTTACCCTGCGCGTCGGAGCGCTACGGGCAGATATGGCGTACTGCGAAACCATGCCCCACGTGACGAATATCCATCGCTGGTTCGAGAACGCCTTCCCGCACCTTTGGCCAACGTGGTGCGAGTGGCTGGTTAATCAGGGCCAGCGGCCTGACGCGTGGCTACCGCTGCCGCTGCACCCTTGGCACCTTAAGCACTGGGTGCGCACCCATTACGCCCAAGAGATCGCCGACGGGATCCTACTGCCGGACGGCCCCGAGCTTACCACGGCGCCCTCTATGTCATTTCGCACCGTGCTGCCAACCGTTGGTGATAATGCCCCGTTTATCAAGCTGCCGGTCGCTATCTGGATGACCAGCGAAATACGCAGCCTACAGGCGAAATCGATTCATATGGGCCCGCGCATCAGCGCGGTGATTAGCGCCATTCTACGGGATGAAAACGGCTTTAACGGCCTGCTTGACTGCTTCCGGGAAGAGGCCGCGTGGCATTTCCGTCATCATGAGCGTAAGGATGACGCCGAAGGGAAGTTCCTGTCGGTGGTTTTCCGCGATACCTCGCCCTGGGCCCGCCCGGATAATCCACTCGCCGTCACCGTAGCGACGCTGTTCACCGAACTGCCGCACCGACCCGCGCCGCTGGTCAGTGAACTGATTTCCCTGTCGGGGCAGGATCCGCAGTCCTGGTTCCGCCATTACCTGAGCGTGGTGGTGAAACCGGTGCTAGCGATGTATTTACTCTACGGCGTGGCCCTTGAAGCCCATCAGCAGAACACACAAATCCTGTTTGATGAGCAAGGATTAGCGCAGGGCATGCTGATCCGCGATTTCGGCGACGGTCGCACCTATGCGCCGCTGCTGCGCGCCCGAGGCTACGATATTAAGCCTTACCGCTGGCCGGGAATCCTGCCCACGGTGTTCGAAGATGACATCGAACCGGTCAGAACCTTTGTGGTGGATGCCTGCTTTGTCAGCCATTTACACGAGCTGGCGCTATGCCTAACCCGCACCTTTGCCATTCCCGACCATGTCCTGTGGAAGGTTATGGCACAACAGGTCGAAAAGGCGTTTGACGAACTGCGCCCTCGGCTGGATCCCGATTTCTGGCTGCAGGAGCGCGACCATTTCCTACGGAGCCCTTGGTTTACGCGCTCGCTAATGAGCATGCACTTACAGCAATACACCGATTATCGCGTACAGCACGGGCTGACCAACCCGCTGTTAAGCGCCTGATGCACATATCTCTAGAAACGAGGAAATTATATGGCAGTCACAAAGGATAAGTCGGCTCAGCTGCGCTATCTCATCCCTCTAGCGCTGGCTTCCGGCGTAATACCTGCGGGCACTCAGGCGTCAGAAGATACCATCGTGGTGCGAAAACAGGCATCCGGCACAGCGTTCGGCGGCAACGACGCCCGGCAGGCCAACGTAGGATTACTGGGAAACCGTGATGCGTTGAATACGCCCTTCAGCATTAGCGGCTTTACCTCGCAATACATCGAGGATCGTCAGGCAAAATCCCTTGGTGAAGTATTGCAAAACGATCCCTCAGTGCAGGTCACCAGCCCGACGGGCGGCATTCTCGACTCGTTTAGTATCCGCGGGTTCCCGATTGGCGAGGGCAATATTGGCGAAATAGCGCTAAACGGCATCTACAGCGTCGCGCCTAACTACCAGCTGTTGCCGCAATACCTTGAGCGAGTGGAGGTACTGAAAGGCCCGGGCTCCGGGCTTTATGGCATGTCGCCCAACGGGGGCGTAGGGGGCGTGATTAACGCGGTCACCAAGCGCGCCACCGCTGAGGATATTACCCGCCTTTCGACCACGTGGGAATCCGACGACCAGTTTGGCGGCTATATGGACGTTGGCCGACTGGGGCAAACGCAAAACGGCGATATCTGGGGCATGCGTTTTAACGGTGGCGGCAGCGGCGGTGATATGCGCCTAGACAACACCAGCAAACGCTCTGCCCTTGGCGCACTGGCGCTGGACTATATCAGCGGCGGTTTTCGTACCTCGGTTGATGTGATTGACCAGTACCAGCGCGTCAACTCGCCTAACCGCCCGTTTACCGCCGCGGCGGGCATTAGCGTGCCTTCGGCGCCAAACGGCAAAACCAACATTGCTCAGCAGGGAATGTGGTGGACCATTAAAGATCAGGGTGCATTACTGCGCACCGAATACGATGTCAACGATAGCCTCACGCTGTTTGCTAACGCTGGCGGCAGCCGCTCGGAGGTCGCTCGCCTGTCGGAACAAACGGGCAATATCATCAATGAGCGCGGCGACGTTACCTCTCAGCTGACCAACTTCCGCTTCAACGTCGATCGCTACACGTTAGAAACCGGTGCCCGCGGCAGCTTTACCACCGGCTCGATTGAACATCTGATGACGCTACAGACCAGCTACTATCACGACAGGCTGGCAGTGGGGAGCACGCGCGGCGCAACCCTATCCTCAAATATCTATTCACCGATTGAGGTGGACGTGGACAAACCCGGCACCCCGGATCGAGTGCCTAAAACCTCATCCACCCAGTTAACCGGCGTTGCGCTGGCAGACACCCTGACCTTCTGGGATAGCAAAGTGGATGTGATCCCCGGCGTTCGTTTCCAGCAGATCGGCTCTGATAACTTTGCTGCCAACGGTAGCCGCAGCGCCAGCTATGATGAGTCAGCCTTTACGCCCATGCTGGGGCTGGTCTATCGCCCATGGCAGCAGGTCTCGCTGTATGCCAACTACATTGAAGGCCTCAGCAAAGGCGACGTCGCGCCGGGCACCGCTCGTAATGCCGGTCAGGTCATGAGTCCTTACCGTTCTCGTCAGTATGAGGTGGGGGTGAAGTACGATGCGGGTAAATTACTGAGCAGCCTATCGCTGTTCCAAATTACCCGCCCGAGCGGCGCTCTCGATAGCAACAACAACTTTACCGACAACAGCGAACAGCGAAATCGCGGTGTAGAACTGAATCTTTCCGGCGAACCGCTTGACGGGCTACGCCTGCAGGGAAACCTCGCCTTGATTGACGCCGAACTGACCAAGTCGCCGCGCCCCGGCGTGCGCGGCAATGACCCGGTTGGCGTCGCGCCCGTACGGGCCAGCGCGGGCGCAGAGTATGACCTGCCCGCGCTGCGGGGCGTTTCCGTCAATTCGCAGCTGAACTACAGCGATAAACAGTATATCGATCAGGCCAACGCCCAACGCATCGGTTCATGGACCACTGTAGACATGGGTGCCGCCTATAAAACCCGTATTTACGGAAAGAATACCGTCTTCCACTTTGACGTTCGCAACGTATTTGACCGCGATTACTGGACCGGCGTGGCCTCCTACGGCACGTTCGTTCAGGGTGCTCCGCGCACCTTTCTCGCTTCTATGTCCGTCGACTTCTGAGGAGAGCAGCCATGACGCTATTACTTAACACCACGCCCGCAACGCCGGTCCGGTGGCATACCGTGATGCCGGTGGATTTGCCGCCGTATCTGGAACAGAACATCGCCGACTGGCTTAAGCAATCGGCGCAAAACGTCGCCTGGTTGACGGAAATGTACGGCTCGCCGCTAAACGTTGTTTGGCCGCACACGGTGGCGCAAAATCTGGCCGCAATGACCGCGGCAACCGCCCGTTTTGGCATTCGGGCACGCTTCTTTTACGGCGTCAAAGTCAATCAGTCGCAGGCGCTGTTGCAAGCGGCAGCGGCGGCGGGCGCCGGAGCGGATATCTCTAGCCTTCAGGAATTACAGGATGCCCTGCGAACGGGGCTGCGCGGCGATCGCCTTTGCGCCACCGGGCCTGCCAAAACGCCGGATTTTTTGCATGAGCTGATGCTGCACAATGTCCAGATTGTGGTCGACTCGCCGCAGGAACTGAATGACATCATGACGCTAACCGCGCGCTGGCTGCCGCCCTCCGGCAGCGTACGCCTGTTGCTGCGTCTGCGCCCCGAGGCCAGCGCTCACGGCCGCTTTGGCTTAACCTCCGGTGAAATCACTCGGGCGTTGGAAGACATTGCCGCCTGCCCGCGGGTGCAGTTCGTCGGTTTTCACTTTCACCTCAGCGGCTATGCCGCCCACTCCAGAATTAGCGCGTTCTTTGATCTCTTGCCGTTGCTGGAAAAATCCCGATCGCTGGGGCTTCGACCGAACACCATTGATATTGGCGGTGGCCTGCCGGTCCAGTATCTGGCCAGCGATCGCTACCGCGCGTGGATAGCCGGGCAGCAGCCAGCGGACTACCATAACGCCAACGTTCCCACCGGCTTCTACCCGTACGGCGGTGAAACTAACGCAGAGCAGTGGTTGACGCAGTTCCTTGAGGGGCAAGATCCGCAAGGGCGGCGGGTAGCCGACGTACTGCGGGAAGAAGAGCTAACGCTGTGCGTAGAGCCCGGGCGTAGTCTGGTGGATCAAAGCGCCGTCACCATTTTTCGCGTCGTGCGAACGCGCCCCCAGCCGGATGGTCACCACGTTATTTTCGTTGAGGGCAGTAGCTTCAGCGCCTGTGAGACTTGGTTTAACTCCGAATTCCTGATAGATCCCATCCATGTACGCTGCGCCAACGACGCGCAGCCCGCTCCGTTCGGCCAAGCTTGGATCGCCGGGCACAGCTGTCTGGATGAGGATGTGATCGCTCACCGCCTCGTGCGCTTTCGCCACCTGCCGCAGCCGGGCGATCTGCTGGTGTTTGCTAACACCGCAGGCTACCAGATGGATCTGCTGGAAAACCGTTTCCACCGCCATCCGCTACCAACGCGTCTGGTCGCTTGGCATACCCCACTGCGCCGTTTGGCATTTTCTCTTGATGAGTAAGGAGATAGTTGATGATTTTCAGCAAAGTCACAGATTTAATCGGCAATACCCCAATCGTACAGTTGCCCTTGCCGCAGGCAGACGCTCGGCTTTATCTCAAGGTCGAGAAAAATAACCCCGGCGGCAGCATGAAAGACCGCATGGCGAGAAACATGATCGTTGCGGCGCTGAAGGCCGGGCGTATCCATCCCGGCGGTACCATTATTGAATCGTCGTCCGGCAACACCGGCATCGGGCTGGCGCTGGCCGCCATCGAGTTTGGGCTGCGCTTTATCGCGGTGGTCGACCATCATGCCGCTCAGGACAAAATCGCCATTATGCGGGCGCTGGGGGCAGAAATTCGCTATGTCAAAGGCGATTACGGTGAAAATGAAGTCGCCGTTGTCGAACGTCAACGCATGGCCGCAGAAATAGCCGATGAGATTCCGGGTGCCATATTTATGAATCAGTCCGACAATGCGGCCAACGCCGGTGGCTATGCCGATCTGGTGCGTGAAATCATCGGGCAGGTTGGGCGCGTCGATGCGTGGGTAGGCTGCGTCGGCACCGGAGGGTCGATGACCGGTATTGCTCACGGCCTGAAGGTTCACAATCCGGACACTATCACCATCGCGGTCGAGCCCGAAGGCTCCATTGTGTTCGGTAAACCGGGCAAACCTTACTATCAGTCCGGAACCGGCACCCCCGATGGCGATACCGTCGGGCTAGTACTGGATTACAGCTGCATTGACTATGGCGAACAGATTTCCGACGCCTGTGCCTTTGAAACCGCGCGCTACCTCGCCCGTCGCTTTGGCCTGCTGGTCGGGGGCTCCACCGGCGGTGCAATCTATAAAGCGCTGGATTACCTTAACCAAGGGATCATCAGCGGCAATGTGGTACTGGTGATTGCCGACGGCGGCGAAAAGTATCTGCATACGGTGTTCAACGAAGAGTGGCTGAAAGCGCGGGGCCTGATATCGCCGGAGGTCTGGGATAGGCTCGATAGCTGGTTTGCGCTGCCCGCATCCGGAGAGCCGCTGTCATGAGCGCCGGACAGCCGCTGAAAGTGACGATATGCGGCGCAGGGCGAACGGGCCACTTGGCCGCCGTGCTGTTCGGCCAGCGTCCCGACGTAGAGGTGACGCTGCTCAGCGGCCAGACCGGCATTCCTGCGCTTTACCGCAATAGCGGCGCACGCCTGCGCGCTCGGCTACCGGACGGCAGCGAACTCACGTCAACGCCGGCCTGCGTTACCGCTAACCCTGAAGAAGGCTGCCGCGATGCCGACATCGCGATCGTTACCGCCCCTTCGCACGCACGTGAGCGCGTGCTGCAAAGCCTGGCACCGGCGTTGCCCCGCCATAAACCGGTGTTTGTCGGCGCTATTCCCGGCTTTAACGGCTTTGACTGGCTGGCAGAACGCTGGCTGGGCCATCTTGGCAACGTGGTGCTATGGGGAATGAAAGACGTTCCCCACATTGCGTTCGATCTCAAGCCGGGGCGCAGCGTGCGCCTTGGCGGCGCTAAATCACAGCTTTATGTCGCGACCCACCGCCGCCAAACTCGCGAGCAGGCGGAAATGTTACTGAGCCACCTGCGGCGGCTGTACCAAGCCCCGGTTTCACTGCTCCACGACTATCTGGAAATCACCCTCACGCCGGGCAACCCGATTATGCACAGCGCGGTGATCTATGGGCTGATTGGTCCGTGGGGCCAGTGGCATAACCATGCCTTCAGCCATATTCCCTGCTGGTGGAACGACTGCCCGGAGCTGGGTGCCTATTTTCTTGCCCGCTGCGACGCAGAGAATCAGGCCCTTTGCCGGGCGGCCGAAACGACGCTGGGAATCGATCTGTCCTCCGTTCAACCCTTGCTACAGGAGATTGTCGAGGCCTACGGCGAGCAGATTGCCGACCGGCGTACGCTGCTGAGCACGCTGCGAACCAACCGCGCTTACCATGGGATCTCACTGCCGTTGCTCCCGCAGGACGGTACGGCGGGCTATCAGTTTGATCGTCAGCATCGCGTGTTTCAGGAGGATATTGCCTGCGGACTGGGCCTGCTGGTGGCGCTCGGAGACCGGCTGCGGGTACCGGTGCCCCAGATGCGGGAAATATTCCTGTGGTGTCGCGATTATATGGGAAATGCCCCGCCGCACGTTTCTCTGCCCGACGAGTGGCCATTGCAGGAAGCCGCAGCGTCATGCGTATAACCGGCAGCGTGTTTTTTATTGTCCAGTTTATGTTCGTTATCCAGTTGCTCTCAATGGGGGCGATGGAGATGAGCGGCCCGTTCTGGCCGCTGCATTTGGCGACCATGACGTCTAAAGAGCTTCTGAGCGTAGTAGGCACCGGAGCCTATATCGCCCCGATGCTCGGCGTTATGCTGACCGGCCCCTTCTGGGGAAAAATGGGTCAGCGGACCGGTAATAAAGCGATGATGATCCGCGCACTGCTGGGCCTGGCCCTCACTCAACTGGCCCTCGCCTTCGCTAACGATGTCTGGTTAGTGCTGGCGCTGCGCTTTATTCAGGGCACCTGCGCTGGCTATATCGCTCCGGCACAGGCTTACGGTATCGCGATGGTACCGGCCGCACAGCGCACCCGCCTGTTCGCTTGGCTACAGGTGTCCACCAACACAGGCTCGCTGGCCGGTGCCATTATCGGTGGCGCTATTCTCGATCTGCTGAGCTTTTTCTGGATCAACCTGAGCGCGGCTATCATCTGTGCGCTGTGCGCGCTTCTGGTCGCGCTGTTTTTACCCAATGACCGCGTGCGCAACCCACAAACGCCCTGCGCTGCTGTACCGGCTGGCCGCCTTCACCTCGGGCATCCGGTGGTGGGCTTACTGATAATTTTAGGACTGCTGCTGATGAGCCGCATGGTGACGCAGATGCCTTTTTCACTCTACGTCACGCAGACGTTCAATGCCGCCAACTGGCTCACCGGGCTGGCGTACGGTCTACAGGCTACCGGAGTCATCGTTTCCGCCACGCTCTGGGCGCGCTGGTTTGAATTTTGCGATCGTCGCGCTTCGTTGCAACGCCTGCTGGGTGCTGTCGCCGCCTGCGCGCTGTTGACGCTAATACTGGCCGCCGTGCGGCAGACCGGATGGTTCGTCATCCTCTATTTTCTGTGGGGCATATTGCTTGGCGCAACCACGCCGGTGCTGACCGCTCTGATCTCCCGCTCGGTGGGTGAAGAAAGCCAAAGCCTGATACTGGGCCTCACCCAAAGCGTTAGCCAGTTTGCCTCTATTATCGGTATTGCGCTCGGAGGAGGTGTGCTGCTGTGGCCGGGGCTATCCACGCTGTTTGTCTGCGTCGCACTGATGTACGCCATCACTTTCGCCATCGCGCTGTGGATCAACCGCGCTTCTCGGCCGAACGGCCAGCCTGAAGGATATCAATAATGTTAAAACACATTTTACTCGGCCTGTCGCTGCTTAGCGCTGGCATAGTTCAGGCGCAGCAATCCCTTACCCCGGTGGTTGATCTTCTGGGGCGAACCGTATCGGTGAAACTGCCGGTTCAGCGGGTGGTCCTCGGGGAGGGGCGGCAGCTTTATCTGGTTGCCATGCTTGACAAGGAGAATCCGGCGCAGCGATTGGTTGCCTGGCGACGGGACCTGATCCAGTCAGATCCCGCCACCTGGCAGCAGTATCGCCAACGCTTTCCCGCGCTGGAAAAGCTACCCACCTTCGGCGGGAGCGAACAGGGCACGTTTGACGTGGAGCAAACCCTTCGGCTACGACCCGACGTGGTTATCATGAATATGGATGCCCGCACTGCGATTATGGATGCGGGCTATGAAGCGGCCCTTGCCCGCGCGGGGATCCCTATCGTTTATGTCGATTTTCGTTACGATCCAATAAAGAATATTCCTTCCACCGTTCGGTTATTCGGTCAGCTGTTTGGCAAGACGGAACGGGCAGAGGCCTATTTGCAGTTTAGAGAAGCTGAACTTAAACGCGTGAGCGATGGGCTGGCCAACGTCACTCAGCCTAAGCCTAGGGTTTTTCTGGAGCGGCTGGGAGGCTACTCCGAGGAGTGCTGTATGACCTTCGGAAAAGGCAGCTTTGGGCGTTTTCTGCGGCTGGCCGGTGGCGATAATATTGCTGAAAATCTGGCGCCGGGCTCCTTTTTTACCGTCAACCCGGAGCAGGTTCTCGCCGCCGGTCCTGACGTTGTGATCCTGACTAGCGGCAACTTTCAGGCATTCGTGCCCGGAGGACGATGGATCCCTCTTGGACCGGGCACCGATATTACGGAATCACGCAGAAGACTGGCTTGGTTTACCACGCGTCCGGCCTACACCAGCAGCCCCGCACGGCAAAACGGCGAGTTTTACGCCATCTGGCATCAGTTCTACAATAGCCCGTATGACGTTATCGCCATCCAGCAGATAGCTAAATGGATCTACCCGCAACAGTTTGCCCATCTCGACCCGGATAATACCTTCCACCGCCTGCATCAGGCGTTTCTGCCGGTGCCTTATCAGTCTGGATATATGGTCAGCCTGAAGCCCGAGCGGTGACCCGTTGGCCGGTGATAGAAACGGCTCAAAAAAAATCCTCTGCCCATAAAGGAGAGGATCTTACAGAAAAGCGAACCCGATGCTCAAACTGCCTTATACCCTATTTCAGGTCACACAGGCTGGCACCAAAGTTAATGTGCATAGGCTGGCCGTTAACCACCAGCGCCGGAACGCTTTTCACTCCGGCCGCTTCGGCTGCCTTGATCTGATCCGGGCGTTCGCCGAGGTGCACGATGTCCACTTTGACGTTCTTATCCAGTAAATCAACAATGCCGTGTTCTGCACTAATGCATACCGGGCAGCCCGCATGATAAAACGTTGCTACTGTAGTCATAATTAATTCCTCGATTTATTAGTAATTGGTATCGGTTCGATACAACTGAATAGTGCAAAACCATTACTTCCTTGTCAATATGGTTTCGAATCGATACTATTGGCCAAAATCTGGGGGAAACATGACGCTATTTGACATACTAGAAAGGCTGGCAAACCTACAGCAGAGCGGATTTCGCCGAAATTCGCTGCTAGAGTCTCTTCCCTCGGTGCAGGTTAATGCACTTTATTATTTACTGCGCTGTAACCATTATTCGAACACGCCTGGATCCGTCACCGAATACTTAGGCCTGACGAAAGGAACGGTTTCTCAGTCGTTAAGAAAGCTGGAAGAAAAAGCGCTGATTTACCGGCAGTCCCACCCCGGAGATAAACGCAAAGTTCTGCTTTTTCTGACCGACAAAGCCAGACAGGCCATCGAAGGTGCGTTATCACAAGATAACATCGCCAAAGTACAGTCTGCGTTACCCAGCGGCGGTGAGGAACTTCAGCTACAGCTAATGGGGTTATTACGGCAGGTTCAGCTGCGGGAAGGGGTTCGTCTTTTTGGTGAATGCCAGTTTTGCCGTTTTCATCAGCGTCAGCAAGGGCAATCGTTCTGTCGCTTAACGCAGGAGTTATTACCATCGGAAAGCATCACCCTGATCTGCCGGGAGTTTGAGTCGCAATAAAGCAAAAACCATGGGCTGACTCCAGCCCTACTGCGTTAGCCTGGTGATTTTTCATCTATACTTCCAATCAGAACAACACATTAGACGCCCCGCACGTTTCATTCAATGATGTTCAAAATGGCTTCATTATTGATTAACCCTCAGCGTTATTAATATCGTATAACGCCGCGAAATTACCAGAGAACCCATATGAAAGATAAAATACGCGTGGAAGCTAAAGAAGAACGTGGCGATCGTATCGAAACCGACGAAGATAAATTGCCCTCACCGGCCGCCGCCGTGCATGAACAGATCCGGGCAGAAGGCCATAAAGAGCTAGAACGTGACTTTGTTGCCCTGATATTCTCAGCCATTGCTGCCGGTTTATCGATTGGAATCTCGCTAATAGCCAAAGCTAACTTTCATACTGTGTTTCAACAAAGCTATTTCACCAACCTAATTGAAAGCTTTGGTTATACCTTCGGCTTTATTATTGTCATTATGTCTAAACAGCAGCTATTTACTGAAAACACCCTGACTGCCGTCCTGCCGGTGATACAAAAACCCACGGCCAAAAATTTAGCTATCCTGCTGAGGCTATGGGGAATAGTCCTGCTCGGTAATCTGATCGGTACCGCCGTCATTGCATGGGTATTGGTTAACTTTTCGGTATTTGGCGTAGAAATGCAAAAAGCATTCTTAACCCTGTCTCAGGCGATGATGGAAAAAAGCGGCAAAGATATGTTCTTAGGCGGGATCCTCTCCGGCTGGCTGATTGCCACTATGGTATGGATGTTTCCGACCGCCGGTTCGGCCAAAATATGGGTGATTATTCTGATGACCTACATTATTTCTATCTGCGACCTGACCCATATCGTAGTTGGCTCAGTAGAAGGCTTCTACTTAATCTTTACCGGCCACACCGCATGGGCTGAATTCATTTACCCGTTTGCCCTACCAACGCTGGCCGGGAATATTCTGGGTGGAACCTTTATTTTTACTATCATCAGTCACATTCAAATCCGTAGCGATATGAAAAAATAAGCTAATGGGTCAGAAAATAAAATATCACTTTATAGAAAGGCAGTATCAAAGAGAGAAACGATAGCTATAACAAAAAAATAACCGACAGGCTAAAGTGCAGTTAGTGAGCACTCACAGGGGATTGCCGTAGATCGTCGGTTATTTCGACGTCAACTTTCTGATATCGCCCGCCCAAGAATACAGCACTGACTGCTGCCCGACGGTAAGGCTAAGCACAAAAGCATAGGTCAGATCGCGATCGCCGTTGCCTAAGCCTGCGCCGCCAAAGGGAAAATTAATGCACAGATACTGGCGATCGGCGCTATCCACTTCCGCCCATCCGGCCATAGAGAAGTCAAACTTGGCTAGCGCCCGTGCGGAAGGCGCACCGATCATGGTTAACGGCTGGCTTTTTTCTACCGTATAGCTTTGCTCATTATAAATAACCTCTCCCTTGCCGTATTTTTCAAAATAGCCGAGGTTTTTGCCATCATAGGGAAAGGTGTAAGACATGCCGTTAGAAGAGTTATCGCCGCGAATACGCACGTTACGCACGTTAATGTTTTTATACCGGATATCGTCATTGGCGCTCTTTGCCAGCAGGCAGCTTAGCATTACCGGCTCTTCCGGCAGCGGCTGAGCCACGCTGACAAGCGGGTATATCATCAGAATAAACGCTAATCTTTTCAATCTAATCCTTCCCTTACTGGCTCACCTGAATAATCAATCATACGCGACAGCTAATGCCGCTTCTTCCGCCTAGAGTTCTCATCCTTATACTAACCGATCCTACCGGCTAAGGGGGAAAGTGGTTTCACTCTTTTATCCCGTAATGGTTATTGTGGCCTAACGCCGGTGCTTTGATACATTTTTTCGTGATCATTCTGGCAGTTAAAACCATTGCCCTGAGACAGGGCGCGCACATCTGCTAGTATTTAGCTATCCCTTTCCAACTATCCGCCGGAGAAAAAGATGCGAATAAAAGCGTTGTTATGCCTTACTACTATGGCTTTATTAGCCGGTTGCAGTACGTCAAATCAATTAAACGGAGCCGGTCAGCAGGTCAGACTTGTCAATGACAAGCCGGGCGCTCAGTGTCAGCTATTAGGCGAAATCACCGGTAGCCAAGGCAATTGGTTATCCAGCGGCGAGACGTCTAGCTCTATCGACGGCGCGACCAATGATTTACGCAATAAAGCTGCCGCGATGGGTGGTAACGTGATTTATGGAACCGTTGGAGCCAGCGACAGCTTCTGGTCAGGATTTGTTCCGTTAGATACCAAAGTGATAGGTCAGGTTTATCGGTGCCCCAACTGATGAGCGGTAGTGAGTCGTTTTTACTATTGTCATTTAGCGTATAGGCTGACGAAAACGGGGCCAAGCATTAATTTGTGAACTATCCCGACTTTCGTCGGGATAACGAAGATTCACGCGGTTTTATCGCCCGTTTTTATTCAACCTCATATCAATATCAGAACTGATACTTAACCCCCAACGTTCCCTCAGTTCTTTGATAGTGCTGAGCATCAAACTGGTGGCCGATATTTCCCCACAGGGTCAGAGAGTTTGAAATCTTCCCTTCCACGCCGGTTTTCACCTCGGCAATATCTCTTGAAGTATCGCTTTCATAGTGACGCGACCCTCTATCCGTCCGGTAATCTACGCCATAGCCGTGGCTGTTGTGCAGCCAGCTGGCTTCAATAAACGGCTGGAAGATCTGGGCACGATTGGCCGGAGAGGTTCCTTGCAGGTAGGTGCGCAGGCCAATCCGACTTTGCCAGTAATCCTGATTATCGCTGTCGATCGCGCTACCCCGGCCGTCGTCAACTTTATCAGCACGTACGCCGGACCAGATAATCTGAGCCTGCGGCTGAACGAACCACGTGCCGTTGCTAAATTCACTGACTTTCTGGGTATAGCCCGTCTCGATGGAGGCGCTAACGCCTTTGGCATCATAATTAATCGTTGAACGCCGATCGGCACTGACATCGTTGTTAAACCAGCTATGCTGTACCCAACTGTCAACGTACAGCCCGCTCTGTTTTAAATCCTGATTAGCATACCAGGTTGCATATAAACCCACGCTGTAGCCATCGATCTGGCTCTTGGCGGAATAGCCGCTTTGTTGGGAAGCAGAAGTTAAGTGTGCATTGCCGTATCCGGCCATTGCGCCTAAATGGCCCCGATCCTGCCCGTTAGTGCTCCATAGGGCAACGTCGCCACCAAGCTGAACCAGACTGGCGTTGGTTTGTAGCCTGAGCCGGTCATCGGCCACGTGACTCTTCTCATGAGAACCCACTACCCGTAACCACATGGACTCCGCGATGTTAGCTGAACGGTTAGCTGCACTGTTAACCGAACGATCCCCCTTCGAGCTGAACTGAGCCTCTCCAATGCGATCGTGAAGACGTAGATTAAACAGCGTATTGGCAACGGTCTGATTTCCGGCATAAATACCGACTTCAGGTTCAATCACCGGCCGCGAATTCGGGTAAACAGGCGGCGTTGGCGTTGCTGGCTGAGGTTGAGGCGCTGGTACTGGCTGAGGCGTTGGTGTAGGGGACGAAGGCGGGGTGATACTGTACTCAGAACGTAAGTACCAGTCGCCGCCGTTGCCGGTGCTATCGCCCTGATGAAGGAAATATTCATAACCGCCGTAACCGACCCGCCCGTTCAGCGAGAACCGCCCGTCAGACTGCCCCGCCACGCTGATCACCCGTATACCATCGACGGTCTCACCGCCTAAGCCACCCGCGTTGTTAATAGCGAGGTAGGTCTGGCCCCGCGTATTTCCGATTACCACCATGCTATCCGTGGCCGATATATCATCACTCAGTTGGGAATAAAGCGTCAGCGTGCCGCCATGACCAACGTAGTCACCGTTAACCGTCAGAGTACGCCCGGTAAAGGTTGCGCTACCGGGATCGGTAAAGCGCACATGACCCGAGTTATTCAAACTATTAACCGTTGAATCTCCCGCAACGTCCCATATGCTGGCCGTATCAATCAGGCTGACCGAAGCGCCGTTAACCCGGCCTTTCATATAAGAGGCATTATCCAGTGTCATATTCAGGCGACCGCCGCTGAGCACGGAGGTATCTCCGTCAGCATTCACGCGATTCAGAGCCACAGTCGCATCGGCAAGCCCTTCGGCAGTCACAAACCCGGATGTACCCGAAACGCTCATATTGCTCAGGCTAATATCGCTGAATCCGTCAACGACAACCCCGACATTTTGAGTACTGGTTAAGCTACCGCCCGTCAGCGTTACCGTATTGCGTTTGATGGCGCTGCCGCCAGCAACGTCGAGCACTGGGCTATCGAGCCCGGTAGTTTTAGCAATCACATTCGTTCCGTTCAGCCTGGAGCCTTCCCAAACCACTAAAGCTGCGGAACTTTCTCCCTGAGTCAGTACGTTTACGCTATCCAACTCGCTGGTGATACGACCGCTATCGGTATAGTTTCTCACCATAATACCCCGCGACCTCACGCCGTCAGTGGTCACACTGCTGTTAGTCAGTTTAAGGGCAGAGGGAGAGTAGCTGGAACTCGATCCGGCAACATAGATACCGATAGATCTGTCACCGTGAGTGGCAATTGCTGAGTTATCTATGTCAGCTTTTGCACCAACGGTAAAATAGAGCCCGTGCGATACCGTACCCATCGTATCGATATTAACCCTGTTCAGCGTCGCCGTTTCACAGCCCGAAGCACATAAATCATCAAGGTTCTGTAACCAAATGCCATGCCCTACATTGACCCCGAGCGTATTAATTTGTACATCGGTAAAGTCTAACTTAACGCCATCCGCATAAATTCCAGCTTGGCCCTGCATTCTGGAAAAACCGTCCAGCTTCACCGAACTTCCGGCTAACGCCTGAATCGCTTGCCTGCCGGCAATAATAGACACGTTACTGCCGGAAAAAGCGCTGTCCTGATTAATCACTAACGCATTACCATCAGACTTAATCTCTCCCCGCTTAAAGGTAAGCGTCCCCTCATTCGTTACCGTTATGCCGCCCGCTTTACCGTAAATGGTTGAGTCTTCAATCAGGAGGTTAGACTTGTCGTTAACCACGCCGACACCAACGTTTGATGCCGTATCAATGCGACTGTGTCTAAGATTTCCGGTACTGGCGGACAGATAAATACCAGAGAGCGCGCGAAGGTTATTAATTTCTACGTTGGCACCGTTAGTCGCCATGACGGCGAGATAATTATCGGGACCAACGGTAACGCCGTTTAGCTGAGCCGTAGCCCTATCCTTAACCATAATGGCGTTACCCGCATTCGGGGTTGTGACTGAAACAGAGTTAAATGTCAGTTTACTTCCGCTGCCGGACGCCAAAACCCGGCTATTGGTCAGGGCTGAGTTGCTCAGCGTAATGCCAGCCCCTTGTGAAACATAAACCGAGGCCTCAATGGAAGAGGCCATCGAATCAGGCACGTTGATATTCAGCCCATTCGCATCAATCTGATAACCCGCCCCGGCCGCAATAACTGCCGCTTCCGCCAGCATAGGTCCTGTATTGGTGTACTCTCCACCGTTAAGGCCCCTCTTTGAACCGTTCTGTTTATCGGCAATAAGCTGCACCGCCGATACTATTGCAGGGCTACTGCTCAATAAAATAGATCCAATAAGAATAATTAAATGCCGTTTCTTAAATTTGGATAATTTATTGACCGCCAATCTTTGATGTTTATTCATAGTGTCATTCCATTGCATGGATAATTTTTAAATTAATAAAAATTTGATTAGGACAAATTTAAATTGACCACCATTAGACAGGCAATTTAATGCGTTGATGACCATAATAAATGACACTAGAACAACCGGTTAAAAAATGAACCTTCAATACTCTGAATAACTCTCAATTTACCTCATAAATACTGATTTTTTGAATTAACCCCAATCGACAAAATAGCCTTATAAGAATAACCTCGTTCAAAACTAAATATTTAATTCACTCTTCATATTCATTGAAAATATAATATATCAAAGCAAGTAACTCATGCTGGTAATATTTTCCATCCGAAATAAGAAATACATAATGCTTATTTTCTGAAACTTGTTTTATAGATAATTGCAGAAAAATCATCCGGTTCGGGCTAAGCAACCTCATTCTCTGGTTTATTTTGCCGGGAACGGTGTATGATAGCGCCCGTTTACTATCGTCGTAGCTATGCGTTGTTCAAGCGCTATAATGGCGTATATCCGATCAGGAATGTAACCGATGGCCAATCAATCCAATAAAACGTCCAGCGCCAAATTTTTTGCCTTACGCCTTCTGCCAGGAGACGACGTTATGGGTTCCCTGCAGAAATTTATCGCCAATAACCGGTTACAGGCCGCGTTTATTGCCGGCTGCGTCGGTAGCCTGACAAACGTAGCATTGCGATTTGCCGGTCAGCCAGAAACCACCACGCTGCATGGCAAATTTGAAGTGGTATCGCTGATTGGTACGCTAGAACAACGGGGTGAGCATCTCCATTTATCCGTTTCAGATGAGACAGGAAAAATGACCGGCGGCCATCTTATGTCTGGCTGTACGGTCAGAACAACGCTGGAACTGGTTCTCGGTGAGTTGAACAATCTTAGCTTTAGCCGACAGCCATGCTCACTTTCTGGTTATGATGAGCTGGTAATAAACCCGCGCTGATAACAAAAATACCCCCCTGCTTTTTATTCTGATTCATCTTTGAGGTTTTTATGGCAAGTAATGCTGTTTCCAGTCGTACTCTGGTACTAATTGTAATGTCTATTGCTATCAACATGATTGGCGGGCAAATCGTCTCAATGCTCAAGCTACCCATTTTTCTCGATTCCATTGGGACCATGCTGTGTGCCCTGCTGGCCGGTCCTTGGGCTGCGTTGTTTACCGGTCTGCTCACCAATCTGCTTTGGGGATTACTTTCTGGTCCGATAGCGGCGGCATTTGCGCCGGTGGCGATGGTAATTGGTTTAAGCTGCGGCATTATGGCCAGAATCGGCTGGTTTAGATCCCTGCCTAAAGTCATCGGTTCCGGTATTGTGATTACGCTGGCACTTACGCTAGTGGCAGTGCCAATCCGTACTTATCTGTTCGGCGGCGCAACCGGTAGCGGCGCGGACTTCATCGTTGCCTACGTCAACGCCATTGGTCAAAACCTGGTTAAATCTGTGGCTATTACGGTCATCGGTGCCAATCTGGTCGATAAGATCCTAACCGCCATTATCGCCTGGCTATTAGTCAGGGGCTTGCCGCTACGCACTCAGCGTAACTTCCCAAATATGGCTGCCGTGCGCTGATATGCACCCGTTTACCTCATTAATGCTATGGGGGTGGTTTGCCCTCAGCGGTCTGTTGTTACCGCTGGGCAACGTGTTGCTGTGCTACAGCTTCGGGATATTTTTGCTATTACTACTGCTGCCGGATACCCGCTGGCGCTGGCGTTATGTCGCGTGGTTTATGCTCCCCATGGCCATTGGCCTGTGGCTGGTACACGGCGGCTGGCTGGCTTTTTGGCTGCGTGGGGCTCCTATCGAGCAGAACAGCATGCCGATGGCAATCGCGCTGTGGTTAAAGCTACTGGCCATTATCAGCAGCGCACAAATCTGGCTACAGAAAGTCTCTACCCGCCGGTTTGTGCGGGCGCTGTTTTCCAGCCGTTTACCCATCAGTTTTGCTTATGTACTAGCGGGTCCATTATTGATCGTTGAGCAACTTCGCCTACAGCTTAGCGTAATTAAAGACGCCCAGTTAGCCCGAGGTATCCCGCTTGACGGTGCCTGGCATCAGCGGTTGCGTGCCCTTCCCGCGCTGCTTATGCCACTAATTACCAATGCGTTAAATGAACTGGCTATTCGCGGCGCGGCGCTGGATATGCGCGCATTCAGGCTACATCGACATAGAACCACCCTCTGGGCCCCCACTGACAGCCGGAGGCAAAAAGTGATTCGCTACGGCCTGATAGTCCTGATGGCGATTGAAGCAGGAGCGTACCTTTGGCGGTAGCGAAATTAGACATAGTTAATCTACAGGCTTTCACCTTTACCCCGCAGGGCGTGGAGAAGCCGCTGTTAGGTCCGCTGAACTTAACGTTACCCGATGACGTTTTTTTCGTAGTCTACGGCGGTAACGGTAGCGGAAAAAGTACGCTAGCCCAACTACTGGCGGGCTGGTATCCGGAGCAGTTGGCCGGAACGATTGGCGGCAGCGCCACGCTGTTTGGCGTTCCTTTAGAGCAAAAATGCCTGACGGAGCTGGCGGCTCAGGTTCAGTTGGTTCAGCAATCGCCTCAGCTTCAGCTATCCGGCTGTACCTTCAGCGTAGAAGAAGAGATCGCTTTCGGGCCGGAAAATCTGGCTTTACCCACGGATGAAATCCTACGGCGAATTGATGAAGCCTTGAGCTATACCCACAGTGAACATTTGCGTTTACGTCACCCGGCAACGCTGTCCGGCGGTGAAGCCCAACGTGTGGTGCTAGCCTGTGCGCTGGCAATGCATCCGCGCCTGTTACTGCTTGATGAAGCATTTAGCCGACTAACCCCGAAAGCTACCGAGCAATTGTTAACCCAGCTAAAGCGTTACGCAGAAGATCGTCTGTGTCGGATTATTCTCTTTGAACGGACCCTATTACCCACGGCTAAATACTGCCCGCAGGCACTGGTGCTCTCTTCAGGCCAATCGCTGGCCGAGGGCTTGGTTAGTGACATATTTCATGCCGCTATGGGCCAGATTAACGCTCCGGCCGCATGGAGAGTCATCGATCAATTAGCCTCCCGGCAGGCATGGCCAACCGATATTCCGCTGAGTGAACGGGCGCTGATTGGTGCATTTAAGGAGCAATATGCTAACTCTAAATAGCCTGTCATTTCGCTGGCCCAAAGCAGAATCGTACTGTTTGAAGGATCTGTCATTACACTTGGCGGCAGGTGAAAGGGTTGCGCTGGTCGGGGATAACGGCGCAGGTAAATCAACCTTACTACGTTTAGCCGCCGGGCTACTCACGCCGGAAAAAGGGTCAATTACTCTGGCAGGTAACAACCTGTCAAAAATGAAAGCCCGCCAACGCGCTGGGCAGATTGGTATTCTGTTTCAGGAAGCGGAGAAACAGATATTTCATAGCCGGGTCAAAGATGAGATTACCTTCGGGCTGCTTCATCAGGGGTTGTCGAAAGAAGAGATCGACCGACAGGCGGTTCAGGCTCTGGAACTTTGCCAGCTAACGGACGTTGCCGACAGTCACCCGCTGGACCTTCACGCCGGGCAGCGCAGAATGGTAGCCGTTGCCTGTCTGGCAGCACGCCAGCCCCAGCTATTGTTACTCGACGAACCGAGCCGGGACTTTGATGCTTACTGGCTGGACGTGTTTGAAAACTGGCTGGCCGTGGTTCAGTCACAGGGCACCGCGATTTTAACTATCAGTCACGATCTGGACTTCGTTGCCCGCCACTTTGCGCGCGTGGCTCACCTGAGCGGCGGAACGATCGTTAACGACGGGCCACCGTCGCAGGTTCTTAGTACCACCGAGCTTCAGCAGCCGGGCGATTTGCCATCGCCAACGCTAAGTTCACTGAATAAGGCGCTCGGCGTAGATTATCCGCAAACGGTTGAAGGCTGGCGTGATGCGTGGATAAACAGGCTGGCTTAGCCTGCTACCGGCAAATATAGGCTTAATGCTCAGCCTGATACGCCAACGCCTTAGCTAATTTAGAATCAGGTTTCGCCAGCTTATTTAAACGTGTTTGATCGATGCTGGCCATCTGGCCTAGTTCGGCCGCCGTTAGACCCGAGCTACCAATTAACTGCCGTTTCGGCAAACCCACCATCAGCGTTGCGGCTTCGTTCAGAGCCATCATATAGCCATCCTGCTGATGCAGGCTGTAGCGGTTTACATCCATTTTGCTATTTAGCAGCTGCCCCCAGTAAAACTCCAGAAAAGGAACTTCAGGGTACGGTTTTCCGGTTTCGGGGTTAAGGTTGTTATCAGACTTATCGTAAGCCACGCCGCGTAAATAGTAGAGCATTGAACGATAAGGATCGTCCTGAAATGCGCTCATGCCCAGCGTTTTAGGCAACTGAGCGAAGGTAATAGCATTGCCATTGGCATCAACGGGTAGGAAGTGTTTAAGTTCAGCCATTTTATGTTCGAACTGCGCCTGGGTCAGAGAAATACCGTTAGCATCTTTGCTGACATTCTGCCCAACCAGTACGCTTAATGTCACATCACCACCGCCGCCTGGGACGTCCCAGAAGCTATTAAAAGCATGGTGCCCGTCGGTCAGGTAGAGTTTGCCCTCCGGCCCGATATCAACCGTATTCATCTCCGATGTTTTAGTGCCAACCGCCAGTTTACAGCGATATGATTCGGGATCTTTTGGCGTTGACGAAACGTTGCTATCAGCCAGTTTGCCAGCCCCTTGAACCTTGCACAGATCGTTGAACAGGCTTTTAGCATCGCTGGCATAGTCAGCCAAATCACCGGCAATTTGAAGTTTACCTACCGCGCTTTGGGTCGGATACAGTTCACTCAGCTTTATTTGAATAACGTCACCGGGTTTCGCCGCGAGGTAATTCGTAGCGGCAGACACGCTAGCCGAACACAGAATTAGTCCGGAAAACAGCATAAGAGCCGCCGATGCTAACCGGCCAATTGGCCTTACTTGAACCAGCTCGATATGGCATAAATCAACGTTACTCAAACACATATTTAGCTCCTAAACGGACACTGCAACTCTCCCGAAAACGTTCAGCTAATACCTTAATATAAGCATCGGCAGAGGCTTAATCGAATAACCCGAGCTTCTCGGTTAACCACGCTGAAACCCTATCATAAAAAAATCCAACGGGGATATAGAGTAAAAACAAGAGGAGCACTAGGCCCACGACCGTAGGCTTAGTATCAATAACATCACTGCCGGAAACAGTAGAGCTAGCAGATATAGAGAAGAAAAACTGAATTCAGAACTATTGGAGAAAAACCGTTGAACATTACTTAGGCTTATCAGCACCTATCAGCCACCAGTGTAGAGGGTAGCCCTTTTTTACACCGGTTTTAAGCACCAGCCCATCTTCCATCAGCTTAAGTAAATAGTAACGAGCCTGATACACGTTAATCACGCACATTGCAGCAATATCATTCGTCGTTGGGCCAATCTTACGCAGAGTTTCATCACTAATATCATCGTTAATACAGACTTCACCTTTAACCGCAGCGTATTTCATTGCACACTGCTCGGTTAACGCGGCGAGTATCTCTTGCGTAATAACGCCGCCCTTTGTCATTTTTTGAGTTTGAGCGACTTCATCGTTGTTGACCATATAAGCCTCCTTCCCAGACATTCATATTAAAACAAACAATATCACTTTTCGAGTATACACTAGTCATAAAATCTTCATCTATGAATAACTTAAGAGATTTTACGGTTTTCTAACCCATGCTATGGGGTTAGGAATCAGATCAACGGCGGTCAGTGGCGAAAATGGATATCACTACGGCCAATGAACCAAAACAATTAAGTAAAGATGATACGCCCCCCTCAGCGCTTCGCTTAAAAAGGATAATCGTGATACCCCATTTGAGCTGAAATATTGCGCGCCGCATCGTGCAACATATTAACCATTTGCGCTTTATTCTCTTGCGAAAAGCGAATGGTCGGAAAAGAGATACTCAGGCCAACAATCACAAAGCCAAAGCGATCAAACACCGGCACGGCGATGCATCGCAATCCGTCTTCCTGCTCTTCTATATCTTCCGCATACCCTTGTTCTCTGGCCTTTTCCAGCACCGAGAGGAAATCTTCAACGCACTCAATGGTGTTGCCAGTGCTGCGGGTAAAGATGATTTTCGACAGAACGTTTTGCTGTTCCTGAGGATCGCTCCATGCCATAAGCACTTTACCAATCGCCGTGGAATGAATTGGATTGCGCCGGCCAATGCGGGAATACATCCTAAGGTTGTACAGTGAATCAATTTTATGAATATAGATGATGCAGTCATCGTCCAGCGCCCCGAGATGGATGGCCTCTTTAGTTTGGCGAGATATCTCACGCATCTGAATATTAGCATAGCGGATCACGTCTACGTTTTGCAGCGACGTAGAACCTAATTCAAATAGCTTTAGCGTCAGGGAATATTTGTCAGAATCCCCTTCTTGCGTCACATAGCCCAGGGTTTTCATAGTTTGTAGAAATCGATACACCGTGCTTTTTGACATCATGACCTGCTGAGCCAGCTCCGAGATGCCGATTTCCTGCTCTTCGCCTAACGCCCGTAATATCCCAAACACCTTAAGTACAGAGGAGACCGAGTCAGGCTGCTTATCTATATCATCTGTACTCATTAGATTAGTACCTATATCCATAATTTATTTGATTAATGTTCATTTGATTAGAATTCATTTGATTAAATTTGGAACGCTGTTTTTAGTATATGAAAAAGCAATGGTAGTGACAAATGGCCGGTTTTTAGACTTCAAACACCGAGAAATCATAGGCTACCTCGGTCGGCGGAAATATTTCCCGGCATTCGGCCAGCAATCGCTGGCAATCATCCTGACCGTAGCGGGCGCTGAAGTGCGTAATAATCAGCTTTTTAGCCCCAGCCTGTTTAGCCAGTTCAGCCGCCTGACGCGTGGTGGAGTGGCCGCGGGCGTTGGCCTGTTCCGCCATTGCGGCCTCCAGTGTGGTTTCATGCACCATGACGTCTACGCCCGCGGCTAGCTGAGGGCCAAACTCTGTCGGGGTCGTATCGCCAAAAATAGCCAAAGAGCGCCCTTTATAGCCCGGTCCGATATAGTCACTACCGGTGATGACCTGCCCATTTTCCAGTTCTACCGACTCACCTTGCTTAAGCCGCTGAAACAGCGGGCCCGGTTTAACGCCGGCAGCAATCAGGCGGGCGGCATCCAGCGTTCCTGGTTTATCAATCTCTTCAATACGATAGCCAAAGCTCGGAATACCGTGGCTCAACGGCAGCATGCTCACTTCAAACTGCGGGTCTTTAAACACCAGCCCCGGCTGAATTTCAATAATGTCCAGAGGGTAGGTCAGGTAGGAACCACTGAGGCTTAGCGCTGACTCAATAAACGCCTTTATCCCCACCGGGCCGTAAAGCGTCAGGAGATCGGTAGAGCCGCCCATCGAGCGCGACCCCAGTAAGCCGGGCAGGCCAAAGATATGGTCCCCGTGTAAGTGGGTGATAAAGATTTTTTCAATTTTAGCTAGCTTCACCGGCGTGTGAAGGATTTGGTGCTGAGTGGCCTCCCCACAATCAAATAGCCAGAACGCATTACGCTCGGCCAAAAGGCTTAACGCAATCGATGTCACATTGCGTTCTTTACCCGGCATTCCGGCTCCAGTACCTAAAAAAATCAGTTCCATAATGATTTAATTCTCTTGGCGATCGTCATATTCAGCATCAGCAGTAGGTTGGGTAAAATCCAGCTCGCCAAAACTCTCTGATAAGTAATCGAGAAAACTTCTTACCGACGGCAATAGCCCGCGTCGTGACGGAAAAACGACGTGCACCACACCGGCACGAGGCCGCCAGTTGGGAACCACTGGCACAAGCGTCCCGGCGGCAATATCACGATGGACGATCAGCAATGGTAACTGCACTATGCCAATACCGGCCAACGCAGCCTCTCTTAACGTCACCATATCATCAGTAACTAAACACGGAGAATGAGGGATTAGAGCCGTTGCGCCATCGGGTCCTTCCAGACACCATTGGTGATCATTTTGGCTCCAGCCCCAGTCTAGCGTAGGAATACCGTTCAGATCGCCCGGCAAAATGCAGTCGCCGTATTTTGCCACTAACTCCGGGCTGGCAACCAGTTGCTGCGGGCTGGATGACAATATTTTCATCACCAGATCGCTGTCTTCCAACGGAGGAAAACGCACCCGGATGGCCATATCAAAACCCTCTTTGACTACGTCGACCGACCGGTCAGTACTCTCCAAATAGATCTTCACCTTGGGGTACTTTTTCATGTACCCCGGCAGCAACCGGGCAACCTGAAAATTCAACATGCCGGTAGGGCAGCATAACCGAACCGTTCCCTGAGGCTCGGAGCGGGTGATATCAATGGCATCCTGCGCCGCCTCGGCTTGCATCAGCATGGCTTCACAGTGCTGGTAATAGATATGACCAATATCAGTAACCACAAAACGCCGGGTGGAACGGTTAATAAGCCGCACGCCAATTCGTTCTTCCAACCGGGAGATCCGTCGGCTCAGCTTTGACTTAGGCATGTTCAACGCTCGCCCTGCGGGGGCAAAACCCCCGTGCTTTACCACCTGAATATAATAATAGAGGTCATTGAGATCATACATTCTGCTGTTCCATTAAAAGAACGATGAGTTCATTTTTTTAGTCTACCGGATGAATTGTCCCATATCTATACTAAATCCATCAGTAGCATGAATGCCGCTAACACAATGAGGATAGCATCATGAAGAAAATTTCAGGCGTATACAGTGCCCCGAAACAACACTGGGTTGGTGACGGTTTTCCGGTCCGCTCTCTGTTCTCTTATCAAAGTCTGGGCGCAAAAAGTATCAGTCCTTTTCTATTATTAGATTACGCAGGTCCGGCCGAATTTACCCCCACCACCGCCCGCAGAGGCGTTGGCCAGCATCCGCACAAAGGGTTTGAAACGGTAACGTTGGTTTATCAGGGCGAAGTTGAACACCGGGATTCAACCGGAGCTGGCGGCGTTATCGGCCCCGGAGACGTGCAATGGATGACCGCAGGCGCAGGAATTGTGCATCAGGAGTTCCACTCTGAGGCCTTTGCCAAAGCAGGCGGAATGCTGCACATGGTTCAGCTATGGGTCAACTTACCGGCAAAAGACAAATCAGCACCGGCCGGTTATCAGGCCATTACTAATCAGCAGATCCCGCAGGTTACGCTGTCGGATAGTGCCGGTACGCTCAGGGTTATTGCTGGCCAGTTTAATCAAACCAAAGGACCGGCTAGCACCTTTACTGACATTAACCTATGGGATGTGAATTTGAAGGCCGATAAACAAGCGGTTCTGGCTATCCCTGAGGGCCACAATACCCTGCTGGTTGTGGTGTCAGGCACGGTGTTAATTAACGATAAGCAGGTTGCCCGCGAAGCCGATTTAATTAGCTTCGACACTCTGGGCAGTGAAGTACGGCTGGAATCTAACAATAACGCTACCGTTTTAGTATTAAGCGGTGAGCCAATTGATGAGCCAGTCGTGGGGCAAGGCCCTTTTGTCATGAACACCCGTGAAGAGATTCATCAGGCCATTGATGAGTTTAACCGGGGGGAAATGGGGCAGGTACGTTAAATCAGCCTGCATTCGTTTACCTGTAGCAACCTAAACTTAGCGCGAGCGGCAGCCTCCTGCTGCGAGCGCTAATCCCAAGCATCAATAAGGAGTCTATTATGTCTTTTACTTATAACCGTTTGAATAAAGATGACGTTGCCGTTCTGTTCGTTGACCATCAGGCAGGGCTACTCTCATTAGTCCGGGATTTCACGCCCGATGAGTTTAAGAATAACGTGTTGGCATTGGCCGATATCGCTAAGTTCTTCAACTTGCCAACCATCCTTACCACCAGCTTTGAAGACGGTCCGAACGGCCCGTTAGTTCCAGAACTGAAAGAGATATTCCCCGATGCCCCTTACTTTGCGCGCCCCGGCCAGATTAACGCATGGGACAACGAAGACTTTGTGAAAGCAATAAAAGCCACCGGTAAAAAGCAGCTATTAATTGCCGGCGTGGTCACTGAAGTGTGCGTCGCCTTCCCTACGCTTTCAGCGTTAGAAGAAGGTTTTGAGGTATTCGTCGTTACCGATGCGTCGGGCACGTTTAATCAGGTAACCCGCAATGCGGCATGGAATCGCATGTCTCAGGCAGGAGCACAGTTAGTGTCGTGGGTCGCCGTGGGTTCCGAGCTGCACCGTGACTGGCGTAACGATGTTGAAGGCTTCGGCGAAATCTTCGCCAAGCATCTACCAGCCTATGCCAATCTGATGCAGAGCTTTAACGCTAAAAAATAGCCCATCAGCAATGAGCCATCCCGTTGATAAAAGCGGGATGGCAGCAATCACCGACTCGGTTTTATCAACCGCTAACCAAGAACCGCTACCAGATGCTGACGCAACCGCTTAATGTTGTTTTCAACGTCAGGCTGTTTCATCACATCGGTACATAAAAACGTTGGCAATGGCGTCATTCCTAAGAACTGATTAGCTTTGTGGAATGGCAAATAAACGCCATCAACGCCAACGCCATCAAAGAACTGAGTAGGATCGTCAAACGCTTCCTGAGGCGCATTCCATGTTAGAGACAGCATATAAGTTTTACCCTGAATCAAACCGCCTGAGCCATACTTTTGAGAGGCATCTGAACGACTGCGGCCGTCGCTTTGGTACAGGCGACCGTGACCTTCAGTGAAAATTTCATCGATATATTTCTTCAGGATCCAAGGCGTTCCCATCCACCAGCCAGGCTGTTGATAAATGATGGTATCGGCCCACAGGTATTTTTCGATCTCTTGTTCAATATCGTAACCGTGATCAACGATAGTTTCTTTTACTTCATGCCCGGCCTGACGTAAAAACTCGGCGGCCTCTCTGTGCAGCGTAAGGTTCAGCTCACCGTTTGAATGAGCGAACTTTTTCATGGCGTCGATAATAAGAATTTTACTCATAATTTTACTTAACCTAATGAATTGAAAACGATCCGCTGGCTCACCGGTTAAAAACCGCTAACTGCCACAGGTGATGGCGTGATTCTACAGATTCTATCCCGACAGAAAACAGCAATAAAAGCACAATATAATTGACTAAAAATCAATAATGAGAATATGGAGAAGAGGAGCATGTGCTCCGCCATTTTAAGATATCAATAGGAATGACCTCAGCCGGTATGTAAAAACACTTTAGTTTGCTTTTGCTATCAGTCGTAGCCTGATAGTCTAACGGTTCTTATCTCTCAGACGCCGTGTCGTTAACATCAAACCATTTCAGCATGGATGACGGATCAAAAAATAGTAATGAGTGAATTGACTTCAGAATCAAACCACCCGGACTGGTGGGTCAGTTTTTTAAAAGGCGGAATAGCCATACTGCCACTGAGTATTGCCGTGTTGCCGTGGGGGATTCTTGCCGGGTCGATGGCTATCGAAACCGGGCTGACCCCTGCCCAAGGGCTAGGCATGTCGGGTATAATTTTTGCCGGTGCCACTCAATTAGCCGTTATGGGCATGATAAAAGCTGGCGCGAGTCTGGTATCAATCTTAATTTCAGCCTTCTTCATTGCTTCACAGCATTTACTTTATGGCCTGACGCTGCGAGAACGTATTGCCCCGCTTCCATTAGGCTGGCGGCTGATTTTGGGCTTTCTGTTAACCGATGAACTTTTCGCCCTGATAGGCAAGCATTCTGCCGCTGAGTTTAGCCGTTGGTATGCGCTCGGCATCGGGCTGTTTTTTTATATATTTTGGATACTGTCGACGCTAGCCGGCATTTTAGCCGCCACACAAATTGAAGATCTCGGCAGCTATGGACTGGACTTCTCCATTGCCGCAACCTTTATCGTTATCGTTGTGCCAATGATTAAAAGCATCCCGACGATGGTTTGTGTTTTAACCGCCTTAGTTTTATCGGTAGTGCTGGGCTACTATCATGTTCCAAGTTCACTCATTATTTCGGGCGTTAGCGCTATGGTTGCCGGATTACTCACCTCACTAATTATCGGGGAGAAAGAATGATCTGGTTTATCATTTTCAGCACAGCGCTAGTGGTTTTCTTTAACCGCTACGTTTTTCTTGAGCCGAATTTACCCATAAAGCTCAGCCCGACAGTCAGAAAACTATTAGGGTTTTCTATTCCGGCAATATTAACCGCCATTTGCGGACCTATTATCTTTCTCGATAACAACGGAATCAGAGATTCACTGTTAAATCCTTACCTTATCGGCGCTATATTCTCCATATTACTGGCGCTGTTTATTCGAAATACCTTGGTATCGGTGATAGTCAGCTTAGTCATATTTATTATCTTAAAAGATTTCATCCTGGCTTCTTTTTAATAAGATAGAAATTAACGGTGCTCACAGAACATCGAAACAATTGGTCTATACTCAGGGCATTGATATTTCTCAGAAGAGAGAAGTTGCTATGCATCCAGCCCGGTTACCCAACAATGAAAATGAACGACTAGAACTACTCAATGCGCTGAATATCCTCGATACTCCGCCGTCGGAACGTTTGGACAGAGTGACTCGGCTCGCCGCTGAATTCTTTAACGTTCCAATTGCTCTGGTGACCCTGATTGACGCTGACCGCCAATGGTTTAAATCTCGTTTCGGTCTATTGGTTACTGAAACGCCAAGAGAAATATCGTTATGCAGCCATGCCATATTAGAGAAAACAATATTTATTGTTCCTGATTGCCGTAAGGATCCACGCTTTTGCGACTTACCAAAAGTAAACGATTCAACTGAAATTGTATTCTACGCAGGATGCCCTTTCTATTCTCAGCAGGGCGTAGCATTAGGCACGCTGTGCGTTGCTGATTCAATGCCGAGAACCTTTGATGACAACGATATTCACAATCTGCGCGACTTTACCCAGCTAGTACAACAATACTTCCACAGTCTGGAGGAAGTCACTTACACAAAAACTGTTGAAGATAATTTGGCTACCGCCGAGGTCGTTTTTTCACAGACCTTTAATCAGGCCGCCGTTGGCATGGCAAATCTTTCATTAGAGGGAAAATGGACAAGAGTCAACCCTAAGCTATGCGAGATGTTAGGCTACACCGAACAGGAACTATTAAAAAAAGACTTTCAAGAAATCACCCATCCGGACGATCTGAATACTGACCTACAGCTGCTTGTTCAGCTAATTTCCGGCGAAATCGACACTTTCTCAATAGAAAAACGCTACTTCGATATACAGCACAAAGTTATCTGGATTTTACTTACGGTGTCCATAGTCAAAACCCCTGATGGTCAACCCAGCCACTTTATTGCGATTATTATTGATATTAATGAGAAAATTGCTGCAGAAAACCAGCTAAAGCAGATGACCGATAAGCTAGAAATAAGGGTTAAAGAAAGAACAGAGCAATTAGAGAGAATGTTGCAGCTGGTTAATGATGAAGTTGAACAAAGAATAGAAACTCAGGCTTTATTGAATATTGAGAAAGAGAGGCTGAAAGAAATTACCGATAACGTGCCTGCGCTCGTCAGCTGCGTTAATCACGATTTGCGCTATACCTTTAGTAACCGAACCTATGAAGACTGGTTTGGTATTTCATCTAAAAAAATGCATGGCATGTATATACCCGAAGTTATTGGCGAAGCCAGTTTCAATCACGCGAGAAAATATATAGAACAGGTTATGGCCGGCTTCAAAGTAGCCTTTGAAAATACCATCCCAACGCTGGAAGGGATTAAGCATGTGCAAACGACGTTAATCCCAAACCGCGATAAAAGCATTAATGAGTTCTACATTCTCTCGCTTGATATTTCTGAACTAAAAAAACTGCAGGAAACGCTAGTATTTGAAGCCTCACACGACATGCTCACCGGGCTACCCAACAGGCGCGCCTTTATGGACAGGCTTAACCATATGCTACATAACAAGCCTGAAAACCGGTGGGTAACGCTGTTCTTTCTCGATCTAGACGGGTTCAAAGCCCTCAATGATAATTATGGTCATGGCTTCGGCGATCGGGTGCTGAAAGCGGTGGCTGAGGTTATCAGAGATTCGGTTGAGCCGGGCGATTTTACCGCTCGCCTCGCCGGTGATGAATTTACCATTCTATTCAGCCGCCAGGAAAATCCGAAAGATGAAGCCATAGCGATATGTCAGGGTCTAATAGACGCATTAGCCAGCATCCATCAGTTATACAACATTCCCGTTCGTCTGAGTTCCAGTATTGGCATCCATATTGAAAAGAATAGCGGCGAGCTTTCGGCGGAGCATTTACTCACCAACGCCGATCAGGCGATGTACCTCAGTAAGCTTAATAACAAAGGAACGTTTACCATTAATGCCATACAAGAGTGATATACCGGCGTTTTGCCATTAAGCCAAAGCCGTGGCAAAACAAGCGCATTAGAATTTCTTATCAGATAGTGAAAAGCCACCTGTCGGTGGCTTTAATATTAAATACGCTAGCGCAGTTCTCAGTGAAAATTAGATACGTTCTACCTTACCCAACATTTCAGCTTCATAGGCAACTGCTTTAGCCTTATCGAACTGATTTTCCCATTTGGCAATAACTAACACTGCCAGCGCGTTACCCACCACGTTCAGTGCGGTACGAGCCATATCCATAATTCGATCAACCCCGGCAATAAACATCAGGCCATCTAACGGAATACCAACGCTGCCTAACGTTGCCAGAAGTACCACAAACGATACGCCCGGAACGCCAGCAATACCTTTAGAGGTCACCATCAGGGTCAGCACTAAGGTGATTTCCTGCATCAGGCTAAGCTCAATACCATAAAGTTGGGCAATAAAGATCGCGGCAATACTTTGATATAGCGTTGAACCATCAAGATTAAACGAGTATCCGGTAGGAACCACAAACCCAGTAATAGCTTTAGGCGCACCGTAGGCTTCCATTTTCTCGATAATTCTTGGCAATACGGTCTCGGAGCTGGCCGTTGAATAGGCCAGAATCAGCTCATCTTTTAAGATGCGGATCAAAATAAGAATACGTAGCCCACAAATTCTGGCTACGGTGCCTAGCACCACCAAGGCAAAAAAGATAATGGCCGCGTAGACTAAAACCACAAGCTTAACCAGCGGAATCAACGAACTAAATCCGAAGTTAGCCACGGTAACAGAGATAAGCGCAAACACGCCAACGGGAGCGTAATGCATAATCAAGTGGGTCACTTTGAACATCGCTTCAGACATCGATCTGAATACGTTCAACAGCGGAGCCCGACTCTCTTTGGGCAGAGAAGATAAGCCTAAGCCAAACAGTACCGAGAAGAAGATAATCGGTAACATGTCACCGGCAGCCAAAGCCTTAAAGATATTGGTTGGGATCAGCGACATAATGGTGATGACCAGACTATGGGTGCCGCTCTGCACTTCTGTGGTTGTCGCTTTATACTGAGAAATGTCTACGGCATTAAGCTGTGACATATCGATACCGTGACCGGGTTGAAAAACATTAGCCGCCATCAGGCCAACAACAATGGCGACTGTGGTAATAACTTCAAAATAAATAATGGTTTTCAATCCGATACGACCTAGCTTCTTCGCATCACCAACGCCCGCGATACCAACCACTAACGTTGATACAACAATAGGCACAACAATCATTTTAATCAGACGAATAAAGATGTCACCGGCCGGCTTGAAAAAGTTAGCAACCAACCACTCGGTAGAAGTACCGCCGTGCATCATTGAACCAACAAGAATGCCTAATACAAGGGCAATGAGAATTTGCCACGCTAAACTAACTTTAAAACTCTTCATATATAAGAAATCCTTAAATATTCATGTAATAGCCGGTTAATTCACGGCTAGCCTTAAATAAGGCTTTTATTTTATTATTACGGGTATCAATACTCTCAAACAGCCTCCCGCCAGATAACCAACTCGTCCCTTATCGGCTGCCCAAATGAATTATATAAATTCAGAAGAGCCCTTTTTAGCATCTTATGCATGAAAATTACATTTTTCTTTACATAAACCCTGCAATTCAGATGAATGAACTGCTAAAAAACGCGCAAGTCGACTACTTAATCGACAAAAGTAACAGTTAGGCCACCGCTCATTATTCACTATAAATATGGGCTATGAGTGGCATCAAATTAGATATTTTAATCGATAAAGTGTCGTTACCTGCTTAAATAATAACAAATTAATTTACATTTTGGCCGCTATTCCTATTCACTACCCCATTCGGCGTATTTAATCGGCGACGGCGGTTAAAAAGTGATAAACAGCAATATTGGCCGCTATATCATTTTTTGACCGGATAAGGATTAAAAATAGGAGAGAAATAGCCATAAATAGCCCGATTTAAGCAATCTGGCATTAAAGTCGGTGGAGATGCCATCAATCCTAAATAGCAGAGACAGCGAGAGGAAAACAGAGAAAAAAGGTTATACGCCCGTTAGCCTCCTGATACAAAAAAACCACTCAGATGCCAACGCTAGAGCTATGTATCTGACGCTCTATATATTTGAATAATTTACTAATCACTCAAATTTTTACAATTATCTTCCCCGGTGAATAGTGATCTTCCGCGCAAAAAACAAACATAAAAAGTGCGCAAACTATATGCAACAACTAGATTACATAGTATTAACAAAAATAAAGGGGACAATAATGAGCACCGTTCATAAGCATCCCGTGCCTGCTGATATAGCAGAAAACGCACTGATTAATAAGTCAAAATATGAAGCAATGTATCAGCAGTCAGTACAGGATCCGGATCGGTTTTGGGCCGATCAGGGTAAAAATGTTGATTGGATAAAACCCTATACTAAGGTTAAAAACACCTCATTTTCGCCAGGAAATATTGATATTCGCTGGTTCGAAGACGGTACGCTGAATCTGTCCGCCAATTGTTTAGATCGTCATTTGACGGCCCGGGGAGATCGCACAGCCATACTTTGGGAGAGTGATGACGGTACTCAATCGCAAGAAATAACCTATCGCCAGCTTCATCAGCGGGTGTGCAAATTTGCTAATGCAT
Source organism: Budvicia diplopodorum (assembly GCF_009800925.1). Lineage (GTDB taxonomy): Bacteria > Pseudomonadota > Gammaproteobacteria > Enterobacterales > Enterobacteriaceae > Budvicia > Budvicia diplopodorum. The sequence goes on along the minus strand of NZ_WOYF01000015.1, from coordinate 5,683 downwards.
TGAAGTCACTGGGGTTAGTTCAAGGTGACGTCGTTGCAATCTACATGCCAATGGTTCCTGAAACGGCCATTGCCATGTTGGCCTGTGCCCGCTTGGGGCTCATTCATTCCGTTATTTTTGCTGGATTCTCGCCTGAGGCTATCTCCGGCCGAATTATTGACTCAAGTGCCCGACTCATCATCACTGCCGATGAAGGGCTTCGGGCTGGAAAAACAATCCCGCTGAAGAAAAATATTGATGACGCCTTGGCCAATCCTAACGTCAACAGCGTTGAGCATACCATCGTCTTTAAAAGAACCGGCAACAGCATCAACTGGAAAGCCAGCCATGACCTATGGTGGCACGAACTTGAAGACGTTGCTTCTGATGATTGCCCGCCCGTTGAACTTGGCGCAGAAAATCCGCTGTTTATTCTCTATACCTCAGGCTCAACCGGAAAACCTAAGGGCGTATTGCATACCACCGGCGGGTATTTAGTCTATATCACCCTGACGTTTAAATACGTTTTTGACTATCACGAAGGGGAGATTTATTGGTGTACTGCCGATATGGGGTGGGTGACTGGTCATAGCTATGCACTTTATGGCCCGCTGTCTAATGGTGCCACCACGCTATTGTTTGAAGGGCTGTTGACCCATCCGGGGGCCAACCGCATGTCTCAACTGGTGGACAAGTACAAAGTAAACATTCTTTATACGGCACCAACGGCTATACGTTCTTTAATGGCTCAGGGTGAGCTGGCCATAACGGATACAAAACGAACGTCATTACGCATTATGGGAACCGTTGGTGAACCGATAAATCCTGAAGCATGGGAATGGTATTACTACACTATCGGCAATGGAAAATGTCCTATTGTCGATACCTGGTGGCAAACCGAAACCGGGGGTTTCATGTTAACCCCGTTGCCCGGAGCGATCGAACTGAAAGCTGGCTCGGCAACGCTGCCGTTCTTTGGCGTTAAACCGGCACTGGTTGATAACGACGGCAAAATATTAGAGGGTGAAAGCGAAGGTAATCTGGTTATTACCGACTCGTGGCCGGGACAGGCTCGTACGCTATACGGCGATCATGACCGGTTCGAACAAACCTATTTTGCCTCATTTAAAGGCTTCTATTTTAGCGGTGACGGCGCACGTCGAGATGAAGATGGATATTACTGGATAACCGGACGGGTAGATGACGTACTCAACGTGTCGGGACATCGCCTAGGAACGGCAGAAATCGAATCCGCGTTGGTTGCCCATCCCAAAATTGCGGAAGCCGCGGTGGTAGGCATTCCTCATTATATTAAAGGACAGGCTATCTATGCCTACATCACGCTAAACCGCGGTGAAGAACCCAGCGATGAACTCTACGATGAGGTCATTAAATGGGTGCGTAAAGAAATTGGGCCGATTGCAACGCCTGACATTTTGCACTGGACTCAAACCCTTCCTAAAACCCGTTCGGGGAAAATCATGCGCCGCATATTACGGAAAATCGCCGATGGCGATACCAGTAATTTGGGCGATATCTCTACACTAGCGGATCCTAGCGTGGTCGAGAAACTCTTGCAGGAAAAAGAGTTAATGAAAGCAGTTTCATAACCAGCGCCGCCTCGCGCGGCCATATTCAATCTATATCTCACAGGAGACGCTCTGATGAATGACCTCATTTATCAACGGATTGAAAATAACCCGCGCTTCAAAGAACTGGTGCGCAAACGTGAACGTTTTGCCTGGTTATTATCAGCCATTACGCTAGCGCTTTACGTTTCCTTTATCCTGTTAATCGCTTTCGATCCACAGTGGCTTGGAACACCCATTTATACCGATTCAAACATTACCAGAGGGATTCCGATCGGTGTTGGTCTAATCGTTATCTCATTTGTACTAACTGGTATTTACGTTCATCGGGCAAACGGTGAGTTTGATGACATGAATAGTGAAATCTTAAATGAGGCGAAAAAATGAAGATCAGATCTTTTGCTGCACTGTCTCTACTCACTCTATCGCCGTTGGCCTTTGCCGATACTATTAACGGGGAAGTTAAACGCCAGCCCCTGAACGTTGAAGCGATCGTAATGTTTATCCTGTTCGTGGGCTTAACGTTATACATCACTTACTGGGCCTCTAAACGCACCCGTTCACGCTCTGATTACTATACTGCTGGCGGAAAAATCACCGGCTTTCAAAATGCCTTGGCTATCGCCGGGGATTTTATGTCTGCCGCGTCGTTCCTTGGCATATCAGCATTGGTTTACGCTTCCGGCTATGACGGGCTCATTTACTCTATCGGCTTCCTAATCGGCTGGCCAATTATCCTATTTCTCATTGCTGAACGCCTACGTAATTTGGGTAAATACACCTTTGCCGACGTTGCTTCATACCGCCTGAAACAGAAGCCAATTCGCACCCTATCGGCCTGTGGCTCACTGGTCGTTGTCGCGCTGTATCTGATTGCTCAAATGGTGGGGGCGGGTAAGTTAATACAGCTACTTTTCGGCCTGAACTACCACGTAGCAGTTGTGCTGGTCGGCATTTTGATGGTGCTATATGTCCTATTTGGCGGCATGTTGGCGACCACATGGGTACAGATCATTAAGGCCGTGATGCTGCTTTCAGGCGCTAGCTTTATGGCTATCATGGTCATGAAATCCGTTAACTTCAATTTCAATGAACTATTCGCTCAGGCAGTCAAAGTCCACCCCAAAGGGCTAGCGATTATGAGCCCCGGAGGGTTAGTATCGGATCCGATATCGGCACTATCATTAGGCTTAGCGCTAATGTTCGGTACGGCCGGATTACCGCATATCTTAATGCGCTTTTTTACCGTCAATGATGCCAAAGAAGCACGGAAAAGCGTGTTCTATGCCACCGGCTTTATCGGTTACTTCTACATACTAACGTTTATCATCGGGTTTGGTGCCATCCTGCTGGTCGGCTCTAACCCTAACTTTAAAGATGCTGCCGGCGTTCTGCTCGGCGGAAATAACATGGCCGCAGTCCATCTTGCCGATGCGGTTGGCGGTAGCTTCTTCCTTGGATTTATCTCTGCAGTCGCTTTTGCAACGATCTTGGCCGTAGTATCCGGCTTAACTCTGGCCGGAGCCTCGGCGGTTTCCCATGACTTATATGCGAATGTGATCAAAGAAGGAAAAGCCACTGAGCGCGATGAACTCAAAGTCTCCAAAGTGACTACCGTCGTTTTGGGCTTCGTGGCAATCGGACTTGGCATTTTATTTGAAAAGCAGAACATCGCCTTTATGGTCGGTCTGGCATTCTCAATTGCAGCCAGCTGCAACTTCCCAATTATTATTCTTTCGATGTATTGGGCTAAATTGACCACCCGAGGTGCGATGATCGGCGGCTGGTTAGGGCTTATCACCGCAGTGACATTAATGATTCTGGGCCCTACGATTTGGGTGCAAATTTTAGGCCATGCTAAACCGATTTACCCTTATGAATATCCAGCGCTATTCTCGATGGCAGCCGCATTCATTGGTACATGGTTTTTCTCAATAACGGACACATCGTTAAATGCACAGCAAGAAAGGAGCCGCTTCTACCCGCAGTTTGTTCGTTCACAAACGGGATATGGCGCTTCAGAGAGCACATCTCATTAGTTGAGCCGATGCTAACGATAAAGGCGCCATTGGCGCCTTTAGTTTTTAATAATCCGTCACAGCTATTGCTTCAAAAGAGAACGGTTCATTAGGGCGTGCGGCATGGCGAAATGCTCTCCAGATAAGCATATTTAATACGCCAACGTTACATTTGGCCATTTTATTAAGACATCGCTTGCGAGCCACTCATTAAAAAAAATTCTCTATTGTTAGGCTCAATTACGTTGCCAAATGCCGCCCAAAAAGTAACAAAATGTATCATTTAATTTCAAATTATATATTTAGCTAGCAATAAATATCAAAAAAATGGCTATTAAACAGCCAATTAGTAGAGAAATTATACAGAAAACAGAATGAGATATTAATTTAATTGTTATTAATCATTTGGTTAATGAAATAATTTAATCATCGAAATTTATATAACGCCATTTATGTGATGCGCATCTCAAATTTGAATAAGATTCAGCCATTGTTATACACTCTGCTCCGAAAATCATATTGGACTATATTCAGAATAGGCATGCTCCGTTCGAGTATGTTTATTCACTCTTTAATAGGGAATTACATCATGTTGAAAAAGCTGTCGGCTGAATTTTTTGGTACGTTCTGGCTGGTATTTGGTGGTTGTGGTAGCGCTGTTTTAGCCGCTGCCTTTCCAGAGTTAGGCATCGGCTTTGCCGGTGTTTCATTAGCATTTGGCCTTACAGTTTTAACTATGGCTTATGCCGTAGGTCATATCTCAGGCGGACATTTCAACCCTGCGGTTACCCTAGGCTTATTTGCCGGTGGCAGATTTCCAGCCAAAAACGTTATCCCTTACATCATTACCCAAGTTATCGCGGGTATCGCTGCCGGTGGAGTGCTTTGGTTAATTGCCAGCGGTAAAGCAGGCTTTGACGCCAGTGCAAGTGGTTTTGCTTCAAATGGTTACGGCGAGCACTCTCCGAGCGGTTTCTCTTTACAGGCTGCTATCATCGCTGAATTTGTACTAACGGCATTCTTCCTGATTATTATTCATGGCGCTACCGATAAGCGTGCTCCGGCAGGTTTTGCCCCAATCGCTATTGGTCTGGGCTTAACGCTTATCCATTTAATCAGTATTCCGGTAACAAATACGTCAGTAAACCCGGCCCGTAGTACCGGTGTTGCCGTATTCCAAGGTGGCTGGGCGATAGACCAACTGTGGATGTTCTGGTTAGTGCCTATTGTAGGCGGCATTGTCGGTGGTTTGATCTACCGCTACTTGCTGGAAACTAAGAACGCTGACTAATTAAGTTTTTTGTATCAACCATCAACCCGCTTTAATTAGCGGGTTTTTTTCATTAAAATTTGGCAAGCGAAAAAATAATTCTGCTCTACATGAATGTGTAACGTTTAGTACATATGAATGAACACAGAGAGAATCTATGCACTCAAACACCATGCGTATGGAGAGCCATAATTGCAGGTAATCTATCTCGGAACTTGCACGGAACTGTAATTTTAATTGACCAACTCACCCGCTGATTTCTGCGCCAAGAAAATTCATCTCTTTGCTAGAACATATAACCTCTGAGTAGTAGCACTAACGCTACCAATTCACTAACCCTCAAGCTTATAGATAGATAAAGTTTGAATTAGTCACTTAGGCTCAATGTCTCCAATAGAAAAAGCCCTCTGCTTTCGCAGAGGGCTTATCCGTTTAATGAAAGCCTGACCGTTTACGGCGGCTCTTGCCTGCCGCCACTCAAACGTGCTCCCGACGCGGTTGTCCTACTCTCGTCATCCATACCCGCCAACACAAAAACAAAAGGCCACCCGATTGGGTGGCCTTTCATTACAATTGGAGCCTGGCAGTTCCCTACTCTCGCATGGGGAGTCCCCACACTACCATCGGCGCTACGGCGTTTCACTTCTGAGTTCGGCATGGGGTCAGGTGGGACCACCGCGCTGTTGCCGCCAGGCAGATTCTGTTTCATCAACCGTTATACCTGCGTATAACCATCAATCTCAATCCAAAACTTCGCTGAAATTCGTCTTCGTCTCTTCAATCTCACCCAAAACACCTTGGGTGTTGTAAGGTTAAGCCTCACGGTT
>NZ_WOYF01000014.1 GCF_009800925.1 Budvicia diplopodorum | reverse complement strand
TGATGGTTATACGCAGGTATAACGGTTGATGAAACGGAATATGCCTGGCGGCAATAGCGCGGTGGTCCCACCTGACCCCATGCCGAACTCAGAAGTGAAACGCCGTAGCGCCGATGGTAGTGTGGGGCCTCCCCATGCGAGAGTAGGGAACTGCCAGGCTTTAATTAAACGGATAAGCCCTCTGCGAAAGCAGAGGGCTTTTTCTATGGGAAATATCTGATACTGGCTGATAGTGCGATATTGCAGCGAATGAAAGCTTCGTCTTCGTTATTGCTCGGGGGCTTTCGGTTCATTTGATATTCATTTATAAATTAAATAAATATTCCTAGTTTCTATCTTTTAGCCAGCGTTTAATAAATTCTGCGATTGTTGACGGATCGTTAATATCGAGCTTTGGGATATTGAGCGCTAAATTGTCATCTGTTGCTACTGCTATAACATCTGAATCAATCAGTCCTTCAAAAGGTTTGCCTACGCTGGAGCGAAACAGGGCAATCTTATCGATGGGTTCATGCTTAAAGCCTTCAACCAGAACCAGATCAATGAGTTCAGCGTTAAACTGAGCGGCCAGCTCGCTTAAGTTTACTGCTTGGCTAGGTGTTTCTGTCATAAGCGCCCAGCGTTGGTCGCAGGCTACAATGGTTTGTGCTGCTCCGGCTTTGCGGAGTTCGTAGCTATCTTTTCCGGGCTTATCGATATCCATATTATGGTGGGAATGTTTGATCAGTCCGCATCGTATATCCATTGTTAATAACTCAGGTATCAACCGTTTGAGCAGCGTGGTTTTTCCTGTTCCGCTATATGCTGTTATGCCCAATAAAGGTATTTTATAATTGATCATATGTCCTCTAATTTGGCCTATTCCAATTATCACAATCATCCAACGTATTTATATTTTTAAACGCTTTCGGTGAATCTTTAAAGTCTACGGCCGTTGCGTGCTGTTGGGATAAAAAAATCATTAATTTACGATCGCCACCCAACAAATAATCGCGTAATGGCGTAATTAAGCTGGTATGCAATAGTGCGAGCGTCGGATGGGCTCTTTGACCGTCATCAGCATAAGCTGCGGGTTGGTGATTTCTATTATTCCATAACTTTTCGGCTAAATTATGTGGAATTAGCGGGGTATCACAAGGTGAAAAAAGGACCCAATCAGTAGGGCTGTTTTCCAGAATGGTTAATATACCGGCCAAAGGGCCATTAAACCCGCTGATTGAATCAGAGAAAACCGGATAACCGCTTTTTTTGTATTCTTCAATATTGCGATTTGCACTAATAACAATGTGCTCAACCTGAGGTTTCAACCGTGTTAGTACATGCTGATATAGCGGAATACCATTGACCTTGACTAGCCCTTTATCTGAACCTCCCATACGGGTTGCTTTCCCGCCTGAAAGGATGGCTCCGGTGAGTGGAGGTATTGGCATATCTGTCCCTCTGTGGCTCAGTTACTGGGGTTATTCTAACGCGATTGTTGTTTGATAGCCTTATTTATTCTCCGAGTTAAGAATCGCGTTATATTCTATTACGTGTCTATTAATTATAATGAAATTGATAATCATTATTATTTATATTTCCAGAATGGTAAGAATAAATTATTTTTTACCTTGTATATCAGATTAAATGAGTTTATTTATTATATAACTCCATATAGTTAAGCGTTGCTTAACTATATGAATATAACTATAAGTAGGTATTTAATTGGTGTAACTATTTATGGTTATTAAATATTTCAATTCCAAGAGTAATATTTGAGCCCTATCAAATAATGAAAACTTATACCTCCTATTCATTGATCTAAAACAATCAACTTTTAGACAAATATTTATTTGTTTTCTAATTCGTTATATTTAGTGTGGTTAATAAAATACTACCTGAAGTAGTAATTTTTAAGTGCACAGGAATAAGCACATAAAGATATTTATATCTTACTAATCGGCTCAATGAACGCCGAAATTATAATAAATTGGGAGTACTTATCGTGGGCAAGATTAAGGCAATATTATCAGCTACCTTACTGATATTGTTTGCATCGTTTATGGCAAGCAATACGGCGATAGCTAAATCAGATAGAGAGGCTCGTAACGAAGTGTTTGCAAAGGATCATGCAAATCAATATGAGTCATGGAAAGCAACCAGTGAATTAGACAAGTTAGGCGGCGGGCTTGATGAATATCCGGACATGGTTATTCTGTGGGCTGGCTATCCGTTTGCTAAAGATTATAAAAAAGCGCGCGGTCATTTTTACGCAATTACTGATATTCGTGCCTCTCTTCGTACCGGTGCTCCGGTAAAAGATACCGATGGCCCATTACCGATGGCCTGCTGGAGTTGTAAAAGCCCTGACGTTGCTCGTTTGATCGATGAAGGTGGTGAAGATGCCTACTTTGAAGGTATGTGGTCGAAAGGCGGCGCACAGGTAGTTAATCCAATCGGATGTGCTGATTGCCATGACACCGCGTCGAAAGCGTTTGCTGAAGGTAAACCTGCCCTTTATATGTCTCGCCCTTATACTCAACGGGCCATGGACGCTATTGGTAAGCCATTCGATAAAGCCAGTCGCTTAGATCAACAGTCTATGGTTTGCGGTAATTGCCACGTTGAATATTACTTCGATGGTAAAAATAAGGCCGTTAAGTTCCCTTGGGAAAAGGGCATGACCGTTGAAAAAATGGAAGAATACTATGACAACATAGCATTCTCTGACTGGAAGCATCAACTTTCTAAAACCCCGATGCTGAAAGCTCAGCACCCTGAATACGAAACCTGGAGTCAGGGTATTCACGGTAAGAACAATGTGACCTGTATTGACTGCCATATGCCAAAAGTGCAAAACGCAGACGGTAAAGTCTATACAGACCATAAAATCGGTAATCCTTTTGATCGCTTTGATGAAACCTGCGCTAGCTGCCATACCCAAAGCAAGCAAGAGCTACAGGCTGTTGTTGCCGGTAGAAAAGAAGCCATCAGAGAGCTTAAGAAGAAAACTGAGAGTCAATTAGTTCATGCTCATTTTGAAGCTAAAGCCGCATGGGATGCCGGAGCCACGGAAGAAGAGATGAAGCCAATCCTGACCGATATTCGTCATGCTCAATGGCGCTGGGATTACTCCATTGCTTCGCACGGCATTCATATGCATGCACCTGAAGTTGCGCTGAAAACGCTGGGTACGGCATTAGACAAAGCGGCCGATGCCCGTACCAAGCTGGCTCGTCTGTTAGCCACTAAGGGTATCACCAACGAAATTGCGTTACCGGATCTTTCCACTAAAGCTAATGCACAAAAGGCATTAGGCATGGATATGCCAAAACTTGAGAGCGAAAAACAAGAGTTCCTGAAAACCAGAGTGGTTGAATGGGATAAGAATGCCAAGGATGAAGGGCGCTTGTTAAGCAAATAAAGTTACCGGCTCCGGAATACCGGGGCCCTATTAAGGTGGAATTATCATGGGCAGTTTACGTTCATTACTTAATGGCGGACTGTTAATGCTGGTATCGGCGTTTGCGCTAACGGCTATGCCGTCATCGGCAGCGCAGGCTCCGGAGCAGAAAACAGAAACATCGTCTGAGTACAAAGTGGAATTACAGCGTAATCGTGATTATGCCTGTACTCAATGTCATAAAGATTCTAAAGACCAAATGCATGGCACGCACGGCAAGGCAATTAACCCGAATAACTTATTGCCGGTAACCTGTACTAACTGCCACGGAAAAGTGTCTCCAGAGCATCGTAACGGCGTTTCTGACGTTATGCGCTTCAATAAAGACACCTTCCCTGTAGATAAACAGAATCAGGTTTGTATGACCTGCCATCAGCCGGCAAAACTGCGCACTGCACTGTGGGCTCACGACGTTCATATTCTCAAAACCTCATGTGCTAGCTGCCACCAGTTGCATCCGGCGGCCGATCCGGTACAGGGGCTAGATAATAAAGGCCAAATCAAACTGTGCGTAGATTGTCATAGTAAACAGCAAAAAGAGAAGGGAACCCCATGAGTTGCTCACGCCGTCATTTTATTGCCGGTATGGGAGCAGCGATCTTTATGACCGGCCCGGTTAGCGGCACGCTGGCACAAACCATGACTATTAACGGAATTCGTTATGGCATGGTATATGACGAAACCCGTTGTATTGGCTGTACTGCGTGTATGGATGCTTGCCGGGAGGTAAATAAAGTTCCTGAAGGCGTGTCACGGCTGAATATTATCCGTACAGGCCCGATAGGTGAGTTTCCAGAGGCAAAATACCAGTTCGATCGTCACTCTTGTCAGCATTGTGATAATCCTCCGTGCGTGCATGTATGCCCGACCGGTGCGTCATACAAAGATGCTGCAACGGGTATCGTTGACGTTAATCCAGACCGATGCGTTGGCTGCCAGTACTGTATCGCTGCCTGCCCTTATCGCGTGCGTTTTATTCACCCGATCGGAAAAACGGCAGACAAATGTAACTTCTGTCGCGACACTAATTTAGCTAAAGGGAAATTACCAGCCTGCGTAGAGTCCTGTCCGACCAAGGCATTAACCTTTGGTAATTTGAACGACCCGAACAGCGAAATTGTGAAACTGATAGCTGATAAAACCACCTATCGTTCAAAAGTACATTTAGGCACCGAGCCTAAGATGTATCGTATTCCAAGCAAAAATGGGGAGATTAAAGGATGAGCAGCGCTTTTCATTTTGAATCTCTAGTTTGGGACTGGCCAATTGCCATTTACCTATTTTTAATCGGTGTTTCAGCAGGAATGGCGACGATTGCCATTTTTCTTAAACGTCGGGTTTTAGGTAATGAAGCGAGCAAAGATGGGGTGATTAAAGCTATTGCGATTATCGCACCGCTGTCCATTATCCTTGGTTTAACCATTCTGATTTTCCACCTGACGCGTCCTTGGACCTTCTGGTACCTGATGGTTTTTTATAGTCCTACCTCGGTTATGTCGATGGGGGTAATGCTATTTCAAGTCTATATGGTAGTGCTTCTTGTCTGGCTGGCTGTGCTATTTCGCAGCGAAATCGCAGTATTTATTGAGAAACGAGTTAAGGCATTAGGATGGGTAAACGGCATCATCGCGAAGCTCGTTCGCTTTGAGAAGCTGCTTGAACCGGTGATGGTTTGCTTAGCGGTTGCTTTAGGCGCTTATACGGGCTTTCTGCTATCAGCGCTGAAAACCTATCCGATGCTGAATAATCCGGTGCTTCCTGTGCTGTTTTTATTCTCAGGAATATCATCGGGTGCGGCAGCGGCAGTTCTCTTCGGTATTGTCAGCTTTAAACAACCGGTGGATAGCCCCTCTGTTCATTTTGTTCACCAAATCGAAAAGCCGGTAGTACTGTTTGAACTGTTCCTATTACTCGCTCTGTTTGTTGGCCTGTACTTCGGTGGTGGGCAAAAAGAAGTTGCCGCTGTTGTCGCCATTGGCGGTGGGTTCTGGGCTAATATCTTCTGGTTTGGCGTAATTGGATTGGGTATTTTACTGCCGCTGATCTTAGGTATTGCGTGCGGTAAGCGTATTCAGCACAGTAAAGGCTATATAATAGCGGTATCTTGTATGGGTTTAGCTGGCGTATTGCTGTTACGGTTCTTCATACTGTATGCCGGTCAAATGACGGTAGCCTAGTGAATGTTAAACGTTAAGAAAATAGCATGATCCCCGATCTGGGTCTGCTATCTCTGCTGTGTGCTCTGGCACTTTCAGCATTGTTGAGCGTTGTTCCGCTGGTTGGTATTCACCGCCAGCGGGCATTACTCATTCGTTACGCCAATCCGTTGAGCTATGGCGTTTGTCTGTTCGTTACCCTATCTATCGTATTACTCGGCTATAGCTTTGGCATTGATGATTTTTCATTAATGTACGTTGCCCAGCATTCCAATTCGCAGCTTCCACTTTTCTTTAAGCTGGCTGCAGTATGGGGCGGGCACGAAGGGTCGATGCTGTTTTGGCTGTTTGCCCTGTCGGTCTGGACGGCACTAGTCGCCGCGATGGGCCGAAGGATTGATGTATTGATTAACGTTCGGGTTCTTGCGGTCCTTGGTATCGTCATGGTCGGCTTTTGCCTGTTTATTCTGCAGTTCTCTAATCCGTTTGAACGAATTTTTCCTGCTCCGCTGGAAGGCAGAGATCTTAACCCGATGCTGCAGGATATCGGGCTGATCTTCCACCCGCCGCTGCTGTATCTCGGTTATGTCGGATTTGCTGTCAATTTTGCCTTTGCCGTTGCGGCATTACTCAGTGGAAAAATGGACGCCGCCGTTGCTCACTGGAGCCGGCCGTGGGCGCTGGCCGCTTGGGTCTGCTTAACCGGCGGCATTATTTTAGGTTCATGGTGGGCTTATTATGAACTAGGCTGGGGCGGATGGTGGTTTTGGGATCCGGTAGAGAATGCGTCGCTTATGCCGTGGCTACTGGGAACCGCATTACTTCATGCTCTGGCGGTGACCGAACAGCGGGGAGCATTTAGCTACTGGAGCCTGCTGCTGTCGATTTTTACCTTTGCGCTTAGCCTGCTGGGTACTTTTATTGTCCGCTCAGGCGTATTAACATCGGTTCATGCTTTTGCCGTCGATCCCGATCGTGGGATCATGCTGTTGATGCTGCTAGGCGTCTCGGTAGTTGGCGCTTTGGTTCTGTTTGCGTTGAAAGTTAATACCCAATCTGCAGCTATTCGGTTCAGCCCATTCTCACGAGAAGTTCTGCTACTGCTGGCCAACGTGTTACTCAGTATCGTAACCCTGATTGTGCTTATCGGAACGTTCTATCCGATGCTGTTTACTGCCTTTGGCCTGGGGGCTATCTCGGTTGGGGCTCCGTATTTCAACAGTACATTTGTACCTCCGGCGTTATTGATACTCTTCGTTATGGGGTTTTCTACCCTTAGCCGTTGGAAAAGTATTTCCTCCTCCCACCTGAAGAAAGTCATTTTGCCGGTCGGGTTGGCTATTTCAGGGGGCGTTTCTTTCAGCCTGATGTTCGAGCCGTTTTACCCGGTTGTGATGCTGGCATTAACGCTGGCACTGTGGGTTATTTTGGGTAACCTGATGTTTATTCAACCGGTGACTTTAAAGCGCTTTGGGGTTTTACTTGCCCATAGTGGCGTTGCCATTACGGTGATTGGTATTACGCTGTCCAGCTATTATTCCACTGAAGCTAGCGTGAAAATGGGGCCCGGAAGTGAAATTAGCTTAGGTAAATATACCTTCCACTATAATGAAACCCGCCTTTTGGTTGGCCCTAATTACACCGCAGAACAGGCCGTGATTAACGTTTATCAGCGGGGCGAAATAATCACTCAACTAGCCCCTGAGCGCCGTCATTATACCGTTCGCACCATGATGATGAGTGAGCCGGGTATTTCCTGGGGGCTATTTAGCGATCTGTACGCTGTCATGGGCGAAAAAGTCGAAGGTGACTATTACGCTTTGCGTTTTCACTATAAACCCTTTGTTCGTTGGGTATGGGGCGGCGGATTATTGATGATGCTGGGCGGCTCGTGTGCACTGTGGATTAAGCGCCGTGGCCGTTGTACTCGCAGTGGGGAGGAAGCGGTAATATGAACAGATTAAAGCTATTTTTACCTTTGTTTCTGGTTATATTGCTCGGTATCGCCCTATATTTGGGGTTAAAGCAAGATCCGCATAAGCTCGGCCTTTCTTTGTTAGATAAACCGCTACCGGCATTTGTTGCCGGTGATTTACTTCAGCAAAACAAAACCCTTACGCCACAAGATTTTAAAGGCCAAATTACGGTGCTTAACGTTTGGGCGAGCTGGTGCCCATCGTGTAAGTCTGAATTTCCTTTTTTATTCAGCCTCCGCGGGCAGCCTGATTTTCAGGTTTATGGCCTCAACTATCGCGATAGCCGCAATGCGGCCTTGAGCGTGTTGAACGAAATGGGTAACCCCTATGTTCGCTCCGTTTATGATCCTGAAGGTAAGCTGGCTCTGGATTTGGGCGTTTACGGCACGCCAGAAACTTATCTTATCGACGCTCAGGGCGTTATTCGCTATCGCTATTCCGGTGAGCTAAATCAGGATGTCTGGCAGAAAGAGTTTCAGCCAAAGATTTTGGCACTGATGCAAGAGGTGGGGAAATGATCGCCCGGCTTTGCTACTTTCTTCTACTGCTGCTGATTGCGCTGCCTTTAAGGGCGGAGATTGTTGATACCTGGCAGTTCAGGAATGCAGAAAATCAGGTTCGGGCGGTTAATTTAGCTAAACAATTGCGTTGCCCACAGTGCCAAAATCAAAATCTGGTGGAATCAACGTCGCCGATTGCCCGAGATTTACGCATTGAAGTTTATCGGATGGTCGATGAAGGTAAATCAGATGAGGATATCATCAGTTTTATGACCAGCCGTTTCGGTGATTTTGTTTTATATAAGCCCCGGTTAAACCTCCAAACTGCACTTCTATGGTTTAGCCCTTTTATTTTACTATTGGGCGCTTTTCTAGTTATCTGGCGCTATTTGCGCAAAGCGCGTTCGCCGATAGCGCCGCTGAGTGATGAGCAGAAAAACCAGTTAGCAGAAATACTGGAGAGAAGACCGTGATTGTTTTCTGGTGTGGCACCGCGTTAATGGCATGCATTATTTTGCTGATTGTCTGGCTGCCTGCGGTGCGTACCGGTAAAATCCCAAATAGTGATATCCGTAAAAATACCAATATTGCACTTTATCACCGTCAGATGGCACTAGCCGATAAGCAGTTTGGTAATAGCGAAAAAGAGAAATTTTTGCTTGATGAGCTCAAGCAGGAAATATCGATTAGCCTGCTGCAAAATATCGATAGCTCTGCCCCTCAGCTACCCCTCAATAGCTCATCAAGTAGGCTATTCATCATTCCGCTAATAATGACGGCTTTGGTTCTGTTGATACCGTCCTTGGGCTACGGTCTTTACGGTCAGTATCAGCAATCGGCTGAATACAGCCAGCAGGAGCACACAGATCCGTTTGCCGGCATGAACGTAGAGCAAATACAAGATCGTGTGATGACTGAGCTTCAGAAACGCATTCGACAGGCTCCCAACGACAGCGATGCGTGGTTTATGCTGGGGCAGCGTTACCTCAACGGTAATGAGTTCGACAATGCCCTGATTGCGTTTGATCGTACTGAAAAAATCCGAGGGCAAGACGCCGAATTATTGACTGCAAAAGCCGCCACTCTTTATTATCAGGCCGGGCAGCGTATGACTCCTCAGGCTAAGACATGGCTTAACGATGCATTAAGGTTAGATCCTAACCACGTAACGGCATTGATGTTACTGGCATCTGACCACTTTTTAAATGCGCAATACCAGCAGGCTATCGATATTTGGCAAAGTCTGTTGGACAGCAACAACCCAAAAGTTAATCGGGTTAAGCTTATAGAAGCCATTAATATGGCCCGTATGATGAAATAAACGGACTATTAAAATCTTATCAAGCCTGCTACCTTGTGATTCTCTTTACGTCTTTAATTAAAACTGAAGGAATAGACGTTATGAAATGTCATCGCGTCAATGAACTCATTGAACTTATTCATCCGGCCTGGCAGAAAGATCCCGATCTTAATTTGGTTCAGTTTCTGCAAAAGCTGGCAACCGAAGCGGGATTTTCCGGCCCGCTTTCTGAACTGACCGACGACGTTTTGATTTACCATCTTAAGATGCGTGAATCCGGTAGTGCCGACGTTATTCCCGGCCTGAAGAAAGATTACGAAGAAGATTTTAAAACCGCTCTGCTACGTGCTCGCGGCATTTTAAAAGATTGATAATGCTGAGCGTTAGCTACGGTGTTTTTCCGCTAAATGAAGATATGAATCTCTTATGAGTAGTACATCAGCGTTTGTTTTCCATTCACTTGTTCCCGATCTGATTTTAGATGCGCTAGAAAGCGTAGGGCTGCGCGTCGATTCCGGGCTAACCGCGCTGAATAGCTATGAGAATCGTGTTTATCAGTTTATGGATGAAGATCGCAAACGCTACATTGCCAAGTTTTATCGTCCTGAGCGCTGGAGCTGCGAACAGATACTCGAAGAGCACGATTTCTCATGGGCGTTGTCTGATGCAGAGATTCCTGCCGTAGCGCCGCTGAAAATTAACCAGCGAACGCTACATGAGTATCAGGGGTTCCTGTTTGCCGTTTTTCCCAGCGTAGGCGGTCGTCAGTATGAAATTGATAGCCTCGACCAGCTAGAATGGGTGGGGCGTTTTCTGGGGCGAATCCATCAGGTAGGAAGAGAACGTAGTTTCTTAGTCAGGCCGACGATTGGTCTGGATGAGTACCTATATCAGCCGCGGGAAGTGCTGGCTGCAAGTGCGTTGGTACCGCCTAAAATCAAAGCCGCTTTGCTTTCATCGCTGGACGTATTAATTCAAGCGGTAGAGCATTACTGGCATACTGATTGGGTACCGTCTTGCCTGCACGGCGACTGTCATCCGGGGAATATTTTGTGGCGTGATGGTCCAATTTTTGTAGACTTAGATGATTCCCGTACCGGGCCGGTGATTCAGGATTTGTGGATGCTGTTACACGGCAGCCGACAAGACCAACTGATGCAGTTAGATATTCTGCTTGAAGCCTACGGCGAGTTTGCTGATTTTGATCGGGAAGAACTTTTACTGATCGAGCCGTTACGCTGTATGCGGATGGTTTACTACCTTGCGTGGGTCGTGCGTCGCTGGGACGATCCGGCATTCCCAAAAAGTTTTCCATGGATTGTTGATTTAGATTTTTGGCAGAGACAGCCATCAATATTTACCGAACAGGCTAAGCTGCTGCAAGCACCGCCATTACAGCTTATGCCAATGTACTGATTATTTTTATGGAGTGTTTATTAAATGAAGAAAGTATTGCTTGTGATTATTTGTGTTGTTATTGCCGCTGGTGGCTATTATTTCTGGTCAGGTAACTCTGCTGTCCCGGCGAAGGCTGAAGCTAGCACTAACACCGTTACGGGCGGGAACTCGCCTGTTTATACTAATGGTAAACAATTCATCAC
This sequence comes from Budvicia diplopodorum, assembly GCF_009800925.1. GTDB lineage: Bacteria > Pseudomonadota > Gammaproteobacteria > Enterobacterales > Enterobacteriaceae > Budvicia > Budvicia diplopodorum. The sequence goes on along the minus strand of NZ_WOYF01000014.1, from coordinate 83,593 downwards.
GCTGAACCGCGCGGCAACTGAAGAACCTCAGGTTCTGGAGTTTTTCTCTTTTTTCTGCCCGCATTGCTATGATTTCGAAAACGTTTACCACATGAGCGATGAGTTTAAAAAGCAGCTACCCGAGGGCGCTAAGCTAGTGAAATATCACGTTGATTTCTTAGGCGGTGAGCTAGGTCCTCAACTAACACAGGCTTGGGCTGTCGCAATTACGTTAGGCGTACAGGACAAAGTTGCTCCGCTGATTTTTGAAGGTATTCAAAAAACGCGTACCATCCATAATCTGAATGACATCCGCAATGTGTTTATCTCGGCTGGCGTAACGCCGGAAGAGTTTGACGGCGCATGGAATAGCTTTATGGTGAAAGCTCTGGCGGCTCAACAGCGCAAACTGGCCGCTGAAGTTGAATTGAGCAGCGTTCCTGCGGTTCTGGTTAACGGTAAGTACATGGTTAAGAATGATGGTCTGGAAGCGAGCAACGTTACTGAATTCGTACAAGAATTTGGCAAAGTAGTTAAGCAGTTACTTGGCCAGAAATAACGTTCTTTTGCATAAAGATTTGGCTTAGATAGAACAAAACCGCTCGTTAATCCGGGCGGTTTACATTGATGGCTAACCTCGTTCTTCATCCGTGATAAAAGGATAATATTCCGTTTTTCTTTTACTCTGGAATTAAATTAAACAACCCTGCCAACGTTTTCAACCGATTGTTAATCCATAATTATTACTACAGATATTCTGATTTTAACCGGTCTATCAGCCGATCTTTATTCTGCCAGATGTCATGCAACCACAGCTGAAACTGTCGCTTGTAGGCTTTATCGTTGAGATAATCCCCGCGGATACTGTCATCAACCGGTAAGGTTTCTATCCTGACCACAATGCGTTTCATTTGCCCTGATAGCAGATCAAAAAAGGGCTGCTGCTGGTTATCAGGGTAATAGATCGTAACGTTTAGTACCCGATCAAACTGGGAGCCTAACACATTAAGGGCTAGGGCTATTCCGGCAGACTTTGGTGGTAATAAGTTCTTATAGGGCGACTTACTCTTTATTTTCTTCTGTTCGGTAAAACGAGAGCCTTCAACAAAGTTCACAATAGTCGTTGGATGTCCGCGGAATTTTTCGCAAGAATGCCTTGTGGTTTCTATATCTTTCCCGCGAAGCTCCGGATGTTTAAGTAAATAAGAGCGGGAATAGCGGCGCATAAATGGCATATCCAACGCCCAACAGGCAATACCAATAAAAGGAACCCAGACCAGCTGCTGCTTAAGAAAATACTTATTCATTGGAATACGATCGCGCAGTAATACGCACAGCGCGACAATATCGGTCCAGCTTTTATGATTGCTGATTAGCAGATACCAATTATTCTTGCTCAGATCGTTAGCGCCTTGAATATCCCAAGTAATACGGTTTGTCACTTTAAGAATAAAGGCCAGAGAGAGACACCAACACCACATCATAAAATTACAAAATGTAGAAATTCCTCGGTGAATCGCCGGAAAGGGCAGGCATAGCTTGAATATGCCTGCCAATACCATAGGAATAGAACACAGCATAGTGAATATGATGGTTAATATTGTGGTAATCAGGAACGTAATCGAAGCAAACAATTTTGACATATTTTATGGCTTTTGTTATCAGTGCCGCAGTGCGTGAATATGTATAGATTTATAAAGCTTGCGTGATTCTAGCAGAAAGTGGCCCATATAATAAAATTTGGATTCGCTCAATAATCTATATATTCTTACTTAGTTAGGAATTTCCCCATTATACATTTTGTCGACTGAGCATCTAAGCAATTAAGGCTTTTGCCCTAAGTTTGGAAAACATAGATATGATTATTCCCTCTTTTTTGCTTTCAATTATCGGACCAGATAAACCTGCACAGATCTCAATTTTTAGCAAAATGATCGGATGAATCGTGAATAAATATATCTAAGCCTGTTGACAGATATGAATCACTAGCAAATCAACTATCCACAGTTGATGATCAGGCTGATATATGCCGGTTCCCAAGTTGACTGATATTATCCTAATGATTCTAAATAGTAATTTTCCCTTCTTGGCCTGTTGTGTTACCTATGGATAGGTATGATGGTTTTTTATGCACAGAGTTATCAACAGATTGTTAGCTATTTTTATGGACTTTTTCTCTGTTGTTATCACTAAAAGTTAATAAGCTGTTCGTCTCTTGGTCCGAGCTATGGCATTCTTAGCACCATGACTGAATTAAACAGTAAAGAGTAATTATGGCTAAGATTGCAGCAAATCCATTAATATTGGTTGACGGTTCTTCTTACCTCTATCGGGCATTCCACGCATTTCCACCGCTGACTAACAGCGAAGGTTTGCCAACCGGCGCTATGTACGGCGTATTGAATATGCTACGTAGCCTGATAACCCAGTGTCAGCCAAGCCACATCGTGGTGGTATTTGACGCCAAAGGAAAAACTTTCCGCGATGAGCTGTTTGCTGAATACAAATCTCATCGTCCGCCAATGCCGGATGATTTACGCGTTCAAATAGAGCCACTGCACCAAATGGTTCAGGGGATGGGGCTTCCGCTATTAGTTATCCCCGGCGTTGAGGCCGATGACGTAATTGGTACGTTAGCTAAAAATGCCGCCGCTCAAGGCCGAGACGTGCTGATTAGTACCGGCGATAAAGATATGGCTCAATTGGTCACTCCGCTGATTACGCTGATTAATACCATGAGTAATACCATTCTTGGCCCTGATGAAGTGCTCGAAAAGTATGGTGTTCCTCCCGAGTTGATTATCGATTTTCTTGCCCTGATGGGGGATGCTTCAGATAACATTCCCGGCGTTCCCGGCGTTGGCGAAAAGACGGCTCAGGCATTGCTGCAGGGGCTCGGTGGGTTAGATGCGCTTTATAGTCAGTTAGATAAAATTGCCGGTTTGAGCTTCAGAGGTGCTAAAACCATGTCGGCTAAGCTAGAGCAGCATAAAGATGCGGCCTATCTTTCTTATCAACTGGCAACCATTAAAACCGACGTTGAGCTGGATATCACCGATGACGAGCTCACGCTACGCGCTCCGGACATTGAGCTATTAAAACAACTGTTTGGCCGTTACGAATTTAAACGCTGGCTGGCAGAGTTGGATTCCGGCTCTTTTATGGACGGTAAAAAATTGCCGTCATCGGCAAGGGCTTCTGCTTCAGCGACTTTTATCCCTTTTGCCCCGGCTGCGGAAGTTTCAGCAACCCTTTCTCAGGAAGGCTATGAAGTTATTTTGGAACAGGCCGATTTCGATCGCTGGCTGGATAAGCTTAACAATGCCGAACAGTTTGCTTTTGATACCGAAACCGACGGTCTGGACTACATGAGCTCTAACTTAGTCGGCGTCTCTTTTGCGATTGAGGCGGGTAAAGCGGCCTACGTTCCTTTTGGCCACGATTATATTGGTGCCCCGGACCAACTGAGCGCAGATACGGTTCTTACTAGCCTGAAACCGCTGTTAGAAAATGAAAAGCTGTTAAAGATTGGGCAAAATCTGAAGTTCGATCAAAGCATGCTGGCCCGTTATGGCATTCGGCTGCGCGGTATTGAGTTTGATACCATGCTGGAATCCTATGTGTTAGACAGCGTTGCCGGTCGCCATGATATGGATAGTCTGGCAAGCCGCTACCTTAACCATAAAACTATCAGCTTCGAAGAGTTGGCCGGTAAGGGAAAAAATAAGCTTACCTTTAATCAACTGGCGGTTGAAGATGCTGGCCCTTATGCCGCTGAAGATGCGGACGTTACTTTGCAGCTTCATCAGGCGCTGTGGGCTAAGCTACAGCCGGATGACGAGTTGACTAAAGTATTTAAAGAAATTGAAATGCCGCTGGTTCCGATTCTGTCTAAGATCGAACGTACCGGAGTATTGATCGACAGTAGAATTCTGGATAAACACTCTGCGGAATTAGCTTTGCGCCTGCAAGAACTGGAAGCTCAGGCCCATGAGTTAGCCGGTGAGCCGTTCAATCTTTCTTCTCCTAAGCAGCTACAGACTATTTTTTACGAAAAGCAAAAGCTGCCGGTTCTGAAAAAGACGCCGGGCGGTGCACCATCCACCAATGAAGAAGTGCTGGCTGAGCTGGCGTTAGACTATCCGCTGCCAAAAGTGATCCTTGAACACCGCGGCTTGGCTAAGCTAAAAACGACCTATACCGACAAGCTTCCGTTGATGGTTAACGAGGTTTCTGGGCGGGTTCATACTTCGTATCATCAGGCCGTTACGGCGACCGGGCGGCTGTCGTCTAGCGATCCTAACCTGCAGAATATTCCAGTACGTAACGATGAAGGTCGTCGTATTCGTCAGGCGTTTATTGCTCCGGAACATCACGTCCTTCTGGCCGCCGACTATTCGCAAATTGAGTTAAGGATCATGGCGCATTTGTCGGGCGATAAAGGTTTGCTGGATGCGTTTGCCCAAGGTAAAGATATCCACCGGGCGACTGCGGCTGAAGTTTTCGGCACGCCGCTTGATTTGGTGACCGGAGAACAGCGCCGCAGTGCTAAGGCCATTAACTTTGGTCTGATTTACGGTATGAGCGCATTCGGTCTGGCTCGTCAGCTAGGCATTTCGCGCGGTGAAGCTCAGCGTTATATGGACCTCTACTTTGAGCGTTATCCTGGCGTTTTAGACTATATGGAACGCACTCGGGTACAGGCGTCAGAGCAGGGTTATGTAGAAACTTTGTTTGGCCGCCGTTTGTATTTGCCTGATATTAAATCCAGCAACGGCATGCGGCGTAAAGGCGCGGAACGCGCTGCGATTAACGCCCCTATGCAGGGAACTGCCGCAGATATTATTAAGAAAGCGATGATCGCCGTTGACGGCTGGCTGGAGCAGCAGGAAAAGCCGCTGGTTCGGATGATCATGCAGGTACACGATGAACTGGTATTTGAAGTACATCAGTCGGTACTGGAAAAGTCTGGCGAAGATATTCGCCAACTGATGGAACAGTGCGTTGAGCTGGCTATTCCGCTTAAAGTAGATGTTGGCACCGGTCTTAACTGGGATGAAGCCCACTAACGGACAGCAACTTATTGTTTATAATAGTGTCTATCGCCCCGAATGACTTCGGGGCTTTTTTATGCGAAGCGCTCTTCAGATCACCGTTGATTATCGTCCGTTTTCTGAGCGATATTTGGCCCTTTCCATGTAAGTTAGTTACATAAACAACTCTTTTATGTGAGTTGCATCCCGCTATTGTGTATATTGTCTTGTAATTATATTACAAATAATTCTTTTACAGCGCGAAAAAATGGAGTAGAGTTAGCGGCGTAGGGTACAGAGGTAAGATGTTCTATTTTTCAAATCTGTAATAGGATTGGCTTTATATTAGCCGCCCCATTTTTTAAATGGGGCGTTTTTTTTGCTTAAAAAATAGCGTGTTTCAAGGCTTGAAGCCAACTGAGGGGATTATTCTTCCGGGGCATCGTTTATATCATCGGCTAAATCGAAAGGTAAGCTAAACCATTCGTCCAGCTTGAGCTGCAGTTTATCAATGCCAATTTTCTTCAATGATGAAAAGACTTCAACCTGAACATCACCCAAGAAAGGTAATATGGCTTCTCGAACCATATTCAACTGAGCTTTACGGGCCCCTGAGGCCAGCTTGTCTGCCTTAGTCAACAGTATTAATACCGGAAGCTCAACGTCAACGGCCCACTGCACCATCTGCTGGTCTAGCTCTTTTAAAGGGTGACGGATATCCATCAGCACTACTAATCCTTTAATGCAGTTACGCTTTTGCAGATATTCACCCAGCGCGCGCTGCCATTTACGCTTCATTTCTTCAGGCACTTCGGCGTAGCCATAGCCCGGTAAATCGACTAAATGTAGGTTATCTTCAACCCGGAACAGGTTAATCAGCTGGGTACGCCCCGGCGTTTTACTGGTACGCGCCAGGCTTTTTTGATTGGTTAACGTGTTCAGCGCGCTGGATTTCCCCGCGTTTGAACGGCCAGCAAAGGCAACTTCAATGCCTTCATCTGCAGGTAAATGGGTAATATCCGGGGCGCTGATGACGAAATGCGTCTTGTGGTAGTTAAGTTTTTTTTGAGTCAAAACGTTCGTCTCCGAGGGGATCAATTTAAGGGCTGATTATACTGATTCACGATGGGAATAGGTGAATTTATTCTTAACGCGTCGGTTTAGGAAGATAATAGCCAATTTGTGTTATCTAAGCGTGTGAGACATTTGCCATAGGAGACTGGGGTAATATCTCCTTTTTAAGTGCGGGCCGAAAATTAATGTTTATATTATCAGCTAGTTATTTAATTCCTCATAAAAAACCTAGTACTTTTACCAGTAAGTATCTTGTTTAAGCTGCCTTACAGAGTAGAGTACGTATCAAGCAAGGAATGCGACGGAATGGAATGCACAGGGCTGTGTAGTCTCATGGAAACGTTAGGATGACGATAGAGATAAAAAAGGCCTGAATGGACAGAGGCCTTGCGATACAGGATTGTAACGCAGAAACGGAAGTCAGGATACGCAGTGCGTAGTTCAGGAAGAGCAAAGGCAAGGGATAGCACCAAGGATGAACATCTTCTCTAGGATCTGAGATAAAAATTGTTCGCCAAGGACTGGATGTAAAAAAACAAACGGAAAGACCGGGATGTTGGCTGTTCACAGGGATGAGATTAGGAATAAAATTCCTATATTGGTTAGAGATTAAGGCGACAGTTTAAACTGTCGCCTTTTTTCTTTCTCCGCTTTCTGCTAGATTCCGACGCAGTTCTATACTGAATATCTCCATTTAAGAGAATACCTCAATGAAGCAGTCCCAAAGTGGCCCAAAGGGCAGTACTAAAACCGCTAAGCCAAAGCGTAAAACTCGTGCAGATTTAAATATTGAAGCCCGTGACCGTAAACGTCAGAAAAAGCATCGCGGAAACGCTTCCGGTGCCCGTACTAACGTTGAGTCCGGTGCGGATAAAAATGGTAGAGGTGGCGCTACGCCGAAAGATCCACGTATTGGCAGTAAAACGCCGGTTCCTTTGATCGTTGAAAGCAATAAACCGGTTGTGGCTAAAGTGGCTAAACCCAAAGCGCCTAAACAGCCGAAGATTGCGCCAGAAAAGGAATTGGCACTTTTGGAGCAAGACGAGCGACTGAACCAACTGCTTGATGCCGTTGATGAAGGAAAAACTCTGTCGGCAGAAGACCAATCCTACGTTGATAATACGCTCGATCGCATTGACGAACTGATGTCAGAATTGGGCATTGATTTAGGTGATGAAGGCGACGATCTGCTTGATGGTGCCGATGAAGAAGAGAAAAGAGAAGATATCGTACAGCTTCTGAAAAGAAGCAGTTCTAAAGAGTGAATTAGCTGATGGGCTGGATATTGCTGCTGGTTAGTTTACTGCTTGCATGTTATCTCATCCGTTTATTAGGTAAACTGTTATGGCTGGGCCAACTTAAGCGACGTTGGCATTCGGCCAAAGCACCCCGTAAAACAATGAAAGATTTTAAAAAACGGTCGGGGAGAAATGGGAAATAAGGCGGAGTGAGTAATAATGTCTGAGCAACTGATTGACTGGGATCTGGCCCTTATTCAAAAATATAACTATTCCGGTCCAAGGTATACTTCTTACCCGACGGCTCTCGAGTTTAGTGAGCAATATACTGAACATGATTTTCAGGCTTCGGTTGAGCGTTATCCCTCTCGTCCTTTATCGCTTTATATTCACATCCCGTTTTGCCATAAGCTTTGCTATTTCTGCGGCTGCAATAAAATAGTGACTCGCCAGGGGCAGAAAGTAGAGCAATATCTCGACGTTCTTGAGCAGGAAATTCAGCACCGCGCACCGTTATTTGCTAACCGCCAAGTTTCGCAGATGCACTGGGGCGGCGGTACGCCAACCTATCTGAATAAAGAACAAATCAGCCGTTTGACCGAAATGCTGCGCCAGCATTTTAATTTTTTACCGGACGCTGAAATATCAATTGAACTCGATCCGCGTGAAATTGAGCTGGATATCCTCGATCATCTGCGGGCTGAAGGGTTCAACCGGATGAGTATGGGCGTTCAGGACTTCAATAAAGAGGTTCAGAAGCTGGTTAACCGTGAGCAGGACGAAGAGTTTATTTTTTCCCTGATCAAGCGTGCGAAAGCGTTAGGATTTAGCTCAACCAATATCGACCTGATCTACGGTCTGCCGAAGCAGACTCCGGAGAGCTTTGCCTATACTCTAAAGCGCGTTGCTGAACTAAACCCTGATCGGCTGAGCGTTTTTAACTACGCCCATCTACCCAGCCGATTTGCGGCACAGATTAAAATCAAAGATCACGACTTGCCATCGGCCAATGAAAAGCTGGATATTTTACAAGAAACTATTAGCTCTTTAACGAATGACGGCTATCAGTTTATCGGTATGGATCACTTTGCCCGCCCGGATGATGAGCTGGCGATTGCTCAGCGCGAAGGCCATCTGCACCGTAATTTTCAGGGATATACCACCCATGGCGACAGCGATCTGCTGGGCATGGGCGTTTCTTCCATCAGCATGATTGGCGATAGCTATGCCCAGAATCAGAAAGATTTGAAGGCCTATTACGCCAGCGTAGCCGAGAAAGGCAATGCGCTATGGAAAGGTATCGCTATGACGGAAGATGACTGTCTGCGCCGCGACGTGATCAAGACGCTGATCTGTAACTTCCAGCTGGAATATGCACCGATAGAGAAAAACCACGGAATCTATTTTGCTGAATACTTTGCTGAAGATATGAAGCTACTGGCTCCATTGGCGAAGGATGGGCTGGTGACGATTACCGAGAAGGGTATTTATGTTACGGGCAAAGGCCGTTTGTTGATCCGTAATATCTGTATGTGTTTTGACATTTATCTGCGTCAGCAGGCCAGAAGGCAGCAGTTCTCGCGGGTTATTTAATTTAGCTTTATTGATGAGAAAAGGCAGGGGGTATGTCACTACCCTCTGCCTTTTTCTTTTGTATTAGTGGCTGTGACATCAGCCCGGCGTATGTTCCGCCAACAGCTTCATCACGTCTTCACCGGTCAGTCTTTGAGTCTGGTTGCTAAAGCAATAGAACTCAGGTTGGTCATCAACGAAAATTTCAGCGGTTAGTTTTAACCGTTGTTTATCGGCATCACTCAGTTCTAGAGATGAATAGGTGACATATGCCTGTTCATTCCCCGTGGTTTGCCAGAAGAGTGAAGTTCCACAGTTATGACAAAAGCCTCGTTTGCCCCAGTCTGATGATTGGTAGAATTTCAGACCGGTCGCATTTTTAATCGAGAGGGTATTTTTAGCATCGAGAGAGAGGAATATTCCGCCGGACCAACGGCGACACATTGAACACTGGCAGGCCGTGACCTCATATTTTTCTAGCGTAGCCTCAAACTCTACATCGCCACATAGGCATTTTCCGGTTACTTTTCCCATTGTTTTAGTTTTTATCCTTAATGAAATTAGGTAAACATCACAAACATAATCACGCACAGAATAGCTGCGAACCCGGTTTGTGGCGACTGGCCGAACTGTGTGACAATTTCAGAACTGAAATTAAACAGAGATGTTAAGCGCTCCATCATAGCCCTGCTCCGGAAGGTTTGCTTATTAGATTTCAGCAATAATACTCAGCTGATGGTATCTGTAAAGTACAAAATTTCATCAGTGGTATTGAGTGCAACTATTTTTAATTTGACGGGGGTTTTGATGCGGAAATTGACGGGCATCCTTGCCCTGTAGTGATTTCTCAACCTATTCCATATCTAATTCTTTCAGCTTGCGGGTTAGCGTGTTGCGACCCCATCCTAACAGTTGGGCGGCTTCTTGCTTATGGCCGTGAGTATGGCGCAGGGCGACGGTCAAAAGAACCCGCTCCATATCCGGCTGAGCTTCAGATAACAGGTCTTGTTTACCGGCGATCAGCGCCCGTTCTGCCCATTGCTCCAGTAAGGTAGTCCAGTTACCCTCTTGTATAGCTATCTCGCGCTCAGGAGTCTTGGAGTCGTATACAAATAGTTCTTCTGGCAGATCCTGAGGCAGCACCTCTTTTCCGGCGGCCATCACGGTCAGCCAACGGCAGGTATTCTCCAGCTGGCGCACGTTACCTGACCATGACATCTGGCTCAGCGCTTTTTCCGTATCGGGGTGGAGAACTTTGGCTTCTACGCCCAGCTCTTGTGCCGTCATCAGCAAAAAATGGCGCGCCAGACGAGGGATATCTTCCCGGCGTTCCCGCAGCGGTGGTAGATGAATACGAATGACATTCAGACGGTGGAACAGGTCTTCCCGGAATTTATGCTCTTTTACCCGTTGCTCAAGGTTTTGATGGGTTGCCGCAATAATTCGCACGTCAACCTTCACTGAGGCATAGCCGCCTACCCGGTAGAACTGACCGTCGGCTAATACCCGCAGTAGCCGGGTTTGAACTTCCAGTGGCATATCGCCGATTTCATCTAAAAACAGGGTGCCGCCGTCGGCCTGTTCGAACCGGCCTTGCCTGACTTGGTTCGCGCCGGTAAATGCCCCTTTTTCGTGGCCAAACAGTTCAGATTCAATTAAATCTTTTGGAATTGCCGCCATATTTAAGGCAATAAATTTGCCGCCAGCGCGCGGGCTATGGCGATGTAAGGCATGAGCGACCAACTCTTTTCCGGTGCCGGATTCACCGTTGATCAGCACGCTGATGGATGACAGAGAAAGGCGACCGATAATCCGGTAAACGTCCTGCATGGCGGGCGCTTCACCAATAATATCGGTGGTCGGATCTTTGGCTCTGACTTCCCGTTCAGGCTGGCGTATTTCCTGATAGTGGCTGATGGCCCGTTCTGCCAGCGCTACGGCTTCATCAATATCGAACGGTTTGGGCAAATAATCAAAGGCACCAAACTGATAGGCGCTAACCGCGGCATCCAGATCGGAATGGGCAGTCATGATAATCACCGGTAGCAGAGGGTGATGCTGTTTGATTTGCTGTAGCAGCGTTAGGCCATCGATACCCGGCATGCGAATATCTGAAATTAGAACGTCGGGCGATTTTTCCACCAGAGCCGTCAGTACTTCATTGGCTGAATCAAAGCTGGTGCACTCAATATTGGCACCGGTTAGTGCTTTTTCTAATACCCAGCGGATGGCGCTGTCATCATCAATTATCCAAGCAGTTCCTTGACTCATTGCAACCCTCACTGACGGATGGGCAGGTAAACCGAAAATTCGGTATGACCCGGCCAACTGTTAAATTCAATTTTGCCCTGATGTTGGTCGATCAGGCTTCGGGCAATGGAAAGGCCTAGGCCGGTACCGCCCTGCCGACCACTGACCATCGGGTAGAAAATGGTGTCTTGTAGCTGGGTCGGAACGCCGGGGCCATTATCTTCAATATCAATACGGGCGGACAAGCGATAGCGAACCCCGTGCAGCGTGACCTGAGACGCCGTTCGGGTGCGTAGGATAATGTTTCCGCCCTTAGCCCCTAATGCTTGCATCGCGTTTCTGGCAACGTTCAATAACACCTGTTCGATTTGCTCTGGATCGTGGCTAAGCTCGGGCATGCTGGGGTCGTAGTCCCGGACAATGCTAACGTTTTCTGGCTTTTCCAGTACCAAAAGCTGATATACCCGCTCAGAAACCTGATGGATATTCTGTATTTCCCGCTGGCCGGGATGCTGTGGCCCGAGCAGGCGATCGACCAGATTCCGGAGTCGATCCGCCTGTTCGATAATCATTTTTGTATATTCGCTTAGGGCAGGATCGGGTAGCGCTTTGGCTAACAGTTGAGCCGCTCCCCGCAGGCCGCCCAGCGGGTTTTTTATTTCATGGGCTAAACCGCGCACCAGTTCTCTGGCCGCCGTTTGCTGAGCCTGCTGAAGCTGCTCCTGACTTAAACGGCGATGGTTATCTAAGGCGGATAACTCCATCAAAATATACTCATCACCCAGTAGCTGGGCGCTGAGGGTTAATACATGAAGCTGGCTGTCGATCACCATGCTGACTTCATTGTCGGTAAAACCTTGCCCATCGCGCAGGCTAGACCACATCAGTTCAATGTCTAATGACAAATAGTTGACCAGATTGGGTAATGGCGTACCAAAAAGTTTTCGAGAGCTTTGAACTAACAGCTGTTGTGCAGCCGGATTGGCGTAATGAATCGCTAAAGAAAGGTCCAGAATTAAGACGCAGGTAATCTGTGAGTTGAGGATCTGCTCCGTATCCGGTAGCGGCAGGATTTCCATTTACGACTCCTTTGCACCAAATTAGGGCATCAACTGACAACGCTAAAAATGCCCTCAATGTCGTCAGGAGATAGAAACCCATCAAAAGATGGGCTGATAATGATAACAGCGCTTACAGGTGCATTCTCTAGTCCGCCATCCCGTTGAAAAACGGGATCTGCTGTTGAACTTATTTCTTGCTTTTTAAGCCGTAAATGTAGTTCAAGAGCAGGTCAACGGTTGGATGATTCGCTATGCGAATGTTTTCGCGTTCCGACTTCCGTCGGGATGACGAGGCGGTGGTTTGCCTGCAATTTCAAGCCCACCATAACGATGGGCTTCTACCCTAACAAAAACCGCTTACACGCTGTAATACAGTTCAAACTCTAACGGATGTGGAGCCATACGCACGCGATCCATCTCTTCCTGCTTCAGTTCGATATAAGCATCAATAGAATCGTCGGTGAACACACCGCCTCGGGTTAAAAACTCACGGTCAGCATCCAGACAGGCCAACGCTTCTTCCAGAGAACCTGCAACGGTAGGGATGTTTTTTGCTTCTTCTGCCGGTAAGTCATACAGGTTCTTATCCATGGCTTCGCCAGGATGAATTTTATTGATGATGCCATCAAGACCGGCCATCAGCTGAGCGGCAAACGCTAAGTATGGGTTAGCCGCTGGGTCAGGGAAGCGCACTTCGATACGACGCGCTTTCGGGCTGGCAACCACTGGAATACGGATTGATGCTGAACGGTTACGGGCTGAGTAAGCCAGCATTACCGGTGCTTCGTATCCCGGGACCAGACGCTTGTATGAGTTAGTGGTTGGGTTAGCAAACGCATTGATCGCTTTAGCATGTTTGATAATACCGCCAATGTAGTACAGCGCCATTTCAGACAGGCCGCCGTATTTATCGCCGGCAAACAGGTTAGTCCCGTTTTTAGACAGCGACATATGGCAATGCATACCAGAACCGTTATCACCAACTAAAGGCTTCGGCATAAAGGTGGCGGTTTTACCGTACGCATGAGCAACGTTATGCACCACGTATTTATAAATTTGGGTTTCATCCGCTTTCTTGGTCATGGTATTAAAGCGGGTTGCCACTTCGTTTTGACCGGCAGTTGCTACTTCATGGTGATGAGCTTCAACCACCAGGCCCATCTCTTCCATGGTTAAACACATGGCTGAACGGATATCCTGAGATGAATCAACCGGTGGTACAGGGAAGTAACCGCCTTTGACCATAGGACGATGGCCTTTGTTGCCGCCTTCATACTTGGTTCCGGTATTCCATGCCGCTTCGGTATCATCAATATGGTAATAGGCACCGGCGATAGAGTTACCAAAACGAATATCTTCAAACAGGAAAAACTCTGGCTCAGGTCCAAACAGTACGGTGTCGGCAATACCGGATGAACGCAGGAAGTCTTCAGCGCGCTTAGAGATCGAACGCGGGTCGCGCTCGTAGCCTTGCATGGTACCCGGCTCAAGAACATCGCAACGGATAATCAGCGTAGTGTCTTCGAAGAACGGGTCGAGTAATGCAGTCGTTGGATCCGGCATCAGCACCATGTCTGATTCGTTAATACCTTTCCAGCCGCCAATAGAAGAGCCATCGAACATTTTGCCATCTTCGAAAAAGTCTGCGTCAACCTGATGAGCAGGGATCGTGATATGTTGCTCTTTACCTTTGGTATCGGTAAAACGTAAATCGACAAATTTTACTTCGTGCTCATTAAGCATGGTCAAAACATGTTCTGTAGACATTGTTGTTCTCCCGGTGGCTGTATTATCTTTTCGCATTTGGCATCGGTGCCATGAACAAAAGGTATGCTATAATCGTGCCAAGTTTTTATTGCTGACAGTCAGATAGCCGCTTGTGGCGTCTATAACGTCAGAGTATGAACGAAAAACATTTTTTTGCATCTGTTATTGCACTAAGATGGTGCGATAATGAATAAGTTGAACTTTTTTGGTGCAATTTGTGTTTTTATAAACGCTTTACACCGTGAAAATGATCACAATCCGTCTACACGATAGTTGTTTTTAATAGATCTTTGTGATCTTGTTTAGTACTTCGTCTAAAGCGTGTACAATAACGCGCTATTTCCAATGCCTGAGGCAAATCTGTGATTGAGAATCTACGTAACATCGCTATTATCGCGCACGTAGACCATGGGAAAACTACCCTGGTTGATAAGCTACTACAAATGTCTGGAACTTTAGGAGACCAACGTAACGAAGCCACTGAGCGCGTTATGGACTCCGGCGATCTCGAGAAAGAACGAGGGATCACCATTCTGGCTAAGAACACCGCCATTACCTGGAACGGTTACCGTATTAATATCGTTGACACTCCAGGACACGCCGACTTCGGTGGTGAAGTAGAGCGCGTAATGTCAATGGTTGACTCGGTGTTGCTGGTTGTTGATGCAATGGATGGCCCGATGCCGCAAACCCGTTTCGTGACCAAAAAAGCGTTTGCTAACGGTTTAAAGCCTATTGTTGTCATTAATAAAGTCGACCGCCCTGGCGCGCGTCCTGACTGGGTTGTTGATCAGGTGTTTGACCTGTTCGTTAACCTTGATGCGACTGACGAACAGCTCGATTTCCCAATTATTTATGCTTCTGCATTATTGGGTATTGCGAGTGACGATCATAACGAAATGACTGATAACATGGATCCACTGTTTGAAGCCATCGTTAAGCACGTTGCTTCACCGGACGTCGACAGTGACGGTCCGTTCCAGATGCAAATTTCCCAATTAGACTACAACAACTACGTTGGCGTTATTGGCATCGGCCGTATTAAGCGCGGTAAAGTTAAGCCTAACCAGCAGGTTACCGTTATCGACAGCGAAGGAAAAACTCGCAACGGTAAAATCGGTAAAGTACTGGGCCATATGGGCTTAGAACGTATTGAAGCGCAAGTGGCTGAAGCCGGCGACATCGTTGCGATTACCGGTTTGGGTGAACTGAACATCTCTGATACCGTTTGTGATGTGCAAAGCGTTGAAGCTCTGCCAGCGTTATCCGTTGATGAACCTACCGTAACCATGTATTTCTGCGTAAATACCTCACCGTTCTGCGGTAAAGAAGGTAAATACGTCACTTCACGTCAGATTCTTGATCGCCTGAACAAAGAGCTGGTACATAACGTAGCTCTGCGCGTTGAAGAAACTGAAGATGCCGACGCGTTCCGCGTATCGGGCCGTGGTGAACTTCACCTGTCGGTTCTGATTGAAAACATGCGTCGTGAAGGTTTCGAAATCGCCGTTTCTCGTCCTAAAGTTATCAATAAGATGATTGATGGCCGTAAACAAGAGCCATTCGAAAACGTGACTCTGGATATCGAAGAGCAGCATCAAGGTTCAGTCATGCAAGCCATGGGTGAGCGTAAAGGTGATGTGAAAGACATGATCCCAGACGGCAAAGGTCGTATTCGCCTAGATTACCTGATTCCTGCGCGTGGTCTGATCGGTTTCCGTACCGAATTTATGACAATGACTTCCGGTACTGGCTTACTGTACTCAACCTTCAGCCATTATGACGACGTGCGTCCGGGTGAAATTGGTCAGCGTCAGAACGGTGTGCTGGTTTCTAACGGTCAGGGTAAAGCGGTTGCGTTTGCTCTGTACAGCCTGCAAGACCGCGGTAAGCTATTCTTAGGTCACGGTGCAGAAGTGTATGAAGGCCAGATTATCGGTATTCATTCACGTTCTAACGACCTGACTGTAAACTGCTTAACCGGTAAGAAACTGACCAATATGCGTGCTTCTGGTACTGATGAAGCGACAACGCTGGTTCCCGCCATCAAAATGTCTCTGGAGCAAGCTCTGGAATTTATCGATGATGACGAGCTGGTTGAAGTAACGCCTGTATCCGTGCGTATCCGTAAACGTCACCTGACTGAAAACGACCGTAAACGTGCTAACCGTGGTCCTAAAGAGGCCTAATTAGTAGCCTGACCATCGGTTGTTAAGTGTAAAAAGCCACCCGGTAATGCCGATCGGTTGACCGATCCAGTGGTTGTAAGAATCCGGAAATGTTCTTCATTTCCGGATTTTTTTTATGCATATTGACCAGGCTCTTGACCTTGTTTCCTGCTACGATTCAACCCGTAACCCGCTGACTTCTCTGGGCGATTTTCTCGACCCGGCGCTTATTTCTCGTTGCCTTGCTGAATCCGGTACTGTGACTCTACGCAAACGCCGCCTGCCGCTGGAGATGATGGTCTGGTGTATTATTGGCATGGCACTGGAGCGTAAAGAACCCCTTCATCAAATCGTTAATCGTCTGGATATCATGCTACCGGGCAACCGCCCCTTTGTTGCCCCGAGCGCAGTTATTCAGGCCAGACAACGTCTGGGAAGTGACGCCGTCCTCCGGGTGTTCACACAAACAGCACAGCTATGGCATAGCTCCGTCACGCATTCTCAGTGGTGCGGGCTAAAATTACTGGCGGTGGATGGTGTGGTCTGGCGAACACCGGATACGCCGGAGAACGATGTCACCTTCCCGCGACAGACTTATGCCGGACAACCCGGACTTTACCCACAGGTTAAAATGGTCCGCCAGATGGAACTGACCAGCCACCTGTTAACCGCTGCTGCCTTCGGTACGATGAAAGAAAGCGAATACACGCTGGCCGAACAACTGATAGACCAGACGACTGATAACACACTGACCTTGCTCGATAAAGGCGACTACTCGTTGGGGTTACTGAATGTCTGGAATCAGGCGGGAAAGCACCGCCACTGGATGATACCGCTGAAAAAAGGGGCGCAGTATGAAGAAATCCGGAAACTGGGAAAAGGCGATCATCTGGTGAAGCTGAAAACCAGTCCGCAGGCTCGTAAGAAATGGCCGGGGCTGGGGGGAGGAAATAACTGCCCGGTTACTGGCATTAGCTTCTGCGGGTTATCAGGAATATGCACGCCAGAATTAGACGGAGCGATTTGAACATACACTTTACTCATCCTCTTTGCTTGGTTTGAATAGATTGCCGCTTAACGGATATTTTAACTGTTGCTCATAAGCCTGATAAGTACAGAACAAGAAGAGTAATAGAAATAACGCGGCTATTGAAATAGTCCCACGCATTGTCATCAGGCGCTTACCTTGCAGTCTGGCATTTAGCACCATGCCAAGAAAGAATAGTGAATAGCTGATAAGCGGTACTAACATCATTATCCATACCCGCTCTATATAATCAGCGGTAATTATCGTGGAGAGTAGAAACGGTAAGTAAGAACAGCCCAGATATTGAATTACCCATTGATTGATCTCGCCGTCGCTGAGAAACATTGCAACAGACCAATTGAGTAAAATATCGGGATCAAAATTGGGAGATAACGCGCATAAAAACCGCCCGGTAAAGCGTATTTCCCTGACCACAGCATTCCAATAATCAATGCAGAGAGCATTGCGATATAAAGTGAGGATATTGCCGATACGCCCAGCGTATGCAAAACGATACAGATGCCTTGCACCCACACCGGTAGGTCTATCAACATCATTAGTGAACTGATAATAATGTATTTTTTGTCACTCACTTATTATCCTTAATATATTAATAAATACGAGGCGGCTGTCGATATAAGGTCTGACAGATTGCACGTCTAATCCTTGAGACAACGCCTGAACGGCCGAGGCGTAAATTGGGTATGCTGCCGTAGCGCCATCGACCAGTCGCCGTTGATAGCTATTATAGTCGGTGGGGCAAGCGTCGTTAGTCGACCATTTTCTTTTTGGAAAGGCGTGTAATTCCACTCGTCATGATTATTTATCTTTTAGGGACTATTAGCGATGGCTGGCGATGTCGAAGAACGAAAAAATAGACTCGATTGTAAAGCAGAAACGGGGTCAGATGCTGGACCTAACCCCGTATTAATTGCCTGAACTATGCTCGATAGCTCACCCGGCTTTTAGCCGAAAAGTTTGCCTGTCAGCATTGATAGACCGGCAGAGATCATGTCTGCATTGCCTGGCTCTTGGCCGTCAGGAGACAGTTTGTTAACGATTTCTGGTAAAAATTGAGCAATAATGCCTGATGCAGCCTGACTATCGATGCCCAGCTTGGTAGCCAGTTGCTGTAGTGCATCACTGCTTAAAACCTGCTCAACGCGATCGCCGGTGATCGGCTGATTGGTACCGTTGCCGATCCATGACTGAACGACCTCGGTCAGTCCGCCATGACGGAATTTTTCCAGCAGGCCGGAAATGCCGCCCTGCTGCTCAACCCACTGCATAATAGCGACATAATCGATAGAACCTTTGCTACCAAGCGCTCCACCCAACTGATCTAATAAACTCATTTTATGACTTCCTAAATATCGTAGAACTGCCGCAGAGATAACCTCACTGTTTTGATTATCTCTCATTGTTTTTTGTCATTTAATAATGGTTAGGTACGCCTGAAAAGAGTTGCACAGGCGATTACCCCCGAAAGCGGATCCATCACGCGAATATTATAACCCAGCGTTCAGGGGGATCGTGGTTTTTATCTCTGCCGATATGCCGCTAAGTTTGTAAAATAATCCATTTTTTTAACGTTTATCAGCGCCAATTTTACAGAATTCATGCTTATTAACGGGTTAAACGGCGCTGATTAAACCAAGAAGAATAGCCAAAATTTTGGGGCTGAAAACATAGCTAATGCACTGTATTTTCCTATCTTTTCATAATAGCCTTGGTATTTCTGATGCGCGGAATAAGATAATTGTGATAGCGTAGTAAACGTGATAACAACATTAAAATCGGGCAGGTGCATATGCTGTATATCTTTGATTTAGGGAATGTGATTGTCGATATCGATTTTAAACGTGCCTTGGGCGTATGGAGTAATTTGAGCGGTACGCCTTTAGCCACTCTGGCTGAACATTTTGTGATGGGGCAATCCTTTGAACAACATGAGCGGGGCGAAATCAGCGATGAAGAGTTTGCCGAAAGGGTGTGTGATGAACTGGGCGTGGCGCTGAGTTTTGAACAGTTTTCTGCCGGGTGGCAGGCCATTTTCGTCGGCCAGCGTGATGAAGTGGTTGATATCATGCAGCGCCTGAGGGCCGAAGGCCATCGTGTGGTGGTGCTATCGAATACCAACGAGCTACACTGTAGCTATTGGCTGGAACAATATCCGCAGGTGAGCGAGTCAGCGGATAAAGTCTACCTGTCTCAGGAATTAGGCATGCGTAAACCCGAAGCCAATATTTATCGCTATCTGCTTGATCAAGAAGGCTTTACTCCGGAAAATACCGTGTTTTTTGATGATAATCGTGACAATGTTGTCGGTGCGGCCGCGCTGGGGATTGCCGCCGTTCACGTTGTAGATAATCAAGTCATTCCCGCGTATTTTAACCAAAGCTAATCATGGTTTACTGGCTTTCCGTCAGCCGTAATGGCTAGCGGAGCAACGGGCCATCGGGTTTGCGGTAAGTCAGCCTTATCCGATACTAAGCGAGAAATTCATGTCACATTTATCCCATATTCGCGGGCCAAAAGAAATCAAACCGATGGTGGCTTACGGGCAGCTGCTATGGAAAAGAGCAAAACGCGATCGGCTTCAGATGATGGCAGGCAATCTGGCTTATGTTTCTCTGCTGTCGCTGGTGCCGCTGATTACCGTCGTATTTGCGCTGTTTGCCGCCTTCCCGATGTTTTCTGAGGTCAGCATTCAGCTAAAGGCCTTTGTTTTTACTAATTTTGTTCCGGCAGCCAGTGAAACTATTCAGCAATATCTTGAACAGTTTGTCGCTAATTCTAACAAGATGACCGCCATAGGCACCTGCGGGCTGATTGTGACGGCACTCTTGTTGATTAGCTCGGTTGATTCTGCACTGAATTCTATCTGGCGAAGCGAGCGCCAAAGGCCCATCGTTTACTCCTTTGCCGTTTACTGGATGGTACTGACGCTGGGCCCGCTTTTGGTCGGGGCCAGCATGGCCATCAGCTCTTATTTGCTATCGCTGAGCTGGTTAGACGTTGGCGGGCTCGGCAGCGTTGGCGATCGCGTTTTGCGAATATTTCCACTGATCCTCTCTTTTGTCTCCTTTTGGCTAATTTACAGCATTGTGCCTACCGTCAGCGTTCCGGCAAAAGACGCGGCGATTGGCGCGATGGTTAGTGCGCTGTTGTTTGAGCTATGTAAAAAGGGGTTTGGTTTATACGTCACGATGTTCCCCTCTTATCAACTGATTTATGGGGTACTGGCGGTGATACCGATTTTGTTCGTTTGGGTGTATCTCAGCTGGTGCGTGGTGCTGTTTGGCGCTGAAGTTACGGTGACGTTAGGCGATTACCGTAGGCTACGGGAAGATTACCAAACTAATCGTGATGCTAATTCAGGAACGGAAAAACAATGATTGCGTTAATTCAGCGAGTCACTCGCGCTGACGTAGCGGTCGACGGCCAGACAGTTGGCGCTATTGATAAAGGGCTATTGGTATTACTGGGCGTAGAGAAAGAGGATACGCCGCAAAAGGCCGATCGCCTGTGCGAGCGCGTTCTGGGCTATCGCATTTTTAGCGATGAGCTGGGTAAGATGAATCTGAACGTTCAGCAGGCCGGAGGCAGCGTGCTGGTGGTTTCCCAGTTTACGCTGGTGGCTGATACCCAAAAGGGAATGCGACCGAGTTTTTCCCGCGGCGCTACGCCGCAGGATGCTGAGCGGCTATATGACTATTTTAGCCAGCGCTGTAGGCTAAGCGTTCCTACCGAGAATGGCGTATTTGCGGCCGATATGCAGGTTTCTTTGGTGAATGACGGGCCGGTCACCTTTAGCTTACAGGTATAGCTGAACGCTAATTGTTGGTTGCTGTTTGTCGAATAACGCATTATTAATAATCAGTAATCATAATAAAAAGAGAGCCTGTATGTATCACCTGCGCGTTCCTGTTACTGAACAGGATTTACAAGACTACTACCAGTTCCGCTGGGAAATGCTACGTAAACCACTGCATCAGCCCATTGGCTCGGAGCGCGACGGCTATGATGCGATGGCCTATCATCAAATGGTAGTCGACAATCAGGGGCTGGTGGTGGCGGTTGGCCGACTATACATTAATGCCGATAACGAAGGTTCAATCCGTTTTCTGGCGGTTGCGGCAAACGTGCGCGGAAAAGGTTTGGGCACGCTGCTGGCGATTACGCTGGAATCGATAGCGCGTCAGGAAGGGGTGAAACGTATTGTTTGTAGCGCCCGGGAAGAAACCGTGCCGTTCTTTGACAAGCTGGGGTTTGTGAATCAGGGCGAGATGACAGCGCCACAAACTACGCCGGTCCGGCATTTCCTGATGAGAAAAACGGTTGCCACGCTGGACGATATTCTCCATCGCCCGGACTGGTGCGCTCAGCTGCAAAGGGCCTGGCATCAAAGCATCCCGCTGAGTGAAAAGATGGGCGTGCGTATTACTCAATACACCGGCCAGCGTTTTATTACCACTATGCCGGAAGCGGTGAACACTAACCTACATCACACCATTTTTGCCGGTAGCCAGTTCTCGCTGGCGACGCTGACCGGGTGGGGGCTGATCTGGCTGTTGTTGCAGGAGCGCCAGCTAGGCGGTGATATCGTATTGGTCGATGCCCATATTCGCTATCATAAACCGATCACCGGCCGGCCGGTTGCGGTAGCCAGCCTCGACTCAATGAAAGGCGATCTGGATCGTCTTGCCAAAGGGCGTAAAGCCAGAGTACAGCTCGAAGTTAGGCTATCCAGCGATGAAGAAACGGCCTGCGTGTTTGAAGGTACCTATATGGTATTACCGGTCGAACACGGTGAGTGATTAACCGGCCGCAAGATTGGGCGCGTTTTCCGTTGTAGGTAACCGGGCATCTGTCGATTACGGATGCCCGGTTTGGTTTTAAGGCTGAGAGGTCGGTGCTTCTGATGCCTCTGTCGGCATTGTTGGCGGCGCGGCTATCGGCATTACGTCCTGCTGAATTTCGCTATTGTCGGCTTGCCCGCTGTCCGGCCTTGTCAGGTACTGAGTCAACTGCTGGCCCTCTGCATTGACCATTTTTAGATTGCCCTTCAGTTCTGGCTTTCCGCTGGCTTTATCTTTTAGATTTCCCGTGAGCTGTAGGTTCACGTTGCCGTTGCCTGTCAATGGGATCGACTGCCAGCCCCAGCTTTGTAACATATTCACCGGTACAGAACGGCCGGATAACGTCAGCTGCAGCGGGCGCTCTGCCTGCTGGCCAACGACTGCCGTCGCTTCGATTAGCCCATCTTTAGTGAAGGCGCTGCCTTCGGTGAAGCGAACGTTTTCCGGCGTGGCGGTTAACACCACTGACGGATGGCGCAGGTCGATTTTGTTTAAAGTGGCTTCTGAGGCATTCACAGTCAGCGAGCCTTGCCACAGGCCAAACTGGTGGTCTTTAATCAACTGTAAATTGTTACCGCTGAGATCGACCGACGTGAACTGGAACGGAAATTCCGGGTTAATATCAATAATAATATTACGGTTAGTACTGAGCTTGGTGATGTGCAATTCTCGTAGCCATTCCGGCTGAGGCTGCTGCAAATAGCTCAACCATTCTTTTGGCAGGGTATAAAGTAGGGATGTCAGCGCGACATCGTCCAGCGTTAATGTTTGAGTATCGCGCTGCCACTCGCCACTGGCGCGTATTAGTCCATCCTGCCAGCGGCTGCTGAACTGCTTAATTTTAACTTTGTTTTGTTCCAGCTCTATTTCTAACACCGGACTGATCAGGTGTTGATCGTTATAAACGATATCGAGCGCGCTGATTGCTGCCGTTCCTGACTGGAGCTGCCAGTCGCCTTTGATGAGATTCACCTCTTTAAGCGATAGCGAAAAATCACTCAACGACCATGACGGGCCCTGAATATTGGAATTGAGTACATCCAGCCGCTTTATATTCATGTCAGTATGGCCTGATAGCTGGGAAAACCGATCCAGCATGGCGCTAAGGCTTAACGTACTTTGGTATTTCACATCGCTAAGGCGTAGGGAATCTATCAGCCATTTACCTTCGGCGGTACGTTGACCATTGGCGGTCAGTAAACCGTTGCCCAGATCGGCACCGACATTATTAAACAGAATGCTATGGTTTTTAATATCGCCCTGAACTAAGGCTCGCTCGGTTTCAATACCGTTAATCACTAGCCTGTCGGCGCTCAGCTCAAAGTGACTATCGGTATCCGGCAGGTTTTCGCCGCTGAGCGTCCAGGGAATAACCCCGGCGTTCACCCGTTCACCCTGCATGCTGAAGTTCGGATTATCAATATTCAGCGCCATGTTTTTTAGCTGTAGGCGATCGCTGCTCAACGCCAGCGTGGTTGACGTTTTAGACGACAGCTCTAACGCACCTTCTTCCAGCAACAGGCTGGAAAAGTGCAGCGGTGATTCCCACAGCGAAGCCGTAAGCCCCAGCGTGACTTTTTTCGCTTTTAATAGCGCTGGCCGCCGTTGCTGCTTCAGCTCAACGCCGTTGAGCACTAACTGTGACGGTTCAGTAATGTCGTAATCGATGTTATCCAGCGACAGTTGATAAGGGGTATTGTCATTTACCCACTGGCTGACCCATTTTGCCGCATAAGCGGTTTGGCCAACAAAATAGACGGCCACCAATGCCAAAATAATCAGGCATAACAGGACTAATAATAATTTTCGGATGAATCTCATGGTCTGAACCTGAAATAAACTTTCGGGATGAAGCCTCTTTATGCCGCATTTAAAACGGGATCACAATGAAAATAATGCGAATTTATGCGTTAATTCAGGCGTGTTTTTGTTCAACCGAGGCTTTTATAGGTTTTTCAATTTCCGAGAGGTTTACTTTAAATAGATAGCGACAGCGGGTGATTGATTCAAGGTATTTGGTAGAATGCCGCGCGATTGTTTTCACACGGCACCCTTTGCCACACTGACGATAGTACTGACGTGAAAGCTAAGTCAGGCACGGCTATTAGCAGGCTCAGCCCGTGGGTAAAACCACGGACTGAGTTAATCAGGGTACTACGCCGATATTACTTCTCATGTGGAAATACTAAATTCAGCACTATTGCCGTAATTCCGCCCGCGGCAATACCGGAAGAGAGCAGCGTTTTGAGCCACTCAGGCGCAAACTGTAGAATCTGAGGCTGTTGAGAAATGCCCAAACCCACGGCCAGTGACAGCGCCATGATCATGATTGCCCGACGGTTAAGCGGTTCCCGTGAAACGATGCGCACACCGGAAGCGGCGATGGTACCGAACATCACGATGGTCGCGCCGCCCAGTACAGGTTCAGGAATGCTGAGTACTAAGTCACTCACAAACGGGAACAGACCGAGAACCACCAGCATGATGGCGACAATATAGCCAACGTAGCGGCTGGCCACGCCGGTTAACTGAATAACCCCGTTATTTTGACCAAAGCATGAGTTAGGGAAGGTATTAAACACCGCCGAAAGCATGGAGTTCAGGCCATTAGCAAGAACGCCGCCTTTCAGGCGCTTCATATATAGCGGCCCGGTAACCGGCTGTTCCGAAACGTCTGAGGTTGCGGTGATATCGCCAATGGTTTCCAGCGAAGTGATCATAAATACCAGCATTAGCGGGATCAGCAATGTCCAGTCGATCCCCAGCCCGTAATACAGCGGCGTCGGGATGGTAATCAGCTGGCTTTCAACGCTAACGTGTTCCGGTAGCATGCCCATAAACCATGCCAGTACATAGCCAGTTGCCATAGCGATAACCAGCGATGAAACCCGCAAATAAGGGTTTTTCTGGCGATTTAATAAAATGATGGTTGCCAGCACCACGCCCGCCAGCAGCAGGTTTTTAGGCGAACCGAAAGTATTATTAGTTTCAGACATTGCGCTATAGCCGCCGCCGATCGAAATCAGACCAACCTGAATCAGCGACAGGCCGATAATCATGACCACGATGCCGGAAACCAGCGGAGTAATGATTCGCTGGGCTAAATGCAGCACCCGCGAGAGGAAAATTTCAGTACAGGAGGCCAGCATCAGCGTACCGAACAGGGTCGCCATCATGGTTGGTACATCGGCACCTTCATTTTTAAGAGCAATACCACCCATAATCAGCGGAGCAACAAAGTTAAAGCTGGTACCCTGAATAGACAGCAGGCCAGAACCCACCGGCCCCCAAGTGCGAATTTGTAAAATAGAGGCTAGGCCAGAAGCGAACAGCGACATGCTGATGATGCGTTGGGTATCCTGAGCCGGTAAACCCAGAGCCTGACAAATCAACATCGCAGGGGTAATTACCGCAACGAACATGGCCAATAAATGCTGAAGCGCAGCGAACAGCGTTTGGGGGAGCGGCGGGCGGTCTTCAAGGTGATAAATCAGTTCACTGTTAGATTTTTTATCGCCGGTGTTTGGACTGCTGACTGTGTCAGTCGGGGAATGTGAGCTGCTAGCCATCATTAAAATATAAAACCTCTAAAGCCACAAAGAGCGCATTTTAATGATATTTTTTGCGATAGCAATCGTTTGCTTTCCTTATTTTTCTCTCAGTCTGGCTTGATGATAAAAAGCCGCGGCTGGCCGATGGCGCAATGGTGGTGAGCTGAAAAACAAGAGCAAGGGCTTAAGCGCCCGGTCAGGCGTGCGTATACCTTGAGCTTTCGGGCAGCCAGCGTTCGATCAGCGCTTTAGCGTGTTGAGGGTGCTGCTGGTGAATATAGCGCGCAGCGCGCTGAACTTCGGGGATCATGCCTTGATCGCGCAGTAAGTCTGCGACTTTAAACTCAGTTACGCCGGTCTGGCGAGTGCCTAATAGCTCGCCTGGCCCGCGAATTTCTAAATCCTTCTGGGCAATGACAAAGCCGTCGTTGCTATCGCGTAATACCTGAAGGCGTTTTTGCGCCGTTTTACTCAGCGGAGTTTTGTACAGCAGTACGCAGTGGGATGCCACCGCACCCCGCCCGACGCGGCCTCTAAGCTGATGGAGTTGGGCCAGACCAAGGCGTTCAGGGTTTTCGATAATCATCAGGCTGGCGTTGGGTACGTCTACGCCAACTTCAATGACCGTGGTCGCCACCAGCAGCTGAATTTCACCCAGCTTGAAAGCCTGCATAATTGCCTGTTTTTCTGCGCCTTTCATTCGGCCGTGAACCAAACCAATAGTCAGTTCGGGGAGCGCTTCTTTCAAGCCTTCCGTTGTCGCTTCGGCGGCCTGAGCTTCCAACAGTTCGGATTCTTCAATTAGCGTACAGACCCAGTAAGCCTGACGATTTTCCAGCTTACAGGCGCTTCTGACCCGTTGAATAATCTCTTCTCTACGGGAGTCCGGAATGGCAACGGTGGTAACCGGCGTTCGCCCCGGCGGTAGCTCATCGATAACTGAGGTGTCCATATCGGCATAGGCAGTCATTGCCAGCGTTCGGGGGATTGGGGTTGCGGTCATGACTAACTGGTGTGGGTGAAAGCCCTGCTCTTGGCCTTTTTCCCACAGGGCCAGTCGCTGGTGCACGCCAAACCGGTGTTGTTCATCGATAATCACTAATGCCAGTCCGGAGAATTTTACCTGCTCCTGAAAAATGGCGTGGGTACCGACAATCATCGAGACCTCTCCCGAGGCGATGGCGGCCATTTGTTCCTGCCGCGCTTTGCCCTTTTGCTTACCGGCCAGCCAGCCGACTTTGACACCCAATGGTTCAAACCACAGGCGAAAGTTGTTAGCGTGCTGTTCGGCCAACAGTTCTGTCGGTGCCATTAACGCAACCTGTTTACCGTTTTCAATGGCAATGAGAGCTGCCAGCGCGGCTACCAGCGTTTTACCTGAGCCCACGTCGCCCTGCACCAGCCGCATCATCGGGAAGGGTTTCACCATATCCTGCTGAATATCAGTAACCACGCGGCGTTGAGCATTGGTAGGCTTAAACGGCAGGGCAGCCAGCATTTGCTGTACCAGCGTGCCGCTATCTTTCAGCGGCCAAGCGCTGTAGCTTTGCGCTCCGGCACGGGCTGAAAGCATGCTTAAATTATGCGCCAGCAGCTCTTCCAGTATCAGCCGGCGCTGGGCCGGGTGCTTACCCTGCTCGAGATCGGTTAGCTGGGTATCCGGCGGCGGGCGGTGTAGCGTGCGCAGCGCATCGGGCAGGCTGATTAAGTTAGCGCTGAGTTCCTGTGGCAGAAGCTCGCTAATAGCGCAGGTATCTAGCAGCTTAAGCGCCTGATCGGTGAGTTTGCGTAAGGTCGCCTGACGTACGCCTTCGGTGGTGGAATAAACCGGCGTCAGGGCTTCTTCTAACTCGATGGCGCTGTTATCTCCCTGAATGCGATATTCAGGATGAATGATTTCGGCATTGTTGGCACCGCGCTTAACCTCGCCATAGGCTTTAACCCGCTTGCCCGGCGACAGGCTGTTTTTCATTGCGGCATTAAAATTGAAGAAACGCAGGGTCAGAACGCCGGTGCCGTCGGTTATCTGACAGGTCAGCATCTGGCGGCGGCCAAAGGCGATATCGCTGCGTATTACTTCCCCTTCAACGGTCACGTGTAGTCCCGGCATTAAATCGCCGATAGGATAAAGTTTGGTGCGGTCTTCGTAGCGCAGGGGCAGGTGGAACAGCAGATCCTGAATATTATATAGGCCTATTTTGGCTAGTTTCTCAGCCTGACTAGCGCCCACGCCGGACAGCGTGTTCAGCGAAATGGCGTCCAGCAGGCGGCCTTGCATCTTAAGGCCTCAGCCGCTTTGGCTTGAGTGCCTGCATTGCCGCCCACCAGCCTTCATCGGCAACGATCTGGCCTTGATCGTCAATATGCGGGCGGGGTAAGTTTTTGCGCTTGGCAACGTTGGCCAGCACAGGGTAACCGCCTTCGAACAGAAAACGCTGTTGCTCTTCGTGGTCCAGCGGGCTATTTAGACGGTTGTACAGGCCCGCCATCTGACGCTGGCGCTGGGCTTCATACAGAATAATGGCTGATGCGACGGAGACGTTAAGCGACTGAACCATTCCGATCATTGGCACAATGATATCCCTGTCGGCTAATGCCAACGCTTCTTGGGTAATGCCAGTTTTTTCCTGACCGAGCAGTATGCAGGTCGGGCGGGTGTAGTCTATCTCACGAAAATCAACCGCGTTATCTGACAGATTAGTCGCAAGGACTTGCATGCCCTGCCGTTTTAAATGGCTGACTGCATCGGCGATATCGCGGTGAGTTTTTACCTGTACCCAGCTGTTACTACCCGCTGCGCTGGCGACCTGCGTTTTCATCCGCTCATGAGGCCATACGGCGTGAACTTCATGTACGCCAACGGCGTCAGCGGTACGGATAATCGCAGAGACGTTATGGGGTTTATGTACCTGTTCCAGACAAACCGTCAGGTCGGTTTGCCGGGTAACAAGCATATGGCGTATCCGTGCGAAGCGTTCAGGGGACATAAGAATTAATTTCGGTTACGGGTGACTTTTATGACATCCGGCATAATACGAATTTTACGCATTATATTGGCCAGATGGACGCGGTTAAGCGTAGTTAACCTGATAAAGGCAACGTAAACTCGGCCGTCTTTTTCTTCCGTATTCAGGCTCTGAATATTGGACTTAGCCGAGTTAATTTCTGCGGTTAGGTTAGCCAGCACGCCCTGATGGTTAAACATCTCGACTTTGATTTCGGCAATAAATTCTTGCTCAGTATCTTCTGCCCACTCAACGGCCATGAATTTTTCTGGTTCTTTTTGGTAGCCGCGAATATTCCGACAGGATTCATGGTGAATAACTAACCCTTTACCCGGGCTAACATGCGCAATAATAGGGTCGCCCGGAATAGGACGGCAGCACTTAGCGAAGGTCAGCAAAATACCGTCTGCGCCGCGAATAGCCAGCTTACGCCCGTTGATTGCGGGTTCAATTTCAACGTTTTCTTCATTCAGTAGGTTTTTTGCAATCATCACGCTCATGACGTTGCCTAGACCTACTTCGGCCAGTAAATCGTCAAGGGTGGCCAGCTTCAGCCGTTTCAGTTCACGGTTCAGATTTTGCGGTTCGATATCGGCAATCTTGCGGCCCTGCCCTAAGGCGTGATTTAACAGCCTCCGCCCCAGACCAATTGAATCGTCACGCTTGAGGTTTTTCAACATTTGGCGGATTTTGGTCCGGGCTTTAGAACTGACGACAAAGTTTAGCCACGCGGCATTCGGGCGTGCGCCCGGCGCGGTAATAATCTCTACCGTCTGGCCGTTATGCAGCTCTTGGGAGAGCGGGTAAGGTTGGCGATCGACACGAGAACCAACGCAGGCATGACCGATATCGGTATGCACCGCATAGGCGAAGTCCACCGGCGTTGCTCCCGCCTGTAGTTCGACAATCCGGCCTTTCGGCGTGAAAACGTAAATTTCGTCCGGGAACAGATCTGATTTTACGCTTTCAATAAATTCAAATGAGCTACCGGCGCTTTGCTGTAGCTCAAGCAGGCTTTGCATCCAGCGTTGAGCGCGAATTTGCGCGGCGGTGCCGGATTCGCCTTTCTCTTTATACGCCCAGTGTGCAGCCACGCCCATTTCAGCCATTTGGTCCATGTCTTCGGTACGAATTTGTACTTCGACGGGAACGCCATGAGGGCCGATTAGCGAGGTGTGCAGCGACTGATAGCCGTTGGCTTTGGGAATGGCAATATAGTCTTTGATTCTGCCCGGGCGCGGTTTATACAGGCTATGGGCCTGACCTAACGCGCGATAGCAGGTATCCACTTCGCTGACGATAATGCGGAACGCATAGATGTCCATGATCGAGTGAAAACGCTGCTCTTTATGGTGCATTTTGCGGTAGATAGAATACAGATGCTTTTCACGACCGCTGACGCGACAAGGGATGCCAGCCTCTTTTAGCCTGCCGTCAATCTCAGAGAGAATTTTTTGAATCATCTCTTTACGATTGCCGCGGGCGGCTTTGACCACCTCTTTCAGAACGCGATAACGGTTTGGATACAGCGCTTCAAAACCGAGCTCTTCCAGTTCGATTTTAAGATGATGGATACCTAGCCGGTGGGCTAGCGGGCTGTATATCTCAAGGGTTTCGCGGGCAATGCGACGACGTTTATCTGGGCGGAGTGCGCCCAGCGTGCGCATATTATGCGTACGGTCAGCCAGTTTGATCAGAATGACGCGGATATCTTGTACCATCGCCATGATCATTTTGCGGAAGTTTTCGGCCTGCGCCTCTTTCTTGTCGCGAAACTTGAGTTTATCGAGCTTTGACACACCGTTGACCAGCTCGGCAACGCTTTTTCCAAAACGCTGTTCGACGTCCTGATAGGTTACCGATGTGTCTTCGATGGTGTCATGAAGGAGTGCTGCGGTTAGCGTTTCATAGTCCAGACGCATACCTGCAAGAATGCCGGCCACCGCGACTGGATGGGTAATGTAAGGTTCACCGCTGGAGCGGGCTTGCCCTTCATGGGCATCACGCGCAACAATGTATGCCTGTTTGAGGCACTCAATTTGCTCATCCGGCAAGTATTGTTTAGCCAGTATATTAAGGCTTTCAAACAGGTACAAAGTAGTTACGCCGCCTTAATTAACGACGGCCTTCAGCAATGGCGGTGACCGCTTGCATTTCTGCAGCATCCTGCTCGTGCTGTTCCTGACGCGCGTTTGAATCAAGGATTTGACCGGTGATCAGGCCTTCTTCGATTTCACGCAGTGCAATAACGGTATATTTATCGTTCTCTTCCGGAACGAGGGGATCTTTACCCTGAGTCTGAAGTTGACGAGCCCGGCGAGCCGCGACCAGAACGAGGTCAAAGCGGTTACCAATTTTTTCTACAGCGTCTTGTACGGTTACGCGTGCCATATTGTGAAACTCCACAGATAAAGAAAGGACTGGGCATGATACTTAAACCGGCCTCAGTCTGCCAATAGTTTACTGATTAAAGCTTCATTTCGCTGTTTTTGACGATCTAACAGCAGTCGTTCGGTACGAACAATTGCCTTCAGGTCGTGTAGAGCTAAATCAAAGTCATCATTAATAATCAGATAATTGTACTCTGCATAGTGAGAAATTTCTTGTATGGCTTTATCCATACGACCAGCGATAATTTCGTCACTATCTTGCCCTCTGTTCTGAAGGCGCCGAGCCAGTTCGTCTTTCGACGGTGGTAAAATAAATATGCTGCGGCTGTGCGGCATTTTTTCACGGATTTGACGAGCACCCTGCCAGTCAATATCTAAGAAAACGTCAATGCCTTGAGATAAAACGCGTTCAATTTTTGGTTTTGACGTGCCGTAATAATTACCAAAAACTTCGGCGTATTCTAAAAATGTATCTTCTTTAATTAGCCGTTTAAATTCATCAACGGACACATAATAATAATGCTCACCCTCAACTTCGCCCGGTCGTTTATCCCGCGTGGTGTGAGATATAGAAACCTGCATATCATAAGCTGGCTGAGTTTTTAATAGAGCCTGAATAAGGCTGGATTTCCCTGCGCCGCTTGGGGCGGAGATAATGTAAAGCGTACCTTTAGCCATTATTGTGTCTGTTTGTTGTTGGTGAATTGTCTAAAATAGAAGCGTGCAAAATCCCTGTATAGTATACACCGCTGCGGCGAAGCATAAAGCATCGTCACACAATAAGGGATAATTTTTATTAGAATCGCCACTATTTACTCTTATTTCGATCCATTTCGCGAAATAATCTTGTATTACATCTCGTTCGAATCATTTTTGCGGCCGATATTCCAACCTCGATTATTCCCTCTGGTGGCCCTGCGCTATTTTTACTTCAATGCTGTTTTCTGGCAGGCGGAGTGCGCAACGGTGTTATTTATCAATCTGTTTATCAAATTAATGGTCAGCCTGCTGTTGCTTTATTTAAGCGGTTTAAGCAGCAATATGGCATGGGGGCAAAACCAACCTCAACCGGATTGTCCTGAATGGAGTCAAGAGCAGGCAGCCCGCGAGGTTAGCGCGCTGGATGCCCAGTTGGTCCGCTGGGATCGGGCGTATTATCAGCACGGTATTTCCGATATTGATGACGATATTTACGATAGCCTGTTCAATCAGCGAGAACAGTGGCGCGGCTGCTTTCCAGAACTGATTTCTGCAACCGTGTCCGTCAATAGCGATACGCTGGCTTATCCGCTTGTCCACCCTATTGTTCATACGGGGCTGATGAAACTGCCGGATCTTCTGGCGGTGACCAGTTGGATGAGTAAGCGCAGCGATTTATGGGTGCAGCCGAAAGTCGATGGCGTGGCGGTAACGTTGATATACCAGAATGGCCATCTGACGTCAGCCATTAGCCGGGGAGATAATAGCAAGGGTGAAGACTGGACCGCACATGCGCTGAATATCAAAGGGATCCCCCGTCGAATACGTACCGACCGTAAGCGACTGGTGGTTCAGGGCGAGCTTTTCTGGCGAATGGATAACCACATTCAGCAGCGGGATGGTGGGCAAAATGCGCGCTCGAAAGTCGCAGGGGCGATGATGAGCCGCGAACTTTTACCGCAGGCGATTGAACGCATCGGTTTCTGGCTATGGGACTGGCCGGATGGCCCGCCGGAAATGGTCAATAGAATTGCTCAGCTCAAGGATATGGGGTTTATTTATGGTCCTGATAACACCCATCAGGTCGCATCATATGAAGACGCCGATCGTTGGTATCAACATTGGTTTAGAACTGAACTTCCTTTTGTTCGTGATGGCATCGTCATTCGTCAGGGTGAACGGCCCGTGGGCAACCTATGGATCGCTAAACCTCCAACGTGGGCGGTGGCGTGGAAATATCCGGCAGAAAACATCGTTGCCGAGATTCAGTCGGTTGAGTTCAACGTTGGCAGAACCGGGCGGATCTCGGCGGTGGTTAACGTTAATCCGGTTAAACTAGATGATAAATGGATACGCCGCATCAGCCTAGGTTCACCGGCGCGCTGGCGACAGTGGGATGTCCGGCCGGGAGACCGCGTTTCACTTACGCTGGCCGGTCAGGGGGTCCCACAGATTAATCAGGTTGTTTGGCGGCTGGAGTCCCGGGCTGAGGTTATAGTTCCCGATGAAGAGCGTTATAACGCTCTGAGCTGTTGGACCGCAGAGAAAGGGTGCGAACAACAGTTTCTCTCTCGTTTAGTCTGGTTGAGCGGTAAGCAAGGGTTGGGCCTCAAGGGTATCAGTACCAAAACGTGGCAGGCGTTAGTGACGTCAGGAAAAGCCATCGATATCACGTCTTGGCTGTCATTAACGGCTGAAGACCTGAATGAGGTTTTTGGTCCGGCTCAGGCCGAGCGTGTATATCAGCAGTTTATTTCCGCCCGTGAAAAGGGTATCGAGAAGTGGTTGCCTGCGTTAGGATTCACTTTTCTGCCGGTGCGAAGCGACAATCTGCTTAGCTGGAAGGCGTTAACCGAACGCAGCCATGCCGACTGGCAGAGCGAACAGCAATTAGGTAAAAAGAGTGCAATGCAAGCCTACGAGTTTATTCGTCACCCGCAGGTACAGCTTGCTGCAGAAAGGCTTAACGCGTTGAAGGTCAACGGTTTTTAACCGTTCGGCATGATAATCCGCGGCTTGGATATCGCAAATTACGCCTAGGTCAGGCGGCGTCATGGGGCAGATGCCGTAGCAATCTGGCCGGATTTCCGGCATAGATACCGGGTGCGGAAATGTTTTTGGTGACGACTGAACCAGCGCCGATAACCACGTTGTTGCAAATACTAACGGCAAGAATTGTGGCATTCGAACCAATGGATACGCTATTTCCAATAGTAATACGGGCCCATGATTCCGGCCGGGCGTCTGGCTTACCGTTTCTAAACATATCGTTGGCAAACATCACGCCGTGACCGATAAAGCAGTCGTTACCGATAGTGGTGTATTCACACAAAAAGCTATGGGACTGAATTTTAGTACGTTGACCGATGTGGGTATTTTTTTGTATTTCAACAAAGGGACCGATAAAGGCATCATCTCCAATAAAGCTGCCATAGATATTAACTGGCTGAACAACGGTAACGTTGGTGCCGAAGCTGACATTATCGATTCCAGAGGTTTTGATAACCGGTGAGTGACTCATATTAACGCCTTTATTTTTAACCTTCAGCCTATTACTGATTTTTCGTATCGTGAAACGTTATCACAGGCCTGCTTCATGCCATGAGCCAAACCCCAGTTTTTCTAACAGCCGGGGTGAAAGGCCGCAGTGCCATGTACTCATCTGAATTTGTAAACGAAGCCCCGGTTCGGCGCGCCAAAGTTTTGCTGCGTAATTCACTAACGTGTGAGACAGCTCTGAACCGTCAGTTTCGTGCGGTAGTCGGTTCAATAAAGATAGTATGATTTTATTTTTATGCGATGTAGTTGGTGCCGTTATTGTGCCCATCAGCAACTGGCGTAGAACGGGCTGCGGAATATGGGTCGAAGACTGCGCAAAGCGGTTCCACCACTCCGTGTTTTGATTTTGCCACGCAGCAAGTAACCGGGGAAGGTTGTTTTCAGATAGCCGCGCTATTTGCCGTTCAGCATCCAGAAAATAGTCATTTTCGTAATATTCGTTTTCGTCGGATGAGAGCATTGCGTTCAATTTTTCAAATATATTCATTAGGTTAACTTCTCTATGCTAATACCTTACGCGCGAGAGTTGCGTTATTAATTAGGCTATGGGGATATTTAATAATACGCTCGGCATGGCGGGATTTTAGTGATGGAGGGACCATTTTTATGACAAGTTTCAACCTTGGCTATCAGGATGTTATTTGTGGATTCATCTGGTTTTAACCGGCGTTACGCATGAACGAGTAGGGTAGGGATAGATAAACACGCAGACTTCAGCCGTTAGAAAATGTTCATATTCCGACGTTATTATGCGGATGAAACGTATGCTGCAATATAATTAAATGACTTTGCCAAAAGGGCCGCAGTAGCGGCCCTTTTGCATCATGTATCACGCAGCCTATTTCGCCTGAAGCCGCGCTTTTCCTACGGCTTCACCCAACTGCCAGATCGCCATCGCATAGTGCGTGCTGTGGTTATAGCGGGTTATGGTGTAGAAGTTAGGCAGGCCATACCAATATTGGTAACTGGTGCCCATATCAAGGCGCAGTAGGCTGGCTTCGGTATGACCACCGAGCGAGCCGAGCGGTTTTAATCCGGCGGAAGCCAGTACAGATATTGGATATTTGGTCTTAAAGCCGTTATCCATTAGCGGTGCTTGACCGCTTGCCAGTATGGCAACCGGTGCGCCTTTTTCCCAGCCGTGGGCGTGAAAGTAGTTGGCAACGCTGCCGATAGCGTCAACCGGATCCCACAGATTAGTATGGCCGTTACCGTCGAAATCTATCGCATATTGTTTAAACGATGACGGCATAAACTGGCCGTAGCCCATGGCTCCCGCGTAGGAACCGCGTAAAGACAGCGGGTCGTTGCCTTCAGTACGGGCCATCAGCAGGAAGGTTTCCAGTTCGCTGGTGAAGTATTCAGCACGGCGAGGGTAGGCGAACGATAGGGTAGCCAGCGCATCGATAATCCGAGTTTTGCCCATATTGCGGCCCCAGCCGGTTTCTACGCCGATAATGCCAACGATAATTTCAGGTGGAACGCCGTACTCTTTCGAGGCACGCTGTAGGGCTGCTTCATGCTCATTCCAGAAAGCGACGCCCTTTGGAATATTGGTTGGGGTGATGAACTTGTTGCTATAACGGATCCAAGCTCCGTTAGGCTTTGGGACATAGCCGGGAGGTGCGGGGGTGGTTGATGGCCCCTGCTTGTCCATCAGCCCAATGACCCAGTCGAGGCGTTTAGTCTGGCCCAATACGTCGTGTAACTGCTGGCGGTCAAATCCATGTACCTTGACCATTTTGTCGATAAAGGCTTCGGTTGACTGATTAGACGCAAAGTCACCGCTTAACGGATGAATAGCATGTTCCTGTTCAAGCCTAAATCCGCCTTTCGGTGAGCTTTGAGCAGTTGTCGAGGACGATTGCGGATCGCTGCTACAGGCAGTCAGTAACAGAATCGCGGGTAAAATAGCAGCCAAATAACGCATTGGATATCCATATAGCCAAATGGGAAAAGATTGGCCGTTATGGTAATTCATTGTCCAGTGGGAACAAACAGGAATATGTTTTCTGTCTGTGAGCGTACGTTTGCCCTTAATGCGAAGTTAGCGCGATATTTTCTATTCGTCAGCCTTACTGATATGGAGAACAAAACCGCGGTAATAGTATTTCCGATCAAACTGTTCCGCCGTCAGCCGGTGTAAACCACTGAGTGAATCGGCAATCAGGTAATATCCGTCGTGGCTATCGAGTAGGGTAATAAAGTGGCCCGCCCGGCTAGGTTTTCCCGCGCGGTTAATTCTTTTAACGTTAACGCCAATGATTGAAGGGGTTGGTACTTTTGCGAGATTGAGCTCGGTCAGAAAGTGATACCGATAGCCAAGTTTTGCCGCGTAGCGGGCTAAATACCAATTTTCTGTGCCTCTGGACGACGAATAAGCCTGTTCGGCTATGTTGGCTTCGGTCTCACCGCTGCCATAGCGGGCTAATATTGTTGCCAGCGATGCGGGCCCACAGGTTGAAGGCGTGGTTTGTAGCGCGATGCCGTCTATCCATCTGTTGCCGATAGTAGCGGCATTTGGATAAAAAGGCCTTGGCTTGGCCAACTGTTTGACGAAAGGCAGACTGGTATAACCAAGCACCGTGAACAGGCAGAACAGATAGATACCGCGCTTTAACCATCGTTTTCCGCTGGCTTTAAGTAAAACAGACGCTATCCCTACGCCAACTACGCCGACAAAGGGTGCGGACAAACACACTAACAGCTCGCTGTAAGCCAGAACCCTGAACTGCGCATAGCCCGGATGTTCTCCTATAGCGTCTGAGAGGTAGGCCGCCGGAATAGATAGGCTAATGAGTGCCATCATAAAGGTTATCGCGATATAGCGGCGTTTTCCTGAGCGGGATTTTATTTTAGACAGTAGCTTTGCGGAGGTAAAAAATAGCAGCGGGCTGAGCACTAAAGCAGCATAGTAGCTGGGGTTCACCATGATCTAAGATCCTTCTTATCATTGTCTCTTCAGGGCTACGGTAGAAGGCTGATGCGTTTTATCAATAGTATTAAGAGCGCTGGCCACCGCTTGATAATGGCTAATTCTATTATTTCATTGTGAATTTTGTGTGAACCAACTATATCGGTATTTTCTGAGCCAGAGAGCTTGGGGAAGAAGGAGTGATTAAAGCCCGTGCTAATGAACTGAACCCCATAACGTTGGGCCGTTTACACTAAGACGGGCTTTCTAAAATTAGCAGCCTTTGTTACAGCTTTCTGCTGGATTAATGCTCAGTAACCGTACCAATAGAGCGCGTGGTTCACGCGTTACGTCTGTGCCAATCGACAGTACTTTGCCGTCTTTATCGCTGGTGTATTCCGCAACCACATCGCCAAAGGCATTACGCTGAATAGCAACTTTCTGCCCTTTTTTCACGTCATCACCGATTTTTACCAGTATTTCGGCAAATCCACCGGTTTTTGCGCCGATAGAGGTCATTTCGTTGCCGATATAGGTTTTTCTCGACTGGGCCGTATCCTCAATTTTGCCATCAATGACTTTATAGTGAATCAACACGTTTTGTGCGCCACGAATACCGCGGGTAATCATGTCGTTCTCATAGAGGCGAGGTGTACCGACTTCTACGGTAATGGCCGGAATGCCGCTTTCAATGAAGGTGGTCTCTACAGAGCCAGGCTCACCGGGGTCTTTCTTAATTTGGTCGGCCGGGAACAGCTCGGCGATAGTCGGAACTTCCGGATTACGGTAGTCAGCATAAATAAACAGCGGGTAAGCCGCGCCGGTTGACTGGGTGTGGTAATCAATCGCCACATCGACGTTGCCTTTATACACATTATTCCACATCAGCCAGGCCTGACGCTGCGGGGCAGTACCAAACTCTTTGCCCGGCTGAACGCGGTTGTAGTCAACGTATTCGCCGCCGCTGGTGGAGATCGCCCAAGTACGGGAAACGCGCTCGATACCTGAACGGTTAGGGCCGATTACGCCAATGACCGTACCTTTCATTTTGGCTGGCTTAAGCTGCGCCATCACTTGCTGAACAACCCGTACGCCGTTGAGTTCATCACCGTGAACGCCAGCCTGTAGCAGTACTTTTTTGCCATCCGCAGCGCCTTTCGCCACCATGACGGGTACATACCAACGCTGCCCGGTTCCGGTTTCTACGGTTTCAACCATAAAACGATGCTGGCCTACCGCTAAATCGGAAACGTCGAGCTTAGAAATAACCTGAATGCCTTGAACTTTATCGCCGGTGTACTCGGTTGCTGCCTGCGCGCTTAAACCGGTCAGACCCAACCCTAAACCTACTGCTAATGAAAGATACTGCATACGTTCTCCATGATTTCAAAAACTACCCAGACGTTAAAATAGTCAGCCACCCGGTGAGGCGAGTGGCAGTTTTATAATTGCCCTAGATTATTAGCATAATTGTGACGGTTTGTGACAGTGATAGTTGAGAGTTTTGCATATTAAATTGATTATTTAGGATTTTTATTCAAATTCAATCTGGGGGATTTTGGCTGCCATGTTTTTATCTAGAGTTTGGGAGATATGTTTAGCGCATCGACATATTTCAAACACGTGTACATAAAAACGAGAATTTTAAACATATACAATTACAGAGAATGACAAGGGACGATAATGTTGCCACTCCATATTGATTTTGCTGTGGGATGATGCCGTAACTTTCAACCGAATTGATCTCGTCTTCTTATTGCCGCAGATGACCCTTAGCCTACCCATTCATCACACTCAAATTATAAATTATTTTTATATTTTCAGATGGTTAGTCTGGCTATTTGATTTTTTCATCACGTTTCTGCTGATGAACTATAATTACCCATGTGGTATCCACTTACATATCCATAGTAATCGATAGATATTTTTTGCGTCAGACGATTGGCTTAGAAATAACAGCTGGTTAGCCAAATCAATCTCAACTTTCTAAATAAAGTAAGGGGTTTGTTATGTTTCGTTGGGGAATTATTTTTCTGGTCGTCGCTCTGATTGCTGCCGCATTAGGTTTCGGCGCGTTG
The DNA here is from genome assembly GCF_009800925.1 of Budvicia diplopodorum. Taxonomy (GTDB): domain Bacteria; phylum Pseudomonadota; class Gammaproteobacteria; order Enterobacterales; family Enterobacteriaceae; genus Budvicia; species Budvicia diplopodorum. Next base: position 44,366 of record NZ_WOYF01000014.1, on the reverse strand, counting down.
GCAGGTACAGCTGCTACAGCGGCTAAGATAGTGTTTGTTGTCGGGATTATCGTGTTTATTATCAGCCTGTTTACCGGGAGAAGAAACCTTTAGAAGCGCGCTGGATTTCATCATTCTCAATGAATTATCAATGATAAAAAGTCTGTAGAGATGCGGGCTTTTTGTTTTTGGTTTATTGGATTCATTGCGATTTGCTGAAATTAAATAGAACCCTACAGCATTAAAAAAGCCAGCTAATCAGCTGGCATTCTGGTTCAATACAATTGAGTGAAGCGCTATGTGAAGCTACTCAATATTCTGAATCTGTTCCCGCATCTGCTCAATCAGCACCTTCAGCTCAATCGCCGAGGTGGTAATCTCGGAATTAATCGACTTCGACGCCAGCGTATTCGATTCGCGGTTAAATTCCTGCATCATAAAGTCTAACCGACGGCCGACGGCTTCCTGCTTTTTCAGAATAACGTAAGTCTCTTTCACGTGGGCTTCTAGGCGATCCAACTCTTCGGCTACGTCAATGCGCTGGGCCAGCATCACCAGTTCTTGTTCAAGGCGGTTGTTGTCTAGCTGAACCTGCGCGTCTTCCAGCTTGCTCATCAGCCTTTCACGTTGCCACACCAGAACTTCCGGCATACGGGCGCGGACTTTAATCACTTCGGCGCTTACGCCTTCTAAACGCTGTTCGATCAGCTCTTTCAGCGCTGAGCCTTCACGTTCACGGGCGGTGATGAAGTCATCTAGAGCAACTTCCAGCGAGGCCATCAGCTCGGTGCTGATTACGTCTAAATCTTGGCTTTTTGCCGACATAACCCCCGGCCAACGCAAGATTTCAACCGGATTGATTTCGCCTTCGTCGCTTTGCATTTTTACCCAGTTAGCGGCCTGAACCAGCTGAATAGCCAGCTCCTTATTCAGCATCAGGTCGGTTTGCATTGACGGATCGAGATCAAAACGCAGGTTACATTCGATTTTACCGCGGGTTAAACGCGTACGGATACGTTCACGTATAACGGGCTCCAGACTACGAAATTGCTCAGGCAGGCGGATGTAAGTTTCTAAATAACGCTGGTTTACGGAACGAAGTTCCCACGCTGCGCTACCCCATTCGCCTTTAATTTCATGGCGTGCATAAGCTGTCATACTGCGGATCATAATCGGGTACCCGTTATCAGAGAAAAAAGGATTATACCTTTGAGCGACAAATCTACCAATCACGTAACAGGCTATCACTGATTGATTCATCATATTGTGATTTATTTATCTGAGTTATTTTCAGCGAAAAGCGTCGAACTAATTGCGAGTTTTATCTCGATGGGTAATGATGACTTCCGCAAACAAAAACGCTGTTTTTGATGTTGTGAATTTTGATGTTAACTAATTATAAAATAAAATTTTTTTATGTTTTTTTTGGTACAAAGGATTACTGATGAAAAAGATTTCTCTTCTGGTTTTGGCTGCGTTGTTAATGGCGGGATGTTCATCTAAAACGTCAATTTTGAAGGACTATCATAATTCGTGTGATGCAATGAATCAGGCTCCTGATGCTTATGTTGCCTATGTAGACTGCATGAACGCTCTGGTTAGTGCCGATACTAAAGTGAGTCGCGGTAACGGGACAATTAATATTATGGCTACTGCAAACCAGTATAAACAACAAGTTCTGGCTAGAAAAATGACGTCACAGGATGCGCGAGCTAGCTTACAGACTAAGTACCCTCGGTTTGTTTTTAAATATGTCATTTTACAACCTTCTAGTTCAACTGCGCCCGTAGCGACAGCTGACGCTGCGACTCCATCTAAATAGCTAAATAAAAACTGACTGCTGGCCTGCGGGCCGGTAGTCATCAATCAGCGATTGTCTCCCCTCAGCCAGTACTTCTCTATTTTCCTCTGATTACATCGAATCGGTTAACATCCGCCAACCCGAGATAGGCATAACGCGACTAAGTCAGTATAATGCGCGGCACAACGCGATACCCTTGGTACTTGAAGTTACCCAATTACTTTGGCTATAAGCGCATTTCTTAAAAATAACCAGCGGAGAATTATTGCATGCGTCCAGAAGGCCGAAGTGCTCAACAAGTACGCCCGATTACCCTGACCCGCAGCTACACAAAACATGCGGAAGGCTCCGTTCTGGTTGAGTTTGGCGCAACCAAAGTATTATGTACCGCGACCATTGAAGAAGGCGTTCCACGCTTTTTAAAGGGGCAGGGACAAGGCTGGATCACCGCCGAATACGGCATGCTTCCGCGCTCTACTCACACCCGTAACCCGCGTGAAGCGGCGAAAGGTAAGCAGGGGGGCCGTACCCTAGAAATTCAACGTCTGATTGCCCGTTCACTGCGCGCTGCGGTAGACCTTAAGCAATTAGGCGAATTCACCATTACCCTCGACTGCGACGTATTACAGGCCGACGGTGGCACCCGCACCGCCTCTATCACCGGCGCCTGTGTGGCTCTGGCCGATGCATTAAACGCATTAGTGGCCAGCGGAAAGTTAAAGAAAAATCCGATGAAGGGCATGGTTGCAGCGGTTTCCGTAGGCATTGTTGGCGGTGAAGCGCTGTGCGATCTGGAATATGTTGAAGACTCCGCGGCTGAAACCGATATGAACGTGGTCATGACTGATGATGGCCGAATGATTGAAGTGCAGGGCACCGCAGAAGGTGAACCGTTCAGCCATGAAGAGTTACTGGTTCTGTTGGATCTAGCCCGAGTGGGAATTGATTCTATTATTGAGGCTCAAAAAGCAGCGCTGGCTCAATAATCCAGAAGGCGACGGAAGCGCCGCTCCTCGGTCGCCAGTGAATGTTCATATTCCAGCGTTATTGATGCGGACGAAACTTACTCTGAAATCAAACTAAATTGCTTTGTCACTAACTTGAAATTAGCTCAGATAATCGAGTATTTACCGTTAAGGAGAGTCCGTTCATGAAACCCTACCAGCGGCAGTTTATTGAGTTTGCGCTTAGCAAACAGGTATTAAAGTTCGGCGAATTTCACCTGAAGTCAGGCAGAGTTAGTCCATACTTCTTCAATGCGGGCCTCTTTAACACCGGGCGAGATCTTGCTTTGTTAGGGCGTTTTTACGCCGCAGCGCTGGTTGACTCAGGCATTGAATTTGATCTGCTTTTCGGGCCTGCGTATAAAGGCATTCCGATTGCGACGACTACCGCAGTGGCACTGTCAGAACATCATAATATCGACATTCCTTACTGCTTTAACCGCAAAGAAACCAAAGACCACGGTGAAGGTGGCAATCTGGTTGGTAGCCCGTTAACCGGTCGGGTGATGCTGGTTGACGATGTGATTACCGCCGGTACGGCGATTCGTGAGTCGATGGACATTATTAGCCAGAAACAGGCATCGCTGAGCGGCGTGCTGATCTCCCTCGACCGCCAGGAACGCGGCCGCAGTGAGCTGTCGGCGATTCAGGAAGTGCAGCGCGACTACGCATGTAGGGTGATTGCGATTATTACGCTGGATGACTTAATTGAATATTTGGCCGAAAAACCGGAAATGGCCGAGCAACTGGCGGCGATTAAGGCTTATCAGCAGGAGTTCGGGGTCTGATATTTCGCTGCGTCAGTGAATAGAATATAAGAAATAAAAAAGCCGGAGAGATATGAATAGCTCCCCGGCTTTTTTATGTCATTAGTACGGGCGACCCTTTAATCAGTACGCCTGCCTAAACGTAAAAGCTATAGCAAAATATCGCACAGCGCCGCGCCTTTGCGGTCGAGATAGTGAATTGAGCGGATGCGGCGGATGGTGCGTGATTTACCGCGAATCAACAGCGTTTCAGTGGTCGCCATGTCGCCTTTGCGCTGAATGCCATCCAGTAAATCGCCTTTAGTAATGCCGGTGGCAGAGAAAATAACATTATCGTTGCGGGCCATATCGCCCAGCAGCAGAACTTTTCCTGCTTCGATGCCCATTTGCTTACAGCGCGCTAGCTCTTGCTCACCAATGCGGCGGTTCTCTTCGTTGTCGCCTTTAACCTGATGACGAGCCAGTAAACGGGCCTGCATGTCACCGTCCAGCGCGCGAATAACCGCGGCCGAAATAACCCCTTCCGGCGCACCGCCGATGCCGTACATTACGTCGACTTCGCTGTCGGGCATGCAGGTCAATATAGAGGCAGCTACGTCACCGTCAGGAATAGCGAAAACCCGCACGCCGAGCTTTTGCATTTCAGCTATTGCATCGTCATGGCGCGGTTTCGCCAGCGTAATCACGGTTAAGGTGCTCAGTGGTTTGCCCATCTTTATTGCGACTCGCTTAAGGTTTTCAGCCAGAGGCAGGTTCAAATCGATGGTATCTTTTGCGCCGGGGCCAACAACCAGCTTTTCCATATACATATCAGGCGCATGCAGAAACGCCCCTTTTTCGGCTACCGCAAGCACAGCCAGCGCGTTTGGCTGGCCCATGGCGGTCATACGCGTCCCTTCGATGGGATCAACGGCAATATCAACGGCACTGCCTTCACCGGTTCCTACCTTTTCACCGATATACAGCATTGGCGCTTCATCAATTTCACCCTCACCAATAACAATTTCACCGTCGATATTGACCTGATTCAGTACGATACGCATTGCTTCTACTGCGGCACCGTCGGCGGCATTTTTATCGCCACGGCCTAAGTATTTGTATCCGGCTAAAGCGGCGGCTTCAGTGACTCGGGAAAACTCGATCGCTAGTTCACGTTTCATATAGGTATTAGATCCGTTAGTGATTGATGCTGGTTATAGGCAGGGTAAACAATGGCGAGGATTTTACCATAATTCCCGCACAACTGTAGGGGATGATAATTAGATTATCCATAAAGGCAGGCGATTTGTGGTTAGAAACGCGGTCTTTCGGCCGCTAGAAAATCATGATATTCCACTTGATCCCATGTGAATGAAGCTTACGTAAAAACCGAATCGAACAGAATAAAAAAGGCCCGCAACGCGGGCCCCTCAGTCTAATTAAGAGCTCACGCTATGCGTCGTGCTCTTCCCAGTCCTGAGCGCGGGCTACGGCCTTCTGCCAGCCTTTATAACGGTAATTACGCTCGGTGGTCTCAATACCCGGCTTAAATACCCGCTCAATGTCGGCTTTGCTCTTCACTTCGTCTAGATCGCTCCAGAATCCGACGGCTAAACCGGCAAGGAAAGCGGCACCTAATGCCGTGACTTCGCGAACCGCAGGGCGTTCTACCGAGGTGCCAAGAATGTCTGACTGGAACTGCATCAAGAAGTTATTCGATACCGCACCGCCGTCTACGCGCAGGGCCTTCAGGCGAGTGCCTGAATCTGCCTGCATGGCGTCCAGAACGTCGCGGGTCTGGTAAGCAATAGACTCAAGCGTTGCGCGAATGATGTGGTTTGAGTTCACGCCACGGGTCAGGCCGAGAATAGCGCCGCGGGCATAGGGGTCCCAGTAAGGTGCGCCTAAGCCGGTAAAGGCTGGAACAACGTACACGCCGTTGCTGTCTTTAACCTTAGTGGCAAAGTATTCGGAGTCCGTGGCGTCGTTGAACAGTTTCAGTTCATCGCGCAGCCACTGAATAGACGCTCCACCGATAAATACTGCACCTTCTAGCGCGTAGTTAACTTCACCCCTCGGGCCGCAGGCGATAGTGGTTAACAGGCCGTGTTCAGATTTCACCACTTCTTTGCCGGTGTTCATCAGTAAGAAGCAGCCGGTTCCGTAGGTGTTCTTCGCCATACCCGGCTGTACGCATAAGTGGCCGAACAGGGCCGCCTGCTGGTCACCGGCAATACCGGAAATTGGAATACGGGTTCCACCTTTACCGCCAATATTGGTTTTGCCATAAATTTCTGACGACTGGCGAACTTCAGGCAGCATTTCGCGCGGAATATCCAACTCTTTTAGCATGCGCTCATCCCATTCCAGCGTGCGAATGTTGAACAACATAGTGCGCGAGGCGTTGGTGTAGTCGGTAACGTGAGAGCGGCCCTGAGTCATGTTCCAGATAAGCCAGGTATCGATAGTACCGAACAACAGTTCTCCGCGTTTTGCGCGCTCACGAGCGCCTTCTACGTGGTCTAAAATCCATTTTACTTTAGTGCCGGAGAAGTACGGGTCGACAACCAGCCCGGTATTCTCACGAATATACTCTTCGAGACCGGCTTTCTTCAACTGCTCACAAATACTGGCCGTTCTGCGGCACTGCCATACGATGGCATTATAAATAGGCTTACCGGTTGCTTTATCCCAAACTACGGTGGTTTCGCGCTGGTTAGTAATGCCGATAGCGGCAACTTCATCAGAGCTGATGCCGGTCTGAGCCAGCACTTCAACCAATACGGCGCTCTGGGTGGCCCAGATTTCCATCGGATCGTGTTCTACCCATCCGGCATGAGGATAAATCTGAGTAAATTCACGTTGTGATACGCCGATGATGTTGGCATCGTGATCTAAAATCACTGCTCGCGAACTGGTCGTTCCCTGATCGAGGGCTACAATATATTTTTGTTCAGTCGTCATAGCGGTAACTCCGTGAGTTGACGTATTTTAAAAGTAGTGAGAAAAACCATTATTTTTTATCGTCGATAGCGCAGGCGTCACAGGGCAGGTTGCCGCCAATCAATACGCGGTAACCCCATGCGCCGAAACAGCCACCGATAATTGGCCCAATAATTGGAACGATAAAGTAAGGAATATCACGGCCACCGGTCATGGCTATGTTGCCCCAGCCGGCAAAATAGGCAAACAGTTTTGGTCCGAAATCACGGGCCGGGTTCATGGCGAATCCGGTTAATGGCCCCATTGATGCGCCAATTACGGCAACTAAAATACCAATCAGTAATGGACCTAATGAACCGCGAGGTACGCCGTTACCATCGTCAGTCAAGGCCAGAATCAGAGCAAGTAGAGTGGCAGAAATCACGATTTCTACACATAATGCCTGAAAGATGTTAATTGCAGGATGTGGATAGGTCGAGAAGATGCCCGCGAGCGACAGGCTATCTATGCTGCCTCTAACGATATGCTGCGCGGTTTCTACTTCGTGAAACAGGCTGAAGTAAAGTGCATACACCATTGCCGCACCGCAGAACGCACCAGCAATCTGAGCGAGGATATACGGGATCACTTTTTTGCGATCGAAGCAGGCAAATAGCCATAATGCGATAGTGACCGCCGGATTAAGATGAGCACCGGAAACGCCGGCGGTCAGATAAACGCCCAGCGCCACCGCCAAACCCCAGATAATACTAATTTCCCATTGTCCGAAGCTCGCCCCAGCGACCTTCAGGGCAGCAACGCATCCAATTCCCAAAAAGAGAAATAAACCCGTACCAAGAAACTCAGCAATACATTGGCCCCTGAGAGAGGACTTAGCCGTTTGACTCATAATGTTGTCCCGCAAAATGAAGGAAATGAGGGTAAATCGAATAGCGAAGATTACCCGTTATTCCTCTACTGAAAGAATAGAGGTATTTTGGCGATTTTAGCGTTATCGAGCTATATCGAAAAATAACGAAAATACAATTATGTGTTATCGGTCAAACAATTCTGAAATTTTGCTCGAAAAGTGATACCTGACGCAAGCTTTTGTGCATTTAGAAACACTTGTTCACTCGGGAGAGAGAGGGATATTCGTCATTATTTTAGCGTAACATACTGATTAGTCAGATCTGCTATTAGAAATAGTCGTGTAATAATTTACCGTGGGCTAAGCCGTGTAATCGAATAATATTTTTGAACATTATGGTTTTATATCAGTCTATGGCTAGACAGCGTCCTATCAGGTAAATACAATCAGTCTATATGATTTTAGCGTTCCACTACCGGGATGTGTACGTTTACCGCTAGCGGTTGTTAGAAATGTTTGATTTTCCGCTTTGCGGCTATGTCTATAAGAGGACGAAATAATGTCATTTGAAGTATTTGAAAAACTGGAAGCTAAGGTCCAACAGGCCATTGATACTATTACCCTGTTGCAGATGGAAATTGAAGAACTGAAAGAGAAGAATCATTCTTTAGTTCGCGAAATTGAGACTGCCGGTAACGGGCGTGAGTCATTAGTTAATGAAAACGCTCAGCTTAAGCAAGAGCAACAGCTTTGGCAGGAGCGTTTACGCATACTGTTAGGTAAAATGGACGACGTTAACTGATATCCGTGATACTTGAATGCAGCTTTGATGCCACTCTCATTGCTTAGGGTATATTCATGTTAACGAAAAAACGCCGCAATAGCGGCGTTTTTTATGGCTGAAGAAAGGCGATTCTATTTATTCTAAATCTAGCGCTTCTTCTGACAGGATAATGCCGGTATTGTCAGCGTAAAGGTGATCGCCAGAGAAGAAGGTTACGCCGCCGAAGTTAACGCGGATATCACTTTCTCCGATGCTTTGAGCATCAGCGCCAACCGGAATAGAGGCCAGAGCCTGAATGCCGATCTCTAGCTCTTCTAATTCATCAACCTGACGGACGGCACCGTAAACAACCAGACCTTCCCATTGATTTTGAGTGGCTAAACGTGCCAGTTCAGCATCAATCAGCGCACGGCGTACTGAACCGCCGCCGTCAACTACCAGTATACGGCCTTGACCATTTTCTTCTAATAAATCGTAAAGTAACCCGTTGTCTTCGAAGCATTTTACCGTGGTAATTTGACCACCAAATGATGCACGCCCGCCGAAGTTAGAAAACAGGGGCTCCACAACGTTTATCTCTTCATGGTAGATGTCGCATAGTTCGGAAGTATCATATTTCATAAGATAGTTGCCTGTTTGCGTTGTCTGTTTATTTATCGCTGGGAATTTTCAGTATATCCCGAACCCAGTGAAGATGGCAAAGCCATCCTCGCCCCGGATTAACTTAATATGACGCCAACGGCAAATAGCAGGTTGGTCAGTAAAGCACCTTTGACCATTTGCTCTAGCATCGGGCGCATTGCGACTGCGGTTAGCTCATGCAACACGTACATCGCGTGGCGATAAAGTAGTGGAACGGCGAGAATAAATAGCCAGCCAACCCAGCTGCGTAGGTCAAACAGAGCAAAAAGAATCAGGCATAACAGCGCACCGGCCAGCAGCATAAAGTGATAGCGACGGCCCCACAGTGGCCCAAGACGAACCGCAAGCGTGTTTTTACCGTTCATGCGATCGCTGTCGATATCCCGCAGGTTATTGATATTCAACACCGCGGTGGCCAACAGGCCACAGGCCGTAGCGGGCAACATGACGACGCTGTCAAAGGCTCCTGCCTGAAGGTAGTAAGTGCCGGCAACGCTTAGCCAGCCAAAGAAAATAAGTACTGAAATATCGCCAAGGCCCATATACCCGTAAGGCTTACGGCCTACGGTATAGCTAATCGATGCAACAATGGCCATGAGCCCCAGTGCCAGAAAACCGAGAATATCTTCAGGTTTTTTACAGGCGATAGCGATCAGGCCAATGCCTGAAGCGACGGTCAAAACGATCGTCAAAATAAGCGCGCGTTTCATTTGGGTTCGGCTGATAAGCCCTTTTTGCATACCGCGGTTAGGGCCAATTCGGGTTTCGGTATCGCTGCCTTTAATTGCATCGCCGTAGTCATTCGCCAGATTAGATAAGATCTGCAGCAGGGCAGCCGTGAGCAGCGCCATCAGGGCGATATCTAACTGAAAATGGTTCATCCATGCGGCTAATGCCGAGCCCGTGATAATAGACGCGAGCGCGAGCGGTAGCGTTCGTGGGCGTAAGCTTTCTATCCAGGCCGTAGTTTTGCTTGTCGAGTGAGTTTGGCTCATGTTTTACTTTTAATTTTATTCAGGTTCAATTCAAGTTGGTGATTAAAAAAACACCGCTAATTATACGCACATTAAAAAAAAATTTAACGAGAGTTTGCTTTGATTCTTGGATAAAACAGGCCTAATGCCGGTTATATAAACCACTATACGAGTTTACGGGGAGCGTAGGCTCCCCGTAAATACCGTGCTAGTAGTATAAGAGATGTGTTACAGAATAAAACGACTCAGATCTTCGTCATCAACCAGCTCATCTAAGTGACTGCGCACGTAGCCAGCGTCAATCTCAAAGCTTGAGCCTGCGCTTTCGCTGGCATCGTAAGAGATATCTTCCATCAGGCGTTCTAGCACGGTATGTAAGCGGCGGGCACCGATGTTCTCTGTACGCTCATTCACCTGCCATGCGGCTTCTGCAATGCGGCGGATACCGTCGGTTGAGAAGTTGATTGTTACGCCTTCGGTCGCCATCAGCGCCTTGTATTGTTCAGTCAGAGACGCGCTAGGTTCAGTCAGGATCCTTTCGAAGTCTTCGGTTGTTAATGCCTGTAGCTCAACGCGAATGGGTAAACGGCCCTGTAGCTCAGGAATTAAATCTGACGGGCTGGCAGTTTGGAACGCACCGGAGGCAATAAACAGGATATGGTCAGTTTTGACCATGCCGTGTTTAGTCGATACCGTACAGCCTTCGACTAAAGGCAGCAAATCGCGCTGCACGCCTTCGCGGGAAACGTCTGGCCCGGAGGTTTCACCGCGCTTACAGATTTTATCGATTTCATCGATAAATACGATGCCATGCTGTTCAACGGCGTCAATAGCCTGTTGTTTAAGCTCTTCAGGATTCACCAGCTTGGCGGCTTCTTCTTCAATCAGCAGCTTGAACGCGTCTTTAATTTTCATCTTGCGCGGCTTCTGCTTTTGTCCGCCCATATTTTGGAACATAGACTGAAGCTGGTTAGTCATCTCTTCCATGCCCGGAGGCGCCATAATTTCAATGCCCATTGGCACTGAAGCTAATTCGATTTCGATCTCTTTGTCATCCAGCTGGCCTTCGCGTAGTTTCTTACGAAACGCTTGGCGGGCGGCTGAACTATCAGAGCTGCCTTCAGACTGGCCCCAGTTGTCACGGGCTGGAGGGATCAGAACGTCAAGAATACGATCTTCCGCTAGCTCTTCTGCTCGAAAGCGCATTTTTTCAACCGACTGTTGACGCACCATTTTGATTGAGGCATCGGTTAAATCACGAATAATAGAATCAACTTCTTTACCGACATAGCCTACTTCGGTGAATTTTGTCGCTTCAACTTTAATGAACGGAGCGTTTGCCAGCTTAGCCAGACGACGGGCTATTTCGGTTTTACCGACGCCGGTTGGGCCGATCATTAGAATGTTTTTAGGCGTAACTTCATGGCGCAGCATTTCATCAAGCTGCATCCGGCGCCAGCGATTACGTAAGGCGATGGCAACGGCACGTTTGGCTTTGTTCTGACCGATGATATAGCTATCAAGTTCATTGACAATTTCGCGAGGAGTCATTTCAGACATCGTTTCGGTCCTTATTGTTTAGCCGTTAGCTCTTCGATGGTTTGGAATCGGTTGGTATAAATACAGATATCACCGGCAATAGAGAGTGACTTCTCGACGATATCACGAGCGCTTAAATCGGTATTTTCAAGCAAGGCTCTGGCCGATGACTGAGCATAGGGGCCGCCCGATCCAATGGCGATCAGATCGTTTTCTGGCTGGATCACGTCACCGTTGCCGGTAATGATTAATGAGGCATTTTCATCCGCGACGGCCAATAAGGCTTCCAGCTTGCGAAGCATGCGATCGGTACGCCAGTCTTTGGCGAGCTCTACCGCAGCTTTGACCAAGTGCCCCTGATGCATTTCTAGCTTGCGTTCGAATAGTTCAAACAGCGTAAAGGCATCTGCGGTACCGCCAGCAAAACCGGCAATCACTTTATCGTTATACAGGCGACGGACTTTACGGGCGTTACCTTTCATTACGGTGTTGCCCAGTGTGACTTGGCCATCACCACCAATTACCACATGACCATTCCGACGAACGCTTACAATTGTTGTCACGTGCATACCCTCGTTAGCTGATAAAAGATGCCTTTATAAATGCGGTAAGGCTTATTGCATCTATAGATGGGGAAGGAATAATCGGTTTTCAACCCTTGCGGGTGAAACATCTCTGTGAGGAAGGGATGACCGATAGTTCTACGGCTACGTAAAGTAACCGTAGTGATTATCTAACTTAATAAAATGACTATTTTTTATTTTCCAGCGGCAACGGGAATACAGTTGCCAATGCCTGCGCCTTTGATTCGTTGTAAAGTTTTGTCTGCGTTCTCTTTATTATTATACGGACCCAGAACGACACGGTTCCAGCCACCGCTAGGGGATATACGGCTCTCAAAACCGGCGAAAGCTAGACTGACTTTGACGGACTCTGCCTGCTCCGTAGTTTTAAATGAACCGCACTGAATGGTCCAGCGCTGGTTTTGTGCCTGTGCTGCCGTTTGTGTTGCTGGCGGCGTTACCGGTGGAGGTGGCGCGGTTGGTTCGGCTTTTTTTGCTGGCGGTGGCGGCGGAGGTGGCGGAGGTGGTGTAGTGACCTGCGTTTGCGTTTGTGCCGGTTGTTGCACTGCCGCTGGCTTCGTTCCGCCATCGCGAGAAGTGGCATTGGACGGAACATCGGTTAGCTGAGTTGGCTGCTGGCGCATATCTGCCTGCATTTGCTCTAAGAACTGGCGCTGTTCCGGCGTTAAATCAGCCTGTGGGTTGATGTTCGGCGTTTTAGTTCCGGTATTCTCTGAATTAGTGACCTGCCGGTTTTCCAGCTCTTTGATGTAGGTCCAGCGTTCTTCTGGTATTGGCGGTAAGCCGTTACCCGGCTTCTTTTGGTGACCGGTTGTTTCCGGTGAAACGTCGGGCTTATGCTGAGTGATAAAATAGAGACCGGCTGCGAACACAACCAATACGGTGGCAGCAAGTACGATCATCAGCTTAGAGGCGCTGCCTGATGAGCCTTTTTTCTTCCGGCTATTTTTTTTCTGCGTCCCTGAACGGCTACGGCTTACATAATCTCGTTGTGCCACTATGACTTCGCTACGTATATTTCTAAAAATAAATTAAAAGAGAGCCGCATTAAACCTAATCATGAGGTTTAGCGGTGCTCTCACGAATAATGAGTTCACTATCAAGCAGTATGGAACCACTTTTTACACTATTTCTGTACAGCTGTTCAAGCAGTAGCAAAACTGCCTTTTGGCCAATTTTATAGCGGGGCTGCGCCACCGTGGTTAACGGTGGATCGACATATTGTGCCAGAGCAATATCATCAAAGCCAATAATAGAGAGATCTTCAGGAATTTTTATGCCTGATTTCTTGGCCTGATGAATGGCTCCGATGGCAATAATATCACTGTGGCAAAAAATAGCGCTTGGCGGTTGAGGCAGTGACATTAATTGAGACAGCGATGCTGCGCCTGCTTCAAAGCTAAGCGGCCCTGAAATAATATAGCTCTTTTCTATGGCAATGCCACCTCGATGCAGGGCTTGAATGTAGCCCTGCTGGCGGTAGTGGCTGAGGTGTAAATGTTCCGGACCGGATATACAGGCGATGCGATTGTGACCAATGCGTTGTAGATAGTGGACCGCATTGAACGCGGCGGTCATGTTATCAATATGGACGGTGGGCAATTTCAGCTCGGGCAAATATTCATTCGCCATTACCATCGGGGGAAACGGATGAGGTTCTTGCTCGTTTAGATTAAAAGGAATGTTTGCACCTAATAGGATCACACCGTTGATTTGTCGCATAATCGCAGACAGGGAGATGGCTTCAATGGGCTGGTGGCGACTATCGAGAAAAAGAACGATATACCCGTGAGCCGCCGCTGTTTCTCTAATCCCTTCAATCACATCAGTAAAAAAAGGGTCAGTAATATCTAATGCCATCGCCAGTAATATTTTAGACTCGTGCTGGTTATGGCTTTTGGCCTGTATCTGGGGGGAAATATATCCGGTTTGTATTATTGCCCGTTCTATTTTATTACGGGTCCTATTTGCGACCTTGTCTGGCTCTATTAATGCGCGGCAAACGGTTGCTGTTGAAACGCCCGCCAAATTGGCAACGTCTTTCATAGTTACCTGCATATTCGTATTATTCTGTGCCAATGTAAGGCTCCTTCCCGTCGACGCTTAGGCCTGATGGCTGGCGGGGGCTGGCTTATGGTTCACTCCTTTTATTTATTCCGGTTGGTCTCGTTTATATGCGTTATATTTCAAGCCGCGTTTTGGCAACTCGAATTATTTAGGGTATATAGCCGTAATGTCATTTCAACCGTATCTGAAAAATAATCATTTTTATCGTCATTCTATTTTTCAGTAAAATATTGAATAAATACCAAGGACCTGTTGTTAACAGTTCACAGTTTTATTCTATTCTTTAGACGAATAGTACGATGTAAACCTAGTTTTTAGAGCTGGTTCGCAAACAATAGGTTTTTATCCCTCTATAGGATCAACATCGAGCATCCACTTCACTTTTTTAGCCTGTGGTAACGTCGCGATCTGTGAGCGTAGCGTATGCAAAACCTGTTGCAGCCGCCCTCTTGATGAGTGCTGAATCAGTAGTTGCCAGCGGAATCGACCGCTGCGTTTGGCCTGTAGTGCCGGAACCGGGCCTAATACCCAAAGATTGTTATCATTAACCTGATGAGCTTCCAACAGCTTACGTAGTTCTTGCAAGAATAATGGGGCCTGCTGATTGTCATGGTCTTCTGAACGAAATATGGCGTGGTAAGTAAAAGGTGGAAGAAATACGCTTTTACGCTCTTGCAACGCTTCTTTAGCAAACGCCTCATAGCCGTGATGTAGCAACGTTTGCAGTAAGGGGTGCTCAGGATGGTGAGTTTGTAATAGCACTTCTCCCCGCTTGCCCGCGCGTCCGGCCCGTCCCGATACTTGAGTATAAAGCTGGGCAAAGCGTTCCGCTGCGCGAAAATCTGCCGAAAACAGCGCGCCGTCGACATCAATCAGCCCGACTAAGGTAACGTCGGGAAAGTGGTGGCCTTTTGCCAGCATCTGAGTGCCGATAAGAATGCGCGCGCCGCCCTGATGAATATCGGATAAGTGCTGTTCCAGCGCACCTTTCCTGCTGGTGGTATCCCGATCGACCCGGGTAATCGGCGTGTCAGGAAAATGTTTGGTCAGTTCACTCTCCAACTGTTCGGTTCCTACGCCGACCGGTACCAAATGGGTTGAGCCACATTTTGGGCATTGATACGGAATTGGCCGCTGGCTGTCACAGTGGTGGCATCGCAGCATACGCTGATGCTGGTGGAGCGTGTAATAACGCTCGCAGCGGGAGCATTCGGCGATCCAGCCGCATTCATGGCACAGTAGCGTTGGCGCGTATCCGCGGCGGTTAAGGAACAGGATAACCTGATTGTTAGCCCGTAGGTGATCCTGCATTCTTTTTAGCAGCGGCGGTGCCAGCCCGGCTTTGAGCGGCAGGCCTTTGAGATCTAAAATATGTTGTACTGCCGGTTTAGCATGTCCGGCGCGAATGGTTAGCCGCAAATGGTGATATTTACCGGTTTGCGCGTTATACAGGCTTTCAATTGCCGGGGTAGCGGACCCAAGAACAATTGGAATATTCTCTTGCCGGGCATGGATAATTGCCAGATCCCGCGCGTGGTAGCGCCATCCTTCCTGCTGTTTATAAGAACTGTCGTGTTCTTCATCGATAACGATGATGCCCAGATGTTTAAACGGTGTGAATAGCGCAGAACGGGTTCCGATAACAATCGCGGTTTCTCCGCTGCGAGCCCGTAGCCATACTGCCAGGCGTTCACTGTCATTCAGTCCAGAATGAACCACGTCAACCGGCGCATTGAATCGTTCTTTAAAACGGGCAATCGTCTGCGGAGTTAGGCCGATTTCCGGTACCAAAACCAATGCCTGTCGGCCTTCAGATAGCACGTTTTCTAAAACGCTAAGATAAACTTCGGTTTTTCCCGATCCGGTAATCCCTTCCAGTAGCCAGACGCCGAATTGTTTATCGTCGCTGCGTACGGCACCAATGGCCGTTGCCTGTTCGGTATTGAGCTTGAGCCGTTCACCGTTAATCGAAAAATGAGTTTGCCACGCAATGGAAGTAGGATGAATCGCCTGTAGTTCCGCCAGTTCTTTAGCCCGCAGAGCCTGAAATGCCGCTTCATTCAGTTCCAATTCGCTAATCTGATGGCGATAAATATTGGCTTTGAGCAGCGCCGCTAAAGCCTGTTGCTGTTTCGGTGCTCGTTTTAGCGATGCCAGCTCAGTGGTTTTTCCGGACTCAGTGATGGCCCATTGCCAGATCGGCTGCTCTTCTGCCGGTTTTCCCTGACGAAGCAGAACGGGTAGGGCATGAAAAAGGACTTCGCCCAGCGGGAATTGATAATAGTCAGAGGCCCAGATTAAGGTTTTCCACATCGTAGGTGGAAACAGGGACTGGTTATCAATCAGGTGGTTGATTGGTTTTAGCTGTGATAGCGGCAGTTCACTGTGTTCGCTAACGCCAATAACAATGCCGATCGCTTCCCGGTTGCCGAAGGGCACGCTGACTCTGGCGCCAACGGTGGCGACCTCACCTTCAGGTAAGAGATAGTCAAAAGAGCGATCCAAAGGAACGGGTAAAACAATGCTAGCGACGGTCATTATGGCAATCCAGATCCGGCAAAAGTAAATAATAAAGATGCGAGCTGAGAAGCATACCATAAGCTGAGTTAACTGCTTATCTTGCGCTGATAATATCAACTCTGTATAATGCGCCTCCTTTGGTTCATGTATGTGAGTCAAAACATATCTCACCAATATTATTTATATAATTCGTTCGCGTGGTGTTCGGCAATAGTGACCGAATAGCGACGCGACTTAAGAGAGGTCTATCATGAAAAAAGGTATTCACCCAGAATACAAAGAAGTTACTGCAACTTGTTCATGCGGCAACGTAATCAAAACTCAATCTACCGTGGGTCGCGATCTGAATCTGGACGTATGTGGCGAATGTCACCCGTTCTATACTGGTAAACAGCGTGATGTTGCTACCGGTGGCCGTGTAGACCGCTTCAACAAGCGTTTCAACATTGTTGGCAGCGCTAAGTAATTTTGCTGAGCTTGAAAAAAGGCGCCTGAGGCGCCTTTTTTGTATCTGAACTTACCCATCTAAAACGGCATTTTTAAAATTTACCGTTTGAACTAAAAACGCCGCCCTGTGATCGTTATAAAATAGCCTGATGCCAACTGCCTGAAATACGCTTTAATATTCCCAGCTATCGGGATTAATACCCATTTCACGCATCAGAATTTTAGCCGCTTCAGGTATTTCGTCGCTGCGCTCTTTTCTTAGGTCTTCATCGTTTGGCAGCGGCTGGCCGGTAAATGCGTGAAGAAACGCTTCGCAAAGCAGTTCACTATTGGTGGCGTGTCGTAGGTTATTAATCTGACGGCGGGTACGCTCATCAGTTAAAATTTTCAGTACTTTTAACGGAATAGATACTGTAATTTTCTTAACCTGTTCGCTCTTTTTGCCATGTTCAGCATAGGGGCTGACATATTCACCGTTCCACTCAGCCATGGGGCACCTTACATTAGTTAAAAGCTGAAATTTTAAAGTTAGCCTATTACGGACTAACTTTACCCACTTATGAGTTTAAAGCCTCAGAAGTGCATTGAATAAGTATAACACTACAATTTTAACGGATATCTATAATTTCCTCAATCTACACGTCAAGAGGTTTAGATGTCTAGAAGTATTGACGTCTATTGTGATTAAGTATTATCTTAGTCAGCCTATTCGGTAACTTCCTTTATATTGAGGTGACTCTGGTGAAGCGTAAATTGGCAACAATCGCAGTTCGGGGTGGACTTAATTCAGACGAGCAGTATGGCTGCGTCGTTCCCCCGATCCATCTTTCCAGTACTTATAATTTCGCAGATTTTAATCAGCCCAGAGCCCATGACTATTCACGCAGAGGCAATCCGACTCGTGATGTGGCGCAGGCAGCGCTGGCCGAGCTTGAGGGCGGAAGCCGTGCCGTCTTGACCAGCAGCGGCATGTCGGCTATTCATCTGGTGTGCACCGTATTACTCAAGCCGGGCGACTTACTCGTTGCTCCTCACGACTGCTACGGCGGTAGCTACCGTTTATTTGACAGTTTAGGCCGTCGCGGTGCTTACCGCGTGCTGTTTGTCGATCAGGATGATGAAAAAGCCTTGGCCGATGCCATGGCTCAAAAGCCAAAGATGGTTTTAGTGGAATCTCCGAGCAACCCGTTGCTACGGGTGGTGGATATTGAAAAAATTTGTCATGCAGCCCATCAGGCCGGTGCGCTGGCGGTAGTGGATAACACCTTCTTAAGTCCGATATTGCAGCAGCCAATTACGCTGGGTGCTGACATCGTGGTTCACTCCTGTACTAAATATTTAAACGGTCATTCTGACGTTGTTGCCGGCGTGGTGATTACTAAAGACGAAACGCTGGGCATTGAGATGGCGTGGTGGGCCAATAATATTGGCGTAACGGCCGCCGCGTTCGATAGCTATTTGCTATTGCGAGGCCTACGTACTTTGGCTCCGAGAATAAAGCAGCAACAGATTAACGCCGATGCGGTAGTTGCGTATTTACAACAGCAGCCTCAGGTGAAAAAATTGTATCATCCATCGTTGCCTGATAACCAAGGGCATGAGATTGCCCGTAAGCAGCAAGCTGGCTTTGGTGCGATGCTCAGTTTCGAACTCGGCGGTGATGAGCAGACGATGCGGCGGTTTCTGTCAGCGCTGAATTTATTTACTCTGGCTGAATCGTTGGGCGGAGTCGAAAGTTTAATTTCTCATGCGGCAACCATGACCCATGCCGGGATGGCCGCCGAAGCGCGTGAGGCTGCCGGTATCTCAGACAGTCTATTGCGAATTTCTGTTGGTATTGAAGACTGTGACGATTTAATTGCCGATCTGGAACAGGCTTTCAGGGCGTCCGCTTAAGAGGTAAGTATGAGCACATTAGGGGCCTCCGGGCTTCCTGCAAGCCGTCAGTTGCATAAATTTGGCGGAAGTAGTCTGGCAGACAGCAAGTGCTATCTGCGCGTCGCAGGGATTATGGCGGAATACAGTCGGGCTGGGGACATCATGGTGGTTTCCGCGGCGGGAAGCACCACTAATCAGCTTATCCGCTGGCTCCAGCTAAGCCAAAGCGATCGGATTGCTGCCCATCAGGTTCAGCAAGAGCTGCGTCGCTATCAGAGTGAACTGATTAATGGCCTATTGCAGGCCCAGCAAGCTGCCCCTTTGATTCAGCAATTTATTGCTGACCTTGAATATTTGGCCGGGTTGCTCGATGGCCCGATGAGCGACGCGGTATACGCTGAAGTCGTAGGCCATGGTGAAATCTGGTCTGCCCGGTTAATGTCTGCCCTGTTAAATAATCAGGGAATGGAAGCCGAATGGCTCGACGCTCGTAATTTTTTACGCGCCGAGCGCTCGGCTCAGCCGCAGGTCGATGAGGGGCGATCTTATCCGCTGCTTCAGCAGTTACTGGCCCAGAATCCCAATAAGCGGCTGGTGGTGACCGGCTTTATCTCCCGCAATGATATTGGCGAAACGGTGCTGCTTGGCCGTAACGGCAGTGACTATTCGGCGACTCAGGTCGGTGCGCTGGCCGGCGTAACCCGGGTGACTATCTGGAGTGATGTGGCCGGGGTGTATAGCGCCGATCCGCGTAAAGTCAGCGATGCCTGCCTGCTGCCGCTGTTGCGATTGGACGAAGCCAGTGAGCTTGCGCGTTTGGCCGCTCCGGTACTGCATGCCCGTACCTTACAGCCAGTATCCGGCAGTGATATCGACCTTCAACTACGCTGTAGCTACCAGCCGGAGCAGGGTTCGACCCGCATTGAGCGCGTACTTGCTTCCGGAACCGGAGCTAAAATTGTTACCAGCCACGATGACGTTTGTCTGATTGAGCTGCACGTTTCGGTTCAGCATGATTTTGTTCAAATCCAGAAAGACGTTGAGAAGATTTTAAACCGGGTGCAGGTTAAGCCTCTGGCAACCGGCGTCCACCCCGATCGTAACCTGCTTCAGCTGTGTTATACCTCTGAAGTGGTTAATAGCATATTGCAGATTCTGGATGACGCCCGTCTTCCCGGTCGGCTACAGCTGCGGGAGGGTTTAGCGCTGGTAGCGTTAGTCGGGGCTGGCGTGTGTAGGAATCCGCTTCATAGTCACCGTTTTTATCAGCAGCTGAAAGACCAGCCGGTTGAGTTTATCTGGCATGCTGAAGACGACATCAGTCTGGTGGCCGTGCTGCGTTTAGGGCCAACTGAACATCTGGTTCAGGGATTGCACCAAAGCCTGTTCAGGGCTGAAAAATGCATTGGTCTGGTGCTATGCGGCAAAGGCAATATTGGATCCCGCTGGCTAGAGCTGTTTGCTCGTGAGCAGAAAAACATTTCAGCCCGGACCGGCTTTGAATTTATTCTGGCTGGCGTAGTAGACAGCAGCCGGTGTTGGCTGAACTATCAGGGGTTGGATGCCAGCCGGGTTTTGGGCTTTTTTGATGATGAGTCTCAACCTTTTGAGCCTGCATCGCTGGTCAGCTGGATGCGTGAACATCCGTTTGATGATTTAGTGATTTTAGATATCACCGCCAGCGAAGAGCTGGCCGGTCAGTATCTGGATTTCGCCAGCTATGGCTTCCACGTGATTAGCGCCAACAAACTCGCCGGCGCTTCATCGGGCAATGAATATCGCCAGATCCGGGATGCGTTTGCTAAAACGGGCCGCCACTGGCTGTATAACGCCACGGTTGGTGCGGGGTTGCCGATTAACTATACGGTGCGGGATTTACGCGATAGCGGAGATACCATTTTATCCCTGAGCGGTATTTTCTCTGGCACCTTGTCATGGTTATTCCTGCAGTTTGACGGTAGCGTTCCGTTCTCTGAGCTAGTTGAACAGGCTTGGCAACAGGGGCTTACGGAGCCTGACCCTCGGGTTGACCTTTCCGGCCAAGACGTTATGCGCAAGCTGGTGATCCTCGCCCGTGAAGCGGGTTATGACATTGAGCCGGATCAGGTGCGCGTAGAGTCATTAGTGGCGGAAAGTGCCAATAATGGCTCGGTCGATAACTTTTTCGAAAATGCTCAGGCGCTGAATAACCAGATGCTGGAACGTTTAGAGGCGGCCCGTGAAATGGGGCTTGTGTTGCGCTATGTGGCGCGTTTTGATGCTAACGGTAAATCCAGAGTTGGCGTTGAAGCGGTGCGCGACGATCATCCGCTAGCGTCTTTGCTGCCGTGCGATAATCTGTTCGCTATTGAAAGCCGCTGGTATCGCGATAACCCTCTGATTATCCGCGGGCCGGGTGCTGGCAGAGATGTTACCGCCGGTGCAATACAGTCTGACCTCAATCGGCTAGCTAAGTTGCTGTAATTAATAATTTTATGTTGTGGTTGACGCCTGAGTTCCTGACTGACTCAGGCGTTTTTATTGGCGTATTTTTCCTGCCGGTCTTGTATCGTTAATCAGGTATTCTTTCTTATTATTTATTTTGGTGTTGACAGATTGGGCGACTTAAGTCATCTTGTTTAGACGTCTAAACATCCGTACGTATGGATGTATAATGAAAATGTCGGGTGATGAGTAAAAAATAGGGTGACAGGATATGAGCTTTTTCCACGCTAACCAACGTGAAGCGCTGAACCAAAGTCTGGCAGAAATCAGCGGCCAAATTAACGTGTCTTTTGAGTTTTTTCCACCGAGCACCGCTGAAATGGAGCAGACACTCTGGCAGTCTATCGATCGTTTAAAAAAGCTGAAGCCAAAATTTGTTTCTGTCACCTACGGAGCCAATTCAGGAGAGCGCGACAGAACTCATAGCATCATTAAAGGCATTAAAGATAAAACCGGCTTAGATGCAGCGCCCCATTTGACCTGTATTGATGCTAACCCCGGCCAGCTGCGGGAAATAGCGCAGGACTACTGGAACAGCGGTATCCGCCATATTGTTGCACTGCGCGGTGATTTACCACCCGGCAGCGGTAAGCCTGAAATGTATGCAGAAGATCTGGTTCGTTTGCTAAAAAGCATCGGTGACTTTGATATTTCTGTCGCGGCCTATCCTGAGGTTCATCCTGAAGCCAAAAGCGCTCAGGCAGACTTAATTAACCTGAAAAAGAAGATCGATGCCGGTGCTAGTCGCGCCATTACTCAGTTTTTCTTTGACGTTGAAAGCTATTTACGTTTTAGAGATCGCTGCGTTGCTACCGGTATTGACGTTGAGATTGTGCCGGGCATTTTGCCGGTGTCTAACTTTAAGCAGCTACAGCGCTTTGCGACCATGACCAACGTACGGGTTCCACAGTGGATGACTCAGATGTTCTCTGGCCTTGATGATGATGCTGAAACCCGTAAGTTTGTGGGCGCATCTATTGCCATGGACATGGTGAAGATCCTGTCCCGTGAAGGGGTGAAAGACTTCCACTTCTATACGCTGAACCGCGCTGAGCTGAGCTATGCGATTTGCCATACGTTGGGCGTGCGCCCGGTTTAAGTATCTTTTAGATACTACTGATGACGTAATTTGATTTTAACGTAGGTTTCGTCCGCATTGATCGCACCGGAATATGGACATTCTCTGGCGGCCGAGGGGCCGTGCTTATTTGGCTTGGAGTTCGATACGTTCAGAAACACCGCCCCTCGGCCGCTAGAAAAAGATAATATTTCGATATTATTTTTGCGGACGAAACTTGCGCTGAAATCAAATTAAACCACTTTGTCATCAATAAAAAATGCCGCATATCGCGGCATTTTTTATCGCTTACGGTTGCGCTAACCGGTATTGCGCATACCGGCGGCGATACCGGCGATTGTTACCATCAGGGCTTGTTCTACCCGCGGATCCGGCGTTTCTTGCTGGCGTGAACGGTGAAGCAGTTCCGCTTGTAAAACGTTTAACGGATCGGTGTAGACGTTACGCAGTGCGATCGACTCGGCAATCCACGGCATTTTTTCCATCAGATGCTGGTCGTTAGCCAGAGCCAGCACTACTTTTATATCCTCGGCCAGCAGTGAACGTAGCTTCTTACCCAAAGGCCAGAGCGACTTATCGACTAAACGCTGATCGTAATATTCGGCCAACCACAGATCCGCTTTGGCGTAGACCATCTCTAACATATTGATACGCGTATTAAAGAATGGCCAGTCGCGATACATTTCTGCTAACTGCTGCTGTTTACCGTGTTTAATTGCGTGCTGTAAGCCCGTACCTGCACCTAACCATGCCGGTAGCATCAGTCGGTTCTGTGTCCATGCGAAGATCCAAGGAATGGCGCGCAGGCTTTCTACGCCGCCGTTTGGCTTACGTTTAGCCGGGCGTGAACCGAGCGGTAGCTTACTCAGTTCAAGTTCCGGCGTTGCCGAGCGGAAGTAAGGAACAAAGTCAGGCTCTTCGCGCACGATATCGCGATATTCCCGACAGGAAACGTCAGAAAGCTCATCCATCAGGTTGCGCCACTCTTGCTTAGGCGCCGGTGGCGGTAGCAGGTTAGCTTCAAGAATGGCACTGGCATAGCTAGAAAGGCTGCTCAGCGTCACTTCCGGCAGACCGAACTTAAAGCGGATCATCTCGCCCTGTTCCGTAACGCGCAGGCCGCCTTTTAGCGATCCCGGCGGCTGTGACAGTAATGCATCGTGGGCCGGTGCACCGCCGCGACCGATGGTTCCGCCACGGCCGTGGAATAGCGTGAGGTCAACGCCAGCAGCATCACAGGTTTTAATCAGGGCTTCCTGCGCATAGTATTGCGCCCAAGACGCCGCCAGCACGCCGGCATCTTTAGAGGAGTCGGAGTAACCGATCATCACCATCTGCTTATTGCCGATAAAGTTGCGATACCATTGAATATTCAGCAATTGGGTCATGACATCGTTGGCATTATTTAAATCTTCCAACGTTTCAAACAGCGGGCAAACGGGCAGGGGGAAAGTACAGCCCGCCTCTTTTAACAGCAGGTGTACAGCCAGCACGTCGGAAGGCGTGCGGGCCATAGATATTACGTAGGCGGCAATTGAGCCTTCTGGGGCTTTAGCCACGACTTTACAGGTATCGAGCACTTCTTGCGTATCGGCGCTTGGCTGCCAGTCTCGAGGCAGCAGCGGTCGTTTAGACTGAAGTTCGTTAACCAAAAATTCTTGCTTTTCTTTTTCTGTCCACTCGCTGAAATGACCTAGCTCAAGATACTGCGTCAGTTCAGACAGCGCATCGCTGTGGCGGGTGCTTTCCTGACGGATATCAATGCGTACCAACGGTAAACCGAAGCAGCCGATGCGGCGTAAGGTATCCAGCAATTGGCCGTTAGCGATAATTCCCATGCCGCTGTCGCGCAGAGATTGATAACAGGCGTATAGCGGATCCCAGAGCTGATGGTTATAAATCAGTACATCGTCAGGACAGTTGACGCGTTCGCCGTTTAAGCGGGCGGTTAGATAATTGTGAGTACTCATTAACCGAGTACGCAGCCGTTTCATCAGTTCACGGTAAGGTTCAACCACGTCATCGCCGCCGGCCATTTCTCTTAGCTCCGGCGTACAGTCTGACATGGAGAGCTCCGAAACCAGAACCTGAATGTCCTTCAGGAACAGTTCAGCGGCCTTCCAGCGGCTATACAGCATGACGTGTTCAGTAATTTTAGCCGTGACGTTTGGGTTACCGTCACGGTCACCGCCCATCCATGAGGTAAAGCGGACCGGAACGGCCTCGACAGGCAGGTTATAGCCGAGCGCGTCGACCAGTTGGTCATTAAATTCACGCATGAAGGCGGGAACGCCTTCCCACAGGCTGTTTTCTACCACGGCAAAGCCCCATTTAGCCTCATCAACCGGCGACGGGCGAATCTTTCTGATTTCATCCGTATGCCAGGATTGTGCGACTAGCTGACGCAGGCGACGCATAATCTTGTCATGCTCGTAGTCAGCCAGATCGTTATGATCCAGCTGGCTCAGGCAATTGTTGACTTCAACCAGCTTGTGGATCATGGTGCGGCGGGCAATTTCAGTGGGGTGCGCAGTAAGTACTAACTCAATAGAGAGCTGCTCAACGGCCTGTCGAATCTTATCATCGGTCAGATTTTGTTCTCTTAGCTTGTTGAACAGATTGGCAAATACCACCGGATTATTCGTCGCTTCACCGTGAGAAGAAATACTGTGGTATTGCTCCGCGGTATTGGCAAAGTTCAGAAACTGGTTAAACGCTCTGGCGACGGGCAAGAGCTGATCGTTAGACAGGTTTTGTAGGGTTGAAAGCAATGCCTGACGGTTGGTGTCATTACCGGCTCTGGATGATTTAGACAATTTCCGGATGGTCTCTACCTTCTCCAGAATGCCTTCTCCCAACGCTTCTTTGATAGTGTCACCGAGAAGTGTGCCAAGCATGCTGACATTGCTTCTCATTGCTGAATATTGTTCGTTCATATGTCTCCTGCCTGGTTCATGAGAACTCTGCTATTTTCGCTAAAGTAGAGTTGTATCACACAAAATGAGTACTGCCTTGTTTTTGTTGAATCCGTTGAGTTTGCTACACGACTATTTCTGAAAAACCCGTAATTACGCCAGCTTTTTTATTTTGCCGTGGTACAAAAATGCTGGATAACCTGTGTCAGTAATTGGCGGGTTGGCTGTATAAATGACGTTGCCAAAAATTCATCAGGCTGGTGAGCCTGTTCAATTGAACCCGGGCCCAGAACTAAAGTGGGGCATATCTGCTGTATAAACGGTGCTTCAGTACAGTAGTTAGCCACATCGGCTTGGGCTCCCACTAGTTTCTCCACCGCCTGAATTAGCGGACTGTCTGCGGCACATTCATAGCCTGGAATGGGCTCATGCAGAGGCCCTATGTCAATCCGGCCCGGCCAGCGGGTGCTTACCGGCGCTAATGCGCTATTGACCAATTCGTCTAGGTCATTGAGCGTCAGGCCCGGTAGCGGGCGAATGTCTAAGTGTAGCTCACAGCAGGCGCAAATCCGGTTAGGGGCATCGCCGCCGTGAATATGGCCAAAGTTCATGGTTGGATAAGGTATGGTAAACGCATCGTGGTGATAGCGCTGTTTTAAATCGTCTCGTAGTAGCTTCAAATGGCTGATGGCGTCGTGCATTAGCTCAATGGCGTTAACGCCGCGCGACGGATCGCTGGAATGTCCTGATTGCCCGGTAATACGTACTGCGTTGGAAATATGCCCTTTATGGGCCCGGATTGGCCGCAGCGAAGTTGGTTCACCAATAATGGCACCGTCGGGTTTTAAATGGCTGGTGGCGGTGAAGTATCGGGCACCGGCCATCGAGGTTTCTTCATCGGCGGTGGCCAGAATGTGCAGCGGTTTGAGCAGCCGTTTGCTATCAATATCCCTTAGCGCATCAAGTATAAAGGCAAAGAATCCCTTCATATCGGCGCTGCCCAATCCATAAAGCCTATTGTTATGCTCCGTTAGGGTAAACGGATCGCGAGTCCATTGGCCGTCATCAAAAGGTACGGTATCGGTATGACCGCATAACAGCAGCCCGCCGGGGCCTTCGCCTATTGATGCCAGTAGGTTGAATTTATTACGGGTACCGGGCACCGGCTGAACTTCAACCTTGAACCCTAGTGTTGTAAACCATTCCGCCAGTAGGTTAATCAGTGTTTCATTACTTTGGTCGAGTGCGGCATCGGTAGCGCTGATGCTGGGAATGGCTATCAGTTTGCTATACAGCTCGATAAACGGAGGTAATGTTTTATTCACAAGTAGCGGCCTATTTGGGTGAATTTTCAATATAAATTCATTTATTTTGCATAAAAATACAATAAAGGATTGTCTAAGGGAACAGAATTTCGTACCTTAAGCATTAATTAGTTCACATTACCGTATGCGCTCTGTCTTTATCAATAAACGTTATCAATCGGTACTGCCAATATTGATATCAGGCGATGTGCGCACTTAACTAGGTCATTTTTATGCTAGATACACTGATTGTCGGCGCAAGTGGTTATACCGGTGCAGAACTGGCAGCTTACTTAAGGCGTCATCCTGAAATAAACATTGTCGGTTTGATGGTGTCAGCACACAGCGCTGATGCCGGGAAAATCTTTTCAGATTTGCATCCTCAGCTAAAAGGATTGGTCGATCTCCCTTTGCAGCCGTTGAGCGATGTGGCAGAAGCGGCCAAGGGCGTTGACGTGGTGTTTTTGGCTACCGATCACCAAGTAAGCCACGATCTTGCTCCTCAGTTTCTGGCCGCCGGTTGCGTAGTTATCGATCTGTCGGGGGCTTTCCGTGTCGATCGGGCTGAATTTTATACTCAATATTATGGTTTCACTCATCAGCATAGCGATCTGTTAAAGCAGGCGGCTTACGGTTTGGCTGAGTGGAATGCAGACAAAATCAAACAAGCCCGGCTGATAGCCGTTGCGGGCTGTTATCCGACCGCTTCTCAGCTGGCGCTAAAACCGCTGGTCGAAGCCGGATTATTAGATAAACAGCAGTGGCCAGTGATTAATGCCGTCAGCGGCGTTAGCGGTGCGGGGCGTAAAGCCAGTATGACCACCAGTTTCTGCGAAGTGAGTTTGCAGCCTTATGGCGTGTTTACCCATCGCCATCAGCCAGAAATTTCTACTCATTTGGGTATTCCGGTCATTTTTACTCCTCATCTGGGTAACTTCCCAAGAGGAATATTGGCGACGATTACCTGTAAGCTAAAAGTAGATATTGGGGAGCCAGAGATTAAGCGTGCGTTTCACAACGCTTATCACAATAAACCGTTGGTCCGGGTGTATGAGAAAAACCTTCCGGCACTGAAGTCGGTTATTGGGCAGCCCTTCTGCGATATCGGTTTTGCCGTTAATGGCCAGCATATTATTGTGGTGGCCGCGGAAGATAATCTACTAAAAGGCGCCGCCGCGCAGGCGGTACAGTGTATGAACCTGCGGTTTGGCTTTAGTGAAACCCAATCCTTACTCTAGGGAGAAAAAGGATGAATCCGTTAATTATTAAACTCGGTGGCGCACTGCTCGATAGCGATGAAGCAATGGAACGTCTGTTTGTTGCGCTGGCATGCTATAAGCAAAAGAGCTCGCGGAATATGCTGATTGTGCACGGCGGTGGCTGTCTGGTTGACGAACTGATGAAAAAGCTGGCCCTGCCGGTTATCAGAAGAAATGGCCTGCGGGTTACGCCAGAAGATCAAATCGGCACCATTACCGGCGCGCTGGCCGGGACGGCGAATAAGACCCTATTAGCCGTTGCAAAAAAACATAAAATCAGCTCGGTAGGGCTGTGTCTTGCGGACGGCGATATGGTTGAAGTCAGCCAGCTGTCGGGCGATTTAGGCCACGTTGGTGAAGCTAAAGCGGGTAGTAAAAAGTTCATTGAAACCCTGCTAGCCGCCGGCTATTTACCGATTATTAGCTCGATTGGCATTACGCCCGAAGGGGCGTTAATGAACGTTAATGCCGATCAAGCTGCGACCGCATTAGCGGCAACGTTAAGCGCCGATTTGGTTCTGTTGTCTGACGTTAGCGGTATTCTCGATGGTAAAGGCCAGCGCATTACCGAAATGACCGCCGATAAAGCCCAGAAGCTGATCGATCAGGGAATTATTACCGACGGCATGATTATCAAGGTTAATGCAGCACTTGATGCGGCCCGTACCTTAGGCCGCCCCGTGGATATAGCCAGTTGGCGTAACGCTGAGCAGTTACCCGCGCTATTTAACGGCGTGCCGGTGGGAACCCGAATATTGGCTTAGTCGGGCAGAGAATAGCGTTTATCTTTTAATCAATAGAATAGTTAGTGACTCAATAAATTTCAGACTAGCGATCGAGGAAATAGTGATGAATAACCAAGGTATTAAGAAAATTGTTTTAGCATATTCAGGTGGCCTCGACACATCGGCGATTATTCCATGGTTGAAAGAAAACTACGGTGGATGTGAAGTGATTGCCTTCGTTGCCGATATTGGGCAAGAACGAGCAGATTTAGACGGCGTAGAGCAAAAGGCGCTGAACTCCGGGGCATCATCCTGCTACGTTGTTGACCTGCGTGAAGAGTTCATCAGCGAGTATGTTTATCCCGTTCTGCAAACCGGTGCGCTGTATGAAGGTAGTTATTTGCTGGGCACGTCAATGGCCCGTCCGCTAATTGCCAAAGCGCAGGTTGAGCTGGCTCTTAAGCTGGGTGCCGATGCTTTGTGCCACGGTGCAACCGGTAAAGGTAACGATCAGGTGCGTTTTGAAACTACCTATACGGCGCTGGCCCCTCATCTTAAAGTGGTTGCTCCATGGCGTGAGTGGAATTTGCGCTCTCGTGAAGCTCTGCTCGATTACCTGAAAGAGCGTAATATTCCGACCACGGCATCGTTAGAGAAAATCTACAGCCGTGATGAAAACGCATGGCATATTTCTACCGAAGGTGGGGTGCTAGAAACGCCTTGGAATGCGTCGAATCAAGACTGTTGGGTGTGGACCGTAGCCCCTGAAGATGCACCGGATCGGGCTGAGCTGGTTACCGTTACCGTTGAGAAAGGTAAAGTGACCGCGGTAAACGGTAAAGCCATGAGCCCGTTCAAGTGTTTGGAAGCGTTAAACGAGCTGGGTGCGAAACACGGTATTGGCCGTATTGATATTGTTGAAAACCGTCTGGTGGGCATTAAGTCCCGCGGTTGCTACGAAACCCCGGGCGGCACCATTATGGTGACCGCGCTGCGCGGCGTCGAGCAACTGGTTTTGGATCGCGATAGTTTCAAATGGCGTGAGCAGCTCGGCCTAGAAATGGCCTATGTGGTATACGATGGCCGTTGGTTCGCACCATTGCGCAGATCGCTACAGGCGGCGGCAGAGTCGCTGGCTCAGGACATTAACGGCGAAGTCGTGGTTAAGCTATATAAAGGTCAGGCGACGGCGATTCAGAAAAAATCACCAAACAGCCTGTACTCTGAAGAGTTTGCGACCTTCGGCGAAGATGAAGTTTATGACCACAGCCATGCGGGTGGGTTTATTCGCCTGTTCTCTTTATCTTCACGTATTCGTGCGTTGAATGAGCTAAAGACTAACTAATTCATAAAATAGTTAACGTTTATCTGATGAAACGTTATTCTGTATGGATGAGTAGTTCACATAAGCTATACACTACGGTTTATAGCGTAAAGCCAAGGGCGATTATGATATCGCCCTGATTTTTTAGGAGTAGAAAGGTATGGCATTGTGGGGTGGCAGATTCAGTCAGGCGGCAGATCGGCGCTTTAAGCTGTTTAATGATTCACTGCGTTTTGACTATCGCTTAGCCGAGCAGGATATCATTGCCTCCGTGGCGTGGTCGAAAGCGTTAGTAACCGTCAGCGTGTTAAGTTCGCAAGAACAACAAAAACTCGAACAGGCACTGGATGAATTACTGACTGAAGTTCAGGCGGATCCTGATGCTATCCTTGCCAGTGATGCCGAAGATATTCACAGCTGGGTTGAGCAAAAGCTGATTGGTAAAGTGGGTGACCTCGGTAAGAAATTACATACCGGGCGCAGCCGTAACGATCAGGTAGCCACTGACCTTAAGCTGTGGTGCAAAATGCAGGTGGGTTTACTGCTTCAGGGCGTTAAAGAACTGCAACAGGCTCTGGTCATTACCGCTGAGCAGAATCAGGATGCCGTTATGCCCGGTTACACCCACTTACAGCGGGCTCAGCCGGTGACTTTTGCCCACTGGTGCATGGCCTACGTTGAAATGCTGGCTCGTGATGAAAGTCGTTTACAGGATGCGTTAAAGCGCATGGACACCAGTCCGTTAGGCAGCGGTGCGCTGGCCGGAACGGCTTATGAGATCGATCGCGATCTGCTTGCGGGTTGGTTAGGCTTCAGCGCCGCAACTCGAAATAGTTTGGACAGCGTATCGGACCGTGACCACGTTCTGGAGCTGCTGTCCGATGCCTCTATCAGTATGGTGCACCTGTCACGCTTTGCTGAAGATCTGATTTTCTTTAATACCGGTGAAGCCGGGTTTATCGAACTGTCGGACCGCGTGACGTCTGGCTCATCTCTGATGCCGCAGAAGAAAAACCCGGATGCACTGGAACTCATTCGCGGAAAATGTGGCCGGGTTCAGGGCGCATTGACCGGCATGATGATGACGTTAAAAGGCCTTCCTCTGGCTTACAACAAAGATATGCAGGAAGACAAAGAGGGCATCTTTGACGCACTAGATACTTGGTTAGACTGTCTGCATATGGCGGTGTTGGTGCTGGACGGCATTCAGATTAAGCGTTCGCGCTGTCAGGAAGCGGCTCAGCAAGGTTATGCTAATGCGACTGAGCTGGCAGACTATCTGGTTGCTAAAGGTATTCCGTTTCGTGAAGCCCACCATATTGTTGGCTCCGCGGTACTGGAAGCTATTTCGCAGGGCAAGGCATTAGAAGCGCTTTCACTGGCTCAGCTGAAGCAGTTTAATCCGGCAATTGAGGACGATGTTTATTCGGCGCTGTCGCTAAAGTCCTGTCTGGAAAAACGCTGTGCTAAAGGCGGTGTAGGCCCCGAGCAGGTTGCTAGCGCAATTGATGCGGCTAAGACCCGGTTAGATATTTAGTTTTAACTGGTCAATTAAATGCGGGCAAATAACTACGTTATTTGCCCGCTAAATTCTACGGAAAATATGACCTATAGTGACCGTTAAATAATGGTATAGCCTCCGTCAATAATCATATTTTCACCGGTAATAATCCCTGCCTGTTTGCTTATCAAGTAAGCCACCGCGGATGCGATTTCTTCCGGCGTAGCGAAGCGCCCGACCGGGATCTTCGCTTTCATCTCTTCAGCCCGCTCGCCGTGCCAATAGCGTTTACCCAATTCGGTTTCCACTACCGTCGGGGAAATACAATTCACCGTGATACCATATTTTCCTAACTCTGCAGCCAATACTTTTGATGCAATGACTAAACCGGCTTTGCTGGTGCAGTATGCCGCATGGTTTTCTAGTGCGATCACGCTGGCCTGTGAGGCAATATTGACGATGCGCCCGTATTTTTGCTGCGTCATAACCTTACCTGCCGCCTGAGAAAGGAAATAAGGTGCGGTTAAATTTATCAGTAAGGTAGCATCCCAACTCTGTTGCTTAACTTCAAGTACCGGCTCCAGTATGCCAATGCCTGCGTTATTGACTAATATATCCAGTCTGCCAAACGTGTTAACAACCCGATCGATCAATGCTGGCATTTTGTCTATTTCAGACAGATCGGCAGTAATGCCAAGGCAATGGCTTGGCATCTTTTCGGCTTGAGTAACAACGTCCGGGTTCTTATCCACCATGGCCACTTTAGCGCCCAGGCTCGACAGTAATTCTGATATGGCTAAGCCGATGCCTGCGGATGCTCCCGTAACGATAGCAACCTGTCCGTCTAGATTAAATAAATTATGGTTTGTCATATGATTCCTTAATATTTTTTAAAGTATGAGTTAAATTCTAATTATTTAAACTAAGACTAAAATTGGTTTTTTGGCTGTGGATTACGAATAAAGTAAGTCAAAATTCCGCCAACAAAATATAAAGCCGAATAGGCAATAACCACACTCTGAATATCAAATGACGCGCTGAATAATATGGTCGCTACGGCCGGGCCGATAAAATTGCCAATACCACCGCCTAAGTTCTGAACCGAAATGGCAGCACCTTTATGATCCGGGGCCAGCATTGGGAATATTGCACCCATAGGTACGAATGAGGTTAATGTCAGAGCCAGTAACAGAGCGCCAAATATTGCTACTCCTAGGTTTCCAGGGAAATAGAGCGGCAGAAAATAGAATATAAGCGTAGTTAGGGTACAGCCAAAAAAGCCAACCCAGCGCATTTGGAATAGCCAGCCAATTCTATCGCCGATTAACCCCCATAGCACGTTAGTTACCGGCTGAACTAAAAAGAATATACCCCATATACGCATCCACTGTTCGGATGTAAATCCGACGCCCTGAGAGGTGTAATGCAACGGCATAAATATAGGGAAACCAAACAGTGCTAAATTACATAGAACTCGGATAATCAACGCCAGTGAAATATTCTTATCCTCAAAGATTAGCGTAATACCTCGGCTAATTTCTTTCATTTTTTCTGCTGAGGATAATGTAATTTTACTATCTCTATTTGAGCCAATATCTTTAATACAGAATAACGCGATTAATCCACCGACAATAACCCATGCTAACGACATCCATAAAGTACTAATAAAGCCGATTAATGGAATAGTCACGCTGGGTAAGAAGGAGGCCACGATGCCGTAACCGATGGTGAACATTGACCATATCCAGCCGGTTGCCGAGGCTAACCGGTGGCCCGGCGTTCTCTGTACCACTAATACATAGAAGGCATAAAAGAATAATGGATAAGCAAAGCCGCGGATGGCATAGAAGAGTAATATTAGTTGGTAGTTTTTAGCCATCAGACCAAATTTAACAAATAGAATATGGAAAACCACCCACCATATTACGCCTAGCGCCATGATCTTACGCGGCCCATAAATTTCACTGATTCCCCCGGATAACCAACTTGCAATAGCGGCGGTAACTGCATATACGGTAAAAACCAGCGCGCTTTGTGAAACGCTAAAGCCTAGCTCAATAATGTATTTCGATAAGAATGCTAGCTCAACGCCATCACCTGTCATAAAGACGGCAATAGCAACGTATCCCCAAAAGAGTTTAACTGGCATACCAAAGACTATTTTAGAATATCCAACGTCTTGATTTGTGTTCTCGGATAGTATGGCTGTCATATATCATCCTTTTTCGAGTGAAAAATGAACAATGATATTGGATGATAACCACCAGGTTGACCTTTGTGTTGTTGCCACATTGCTGGTGAAAGTGGCAGTAATGAACGGGTTGAATCGTGCGTAGTCTCAAAATTAAAATTATTTCTGAGCCGTTAGGTGAGACGTTTGATAACTAACTTATATACCCGTCATACTTAAAGCTGCATGTGCGTTGGCTTTCCTCGCTCACCCCAGTCACTTAACTACAATAAGCTTCAGGGGATTCACTGCGTCACCGCCTTCCTGCAGCTCGAATTATTTTGGGTATAGGCAATTCGATATGAAATTTTAGCCAGAAACAAAAAAGCTCCGGTTTAACCGGAGCTTCATTAATTCAATTATTAGAAGTGATAGCCAAGGCCAACGTTGAATCCATTGATTGAATGATTTTGACCATCAACGTCTAATTGTGAACCTTCATAGCCGACGCCTACCGTCACGCCTTCCCATGCGTTGATTTGTAAACCAGCGCCATACATCAGTGAGGTTTTACGTTCGCTGCCGTTAATCGAACCCATATTTTGATAGGTGCCGCTACCGTTATAGTTCAACCATGAAGAGGAGTAGTCTACTTTATTTAGATTAACGCCGAGTAAGCCATAGATACTGACCATATCGTTAAAGCGATAGGCTGGGCCTACTGACAGAGAGTAATACTTAATTTCTGCGTGAGTATTGATGATGTCTCTAGTAACTAAATAGCTAGTATCATCATTTCCGCTCATATAAGTGAATGATGAAATTATGCTAACGGGAGAATCCCACTCGTAACGGTATTTTACGTTTACACCGTCAATATCATCGAAATCCTGAACGGTACTTTGAGCATAGCCCAGAGTTACAGTATGGTTACCTGCATGGGCAATATTGCCCGCCGTTAATGCAGCAAATACGGCCGCAGCTACTAATACTTTGTTCATAACACATTGTCCCTAATAAATATTAATAAAATATGAAGCGGCCGAATTGTACACATACATTTTGTAGATATATATTTATTTTTATAGAATTATTACTAATAGAATCAATGCGGATTAATTTATCCGCGTTATTTAATAAATGGAGCTAGTAAACAGTAAATTTTTGCTCCAGTTTATAAATATAAAAAATCGTCACTAAAGTGTTGCTGTAACATTAAAGATATTCTGATGATTGAGGCCTGCAGTAGCTGAATATTTCGCGAAGGAGATTTGGCGTCATGATAATCAAGTGTTCAATATAATATGGGTAATCTGATGTTAGTTTTTTCACCTTAATTTTCTATCAAATGAGTTTAATATCATTTGTTCTATAAATATATTGGGATGATAAATAATGAGTATGCAACACATTGAGACCAGCAAGTTTAAGCTATGTATTACGACATGAGCCGCAAGCTATAGGTTTGACGCTCGATAGTGAAGGGTGGGTCGACATCAATGCTCTGATTACCTGCGCCTGCCAGAAATTATGGCAAAAATGCGGCCTGATGACGTGCTGTCTCTGACCGCCGATCACGGTTGTGAGCCGACATGTCCGTAGATCATACCCGTGAACGAGTTCCGGTTGTGATCTACGGCCAAAGCATTCCTGTCGGTTCTGTAGGTATTCGAGATATTTTTGCTTTCTTTCAGTTCGACTGAGCAAGACAATGGTTATTGTTCAGTGAAACACTAGGTGATTAATCCCCAGGACAACGCTGGCAGCGTTCAATTTCGCTATGACCCAGCTGCAATTTACTTTCCAGATCGCGCAGTGCCGTGCGCAGCCCTTCTTCAATCACCGGATGATAAAACGGCATATCCAGCATTTGTTCAACGGTCATTTGCTGTTGATGAGCCCAGGCCAGTAAATGAGCGATATGCTCTACGTCAGGCCCGATCATCTCAGCGCCCAAGAAACGGCCTGTACCCTGTTCACCATAAACATGGAGTAAGCCCTTATTGCGCAACATCACCCGTGAACGGCCCTGATTCTCAAATGAGACTTCGCCAACCTCAAAACAGCCGCAGGCGCCGAATTTCTGACTTAGTTCACGGTAGGTAGAGCCAACCATAGCGATTTGTGGGTCTGAGAATACGACTGAAATAGGGCTACGGCGCAGGCCGGGCGATACTTCTGGGAATGAGCCCGCATTTTCACCGGCAATACGAGCCTGATCGCTGGCTTCATGCAGTAACGGTAATTGATTGCTGGCATCACCGGCGATAAAAATATGAGGTACGCTGGTTTGCATTGTTAAACCATCGGCTAGCGGAACGCCTTTCTCATCCAGCTTGAGCGTGGTGTTTTCTAAGCCAATGTTATCAACATTCGGGCGGCGCCCGGTGGCCGCCAGCATGTAATCGACGGTAATTTCCTGAACCTGACCGCTGCGATCGTGATAACGAATAAATACGCTGTCGCCCCGGCGTTCAACAACATCGACGTTAGCATTCGGGTCGAGATAGAATTCATTATTCAACGTGTCGGCTGCGTATTGGCGAATAGCGCTATCGGTCAGTGGACCTACTCCACCACCCACGCCAAACATGGTGACTTTAACGCCCAGCCGATGGAGCGCCTGACCCAGTTCTAACCCGATAACGCCGGGGCCGAATACGGCAACGGAAGAGGGTAAATCATCCCAGTCGAAAACGTTATCGTTAACGATCAGGCGATCGCCCAAGGCATTCCAAGCAGCTGGCCACGCTGGGCGTGAACCACTGGCGATAACAATGCGTTTTGCCTGAATCCGGGTATGGTTACCGACTTCAAGCGTATTATCATCGATAAAACGGGCATAACCGCTAACTTTATCCCGCGCTGGAATTTCATCTACGCCTTCGAGTACAAAGCCGACAAAACGATCGCGTTCGCGCTTAACCCGACTCATCACTTCACGGCCATTGATTTTTATTTCACCTTGAGGATGAATGCCAAACTTTGGTGCGCGTTCAATCTGGTGCACGGCTTCAGCGGCAGCGATTAACAATTTGGATGGCATGCAGCCAACGCGGGCACAGGTTGTACCGTAAGGGCCGCCTTCGATCATAACTACGTTCGGCGTTAAGCATTTTGCCGCCCGATAGGCTCCTAGCCCCGCAGTGCCGCCGCCGATAACAGCTACGTCGACCTGTAATTCTTTCATCCTGATGTCTCCTGACAATACTCTTGGTGGCGTTAGCTGAATTGCCAACTACTTTCTAGAGAAATAGCGATTAAAAAAGGCGGACCAAAGTCCGCCAAGAACTACCATTGGCAACTGTTTATGAGCGATATCAAACAGTCCTTTCCGTCACCGATTAAGCGGTAAAGTAACTTTCTAAATCGTCACTGCCACCGATATGTTTTCCACCAATGTAAACCTGTGGAACCGTGGAGCGACCGGTGATAGCGCGCAGGCTAACGGTTGTTGCGTCAGTACCTAAAATGATTTCTTCATACTGTAGGCCACGGTCTTGTAGCATTTGTTTTGCTTTGGCGCAGTACGGGCAGCCGGGTTTGGTCAGCAGTGAAATAGATTCCTGCAGCCGGCATTCCGGAGCGAGATATTTCAGCATGGTGTCAGCATCAGACACTTCAAACGGGTCGCCCGGCTTGTTAGGCTCAACGAACATTTTTTCGATGATGCCGTTACGAACCAGCATGGAATAGCGCCATGAACGTGGGCCAAAGCCTAGATCGGCTTTCTCTACCAGCATATTCATGCCGTTAGTGAACTCACCGTTACCATCAGGAATAAACGTAATATTTTGCGCATGTTGATCGGATTTCCATGCGTTCATGACAAAGGTATCGTTAACCGAAATGCACAGTACGCTGTCTACGCCGTATTGTTTAAATATCGGGGTCAGCTCGTTATAGCGAGGTAAGTGGCTAGAAGAACAGGTGGGGGTAAATGCGCCCGGTAGCGAGAAAACGATAACCGTTTTGTCTTTAAATAGTTCTTCTGTGGTGATGTCGATCCATTGGTCTCCCTGACGGGTGTGAAAAACGGTATTTGGTACGTTCTTACCTTCCTGAGTGGTAAACATTTTGTCGCCTCTTGGTTATTTAAAAGTGCGTATTAACTTTTTTTCATTACGCATCATATTTTCGTTATGAGGATTATCCATTGGTAAGATTAATAGGTACAATCGTTAGTCACTATCCTATCTATTGATAGCATCTATCTAAAATTAAGGGTTTGACCTATGAATATTCGCGATTTGGAATACCTTGTTGCCCTTTCTGAGCACTGTCACTTCAGGCGGGCGGCTGATTCCTGTCATGTAAGCCAGCCAACGTTGAGTGGACAAATTCGTAAGCTAGAAGATGAACTGGGCGTTATGCTGCTTGAGCGTACTAGCCGTAAAGTATTATTTACTCAGGCCGGTATGTTGCTAGTCGATCAGGCCAGAAAAGTTTTACGGGAAGTGAAAGTTTTAAAGGAGATGGCCAGCCAGCAGGGTGAAGCCATGTCAGGGCCGCTGCATATTGGTTTAATTCCGACCGTGGCTCCTTATTTGTTACCGCATATTATTCCGATGCTGCACAAAGAGTTTCCGAAGTTAGAGATGTATTTACATGAAGCTCAGACAAAAGAGCTTTTAGCTCAGCTAGATAGCGGAAAGCTGGATTGTGCAATTCTGGCGTTAGTTAAAGAAACAGAATCATTTATTGAAATGCCTCTATACGATGAACCAATGCGTTTGGCGATATACTCAGACCATTCGTGGGCCAGTAGAGATAAAGTGATGATGTCTGAGCTGGCCGGCGAGAAGCTGCTGATGCTAGAAGATGGTCACTGTTTACGCGATCAGGCGTTGGGATTTTGCTTTGAAGCCGGAGCGGATGAAGATTCACACTTTCGTGCCACCAGTCTGGAAACCTTACGTAACATGGTAGCGGCGGCCAGCGGTATTACATTGCTTCCGCTATTGGCTACGCCTCCTCAGCGTGAGCGCGACGGTATTTGCTATCTGTCTTGCTATAAGCCCGAGCCAAAAAGAACGATTGGTTTAGTCTATCGTCCGGGTTCTCCACTTCGGGCTCGCTATGAGCAACTGGCTAAAACCATCGGTGAGCATATGCCGGTCGTTATTGACACCGAGCAAAAGCGTATTGGTTGATTTGTTTCGACGAATTGGGCGATAAATTTAAACGTCGTGTTCTTGAGCTGCTTCGCAGCAATCGCCTTGTAAGACAGTTTATGATCAACCGTTGACGGGTATTATGAGTAATATTGCGATCGGTGAAATGATGAGGAAAAAGGTGTGATAGGAGTAAGGGCACTACAGAAAGAACGTACTCGCCGTTCGCTTATTCAGGCCGCGTTTAGCCAACTAAGTGCAGAAAGAAGTTTTGCTAGCCTAAGCTTGCGTGAAGTTGCGCGTGAAGCCGGTATCGCGCCAACCTCCTTTTATCGCCATTTTCGTGACGTTGATGAGCTCGGGTTAACCATGGTGGATGAGAGCGGATTAATGCTACGGCAGTTAATGCGCCAGGCTCGCCAGCGTATCGCCCGGGGTGGCAGTGTGATTCGCACGTCCGTTTCAACCTTTATGGAATTTATCGGCGATAATCCTAATGCGTTTCGCCTGTTACTCAGGGAACGTTCGGGAACGTCTGCTGCGTTTCGTGCGGCAGTGGCCCGGGAAATTCAACATTTTATTGCTGAGCTGGCTGACTATCTTGAATCAGCCAATCAGATGCCGCGTAGTTTTACTGAGGCGCAGGCAGAAGCGATGGTCACTATCGTGTTTAGTGCCGGTGCCGAAGCCTTAGATATTGACTTGGCCCAACGAAAGCAGCTGGAAGAACGGTTAGTTCTACAGCTACGTATGATTTCGAAAGGCGTTTATTATTGGTATCGCCGCGAGCAGGAAAAAGGCGCAACAATAATTTCGCTATAAATGGCCTGAAGGGAGGTTGCGATGACAGAAAAAGTAATCAGAGATTATCGTACGCTGCTATTAGCGTTTATTACCGGTTTATCAATTAACGGAACCTTTAACGCGCTGTTCGATTCCGTTATCAGCTTTTCGATATTCCCGATAATTGCGCTATGCCTTTCTGTTTATTGTTTATATCAGCGCTATGTGACTTATTCATTGCCCGAAGGGACACCCGGACTAGCTGCGTCTTGCTTTCTGTTAGGTATTTTTCTTTATAGTTCAGCCATTCGTGCTGAGTACAGTGAATTGGGTTCTAATTTCCTGCTGACTATTATATGTGTTGCGTTAGTATTCTGGATTGGCTATAAACTCAACCTGACTCAACATAAACCGTCTTAACCGATAGAAAAATTCATCAATATAATAAGAATAGCGCTAAATGAACGTTTGCTGACCCCGATAGATATCGGGGTTTTTTATTGCCGGTTATTAACGCTTTTCTAGCAATACACCACATTCCATGTGGTGGGTGTAGGGGAATTGATCGAACAGCGCCAGTCTGGTGATGTTGTGCGTTTGGCTTAGCGTCGCTAAATTATCACTTAGCGTTTCCGGGTTGCAGGAAATGTAGAGTATTCGCGGGTAAGCCTGAACCATCTTGAGAGTTTGAGCATCCAGCCCGCTGCGGGGAGGATCGACAAAAATCGTCTCACACTGATACCCGCTAAGATCGATACCTTTTAACCGGTTAAATTCTCTGATGCCCTGCATCGCCTGAGTAAACTCCTCGGCCGACATTCGTATTATTTGTACGTTATTAATCTGGTTGGCAGTGATATTGAACTGGGCTGCCGCTACCGATGGCTTGGCAATTTCAGTGGCCAATACGCGATTAAAATTTTTCGCTAACGCTAGCG
The DNA here is from genome assembly GCF_009800925.1 of Budvicia diplopodorum. Classification (GTDB taxonomy): domain Bacteria; phylum Pseudomonadota; class Gammaproteobacteria; order Enterobacterales; family Enterobacteriaceae; genus Budvicia; species Budvicia diplopodorum. The sequence goes on along the minus strand of NZ_WOYF01000014.1, from coordinate 4,013 downwards.
AAAAGTTACCGTTGCCACAGTAAAGCTCTAATAAATCTCCCTGAGCGCCGGTTGTTACGTCCTGCGCCCATTCCAACATATGAATATTTACCGCCGCATTGGGTTGGGTAAAGCTATTCTCTGTTTGGCGATAGATCATTCCGCGCCCGTTGACCATCAGGCATTCATCCGCATAGTCCCGATCCAAACATACTTTTTGCTTGGATGCCCGGCCAATTAATTGCAGATTAAAACCGTCAGCCCGTAAGCTGCCGCGAAGCTGTTCAGCCAGCCGCTGCCAGGCTTCATCTAATTGGCGATGATAGAGCAATGACACCAAAATTTCGCCGCTTAGTGTCGACAGATAATCTATTTGGAATAGCTTATGGCGAAGGGCTTTATGCGGCGTTATGCCCTGCAGTAGCTTCGGCATCACTTGATTTATCAATAAACTGGCTGCCGGAAAGCTATCGACGCGAAGCCGCCGTTTGGTGCCCTGATCGAACATAATATGATAAATCTCGTCGCCATCGTGCCAGATCCTAAACTCTGCCCGCATGCGATAGTGGCCGATCGGTGAACGGAATACTTCCGGTTCCGGCGCTGAGTAAGGCGCCATCATAGAGACTAAGCGTTCTCTCTTTTCAGTCAGCTGGGCATCATATCGATCTATCGGCAGATTATCTGGTGTCATCGCATTCTCGGGTGTCAGGGTATTGCATTCGGAAGATTAATTTATTCAGGCGGAATTGTAAGGAATGACGGCGTGATGTCCAGCATTGTGAACTTTATTCAACCAATAATCGGGTTTCAACCCAGCTTGAATAAATAGAAGTCTAGACATCTATATCTAATTGCTTGTAGCATGTGCGGGTTCCGGCCTCTTTAACACTGAGTTAAAAGGGAATCTGGTGTGAATCCAGAACTGACGCGCAGCGGTAAATAGGAAAGCTACAACCGCACTATTATTCATTGAATTATCATTGAGTAACCGGTGCAGACACTGTCGATATTGATGGGAAGTTGTTGTTAAGTGATTGTCCTTAAGTCCGAAGACCTGCCGGAATTCCGTCGCATTTATTACAGCCGTCGCGTACTACGTGCTGTCTTCTTGCGGCATCCTGCAACTTAAGGTCGGATGCTTTATTCACTATGTCTACAAAAAAAATAGTATTACTCACCTCTCTTTCCGTTACGGCTTTCTCAGGATTAGCTCAGGAAGAACCTGAAAAATTGGTGGTTACTGCCAGCCGTTTCCCTCAGCCAGTTTCCACCGTTTTAGCGCCAATGGATATTGTCGACCGTGATGATATTGAACTCTGGCAGGCTAAAAGTATAAGCGACGTTTTGCGTCGTTTACCGGGCGTTGATATTGCCCAAAGCGGTGGCCGTGGGCAGGCTGCAACCCTGTATGTTCGCGGCAACGAGGCTCGTCACGTATTAGTGCTGGTTGATGGTATTCGTGTACCGATTTCCGGCATCGTAGGCGTTGCCGACTTTAATCAGATCCCGATTTCATTAATTCAAAAAGTGGAGTTTATCCGAGGGCCTCGTTCTGCGGTTTACGGCTCTGAAGCTATTGGCGGCGTCATTAATATCATTACCCAGTCAGATACTGATGGCGCTAAGGTTGAAGCCGGATTAGGTTCCAACCATTACCAGCTTTATGACGGTAGCGTGCGCCAGACTGTGGCTGAAAATACCACTCTTACCGCTGCCGGTTCATTTGAGGATACTCGGGGCTTTAACACTAGCCCTTATTCCCCATATGGCCCGGATAGCGACCGCGACGGATTCAGAAGTAAATCGTTCTGGGCCGGCGTTGACCATAAATTTAACTCTCAGTTTTCAGCCTTCGTTCGTGGCTATGGGTATGGCAATAATAGTGAATATGATGCCAACTCGACTTATCCTGATTCTGCTAATGAACGCCAGCTATACAGCCATAATTACGATATGGGACTGCGCTTTCTTGAAGGAAAATATTCTTCTCAATTAATCGCGAGCTACCAAAAATACAAAGACTATAACTACAACAGCGAAAATGGGTTGTATAACGACGGTACCTCGCTGGATGACGCATCGCAACGCAATATTCAGTGGGGTAATAGCTACACGCTAGGCCGTGGTGCAATTAGTGGTGGTGTCGACTGGCGTCAGGAACAGCTTGAGTCATCAAGTAATAGTGTGACCGATAGCTATCAGCGCGATAATACCGGGTTTTACCTGACGGGGCAGCAGGAATTAGGCGATTTTATCTTGGAAGGTGCATTCCGAACTGATAAAAATCAGGCGTTCGGCTGGCATGAAACCTGGCAGTCAGCCGTCGCATGGGAATTTATTCCCGCTTATCGTTTTACGCTGTCTTATGGTACCGGATTTTTAGCGCCGACTTTGGGGCAACTGCACGGCGCTTCACGTTATGGCATTGTATCTAATGATGACTTGAAACCGGAAGAATCCCGTCAGTGGGAAGCCGGACTAGAAGGTGAAACCGGTCCTTTGAACTGGCGCCTTGCCGGATACAGAAATAAAATCACTAATCTGATTGGCTATGAGTCCGATCCTGTGACCTATGACGGCCAATATACCAATATCGAATCGGCCACCATTAAAGGCGTTGAATGGACCGGTAGCTTCGCTACTGGCTTCTTGAATCACCGTATGACGCTGGAATATCTAGACCCGCGCCGTGATAAAGATAATCAAGTGCTTGCCCGCCGTTCAAAACAGAAAGCAAAATATCAGCTCGATTGGAATATGTTTGGTCTAGATATGGATGTATCATATCAATATTATGGAAAACGTTATGACAACAATACTTCGGCCTATTCTAATGAGCAAATACGCTTATCAAGCTACAGCACGGTAGATGTGTCGGCGGCTTACCCTGTTACTGAACGTTTGACGATTCGGGGTCGAGTTGCCAATTTATTCGATCGAGATTATGAAACTGCGTACAAATACCAAACTGCAGGGCGGGAGTATTATGTCACTGCAACTTATGCCTTCTAACCCATGGCTATTTAACAAAGGAGCCCCGCATGCCAACAGCTTTAGTTTTTGATTCTGGTGTGGGCGGACTCTCTGTTTATCAGGAAATCCGGCAGCTAATGCCGGATTTATCCGTTATATATGCTTTTGATAACGCGGGTTTTCCCTACGGTGAACAGCCTGAACAGATTATTGTGGAACGGGTGGTTAAAATGGTCGGGGCGATTTGTCAGCGCTATCCAATCGACATCATTGTTATTGCCTGCAATACGGCGAGCGTCATTTCTCTTCCCGCTCTGCGTGAAAATTTCAACTTGCCCATTGTTGGCGTAGTTCCTGCCATTAAACCGGCGGCTAGCTTGACCCGTAATGGTATTGTCGGGTTGTTGGCGACTAAATTTACCGTCAATCGTCCTTATACGCATGAGCTGATCGCCAGCTTTGCTAAGGACTGCCAAATTGAGTTAATGGGCGCTTCCCGTCTGGTGGTGATTGCAGAAGCAAAGCTTCACGGTGAGGTTATTGACCTTAATGAATTGCGCGAAATTCTTTCCCCGTGGATTTATGCCGAATCGCGGCCTGATACCATTGTTCTTGGTTGTACTCATTTCCCATTATTGAAAGAAGAGCTAGCGGCTGTCCTGCCAGAAGGAACTCAACTGGTGGATTCTGGCGCAGCCATTGCCCGGCGAGTTTCCTCATTGTTGTCTGAGGTTCCCAGAAACGGTAATCATTTAGCAGGCAATTTGGCTTTTTGTTCGCGCATTAATGATGAAACGGAAAAACTGATGCCGGTATTGCGCCAGTTTGGTTTTGTATCGCTCGCAGAACAGTCGATTTAGACTCGTTTTGGCGAAAAATAAAGCGTTCAGATAATAATTGCGATTTAACGCTTGCCAGATGATTCTCAGACCCTATAATGCGCCTCCACTGACACGGCAAACCGCCGTTCAGCACGAGGCGTTCAGGCAAAAATCTCAGATTTAATCCTTGACTCTCCGGCGGGTTAGCGTATTATTCGCAGCCCGTGTTGCAGGAAG
>NZ_WOYF01000013.1 GCF_009800925.1 Budvicia diplopodorum | reverse complement strand
GGCGGGGGTAAGAACGGTATCCGCGTCTTTGCCGATGCCAACTTCTCACAGAGCAATATGAATGCCGACGGCCTCTACTGGACCGAAAGCACCCTTGATGCAGGCAATAAACTCAGCATCATCAGCGGGCGCGATACCAGCCTGATTGGCGCACAGGCCAAAGGCGACAGCGTGTTGATGGACGTCGGCCGCGACCTGACCGTCAGGTCGCTACAGGATACCGACGACTACAGCTACGAAAGTTTTTCACTCAACGTCAGCGGCAGCTACGGCTCAGGCTTTGATATGAGTCTGGGTCTGGTGATGGACAAAATGGACCGCACCTGGGCCAGCGTCAATGAGCAGGCCGGTATTTTTGCCAGCAAGGGCGGCTATGACATCACCGTTGGCGGCCACACCCAGCTCGACGGCGCGGTGATTGCCTCTGAGGCCACCGCCGATAAGAACAACCTCGACACCGGCACGCTCGGCTGGAGCGATATTAAGAACAAGGCCGAGTATGACGTCAGCCATATGTCAATCAGCGTCGGCACCGGCGGCGGCGCGCCAATGGGCTTCCCGGGCGTACCGACCACGCCGATTGTGGTGATGTACGGCGAGAAAGCCTCGAGCACCACCAATTCGGCGATTGCGGCGGGCAATATCACCATTCGTGATAAAGCCAACCAGCAGCAGGACGTGGCAGCGCTCAGCAACGATACGCAGAATGCCAACGACGTGCTGGATAAAATCTTCGACGCCGAGAAAGAGCAGAACAAGCTAACGGCGATTACGCTGGCGGGTGAGATTGCGCAGCAGGTCACGACCATCGCCACCAATATCGGCGTGAAGGCCGCGCAGGATAAAGCGACCGAAGAAGCGGATGCGGGTAAAGAAGCCGCATCCAAAGACCCGGCCATTCAGGCTCAGGCGCGAGAGGATTTGGCCAAGCAAAATATCACTAACCCGACGCAGGAGCAGCTTAACGAAGCCACCTATAACGTGGTTTACAACGCCGCTTACCAGAAAGAATATGAAGTTCAGATGAAGAAGTATGGCACCGGCAGCGACGTAGGCCGTGCCATACAGGCAGCCGGTGCAGCGCTGTCGGTAGCCATGGGCGGCGGCAGCGTGGGGAATGCGGCAGCGGCAGCTTCGGCACCGTATCTTGCTCACGAAGTGAAAAAGCATACGGAAGGTAAAGTAGCCAATGCTATTGCCCATGCTATTGTCGGTGCGGCGGTTGCGCAAGGTTCAGGTACTAACGCGCTGGCAGGTGCTACGGGTGCAGCCAGCGGTGAGTTGATAGCACAGATTATTATTAAAGAGCTGTATGAGGGCAAAAAGCCAGAAGAACTGACGGAAGCCGAGCGTAAAACGGTGGCAGCCCTGTCGTCGATAGCCGCAGGCGCGATTGGTGGCGTGGCTGGAGATAGTTCGGAGTCAGTGGCTACGGCGGCTGGAGCTGGGAAGAATGCGGTGGAGAATAACTCTTTAAGTACCCTAGTCAAAGCCGGAGAGAAAGCGCTGGAATCCTGTGTTAAGAATGCGACATGCCGCTCAGGCATGAATCAGATGGGGATATCCATAGGGTTAACTAATTCGCAGATAGAAGAAGCGATGAAAGCCGGTGCTACCAGAGATCCTGCGCAAATAGCAAACCTGTCACCAGAGCAAATCGTGTATTTGGATGCTCAGATTAAGAGCGGTGCAGGAATGGCCGGGCTGATACTGGGGAGCGTGACGTGGGGAGACCGGCTGAATGTTCCAACCCATACTGGTGGCAATCAGATAGTAGAGTCAGGCCCAACCAATACAGGCGGAGATCAATTACCGGGGCAAGGCCCGACTCATACCGGTAATAATGATGGTCAGGTTGATACCGGGCCGAATCATACGGGTAATAATACGGGGGCTCCAGATACTGGAAATCTACCTGGAACACCAATTCCTGAGCAACCAAGTATTGATGATATTGCTTATATTGCGGGTGGGTACGAGCCTAATAAAGGTACTATCGGTAATATGGGCGAGTTCCTGAATCAGCCTGGTTTTGGGAGTGATATCAAAGAAAGTACGCATAAAAGCAGTCAACAATATCAAGGGCAGAGTGTATATAAAGCAACAGGAAATGTTGGTGAATATATCAAGAAAGGCGACCAGTTTTATCTAGATGGTCAGCACAAAAATCATCTAGAAGTTTTTGATAAAAGAGGTAATTTTAAAGTGGTTTTGAACCTTGATGGTACTATAAATCAGACTAAAACTGATGCTGCTGTGGGTAGGAAATTAAAATGACCAATATAAATAAGATTAAAAATGCAATCCAAGCTCTAGCTGAACATAATTCCAGCTTCTCTGACGATAATTGGAGCATTAATTATAAGTTGGATTTGGATAAAGAATTACGCGGCGAGTTAGCTAAGTTACAGATAGAGTTAGATCTTTTAACTAATGCTATTCAAGAAAATGATTTGGACACTGCTAAGTATGCCTTAGTTATGGCTCGGATCTTCTCTCTTAACTTATCGAACTTCTTTTTAAATATATTCGAAGATATAGAAAAAGTGGGTTGGTCCGAAGAGTTTAAATTACCAACGCTCCCCGAAGGTTATCAAATACCCGAACGCTATAATTATCCTAAGAAATAAGTAAAATCCCAGCCCTTGTGGCTGGGATTTTACTTACTGTTTACTCTGTAACAGCCCGGATCACCAGTTGCCCTTGCTCGATGGCCACAGTAACCGGCGTATTCGTCGCAAACCTGACCTCTTCGAGCCAGTCGCTCTTCAGATGCAGGCTGGGATGATGGGTTCTGCGGTTCTCATGGTGAACGCTTACGTAATAACTACCCGATCTGCCCCTGAAATTATTCTCGCGCAATTACGCCATCATTTAATTTTTTTGCGATACATCCCCAAAATCCAAAATTCCCCGTCCAAAAAGCCTTTCCACCAATTGACCCGCCCTATGGGGAAATATACAGTATCTGCGCAGGCGGTTTTTCTGCCCGCAAAAAGCAAAACCCCGCAGTGCGCTAACACTAACGGGGTTTCTAACCACAATGTTAAAAGAGGTAACACCATGGCTATTTATGAGCATAACCAAACTCGTCCTAAATTTATACTCTCCATCCGATCTAATTTTCGATCCAGATCGAATAAACGATCTTCTGTTTCAGTCGGTTACCGGCTAAGCGGGGAACAATCCCATGCTTAATAGCGTTGATTCGACCTCTACCGAACAGCTAGAACTGGCTGAACAGTGCCTTGCCCTTGTCTCTGCGATAATTAACCTTGATGAGGCTTCGCTAACGGAGTCACTCCAGTTTATTCTGCATGAGAAACTGGCCGCTTTATACACGGTATTGTCCGCCAATAATCGCTAATTTCCAGTAACCCCCCACCAATAGACGTCGCTGTGCGTCTATTTTTGCGCCTAGAGTTAAGTGATATGACGTTTTGGCCGATACAAATAGTCGGCCACCGCCATTTTGATTTATCGTTCCATATGGGAAAATGGAATGCGTTTAGCAAACCTGAGTTAAGTGGCTTGATTTGGTCACCGCGGTTTCGATAGGCTAAAAACGGCAGCAAATAATCGTTATGGTCATAAAAGAGAGGGCCGGGTGGATAAGAAAATTTACGCACTGAGTGTGAAAATCGGTAAAAAACTGAGCGAAACGGGTCAATGGCTGACCTGTGCTGAGTCTTGCACCGGCGGGCTTATTGCTGGCTCTATCACTGATGTTGCCGGTAGTTCTGCCTATTTTGACCGTGGATTTGTAACGTATAGCAATCAAGCCAAACACGATTGGCTTGGGGTGAAACTGCAAACGCTGGCGCAGTGGGGGGCGGTAAGCGAACCTACGGTTCGTGAAATGGCGATGGGCGCATTGAAAATGGCCAATGCGGATATTGCGGTATCGGTCAGCGGTATTGCCGGGCCCGATGGCGGAACGCTTAATAAGCCGGTCGGTACCGTATGGTTCGGTTGGGCCAGCCGTGACGGAAGGGTAATGGCCAGCAAGAGAATCTTTGCTGGTAATCGCCAGCAGGTGCGCCAACAGGCGGTCTACTATGCCTTATCGGTTATCTTGGAAAAATTTCTGTAAAACTCACTTGATACTGTATGATTATACAGTATAATCGTTTTATCGCTTTAGACATTAAAGTCCCAAATTAATCTATGACTATGGAGTCCCATAATGGATGACAACAAAAAAAGAGCTCTTGCCGCTGCACTAGGGCAGATTGAAAAGCAGTTTGGTAAAGGTTCAATCATGCGTTTGGGTGACACCCAATCACTTGACGTTGAGTCTGTTTCTACTGGCTCCCTGAGTTTGGATATCGCGCTGGGCATTGGTGGTTTACCAATGGGCCGCGTTGTTGAAATCTTTGGGCCTGAATCATCGGGTAAAACAACGCTGACTTTATCCGTTATTGCTCAAGCGCAACGCGATGGAAAAACCTGTGCGTTCATCGATGCTGAGCATGCTTTAGATCCAATCTATGCAACTAAGCTAGGCGTTCAGATTGATGATCTGTTAATTTCTCAGCCCGATACCGGCGAGCAAGCGCTTGAAATTTGCGACGCTCTGGTTCGTTCCGGTGCCGTTGATGTGATTATTATTGACTCCGTTGCCGCATTAACGCCTAAGGCTGAAATTGAAGGCGAAATGGGCGATTCTCACGTTGGTTTACAGGCTCGTCTGATGTCTCAGGCGCTACGTAAACTCACCGGCAATATTAAAAACGCAAACTGTCTGGTTATCTTCATCAACCAGATCCGTATGAAAATTGGCGTTATGTTCGGTAACCCAGAAACCACAACCGGCGGTAACGCACTAAAGTTCTATTCTTCCGTACGTCTGGATATTCGTCGCGTAGGCGCTATTAAAGACGGTGACGAGGTTGTGGGTAACGAAACCCGCGTTAAAGTCGTAAAGAACAAAATTGCTGCACCGTTCCGTCAGGCTGACTTCCAAATTCTGTACGGTACTGGTATTTCTAAAGAGAGCGAGCTGATCGATCTCGGCGTGAAACACAAGCTGGTTGATAAATCTGGTGCATGGTATGCCTATAACGGCGATAAAATCGGTCAGGGCAAATCTAACTCAATGAAGTTCTTACAGGAGAATCCTGCGATTTCAAGTGATTTAGAAAAGCGCTTACGCGAGCTGCTGCTGGGTAATAATCCGATTGTTGCCGTTGCTACTGGTTCGATTGACGATGATGAAGAGCTACCTGAAGGCGAAGAGATTTAATCTCCGCGCATTAAGCTAGGAATTAACTAAATGAATTCACTATTACCGCGGGCTATGAGGTTACTTTCTCAACGCGATTATAGTGAGCAAGAGATGCGTCGCAAGCTTGCGGCGCATTCTCCTTTTGACCGCACAACAGAAAAAATTCCTGTCTCGCAAGAATCCATCGATAACGTGATTGAATATTGCTATCAACATAGCTGGCTTAATGACGTTCAGTTTACCCAACGCTTTATCGTGAGTCGCAGCCGTAAAGGCTATGGTCCCCAACGAATTCAGTCTGAATTACAGCAAAAGGGTATTGGTCGAGATGAGGTTCGCCGGGCGCTGTCTGAAAGTGACGTGGACTGGTTTGAAATGGCCAAAGATTTAGCTATTCGCCGTTTTGGTTCGCCGTTGCCAGCCGACTGGAAGGCAAAATCTAAAGTTCAGCGTTACCTCTCTTATCGAGGGTTTACGCAGGACGAAATTCAGTATGTTTTTACGGATTGTGAATAATAAAGCCTTAGCCGATTTACTTCCCATCAAAGAAATTTTATCTTATGGCTACTTTTAATTTGTAAGCCGCCCGTTTTGCTATAAATCCGGTGATGATTGACTTACAAATAGCCTTCTTTTTATTAGCCAGATATCGGAATCCATATGAGCAAGAGCACCGCTGAGATCCGTCAAGCGTTTCTCGATTTCTTTAATAGTAAAGGCCATCAAGTTGTTTCCAGCAGCTCTTTGGTACCCAATAACGATCCAACGCTGCTGTTTACCAATGCAGGAATGAACCAGTTCAAAGACGTTTTTCTCGGTCTTGATAAGCGTTCATATACCCGGGCGACGACTTCCCAACGTTGTGTTCGTGCTGGCGGTAAACATAATGACTTAGAAAACGTAGGTTATACCGCTCGCCACCATACATTTTTTGAAATGTTAGGCAACTTCAGCTTTGGTGATTATTTCAAGCATGATGCCATCAACTTTGCCTGGGAACTACTGACCGGCGCTGAGTGGTTTAATCTGCCAAAAGAGAAGCTGTGGGTAACGGTTTACGCAACGGATGACGAAGCTTACAACATCTGGGCAGATGAAATCGGCGTTCCGCGCGAAAGAATTATCCGCATCGGCGATAACAAAGGTGGGGCGTTTGCTTCAGATAACTTCTGGCAAATGGGCGATACCGGTCCTTGCGGTCCTTGTACTGAAATATTTTTCGACCATGGCGATCATATCTGGGGTGGGCCTCCGGGGTCGCCTGAAGAAGACGGCGATCGTTATATTGAGATCTGGAACATTGTATTTATGCAGTTTAACCGTCAGCAAGACGGAACAATGTTGCCATTGCCAAAACCTTCAGTCGATACCGGCATGGGCTTAGAGCGTATTGCCGCCGTACTGCAACACGTTCACGCTAACTATGAAATTGACCTGTTCCGTACCTTAATTGCTAAAGCGGCAGAAGTGACTCAGGCGAGCGACCCGGATAGCAAATCTCTACGGGTTATTGCCGACCATATCCGCTCATGTGCATTTCTGATTTCAGACGGTGTTGTGCCGTCGAACGAAGGTCGTGGCTACGTTCTGCGCCGCATTATTCGCCGTGCGGTTCGTCATGGTCATATGCTGGGTGCGACCGAGACCTTTTTCTACAAATTAGTAAAACCACTAATTTCTGTGATGGGTAGTGCGGCCGATGAGTTAGCGCGTCAACAGGTAATGGTTGAACAACTGCTCAAAACTGAAGAAGAACAGTTTGCCCGTACCTTAGAACGCGGCTTGGCATTGTTAGACGAAGAGTTAAGCAAGTTAAGCGGTGATACCCTTAACGGCGACGCTGCTTTCCGCCTGTATGACACCTACGGCTTCCCGCTGGACCTGACTGCCGACGTATGCCGTGAGCGCAACCTCAAGGTTGATGAAGTAGGCTTTGAGAAAGCGATGGAAGAACAACGCCGTCGTGCTCGCGAATCCAGCGGATTCAGCGTTGACTATAGCAATATGATCCGCGTGGAAAGCGCTACTGATTTTAGCGGCTATGAGCATTTAGTTCAGTCATCTAAGGTTATCGGCCTGTTCCTTAACGGCCAGCCGGTTGATGCTATTCACGCCGGTCAGGACGCGGTTGTGGTCCTTGACCGCACGCCATTCTACGGCGAGTCAGGTGGTCAAGTTGGCGATGTCGGCATATTAAAGTCAGGCAAAGCGCAGTTTGAGGTGCGGGATACCCAAAAGTACGGGCAGGCTATCGGCCATGTGGGTCGCCTGACTGGCGGTGAATTATGCATTAACGATAGTTTAGACGCGATGGTTGACGCAGAACGCCGTGGTCGCATTCGTTTAAACCACTCAGCAACTCACCTGTTACATGCGGCTTTGCGTCAGGTCTTGGGCGATCACGTTGCTCAGAAAGGCTCATTAGTTAATGACAAATACCTGCGTTTTGACGTTTCTCATTTTGAAGCGATGAAACCAGCACAGCTCCGGGCGGTTGAAGATTTAGTTAACCAACAGATTCGACGTAATTTATCTGTGGAAACTCAGGTGATGGATCTGGAAGAGGCAAAAGCTAAAGGCGCGATGGCGCTGTTTGGTGAAAAGTATGATGACAACGTTCGCGTGCTTTCAATGGGCGATTTCTCCACCGAACTGTGTGGCGGTACGCATACTGATGCGACCGGTAATATAGGTCTATTCCGAATTACGTCTGAATCAGGTATTGCAGCCGGTATTCGCAGGATTGAGGCCGTTACCGGTGAGAATGCTATCGTTGCCGTGCATCAGCAAAGCGATGTGCTGAGCGAAGTTGCCTCTTTAGTGAAAAGCGATAACGCTAGCCTGATTGAAAAAGTCAAAGCGCTGCTGGAACATGCTAAAGCGGTAGAGAAAGAGCTTCAGCAGATGAAAGACCAACAGGCTGCAAAAGAAAGTTCATCGTTAGTAGGCAATGCGGTTGATGTGAAAGGCGTGAAGCTTTTAGTCAGCCATTTACATAACGTTGAGCCTAAAATGTTGCGTACCATGGTTGATGATATTAAAAACCAGCTGGGTTCTGGCATCATTGTTCTAGCGACGGTGCATGACGATAAGGTGAGCCTTATTGTGGGCGTAACCAAAGATTTAATTGATCGGGTGAAAGCCGGTGAGCTAATCGCGCCTATAGCGCAGATGGTTGGCGGTAAAGGTGGCGGGCGACCTGACATGGCTCAGGCCGGTGGTAGCGATGTTACCGCACTGCCTGCAGCGCTGGCGACGGTTGAAAGTTGGGTTTCAGCGAAGCTATAAATTACCAATATAAAGTACCCAGGACACGTCGAACGATAAAACGCGGTTTGTTGAGTAAGGCGTGTTCATTTAGTAAATATTTTTCGTTGCATATAAAGTAGCGCAAATCTGAAAAGTTGACTAAATTTAAGTAAATACGTGTTCTTATCTTTATTATCCATAGCATTTGTAAGCATTAATAGTTTAGATTAATGGATATAATCGCTTACGTTCTTTGGGTATATCGTGGATAATGGGCTGAATACAAAAAAGGGCAATTGTCTTTTAATCTTTCAAGGAGCAAAGAATGCTTATTCTAACTCGTCGAGTTGGTGAAACGTTAATGATAGGTGATGAAGTTACTGTGACCGTTCTAGGCGTAAAAGGTAATCAGGTTCGTATTGGTGTTAATGCGCCTAAAGAAGTTTCTGTTCATCGTGAAGAGATCTATCAACGAATTCAGGCTGAGAAGTCACAACAGTCGACTTTTTAAGTCATCGGCGCGTCTTGCTTATCTAAGTAAGGCGCGTTAGTTTCGCTCTATTCCTGCGTTTTCTCGGTATTTTTTCTTAATTTTCATCGCGAATTTTCCTGTGTTCTTTTGCGGTGTCAATGACCCATCTGCATCTGATTCATTCTGTTCAATTTATCACCTTTCTTGGTTGTGAATTGCTCTTGTTGTTTGCTTAGTGCGCAAACAAACGCAACATTGGAAAAAGTATTTGACTTATAAGTGCGGGAAAGTAATATGTGCGCCACGCAGTCCCGATATAGGTCGTTCAAATATCAGTACGGCAACGAGCAGTAACGTGGTGAGGTGGCCGAGAGGCTGAAGGCGCTCCCCTGCTAAGGGAGTATGCGGTCAAAAGCTGCATCGAGGGTTCGAATCCCTCCCTCACCGCCATTTTTGCACCAGTAGCTCAGCTGGATAGAGTACTCGGCTACGAACCGAGCGGTCAGAGGTTCGAATCCTCTCTGGTGCACCATATTATCAAGTATCGTTTTATTAAACGGTATCAAAGCAGATGAAGTAACGGCGTCTGCGTCAGGAATTAGAACGCACCAGTAGCTCAGCTGGATAGAGTACTCGGCTACGAACCGAGCGGTCAGAGGTTCGAATCCTCTCTGGTGCACCATATTATCAAGTATCGTTTTATTAAGCGGTATCAAAGCAGATGAAGTAGCAGCGTCTGCGTCAGGAATTAAAACGCACCAGTAGCTCAGCTGGATAGAGTACTCGGCTACGAACCGAGCGGTCAGAGGTTCGAATCCTCTCTGGTGCACCATTCTTCTTCGTTTCAATGCTAATCTATAAACTCTCCCTGAATCATCACAACGTTTGTTTTCCTCGATTATTTTATTAATAGCCTACTTTATTCAAATAGCTAAATTCGGTTTTGTTCCCAAATATTGATAAGCAGACAGTGTTAAAAAAGACCTGATGTGCTGGTGCCAGCACGGGATCCTGACGCGCTCACAGGCTATTGGACGGGTTTTGGCTCAATCGGCATTGAGATACCTGATAAGCGTCTGACGTGTTAGAAGAGGGTATCTATAAGCTTTGTAGGCCGGAAAGCCAGAATCACTAATCTGCCCACTATGTTAACCAATGATCCCCCTGATAATTTCTGCAGCGCTTTCGGAAGCTTGTATTAATCTGCTATCTTAAACTGTGTTTAACTTGGGGATGCTAACTCTCAAATAAGTTGATAAATGTGCCGTGGCCTGTCTATTTGGCTTAGTCTGCTATAATAGTTGAGGGTTTCCATACTATATAAAGGTTACTATCTATGTCATCTTATTTTGCTACTACCAATAAACAGGTTCGCCGCTATGGCGTTGCATTATGGGCTGGATTCCTTGGCGGTAATATAGCTAGCTTCGTCAAGTGGGGAACGGAGAATCCGCTGCCGCCAAGAACGCCGGATAGGGCAATTCCTCCAGCGGAGATGCTGCGAGACTTTGGATTTCAAGTGAATGAGATGATTTACACCTATTCTGGCCATCTGGTTAATTGGGGAGTGGCCGGTGTTCATCATCTTTTTTCGCTCTTTTTTGCCATGTTCTATTGTTTCGTGGCGGAAATCTTCCCACAGATAAAGCTCTGGCAAGGCGTTGCTTTTGCCATCTTAATTACCATTGTCTTTCATGGACTTGTATTACCAATTGGCGCATGGGCACCACCAATATGGGAATTGCCGTTGGATGAACTTATATCTGAAACGTTTGGCCACATTGTCTGGATGTGGGCAATAGAAATTTTCAGAAGAGATATCAGAAACCGAATCACTCACAGCCCCGATCCTGAATATCAATAATAGAGGTATAGGCCTCTTGGGTGAAATTGGCTGACGCCGGACTTTTGGTTATACCGATCCTATAGTTTGAGTCAGCCGTTTTCTATCGTTAGTAATTTTTGGGGTGGTTTTTACCCGATAGCGGCCGTTGGCTGTCGGGTTAATGGTGTACGGGCCGGTATTTGATAAAGCTAAATTAAATCTCGGTGGGTGAGCTAACGCGCTAATATCTCGTCCGCTCGCTGAACATTCATCTGAACAGAGACTGATTTGTCGCTCTCTACGGTTGTATTGGGTGATATCAGTGTTGCTAGGCGCTTATGGTTTCTGCACGATGGAAACGAGTGTTATGATCCATTTCTCTGGTTAGTAATCTGCGTGGATAAAAATCGAAATCGTAGGTGCAGGCCTTAAGTTTCAGAAAATGATAGATTATAAATAAGATCTTATTTATTTGTTGTTTAGTGGTTATTTAAAGTGTTGTTTTATTGGCTGTTAATCTTGTTGTTTAATCTGGCTTTTTTGAATTTTCTTTATTTTAATTGCGGTTTTAAATGGCCTTTAAGATTTCTGGGTTTTTATTTTTGAGATATTCTATGTTGACAGTAAAATCTTGCTTGAATCTTTTGATGATCGAAAAGTCATTATAAACATATTGTTGCGATAAACTCTCGATTGTAGGTGTTTCTTTTGTAATGTCATTTAATTTTGATGGCGAAATGATAAGAAATTGATAATAATATTGTTTAATATTAATGCGTAGGCCTGGTGTGTTATTCCATCATTCAATTTTTGATTTAATTTTTATTTTTTTGTTAGCGTAAATGAGGTGATAAAGCCAAGAATGTCTTTATCAAACGGGTTAATAGTATGGCGTTTACATTAAGTGATTGTTAACGAATGGTAGCAATCCTAATGGTTACTAATTTTGATGAAAATTTTATTTTTAATGGTCATATTTTAGATATAATTAATATATTGAATGACTGAATACCAGTTGTTTATCTAACATTGGGCACAGACTGACGATCTAAAGGGCTAATGTCCCTATGTAGAGATGCTTTGCGTTGTTTAGGAATATTCCCATATAACGCAGTTAACCAATGAATACTCATAACCGCGGGCAATGATGCCCTATCAGGAAATACAATGTCTAAAACTATGTTGCTGTATAAAAACGTAAGCGCGCTTTCTCGCGATAACCATAAATCTCTGAAGCTGAAGCCGGTAGAAGGGCTGGCAGTGGCGGCTGAGACTCACTGGATGCCGGTTGCCGGCGCTGAGTTTTATCCATCATCGCATCATTATCCTATCGTGTTTATCTCCGAGGGTGAAAAGGGCAAAGAGGTAATTACACCAATCCTGCTGTTAGGGCTTGAAGTTGGTCGTAATGACTATATGTCAAAAGATTTTACTTGGAAGGCGAATACTTACTTACCTGCATTTGTTCGTCGTTATCCGTTTGTGATTGCGACCCAAGACACTAAGTCAAAAGATTTTACCCTGTGTTTTGATGCTGATTTCGCCGGATTTAATGATAAAGAAGGTAAGGCTTTATTTAACGAAGACGGCACCAATAGTGAGTTTTTAAACGAGACAATTCAGTTTATGAATGGGTTTAACGTTGAAATGGAACGTACCCGTGAGTTTGCTAATTTGCTAAATGAGTACGAGCTATTAGAAACGCGTTCTGCTGATATCCGTAGCTCTACCGGTGTGCCGTTCCAGGTTCAGGACTTCCTGCTGGTGAGTGAAGAGAAACTCTCTAAACTAACGGGCAAGCAGTTAACCACGCTTAATCAGAAAGGGTATCTTGGCTGGATATTTGCCCATTTAATGTCTCTGGCTAACCTGCCTAATTTACTTGATATGCATTTGGCAAATAAGAAAGCTAAATAATAAATAGTTAGTATCGCGGTTTCAGCGGTGGAGGTTTGCTTCCCCCGCTGGAATTTTCAGAAGTGTATGGCAATCGCTATTGTCAGCATTCAGCGTGGAACGAATAAATTCAGCCTTCACGTCGAAATGGTACCCCCGACAGGAATCGAACCTGTAACTAGCCCTTAGGAGGGGCTTGTTATATCCATTTAACTACGAGGGCGCAGCGTGGCCAAGAGTATACCCGCTTTTATTCGGATATTCAGCAGGCGGATAGCTGTTTGTTCATCTCGTAATCAATTATTCTAAAATAGCTCAAATTGGTAACGTATTTTATCAAATTGGTTATTTGACCGAGTTCACATTCTGCCCAGTTTCTCATTTAGTGTTTGATCTGACCCCTTATTTTACTCATAAATAGGTACTTCACAGCTTGGTGTCAGGCTACGAGCCTTGCTAAGGCTGTGCTATGATACTGCCTAAATTTCCATTAAGTTTATGTAATCACCATGCTGGAAGCGCAAGAACTTAGCTGTATCCGCGATGAAAGGGCTCTGTTTTCAGAGCTTAGCTTTGCTATTCGTCCGGGAGAATTAGTTCAAATTGAAGGGCCTAACGGCGCGGGTAAAACCAGCCTATTGCGTATTCTTGCTGGGCTATCTAGCCCGGAGCAGGGTGATGTTGTATGGCAGGGTGAGTCAATTCGCCGTAATCGCGATGGTTATCATCAGGCGCTGTTGTATATCGGCCACCACGCCGGCGTTAAAGAAGTACTTACTCCGTTCGAAAACCTCTCATTTTTTCAAAAAGCCTGCGCTCAAAGCAATGGTGCTAAAAAAGATGACGATGCTATCTGGCAGGCCCTGTTTCAGGTAGGGCTGGTAGGTTATGAAGATGTACCCGTCGCTCAGCTTTCCGCCGGGCAACACCGGCGGGTGGCGCTTGCCCGTCTGTGGCTTAGCGATGCGCCGTTATGGATTTTAGATGAACCCTTGACCGCCATCGATAAGCAAGGGGTTGCGCATTTGGTAAGCCTGTTTGAACAGCACGCAGAGAAGGGCGGAATGGTGGTGCTAACAACCCACCAAGACATGATAAGCGCTCGCCAACCGATTCGTAAAATTAAGCTGACCGGTGGAGTGTGGCGCTAATGTTTATCTCTATTTTGCACCGTGAGCTGAAAATAGCGATGCGCAAAGGATCTGAAATTATCAATCCTCTGTGGTTCTTTTTAATCGTGATTACGCTGTTCCCACTAAGTATTGGCCCGGAGCCGCAGCTTTTGGCGCGCATTGCACCCGGCGTTGTGTGGGTTGCGGCGCTGTTGGCGTCGTTGCTTTCACTGGAGCGGTTACTGCGTGATGACTTCCTAGACGGCTCGCTGGAACAGCTTATACTGCTGCCGATACCGCTGCCGTTAACTATTTTAGCTAAAGTCTGCGCGCACTGGCTGTTGACCGGTTTGCCGCTGCTCATTTTGTCTCCGTTGGTTGCGTTACTTTTATCCTTTGATTACGCAACCTGGACTGCCGTAGCGTTAACGCTGCTGTTGGGCACGCCAACGCTAAGTTTTATTGGTGCGATTGGTGTATCGTTAACCGTTGGTCTAAGAAAAGGCGGCGTACTGCTAAGCCTTCTAATATTGCCTCTATATATTCCGGTACTGATCTTTGCCACGTCTGCTATAGACGCCGCATCGATGTCGCTGCCGATTAATGGCTATTTGGCTATTTTGGGCGCCATTCTGGCTGGAACGGCAACCTTATCACCTTTCGCTGCATCTGCTGCCCTAAGGGTTAGCGTGCAATGACTGAGTTGAGAATGATTAACCAACTATTTTAATTAAACTAAAGTGTGAGCAAATACGATTATGTGGAAGTGGCTACATTCATTCGCTAAACCCGAGACGCTGTACCGTCTTTGCGGTAAGTTCATCCCTTGGCTGGCGACTGCCGGGGTGTTGTGTTTATCGGCCGGTTGGATCTGGGGCTTTGGTTTTGCGCCTTCAGACTATCAACAGGGCGACAGCTTTAGAATTATTTATATCCACGTACCGGCTGCAATCTGGTCCATGGGTATTTATGGCTCAATGGCGATTGCTGCATTTATCGGTCTGATCTGGCAAATTAAGTCAGCGGATATGGCCGCTTCAGCAATGGCACCGGTGGGCGCAGTGTTTACCTTTATTGCGTTGGTTACCGGTTCAGCCTGGGGTAAACCGATGTGGGGAACCTGGTGGGTATGGGATGCCCGTCTGACCTCTGAACTGGTATTACTGTTTTTATATCTGGGTGCCATTGCGCTATATAATGCGTTTGAAGACCGCCGTTTGGCCGGTCGTGCTGCCGGTATTTTAGTGTTGGTCGGGGTGGTTAATCTGCCGATTATTCATTTTTCTGTCGAGTGGTGGAATACCCTGCATCAGGGTTCGACCAATATGCAGCAGACCATTGACCCGAGTATGAGGCCGCCGCTTCGCCTGTCTATATTTGGTTATCTATTCTTCTTTATTACCTTAACCCTGATGCGGTTACGTAACTTAATTCTTGCTCACGATCGTTT
This sequence comes from Budvicia diplopodorum, assembly GCF_009800925.1. Classification (GTDB taxonomy): domain Bacteria; phylum Pseudomonadota; class Gammaproteobacteria; order Enterobacterales; family Enterobacteriaceae; genus Budvicia; species Budvicia diplopodorum. Next base: position 81,182 of record NZ_WOYF01000013.1, on the reverse strand, counting down.
GAAGCCGTGGGTTGAATCACTGACAGGCAAGGAGGCTCGCTAATGACACCCGCATTTTCTTCATGGCAGGAATTTTTTGCGATGGGAGGCTATGGCTTCTTTGTCTGGCTGGCCGTTGCCGCCACGCTGCTTTCTTTACTCGCACTGGTTTTTCATACCCGCTGGCAGCGTAAACGGCTATTAACTGAAATTCAGCGTCGCAAATCCCGGGAAGCTCGGATCGAAAATGCGAAGAACCAGCAAGAGGCCACATTATGAACCCGCGTCGTAAAAGTCGAATGTACTTGGCTCTGGCCGTATTGATTGGCATGGCCGTGACGATTTCTTTGGTGCTTTATGCGTTACGTTCAAACATCGATCTGTTCTATACGCCGGGTGAGATTGTTTATGGCAAAGGTGAGCAAAAAATTAAGCCGGAAGTGGGGCAGCGCCTGCGTATCGGCGGCATGGTCATGCCGGGTTCAGTGAAGCGCGATCCTCAATCGCTCAAAGTTATTTTTAAAGTCTACGATGCCCGCAGTGCAATTGACGTGCAATACGAAGGTATTTTGCCCGATCTATTCCGTGAAGGTCAGAGCGTGGTCGCTCAGGGCGTGTTTGAAGAAAATAACGTTATTAATGCTAAAGAAGTGCTGGCTAAGCATGATGAGAACTACATGCCGCCGGAAGTTGAAGATGCGATGAAAGGCAACCACCAACGGCCACCGGAATCTTATAAAAACGCGTCATCTTCTCAAGCAACTTCAGCATCGTCTCAGAGGAACGCTAAATGATCCCTGAGCTAGGTAATTTTGCCCTTGCGCTTTCGGTCGCGTTGGCTCTGTTGTTAAGCATTTACCCTTTAGTAGGCGCGTATAAACAAGACGTACGCATGATGGCCGTTTCCCGGCCGTTAACCTACGGCCTGTTTGCTACCACGCTGCTGGCTTTTTGCTGTCTGGTTTATGCTTTTATTATTAATGATTTCAGCGTGGTGTATGTCGCGACTAACTCCAACAGCCAGCTACCGGTCTATTTCCGCATGGCAGCGGTTTGGGGCGCTCACGAAGGTTCTCTGCTGCTTTGGGTGATGCTGCTGTCTATCTGGACCACCGCCGTTGCGCTGTTTAGCCGCCGTATGCCGATGGATGCCGTAGCCCGGGTTTTGTCGGTGTTGGGAATGATTAACGTCGGCTTTCTGCTGTTTATTATTCTGACGTCAAACCCGTTCCTGCGAACGCTGCCGATGTTCCCGATTGATGGTCGCGATTTAAATCCGCTGCTGCAAGACGTTGGGCTGATTTTTCATCCTCCGTTACTGTACATGGGGTACGTTGGTTTCTCAGTAGCCTTTGCTTTTGCTATTTCCTCTCTGATGATTGGGCGTTTAGATACCGCATGGGCGCGCTGGTCGCGTCCGTGGACCATGGCTGCGTGGATCTTCCTGACGTTAGGCATTGTGCTGGGTTCTTTCTGGGCCTATTACGAACTGGGCTGGGGCGGATGGTGGTTCTGGGACCCGGTAGAAAATGCCTCTTTGATGCCGTGGATTACCGGTACTGCACTGCTTCACTCTTTAGCCGTAACTGAAAAACGCGGAACCTTTAAAGCCTGGACCGTATTGCTGGCGATTGTGGCGTTTTCCCTCTGCCTGCTGGGCACGTTCCTGGTTCGATCTGGAATTTTGGTTTCAGTTCACTCATTCGCTTCCGATCCTGAGCGGGGCATGTTTATTCTGGCCTTCCTGACCGTGGTGATCGGCGGTTCATTACTGATGTATGCCATTAACGGTAGCAAAGTGAGTAAAACCAAAGTCAGTCATGAGTTTTTCTCTCGGGAATCTTTCTTGCTGGGTAACAATATTTTACTGCTGGCCGCCATGCTGGTGGTACTGCTTGGTACTTTACTGCCGTTGGTGCATAAACAGCTGGGCTTAGGCTCTATTTCGGTGGGCGAACCGTTCTTTAACTCCATGTTCCTATGGCTGATGGTGCCGTTTACCCTATTGCTTGGCGTAGGCCCGCTGGTGCGCTGGCGTCGCGATGAGCCGTCTAAGCTGGTAAAACGCCTGGTGCTGGCTGTGGTGGTAACCTTAGCCGTGGCTATTGGCCTGCCGTGGTTTTTACAAGATAAAATCGTGGTCATGACGGTAGTTGGGCTGATGATGTCGGTGTGGGTTTTCGTTTTAACGCTGATGGAACTGCATGAGCGTTCAACCCATCGGCATAGCCTGTTTAAAGGCCTAAGCCATCTTTCCCGCAGCCATTGGGGCATGGTGATTGCCCATATGGGCGTAGCCGTGACGGTGTTTGGAATAGCCTTTAGCCAGAGCTATAGCGTGGAACGCGATGTGCGCCTGAAAGACGGCGATAGCGTAATGATCCATGACTATAAGTTCACGTTCCGCGACGTACGGTCAATTGAAGGTCCGAACTACACCGGCGGCGCGGGCGAACTCGACATTACCCGCAACGGTAAGCCTGAAGCGATATTACACGCTGAGAAACGCTATTATAAAGTCGCCGGTAGCATGATGACCGAAGCGGCAATTGACGGTGGTTTTACCCGCGATCTGTATGCCGCCTTAGGTGAAGAGCTTGGTGATGGCGCTTGGGCCGTCAGGCTTTATTACAAACCGTTTATCCGCTGGATATGGTTTGGCGGCCTCTTTATGGCGATCGGTGGTTTATTCTGCATGCTCGACCCGCGGTATCGTACAAAAAAACAGTTAATCAGTAAGGAAACAGTATGAATAAGAAATTACTGTTTATTCCATTAGCCGTATTTTTAGTGATGGTAGTGGCATTTATGGTTCAGCTACAGCGTAATGCCGACGGTGATGACCCGACGACGCTGGAGTCAGCGCTGATTGGTAAACCCGTGCCTCAGTTTAAGCTGGAGTCGCTGGATATCCCCGGCAAAATATACGATCAAGCCGTTCTGAATGACGGTAAGCCGATGCTGCTGAACGTGTGGGCGACCTGGTGTCCGACTTGCTATGCCGAGCACCAGTTTTTGAATAAGCTGTCGGCTCAGGGCATTCGTGTGGTTGGCCTGAACTATAAAGACGAGCGCCAGAAAGCGATTAAATGGCTCAACGATCTGGGTAACCCCTACGCACTAAGCCTGTATGACAATAACGGCTTACTGGGGCTGGATCTCGGCGTTTATGGTGCACCTGAAACTTTTCTGATCGATGGTAATGGCATCGTTCGCTATCGTCACGCAGGCGATCTCAACGAGCGTATCTGGGAAGAAGAGATTAAGCCTCTTTGGCTCAAATATCAGGGGAGTGGCTCATAATGCTTAAACGACTTTCATTTATGCTGTTTGGCATGGCTGTAACGTTTGCGACCCATGCCGCAATTGATACCTATAACTTCAAGTCTGTCGATGAAGAACAGCAGTTTCGTGAACTGACTAATCAACTGCGTTGTCCTAAGTGCCAGAATAACAGTATTGCTGACTCCAACGCCCCGATTGCCACCGATATGCGGGCAAAGGTGTTTGAGCTGATGGAGAAGGGGCAATCCCGTCAAGAGATTATTACTTATATGGTCGATCGCTACGGCAACTTCGTCACCTATGAGCCACCTGTGACTCCGGCAACCCTTATTCTGTGGGTGATTCCGGCTCTTTTTGTGGTTGTAGGCGGCGGAGCCGTGATGATGTTAGCCCGGCGTCGTAGAGATACGGCGTCACAGAGCGTATCTGGCGCGCTATCTCAGGAAGAGAAAGCGCGTCTGCTGACATTGTTGAGCGATAAAACCAGCGCGAAAGGCAGGAAATAACCATGATCGGATTTTGGCTGACAATTATTATATTACTGCTGATCGCGTCTGCGTTATTGGTCATTCCTGCATTGCGCAAGCCTGATGATAAACAACAGAACGACCGTGATGCCATTAATAAAGTCTATTATCAACAGCGTTTAAATGAGCTAAACGCCGACGAAGATCAGGGCGTTGTTGCCGATCGTGAGACCTTAGTAGCCGAGCTACAGCACAACCTGTTAGAAGATATTCCTGAAGATCGGGCTAAGGTCTCCAGCGTTCCTCTTAGCAAAATGACGCTGGTACCCGGTGTGCTGCTATTGGTGGTGGTTTCGCTTGGCCTTTATATGAACACCGGCGGTTTAGCCAAGGTGCTTCAGTGGCAACAGATTATGAAAGAGATGCCCGATCTGCGCCATCGTGCAGACACCGGTCAGCTTTCCGCCCCGGAAGACATTGCCCGCTTTGGCTTAGGATTGCGTACCGATCTGCTTTCTGAACCGAAAAACGTCCGCGACTGGACCATGCTGGGGCTGGCGGGTCTTAAAATGGGCGATAGCGCAATGGCGTTACAGGCTTATGAAAAGGCTTACCAATTGGCGCCTGACGATGCCTATATTCAGATTATCTACGCTAAATTACTCACCCGTTCCAACAATCCTAACGATAGTCAGGAAGCGGCTAAAATTCTGAAAAGGATGCTTACCGCCGATCCGAATAATATCGATGCGTTATCTGCAATCGCGATGAATGCGTTCGGGCAGGGTGATTTTAATCAGGCTATTGCCGCGTGGGAAAAAGTGATCGCACTTTCTCCGGCAGATGCCAAAGATCTGGATGTGATTAAAAATAGCCTCGCCTATGCTAAATCACAAATTACCGCCAGCGGTTCTAAACTATCGGTGACGTTAACGTTATCGCCCGATATGCAAAAATATTTACCGGCGAATGGGCGTATTCTTATTGCCGTCACCGACGGTGAGAGTAGGGTTCCGGTGGCAGTGAAGCAATTGCCATTGGGCCAATTCCCACTAGAATTATCGATAGATGACAGCAATTCAATGATGCCAGCACGTTTGCTTTCAAGCCTTAAACAGGTGAAGATATCGGCTAAAATTACCAGCGGCGATGAAGCAGACACGAAAGCCCTGTCGGGCGAGAGTGAAATTCATTCGTTCACCGCTAATGAAAAAATTGATTTAACCATCGGGCATTTTAAGCAGTAAGCATTATCAGGAGCCTGATTAAATGGAGATAGATATGAAGCGCCGACTAATTGGTATTGCACTTGCCGGAGCCATGCTTACCGGGTGTGCTAGTAATAGTAGCGATGAAGATGGCCGTTCAGATCCATTTGAAGGCTTTAACCGTTCTATGTTTACTTTTAACTACGACTACATGGATCCGTACGTTGTTCGTCCGGTCGCCGTGGTTTGGCGTGACTATATGCCGCAGCCTGCGCGGAATGGTTTGAGCAATTTCACCAGTAACTTAGGTGAGCCTGCCAGCATGGTAAACTACTTTTTACAGGGTGATGTTTATCAGGGCTTCCGCCATTTTAACCGTTTTTTCCTCAATACCCTGCTAGGCATGGGCGGCTTTATTGACGTGGCCGGTATGTCGAACGATAAGCTGCAGAGAACCGACAATCGTCAGTTTGGTCAGGTTCTGGGCCATTACGATGTGCCTTATGGTCCATATGTTGTATTACCGGGCTATGGCTCGGCCACGCCTCGTCAAGAAGGTGGTGCCTATGTCGATTACGTTTATCCGGTGCTGAGCTGGCTTACCTTATGGGGCTCTGTCGGCAAGTGGACGGTTGAAGGTATTGAAACCCGTGCTCAATTGCTCGATCAGGATCAGATGCTGTCAAATTCGCCCGATCCATACATCTTTGTGCGTGAAGCTTACTTCCAGCGCAATGACTTCCTGACCAATGGTGGTCAGACTGCACCTGAGAACAACCCGAACGCTGACGCACTGAAAGGTCAGTTGGACGATATCGACTGATATTCGTCTCATTACGATGGTCAGATAAACAAAGGCCCGCCACGAAAGTGGCGGGCCTTTTGGCTGATGATAAATCCATACGCAAGCACGTTGGTCTTAAAGAACTTAAGCTGAGGGCTTTCAGGCCCAAAGTGCTTCATTCCTGAAAATATCGCTCCTCGGCCGCCAGAAAAAACCAATATTCCGGCGTTGATGATGCGAACGAAACTTACCCTACCATCGAATTAAGCTATCTTGCCAACTACGTTACCGGCTACATTGCCAACTCTTAAAAGGTATAGTTCAGGTTAATACCATATAGCCAAGCTTTACCCTGAGAATTAAACGAATATACCGGGCTATTCGGTGAGTTATTTAGCTTCTCTTCGATTTTCACTTTCTGACCGTGCATATAAGAAACACCAAGGTCTACCGACGCGTCAGCCGTGAGGTTATAGGTGGTTCCGGCGCTGAGCCATAGGCGATCCTGATCCGGTATGGAAATGGAACGGTTGCTGGCCGGTACGGCGCTGTCATCAAAGGCGATACCGGCGCGGTACGTCCACGTTTCATCATGGTAGTACGTGGTGCCTAATGCGATGCGATAAGCGTCACGGAAGCCTTCATGTTTGTAAAATAGCGTGTTGCCGTCCGAGTCAGTGCCTTTCAGCTCTTCAAACTGGCTCCAGCTGGTGTAGCTTAATCCGTAATGCATCGCCCACTTCGGCGCGACTTTGTGGTAACCCGATAATTCCCAGATTTCCGGTAGATTCAAGGTCAAATTGCCGTCAACCGTATTGCCATTGGTACCCCACGGCATGCCGGTAAGAGACTGCATGCCGTTATATCGTGACGGTAGGCTGCTGCTGTAGTCGCCTTTAAAATCGATATCAACCTTCGAGCGGTAGCTCAGCCCGATACGGTTATCTTTATCGATTTCATACATGATGCCGGTGTTCCAGCCATATCCCCACTCATCGCCTTTCATATGGACGACTTCAGTGTTATTTGGCATGCCGCTTCTATTTTCGCCCGCATAGCGAATAATTTCAGCTTTGGCGTAAACGGCGTTAACGCCCGCACCAATACTGAAGTGTTCGCTTAACCGATAGGCGGCACTTACGTTAAAATTGCCGGTAGTTAGCTCGGTCTTTCCGGCCAGAGGCCCGGCGACATATTCATCGCCAAACTCGGTCGATAAACCGTAGTTAGAGGTTAAGAATGTACCTACGGATAGGCTGTCGTTTAGCGGATAGACAAAGTGTAAGTTAGGAACCCATTCGTTTGGCGTAATATCGCTGACGGACATATCGCTACCGGAAGGGGATTTACCGGTCACTTCAACGGTAGGGCGTACGTAAATAGCACCACCGGAGAATGAAGGGCGATCGAACATTGTCATTGCTGCGGGGTTACGGTTACCTGCGGACGCATTATCGGCAATGACGCCTTCGCCGGAGAAGGCGCGGCCCAGACCAGATGAAGATGATTCATTGATCTGAAAACCGGAGGCATAAAGGTTAGAAGATAGGGTCGCAACAACAATTGCCACTGCTGACTTTCTTAGAATATTTTTATAATACATTCCAAAATCTCAAATTAACGACACAAATTATTACGGATTGTAATAATGAAGGCGGCATTGTAGGGAGGATGTGGGGGATGACAGATTAGACCAGTTGGCAGAAATAGCGGGTTTTGGCCAATTTTGCCAATAAAGAATACGGGTAAATGGAAAGTGTTAAGCCATCAGTCAGTACGCGGCACAAAATCCATGCGAAAACCGGGCGGGGAGAGTAGTATAAGAAAGTTTATTTATTTTTGAGCCAGATCTCATAAATGGCTTTCTATAAAACGGTGATTGGTCCGTTTTATTCAACAGGAGAACAACGTTATGTCTGATTCGTTAAAATGTAATGCACAAGAAACCGCGGCCTGCTGTTGCGTTGACGTCGGCACTATTATAGATAACACCGACTGTACCGCATCTTATCAGCACGTTTTTGCTAACCGCGGTGAGGCAGAGCTGATGCTCAAAAGCCTGACTGAAAAAGCGCGAGCCACAGAGTCTGAGCCTTGCCAGATCGACAGCCGCTTTAAAGACGTTGACGGAGGCGTTGAGCTGACCATCGATTTCAATTTTGCCTGTCAGGCTGAAACCATGATTTTCCAACTGGGCCTACGCTAATTTTTTAGCCTAGTGGCAGTGTATTCAGCTTCATTTAACGCCGGTTTTCCGGCGTTATTTATGTCATAACAGAGAGCAGACAATGAAAGTGCTAATTATGAGACATGGCGAAGCCAGTTTTCATGCTGAAAGCGATGCTGATCGTAATTTAACCGAACGCGGTCGGGTGCAAACGGCGCAGATGGCGGTCTGGTTAAGAAATAAAATATCTCATATCGATCGGATTCTGGTTAGCCCCTATATCCGGGCTCAGCAGACGCTAAACGTGATTAAGCATGAGTTTCCACTCTCCGAATCTTCTGAAATCGCGGTTTTGTCTGAGCTGACTCCCGGCGGCGATTCTGCGCTGACGATTGATTACCTGATGGCGCTGGCTCAGGAGGGTATCGATTCGGTTTTGATTGTCTCGCATCTGCCGTTAGTGGGTTATCTGGTCGCTGACCTGTGCCCCGGAGTATATCCACCGATGTTTAGTACCTCTGCGGTAGCCTGTGTGGTGATTGATGCACAAGGGATAGGGACTCTTGAGTGGCAGCAGACGGCCAGCTCGGTAGACTGATATATAGTCAAACTCGATATCGTTTTTGCCCATTGAGCGCAACGCATTGCCCTTCGGCCGCTAGCCAATGGTGATATTCCGGCAATCGTTTCGCGGACGAAACTTGCGCAATACCAGATTAAACCACTTTTGTCGGCGGTCCCGGACGCTCCGGGCGTCTCTTCTTTATGCTGCTACGGCGGCTAAACTCAGATTATCACTATTGGTCTAATTCAATTAACGCCAGAATGGCGGCGTCGCCACCGAATTCTTTAGGCGCCTGATGAAAGGCTACTACGTCAGGGTGTTGGGCCAGCCACAGAGGCGTTTGCTTCTTAAGCACGTGTTTGCCGTGGCCGTGCATCACGCAAACACAGTTAACGTGTTCGCGGCGGCAGGCCGCAATCAGTGCGCCCAGCTCTTGTTTAGCTTCTAACTGAGTCAGTCCGTGCAGATCGAGAAACAGCTCTGGCGGATATTCGCCGCGCCTCAGCTTTTTTAGTTCAAACGGGCTTACGCCGGAACGAAGATAGCGAACCGGGCCTTCTTCGCTCAGCAGTGGCTGATACTCGTCAGAGAAATAGTAACTGGCGTCAATTTGCTCCTGAAGCAGGCGCTCTGGAGACATTTTCAACCGCTTAGGCTTAGAACGATGGAAGATCTTATCTTGTCTAATAGACTTTGTTCCCCGGACAGACTCTCTGAACAGGGCAAAATCATCATCGGTTAACGCAAATTTCTTTTTGGCCACGGGATAAAAACTAAGTGAATAATGTAAAAGATAGCGTTAGTGTAGCCTTATCAGGGATAGCCGTCATATTTTAATCTACGCGGATATCGGCTTGTCCTCTGCATCAATATCATTTTGACCGATTGTGCGAATTTATCATCATAATAACCGGTGATTGAGGCTGATTTGTCGCGTGCTTCATGGCAAACTATGGCGCTATTTCCAAGGTCTATTCCCCCCGGAGGGTTAGTTGGACAAGATTTCTGTTGGTGAAGCTGTAAACGACATGCATACCATCCAAGATATGCTGCGCTGGTCCGTCAGCCGCTTTAATGCGGAGAATATTTTTTACGGTCACGGAACCGATAACGCATGGGATGAAGCCGTTCAGCTAGTGCTGCCGACTCTATTTCTTCCGCTGGATATTCCAGCTGAAATGTACCTTGCCCGCCTGACCGTCAGCGAACGTCATCGTATCGTTGAGCGCGTTATCCGCCGGGTCAATGAGCGGCTGCCCGTCGCCTATTTAACCAATAAAGCCTGGTTTGCCGGTCATGAATTTTTTGTTGATGAGCGGGTTTTAGTTCCCCGTTCGCCTATTGGTGAACTGATTAACAACCGGTTTGAGGCACTATTGCCTCAGGAACCTCAGTTTATTCTGGATATGTGTACCGGCAGCGGCTGTATTGCTATTGCCTGCGCTTATGCCTTCCCTGAGGCTGAAGTCGATGCGGTTGATATTTCTCAAGATGCCTTAGCGGTAGCTGAGCATAATATTGAAGTCCACCGTCTTGAACATCAGGTTACGCCTATTCGTTCAGATCTCTTCCGCGACATGCCGCCGGTTAAATATGACCTGATCGTCACCAATCCACCCTATGTGGATGCTGACGATATGGCTGATTTACCGAAAGAGTTCCGCTTTGAGCCTGAGCTGGGGCTGGCTGCCGGTACCGATGGTCTGAAGCTTGCCCGGCGGATCTTAGCCTGCGCGCCTGACTATTTGAGCGAGAATGGTGTACTGATTTGCGAAGTGGGTAACAGTATGGTTCACCTGATAGCAGAATATCCGGATATTCCGTTTACTTGGCTAGATTTTGAATATGGCGGCGATGGCGTATTTATGCTCACCCGTCAGCAATTGCTGGATTGCCATGAGCATTTCAGAATCTATTGCGACTGATTTTGATCAACGCGTTACCGGGCTTTTCAAATGCTCATGTAAATATGAACAACGGCTAAGGAACTGTGATGGCTGGGAACAGTATTGGACAATTATTTCGCGTAACCACTTTCGGTGAATCCCACGGCGTGGCGCTGGGCTGTATCGTTGACGGCGTTCCGCCGGGTATTCCTCTAACGGAAGCTGATTTACAGCATGATTTAGATCGCCGCCGCCCGGGAACCTCTCGCTACACGACTCAGCGCCGGGAAGCGGATAGCGTACGCATTCTGTCCGGCGTTTTTGAAGGGGTTACTACCGGTACCAGTATCGGGTTACTGATTGAAAACACTGACCAGCGATCTCAGGACTACGGTGAGATCAAAGATCTCTTCCGCCCGGGCCACGCAGATTACACCTATCAACAAAAATATGGCCTGCGCGATTATCGCGGCGGCGGTCGCTCTTCTGCCCGTGAAACGGCGATGCGCGTAGCGGCCGGGGCAATTGCCAAAAAGTATTTGCAACAGCAGTTTGGTATTCAGGTGCGCGGCTATATGTCTCAAATGGGCGCTATCAACTGTGAGCTTAAAGACTGGGATCAGGTAGAGCAGAATCCTTTCTTTTGCCCCGATGCCGACCGCCTAGAAGCGCTGGATGAACTGATGCGCGAACTGAAAAAGGCCGGTGATTCGATTGGTGCCAAGGTAACGGTGGTAGCCGATCGGGTTCCCGTTGGCTTAGGCGAACCGGTTTTCGACCGCCTTGATGCCGATCTGGCCCATGCGTTAATGAGCATCAATGCGGTTAAAGGCGTTGAAATTGGCGACGGTTTTGGCGTGGTGAATAAGCGCGGTAGTGAGAACCGCGACGAGATTACGCCCGACGGTTTTGTGAGTAATCACGCGGGTGGCGTGCTTGGCGGTATCAGCAGCGGCCAGCAGGTGGTGGCTCATATTGCGCTCAAGCCGACGTCTAGTATTACTGTTCCCGGTCGTACCATCAATATGCAGGGTGAGGCGGTTGAGATGATTACCAAAGGGCGCCATGACCCTTGCGTAGGCATTCGGGCTGTGCCTATTGCCGAAGCCATGATGGCAATTGTTTTAATGGATCATCTGTTACGCCATCGGGCCCAGTGCTACGACGTAAAATCAGACGTTCCTCGCTGGTAATTATCAAGGATGTTTTTTATGAAAAATTGGATTTTTGCAGCGCTGGTATCCGCTATGGCTGCTTTCGCAACGGCGGCTACGCCATGGCAGCAGGTTAAAGAGCCGGTAGCCGGAACGGCGCAGGCGATTGGCGAGTTTTCTAACGGTTGTATTATTGGCGCTCAGGCGTTGCCTTTAGAGCACTCGGGCTATCAGGTGATGCGCCCTCAACAGCTGCGCTATTTCGGTCACCCTGATTTACTGGCGTTTATTGACCGGTTAACCACTAAAACCGCGTCCAACGGTTTGGGTACGGTGATGATCGGCGATATGGGAATGCCTGCGGGCGGGCGCTTTGCTACCGGCCATGCCAGCCATCAGAGTGGCCTCGACGTCGATGTCTGGTTACAGTTGCCCGGCGGGCGCTGGAGTGATTCTCAGCTAAAAAATCCGAAGGCTATCGATTTAGTTGCCGGTAACGGCCAAGCCGTGGTTGAAAGCCTATGGTCACCGGACGTGGCTCAGTTGATTAAACTGGCGGCGCAGGATAAAGACGTTGCCCGAATTTTCGTTAACGCGGCGATTAAGCAAAAGCTGTGTGATACCGCCGGTATCGATCGTACTTGGTTGCGTAAAGTTCGCCCTTGGTTTGGCCATCGGGCCCATATGCACGTGCGCTTACGCTGCCCGAGTTCGAGCTTTGAATGCGAAGAGCAGGCCGCGATCCCAGCCGGTGACGGCTGTGGGGCCGAGCTGGCGAGCTGGCTGGAAGCGCCTAAAAAGCTACCGAATGCTAAACCGAAAGATCCGGTAATACCCGAGCCGCCTGCGTCATGTAAGGCGCTGTTAGCCAGCCACTTTAAGGCAAAATGATAAATGGAATGGTTGTCGTTCGGCGTTGAAGTCTATGTGGTACTGTTTTTCGTTGCGATGTTGGCTGGCTTTATTGATTCTATTGCCGGTGGCGGCGGGCTAATTACTCTGCCGGTGTTGTTAGCTTTGGGTTTACCTCCCGCACAGTCTTTGGCAACCAACAAGCTGCAATCGGTGGGGGGAGCATTTTCCGCCAGCCTCTATTTTATCCGCCAAAAGGCGGTTAACTTAAAAGACCAACGCTGGACCATTCTCTGTACTTTTATCGGCGCAACCATCGGCGCGATTTTGATTCAAAGGCTACAGGCCGATCTGCTGCGGGCGGTTTTACCGATACTGGTGATTGCTATTGGCCTGTACTTTTTGTTTAGTCCAAAAGTGGGTGAGCAGGAAAGGCAAAAGCGGCTATCGGTTTGGCCTTTTGCGCTGGTGGCCGGACTGGGCGTCGGTTTTTACGACGGATTTTTCGGGCCGGGAGCGGGCTCTTTTTACGCTTTAGCCTATGTAACGCTGTGCGGTTTTAACCTGACTAAATCGACGGCTCACGCCAAGGTGCTTAATTTCACCTCGAATTTTGCCTCTCTGCTATTTTTTATTATCGGTGGGAAGGTCATTTGGAGTATTGGCCTGGCGATGCTAGGCGGGCAAGTTATCGGTGCCCGTATCGGAGCCAAAATGGTGTTAACCCGCGGGCAAAAACTGATTCGGCCGATGCTAATTACCGTGTCGTTCGTCATGAGCTGCAAACTAATTTATGATAACCACGGCGCCCAGATTCATCAGTGGCTTTCCGGCTTTTTTTAATTCACCTTTATAAAATCAGAGTTAATTTCATTGACCATACAACATAATCCACAGGATCTTATTGACCTGTTTGAGCGTACTTTTGGTGCCGACTATCAAACTAAACTGGTGAACGAAGGCGATGAGCCTATTTATTTGCCGGCTGATGAAACGACGCCCTATAGCCGTATTATTTTTGCCCACGGTTATTATGCCAGCGCGTTTCACGAAATTTCCCATTGGTGTATTGCCGGTGCCGAGCGTCGCAAGCTGGTTGACTTTGGTTACTGGTATTGCCCTGACGGGCGTAGTGCTGAAAAGCAGGCTGAGTTTGAAGTGGTTGAAATTAAGCCTCAGGCCTTTGACTGGCTGTTCAGCGTAGCGTCCGGGTTTCCGTTTAGCGTGAGCTGCGATAATCTGAATTCTGATATCGAGCTTGACCGCGTTGCTTTCCAGCGCAAAGTACACGCTCAGGTGATGGACTATTTAGCCCATGGCATACCGGAACGTCCGGCCCGTTTTATTCAGGCTTTGCAGAATTTTTATCACACGAAGCCGCTGAGTGCCGATGATTTTCCTTATCCTGAATATTGGGTTTAATGACTAAGGATTTTTAATGATCGCAGAATATGAAAGCTGCATTTTGGCGTTAATTGACAATAACGTTGAGCAGGCCGACGACGACGAACTTTTTGCCGGTGGCTATTTACGTGGTCATATTACCTTAGCCGCCGCTCAGGCCGAAGAGCAGGGCCGCAGCGATCTGGCATCGTATGCGCAACTGATTGAGGCCAGTCTGAATAAGGCCATTAAGGCCGGTGAGCTATCACCACCGGATCAGGTTTTAGTCTTTGGGCTGTGGAACAAGTTACACCAACAGGTTCAGTAATCCACTCTTTTGCATTGGGTTTGAATCCGGCGCGTTTGGCCTGTGAACTGAGCTGATTAGCCCAATCTCAAATCTTCTCATTTTATTTCATTGATGCCAGCGGCTGTCGTACCCGGCAGCACGGCTCACCAAACTGCGGCCATGGCCGATATACCGCACCGGTACCAAATCCGATTTCTGTATCAATAAATCTGGCCGGTATTTGGCCGTCTCTAAGCACTCACCCCGTATTTCTTCCTGCCCATTTTGGCGAGAGAAATAGTCAACGTCAAACTCTCGGGAAACAGGTGTACCCTGTTCATTGCTGTTAAGAAAAATGAGGTAGACTTACGTATCATTTAAAGTGGAAGGCTGACTATTCAGGTGCTGGCGTACTATTCATGCTGTCAGTCTTGTAAGGCATTTAACATCTTTTGTTGCATATATTTTGCTGATCGGACTTGTTCAGCTTACAAGTGTAAGCTAATCTGTTAGCGAAATCCCGCCAAGCAATAAAATGTAGAAAGAGGTATTAAATGAAACGTGCAGTCATCACCGGTCTAGGTGTTATTTCGAGTATCGGTAATAACAAGCAGGAAGTCTTAGAATCTTTAAAGATCGGGCGTTCTGGTATTACCCACTCCTCGGAACTGCAAGAAGCAGGCATGCGTAGCCATGTCTGGGGCAATATCAAACTGGATACAGATGGATTGATCGACCGCAAAATTGTTCGCTTCATGAGTGATGCATCAATTTATGCTTACCTTTCTATGCAAGAAGCCATTGCAGATTCCGGTTTAACCGATGAGCAGGTATCCAATATTCGCAGCGGGCTGGTCGTCGGTTCAGGCGGGGGTTCTCCGCATAGTCAGGTCGTAGGTGCTGACGCCATGCGTTCACCACGCGGCGTGCGCGCAGTGGGTCCTTATATGGTCACTAAAGCCATGGCGTCTGGCGTATCAGCCTGTTTGGCTACTCCTTTTAAAATTAAAGGGGTTAACTATTCAATCAGCTCGGCCTGTGCCACTTCCGCACACTGTATCGGCCACGCGGTTGAACTGATTCAACTGGGCAAACAAGACGTTATTTTTGCCGGCGGTGGCGAAGAGCTATGCTGGGAATTGTCCTGTGAATTTGATGCCATGGGCGCACTTTCAACCCAATACAACGATGAGCCAGAGAAAGCGTCCCGTACCTATGACTCTGCCCGCGATGGTTTTGTTATCTCCGGCGGTGGCGGTATTGTAGTAGTGGAAGAGCTGGAACACGCGTTAGCCCGCGGCGCGCATATCTATGCTGAAATCGTTGGCTACGGTGCAACTTCAGACGGCGCAGATATGGTTGCTCCATCCGGTGAAGGCGCAGTCCGCTGTATGAAGATGGCAATGGACGGTGTCGATACGCCGATTGATTATTTGAACGTACACGGTACTTCTACGCCGGTTGGTGATGTTAAAGAGCTGGGCGCTATTCGCGAAGTCTTCGGTGACAACACGCCGGCAATTTCTTCAACTAAAGCGATGACCGGCCATGCGCTGGGTGCTGCTGGTGTACATGAAGCTATCTATTCTCTGCTGATGGTTGAACATGGCTTTATTGCTCCTAGCATCAACATCGATAATTTAGATGAAAAAGCCGCAGGCATGAACATCATTACTAAGCCAACCGAGCGCAAATTGACGACCGTGATGTCAAACAGCTTTGGCTTTGGTGGTACAAACGCAACCTTAGTGATGCGTAAATACCAGAAGTAAGCCTGTCGGGCGTTGGTTGCCTTTTAGCTCTGCTTATCTGAATGACATGCCGGTGAGAATATCACCGGCATTTTTTTATTCTGCGCCGGGGGTAAAACTCAAGGATATATTCAAGTATCATTGCGCTATCTCAGAGATATTGTGTCTTACTGAAAAATCAATTCTCCGTCGTATTCGCTTTTGCGCATGTCGGGGAAGGTATAAAAATCTATGTCATTGAAAGAGAGTAAATCATCCGTTGTGCTACCAATTGTGCTGCTTTTAATCGCGGTGCTGTCTATTCAGTCCGGGGCTACGCTGGCGAAAAGCCTGTTTCCGATAATTGGTGCTCAGGGCATGACCGCGCTGCGCCTAGGGCTTGGTACCATTATTCTGATGATTTTTTTACGGCCATGGCGTAAGCACAGTACCCGCGTGCCGGCACCGGGAGCCAGATGGTGGCTGGTCGCCTATGGCCTTTCTCTGGGCGGTATGAACCTGATGTTTTACATGTCATTGAGAACGGTACCGTTGGGCATTGCGGTTGCGCTTGAGTTTATCGGGCCTTTGTCCGTTGCGATGCTATCTTCCCGCCGGGTAGTGGATTTTTTATGGATTGGATTAGTGATTGTCGGGCTGGGGCTTTTGCTGCCGTTTAACCAGTCGGTCAACGGCGTTGATCCGGTCGGAGCCTGTTATGCCTTAGGTGCCGGCGTTTTTTGGGCGCTATATATTGTATTCGGCCAGAAGGCCGGGGCTAATTACGGTACCCGTTCTGTGGCATTAGGCGCTTTAGTGGCTACGGTGATAGCCTTTCCGATTGGCGTGGCCTATGCCGGTGCCAGCATGTTCTCGTTGGCTATTTTACCCGTCGCTATTGGGGTGGCCGTCTTGTCTACGGCACTGCCTTATTCGTTGGAAATGGTTGCCATGACGCGCCTGCCGGCAAAAACCTTCGGCACCTTAACCAGCCTTGAACCCGCGATGGGCGCGCTATCCGGGCTGGTCTTTCTAAATGAGACGTTATCTTTCATGCAGTGGGCGGGGCTTGCTGCGGTAATCATTGCTTCGATGGGCGCTTCAATGACTATTACGCCTAAGGCGAAGTTAGAGGTAGTCAACATTGCCGAGCGTGATGTTATTTAATGATTTAGCGTTGATGCTTGCCGTTGAATCGACCAGCCAATGGGTATGATTAAGGGGCCGCTATTGCGGCCCCTTGAGTAATAGTGAGATAAACTTTGTTAACCAATCAATATCGCCCGGTTGTAGCCTCAGATGACCCTGAATAAGATATCAAAGATTCGCCAATACCGCCTGATACTGTCCCAACTCTCCAATATTTGCTTTAACCCATTGCTCATCATAATAAGTATCTAAATAGCGTTCGCCGCTGTCGCACAGTAGGGTCACGATTGAACCCGTTTCACCATTCTGGCGCATGCGTTTGGCCAGCTGTAGCGCTCCCCATACGTTGGTTCCGGTTGATGCGCCGGTTTTGCGACCAAGAATTTTTTCTAGCCATTGGATGGTTGCAATACTGGCAGCATCAGGAACCTGAATCATTTCATCAATAACGTCAGGAATAAACGACGGCTCCACGCGAGGACGGCCTATGCCTTCAATACGGCTACCGCAGCGGCCCGTCAGGGTTTTATCGCCGCAGCGGTAATAGTCATAGAATATAGAATGCTCAGGATCGACCACCACCAGTTTGGTGTCATAGCCCTGATAGCGAATATAGCGGCCCAGCGTGGCCGACGTGCCGCCGGTTCCTGCGCTCATCACAATATAGTCAGGAATTGGCGAGGGTTCGCGCTCCATTTGGCGAAATATGCTGTCGGCAATATTATTGTTACCACGCCAGTCGGTCGCCCGTTCGGCATAGGTGAACTGGTCCATATAGTGGCCGTTAAGCTCTTTCGCCAGCCGTTCTGATGCCTGATAGATTTGCGCGGCGTGGTCTACAAAATGGCAACGTCCGCCGTAAAATTCAATTTGTTCTACTTTACGTTTAGCCGTGCAGCTTGGCATCACGGCAACAAAGGGTAGCCCTAATAGCCGGGCAAAATAGGCTTCTGAAACCGCCGTGCTGCCGGAAGACGACTCTATAATGGTGGTATTTTGCTTTATCCAGCCGTTCGACAGGCCGTATAAAAACAGCGATCGGGCCAAGCGGTGCTTTAAGCTGCCTGTGGGGTGAGTGCTTTCATCTTTTAGATAGAGATAAATACCGGGAAACTGGGGTAGGCATACGCGGATCAGGTGCGTATCGGCAGAACGTTGAAAGTCGGCTTCAATTTCACTGATGGCCTGTTTTACCCAGTGGCGTGGCATAATTTATCCCCTTAATGGTGTTAACCCTGTCTGGATAGAGTAACGATTAATGCAGAAAAAATTATTGCTATTTTTACTCTATAATCGCTAAATAAGAGAAATATTTTCTCTCTGGTGCCGTTATGTTAGACAGAATTGACCGAAAGCTACTTAATCTTTTGCAGCAGGACTGCACGCTTTCCCTTCAGGCTTTGGCTGATGAAGTAAACTTAACTTCAACGCCGTGCTGGAAAAGGCTGAAAAGATTAGAAGATGACGGGTATATCCGTAATAAGGTGGCGCTGTTGGACGCTGAAAAGCTAGGCTTAGCCCTGACGGCGTTTGTGTTGATTAAAACCCAGTGTCATAGCAGCGAGTGGTATCAGACTTTTGTTAACCAAGTCAGCGAAATGCCTGAAGTGATGGCATTTTATCGCATGGCCGGAGAATATGATTATCTGATGCGGGTGCAGGTTACCGACATGAAGAGTTTTGACCGTTTTTATAAGCGTTTGGTCAACGGCGTTCCGGGCTTAAGCGATGTGACTTCCAGCTTTTCAATGGAAGAAATTAAGTTCACGACCTGCTTACCGATTCCCGAATGATTGGTCGGCTAAATGAGAAATAGTTTCATTTGGTCTTGATGGAAATGATATTCTACGGGTGGTTTTTCGCCCCGATCCTTGCCCGAAAATTGCCAGCATTGTTTACTTTAACTATCGGATTAATTAAGTGAAATTGTTTTCCCAACTGCGTTGGTTTTTCGTATTACAGTGGAAACGCTACTTAGGCGCAGTGACGTTGCTGATGGTTATCGCCTTATTACAGTTGCTTCCGCCTAAACTGGTCGGAACCATTGTTGATGGCATTACCCATCAGCAAATGAGCGCAACGGTATTACTGATGTGGGTTGGTACCATCCTCGCTACGGCCCTGACGATCTATCTGCTGCGCTATGTATGGCGTGTACTGCTGTTTGGCGCTTCTTATCAGTTAGCCGTTAAGCTACGGGACAATTTTTATCATCAGCTTAGCCGCCAGCATCCCAATTTTTATTTGCGCCACCGTACCGGCGATTTGATTGCCAGAGCGACCAATGACGTCGATAAAGTGGTGTTTGCCGCGGGCGAGGGGGTGCTTACGATGGTGGATTCTATGGTGATCGGGTTAGCGGTGCTGGTTGTCATGAGTACTCAGATCAGTTGGCAGCTAACGCTACTTTCTTTGCTGCCGATGCCGTTTATGGCCATTTTTATTAAACGCTTTGGCGATCAACTGCATCGCCGGTTTAAAACAGCTCAGGCAGCGTTCTCTGCGCTAAATGATAGAACTCAAGAAAGCTTAACCAGCATCCGCATGATTAAAGCCTTTGGGCTTGAGCGTTACCAGTCGCGGCTGTTTGCCGACGTGGCTCAGGACGCCGGCAGCAAGAATATGATGGTTGCCCGGGTTGATGCCCGGTTTGATCCGACCATTTACCTGTCCGTTGCCTGCGCCAATATGCTGGCGGTAGGCGGAGGGAGCTGGATGGTGATTAACAATCAGCTGACCTTAGGTCAACTGACCAGCTTTGTGATGTATTTGGGCCTGATGATTTGGCCTATGCTCGCGCTGGCATGGATGTTTAACATCGTTGAACGCGGTAGTGCGGCCTATAGCCGGATTTCAAGCTTGCTCACTGAAATGCCCGAAGTGGCCGATGGTGAACTTTCGGTTCCGGCAGCGCGCGGAGTATTAGAGATTAATATTCGCCGGTTTACCTATCCGCAGGCGGATGCCCCTACGCTGGAAAGTATTCGCGCCCGGCTGGCTCCGGGGGAAACCTTGGGGCTATGTGGGCCGACCGGTTCCGGTAAGAGTACGTTGCTGGCTTTGATCCTGCGTCAGTTTGACGTCACCGACGGTGATATCTGCTTTCATGGGCTGCCGCTTCGTCAGTTAAAGCTCGATGAATGGCGGGCCCGCTTATCGGTAGTGAGCCAGACGCCGTTTTTGTTTTCTGCCAGCATTGCCGAGAATATCGCGCTGGGCAGGCCGGGTGCTTCACAGGATGACATTGAGCGCGCTGCCGCTTTGGCCTGCGTTCATGACGATATTCTCAGCCTCGCGCACGGGTATAACACGGAAGTGGGTGAACGGGGCGTGATGCTGTCAGGCGGGCAAAAGCAGCGTATTGTCATTGCCCGCGCGCTGCTGTTGGAAAGTGAAATTTTGGTGCTTGATGACGCGCTGTCTGCGGTTGATGGCCGGACCGAATATCAGATTTTACAAAACCTGCGCAGCTGGGGGGAAGGTCGTACCTTGATTATCAGCGCTCACCGGCTTTCTGGCCTGCTGCACGCGAATGAAATCTTAGTGCTACAGGATGGGCATATTGCTCAGCGGGGCAACCATGCTCAGCTTTCTGAACAATCAGGATGGTATCGGAACATATATCGTTATCAGCAACTGGAAGCGGCTTTAGATGAGTGAAATAAATCTTAAAATAACCCCAAAATTCCAGCAGCTGTGGCCAACCTTAAAACGACTGCTGACCTATGGGCTTCCTTACCGTAAGCCTTTAACTATCGCTGCGCTTTTGCTGTGGTTGGCTGCGGGCGCCGAAGTGTGCGGGCCGGTTATTATCAGCTATTTTATCGATACCATGGTGGCCAGAAACTCCATGCCGATAGAGAAGGTGGCCGGGCTGGGTGCGCTATTCTTATTGCTTCAAATAGCGGCAGCGACCCTGCGTTATAATCAGGCACTGCTGTTTAATCATGCTGCCGTTGGCGTAGTACAGACTATACGTAGTGATGTCATGGATGCGGCACTTAAGCAGCCCATTTCAGTTTTTGATACCCAGCCGGTAGGGCAGCTGATTTCAAAAGTGACTAACGATACTGAGGTTATCAAAGACCTGTACGTGACCGTCGTGGCTACGGTATTGCGCAGCGCAGCGTTGGTCAGTGCGATGCTGATTGCGATGTTTAGCCTTAACTGGCGTATGGCACTGATCGCGATTACCATTTTTCCTATTGTTATTATGCTGATGACCATCTATCAGCGCGTTAGTACGCCGATCATTCGTCAGGTGCGTAGCCTGCTGGCCGATATTAATAACGGATTTAACGAGGCAATTGGCGGTATGGCCGTATTACAGCAGTTCCGCCAGCAGGTTCGTTTTGGCGAGCGGCTTAATGCTACCAGTCAGGAGCATTACCGTATGCGGATAAAAACGCTACGGATGGAAAGTTTACTGCTGCGGCCTTTGCTAAGTTTGATCTCCGCGATGATTCTCAGCGGTCTGTTGGTCCTGTTCGGGCTTAGCCCTGAAGGTTCTATTGGCGTCGGCGTGCTGTATGCCTTTATCAACTACCTCTCCCGATTGAATGAACCCCTGATCGAGCTGACATCGCAACAGGCGATGATGCAGCAGGCGGTGGTGGCCGGTGAGCGTATTTTCGAACTGATGGACGGCGTGCAGCAAACGTATGGTACCGATAACCGACCGTTGTTGTCGGGCAAGATTGATATCCGCCACATTAACTTCTCTTACAATCGGGCGAAATGCGTACTGCAAGATATAAATATCTCCGTTGCGTCGCGCAGTTTTGTTGCGCTAGTCGGGCATACCGGCAGCGGTAAAAGTACGCTGGCTAACTTACTGATGGGATATTATCCGCTGAACGGCGGCCAGATCTATTTAGACGATCGGCCTTTAGATTCACTCAGCCATGAGGTTTTGCGATCCGGCGTTGCGATGGTGCAACAGGATCCGGTTGTTCTGGCCGATACGGTGTATGCCAACGTCGCGCTAGGGCGCGACATTAGTGAGGCGCGGGTTAAGCAAGCGCTGCAAATATCGCAAATGGACGCGTTGGTTAACGGCATGCCTAACGGTATCAATACCATTCTGGGCGAGCAGGGGAATAATCTGTCCGTTGGTCAGAAGCAGCTATTGGCGCTGGCTCGGGTGTTGGTTCAGACGCCGGAAGTTCTGATCTTAGATGAGGCCACCGCCAATATAGACTCCGGTACTGAGCAGGCGATTCATCAGGCGCTCAGTGCCATAAGGCATAAAACGACGCTGGTGGTGATTGCTCACCGTTTGTCGACCATCGTTGAGGCCGATCGGATAGTGGTGCTAAACCGCGGGCAGATTGTGGAAACCGGTACTCACCGACAGCTGCTGGCAATGAAAGGCCGCTATTATCAGATGCATCAGCTACAGCTGGCGGCAACGGAGCTTGAGTATCAGGAGTAGAAATGAAGCCGTTGTTTCTGAGCCGATTCCTGCGTTTGCAAGATTGAATATCTTCCATTAATCAAGACGCCCCCACGTAGAGTGGGGGCGAGGTTACGCCGAGTAGGCGATTAAAACGCAAAGCACGAACAGCCAAAGGCTCCCCAGAATGCCGTTTCATCACTGATTGGAATAGACGATTTGCGCGCGATATCGTGCTGATGTCCGTGAACGTTACAGCTGCCACAGCACTGATGAACCGTTGTCATCATGCCAACTTTTGCCGTATCTGGCGGCGTTGAGCGATAATGACCGGGTACCTTCACAATGGGGGACCAGTCCGGAACCACCGGTATCGGCGGTGGTGCCAGTGGCGTAAAGGCTCCTGCGGCATACACGACTTTGCCGTCTACAATGGTCATTACTGACTCAATGCTTTTAATCGCTTCTTCTGGAATGCTGAAATAGTCCTGAGAAAGCACTACGAGATCTGCCAACTGCCCGGCCTTGATCCTTCCTTTCTTTCCCTCTTCGCTTGAGAACCAGGCGCTGCCGGCGGTCCAAAGCTCCAGTGCAATATCGCGGGGTAGTCGGTTACTTTCACTGTACATCTGCATTCCGCCAACGGTACGCCCGGAAACCAGCCAATAGAGCGCTGTCCATGGGTTATAGCTCGCTACGCGTGTTGCATCGGTTCCTAGCCCAACCGGTACTTCGGCAGCTAACATTTTGGCCACGGGCGGCGTCTGCTTCACTGCCTCCATGCCATAACGGTCGACGAAGTACTCTCCCTGAAAAGCCATTCGGTGCTGTACGGCAATGCCGCCGCCTAACGCTTTAACCCGTTCGATATTCTGTTCTGTAATCGTTTCGGCGTGGTCGAATATCCAGTGCAAACCGTTAAAGGGGATATCTTGGTTAACCTTCTCGAAAACGTTTAGCATTCGGCCAATGGATTCGTTGTAGGTGGCGTGTAACCGAAATGGCCAGCGATGTTCAACCAGATGCCGTACTACGCGTTCCAATTCCGCCTCCATGCCGTCCGGCAAGTCGGGGCGTGGTTGAAGGAAATCTTCAAAATCCGCGGCCGAGAACACCAGCATTTCCCCCGCGCCGTTAGCCCGGTAGAAATCGGTCCCTTGCCCGGGCTTAAGCATGTCGGTCCATCTCTCAAAGTCTTCCAGTTCATGCTGAGGACGCTGAGTAAACAGGTTATAGGCAACGCGCACCGTCATCTGATTTTGCGCGTGCAACTGCTCGATGATCTGATAATCTTCAGGATAGTTCTGAAAGCCCCCGCCAGCGTCGATAGCGCTGGTAATACCGAGGCGGTTCAGTTCGCGCATAAACTGGCGCGTTGAATTTATTTGCATATCCAGCGGCAGTTTTGGCCCCTTAGCCAACGTGGAGTAGAGCAGCATCGCATTTGGTTTGGCGATCAGCATGCCGGTCGGATTGCCTTGGCTATCGCGGACAATCTCGCCTCCCGGAGGGTTGGGCGTTTCTTTGGTATAGCCGACCGCTCTCAGCGCTGCGCGATTAAGTAGCGCACGGTCGTAGAGATGCAGTACAAACACGGGCGTATCCGGTGCGGCTTCATTTAACTCTTCAATTGTGGGCATGCGGCGTTCGGCAAATTGAAATTCAGTCCAACCGCCCACTACGCGAACCCATTGGGGCGACGGCGTGCGTATCGCTTGGTCTTTAAGCATTCGTAATGCATCTGCCAATGAGGGCACGCCTTCCCAACGCAATTCGAGGTTATAGTTCAGCCCGCCTCGGATCAAATGAAGATGAGAATCGTTGAGGCCAGGAATGACCGTGTGGCCTTTAAGATCTACGATCAGGCTTCCCTCACCGGCAAAGCTCATTATCCAAGACGTCGTTCCGGCGGCGAGAATTTTGCCATCTTTAATCGCCACCGCTTCAGCCAGCGGATTCTCACTATCCAGCGTATGAAACTGGCCGTTGGTAAAAATTAGTGAAGCATGTTGTGACATAAACCGATCTCCTTACGAAGTCTTACTTTTTAAGCCAACTTGCAAACAGTCTGGTCATCATCGGCATCCATAGCCAAACTACTAACATCACCACGCAGGCGTCATTTATAAAATGTAGTCCTAACGTGCCGTGTAATTGAGGAAATATTTTTTCCGTTATCCATGGGATCAAGTTGGTACTTGGAAAAATGACCAGTAGCGTAATAAGAAACTGTTTCCACCTCGGTGGCTGTTTCATATTGGTACTTTCTGGCGTGAACCAGAAGGCGGCTTCAGTATGTACGGTGACTTTGTCATCGTCGTTCAAAACAGGCCCGATCTCTTCAACGAGCGCCTGTCGTTCGGGCGAATTGACCCAAGCATTGAGGTGTTCGAGGGTATCGAAGCGTATCACCACGTTGTAAGTGCTATTTCCAACCGTGGGACGAATAACGTGCACCCCGAGGTGGCCGGGAAAACGCGCCGCGATCGGCATTGTTTTTTCCAACCACTGTTCATAGCGTGCGGCTTGCCCCGGTTGGAGAGAATGAGTAATCAGTAGAGTAAAGGAATTATTGTCGGCCATATGAATACTCAGAATCAGAAAAGGGAAGTCAATCAGGGCGGAAACACCGCCCTGAAAATGAAGCGTTAGGCTTTACGCTCTGGCGCCCCGTGCACCATGGTGTAGGCGTAATCGACCCCCATGCCATAAGCACCGCTGTGCTCACGTACTAAATCAATCACGGCATCATAGGTATCTTTACGAGCCCAATCGCGCTGATACTCTAATAGAACCTGTTGCCAGGTTACGGGTATAGCACCCGCCTGAACCATACGGTCAATTGCGCGTTCATGTGCGTCTACGGAGGTACCGCCAGATGCATCCGTCACGACATAAACTTCATAGCCTTCTTCCAGCGCCATTAACGTTGGGAACGCGAGGCAAACTTCGGTCCACAGTGCGGCCATGATGAGTTTTTTTCGACCGATAGCTTTTACTGCTTCAACAAAGTTCTTATCTTCCCAAGAGTTCATCGAGGTACGTTCTATCGGTTTCACCTCGGGATGAACGGCCAATAGCTCTGGCCAGATGTAGCCGCTGAAACTTTGGGTTTCTACTGAGGTAAATATAGTTGGCACATTAAAAATTTTGCCGGCCTTTGCCAGGGCTACGGTGTTGTTTTTCAGAATTTGACGGTCGATATTGGCGACGCCAAACGCCATTTGAGGCTGGTGATCGATAAAAATCAGTGTAGAGTTACTTGGGTTGATGAGTTCACGGATAGACATTTTTTTCCCCTCAATTATTACTTTATTGATGTTTAGCTCAACCAGATATAACTGAGCTAGTGTCTGTTCCTGAGCCGAAAATTGATAACTGAAAATTTCTAACGTCTTATTTAATTATTTTTTGGTGATAAAGCTTTTAACATTTCTAGAGGCAAAGAATATGCGGGTAAATTTAGACGTATTGATGATTCTGGATGCTTTGGACAAATACGGTAGCTTTGCAGCAGCGGCTGAATCACTTTATAAAACGCCGGCTGCACTCAGCTACATGATACAAAAATTGGAAAAAGATCTAGACGTTCAATTGTTAGATCGTTCTGGCCATCGCGCGCGGTTTACTGATACCGGCCGCATCGTTTTGGAAAAAGGACGTATGCTGCTGAATATGGCAAAAGATCTGGAAAAACAGGCAATACAATCGGCTATCGGCTGGGAAAAAACGATAACCATCGCGCTGGACAGCTCATTTCCCTTTCATCTTTTGCTACCGCTGATAAAGTCATTTTATTCCCTTGGGCAGAAAACCACGCTTAACTTTACCCATCACTCCTTGGCGGGATCGTGGGAAGAATTAATCCACAACGGCGCTAGCATTATTCTCGGGGCAATCAACGAGCCACCGACTTCGGCTGAATACGCTTACAAGATGCTCGGTACGTTAGATAATGTGTTTGTGGTTTCACCGGTTCATCCGCTTGCTTTTATACAACGCCCACTTCGATATGATGATATTCGCCATCACATCGCGGTACTTATTGGTGACACGGCAAGAATCTGCCATACCATCAATACCAATTTTATCGAAGAGCAGGAGCGGATAGCGGTATATGATTTTCATAGTAAAGTTTTGTTGTTAACCGCGGGCTTAGGCTGCGGATTTTTGCCCCGTCACATAGCCCAACCCTTGGTCGCTAGTGGAGAACTGGTAGAAAAACAGGTTGAATCGTATAGGAAAACCGATGTGACCTATATTGGCTGGCGTGCTCATGATGAGGGGATAGCTGCACGCTGGTGGAGGGACCAGATCATTAATGAAGATTTTATGCAGAGGCTTTATCAAAGCTAAGCCGCGAATATCGTTTTTTATGGGTGATAACATCAGCGATGGCGCTAACTTGTTTTGGCCACCATATCTCAAACTCAAAAATAATAAAAAGACGACGTTTTTTTCGGTTGGATATAAGAATACGCGGTCTATTTATCATATTGAGCAAAATAAACGTATATAAATAAGGGGGGTAATACATAAGTATTTATTTTTCACAAATAGAATTTATATATTAAAAATCGACAAATTGTTAATGTCGTTACATTTAATTTATATATTCACATTCTTTACCCTCTTAGCCCATTTCTGGTGCTTTAATGTCAGGATTATAAATATCACTACCTTATAAGTAATATTTATAGCAAAAACATGATGTTGAATTTTTTCTCGTTGGCCAATTAATATCTTATTTGTTAATAGATAATTCTATCAATGCGTGTGAGTAAATATGGCATGATTTATGCTTTTGACCTGATTTGGCTACAATGCGTAAGTGGCTTTTCTATTGATTAATAATGATTTGTTTGTTTTTTTTGCCTGTTAATATTCGTAAGTTTTTGAGTTACATCTAATTTACACTCTAATTACTTTGATTTTACGGTCATTGACAAAACTCGGTCTAGAATTCATTTCAGATTCAACGAAAAGGAATCAATGTGTTAGTTGATTAGTCTGCCGCTGAATAAGTTAAATAAGAACACAATTAATTTACTTCGAGGTATACCAAATGAAAAAATTATTATCACTGGCCGCAGCAACCATGTTCGTTCTGTCAGGCACCGCGTTCGCTGCTGAGGCCGTCACTCAACCGGCTCAGGCAGCTACTGAACAATCTTCAGCCGCGCCGCATAAAGCCAGCGAGAAGACTAAGCATCATAAAGCACACTCTACGGCTAAAAAAGAAGCTAAAGTAGCCGCTGAACCCGCTGCTAAATAATTAACGCTATCCATTTTTATAATCAGGGTATATCAAATGAAAAAATTATTATCACTGGCTGTCGCATCTATGTTTGTCCTGTCTGGCACGGCGTTCGCGGCTGAAACCGTCACTCAACCGGCTCAGGCAGCTACTGAGCAATCTTCAGCCGCGCCGCATAAAGCCAGCGAGAAGACTAAGCATCATAAAGCACACTCTATGGCTAAAAAAGAAGCTAAAGTAGCCGCTGAACCCGCTGCTAAATAATTAACGCTATCCATTTTTATAATCAGGGTATATCAAATGAAAAAATTATTATCACTGGCTGTCGCATCTATGTTTGTCCTGTCTGGCACGGCGTTCGCGGCTGAAACCGTCACTCAACCGGCTCAGGCAGCTACCGAGCAATCTTCAGCCGCGCCTCATAAAGCCGGTGACAAGACCAAGCAACACAAAAAGCACAATAAAGCTAAGAAAGAAGCCGCTACGCCAGCCGCTTAATGAGTGACTTCTTATTAAATAAATGCCTGAAGCATAATTTTAAAAACCCCGGATACGGGGTTTTTTTATGGTGCAATATAAATCGCGGGACGATAACCCATAGCTTTGGTGCTTCTTTGTGAGTCAATTAATTAACGTTTACGCACTACATTAGTGCGGCGCACTCTCTTCTTATTTCCCGTCGGTTTATTTTGTTAATCCTATCTTTATTATTTTATATGTTCTGAAAGAGTCAGCGGAAATAAATATATATCGCCTATGCTGCCGGTACTCCCTCTGCGTTTACGCAATAAGCGTTGTTTAATTGTTATTGATTTGTAAGGTGATTCATTTCTATTTTGAGCCGGTATGATTAATCGTTAATCAACAGCGCCTCTTTGTCGTTGGCTCCGTTATTGGTTGGCTAATGGCGTTGTTTAAAAAACTGGCATGTTACTTGCTGTTATTCAATGGTTGGTGAATTACTTAATTGCGTTAAAGCGTTACCCGCTATCTGAGGAGAGGCATATGAAACTTGTCACTGTAGTGATTAAACCCTTCAAATTGGAAGATGTGCGCGAAGCCTTATCTTCAATTGGTATTCAAGGGTTAACCGTTAGTGAAGTTAAAGGATTTGGCCGTCAGAAGGGACACGCAGAGCTATATAGGGGCGCGGAATATAGCGTAAATTTTTTACCCAAAGTGAAAATAGACATTGCTATGTCTGACGATCAGGTTGATACCGCAATTGCCGCTATTACGCAGTCTGCCTATACCGGCAAAATTGGCGATGGGAAGATATTTGTCACTGAGCTGCTGCGGGTTGTTCGTATCCGTACGGGCGAAGCAGATGAAGATGCTTTGTAAGTTATTACCAGCTTGAATTTGATGAAGGATGAATAGCGATGAAAATACTCTTATCCAAACTGATTATTGGCCTCTCGGTAGTGATACCCGGAGTGGCGATGGCCGCTGAAAACGTGGCAGATAAAGCAGATAATGCCTTTATGATGATATGTACCGCGCTGGTGCTATTTATGAGCATTCCCGGCATTGCGCTGTTCTATGGCGGTTTGCTGCGTTCCAAAAATGTGTTGTCTCTGATGACTCAGGTCATCGCCACGTTCTCATTGGTTTGCGTACTGTGGGTGATTTACGGTTATAGCTTGGCTTTTGGCGAAGGCAACGCGTTTTTTGGCAATTTTCATGGTGTGATGCTTAAAGATATTCATTTAACCGATGTTATAGGAACGTTCTATAAGCTGATTCACGTTGTTTTTCAGGCATCTTTTGCCTGTATTACCGTAGGCTTGATTGTTGGTGGATTTGCGGAGCGGATCCGATTTTCTGCGGTAATACTTTTTATTCTTATCTGGTTCACTTTAGCCTATTTACCCATGGCCCATATGGTATGGGGAGGCGGATACCTGTTTACCCTTGGCGCTATCGATTTTGCTGGCGGTACTGTCGTACATATTAATGCCGCAACGGCGGCCTTAGTCGGGGCATATCTGGTCGGTAAACGCAGTGGCTTTGGTCGGGAAGCGTTTAAACCACACAACTTGCCGATGGTGTTTACCGGAACGGCCATTCTGTATATCGGCTGGTTTGGATTTAACGCCGGTTCAGCCAGCAGCGCAAACGAGATTGCAGCGCTGGCCTTTATTAACACCGTGGTTGCTACGGCGGGTGCCGTTCTGTCATGGCTTTTTACCGAGTGGATGGCGCGCGGTAAGCCTTCTCTGCTGGGTGCGTGTTCCGGCTGTATTGCCGGTTTGGTCGCCATTACGCCAGCGGCAGGAAGCGTTGGAATTGGTGGGGCATTAATTCTGGGGCTGGTCGCCGGTATTGCAGGGCTATGGGGCGTAGTGATGCTCAAGTCCTGGCTAAACGTGGATGATACCTGCGATGTGTTTGGTGTACACGGCGTGTGCGGTATTGTTGGCTGTATTGCGACCGGTATTCTGACCTCTTCAGCGCTTGGTGGTACAGGCTACGCAGAGGGGGTGACCATGCTTAAACAAATTGGCGTTCAGGCTGCCAGCGTAGGCGTCTGTATTGTGTGGTCCGGGGTTGTGGCGCTGATTGCCTTTAAAGTGGCCGATATTTGCGTAGGGTTACGGGTTTCGGAAGAGCTGGAACGCGAAGGTCTTGACGTCAACAGCCACGGGGAAAGGGCATATAATCAGTAGCGGATTAGGCTAGTTTGCATAAAAAAGACGGCATGCGCATGCCGGTCAGTTAAACATTTTTACATAATACGGTCCTATCATGTCGTCATCCCGGCGAAAGCCGGGATCTAGGTTTTAGCTAACAAATTAACACTTGGCTTAAAGACTGGGCCCCGGTTTTCACCGGGGTGACGACGGAGAAGGACTGATGATAATCAAGTAGATTATAGTTTCAAGGATGTTGATTACCCTGAACTGACTGGCATGCGCGCGCATGCCGTCTTTTTTAGTTCGTCGTTATCATCAGGCAAACAGGGTGTAAAGAATGGCTGAAATAGCAATCAGGCCCATGCCAATCACAAAAATATTGCTTAAATAGCCACGATACTTCTGCATCGCCGGCACTTTGCTGATGGCATACATTGGCATCATAAATAGAATCATCGCGATAACCGGGCCACCGAGGGTTTCAATGATGCCCAGAATGCTTGGGTTAAGCGTAGCGATAATCCAGCAGGTGACGATCATAAACACCGCAGTGATGCGCTCTAAGTTTCTCATCTTGATTGCTTTACCGCGTGAACGCTGAGATTTAATCATTAATCCCTGCATACCTTCGCTAGCGCCCAGATAGTGTCCTAAGAATGATTTAGTAATCGCAACGAATGCAATCACCGGCGCAACGTATTCAATCAGCGGAGTATGGAAGTGATTCGCTAAGTAAGAAAGAATTGAAATATTTTGCGCTTTGGCTTCAGCCAGGTTTTCCGGCGTTAAGCTCAATACGCAGCTGAATACGAAGAACATCACGGTGATTACCATCATCATGTGTGCGTATTTCAAGATTTTTCCGCTTCTTTCATCGGCATTCTTGCCATAGGTCTCTTTTTGGCTCACGGCAAAAGAGGAGATAATCGGCGAGTGATTGAATGAGAAAACCATGGTCGGAATAATTAACCACATGGTTAACAGAAGCCCTTTAATGCTGGCGGCATCAAAGCTGGTGTTAGCCTGTTGAAATATGGCACCGGTCCATTCTGGGATCATATAAAGCGCCAGTAGCATCAGTATTGCCACGAACGGATATACCAGAATGCTCATCGCTTTTACCACCATATCTCGCCCAAAGTGAACGATGGTCATCAGGCCCAAAATTAGGACAATCGACAGTAACCAGCGCGGTGGCGAGGTCATACCTAACTGAACTTCAATAAAGCTGATGGTGGTATTGGTAATACCAACGCTATAAATCAACAAAATTGGATAAATCGCGAAGAAATAAAGCAGGGTAATCAGAACGCCGGCAATTTTACCAAAATGTTCTTCAACAACTTCAGTAATGTCTCCGTTACGGGATGAGCCGGAAAGCACAAAACGGGTTAATGCGCGATGTGAATAATAGGTCATAGGAAAAGCGATGATCAACATGATCGCCAAAGGCCAGATCCCGCCTAAGCCTGCGTTAATGGGTAAAAAAAGAACGCCTGCTCCAATGGCCGTGCCGTATAGGCCTAACATCCAAGTAGTATCTTGTTTTTGCCATGCTGAAGCCTGATTCTGAGCTGTTGAGTCAGGGATCGAATCAGAGATGTCTTTAACCGACATTGAAAAACCTCATTGAGTTACTAATAGAATATTCGAAATCGCGCACATTCTAGGGGGAGTGGCTATAAGAAGATATAGATTCGATCACATAATTAGCGGGTTAGTCGGTGTTTCTAGCTAAAACATAGTGTAATAATTTGTGTTTTAACTGAATGGCAAGGTCAATGTGTTGGTTGAAAATTGTACGGTGAAATAAAAATCCTTTGATACGCAGTGACGCGTGGCTGATAGCGGTAATTCAGGCCGCGAAAGCGGCCGTTACTATTTAGTCGTGTGGTGGCGAATGACGCCTTCCTGCGTGGTTGATGCGACCAACGCACCGTCTCGGGTGAAAAACTGCCCGCGGACATATCCTCTGGCTCCCGATGCTGTTGGACTTTCAATGGCGTAAAGTAGCCATTCATCCAGCCGGAAAGGGCGATGAAACCAAATGGAATGGTCTATGGTCGCGACCTGCATACCCGGTTGAAGCAGTGCGACACCGTGAGGTTGAAGCGCGGTAGGGAGAAAATTGAAATCTGATGCATAGCCCAGCAGGTATTGATGAATTCCTAAATCGTCGGGCATGGTGCCGTTAGCCCTTAGCCACACGTACCTTACCGGTTGGTCTACGCTTGCTTTGAGCAGGTTATGAAACTTGACCGGGCGCATCTCGATTGGCATTTCATTACAAAATAGCGCTCTCATTGATTCAGGAATCAGATGCGCTACTTTTTTGGCAATATCGGTTTCTGAAGCTAAGGTTTCAGGAGCCGGAACGTTCGGCATTATGGCTGCCTGATGTTCGAACCCCGGCTCATCGCTTTGAAACGAGGCGGTCATATAAAAAATGGTTAGATCGTTTTGAATTGCGCTAACCCGGCGAGTGCTAAAACTATTACCATCGCGAATAATTTCCACTTCATAATCAATAGGCTGTTTGCTATCGCCCGGACGTAAAAAGTAGCTGTGACACGAGTGGACTTTACGTTCTTCCGGTACGGTCTGTTTAGCCGCCGAAAGTGACTGGCCTACAACCTGACCGCCAAATAGCTGGCGTAAGCCTAAATTCTGGCTCTGTCCGCGGAATTTGTTGGTATCAATTTTTTCCAACTGAAGCAGGGTTAAAAGCGTTTCTAATATTTCGCTCATCGCGAGGGGATCCTGTCTGAGTGTCTTGGCAGAGTGCGCTTTGTAAAGAATAGCATAGTTAACATACTGATATTTTAGTCACAAATGCCGTTATGCGGAAATTTTTCGTCAGCAATTAAGCTAAGAATTCACAGATTATGCGATTTACTGAACTTTTGTGATGAAATATGTGTCTACAGTAGATAAATATGCCGTTAAAAGACGTTGGCTAGGCTAATTTGCTGGCATCACTGAAATTGAGGGGGATTTATGAGAGGGTTAAAAATACTAAGCAACGTGGTGCTCACGCTGGCATTAGTTGGGTGTGCTGGCCTCAGTCATATGATGAAAATGCCCTCTGACGCGGTGACCGGTACGCTAACCTATCGGGAAAAGGTGGCTTTGCCAGATGACGCCATGGTTACCGTGAGCCTGTCTGACATCTCTTTAGCCGATGCCCCGGCACGGGTTATTTCAACGGTATCATTCCCCGCTGAAGGCAAGAGCATACCGTTTGATTTTAGCCTGCCGTACAGTAACGCGCAGATAAAAGGTGCTCAGACTATTACCGTTTCCGCCAGAATCACTCACGGTGAGAAGATGCTGTTTAAGACAACATCGTTAAATGAAGTACTGACTCACGGTAAACCGGCAAAAATGGATATTGTGTTAAAGCAGGTTAAACGATAGCGGTGGCTGAACGGGCTAAATAACCGGCTAGTCTGAATGCTAATGTTTGGCTTTAGACTAGCCAGCCATAGAGTTTAAAGTTAATTCTATCGCTTTGAGTAAAGAGTACGCCGTCGGCTAATAGCGCCTCTTTCTGTCGAATATAATCAGGACCGGTTAGCGATATTTTCCCTTGAGAATTCACCACTCTAAACCAGGGCAGTTTGCTGTCTTTTGGTAGCCGTTGCAAAATGGTGCCGACCTGACGCGAGTTACGCGGCGCTCCGGCGAGACGAGCAATAGTGCCATAGGTGGTGACTTTTCCCTCAGGGATAGCGGCAATAACGGTATACACTCTAATGGGCAGAGGTGGTTCGGTATCTTCCATTAATGCTGATGTCCTTTGCCAAGTACGGAAAGTGCTAAGATTGAACTAAACAGAAGGGGATTGAAAGCGTTAGCTGGGTAAGAAAGCAACGGTTGATATACTGAGCCTTGCAATTGGCTAATTCATCCCTGATAATGCGGCACCGCTTCAGTAACATGAAGCTGTCAATGGAGGCTCTGTTGGTTCTCCCGCAACGCTAACTTGTGAACTCGGTCAGATCCGGAAGGAAGCAGCCGTAGCAGGCGACGTGTGTGCCGGGATGTAGCTGGCAGGGCCTCCACCCAATTCTAGGTATCCCCTTAATTTCCTAATAAAAATTCAAGATATATTTGCCACTACTTTAGCGTTTCCCAAAACAATTATTCTGATTCGTTACCTATAAATTTGAGCGTTATTGTTGCATCAAATGGATTAGCTCAAATATAAGGTCATTTTTGATATTTTGTTTATGCGTATAAGCGAAAGCGTATAATTCTTTCTTTTCAAGAAAATCACAATAAACTTCTTTCACGGGGAATTTTTCCGTAATTAATGGAATAAGATATTTAGGAAAAGTCATAACAACATCATTATCAATGACATTTAATAGCAGATTAATAAATGATTCACTTCGGATCCAAGGCATAGTCGTTCGAGAGTCAAAGACATTTTCAAGTTCTGAAGTGACGTTTGCACTACCGTATGTTGATAATCGGCTAACGTAATTTTCGGTAGAAAATTGTTTTAAGCTGATTGAATCCTTGATTCTTGGATGATTTTTGCGACAGATAAGCGTCAGCTCGACGTTAATCAGCGGGGTACTGATGATGTTTCTATCGGACTCCATAACAATATCAATATCAATATCAACTTCTTGGGTGCGTAGCGCATTAACTCTTTTATCTATGTTTTTTGTATGATTAACAAAATCAAGCGTACACTTATTCGGGACTATCTTTTGTTTTATTGCATTATGCGTTAGCCAATATTCCATAATGGAATTTGCTCTAACAACGATGGTCGGATGTTTCAGCCTTGAAATAACGTCACCCTTTTTTGCCGTGATATTGTCTGCAATAGACTTATTGATAGGGTTAAAAACCTCATATAAATTCATGGCTAACGTGGTGGGGTTAACGCCGTTCCTCGATCTAACAAACAGCGGATCGTTGTAGTGCTTTCTGAGTTTAGCCACGGCATAACTAACCGCGGCCGGTGCTGTATCTAAGACTTCAGATGCTCCAGTCATACTACGAGTATCGACAATCGCTACCAGAAACTTGATGAGGTTGTAGTCAAAGCTATTATTCATTGGGTCGCTCACTAGCCATTAGTGATGATGATTTTAGTATAGTTGGGATTGGTTCATAGAATTTTTAGAGGAGCATTTTTAAGTTAATTTGGTTGGACTATCTATCCGGATGAGGTTCAATAGCAACATATTCCAAGATTTCTATATCTTGTTTTATTTCTTATATGAGTATTCTGATATAAGAAATTTCTATTAATTCCAGATGAGATAAAATAATAATGCAGCGGCGCTATATTACTAAACATGAATGGGAATTGGTTTTCCAACAGTTACCCGATCTACCCGATTTCTATCGGGATCGTTGTATGCTATTTATGACATATATTCACGGACTGAGAGTAAGTGAGTTAACTGGCTTAAGAATGGCTGATATCGATATGAACTCACAAACGATTTATATTTCACGCCTGAAGAATGGTTTTTCAACTATACATCCTTTACTTGATAGTGAGATAAAACTACTGAAGCAATGGATTTCTGTTCGTAATAAGAAGCAAGGTAATGAAAATAACCCTTGGTTGTTTACTTCGAATAAAGGCGGCAGAATTTCCCGGCAATGGATTTATAGCTTAATCAGAAAATATGGTGAACTGGCTAATCTGCCCATTATCTTGCATCCACATACATTACGGCACGCGTGCGGCTATAGTCTGGCAAATCAAGGCATGGATACCCGACTCATTCAGGATTATCTTGGCCATCGTAATATTCGGCATACGGTGCACTATACCGCAAGTAATCCAAAACGGTTTAATCGAGCTTGGCAAAACTTATCAGAACCTAACATTGTATTTGATAATGGTTCTGATTTTATTTTCAATAATGAATGATTTTCATTTTAAAAAAAGCACTGAATCACATTGAGTTGTTTTTTGTTAAGATAATAGTGAATGAAATAGCATTAAGGTTATTTTGTTATGGATATATATTATTTACGCTACCCTGACGTGAGTACTTTATACCTATAATGTTAATTTTTAATTTATTGAACGTTAATAGTTTTAAATCAATTGAATCAAATCAATATTTCGCTTTTACTTTAGCTACCTGATTGAGTTGGTAAATTATTCGGGTGGATAGCAATAAAGTTTTTTTAATGCATATTCTGGGCTATTAAAAGGTGAAATATTATGTCGAAAAGGAAGTACTTATCTGGGCCTGAAGTTGAAGCATTGCTCGAGGCTACTCGAACTACTCGTCATCATGAGAGAAATTACTGTTTAATTTACATGGCTTATTTACATGGGTTGAGGGCCAGTGAGTTGCTCAGTTTACGCATGTCTGATTTAGATCTGCGAGGTGGTACATTAAACGTCAGGCGACTAAAGAACGGATTTTCGACAGTGCATCCACTATTAGTGGAAGAGATTAAAGTCATTAAAAAATGGTTGAGTGTGCGCCGATTTGCAACGGGTTTGGAATGCGATTGGTTGTTTGCAACACAGCAAGGAAGAATCTTATCTCGGCAACAATTTTATAACATTATTAGCGGATTAGGCAAAGAAGCAGGATGTTCATTTTGCCCACATCCGCATATGTTACGTCATGCATGTGGTTTTGCTTTGGCCGATCGGGGAATTGATACGCGATTGATTCAAGACTACCTTGGGCATCGAAATATCCGCCACACGGTGCGGTATACCGCCAGTAATGCAGCCAGATTTAAAGGAATTTGGAGCTTAAATAAAAACCAAAATAAACGACATTTAGGACCAAAGTGTCAATCCACTGGATTTCAGGACGCTATTTTCTATGAATAGAAAATAAAAATCCACTGTTATTCATCATCCTTTTGAATCGTAGGTTATATTTTAAGGTACTAATATACCAACTTGTTGTATTTGAAATAATTTGCTCATGGCTAATTTTTCAGTAATATATTTCAAAATGCGTTGTATTCGATATCGAAAGATGAATGTACTTTAGAGGTGAATGGTATTGGATTGTCATCCCTCACATTCACACTATTCAGTATTTTACACTTATATTGTCAAAATGGTCCTAAATGACAAGGTGCTGGGCCGGTAGAAACACTCATTTTCTAAGATAGGGAATGGATTGGAAAAGTGGAAATCACAGGGAATAGTTGTAACAAAAAAGTTGCTATTATAAATTCAGACTGTTTTTTTCTGTCATCTCTCTTCTTTTCGTTAAACTAAAGTCGGCATCTCTAATCCTAACTAATAGAGGGGATGCCGTATGATAGGTATAAGACAGAAACGAGTTTGTGTCTGAAGTTTTATAATCTCATATTGTTTAACTCTATTTTGGTATTAACAATACCAAATATATCGGGTTTTTGTTTGTCTGGATATTAATTGAGCATTATTGGATTGATCAGAGAAGATCGCCGTGTTTAAAAGAGCTCACGCAATAAGTATTGTTAATTAACGGATTTAACACGCTTTGGTTGAGTTATCGCTTGTAGGATAAAAACAGATTCATATTAAAAACGTTAGGTTATATCGCTGGTGTAGTCAATTGGACCACATTTTCATTAGCAATAATGATTGATTTAGTTTGGTTGTAAGATGCATTGGGCTTTTATTCAAATGAGGTTTGTTGATGAAGCGCTAATTCTTAATGGCATGATTTAAACTTGGTTATCTTATTAATTTAACTGTGTTTTTTATTTATAATTTTTATAGTTATAGTTTGGTCGTCGTCATTCCTGAACGAGCCATCTATTAAATTAAGTGAGTTTAAGGATTTGTTATGAAATATCAAGGACATAATGCTAAGAGTAATGGGGCGCTGTTTCCCGTTTTTAGTAAGCGGATTTTAGCCAGCTTATTATTCCCATTGATCAGTACAACTACATGGGCAGTTGATACAACAATTAGCGTTATAGACGGCAGCAGCTCAACTATTTCCGGCGATTTGAATACTTCCACCGATTATACTAATTTAATTACCGTTCTCAATCCTGGCAGTATGGTAAACAATAGTGGCGGGAACATCTTTACCGCACCCTCTTCAACGACGGGTGTTGGCGGAGCCGTTGTTGCAAACGGCGGTGTGCTGAATTTAGATGGAGCAGAATTTAATTTAGACGGTAAATCTAGCTATCTTATTCAAGTCAGGCAAGCTGGTTCAAAGATTAATTTAAATAATGTTCAGGCATCGATAGGCTTGGCAGGGGTGCCTAGTTATGTGAATACTGGAATAGTCGCCTCGGATGGCGCGGCAGTTTCATTAAACAACTCAACTATTACTAACCATTCAGGCCTTTATCTTTTAAATGTATCCGGTGCTAATACGACCTTAACCGGGAGTAATAACACCTTCAATTCATCTAGCTCGTATGCGTTATTGGTTTCAGACGCCTCTGCCACGCTGAATAATACGACGATCAACCTTGGTTCCTCATTAACCACTTATAATACCATTCGGACTATGGGTAATGGTAGTAACCTTGTCATGCTAAACGGCTTAAATGTGTCGGGGACAGTTTATTATTCCTCAATATCGAACCACGGTGCTGTTCTCAAGATTAATGATGCAATATTAAACCAGACAAATGGTCGTGCTGGGATAGACACATGGGGGGGAGAGACGACGTTAACCAATGTTAATTTCATCGCTGTTCTCAACTCCGTGCTTCCTACTGATACTTTGATTTATGTCGATGACGCAACTCTGAATATTGAGGGTGGTTCATATGAGGTTTCCAATGGCTATGGTTTTGTGAATGGCCATATTAGCGGTGAACTTCATGCCAATAATACTCAAATAACGACCAACAGTGATGAGTCTAAGGCGATAGGTTCTTTGGGTAACACGGTGCTTGCGAATACTCAAATTACCACTCGAGGAAATGACTCCATTGGCCTGTATTCATCCGGGGTGTCGGGTGTTATCGATGGAACTCATTTAAATGTCACTATCGAAGGGGCGAATAGCCTAGCTTTAAGCGCCAATCATTTAGGCTCCATGAGCATTTCTGATTCAATAATCAGCACCTTGGGCACCGATGCCCATGGACTTAATGTTCAAGATGGTGGCTCAATACTGTTAACGGACAGCCAGATTTCAACTACTGGCAATGGTGCTGACGGTATTTATGCCAATAATGGCAATAATCAAGTCGCTTCCGTCCGGTTAGATCACTCGTCGTTAATCAGTGCTACTGCAAATGCTATCACTGCCAGCGGCACTAGCCTAAATGTTGATGCAACCAATGGCTCTCAGATAAGCAGTGACAACGGCATTTTAATCAATGCTATCACTGATAATTCTAGCGGTACGGCGGTAACCAGCACTATTAATCTGTACGCCGATAGCGGCTCTATCTTGACCGGTGATATTCAGGCAGAGCAGGATAATGTCGCTAACTTATCTTTGGCCAACGGCGCAGTTTGGAATGGTACCACGCACGATGCTAACAATATTAATGTTGGCAAAGATGGCACATGGAATCTAACCGGTGATGCGGACGTTGTGGCTCTGAATCTGGGTGGCAATGTTAACTATGCACCGGGCAATAGCTTGCGGGCATCCGGAACTGATTTCAGTACGTTAACGGTGAAAAACGATCTCATTGGCAACGGCGGCGTGGTGATCATGAATGCGGTGCTGGGTGATGACAGCTCCCCAACCGATAAGTTAGTGGTTTTGGGTAACACCAGCGGCGATGTAGGTATTCAGATTAAGAATGCTGGCGGTATCGGAGCACAAACTGTAAACGGTATTCAGCTGGTGTCAGTGGCCGGTCAGTCCGACGGTAACTTTAAGCTCAGTAGCCGCGCAGTTGCCGGTACCTATGAATATAAATTGTCCAAAAATCTGGTTGATGGCGGATGGTATTTAAATTCGTCGGCTATTCGTGCTGAAGCCGGCAGCTATATCTCCAATATGGCTGCGGCCAACAAGCTGTTTAACCTGCGATTAGAAGACCGTGACGGTCGGGCTGAGAACTCCAGCATGTGGTTGCGCCAGCAAGGGGATCGCACTAAGTTCAGAGATGCTACCGGTCAGATTAAATCATCCACTAATACCTATGTGATTCAGGGTGGTGGTGAAGTGGCAGACACTCAATTTGGCATTACAGACCGTTTAGGTATTGGTCTGATGCTGGGTTACGGTAAGTCAGATAGTAAAAGCATCAGTACCAATATGGACTATACCTCCAAGGGTACGGTTGATGGCTATAGCGGCGGTGCATACGCCACTTGGTATCAAGATGCCAAAACGCTGGACGGTTTGTACGTTGACAGCTGGGTGCAGTACAGCCTGCTGAACGGCGAAGTAAACGGTGACCAGCTATCGGGCGAAAGCTACGATATGAACGGCTTCAGCGCTTCGGTAGAAAGCGGCTATCGTATGTCGGTTTATCAGAGTGAAAACGGTAATGTGTTTGTTACTCCACAGGCTCAAATTACCTGGAATGGTGTCAAGGCTGATCGCCACACCGAATCCAACGGCACCCTAGTTGAGTCTGACGGCAATAACAATATTCAGACCCGTCTGGGCGTTAAGTTATCCCGTGACGGCGTGAGCGAGATGGATAAAGGCAGCGATAAACTGTTTACTACTTACGTAGAAGCGAATTGGATACACAATACCGAACAGGCTGGGACCATCATGGACGGCGTGTCTATGGAACAGGCCGGTAATATTGATGTTGCTGAGCTGAAACTCGGGGCTGAAGGCCAACTAAACAAGAATGTCAACCTATGGACCAACGTCGCCCAACAGGTCGGCGATGATGGTTATAGTGATACTGTGTTAACCGTTGGATTTAAGTATAAGTTCTAATTGTATCTAGCACCTTAAAAGGCCTACAGCGCAAAGTTGTGGGCCTTTATGACATCCAATGAGCCGTTTCGATTTTATTTGAATAAATAAAGTGTGGAAAATATGAAAATTAAACCTTGCTGTCATTATTGTGGTAACAGTCAGCACGTTAGAAAGCACGGCGTATCACGGGCTCGTATCCAACGTTATCTGTGTATGTCTTG
Organism: Budvicia diplopodorum; assembly: GCF_009800925.1. GTDB lineage: Bacteria > Pseudomonadota > Gammaproteobacteria > Enterobacterales > Enterobacteriaceae > Budvicia > Budvicia diplopodorum. Next base: position 39,961 of record NZ_WOYF01000013.1, on the reverse strand, counting down.
TAATCAAACTTTTCAGGTTCGTTATATCTATCACAGCTATGAATCCAACGTTTATCAATTAATTGATAAAATGTTATCTGAAGGGCAAAGCCACATATCTATTGCTCGTCAATTAGGTATAGACGCCATTCTTATTAGTCGGCATGTTTTGAATGCGGATATAGATCAATGATCTTTTAATATATTAATGATGAAGATTTTGATAATTTTCATACATTGTTAAAAACAAAAACGGCTGATACACACCGACCAGAAAATGCAGTTCGGTGTGTTTTTTTGATCTCATTCCACTTTATTCTTACTGACCATTAGTCGATTCCTTCGACAGCAAATCAGTTCTGATTCATAAAAATAGCCGTCCACCGTTCTTTGAGTGAGGCAGGTATCATTATTAGACTTTCCATTGCGTTAATTGAATCGGTAGGCTGCTGAGCGTCGCCGGTTGCTAAGCGTGGTCGAACGCTTTGTGTTCGTAAGCAGTAAGATGACCTGCTAACCTTTAGAATGCTGGCACCAATCACTTTAGGAGATAAATATGAAGAAATTACAGCTTGTTGTTCCTGCATTAGTACTCTCTTTTTCCGCTTCGGTTATGGCTAATCAAACGATGCATCATAGCCCGGCACCGGAAACTAAGGCCAAGACGGAAAATAGCTGCCCCTGCGCGATAGATAATTCAGTGAAAGCTGAGTCGGCATTCACGCCTGCCGGGAAAGAGTTTGAAGCTACGATGAATCGAATGCATGAGCCTATGATGGCAGCAACCAACGAAGTCGACCCGGATGTTGCGTTTGTGAAGGGGATGATTCCTCACCATAAAGGGGCGGTTGAAATGGCTAAAACGGTCTTGAAATACGGTAAAGATCCGGAGATCCGTAAGCTGGCTGAAGACGTTATTAACGCCCAAGAGGGCGAGATCAAAATGATGAACGATTGGCTGGCTACGCATGATAAGAAAGTGAAGTAAGCAACGCTCGGCACGAAGGTCGGATTGTTAGTGAGCCGGGTTTTAAGATAGTCATCGCTTATATAAGCGGAAGATGCAAAAAAGCAGGGCCGCATTTCGCGGCCCTGCTTGGAAAGTTAAATAAGAGCTAACTTATTTTACTGTTTAGTATGGTTAACTGCGTGTGAGTGCTCGATGTCTTTCGAACGGCTGTTGAAGACGCGGCGAATCACAACGAAGAACACGGGTACAAAGAAGATAGCCAATATGGTGGCTGCAATCATACCGCCGAGAACGCCAGTACCTACCGCATTCTGTGAGCCGGAACCTGCACCGCTACTGATAGCCAGCGGCAATACGCCGAGCATAAAGGCTAAAGACGTCATCAATATTGGGCGCAGACGCATCCGTACTGACTCAAGCGTTGATTCAACCAACCCTTTGCCTTCTTTGTCCATCAGGTCTTTAGCAAACTCAACGATCAAGATAGCATTCTTTGCTGCCAGCCCCACGGTGGTTAACAGGCCTACGATAAAGTATACATCGTTCTCCATACCCCGAACGGTGGTGGCAATTAATGCGCCAATAACGCCCAGTGGAACAACCAGTATGACGGAGAACGGTATTGACCAACTCTCATACAGCGCGGCCAAGCACAGGAATACCACGATTAATGAAATGGCATAAAGAGCAGGGGCCTGATCTCCCGATAAGCGTTCCTGATAGGACATTCCAGTCCAGTCATAGCCGATACCGGTAGGTAGCTGAGAGGCCAGTTCTTCCATCAGGTTCATCGCGTCACCGCTACTTTTACCCGGCGCCGCTTCACCTAAGATTTCCATCGAAGGTAAACCGTTATAACGCTCAAGCCGCAGCGAACCGTATTGCCAGCTTGCGCTGGAGAAGGCCGAGAACGGTACCATCTGATTGTTCATGCCGCGGACATACCAGTTATCTATATCCGATGGCAGCATGCGGTAAGGAGCCTCAGCCTGAACGTACACTTTCTTTACGCGACCGCGATCAATGAAGTCATTCACATAGGTTCCGCCCAGCGCAGTAGATAAGGTCTGATTAATATCGCTAACCGAAATCCCTAACGCTTGTGCTTTTTCCTGATCGATAGTCAGCTTAAACTGCGGCGTATCTTCCATACCGTTAGGACGTACACCGACCAGCATATCTGGATGTTCCGCCACTAAGCCCAGCAGTTGATTACGCGCTTTTGTTAGTGCCTCATGCCCTAAGCCTGCCTGATCGATAAGCTGGAAGTCGAAGCCTGATGCCGTACCCAGTTCAACAATTGCGGGTAAGTTAAACGCAAAGACTAAACCATCCGATATTTTAGAGAAGGATTTTGACGCTCGGGCTACAATCTCCGGAACTTTGTTCTCTTTGCCTTCGCGAAGACTCCAGTCTTTCAGGCTGATAAATACCATACCGGTATTTTGCCCTTGCCCACTGAAGCCAAACCCGTTGAGGGCAAACACAGAGTTCACGTTATCTTTCTCTTTGGTCAGATAATAATCACTAACCTCATTGAGAACTTGCTGCGTTCTTTCCTGCGTTGCGCCTTGCGGCATCTGGACCATGGTTAAAAATACACCCTGATCTTCTTCCGGTAAGAATGATGATGGTAGCTTGTAGAACAACACGGCCATACCAAAAAATATCAACGCATAAATAACAATATAGCGCCCGGTACCCTGTAAGATATTACCTACGCTTTCGGTATAGTGGTTGGTACTCTTCTCAAACATCTTGTTAAACCAGCCAAAGAAGCCAGTTTTTGAGCCATGCTCGCCTTTATGCACCGGTTTTAATATGGTGGCACACAGGGCAGGGGTCAGGATCATCGCCACCAGAACCGACAGTACCATGGCTGATACGATAGTAATGGAGAACTGGCGATAGATGGCACCGGTTGAACCACCAAAGAAGGCCATTGGTACGAATACCGCTGACAGAACCAGCGCAATACCCACCAGAGCGCCCTGAATCTGCTCCATGGATTTACGCGTGGCCTCTCTTGGCGATAGGCCTTCTTCCGTCATGATCCGCTCAACGTTTTCTACGACAACGATGGCGTCATCGACCAATAATCCGATGGCGAGCACCATGGCAAACATCGTTAGCGTGTTTATCGAATAGCCAAATATCGAAAGAATCGCGAAGGTACCTAATAGTACTACCGGTACGGCCATCGTCGGAATTAACGTTGCGCGAAGATTTTGCAGGAATAAGTACATAACGATAAATACCAGCAAAATCGCTTCGACTAACGTTTTGACTACTTCCTTAATTGAAATCTTAACGAACGGCGTAGTGTCGTATGGATAAACAACTTTTAACCCAGCCGGAAAGTATTTTTCAAGTTTATCTAGCCCACCTTTTACCGCCGCTGAGGTATTCAGGGCGTTGGCACCGGTGGCCAGTTTAATACCAAGGCCGGCTGCAGGTTTGCCATTGTAGCGGGCAATAACGTTGTAACTTTCACCGCCGAGTTCAATGTCAGCCACGTCTTTTAAACGAACCTGAGAACCATCAGTATTAATTTTTAGCAGAATATTGCCAAACTGTTCTGGGGTCTCTAAGCGGGTCTGAACGATAATTGACGAGTTTAATCTCTGTCCTTTTACCGGCGGCGTTCCGCCTAATTGCCCTGCGGCAATCTGGTTATTTTGTACTTTGATTGCATTGGTAACATCAATTGGCGTTAGCGAGTAGTTATTTAACTTATTTGGGTCTAACCATACGCGCATTGCATATTGAGAACCAAACAGCTGCACGTCACCTACGCCAGCGCTCCGGCTGATAGGATCTTTAATATTAGAACCTACATAGTCGGCAATATCTTCTTGGGTCATGGTGCCGTCTTCAGAAATAAAACCGACAACCATTAAGAAGCTACTGGATGATTTCTCAACGCTGATACCCATTTGCTGTACTTCTTGAGGAAGTAGCGGCATCGCCAACTGCAGTTTGTTTTGAACCTGAACCTGAGCAATATCGCCATCGGTACCCGAGTCAAACGTTAAGGTAATAGAAACGTTACCCGCGGAATCACTGGTTGATGACATATACATGAGGTTATCGATACCGTTCATATTCTGTTCGATAACCTGCGTTACGCTATCTTGTACCGTTTTGGCATCCGCGCCCGGATAGGTTGCAGCAATAGAGACTGCAGGTGGTGCAATGGTTGGATACTGAGAGATCGGCAATTGTATAATTGCTAAAATGCCTGCCAACATGATAATTATGGCAATAACCCAGGCAAATATAGGGCGATCAATAAAAAATTTAGCCATCTGTTATACCCAATCCCGTTTTATGGTTTTTCTGCTGGTGCTGCTTTTGGTGCTTCTGCCGTTTTCGGCTGTGCTGAGAATTCTTTGGTTTTTACCGTTGCTTCCGGTCTAACTTTTTGTAGGCCTGTCACGATGACGCGATCGCCGGGCTGAAGCCCCTTAGTGACTAACCAGTCACTACCGATAGCCTGAGCCGTTTCAATCGCCCGCAGTTCAACCTTATTGTCTTTATTGACGACCATTGTGGTTGCCTCACCGCGTTGGTTACGGGTGATACCCTGTTGAGGTACTAAGATTGCATCCTGCTTTATGCCTTCATCAACGCGGGCACGAACAAACATGCCGGGTAATAGCTGATGATCCGGGTTAGGGAAGACTGCACGTAGCGTAATCGAACCGGTTGTTTCATCAACGGTGACGTCAGAAAACTCTAAAGTCCCTTTTTGTTTGTATTCGGCACCGTTATCTAATAATAGCGTGACGGCTGCTTTACCGTCTTTCTTCAGAGAACCGCTGGCAATCTCTTGCTTAAGGCGCAAGTAGTCATTACTCGATTGAGTTACGTCAACGTAGATTGGATCAAGCTGTTGCACGGTTGCTAAGGCATTCGCCTGATTAGCGTTGACCAGCGCACCTTCAGTCACGCTTGATTTACCAATTTGCCCGCTGATTGGCGAGAGCACTTTGGTATAGCCAAGGTTGATCTGAGCGGTATCCAACGCAGCTTTTGCGGATAATACGGCGGCATCGGCCTGACGGGCACTGGCTACGGCAGTATCATAATCCTGACGGCTGATAAAGTTAGTGCCTAACAGCGGCTTGTAACGGTTTACCGTTAATTGCTTGATTTTAGCATCAGCCTGAGCCCTGACCAGATCGGCTTCAGCACTGTTGACGGTCACCTGATAGGTTGCCGGATCGATTTGATACAACGATTGACCTTCTTCTATCATGCCGCCTTCAGTAAACAGGCGTTTTAGAACAATACCGCTAACCTGTGGGCGAACTTCGGCAACGCGAAATGATGACGTACGGCCTGGAAGTTCGGTCGTGATATTGAGTGGCTGCGTTTTTACAGTAACGACGTCAACTTCTAGAGCCGGATGTTTAGCACCTTCGCCTGATTGATCGTTACATCCTACTAGTACTAAACTGCTTGATAGCATTAGTACTGCTGCCAGAGGCATTACCCCTCTGTTTCTACTCATATAAATCAACCTCAAATAATCAATATCAGTTACCACAGTATAGATAGAATCTTTGGTAACCACTCGGTTATGTTAGAAAAGTTAGCGTGCTATAATACTAACATTCATCTATGTATGTTAGTCATTACATCACACACCGCACGTAAAGCATAAATTATGGTTCGTAAGACAAAGCAACAATCACTAGAAACACGCCAGCAAATCTTAGATGCCGCAATGCAAGAGTTTGCTAAATGCGGCGTATCCAGCACATCATTGAACGACATTGCTATTTCAGCTGGCGTTACGCGTGGTGCTATTTACTGGCATTTCAAAAATAAAGTCGACATATTCAATGCCATGTGGAGTCAGATAGAGTCTAGCATTGATGATGTAGAGCGGCGATACAGAAATCAGTTTCCTTCTGAGCCGATTTTAGTGTTACGCCATACGCTTATTTTTGTGCTTGAGACGGCCGCTATCGACCCCAAGCGAAAGACTTTATTGGGGATATTATTCCATAAATGTGAGTTTGTTGGCGAATTAGTTTCTTTACAACAAATACATCAGGCTATGTATTTAGAAAATTTTGAACGCATTGAAAAAATACTCTGCCAGTGCATTGAATATGACCAATTGCCAAAAAATTTGGATACCAGAATTGCCGCCATTACCATGCGATCGTACATTTGTGGAATTATGGAAAACTGGCTGTTTATGCCTGAGGCATACGATCTGGCTTCTTGTGCGGAGCGTATGGTAGACGCTTTTATTGATATGCTTAAATTCAGTCCTGCCTTACTATGCCCATCACTATGCCCATCAGTGGCACCTGAAAAGATGCCGTAAGATTATTTAAGGAACGTAATATATGCAACATATCCTAATTATTGCTAACGGTGCTCCATACGGTAGTGAATTATTATTTAATGCATTACGCTTAGCTATCGCATTAAAAGAGCAATCGCCTGAGACAGAGCTTAAAGTGTTTCTAATGTCTGATGCAGTTAGTGCAGGTATCGCTGGGCAAAAACCGCATGAAGGCTATAACTTACAGCAAATGCTGGAAATTCTGACCGCACAAAACGTGGAAATAAAATTGTGTAAGACCTGTACTAACGCGCGCGGCATTAGCCAGCTTCCGCTGGTTGACGGCGTTGAAATTGGTACGCTGGTTGAATTGGCACAATGGACACTGGACGCCGATAAAGTCCTGACTTTTTAACCCAGCGCTGGCGAGTAGTCGCTGTGATAATAGATGGCTTGGGGGGCTGATGAATAAGGATGGCAAGGTTAAGATATCGCATCTGAACGATGTCGTTTATACATTGCTCGTTCTGATTATTGGTTTGCCATTGTGCAGTCAGGGCATGGCCTTTACCTGCTCATTATTGGTGGAATCCAGTAATTGGTTTAGCCGCGATCTGCTGTTTAATCATCGGGTTGTCGTCAGCAGAGAATGGTTAATTACTTTAACGCACGGGCTCAGTATCGCCATTTTTTGTTTTTCTATACTGATGCTAGGGTATCTGTATGGCAAATATGCCCCAATGCCGAAGCGGTTTATAGTGCGTTATTCCTTATTTATTGGCTCTATTCTCTATACTGTCATCGTTTCCGCCGTCGTTCTTTATGCCAACGGTTCCGGCGCGTTAAGCGGCCACCTTTCCGATCTTCTGTTTTGGGCTTTTCTGCCTTTCTTCACTGGCAGCGTGAGCCAGAGCCTGAGTTTTCATGACTTACACGTATTTCTTTTATTGGTCTTTTTGACCTATAGCCTGTTTGCAATCGGCGTTTCCCTTGCCAGTAAGCAGCGCTACCCGGATGAACCCAACTTGGGTATTTTTCGGTTTAATATCACTGCGGTATGCTTATTGTTGATGGGGCTATGCGGCTATTTTATCGCCAAACTAGGCTGACTAATCTAGCAGTACCTGCGCAAGGTTCGGTGTGTGTGGGCGGCCGTTGGTTAACGATGTCGAATATGTGCTAATAAAGTCGTGCTGCTCTATTTTTCAGGCTGTTCTGGTTTAGGCAGTTCTATTTTTGGCAGTTCTAAGCTAAGCCGCCTTTCTAGGTCTTGTTCAACAATTTTTAATGCCGCTAGCGCAACGTTAGGATCAATCTCATTGCTTTCCAGAAGGTAGATGAGATCGACGGCCAACTGAACGTCTTTTGGGGCCTGTTCCAGTGACATGATTGATGTCTCTTTTTATCTAAATGATAGAAAACCAATCTTAGCGGATTGGCGATTATTTTTATCTATTATTCCTGATAGCGATAGCCTGAACCATGAATGGTCCGAATGAATAATGGCAATGTAGGGTCGGGTTCAATAATTTTTCTAAGCTTTGAAATATGCTGATCTAAGGTGCGGCTATTGGGCAGATGGTCATAACCCCACGCCCAGTCAAACAGCGTATCTCGGCTAACAACCTGATTTTTATGTCGGTACAGGCACTCAAGAATTTTTATTTCCCTTAGCGATAGCTCAAGTACCTGTTGCTGGCGCTTAGCGCACAGTTCCATAGGGTAAACCATCAGGTCGCCGAAGCTGAAGGCCCGATCCGAGGCGTTTTGCTTTGCCTTCAGGCAGCGACGGGCAATGGTTTTAATTCTGGCCCGGACTTCATGAATGCCAAAAGGCTTATTGATATAATCGTCGGCTCCTAGCTCCAGCCCCAGTACTTTATCGATTTCTTCCCCTTTCGCCGACAGGAAGATGACGGGCGTATGTTCGTCATGCCTGCGGATCTCTTTACAAACCGCGTAACCGTCTAATTCCGGCATCATGATATCCAGAATGATAAAATCAGGCTGTTCCTGTTGGTACTTCATCAGCGCTATTTTGCCGTTTTCTGCCGTGGAAACCGCGTAACCTTCTCGGGATAGCATATCCGCCAGCCCCTGGCGAATGTGAAGATCGTCTTCTGCAATAAGAATTTTCATCATTGATTATTCCGTTAATTTATTCAGGCCAGAGCTGGGCGAGCGCTTCGGCAACCTAAGGATAAAATCGATGCCGGGGTTTTGACCCACGGCGTTAATCTCTCCTGAGAGACTATCGGTTAGCTGCCGGGCTATGGTTAACCCGATGCCGGTTCCGGCTACGCCTTCGGTAATGGCTGATTTAACCCGATAGAACGGCTGAAAAATCTGTTTTATCTCTTTAGAACTGAGCCCGTTGCCGTAATCCCGGACGTGAATATAAACGCTACTATCATCCTGCACGGCGCTGAGATCGACACGCTTGCCCATGGCCGCGTATTTTTCTGCGTTACTCAATAAATTGCTGATTATTTGGGTCACCCGATCAACGTCGGTTTCAGCCGAAAGCTCACCTTCAACGCGGAGCGTTAGCTGAATGTCTTTGGCTTCAAACACCGGAGTGAAAATAGCGTAAATTTGCTCAAGAAGCTGATTAATATTCACTTCCCGAATGCAGAGCTGAGGTAGTTTAGTAAAGGTTAATACGTTCTGAATCAGGCGCGACAAGCGCTGGCTTTCACTAATGATAACGCCCAGATAATGGGTATTCTGGCTCTCTTCCTCTGACTCCATCTCTTTGAGCATTTCGGCATACAGCGTGATGTTGGTTAGCGGCGTTTTCAGTTCATGAGAAACCTGCCCGACAAAGCTAACCTGCTGACTGGCTAGCCGGGCTGCCCGGTTAAACTCACGGTATAAAATAAACGCCATGAATCCGACGGCAAAAATAATGATAGCGATCAGTATTAACCCTGAATAATAGAGCGAACGCCCGTCGGCCGGTGCGGTGTAATAGTCGATTTGCCACGAATGCAGCGGAAAAGGGAGGTTCTGGCTATAAGATGGCGTTTGATTATCACCAATGGATGTCGGTAAATATTGATATAACAGCTGACCGTTGTCTGAAATTTTTAAGCTATCGGGTGCAAAATCAGGTTCGATGTTAGCAATCACGTCGGCTAAAAATTTCACATAAGACAGCCTGATACCAACGATATCACCACCGTTTTTTCGCCAATAAATCCAAACGGGATAGCTATTGTCCTGCATGACAAACCAGCCTGAATCAGGGGTTTTATCTTCAGATTTATGCTGTTTAGCGGTGAGTAGCGCAGGATCGCGGCTCACCGGAGTAATCAGCTCAACCAGTTTCTGGTCTTTCAGGCTTAACGATTTAGACGCGTCGGGAAAAACCAGCCTATTGCTCTTGATAACAAAAATTCCGTCAATATCGCTATCCTGTGAAATCAGCTTATTCAACGCGGCGTTATCTAATTCCAGATAGGCAAGCATGGCATCTAGCCTGACCTGCTTCTGGCTAATTTGTTGCAGAATATAAGACTGAACGCTGGTGACGTGGCTTTTGGCTAACTGCTGGGTTTGATATTGGTTAAGCGAGCTTTCCTGAGTGATAGTACGAAGCCCAAAATAGCCAATCAGCCCGACGATCAGGGCTGTGATTATGACAAACAAATAAAGAGACTTTTTGGATTTCATCAATACTCTGACCGCTAAATAATTGACCGGAGATAAGAGTACCTTACCTCCGGCAGTTTGCTACTTTTTGTTCTGCTGTTTTTCTGTGCTGTACGTACTTTCTTTTAGGCTTTTACGCGATGATGAAACGTCTTTAGTTTCAACTTCAGTCGCCAGTTTTTGGTTGGCCTCTTTACTGGATGTCGCCTTTGATACCGCCGCAGGCGAACTTACGCTACCTGACAGGGCATCCATGCTGGCCGCATTTTGCTGGATAATTTTATTGGCTTCATCTTTCTTACCTTCGTCCAGTAATTTGATGGCGCGTTCATTTTCAATATTGGCTTTTTGGATAGCTGAATCCACCACAATCTCTTCCTGAACCGCTGCCGCTACGGCTTTTGATGATTTGCTGTAGCTAATATTCACCATGTCATTAAAGGTATCTTTTTGGTGGGTTTTCAGATTGTCATAGCTAATAGATACGTTGGCCAGCGGCTTGTTCTCACTCTCTTTTCCTTTTGGTGGAACCACCTCTAACAGAACGTATTTTTCCTGATTAGAATAAAGCTGGTTCATTTTAACCGTAACGCTATTACCGATAATGTCGCCATCGCGGCCCAGCAGGCGAACGGGTTTTACGCCATCCTGTAGCTTAATGGTTACCACAACTTCTTGGGCAACGACGGACATCACGTCTTTAAATTCACGCACAAAGGCGGTTTCAAGGTCGGCAGAATTTTCAACATAGGCATGATTACCGTCGCTAAAGCCGGCCAGCGCGGTCATCAGATCTTCGTTATAGCCATTGCCCAGACCGATGGTGGTCACCGCAATGCCTTGCTTACCGGCAACCTGACCCAGATCGGCCAGCTCTTTTGTGGTGCTTGGCCCTACGTTGGCTTGCCCGTCAGACAGCAGAATAATGCGGTTAACCTGATTTTTCTTGATGAACTTATTAACCTCTTTGATACCTTTACTTACGCCTGCGAACAGGGCGGTTCCTCCGCCGGGCTGAACGGTATCGTTAATCACTTTAATCATATTGGCTTTATTTTTAGCTTTTGTAGCCGGAATAATGACATAGGCATTATCGTCATAGGCGATGACTGAGACAATATCGTCATCTTTGAGCATATTAATCGCCATAATGGCGGCTTCACGGGCTTTCTCAATTCGGTCGCCGGACATCGATCCGGAGCGGTCAATGACTAGCGCCAGATTTATCGGGGTTTTCACTTCTTCATTTTGTTTAAAACCGGTTAACGAGATTTTCAGGTAATTATTTTCCTGAGTATTTTCTAAAATGATGGGAGAAGAGAGCTCTGCTTTGGTGATAACTTTCAAATCTCCGTCAGGAGGCGGCATGCTTACCGCAAAGGCAGAACTGGATAAAAGGGCAAGGGCGGGTAACAGATATTTAAGGCTCATCACATAACTCCTGTATTAAGTGGTATGCCGGTATTATTGCGAAGCTATTTTTTTAGTTGTGCGTTAAATGCATAAAAATGTAACAATATGTAAATTTCCGGTGCCTAATGCTCTGAAAAGCTTGTGCTAGCTGTATCCAGACTCTCTGCGTTCTATCTGTTTTTCTATGCGCCTTAACGCTTGGCGGCAGCGTACCAGTCGGCCTTCAAGGGTTGCTAACTCTTTCTGTAATTTTTGCTGGGCATCAAGGGTAGTTTGTTGAAAGAGCAGGCTTTCTTTATCACGCAGCATTTCCTGAAGACGTCGCTCAAAGTCCTGATGCTGAGCCAGCGTTTGATACATATCGGTACCCGATTTCACTGCGATCGTATTTTTCTCCCTTAGCTTTAACGTAGCCAGTTCACGCTGAAGGGCAGTAATTTGCGCCACAATGCGTTCGGCCAGAAAGGCAACCTGCTCTTGTCGGCCTTTTTCTACTTCTTGTTTAAGCTGGCTCAAATTTTTTTCAACTTCAGCCAGATAGTTATTCAGCCGGGCACCCCGTTGGTTAAACAGCTGATTATCAAAGCGAGGCTGAGCGGCAGACATTGCTGGTGCATCAGCAATGGTTTGGGCTAGCTGCTGTATCTGTTGTTCTAATGTATGAAGTCGGTTTTTGGTGTTCATTTAAGCCTTGTTTAGAACGCGATGGTTAACTGGCCGGAACGTAGAGCGTAGCAAATAGGTTCGAATACCGTTAATGCCTTTATATATCGTGATATCTTATATCATTACTGGGGTTTAACAGATTTATTTGATATAGAATATCAGCCTGAATTACAGGGTACACGGCACTATGTATAAAATTCTTCTTCTAATTCTTGGTTGGTTAGCAATGGGATTGGCCTGCTTGGGGGCCGTATTACCTATATTGCCCACAACGCCTTTCTTACTGTTAGCTGCATGGTGCTTTGCCCGATCCTCTCCTCGGTTTCATCACTGGTTACTATACCGTTCATGGTTTGGCTCTTATTTACACCATTGGCAAACTTATCGCGGGTTACCTCCCGGCGCTAAGTGGAAAGCCATTATGATTGTGTTGGTCACGTTTAGCTTTTCATTGTGGACGATTTCTCTGTGGTGGGTAAGAGCATTGTTGATGGTCATATTGGTGGTAATATTGGCCTTTATGCTACGTATACCGGTTATTGATCCGCTACAACAAAACGACAAGTAATCAATTTAATGTGATAACAGCGGTTGCATTTCTGATGTGCATTGCATAGATTTGAGCGTTTTTTGTTGGTGACCGCGCGCTATTATGGATGCGCTAATGTCGAAAACGGGCGTTTCGGCAATGACAGGTTGTTTAATCAGGCAATAATTATGACTATTCAAGAACAGCAGCTACAGTTAATTAAAGACAGCATTATCACTATTCCCGACTACCCAAAAGCGGGAATTCTGTTTCGTGATATCACGACGTTGCTGGAAAATCACGCCGCTTATTCTACCTGCATCAAGCTGATGGTAGAAAAGTATCAAAATAAAGGCATTACCAAGATTGTCGGTACTGAAGCGCGCGGGTTTCTATTCGGTGCACCGGTAGCGTTGGCCTTGGGCGTCGGTTTTGTTCCCGTTCGTAAAAGAGGCAAATTACCTCGCGAAACGCTACAGGAAACTTACGATCTGGAATACGGTACTGACGTACTGGAAATTCACACCGACAGCGTTAATCAAAATGACACCGTGTTAGTGATTGATGATTTGCTGGCCACCGGCGGCACGATTGAAGCCACAACCCGACTGATTCGTCGCCTTGGTGGTAAAGTCACGGATGCCGCATTTGTGATTGAATTACCTGAATTGGCAGGGCGTGCCCGGCTTGCGACACAGGGGATTGAATGTTATAGCCTTGTCTCTTTTGACGGCCATTAATTCAACAACAAACATCGTCGCTTATCATCGGTTGTGGTAAGATGTTTCACCTAATTTAATCGACTTTTCGGTATCAATGAGCTATCAAGTTCTTGCCCGCAAGTGGCGCCCACAAAGCTTTTCTGACGTTGTTGGTCAAGAACATGTCTTGACCGCCATCTCGAATGGTCTGTCTTTAGGACGGATCCATCATGCTTATCTTTTTTCCGGTACCCGGGGCGTTGGTAAAACGTCTATAGCCAGGCTATTGGCTAAAGGTCTGAACTGTGAAACCGGCATTACCGCCACGCCGTGCGGCCAGTGCGGTAACTGCCGTGAAATCGAAGAGGGCCGATTTGTCGATTTGCTTGAGATTGACGCCGCCTCGCGTACCAAAGTGGAAGATACCCGAGAGCTGCTGGATAACGTGCAATATGCCCCGGCCCGTGGCCGCTTCAAGGTCTATCTGATCGATGAAGTTCACATGCTTTCCCGCCATAGTTTTAACGCGCTGTTAAAAACGCTGGAAGAGCCGCCAGAGCACGTTAAGTTCCTACTGGCAACCACCGATCCTCAAAAGCTTCCGGTCACCATTCTGTCCCGCTGCCTGCAGTTTCATCTCAAGGCATTAGACGTCGATCAGATTAAACAGCAGCTAGAAAAAATTCTGCATGCCGAGCATATTCAATCCGAGCCTCGCGCATTACAGCTGTTATCCCGCGCCGCTCAGGGCAGTATGCGCGATGCTTTAAGCCTGACCGATCAGGCGATTGCCATGGGTGACGGCGTTGTTGCAGCCGAATCGGTTAGCATGATGCTCGGAACTCTGGACGACGAACACGCTCTGGCATTAGTTGAATCTCTGGCGCACGCTAACGGTGAAGCGCTCATGTCGTTAGTGACTCAGACCGCGTCCAAAGGCGTTGACTGGGATACGCTGTTGGTTGAAATGCTGGCGTTACTGCATCAGGTTGCGATGGTTCAGCTTCTGCCGTTGGCAACCGATCCGTTAAAGCATAATGAACAGCGAATGCGCGATCTGGCCCGCCAGATTAGCCCACAAGATTTACAGCTCTATTACCAAACGTTATTAATTGGTCGAAAAGAGCTGGCCTACGCCCCTGACCGCCGGATGGGCGTTGAAATGACATTATTACGCGCATTGGCGTTTCATCCCAAAAACTTGGTGAATATTCCTCAGGTCAGCGTAGAGAATGCGCCACCTTCGCCTGCGCCCGCTAAAATACCGCATACCGTTTCGCACCAGCCCGCAGCGAGTTCCCACCCGGAGCCAGTGAACAAGGCTCCGGTACAGCATCAACAGCCACAGCAGCCAGCACCGGATTATCAGGCCCGAATTGCGGAACCCAGTGAGCCAGTAGCCGCGCTACCGCCGAGCGAGGCAGAAGCCAAGGCCGAAGCTGAAATAGCGAAAGGTTTATCAGAATCAACGGCACAAATGCTTCAGGCGCGAAATCAGGTGCGTCGTCAGCAGGGTGCCTCCGACGCAAAAAAGAATGAGCCGGCTGCGCAATTAAAAGCGCGGCCGGCGTCTGCTGCGCTCGACAGACTGGCGTCAGCGGTTGAGAAGGGCGGCGCGCCCGGCACTTCTGGCACAACAGCACCAAAATCACCGGCTAAAAAAGAGAGCTACCGCTGGAAGGCCCAGCATGATTTCGAGGCGGTTGCTGAACCGGTAACGACACCTAAGGCGCTGCGTTCCGCCCTTGAGCATGAGAAAACGCCCGAGCTTTCGATTAAGCTGGCTGAAGAGTCCTTGACGCGAGATCTCTGGGCGGCTGAAATCAATCAGCTACCCTTGCCTAAGCTGGTGCAGCAACTTGCGCTGAACGCGTTTAAGCAGCAGCTATCGGATAACGAGATTTGCCTGCATCTTCGCCCCTCTCAGCGGCACCTTAATTCAACCTCTGCCCAGCAGATCCTGAGTGAAGCACTGAGCCAGCAAGCTGGCCAGCCGGTTACGCTGACGATTGTTGAAGATGAAGACGCATCGGTGAAAACTCCGCTGGAGTGGCGGCAGGCCATCTATGAAGAGAAACTATTGCAGGCCAGAGCGTCAATGGCCTCCGATATCCATATTCAAACCCTCTGCCGGTATTTTGATGCAGAGCTTGATGAAGATAGTATCAGACCTGTATGAGCGATTACCGTTATTAGTACGCCGCTAGCGGCAAACACGACAACGGCAATTATTTGATTTTATCCACAGAAGAGAGAGATAGCCATGTTTGGTGGTAAAGGCGGACTGGGTAATTTAATGAAGCAAGCGCAGCAGATGCAAGACAAAATGCAGCAAATGCAAGAAGAAATTGCCAAGCTGGAAGTCACCGGTGAATCCGGTGCCGGTATGGTTAAAGTGACTATCAACGGTGCGCATAACTGCCGCCGGATCGAAATCGATCCAAGCCTGATGGAAGACGATAAAGAGATGCTGGAAGATCTGATTGCGGCCGCCTTCAATGACGCAGCGCGCCGCATTGAAGAGACCCAAAAA
Source organism: Budvicia diplopodorum (assembly GCF_009800925.1). Classification (GTDB taxonomy): domain Bacteria; phylum Pseudomonadota; class Gammaproteobacteria; order Enterobacterales; family Enterobacteriaceae; genus Budvicia; species Budvicia diplopodorum. The sequence continues at coordinate 24,211 of NZ_WOYF01000013.1, read as the reverse complement.
GAGAAAATGGCTCAGGTATCTGGCGGTATGCAGTTACCTCCCGGATTTAAGATGCCGTTCTGATGCAAACCAGTCCTCTTCTTGAATCACTGATGGAGTCCCTGCGCTGCTTACCCGGCGTGGGGCCGAAGTCTGCACAACGTATGGCGTTTCAGCTATTACAGCGCGATCGCAGCGGTGGAATGCGTTTAGCTCAGGCGTTGACCCGGGCCATGTCTGAGGTTGGCCACTGCCGCGACTGCCGTACCTTTACGGAAGAAGAGGTTTGTACGATTTGTGCCAACCAGCGCCGTCAGAACAGCGGTCTAATCTGTATCGTTGAAAGCCCGGCCGATATTCATGCCATTGAACAGACCGGGCAGTTTGCCGGGCGGTATTTTGTTCTGATGGGGCATTTATCGCCGCTTGACGGTATCGGGCCGAATGATATCGGTCTGGATCGCCTAGAGGAACGGTTGGCATCTGAAACGATTAATGAAGTTATTCTCGCCACTAACCCAACGATTGAAGGGGATGCCACGGCTAACTTTATTGCTGAAATGTGTGCCATGTATGGCGTTATGGCTAGCCGGATAGCCCACGGTGTACCGGTTGGCGGTGAACTGGAAATGGTTGACGGCACTACGCTGTCGCACTCTCTGGCCGGTCGTCACCAGATCAAGTTTTAATCGAACCTGAGTTCATAAAGGCAATCGATAGATTTATCGTTGCCTTTATGGCTTTTCATCTATATATAAAGTATTAATAAAGGCTGTTTTTTAGCCCTGTGTTTCTAAAAAATTATATTTCTCGGTTCTGTTTTTCTATTTTTAAATTTACTTATCTTTATGATTTTATATAAATTATTTTGGAACTGTGGGTTGGTGCCGGTTTATATTTAATTTTGATAGGATTTTGCCCATTTAACTTAATTCAGGGAATGCACCGTGAGCGTGGAAAATATTACATTACTCGCCCAAATGATTGTGACCGACGGTAATAATGGATGGCCAGATATTTACCACAAAGCAATCAGCTCACCTGAAGAACTGCTTAATAGCTCTCAATATAAAAAATACGACTTTGGCCGATATCTTGATAACGTGTACGCCGGTGGCTTAATTGACCTGCTTTATTGCTATACATATCAGGACGGTTTTATTGATATGGTTGACTGGCGTGGAGAAGATGATGACGGGCAAATTGCCAATTTTGTTGTCCGGCGCATAGCCGCTTTTCGGCCAGATATAAATCTTGGGGTTTGCCTTAATGAGCTGGAACAACGTATTCAGCGCGATGAACTGCGCGAAAAAGAGGTTGCCGCCGGTGATTATGTTCTGCATCAGTTTACTGAGGTTACGGAGTATCTCAAGCCGATGGGGCTCTCATTTGGCTGTATCAATATTGGCTGGGATTCATACCTGATATTTGTCACCACGCAGGAAAATATGGCGGTACTGCAGGCGATTGACGACCACCATTTTACTATTTCAGCATTTTAGCTAACTGATTACCTTCGCTGTACATAGGTTGGTGCCAGTATTGATTTCTTTGACGAAAAATATTGGCATCGGCTCACTTTTCACCATAATCGTTGTTATTTTGACGCAATTTTTTTAAGCATACTGAGTTTATACGCTTGAAAAGCTTCTGCTTAATCCCCATCTCTTGTACATCCGGTATTAACCTGCCTGAATGAAACTTAGATATTGAGGTAAGCAATGAGTATGAAAAGCCAAGAAACCAGAGGGTTCCAGTCAGAAGTTAAACAGCTTTTACATCTGATGATCCACTCCCTGTATTCCAATAAAGAAATTTTTCTGCGTGAACTGATCTCTAACGCATCCGATGCCTCGGACAAGCTTCGTTTTCGTGCGCTGTCCAACTCTGATTTATATGAAGGTGATGGTGAACTTCGCGTCCGGGTTTCATTTGATAAAGATAAGCGCACCCTGACGCTGAGCGATAACGGTATTGGTATGACCCGCGATGAAGTTATCGACAACCTCGGTACTATCGCCAAGTCAGGCACTAAAGCATTTTTAGAATCCATGGGTTCCGATCGGGTGAAAGACAGCCAGCTAATTGGCCAGTTTGGCGTAGGCTTCTATTCAGCCTTTATTGTTGCCGACAAAGTTACCGTTCGTACCCGGGCAGCGGGCGTATCTGCTGATGAAGCAGTATTCTGGGAGTCCGCCGGAGAAGGTGAATACACCATTGCTGAAATCAGCAAAGCCGATCGCGGCACTGACATTACGCTGCATCTGCGCGAAGGTGAAGATGAATTCCTCGATGACTGGCGCGTTCGCTCAGTGATCGGTAAATATTCTGACCATATTGCACTGCCGGTTGAAATTCAGGTTACCGAAGATAAAGAGGGCGAAGAGCCTAGCGTTAACTGGGAAAAAATCAATAAGGCTCAGGCGCTATGGACCCGCAATAAGTCAGAGGTTAACGACGAAGAGTATAACGAATTTTATAAGCACGTTTCCCATGACTTCAGCGATCCGCTGGCCTGGAGCCACAACCGAGTTGAAGGTAAACAAGAATATACCAGCCTGCTCTATATTCCGTCTCAGGCCCCGTGGGATATGTGGAACCGCGACCATAAGCATGGTTTAAAACTCTACGTTCAGCGCGTATTCATTATGGATGACGCAGAGCAGTTTATGCCGAACTACCTGCGCTTTGTTCGTGGCCTGATTGACTCAAACGACTTACCGTTAAACGTTTCCCGCGAAATTTTGCAGGACAACCGGGTGACTCAAGGCCTGCGTAATGCCTGCACTAAGCGGGTACTTCAGATGCTTGAGAAACTGGCTAAAAACGACGCCGAGAAGTATCAACAGTTCTGGCTGCAGTTTGGTTTGGTATTGAAAGAAGGCCCGGCAGAAGACGGCGGCAATCAGGAAACTATTGCTAACCTGCTGCGTTTCGCCTCAACCCATAACGACAGCAATGTCCAAAACGTTCCTCTGGCCGACTATGTCAGCCGTATGCAGGAAGGTCAGGATAAGATTTATTACATTACTGCCGACAGCTACGCGGCCGCGAAAAATAGCCCACACCTTGAGCTGTTCCGTAAGAAAGGCATTGAGGTTCTGCTGTTATCCGATCGCATTGACGAGTGGATGATGAGCTACCTGACCGAGTTTGAAGGCAAGTCATTCCAGTCGGTCAGCAAAGCCGATGAGTCTGTTGATAAACTGGCTGATGCAGAAACTGAAGAGCAGAAAGAAGCAGAAAAAGCGCTAGAGCCGTTTGTTGAGCGGGCTAAAGCTTTTCTTGGCGAGCGAGTTAAAGAGGTGCGGTTAACTCACCGCCTGACGGATACGCCAGCGGTGGTAACAACCGATGCCGATGAAATGACAACTCAAATGGCGAAGCTGTTTGCCGCAGCCGGTCAGAAAGCGCCGGATGTAAAATATATCTTCGAGCTTAACCCCGAGCACGCGCTGGTAAAACGCGCGGCCGATATCACCGATGAGGCTGATTTTGGCGAGTGGGTTGAACTGCTGCTGGATCAGGCCCTGTTGGCCGAGAAGGGAAGCTTAGACGATCCAAACAGCTTTATCCGCCGGATGAATCAGCTGCTATTGAAGTGATAGTTAAATTATCACTATGCTAAGTGGAAAAGGCCGACGGGATAACGTCGGCCTTAGACTGATGACAACGGGTTCTGATTTTGTTTCGGCGTAAGTTTCGTCGGTAAAAAGAAAGTCGGAAGATTCACTTTCTCTAGCGGCCGACCGGCAATGTTCTGCGTCCAGTGAGTTTCTGCCATAGTCTGCTTTGTATCTAGAACTGTTGTTCTACAAGCACATACGGGTTTAATGATTGTTTCCTATTAAGCAGCACGGGCTATCAAAAGCTGGTATGATACGCCCCGCTATAATTGAGCAATATTTTCCATTGTCGTTCTGAATAATGCATTTATTTCGGCAAATGAAGCGCTAGCGTGTGGGCTGGTAGTAATTGAATGCTTATCATCTGCGCTTGAGCATCATGGCATTGGGTGATAAGGTTTACGGCTGTTTCGTCATTTTAAATAAAAAGCTAAATTTCTAGGGGAGTTACGCAATGCGTATCATTCTGCTTGGCGCTCCCGGCGCCGGTAAAGGCACTCAGGCTCAGTTCATCATGGAGAAGTACGGGATCCCTCAAATCTCTACCGGTGATATGCTACGTGCAGCGGTTAAGGCTGGCTCCGAACTGGGTAAGCAGGCAAAAGAACTTATGGATGGTGGCAAGCTGGTAACCGACGCGTTGGTTATTGCTTTAGTGAAAGAGCGAATTACGCAAGAAGATTGCCGTAATGGTTTTTTACTCGATGGCTTCCCGCGCACGATTCCACAGGCCGATGCTATGAAAGAAGCGGGCATTCAGGTTGATTACGTCCTTGAGTTCGATGTGCCAGACGAAATCATCGTTGAGCGCATTGTCGGGCGTCGTGTACACACTCCGTCTGGCCGTGTTTATCACGTTAAATTCAACCCGCCGAAGGTTGAAGGTAAAGATGATGCTACCGGCGAAGAGCTAACGCTGCGTAAAGACGATCAGGAAGAGACCGTTCGCAAGCGTTTAGTTGAATACCATTCTCTGACTAAACCACTGGTGAACTACTACACTGCTGAAGCTAGCAACGGTAGCACCCGTTATTTCAAGTTAGACGGTACCCGTAAAGTGACCGAAGTTAGCGCTGAGCTGGCAAAAATTCTTGGTTAATTGATTCTTCAATTGACTAACAAAGGCGACCAATGGTCGCCTTTTCTGTATCCGTTGCTCCCAACTTCATCTGATAACTTACTGTTGATGGCTAATAACCCTTTTTTATAAGAGTTTTTAACTCATTGATTTTAAAATAAGAGAATCGAGGTCTTAGAAAAGGGTATTAGACGGCCCTGAGTGAATAAACAGATTAACAACAGTAAGGTAGTGGAGTATGGTTCTACTGAACCGCCGCATAGGCGGCTTAGAAAATTAGATCGGCGGCTCGTCATCGTTGCTCATTCTGAACCGCCGCATAGGCGGCTTAGAAACGATTATAGCCAAGTTTATCCGCGCATAACGTCTGAACCGCCGCATAGGCGGCTTAGAAAAGTAGAATCGCCAGTCCGAGGTGTAAAGAAATCTGAACCGCCGCATAGGCGGCTTAGAAATAGATCCCCAGCGCATCAGTAATGTTTCTTATCTGAACCGCCGCATAGGCGGCTTAGAAATCATGAAAGTTTACCCATTGCATACCGCCGTTCTGAACCGCCGCATAGGCGGCTTAGAAATGACTCGCTGACGCGCACCGCCTCAGCAGGTACTGAACCGCCGCATAGGCGGCTTAGAAAATTAAAATAGTAGCCACGCCACCAATTCCACCCTGAACCGCCGCATAGGCGGCTTAGAAAAGCGTGTCAGCGCCACCGACTTTGTAGATCATCTGAACCGCCGCATAGGCGGCTTAGAAAAGTCTGTGGGCGTATAACACACTGGATGCCATCTGAACCGCCGCATAGGCGGCTTAGAAACGGATGGATAAACCAACCGGATCGGCTTCTGACTGAACCGCCGCATAGGCGGCTTAGAAAACAGCGCATCATCAAACCCGTTGCTATCGAGGCTGAACCGCCGCATAGGCGGCTTAGAAAAGCGCAACGGATGATTGATAAGGCTTATCCCGCTGAACCGCCGAGGCGGCTTAGAAATTGTGCAGGACCGTGAGTTTCAAAAATTTACACTGAACCGCCGCATAGGCGGCTTAGAAAGCAAACATTTTAGCATCGAATTCGCTGCTGGTCTGAACCGCCGCATAGGCGGCTTAGAAACTTTATAAACATCCTCTGCATAAACCCAAATCCTGAACCGCCGCATAGGCGGCTTAGAAACTGATTCGCTGTACCAGTGCATTGATATCTGACTGAACCGCCGCATAGGCGGCTTAGAAATTCCTTATTTGAGCCAGCTGTAGTGATCGCAACTGAACCGCCGCATAGGCGGCTTAGAAATACGTCCGCTGCTGGTGAATATTGAGCAAGAACTGAACCGCCGCATAGGCGGCTTAGAAAAATCTAACTTTTTCTGAATGCCGACCCATCCACTGAACCGCCGCATAGGCGGCTTAGAAAAAAGCTAAATGATTCTACCGACTCCATCGGCTCTGAATCGCTGCAGGCGGTTAAAAAAGCACTGCGTTGGCAAATCATATCACCGTTATCTATCGTAGTAATTGGCTCGAAAAGAATGATATGGCGCTCGCTATATGTCAATATATTGCCTGCCGTTAAGGCCGCTAACGGATATCAGTATTGATAATATTACGGTGAACTGCCGCACGGGCGGCACCTCTTTACACTTGTTGGAGCTACCGCCTTATAGGCGAGCAAAACACCTATGCCGCAGATTAAAACCGGAATCCTGTTAGTTAACCTAGGTACGCCTGATGAGCCAACGGGGCCGGCGGTAAAACGTTATCTTTCTCAGTTTTTACACGATCGTCGGGTGGTGGATACCCATCGCCTGATTTGGTATCCGTTGCTGCACGGTGTGATTCTACCCATTCGCGTACCGAAAGTGGCTAAGCTGTATCAGGCCGTATGGATGGATGAAGGCTCCCCGCTGCTGGTTTATAGCCGCAGGCAGCAGCAGGCGCTGGCGAAACGTTTGCCCGGTACGCCGGTTGAATTAGCTATGACCTACGGCTCCCCGTCGATTAAACAGGCGCTGGCCAGCTTAAAGCGCCAGCAGGTTAATCGTTTAGTGGTGTTACCGATGTATCCACAATATTCTTGTTCAACTACGGCCGCCGTCTGGGATGCGCTATCGGCTGAGCTTCGCCAAACCCGCGACCTGCCGCAGGTGAAGTTTATTCGTGATTATGCTGAACACCCTTTGTATATCGCCGCGTTAGTTGAGTCGATTAAAGCCTCGTTTGAGCTGCACGGTAAGCCCGATCTGCTGCTGTTTTCCTATCATGGAATTCCCCAACGCTATGCCGCCGAAGGGGATGAATACCCGCAGCGGTGCGCTGATACCACCCGAGAAGTGGTAACGGCGTTAGAGCTCGATGAATCGCAGTATAAAATGACCTTCCAGTCACGCTTTGGTCGTGAGCCATGGCTTCAGCCATACACGGATGAGACGTTAAAAGCGCTGCCTCAGCAGGGCGTTAAATCGGTACAGGTTATCAGCCCCGGGTTTGCGGCTGACTGTTTGGAAACCATTGAAGAAATTGATAAGCAAAACCGCGAATTCTTTTTAGAACAGGGCGGTGAAAGCTATCACTATATTCCTGCACTGAATGACAACCCGGCGCATATTGATTTATTGCAGGCGTTGGTGACCTCAAAAGACTAATCCCGGTTTCCACCGGGATAACGATGTGGAGGGGCCGGTGATTAAATCGGACACTCTTTCATTTTTTCTTCATCTGAAAGTTTATTGTATGTAAGCGTTTTTTGCTTGGAATCGAGTGATACGTTTGAAAATGGCTGAGTATTAGCTGGTGAGTCTAATTAAAGCGGGTTTTTATGAGGATTAGTGAAATGCTGCCGTGCAGAATAAGGGTTTCCCCCTGAGGTGAAAATACTTTACCTCAGGGAAAGCGGCTTGAAGTTACTCTTTATTCTCAATATTCGGCAGTAAAGCGGTAAGAATGCCTAATAACGGTAGAAAAGCGCAAATATGATAAACCATTTCAATGCTGGTATGGTCTGCAACATAGCCTAGCGCCGCCGCACCTAGCCCGCCCATGCCAAATGATAAACCAAAAAATAGCCCTGAAACCATGCCGATTTTGCCCGGAATCATCTCTTGAGCATACACCAGAATGGCTGAAAACGCAGAAGCCATAATCAGTCCGATTATCACGGTCAAAATACCGGTCCAGAACAGCGATGCATAGGGTAAAAGTAGGGTAAATGGCGCAGCACCTAGAATAGAAGCCCAAATTACATATTTACGCCCAATTCTATCTCCCACAGGCCCGCCAATAATGGTTCCGGCGGCTACGGCAAACAGAAACACAAACAGATGAACCTGAGCATTCTGCAGCGTAACGCCGAACTTATGCATCAGGTAAAAGGTGTAATAGCTGCTAATGCTCGCCAGATAGAAATATTTCGAGAATATCAGCGTTAATAAAATAAATAGTGAGAACGCAATGGTCTTATTGGGCAAGCGTTGAGCACCGCTTGGCTTAAACGCCTTGCCGCCGTTACTGCGCTGTTGGGCCTGATACCAGCGGCCTATCTGCAATAACACCACAATGGCCAGCAACGGCGCTAAGGCGAACCAGGTTAGCGCACCTTTACCGTAGGGGGCAATAAAGATAGCCGCCATTAACGGGCCTAGTGAAGAGCCGAAGTTACCACCGACCTGAAATACTGACTGGGCCATACCGTGCTTACCGCCCGATGCCATTCTGGCCACGCGTGACGATTCCGGGTGGAATACGGAAGAACCGGTTCCCACCAGCGCTGCCGCAATGAGTACCATCGGGAAGCTCGACGCGTAGGCCAACAGCATCAGCCCGACCAAGGTAAAGGTCATTCCTACCGGCAGCGAGAACGGTTTGGGGTGTTTATCGGTATATAGGCCGATCAGCGGCTGAAGCAGGGAGGCTGTGAGCTGATAGGTTAGCGTAATCAGACCAATCTGGCCGAAGCTCAGCGAGAACTCCCCCTGTAGCATCGGGTAAATAGCCACGATCAGTGACTGAGTCATATCATTTAACATATGGGAAACGCTGATCGCTCCCAGGATCCGGAACGATGTTTTGCGCGAACTATCGGCAACCGGGGGCAGAACTTCGCTACTGCTTGTTTGCTGAGTCATAGTGATTATTTATGGTGCTTAGTTAGAGGGAGTCAGCAATTAACTATCGACAGGAGAAGCCGATGGTATTCGGAATTTATCCTGACGAGTCAACGTAAATCCAGCGTTACCGCAGTATAGCTTGGCTTTTCCGTACAATAAAAGCGTTATTGTATCGCGTATGATGATTTGTCATTAATGGCGATTTTGTACCGTGTTCTGCGGGAAACGGCTACCCAGCGTCTTTTACTGCAATGACTGCAATGGGGGCGAACGCTCCGGACACTAAACGGCAAAGATCGTCCGGCTTCAGTTCAATATCCAGACCGCGCTTTCCGCCGGAGATAAAGATGCTGACAAAGCGTTTAGCACCTTCGTCAATTACGGTGGGCAGCCGCTTTTTCTGGCCCAGTGGGCTAATGCCGCCAACCAGATAGCCGGTAACGCGCTGCGCCAGCAGGGGATCGGCCATGTCGACTTTTTTGACCGACAGGACTTTAGCCATTTTTTTCAGATCCAACATGCCCGAAACCGGCACAACCGCAACGGCCAAATGCTTTGAGTCACCGTTAACGCTGACTAACAGGGTTTTATAAACGCGGTTGGCGTCCAAGCCCAACTTGTTTACCGCTTCATCGCCAAAGTTGGTTTCATTCGGATCGTGGCTGTACGGATGCAGGATGTAGTCGATTTTTTTCTGTTTAAGTAGCCTGACTGCGGGTGTCATCGGTTGTCCTTGTGTATCAATACGCTTAACCGTCAGCGTGCAACGGCTGGAGTGGTTTGCTATTTACTCGTGTTTAATAAGTCAGGCAAATTATTTTCGCCGTACAAATGCAGAGCGCCGACCACCACCACATATTTTCCTTTTGGCCGGGAATGCAGCCACTGGGCCCATAGCGCATTACGACTGCTAATCAGCAAATTATACAGATCTCCACTCATGCCATAAGGCAGGGTGAGGTTTTTTTGCTTCGGCTTGGCTTCCAGCCACCAGTCGATCATGATTTTCATCATGTCACTGTTGTCCTGCCAGTGGGCCAGTGAATCCTGTAATAGCGGTATGCCGTTATCGGGGATTCGATCTAGCAGCTGCATTTGGCGTTCGGCTCCCTCTAGCTCAATCACCGGAATTCCCATCCGATAGGCGGCCTGTATTGCCTGATAGTCAATGCCGTTTTCACTTTGCAACCCGTTCTGGTTAGCCTGCATGGCCTGTAGCATTAGAGCAGCATGCCAGCCTGGTTTATGGGCGATCGATTGAAGGCTGAGCCCTAACGAGTGGCAGCGTTCAGCCAGCTGTTGATACTGGCTTGATGAAAGCCGCTGTTGTAGAGAAGGGTAGTCATCCGGCGTATTAAAGCTGATGGGTTTGGTAATATCGACTTCGACGATCAGCGCACTCGCGTTTTCAATCTCTTTTAATAGTGCGGGCGGGAGCGGTGACATGTCCCGCGTGCCCATATGAATACTTCCTACCAAATGTAGCCGACTGCCGTTAGCGGTGTGAACGTTATAAGCCGGATAGGCTCCGACCTGTGGTGTCGCTAAGCCCATGAGTACGGCCAAACGGCGGAAGGTTGTCATCATAAGCATCCTGGAAAACTGAGTGGTTGATTGTCGTTGAGTAATGAAGAGTATTAACAGGTTAAGCCGACAGACTCAAGACGCTGAGTTTGTCGGCCTACTACACGGTCACTACACGATTACTACACGGTTACTGTAAGGCTACTACAGGCTGGCTATTGTTTAGGTTTAAAGCGCAGCAGGCGGTTAGCGTTAGCCACTACGGTAATGGAAGACAGGGCCATGGCGGCACCTGCCACCACCGGGCTGAGTAGGGTTCCGGTTAGCGGATATAACACACCGGCGGCAATCGGTATGCCTAACGAGTTATAAATAAACGCACCCAACAGGTTTTGTTTCATATTACTCAGCGTTGCTTTAGACAGTGCTAACGCATCGGATACCCCGGTGAGGCTATGTCGCATCAGGGTTATTGCCGCCGTTTCTATGGCTATATCACTGCCGCCGCCCATGGCGATACCCACATCGGCACAGGCCAGCGCCGGGGCATCGTTAATGCCATCACCCACCATGGCCACCTTATGGCCAGAAGCCTGCAGTTGCTTGATGGCGTCGGCTTTACCATCGGGTAATACTCCGGCAATCACTTTATCGATACCGGCCTCTTTAGCGATAGCGTTGGCCGTCACCGGGTTATCACCGGTCAGCATCACCAGCCGGTAGCCTTGTTGATGCAACCGTTCCAGCGCCTTAACGCTATCGCTTCTCAGCGGATCGCGGATTGCCAATAGCGCAACCAGCCTGTCGTTGGCTGCCAGTAGCACCGGCGTTGCGCCGCGTTCAGCCTCTGAGCGCATGGTTTCTGCCGCTTCGCTGATGTCGATGTTCAGTAAAGCCATCAGGCGATCGTTACCCAGCAGTAGTGCGTTGTCGTTCAGGGTCCCGCTAACGCCAAGCCCGCGAAGCGTGCGGAAATCACTGACAGCGGGCAAGCTTATTTCACCGGCCTTGGTTAGTATCGCATGGGCCAGAGGATGACTCGCCCCCTGTTCCAGCGCGGCGGCCCATTCCAGCGCCTGAGCTTCATTGGTATTGGCAAAAGTATAAATCGCAGTAACCTGCGGCTTACCTTCCGTCAGGGTACCGGTTTTATCAAACACCACGGTATCAACATGGCTGGCCTGCTGCAGGGCATCGGCATCTCTGACTAACACCCCCAGTTCGGCCGCCCGACCCACGCCGGAAATAATCGACATCGGGGTTGCCAGCCCAAGCGCACAGGGGCAGGCAATGATTAATACCGTCGTGACGATAACCAAGGTATAAACCAGCTGCGGCTGCGGCCCGATCGCATACCAAATCAGCCCAGCGAGCAGCGCAACAGCCACCACCACCGGAACAAACACCGATGAAATACGGTCGGCCATTCGGCCAATTTCGGGCTTACTGCTTTGAGCTTGGCGAACCAGCTTAATAATTCGCGCCAGCGTAGTCTGATTGCCAATGGCACCGGCACGGAACAGGGCGCTGCCGTCCTGAACGACGGTACCGGCGTGGATTTTAGCGTTGGCTTCCACCGACTTTTGCTGTGGCATCGCTTCGCCGGTCAGCATGGCTTCATCCAGCCAGATTTCGCCCTGAATCACTTCACCGTCAACGGGTACGCGATCTCCCGTGACTAAGCGAATCGTCATGCCCAGCTCTACGTCAGATAGCGGAATGATCTGTTCACCCTGTTCGGTAACCACTTTAGCGGTGGGCGGAGTCAAATCTAAAAGCCGCTCCAGCGCTTTAGATGAACGCTGCCTTGCCCGCTGTTCCAGCATATGACCGAGGTTGATCAAACCAATAATCATGGCGCTGGCTTCAAAGTAAATATGCCGGGCCGCCATCGGGAAAACCTCTGGCCAGACGGCTACGCTGATGGAGTAAATCCACGCCGCGCCGGTACCTAAGGCAATCAGGGTATCCATGGTGGCGCTGCCATTCATCAGGCTGCGCCAGGCATTAACGTAGAAATGCCCGCCAGCGACAATCATCACCGCCAGCGTGACCAGACCCACGGCTATCCAATAAGGCTGACTGTCAGGCGTCACCATCATGGTGCCGCCCAAAATGCCCCACAGCATCAGCGGTGCACCCAAGGCTAAGGCCAGAGCAGACTGCCAGCGATAGCGTTGAATACTTTGCCGTGAGGTCTCGTGCTGGCGGGCTCTGCGCTCATCTTCATCGAGAATGATTTCTGCTCCATAGCCCGCTTTTTCAACCGCAATGATTAAATCGGCCTGCTGCGCCTGGCCGAAAACCATGGCGCTACGCTCGGCCAGATTGACCCGCGCCTGTTCAACGCCCGGTACGCTTTCCAGCGCTTTTTGTACTTTACTAACGCAGCTGGCGCAGCTCATGCCGCTGAGTAAAAGCTGTAGGCTATCGTCGCCACCACCGGCAGAGATCGCCGTTGGCAAACCGGCTACCGGAATACCGCTATTGGCCGCTGTCATCGGCTCCGGTTGTTCTGATACTGACAGCGGCTCAGATTTTGGGTGAGAAAACTCCCCGCTCAGCGTCGCGTGATAGCCCGCCTGTTCGATCGCAGCGATTAGCGTTTCTGCGCTGGCGCTACCGTAAACCTCGGCTTTATCGATGGTTACGTTTGCGGCGAATACCCCATCAATGGCCTCTAACGCTTTGGTGGCTGTTTTGGTGCAGTGGCCGCAGCTTAGACCCGATAGGTTAAGCGTAACGTCTGGCTGAGCCAGCTCCGCCTTATAGCCACTTTGTTCAACGGCGGCGATAAGCTCAGCGTTATTCAGGCTGCTCACCACTTTGGCATACTGTACGTTTACGTCGGACGACTGTACGCCGGCTAAGGCATCCAGCGCTTTTTTAACTTTCCCGGCGCATCCCATACAGGACAAACCTTCCAGATGAAAAATCGTTGTGTGTGTCATCATAAACCCCCTGAGTATTCTTCAGATTAGTATCGAAACCGGTTGGTTATCTCACCTATAAATGAGTTTAAACCTTCCAGCAACAGGAAGGTCAAGGGCGAGTCTTCATTTAGTTTGATTTAATAAAAGCGGGGTGGTTTGAAACCCATTGCGATCGGATAGCGCCTTTCACCCCATATGCTTTTTAATTATTTAATATGTCTTTCGATTCTTTAATCTAACCAAACCCGCAAGATACTCTTAGACGCATTCATTCTAAGGGATCCGCATACTATGTCCGATAAGGCGATATCTACCCCTGTTTTACCGCTGTCTCAGGAGCAACTGGCGCAGTTAACAGCGGTTACCGCGGGGCTGAGTTCCATTCAAATAGCCTGGGTGTCCGGTTACCTATGGGGGTTGAGCAGTCAGGGTTCGGAAACGCTGTCCGTCTTATCGGCTCAGCCGGTAGCCGCGTCTGCTTCGGAAAAACCGATTACCATACTGTCAGCCTCGCAGACCGGCAACGCCCGACGGGTGGCCGCTCAGCTACGGGACGACCTCACTCATGCCGGGCTACCCGCCGTTCTGGTTAACGCGGGTGACTATAAATTCAAACAGATCGATCGGGAGCAACGGCTGGTTGTTGTGGTGTCGACTCAGGGTGAGGGCGATGCGCCGGAAGAGGCCATTGCGCTATACAAATACCTGTTCTCCAAAAAGGTTCCGCAGCTAAGCCAGACTCAGTTTGCGGTTTTTGGCTTAGGCGATACCTCTTATAAAAACTTCTGTCAGACCGGTAAAGATTTTGATGCCCGTCTGGCTGAACTGGGCGCAACTCGTTTTATGGAGCGGGTCGATGCCGATGTCGATTATCAGCCACTGGCGGAACTATGGCGTAAAAAGGTGGTTGAGCATTTGACGTTGGCGATCAAAGCCAGCGCTCAGGCTGCCGTGCCCGCATCGTCAGCCAGCTCTACTGAGCCCAACGCCAAGTACAATAAAGAACGGCCGTTGATTGCCGAACTGTCGGTTAATCAAAAAATTACCTCCCGTAGCTCCGATAAAGATATTCGCCATATCGAAATTAATTTGGGTGATTCCGGGCTCAGCTATCAGCCGGGTGACGCGCTGGGGGTTTGGTTTCATAACGATCCTGAACTGATAGCGCGGTTGCTGTCTGAATTGAGCTTAACCGGCGACGAGCCGATTGAGGTTAAGGGCAAAATTGAACCGCTGCGCGATGCGCTGAAGTATCACTACGAACTGACGCAGAACACCGCCAGCATTGTGGAATCGTATGCGCTGCTTTCCCAAGATGCCCGCTTGGCCGAATTAGTCAAAGATAAGCCCCGCTTGCAGTCCTATGCGCAGAATACGCCGGTGGTAGATATGGTTCGCCGTGCGCCCTGCAGGCTAGATGCCCAAGCGCTGATAAGCCTGTTACGCCCAATAACGCCAAGGCTTTACTCGATTGCCTCATCGCAAGAAGAGGTGGGCAATGAAGCGCATCTTACCGTTGGCGTGGTGCGTTATGACATTGACGGGCAGCCTCGCACCGGCGGCGCTTCCGGCTTCTTAGCCGATCGTCTGGAGGAAGAGGGGGAAATAGCGGTGTTTGTTGAACACAATGACAACTTCCGCCTGCCTGACGACCCTGAAACGCCAATCGTGATGATTGGGCCGGGCACCGGTATTGCGCCGTTTCGGGCCTTTTTGCAACATCGGGAAGCCACCGACGCCACCGGAAAAAACTGGCTGATGTTTGGTAACCCGCATTTTACCTCTGATTTTCTTTATCAGGTTGAGTGGCAACGCTACGTTAAAAGCGGGTTGATAAACCGTATCGATCTGGCGTGGTCGCGGGATCAGGAACACAAAGTCTACGTACAGGACAAGCTGCGCGAGAACGGCAGCGAACTATGGCAATGGATTCAGAATGGCGCCCATCTTTATGTTTGCGGTGATGCAAACCGCATGGCTAAAGACGTCGAGCGGGCGTTGCTGGACGTTGTGTCTATTCACGGTTCAATGGACCTTGAACAGGCCGACGAGTTTTTAAGCGAATTGCGCCTCGAAAAGCGCTATCAGCGGGATGTCTATTAATGAGCGATGATTCTGAACTAAATCCAGTACCAAATCAGCTACCAAATCAGCAACAACAGGTAGCGCCAAAGCTGTCGGATAACGAAAGGCTTAAAGGCGAGAGTAACTTCCTGCGCGGAACCATTGCCGACGACCTGAAAGACGGGTTAACCGGTGGTTTTCGAGGCGATAACTTTCAGCTAATTCGCTTTCACGGCATGTATCAACAAGACGATCGCGACCTGCGTGCCGAACGCGCAGAGCAAAAGCTCGAACCGCTACTGAACGTGATGTTGCGCTGTCGGCTACCGGGCGGAATTATTACTCCACGGCAGTGGCTGGGAATCGACCGGTTTGCGGCGCAAGACACGCTATACGGTAGTATTCGCCTGACAACTCGCCAGACCTTTCAGTTTCACGGCGTGTTAAAAAACGATATTAAACCGATGCACCAGTTGCTTAACAGCTTGGGGCTAGACTCTATCGCCACCGCTGGCGACGTTAATCGCAACGTGCTTTGTACCTCTAATCCGGTTGAGTCCGTGCTGCATCAGCAAGCCTATGAATGGGCGAAAAAGATCTCTGAACATTTGCTGCCGAAAACGCGCGCTTATGTAGAAATCTGGCTGGACGGCGAAAAGCTGGAAACCACCGACGTAGAGCCGGTGCTGGGTTCAACCTATTTGCCGCGTAAGTTTAAAACCACGGTGGTGATCCCACCGGATAACGATGTCGATCTTCACGCCAACGACCTCAACTTTGTGGCGGTGGGTGAAAAGGGCCAACTGGTTGGTTTTAACGTACTGGTCGGCGGTGGTCTGGCGATGACCCACGGCGATAAACTGACTTATCCGCGAAAAGCCTCTGAATTTGGCTATATTCCGCTGGAATATACGCTGGCTATCGCGGAAGCGGTGGTTGCGACCCAGCGCGATTGGGGAAATCGCTCAGAGCGAAAAAATGCAAAAACCAAATATACCCTTGAACGGGTTGGCGTTGAGGCGTTTAAACAGGAAGTCGAAAAACGGGCCGGGATTAGCTTTGCGCCGGTTGTACCCTATGAGTTTACCTCTCGCGGCGATCGTATTGGCTGGGTAGAAGGCATCGATAATAAATGGCATTTGACGCTGTTTATTGAAAACGGTCGCCTGCTGGACTATCCGGGCCGAACGTTGAAAAGCGGCATGGCTGAAATTGCTAAAATCCATAAAGGTGATTTTCGTTTAACGGCCAACCAAAATTTGATCGTTGCCGGTATTTTGCCGGAAGATAAAGCCCAGATTGAGCGCTTAGCCCGCCAGCACGGTTTGATTAACGACGGCGTCACCGAACAGCGTAAAAACTCAATGGCCTGCGTTTCTTTTCCAACCTGCCCGTTGGCCATGGCCGAAGCGGAACGTTTCCTGCCTGAGTTCGTGACCAACGTTGAAGGTATTATGGCTCAGCATAACGTACCTGATGAACACATTGTTTTGCGGGTAACCGGATGCCCGAACGGCTGCGGCCGGGCGATGTTGGCGGAAGTCGGTCTGGTAGGCAAGGCCCCCGATCGCTATAACCTGCATTTAGGCGGTAATCGTGAAGGCACTCGGATCCCGAGAATGTATCGCGAGAATATTACCTCCGCCGAAATTTTATCTGAGCTGGATGGGCTAATTGGCCGCTGGGCCGGTCAGCGCCACTCAGATGAAGGCTTTGGCGACTATACGATCCGCGCCGGTATTGTTAAACCGGTTATCGATTCGGCCCGTGATTTTTACGATTGAGGCGATCTCATGACTGATATTGATTTAGCGGCGCTCAGCGCGCTGTCGGGTGAGCAACAAACGGCAGAACTGGCGGATATTAACCGCCGGTTAGAATCGTTGTCAGCAGCCAAACGGGTTGAATGGGCGCTAGAACATTTACCCGAGAACAAGGTGCTTTCTTCCAGTTTTGGCATTCAGGCGGCGGTGTGTTTGCATTTAGTCAGCCGTCAACGCCCGGATATTCCCGTGGTATTGACGGATACCGGCTATTTGTTCCCGGAGACCTATCAGTTTATTGACCGCCTGACTGAGCAGCTTGGGCTAAATCTGAAAGTCTATCGTTCATTGCATACGCCAGCCTGGCAGGAAGCCCGCTACGGAAAACTGTGGGAGCAGGGCGTAGAAGGGATTGATCGCTACAACCAACTGAATAAGGTCGAGCCGATGAGCCGGGCGCTGACGGAGCTACAGGCTCAAACCTGGTTTGCCGGCCTGCGCCGCGAACAGTCCGGCAGCCGGGGCTTATTACCGGTACTGGCTATTCAGCGCGGTGTGTTTAAATTCCTGCCGATCGTTGACTGGGATAGCCGACAGGTTTACCGCTACCTGACGGATAACGAACTCAGCTACCACCCGCTATGGGATCAAGGGTATCTATCGGTTGGTGACACGCATACCACCCGTAAATGGGAACCGGGAATGAGCGAAGAACAGACCCGTTTTTTTGGCCTGAAGCGTGAATGCGGGCTGCATGAAGGGTAAGGGTTCTGGTAATTAACGCTGACTAACACCGGCTAACAATGCTATCGCGGCCGGTTTTGCGTGACTTGGCGCAGGTTATAACGCTTGTTGCTCAGGCTGGGTTTTTTTATCGTTTTGTTTATTTATTCCCCGTTATGTCGAATTCTAGATCTGCTTCGCAAAACGGCTGAAAAGCCATAAGGCCGTTAACCAACTTTTCTGCGTTTACTCCCACGATTTAACTAAATTTTTCCTTTAGTCATTATCTTTTTTCTATTGCTGATACGGTGAGCTATCTATTTATTTTAGTAAATACACGGCATTAGGCTGATGTTGCTAATGCTCCACCGTTATTTTTTTGATGGGTAAATATCGGGCGGTTTAAATAAATGACTTTCATTTATTTGTAACTACTCTATAATTCCCAATATGGGAACTTGATTGACGATGAAAGTATTAGGCGTCTCCAGACTTGAAGCGTTTTATAAGAAGCACAATCAGGCTAAAGGGCCGTTAGAAGCTTGGCTCGATGATGTGAAAAGAGCCGATTGGAAAACGCCCCAAGATATAAAAAATGGCTATAAAACGGCGAGTTTTATCCATGGCAACGTGGCTATTTTCAACATAAAAGGGAATACCTACAGGCTGTCGGTTAACGTTCAATATGCCTTTGGTCAGGTATTAATTCTGTGGGTTGGTACCCACGCTGAATATGACAAAGTGGAGTTTTGGTTATGACAACGTTTAAAATTTTACGCAGTAAAGAAGATCACGATGAGGCGCTTGTGCGTATGGCGCAGCTAATGGCTTCTGAGCCAGAAATCGGCACGGAAAAGGGCGATGAACTCGAAATTCTGGCGCTGCTCGTTGAAGACTATGAACGAAAAAATCATCCCATTGATAAACCATCTCCAATTGAGGCGATCAAATATCTGATGGATAAAAAGGGTCTATCCCAGTCAGATATGACGCGCTATTTAGGCTCAAAGTCTAAGGTATCAGAAGTTCTTAACGGGAAACGAGCGTTAAGCATTTCCATGATCAGAAAGCTTCATCATGAGCTGGGCATTCCGGCAGATATCCTCATTCAGGATATGAATAGCATTGACTGGGAACTGGCCAATAGCAACATCGAGCCTAAAGTACGGCTGCGAATATTGGCGAACTAGAGGCCAGCTCATCATAGAACGGATTGTTCCACTAAGCTGATAACAAATCTCAATAATTGAATGTTTGGTCTTAAAATAGCTAACCGTAGGGAAACCGGGCCCGGAGCACTATATGCTCAAAAGCGCTGCGCTTCGGCCACCGGAAAATGGCCAATCAGGCTAATAGTCGATGAATAATTATTCTACACCGATTCGGTTCGACGTTCTTTGGCCCTATTTAGATCTCAACATCAGTTTCTATTCCATTCAGCTATATCAAATACTTTTTCATCATTTCTATCGTGGCGTAGGACTCTCTATAGTCAGGCTATAACTTTGTTAACTGAGCGAAGATTGCCTTGGATTACCTACCGATATTTACCGATCTTAAACATCGACCGGTGCTGGTTGTTGGCGGCGGGGACGTGGCTGCCCGTAAAATCGCGCTGTTACTGAGCGCTGGGGCCAAGGTGTTTGTCGTGTCTGACGCGTTATCTGACCCCGTGGCGGAGCTTCATCAGCAGGGGGTTATTCACTGGCTAGCCAAACGTTTCGATGCCTCTCAGCTCGATGATATTTTTCTGGCGATTGCAGCCACTAACGACAGCACGCTGAATGCCCGGGTTTTTCAGGCGGCCAACCAGCGGCGCAGGCTGGTTAATGTGGTTGACGATCCTGCCCGTTGCTCGTTTATCTTCCCTTCTATTATTGACCGTTCTCCGCTGGTGGTTGCCGTATCGTCCGGTGGTAAAGCGCCGGTACTGGCCCGTTTGTTGCGGGAAAAACTAGAGGCCCTGTTACCCGCCAGCCTCGGAACCGTAGCCGAAATAGCGGGTAGCTGGCGCGGTCGGGTTAAGCAACGGTTGAAAACTATCGTTGAACGCCGCCGGTTCTGGGAGCGTATTTTTAACGGCCGCTTTGCCGCACTGGTTGCCGCTAACCGTATTCACGATGCTCAGGCTGAGCTTGAGCAACAGCTTTTACATCATGAAGGCCAAACCGGCGACGTTACGCTGGTCGGAGCCGGTCCGGGCGACGCCGGGCTGTTGACCCTGCGCGGGCTGCAGGCGATTCAGCAGGCCGATGTGGTACTGCATGACTCGTTAGTCACCGATGACATTCTGGCATTGGTTCGCCGGGACGCAGAGCAAATTAGCGTGGGTAAAAGAGCCGGTGCTCACTCGGTGGCGCAGGAAGAGACTAATCAGCTTTTGGTTAAGCTTGCCCGACAGGGCAAGCGGGTGGTGCGCTTGAAAGGCGGCGATCCGTTCATTTTTGGCCGGGGCGGCGAAGAGTTAGAAGTGCTGGCTGCGGCAGGCATTCCTTTTCAGGTAGTTCCGGGAATTACCGCTGCGGCAGGCGCTACGGCCTATGCCGGCATTCCGCTGACGCACCGGGATTATGCTCAAAGCGTTACTTTTATTACCGGCCGCTGCCGCCTTGAGTCTGACGGCCTTAACTGGTCTCAGCTGGCTCAGGGGCACCAAACGCTGGCTATCTATATGGGGGCGGTAAAAGCCTCTGATATCCAGCATCAATTAATCACGCACGGGCGTGCGCCATCAACGCCGATTGCCGTTATCGGGCGCGGAACCCGTGCCGATCAACAGGTATTAACCGGCACCTTATTACAGCTTAGCGATTTGGCTAAGCAAGCCCCTTCACCGGCGCTGTTAGTAATCGGTGAGGTTGCCGCGCTGCATCAGCGCCTTAGCTGGTTCGGTGAGTCGGCCGATCGTCAAATATTCCAACAGAATCAACCGGCGCAATGGCAGTCGGTGGTCAATTTAGCTTAACCGCCGTCAGGCAGCGAACTGAGGTATTAACGTGGACGAAAAACGACTGACTCATCTGCGCCAACTGGAGGCAGAAAGCATACATATTATCCGTGAGGTTGCGGCGGAGTTTTCTAATCCGGTCATGCTGTATTCGATTGGTAAAGATTCATCGGTGATGCTGCACTTAGCCCGCAAGGCTTTCTTTCCGGGAAATTTACCCTTTCCGCTGCTGCACGTCGATACCGGCTGGAAGTTTCAGGAAATGTATCAGTTCCGCGATCGGATGGCACAAACCTATGGCTTTGATTTATTGGTTCATCAAAATCCAGAAGGGTTAGCCATGGGGATTAATCCGTTTGTTCACGGCAGCGCCAAGCATACTGACATCATGAAAACCGAAGGATTAAAGCAGGCACTGAACAAGTACGGTTTCGATGCTGCCTTTGGCGGAGCCCGCCGCGATGAAGAGAAGTCCAGGGCTAAAGAGCGAATCTATTCGTTTCGCGATCGCTTTCACCGCTGGGACCCGAAAAATCAGCGCCCGGAGCTGTGGCATAACTATAACGGCCAGATTAATAAAGGCGAAAGCATCCGCGTTTTCCCGCTTTCTAACTGGACCGAGCTGGATATCTGGCAATACATCTTTTTAGAAAACATTGACATTGTTCCGCTGTATCTGGCGAAACCTCGCCCGATTCTAGAGCGTGACGGCATGCTGATGATGGCGGATGACAATCGTATCGACCTTCAGCCGGGCGAGGTGATTGTGAAACGTAAAGTACGTTTCCGTACTCTCGGCTGCTGGCCGTTGACCGGCGCCGTAGAGTCTGAGGCTGAAACATTGCCTGAAATCATTGAAGAGATGTTGGTATCGACAACCAGTGAACGGCAGGGGCGGATGATTGACCGCGATCAGGCCGGCTCAATGGAACTTAAAAAACGTCAGGGCTACTTCTGAGGGGAAGCATTATGGGTGCAGTGATTAATCATCCGCCGGTTATTAACGATGCGATTGCCCGGCAAATCGCCGAGCAGGGCGGCGTTGAAGCCTATCTTCACGCCCAGCAGAATAAGAGCCTGCTGCGTTTTTTGACCTGTGGTAGCGTTGACGATGGTAAAAGCACCCTGATAGGGCGCTTGCTACACGATACCCGCCAGATTTATGAAGACCAGCTTTCAACGCTGCACAGCGATAGTAAACGCATCGGTACCGCCGGTGACAAACTGGATCTGGCCCTGTTGGTTGACGGGCTTCAGGCTGAGCGTGAGCAGGGAATTACCATCGACGTTGCCTATCGCTATTTTTCTACTGAAAAGCGTAAATTTATTATTGCCGACACGCCGGGCCACGAGCAGTACACGCGAAATATGGCGACCGGCGCGTCGACCTGTGATTTAGCCATTTTGCTGATCGATGCCCGCAAAGGCGTTCTGGCCCAGACCCGCCGCCATAGCTTTATTGCTACGCTACTGGGGATTCGCCATTTGGTGGTGGCGATTAACAAAATGGACCTGATGGACTATAGCCAGTCAGCGTTCGAGCAAATTAGCCGTGATTATCTGGCCTTTGCCCAGCAGCTACCTGCCGATCTGGATATTAAATTTGTTCCGCTATCTGCGCTGGACGGTGACAACGTTGCGCTGCCTTCTTCCGCTATGCCTTGGTATTCAGGGGCAACGTTACTGGAGATTTTAGAATCCGTTAACGTGATTGCTGAACGAGAGGAACGACCATTACGTTTTCCGGTTCAGTACGTTAACCGGCCGAACCTAGACTTTCGGGGCTATGCCGGAACGCTGTCATCGGGCATTGTTCAGGTCGGGCAGGAGATTAAGGTGCTGCCTTCCGGCGTAATCAGTAGGGTAACGCGCATTGTCACCTTTGACGGTGACCGCCAGCAGGCCTACCCGGGTGAGGCAATTACGTTGGTATTAAGCGATGAGATTGATATCAGCCGTGGAGATTTATTAGTGGCTGCGCACGATAACGGCTTACAGCCAGCCCAGAGCGCAACGCTGGACGTTGTTTGGATGGCTGAAAACCCGTTGCTGCCGGGGCAAAGCTACGATATCAAAGTGGCCGGTAAGAAAAGCCGGGTGCGGGTTGAGGCCATACGGCATCAGCGCGACGTCAATTCTCTTGAGCTGCGTGAATCGACCGGGCTGCCGCTGAACGGTATTGGCGTGGTGGACGTCGCTTTTGACGAACCGCTGCTGTTTGACCGCTATCAGAATAATCAGGATACCGGCAGCCTGATCTTTATCGACCGTTTAACCAACGTGACGGTGGGGGCTGGCTTGGTGTGCGAAACGCATTCCGGCAGCGTGGCTACGGTGCAAAAAACCGCGGCTGACAGTGAGTTTGAAAAAGAGCTGAATGCGTTGGTCAGGCGTTACTATCCACATTGGAATGCCAGCGATTTGTCTCAGTGAGGCTAAGGTGTTTTTATGCAGCAGAACGTTGTCTGGCATTCACATGCCATAACCCGAACCGAGCGGGAAGTGGCCAACCAGCACTGTGCGGTAGTGGTCTGGCTAACCGGACTATCCGGTTCGGGTAAGTCAACCATTGCCGGCGCGCTGGAACAGGCGCTACACCATCGGGGGGTGCATACTTACCTGCTGGACGGTGATAACGTCCGTCACGGTTTGTGTCAGGATTTGGGCTTTTCTGACGGTGACCGGCGGGAGAATATTCGCCGCGTTGGTGAAGTTGCCGGTTTAATGATGGATGCCGGGCTGGTGGTGATTACCGCTTTTATTTCTCCTTATCGCCACGATCGGGAGAGCGTCGCTCTGCGCCTGCCACCGGGCAGCTTTATTGAAGTGTTTGTTGATACGCCGATTGAAATCTGTGAACGGCGCGATCCTAAAGGGTTGTATAAGAAAGCCCGTCGGGGCGAAATCAAGCAGTTTACCGGTATCGATTTACCCTATGAACAACCGCTCAATCCGGATGTCCATCTCGACGGAAAACTGCCGCTGGAACAGCTGGTGGACAGGCTGGTGGGGGAATTGCATCAGCGGGCTATTATTTAGCCCTATCGGCATGTTTTTCTTTTTTGATGTGGCGTTTATTTGCTTTATCCAAGTTTTTGAAGTTTGTTCAAAACAACGGGGTTTGGTTTCAAGCGATGAACGCATTTTTATTTGTAAAAATAGCTAATTAGCCCGTAATGCCGATCAGTTAAGGATCGGTTGACCGATCCAGTGGTTGTGTAAGAATCCGGAAATGCTCACCCGTTTCCGGATTTTTTTATGCACATTGGACAGGCCCTTGATCTCGTTTCTAGTTACGACTCCTTGCGTAACCCACTAACTTCTCTCGGCGATTTTCTTGACCAGAAGCTCATCTCTCGTTGTCTTGCCGAGTCCGGCACAGTCACCCTGCGTAAACGCCGCCTGCCCCTGGAAATGATGGTCTGGTGCATCGTTGGCATGGCTCTTGAACGTAAAGAGCCGCTTCATCAAAT
>NZ_WOYF01000012.1 GCF_009800925.1 Budvicia diplopodorum | reverse complement strand
AAGGCGGCGGCGTAAACGGACTGGCACAGATAGGCGTGCATTATAATCAGGGCAACACCACGATGGGTCTGGACGCTTACAACTGGCGGGAAGACAGCGCCAGCGATAAGGGTCTGAATATGAACGTTAACGTGAGATTCTGATCGAAGCGTAATGCCACGAAAGCATTAAACAAGCAGGCTTTTGTATAATCCCCCGCCAAATTATTTTGAAGGGGGATTTTTTTATATGAGATTAGCCACCATCTTAATCTGGCGATAGCCGGTAGTGCGGCCTTACAATATATGTGGTTAATAATTAATCTTTGAATGTCTATAACTAATTGAAAAATAAATAAACATGTGGTTCTTCTCTTTTTATTTATTTTTTGTATAAAAAGAGCTTTACAGACGCTAGTGATAATGATTATTATTTACATGTTTTCAAGGGGCGGTCATTCATGCTCACCTCAAGAAAGCACGACATTGCTCACATTGCTTCCAGTGTTTATTTTAGCCAGCCTTGAGCTGGCTTTTTTTTTATCCTGATTTTGGGATGCCGCTCAACGGTCAGTTAGTGCTAAAATAGCGTCGGATTTCAGCGAACACATCGAAAACAGGCCCTATGGATATTAAACAGATCGACCTCATTTTTTCACTATTACAGCAAATGTGTGTCTATTTGGTGATTGCTTACCTGCTTAGCAAGACGCCTTTGTTTATTCCTCTGATGCAGGTCACTATCCGCCTTCCTCACAAGCTACTTTGCTATTTCACCTTCTCCATGTTCTGCATTATGGGTACCTACTTTGGCCTGCAGATTGATGACTCTATAGCGAATACTCGAGCGATGGGCGCCGTACTTGGTGGGGTTCTTGGTGGGCCTTCTGTGGGGTTTTTTGTCGGCCTCACCGGAGGATTGCATCGTTACTCTATGGGCGGGATGACCGCAACGGCCTGTATGTTATCGACCATTGCTGAAGGTTTGCTCGGTGGGTTGCTGCACAGCTATTTAATTCGCCGTAATCGCATGGATTTGCTGTTTCAGCCTTTAATGGTAGCGGCAGTAACGCTATTAGCCGAAGGCTTCCAGATGTTGATTATTTTATTAGTGGCCCGCCCGTTCTCTCAGGCTCTGCATCTGGTTAACGATATCGCTTTACCGATGATGATCGCGAATACCGTGGGTGCCGCGATGTTTATGCGGATCCTGCTTGACCGGCGGGCGATATTTGAGAAATACACGACGGCATTCTCGGCCAAGGCGTTACAGATAGCCGCCCGTTCAGAAGGGGTGCTGCGACAGGGGTTCAACCAGAAAAATAGTATGCGAATTGCCCAGATCCTCTACGAAGAACTGGGCGTCGGAGCCGTAGCCATTACCGACAGAGAGAAGCTGATGGCATTTATTGGCACCGGAGGCGATCACCATTTGCCCGGTACTGCGATTACTTCACACCACACGCATAAGGCAATTGAGAATAATCAGGTGGTTTATGCTGATGGTAATGAAGTGCACTATGCCTGTTCAATCACGCCAAACTGTAAACTGGGTTCGACGCTAGTGATCCCGCTGCGCGGAGAAGAGCAGATGGTTATCGGTACCATTAAACTGTATGAACCTAAGAGCCGGCTGTTTTCATCGATTAACCGGACGCTGGGCGAAGGCATCGCCCATCTTCTCTCCGCTCAGATCCTCACCGGCAGGCTGGATCAGCAAAAGCAGCTGCTTTCTCAATCTGAAATTAAGCTGTTGCATGCTCAGGTGAATCCACATTTTCTGTTTAATGCGCTAAACACTTTATCGGCAGTTATCCGTAAAGATCCGGGGCACGCCCGCCGTTTGGTTCTATCCCTTTCTACTTTCTTTCGAAAAAATTTAAAACGCAGTAATGATGAAGTCAGCCTGAGCGATGAGCTTGAGCATATTAATGCCTATTTGGAAATTGAGAAGGCGCGGTTTGCCGATCGTTTGACTGTGGATATGGATATCTCCGATGCCTTACTTCCGCTGTCGTTACCGGCTTTCTCCCTACAGCCCATTGTTGAAAATGCGATCAAGCATGGAACGTCGCAGATGTTGACCGAAGGCCGGATTATGATCCGCGGATACCTAGACGCTACCGACCTTGGGCGTGAAATGTTGGTTTTGGTTGTTGAAGATAATGCCGGGCTATATCAACCTAGATTGAATGGTGATGGCCTAGGGATGAATTTGGTCGATCGCCGTATTAAAAGCCGTTACGGCTATGAATACGGTATTACGGTTGAAAGCGAAAGCGAACGTTTCACCCGAATAACCATCAGGATCCCAATTGTGAATAAAGCCCTTGATGATGCCCATAGTCTATAAAAGGGAAAATTGCCAACCACTCAGGCGGTAAATTTAACCGCTTAATTGGTCAGGCTACCGCTTACACACATTCAACTTTGTCGTTTTTCAGAAACGGGTATGTTAGCGCTCGGAAAAAACCTCTAGGAGAACGACAATGCAACACGCGATTACTTTTGTTATCGCCACTCTTTGTATCCTTGCTATCACTTACCGCCTCTACGGCGTGTTTTTTGTGCGCAAAGTACTACAGGTGCGCGATAATGAGATTACGCCATCACATACTTTTGAAGATGGCAAAGATTACGTACCAACTAAGAAATGGGTAAACTTTGGTAGCCACTTTGCTGCAATCGCAGCGGCTGGTCCCTTGGTTGGTCCGGTATTAGCCGCTCAGTTCGGTTATTTACCCGGCTTTTTATGGCTATTGATTGGTTGTGTCATTGGCGGAGCAGTTCACGATACCGTGGTTCTGTTTGCATCAATGAAGCATCAGGGCAAATCTCTGTCTGAGGTTGCTAAATCTGAATTAGGTCCGATTGCTGGCTGGTGTACCGGTCTGGCAATGTTGTTTATCATCACGATTACTATGGCCGGTCTGTCCATGGTAGTAGTACATGCTTTAGATCGTAACCCTTGGGGTGCGTTTGCGGTGTTCATGACCATTCCTATCGCTATTTGCGTAGGCTTATGGGAACGTGTAACCGGTAAAATGCAGGGTGCCGCCTATGTGGGTATCGTTGCGATTATGGCGTGCGTGTTTATTGGTCCTTATATTCAGGGAACAGTATTCGGCGAGTGGTTGACGTTAAAAGCAACAACGGTAAGCCTGATTCTGCCTATTTATGCCTTCTTTGCAACGGCATTACCGGTATGGATGTTATTAACCCCTCGCGGTTACTTATCCAGCTTTATGAAAATTGGTGTGTTCGGTGCATTGGTTATCGGCGTTATTTTTATTAACCCTGAAATTCAATTCCCGGCGGTAACTGAGTTCATCCACGGTGGCGGTCCTGTTATTGCTGGTCCGGTATGGCCATTTATCTCTATCACTATCGCCTGTGGCGCTATCTCTGGTTTCCACGCCTTTATTGGTTCTGGTACTACACCAAAACAAATCGACAAATGGTCTGACATTCTACCGGTAGGTTTCGGCGCAATGTTAGCTGAGTGTGTGGTTGGCGTTATGGCGCTGATCGCGGCAACGTCTCTTCATCCTGCTGACTACTTTGCGATTAACTCTAGCGCTGAAGCTTGGGCAAAACTGGGTATGGAAGTGGTTAACTTACCGGTACTGAGCCAAGAAATCGGCTTAGACCTGTATGGTCGTACCGGTGGTGCGGTAACGCTGGCGGTTGGTATGACCGACATCTTTATCCGCGTACCGTGGTTCAGCCACTTAGCCTCTTACTTCTTCCAGTTTGTTATTATGTTCGAAGCGGTATTTATTCTGACTGCGGTTGACTCCGGTACTCGCGTAGCGCGTTACCTGCTGCAAGACTTCCTGGGTGACCTGTGGGCTCCGCTAAAACGTACTGACTGGTTGCCGGGTTCTATTTTCTGCAGCATTATCGCTTGTGCGCTGTGGGGATACTTACTCAACTCTGGCGACATTAACTCTGTGTGGGCTTTGTTTGGCGTATCTAACCAGTTAATGGCGTCGGTTGGTTTGATTATCGGTGCAACGATTATCTTACGCTTAGCGAAGAAACGCGTTTATATGCTGACCTGTATTATTCCTCTGGCTTACCTGTTTGTAACGGTAAACTATGCGGCTTACTGGATGATGAAAAACGTTTACTTCAATGCGTCAGCGAAGGGATACAACCTGTTTAACGGTACTATCTCTATTATTATGCTGGTCTTGGGCTTTGCGATTCTGTTCTCTGCGCTGGGTAAATGGCGTGAACTGCTGGCCCGCCCTCGCGGTTCACAGATCGATGACAGCGCAGCCGCAAGTAATGCTTAATTGCTGTTAGTTAAAAACAGTAACGTTTGAATATTCCAACCGGGCTTAAGGCCCGGTTTTTTGTGGGCGGATACTCAGCGGGATCTTCGATAAAATTAAAAGAATGTTGATTTTGGCGTGGGTTATCTTGCTAAATGTAGTGCTTGTAACATAGGGGGCACTGATTTGACGCTTGATAACCTAATTCAGATGACGATGAACTTTGTTCGTGACCACCAGATGTGGGGGCTGCCGGTTGTTTTCTTTTTGGCTTTCGGTGAGTCGATTACTTTTCTGTCGTTGCTGATACCGGCAACCGTTATTCTGCTGGGCATTGGGGCAATTATTGGCGAGAGCGGCATTGCGTTCTGGCCTTTATGGGGCTCTGCCGCTGCGGGTGCGTTTTTTGGCGACTGGATATCCTATTGGATCGGCTGGCGTTATAAAGAGAAAGTGGCTCATATGTGGCCTTTATCCCGTAATCCGCAAATGTTAGTACGGGGACAATACTTCTTTCATCGTTGGGGGGCTCCCGGCGTGTTTGTTGGCCGTTTTTTTGGCCCTTTTCGGGCGACGGTTCCGCTGGTGGCCGGCATTTGTGGTATGGAGCAAAAAACCTTTCAGGTGATTAATTTGGCTTCCGCCATGCTGTGGGGCTTTTTAATGCTAGCACCCGGTGCGTTTGGCTTACACTGGCTGGCTAAATATTTCAGCTTTTAATCGGATAGTTTTGCGGCACATTATGCAAAGTAAGGTAAAACTATCTGGACATTTATACAGTATTCTCTTACTTTTAACTGCTACGATGATTTTATGTCTGGAGGCGCGGTGGATACCAGTTTGATGATAGTTATCGCTGCAGCAGTGATAGGTTTATTAATGGGTGGGCTGATCTCGGCCATCTATAATCAGCGCCATAATTTACAGCAGGAAAGCCAAATTACGCTACTTTCCTCACAGCTTGAACAGTCTCGGTCAGATAATCAAAATTTACTTTCTGAACGCCAACAGCGCGCTCAAGAGCTACAACAGGGGCTGGTTGAACAGCGGGATTTACATTTCAGGCTGGCCACCCTTCAAGAGAAGAGCCAGCAGCAGCTGCTATGGCATGAAGAGTGCGAACGCTTAAATCAGGAGCTGAGAAGCCTCCAGAGTATAAATAGCGCTTTAGAGGCCGAACTTCGTGAGATGACAACCCGCCTTGAAGAAACCCGATTTGCCTCTGATGAAAAACAGCGCTTGCTGATTAGCAGCGAACAGCGCCTGAGTGTTCAGTTTGAAAATTTAGCCAACCGTATTTTCGAACAAAGCGGCCGTAAGGTGGATGAGCAAAACCGGCAAAGTTTAGACCGGTTGCTGGTGCCTCTGTGTGAACAACTAGACGGCTTTCGGCGTCAGGTTCAAGACAGTTACGGGCAAGAAGCCAAAGAGCGCCATACGCTGGCCCACGAAATTCGTAATCTACAGCAGCTAAATGCGCAGATGGCTCGCGAAGCTATCAACCTTACTAAGGCGCTGAAAGGCGACAATAAAACCCAAGGTAACTGGGGCGAGGTTGTCCTGAGTCGGGTATTAGAAGCCTCCGGTTTACGCGAGGGCTATGAGTATCAAACTCAGGTGAATATTCGTGGCGATGAAGGGAACCGCCAGCAGCCTGATGTGATCGTTCACCTTCCTCAGGGGAAAGATGTCGTTATTGATGCTAAAATGTCACTAGTCAGCTACGAACGCTATTTTAACAGTGACGATGAGCAGGAACGCAATCAGGCCCTCAGTGAACATATTGGTTCAGTGCGATCTCACGTTCGCCTGCTCGGGCGAAAAGACTATCAACAGTTGCCCGGCTTACGTTCCCTTGATTACGTACTCATGTTTATACCCGTAGAGCCAGCGTTTTTACTGGCTATCGATCGCCAGCCTGAATTAATCAGCGAAGCGCTGCAGCATAATATTATGCTGGTTAGCCCTACGACGTTGCTGGTTGCTCTGCGTACTATCAGTAATTTATGGCGCTATGAGCATCAGAGCCAGAATGCACAACAAATTGCCGATCGGGCCGCCCGGCTTTACGACAAGCTGCGACTGTTTGTTGACGATATGTCAGCGTTAGGCTTGAGTTTAGATAAAGCTCAAGATAACTATCGTCAGGCGATGGGCAAATTATCCCAAGGGCGTGCTAACCTGATTGGACAGGTAGAGAGCTTTCGCTCTTTGGGCGTTGAGGTCAAAAGGCCCATTAATCCAATAATATCTGAGCCGGCATTAGCTGAATCACAATCAGAAGCGATAGATAAACCCGAAGGTTTAGAGAATTGCTCTGATATATAAGAACAATAACAAAAAAGAGTTATATCAGTGGGTGGGTTATCGCCTATTTCTGATAAACTAAATCAATTCATATTGTAACAAGTCAGGCAGAAAAATGATGAAGGACTCGCAGGAAACAACGGACTTTGGTTTCCGCACTGTAGATAAAGATGAAAAAGTGGCTATGGTTGCAGACGTGTTCCATTCTGTGGCATCAAAATACGATTTGATGAACGACTTAATGTCGTTTGGTATTCATAGAATCTGGAAGCGTTTTACCATTGATTGTAGCGCCGTTCGTGAAGGTCAGAAGGTTCTTGATTTGGCCGGGGGTACGGGTGATTTAACGGCTAAATTTTCACGTTTGGTGGGTGAGAAGGGCGAAGTCGTTCTGGCCGATATTAACGATTCCATGCTGAAAATGGGGCGCTCTAAGCTACGTGATATGGGCATCGTTGGAAACGTTAGCTACGTTCAGGCTAACGCTGAAGCATTACCTTTTCCTGATAATTATTTTGACTGCATTACTATTTCTTTTGGTTTACGTAACGTGACCGATAAAGATAAAGCGTTGCGATCGATGTTCCGCGTGTTAAAGCCGGGTGGACGTTTACTGGTGTTAGAGTTTTCTAAACCGGTCATCAAGCTGCTTAACAGCGCTTACGATGCTTATTCGTTCCATATTTTGCCTAAAATTGGTGAAATCATTACGCGTGATGCAGGTAGCTATCGTTATTTGGCTGAGTCTATCCGAATGCATCCGGATCAAGAGACCCTAAAGAGCATGATGGAAACGTCAGGATTCGATAATGTTAACTACTTCAATTTAACCGGGGGAATTGTTGCTCTTCACCGCGGTTTTAAGTTTTAACGAAGGATAACTATGCTGTTTGTTCCCCTGATTGCTGGAGTGATAGAAACCTCTCTGAATAGATTGCTCTTTCGCGATCGCAGTATGCAGTCAGCCAGCTATCGGTTGTCAGGTAAAACCCTGAAGCTTAGCCTGCAAGAGCTATCAACGTCGCTGACGCTGGTTTTTAGCGTTAATCACCTTGACGTTGTCAGCCAGTGGGAACAGCCGGCTGATTGTACGCTGATTACCCGATTACCCACTCTGTTTTCCCTGCGCGATCGCCAGCGCCTGTCAGCGTTGCTTCGCGATGGCGAAGTCGTTGTTGAAGGCGATATGCAAGTTATGCAGCAATTTGTCACGCTGATCGATCTTGCTGAATGGGACCCGGCCGAATGGCTATCCCCCTACATTGGTGATGTAGCAGCAGAAACAATTAATCAGGGTATTCAGTCCGTTGGTCGTAAAACTAAGCATTGGATAGACCAAAAGCAGGAGTATTTAGCTCTGGCTATGACTGATGAGTGGCGACTTGCCCCCGGCAGATTAGAAGTCGTTCATTTTAGCGATGAGGCGCAAGCCCTCTCCCAACAGGTAGACTCTCTGGCACAACGAATAGACAAGCTGGAGAAAGCCCGATGACTCCGTCTGAGTTTTTGCGTTTTTACGCAATTATCCGCGTTTTTCTCACCCATGGTTTAGATGAGCTTATTCCTAAAATGCGTTTAACCTGGCCGCTAAGATATGGCTGCCGTGCGCTTTTCTGGATGAAGAATCAATATCCGGAAAAAGAGTTGGGCGAACGTTTACGTTTGGCACTGCAGACTTTGGGCCCGGTATGGATTAAGTTCGGGCAAATGATGTCTACGCGCCGGGATCTGTTTCCACCAGTGATTGCAGACCAACTGGCGCTATTACAAGATCAGGTTGCACCCTTTGACGGCGCTCTGGCCCGTGAACAAATCGAAGCCTCCATGGGGGGGGATCTTGAGCAGTGGTTTGATGATTTCGAAGTTCAGGCGTTAGCTTCTGCGTCTATTGCTCAAGTACATACTGCCGTTTTGAAAAGTAACGGCAGAGAAGTGGTGATCAAAGTTATCCGCCCCGATATTCGGCCGATTATTGAAGCCGATATTCGTTTGATGTATCGCTTAGCAGGGTGGGTTCCTAAGCTACTGCCGGATGGTCGCCGCCTGAAACCACGCGAAGTGGTATATGAATATGAAAAGACGCTGTTAGACGAACTCAATCTGCTGCGCGAAGCGGCAAATACTATTCAGCTTCGTCGTAATTTTGACGGCAGCCCTATGCTCTATGTGCCGGAAATATTCTCAGATTATTGCCACGAAAATGTGCTGGTCATGGAGCGTATTTATGGTATTCCGGTTTCAGACATTGCGGCGTTAGAAGCCAACGGTACTAACATGAAGCTGCTGGCTGAGCGTGGCGTACAGGTTTTCTTTACTCAGGTGTTTCGCGATAGTTTTTTCCATGCCGATATGCATCCGGGAAATATTTTTGTGAGTTACTCCACGCCGGATAACCCCCAATTTATTGGTATCGATTGCGGCATTGTTGGTTCGTTGAGTAAAGATGATAAACGCTATCTGGCTGGGAACTTTATCGCATTTTTTAACCGTGATTACCGAAAGGTGGCTGAACTACACGTGGACTCCGGCTGGGTTCCACCGGATACCAACGTTGAAGAGTTTGAGTTTGCTATTCGTACGGTATGTGAGCCTATTTTTGAAAAACCGCTGTCTGAGATCTCTTTCGGCCACGTATTGCTTAACCTATTCAATACTGCCCGCCGGTTTAATATGGAAGTTCAGCCACAGCTAGTGCTGTTGCAAAAAACACTATTGTATATCGAAGGCTTAGGACGTCAGCTTTATCCTCAGCTCGACCTGTGGACCACGGCTAAACCATTCCTTGAGTCGTGGATGCGGGATCAGGTTGGTATTCCTGCACTGATCCGGTCCCTGAAAGAGAAAACGCCGTTCTGGGTAGAAAAATTACCGGAATTGCCTGAACTGTTTTACAACAGTTTGCGGCAGCACAAAGAATTACAGCATAGTATTGATAAACTCAGTGTCCGGCTTTATGTCAAAAGTAAGAGACAGAATCAGTCTCGTTACCTTTTTGGGGTAGGTGCTACATTGTTAGTTAGTGCTACCATTTTGTTCTCAAATCATATACCGGTCTGGCCAACTTATTTGGCGGGCGCAGGTATTGCAGTTTGGGTAGTTGGTTGGATAAAAGCTGCTTAAAGAAAGTTACTGCAGCTTAATGAAACTGCCGTATACTACGGCAAAGATGGATTAATCCGTTATCTATAGAGGCTCATCACATGGCTGGAATTAGCATTTGGCAGTTACTGATAATTGTAGCGATTGTCGTATTACTGTTTGGAACTAAAAAACTGCGTACACTCGGTTCCGACTTGGGTGCATCTGTAAAAGGCTTTAAAAAAGCCATGGGTGATGATGAAACGACTGCCACTCCCGCAGCTAAAGAAGTACCACAAAAAGATCAAGACGCTGATTTTGATGTGAAATCAATTCAAGAACAGCAGCAGCCCGCGGTGAAAACCGAAGAGCAAAAGAGCCAGAATAAAGAGCAGGTGTAAGCCGTGTTCGATATAGGATTTGGTGAAATAGTCGTTGTACTGGTAATCGGTCTGATCGTCCTTGGTCCGGAGCGGTTACCGGTAGCCGTAAAAACGGTAACGGGCTGGCTCAGGGCAATGCGATCGCTGGCAACTTCTGTTCAAAATGAGCTGACTCAGGAATTAAAACTGCAAGAACTCAAAGAAGGCCTGAAGAAGGCTGAGAGTGCGGGCTTACAGAATTTATCTCCTGAGCTGAAGGCTTCAATGGATGAGCTAAAAGAGATTGCTAGCGGTATGAAGAACACCATTCAGAGCGATCTGAATAAGGTGGTTGAAACACCTGTGCAGCCATTGGTTCCAACCGCCGTATCGACACCCGTCAGTGAAACCACGATGGCAGCAGAGGTGAGTGAAACAGAGCATAAACCTGCTTTTGTTGAATCTACATCTACGCCCGTCGCTGATGAAGTGACCGCTAAACCGACACCAGTCTCTACTCATAAATCTGACAGTGAAACTTAATCCATGGCCGTAGAAGATACCCAACCGCTGATCAGTCATTTGATTGAGTTACGGTCCCGTTTATTGCGGGCGATAATCTGTATCCTCGTCGTATTTCTGGCGCTAGTTTATTTTTCAAATGATATTTACCACATGGTGTCTGCACCGTTAATGAGCCAGTTACCGAAAGGCTCAAGCATGATTGCAACTGACGTTGCATCACCGTTTCTAACGCCAATTAAGTTAACCATGATTGTTTCGGTATTTATTTCTGCACCTTTTATTCTTTATCAGGTGTGGTCTTTCATTGCTCCGGCGCTTTATAAGCATGAACGTCGGCTGATGATGCCGTTACTGTTTTCTAGTACCTTTTTGTTTTATCTGGGTATGTCGTTTGCTTATTTTGTGGTGTTCCCGTTAGCCTTTGGCTTTTTCGTTAAAACGGCACCGGAAGGAATATTAATATCCACCGATATTAATAACTATCTCGATTTCGTCATGGCTCTGTTCTTTGCCTTTGGCGTGGCGTTTGAAGTCCCGGTAGCCATTATCCTGCTGTGCTGGAGTGGTGTAACGACTAGCGCTGAGTTGAAAAAGAAGCGTCCGTATATTGTGGTAGGTGCTTTTGTTGTTGGCATGCTGTTGACGCCTCCGGACGTTTTCTCCCAAACGCTGTTGGCTATCCCGATGTGCATTCTGTTTGAAATTGGTCTTTTTTTCTCCCGGTTCTATGAAGGAAAAGGCCGTAACGCGGCTGCACAGAATGAAGAAGACGAACAAGAGAACGAGAACGAAAAACCTACGGTATAACCCGAATTAATATTTTATGATTCTTCAAGCCGCCTTTGGGCGGCTTGTGTATTTCTGGCCGGTGGTGATGCTTGGCCCAGCGGGCTTTTAACTTATGAAGGATTTTTAGATATGTTTGATATCGGTGTGAATTTGACTAACCGTCAATTTGCTCAGGACAGGCATGACGTGGTTAGCAGAGCCAAACTGGCCGGTGTGAATGGTATGCTGATTACCGGCACTAGTCTGAAAGAGAGCGTGGCGGCCAGCCAGCTATCAAGCGAGTATCCCGATTATTGCTGGAGTACCGCTGGCGTTCACCCCCACGATGCTTCCAGCTGGAACGATGATTGTGAGCAACAAATTTATCAGCTGGTTAAATTACCTCAGGTCGTGGCTGTCGGTGAATGCGGGCTGGATTTTAACCGTAATTTTTCAACGCCAGCGGATCAGGAAAAGGCCTTTAGCGCGCAGTTAGCAATGGCCGCTGAGTTGAATATGCCGCTATTTCTTCACTGTCGCGACGCCCATCATCGCTTTATTGAATTGCTCAAGCCTTGGTTATCAAAGGTTCCGGCCGCTGTGGTCCACTGTTTTACCGATAATCGTCAGGCGCTGGAGGCTTATCTTGCGTTAGGGCTGTATGTTGGGATTACCGGTTGGGTTTGCGATGAGCGCCGGGGGCTTGAGCTGCGGGAACTGGTGCCACTGATTGCGGCCGATCGGCTTTTGTTGGAGACCGATGCGCCTTACTTATTACCACGGGATCTCACGCCTAAACCTACCTCTAGGCGTAATGAGCCCGCCTATATGGCTCATATTCTTGAACAGGTCGCTAAGTTAAGAAATGAAGATCCACATCAGTTAGGCGAAATAACTCAGCAGAATGCCTATCGTTTACTCGGGCTGGTTTAAGTCGCGGGTATTGAAGCGTATTATGGCTGGTAACGAACAAGATTTTAGTTGGTGATTTTGGCGCTAGCGGCCAGATTACCCGTCTGATATTAGTAAAAAGTGAATTCTTAAGGAGCGTTTTTGTGAGCTATATTATTCCGAGTGCCTTTCCCGAACGTCGTCTGCGTCGCGTTCGTGCCCACGACTTTAGCCGTCGACTCGTCTCTGAAAATCAGCTAACGGTAAACGATCTGATTTATCCGGTATTTATTACAGAAGGGACCAACCAGCGTCAGGACGTGCCTTCAATGCCCGGCGTTACGCGCATGACCGTTGATATACTGGTTAAAGAGGCTGAACAGCTTGCTAAACTCGGCGTGCCGGTTATCTCTCTTTTCCCCGTTATTGAATCTAATCTGAAAACCCTGCACGCTGAAGAGTCTTATAATTCGGATGGTTTGGTCCCGCGTGCAATACGTGCGTTAAAAGCGGCTGTTCCAGAACTGGGTGTACTCACCGATGTAGCTCTGGACCCTTATACGGTACACGGTCAGGATGGCATCATTGATGCTGACGGCTATGTAATCAACGATATTACTAAAGAAATTTTGATTCGTCAGGCTATGTGTCATGCCGACGCCGGGGCAGATATTGTTGCGCCGAGCGATATGATGGATGGCCGTATCGGGGCTATCCGTAAGCAGTTCGAAATTCAGAATTTGGTGAATACTCAGATTATGGCTTACTCCGCTAAGTATGCTTCTTGCTATTACGGTCCTTTTCGCGATGCGGTCGGTTCCAGTAGCAATCTAAAAGGCGGCAACAAAAAGACCTATCAAATGGATCCGGCTAATAGTAATGAAGCGCTTCAGGAAGTTGCTCAGGACCTGCAGGAAGGGGCCGATATGGTGATGGTGAAACCGGGTATGCCTTATCTCGACGTTGTACGTCGGGTAAAAGATACCTTCGGCGTACCGACCTTCGCCTATCAGGTGTCCGGTGAGTATGCGATGCATATGGCCGCATTCCAGAATGGCTGGCTGCAGGAGCAGCCAGCGGTGATGGAGTCACTGCTGTGCTTTAAACGCGCTGGTGCAGACGGTGTTCTGACCTATTTTGCTAAGCGTGTTGCACAATGGCTGCATGAAGAATCAATGCGCCGCTAGGCTGATGGCCGATAAGTATCAATGATCGACATAAAACAGGCCGCTTGATTGCGGCCTGTTTATTTAGAATAGATTAACAGCTTATGACTCCAGCTGTTTTTCAAACTGATGATTCTCAATCCGGTGTTCTACTTTCTGATTAATCAGGTTCAAGAACAGTATTGAGCGGGTTTCCCCGTCGGGTTCGGCATAAATCGCTTCAAGACCCTCAAAAATGCCTTCCGTAATAATGACCTTGTCACCGGACTTGGGTCGCGTCGGGTCGAGCAGCAACGGTTTTGGCTGTAGCATCAGGCTTTTTATTAAGCTAAACGGGATCTGTACCGGAAGTTTACCAAAGCGAATAAAGTGGCTAACGCCTCGGGTGGCGCTGATGGTGGTGGTATGGATGCGCTCCGGGTCTAACTCAATAAACAGATAGTTAGGAAACAGCGGCTCATCAACCAGCATTTTTTCCTTCCGGACGATTTTTTCCATCTGATACATAGGGCTAAAGCAAGGGACATCCTGACGTTCAAGATGTTCCTGAGCGCGTGCGAGCTGCCCGCGTTTACAGTAAAGTAGATACCATGATTCCATTAGCTATATGCGCCCATTTGAAAAACGTAGTTAGGATAACAAAACAGTCGGGGAATAGACAAACAAGGTTGGTCGATTAATGTGAATATTATGCTCATCATACTTCACGTTGCCGATGCGCTCACTAATGCTACTGGCCCTTTTATCCTGAAACTCGAATTATTTTGGGTATCGAGCTATGCTAACCTGATCTATTGTTTTAGCCGAAACGGTGAACGATCACGGTTAATGCTTTCGGTCTGGTATATAAATAGTATGTAAATAACTAAATAAAGGTGATGTATATGGAACTGATATTGTTGAGTAACGGTAAGGCATCCGGTGACGCAGAACTGTTGGGTTATGCAAAAAAACAGATCCTATCCGTTTTAGAACGCCGTAAAGCAACTAAAGCCATATTAATTCCTTATGCCCTGATCCGTAGTAACTATGACGATCGTGCCAGCGATTTAGAAAAAAGTTTAGCCATTAAAGTGACCAGTATTCACCATTTTGAAAATCAGGCTGAAGCTATCGATCGGGCTGAGTGTATTATTATCAGCGGTGGTAATACTTGGATGCTCAATCAGATGTTGCATGAAAAGGGCCTAATTGTTCCGATTCAACGCGCAGTGCGCGAGCGTGAAGTACCTTATATTGGATGGAGCGCCGGATGTAATGTGGCCTGCCCGTCAATTCGTACCACGAATGACATGCCGGTGCGGTGCAGCGTTGTTCTACCTTCTCTGGGGCTTTTTCCCGTACAGATTAACCCGCACTACATTGACGCTCACTTAAGCGGACATATGGGGGAAACCCGTGACGAACGCTTGGCTGAGTTCTGCGCCGTTAACCCGACAGAATCCGTGGTGGCATTGCGTGAGGCCAGCCTGTTGCACGTTTCCGGCTCTAAGTTACGCTATTTTAGCGCTAAAGATCAGGGTTTTAAGATTTTCCGCCATGGTCAGGAGACGACGGAACACATGGATACTTCCGCGCTGAGCGCGTTGGTACCTTTTACCTGTTGCTAATGGCTGTTACAGTAAGCGACAGGTTGGGGGAGCGCCCCTATGATGACATCTTAACTGGCCATATACAGACGCTATGAAATACCGAGATCTGCGCGAATTTCTCGACCTGCTGGAACAGCAGGGTGAACTGAAGCGCGTTAGCCAACCGATAGACCCTTATCTAGAGATGACCGTAATTGCCGACCGCACTTTGCGATCCGGCGGTCCTGCGCTGCTGTTTGAAAATCCGAAAGGTTATCAGACGCCCGTTCTGTGTAATCTGTTCGGTACGCCAAAGCGGGTTGCTTTGGGTATGGGGCAAGAGGACGTTAGCGCGCTGCGCGAAGTCGGTAAGCTGTTGGCGTTTTTAAAAGAACCGGATCCTCCGAAAGGATTCCGTGATTTATTGGACAAGCTGCCCCAGTTTAAGCAAGTGCTGAATATGCCTACTAAGCGCTTGGCTTCGGCCCCTTGTCAGGAGGAAATCTGGCAGGGTGACGATGTTGATCTCGGTAAGTTACCCATTATGCACTGTTGGCCGGAAGATGCAGCGCCCCTGATATCATGGGGGTTAACCGTGACTAAAGGCCCGCATAAAGAGCGCCAAAATCTGGGAATTTATCGTCAGCAGGTATTAAGTAAAAACAAAGTCATTATGCGCTGGTTATCCCATCGGGGCGGCGCGCTAGATTTTCAGGAGTGGTGCAAGGAAAATCCGGGTAAACGTTTTCCGGTTGCCGTTGCGTTGGGTGCCGATCCGGCCATGATTTTGGCTGCGGTTACGCCGGTTCCCGATACCTTATCTGAATATGCCTTTGCCGGGCTGTTACGCGGCTATAAAACGGAAGTCGTTAAGTGTATTTCAAACGATCTGGAAGTGCCGGCCAGCGCGGAGATTGTGCTTGAAGGGTATATTGAACAGGGCGAGATGGCACCGGAAGGGCCCTACGGCGATCATACCGGTTATTATAACGAAGTTGATAGCTTTCCCGTTTTTACTATCACCCATATTACCCGCCGTTCGGATGCTATTTATCACTCCACCTATACCGGCCGGCCACCCGATGAGCCTGCGGTGATGGGTGTTGCACTAAATGAAGTTTTTGTGCCGATTTTACAAAAGCAGTTTCCTGAGATTGTTGATTTTTACCTGCCGCCGGAAGGATGTTCCTATCGGATGGCGGTTGTTACCATGAAAAAGCAGTACCCGGGCCATGCTAAACGGGTCATGATGGGCGTTTGGTCATTCTTGCGGCAGTTCATGTATACCAAGTTTGTGATTGTTTGTGATGATGACATTAATGCACGGGACTGGAATGATGTGATATGGGCGATTACCACCAGAATGGATCCGGCAAGGGATACGGTTTTGATGGAAAATACGCCAATTGATTATCTGGACTTTGCTTCCCCGGTTTCAGGCTTGGGCTCAAAAATGGGGATGGATGCCACGAATAAATGGCCGGGAGAAACCCAGCGTGAGTGGGGGCGTCCGATAGAAATGGACCCTGAAGTTGTCTCACGTATTGATGCTATTTGGGATGAGCTAGGTATTTTTAGCGATGGAAAAACGTCAAGCTAACCCTGATATGATTATATTGTTGTTTTTATTCGTTGACCCGGCAGAGGAAGTACATGGCAATATTGAACTGTAAAATAACGTCGGTCGAATCTATCACTGACACGGTGTTTCGCGTGCGTTTAACGCCGGATATGCCATTTTCGTTTCAGGCCGGTCAGTATCTGATGGTTGTGATGGATGAGCGCGACAAACGCCCGTTCTCGATGGCCTCAACGCCGGCGGAAAGCAGCTTTATTGAATTGCATATTGGCGCTTCTGAGCTGAATTTATACGCTATGGCCGTGATGGATCGCCTTTTAAAAGAAGAAACTATTTCTGTCGATATCCCTCACGGTGATGCCTGGTTACGTCAGGATTCTGACCGGCCAATTTTGCTGATTGCGGGGGGAACGGGGTTCTCTTACGTAAATTCTATTTTGATGACCGTATTAGAACAGCAGCCAGAGCGGCCGATTTCGCTTTACTGGGGCGGGCGCGAAGAGACCCATCTGTACGATTTAACCCGTCTGGAATCTTTATCGGTACAGTATCCAAACCTGAATATCGTTTCGGTTGTTGAACAACCCGAAGACGGATGGCGTGGCCGTACCGGTACCGTTTTGACCGCCGTTATGTCTGATTTTGGCTCACTAGCAGACTATGATATTTATATCGCTGGTCGTTTTGAAATGGTGAAAATTGCCAGAGAATGCTTCTGTCGCGAGCGTAATGCTGACGAATCCAGAATGTTCGGTGATGCCTTCTCGTTTATTTAACGCCTATCCTGCGGTAGCGGAATAGCTATTTTTCCCAGCGGCCGAGGGCGATATTCTCAGGTTCGTCAGTACGCTGATTTTGTTATTCCGCTATAGAATCGATGGTTCAATATAGCTTTTATTTGCTAAATAGAAGAGGGACCGATGGCCACTACTCATTTATTGCACGCTTCTCTTTTACCTCTTCAGGGCGGTATCAACTTTCGCGATCAGGGTGGACGTACCGCTCTTGATGGCCGAAAAGTGAAGCCGGGCCTGTTGCTAAGAGCCGGTTCTCTCGACCGTCTGACCGTGGATGATTGCCAGTACCTGAGCCAGATGCCGTTAACCCACATTATTGACTATCGTGATAGTGACGAAGTGAAGCTTAAACCGGACGTTATCTGGCAGGGCGTTCAATATGACAATGTGCCGGCCAATCCGTTAACCGATGATGTGAATGCTAACTTCGCCAAGCTGAGCGATGAGTCGTTAGCCAAGTTTGACGCGGTCGACTTTATGTCCCGTTTATACAACCAGTTACCTTTTGATAATCGTGCATATCGCCATCTAACTCAGGTGATACAACAGCCTGAATCCGGTGCGTTAGTTCAGCACTGTGCCGTAGGTAAAGACAGAACCGGTATCGGCTCGGCTTTGGTTCTGTTAACGCTGGGTGCTGACCGCGATACGGTTATCGAAGACTATATGCTGACCGAAACTACGCTGGCATCATTTCGTGATGAAATGATGGCCCATCTGGCGATTCACCTGAATGAGCAACACGGTATTGATAGCCTGAGCTACGTCATGTCTGCCAAAGAGGCTTTTATTGGCACGGCGCTCAAGGCTATCGACAGGCGTTATGGCAATACTGACAATTGGCTGGAACAAGAATTTGGCTTAACCGCAGAGAAGCGGGCTAAAATACAGGATAAATACTTGGAATCCTGATTACCAGCAGACGCCGCAATATTTAAAAAAGATAAGGATAGTCTATGAAAAAAGTGATGAAAGGATTGGTTCCTCTGATATTGGCAGTTCCGCTACTGTGTTCAACGGCATTTGCTCAAGACATAGTCGCGACGGTCAGCCTTGGCGATGAAGATTTTTCTCCCCTTCCCGAGCTGGTGGATACAACCGTGAAGCACGATCAATTTTTCAAACAGGATTATTCGGAATGCGAACTTATCGGTAAGCCTGTCAATCTGAGTGCTGATGTACAGGGTTATGTCGTAACGACCAAAGCCGCATGCGGTTGGGCCGCCTATTTCGGTCCAGTTTGGATAGTATGGCAGCATGGAAAAATGGCGAGTAGCGTATTATCTGATAGCGCCTACCAAATCGATGTACTGCCTGAAAAACACAATGGGTTACCCAATCTGATCGTCGGCTATGAGAATGCTTTCGGAATACACAATCGTGAGTGGCAGTACGATGGCAAAGAATACCGTCTCTTGAACGACCCGCAAGAAGGTACCGCGAGCAAATAGTATTCAATTC
Source organism: Budvicia diplopodorum (assembly GCF_009800925.1). Lineage (GTDB taxonomy): Bacteria > Pseudomonadota > Gammaproteobacteria > Enterobacterales > Enterobacteriaceae > Budvicia > Budvicia diplopodorum. The sequence continues at coordinate 90,486 of NZ_WOYF01000012.1, read as the reverse complement.
CCTTCAGATCTTCGTATCGTGTCGTCATCCCGGCGAAAGCCGGGACCCAGATTTTAGCTAACACATTAGCACTTGGCTTAACGACTGGACCCCGGTTTCCACCGGGGTGATAAAAGAGAGGAATTGGTGATAATCAGACAGCGATTAAGCCTGCAGTAAAATCCGCAACATACGGCGCAGTGGTTCTGCCGCACCCCAGAGTAACTGATCGCCAACGGTGAACGCCGACAGGTATTCTGGCCCCATATTGAGCTTACGCAAACGGCCTACCGGGGTAGACAGCGTGCCGGTAACCGCAGCAGGAGTGAGCTCTCGCATTGAAATTTCACGGTCGTTCGGCACTACTTTCACCCATTGGTTGTTTTCAGCCAGCATGCTGTGAATATCGGCCAGCGGCACATCTTTTTTCAGCTTTAGGGTAAATGCCTGACTGTGGCAGCGCAGGGCACCAACGCGGACGCATAGGCCGTCAACAGGGATCGGGCTTGAGGTGTTGAGAATCTTGTTGGTTTCAGCCTGGCCTTTCCACTCTTCGCGGCTTTGGCCATTCTCTAGCTGCTTATCGATCCATGGGATCAGGCTACCGGCCAGCGGCACGCCAAAGTTATCGACAGGTAATACGCCGCTGCGCATTTGCTCTGTCACTTTGCGCTCGATGTCTAAAATGGCCGATGCAGGGTCCTGAAGCTCTTTGGCTACGTTGGCGTGCAGCATGCCCATTTGGGTTAATAGTTCGCGCATATGACGAGCGCCGCCGCCGGAGGCTGCCTGATAGGTGGCTACGGATGCCCAATCAATCAGGTTGTTGGCAAACAGGCCGCCGAGAGCCATGAGCATCAGGCTAACGGTACAGTTACCGCCGACAAAGGTTTTGACCCCTTGGTTCAGACCCTGATGGATTACGCCGTGGTTGACCGGATCCAGAATAATAATGGCATCGTCTTTCATGCGCAGCGTTGAGGCAGCGTCGATCCAGTAACCGTTCCAGCCGGTGGCGCGCAGTTTCGGATAAATCTCACTGGTATAGTCGCCACCCTGACAGGTAATGATGATATCCAGCGCGCGTAGCGCATCGATATCGTTGGCATCCTGTAGCGTACCGTTCTGACCGGCAAATGCTGGAGCCGCCTGACCAGTTTGTGAAGTAGAAAAGAAAACCGGGCGTATAGCGTCGAAGTCACGTTCTTCAATCATTCGTTGCATCAGAACGGAACCAACCATACCGCGCCAGCCAACAAAACCGACGTTTTTCATATTAAACAATCCTAACCTTGGAGGTAATAAATGTGTGTGTATTCGCTTTATTGCTTTTGCTGAACGTAGCTTATGGTGAGCTCAACTCCCACCACATTACAAAATGTGGTGAAGGGTGCAAGTGAATTTATTCGATATATCAAAATTATTAAGCAGTAAAACTTATAATCGCTTATGTATTCGCCCGGCGGGCAAACAATAACAAGGTGCCGACCAGAATAAACAGTGAGCCAAAAATACGGTTAAGTAGCCTCATTTGGTGCGGCTCTTTGATCCATTTAGCGACGTGGGTTGCCAGCGTGGCATAGCCAATCATAACGATAATATCGACAACGATGCTGGTCGCGCCAAGGATCAGATACTGAATTCCCTGAGGCTGATGAGGAATAATGAACTGAGGAAACAGTGCCGCTAAAAAAACAATGCTTTTAGGATTGGTCAGATTAACCAAGATTGCCCGTTTAAATAGGCCGCTGCCGGGTAAGGCTTTCGACACCGCTTTTAGATCCAGAGCGCCAGCGGTTCGCCACTGCTGAATTCCCAACCAGATTAAGTAGCCAGCACCCAGCCATTTTAAAATGTCGAAAGCTAACATTGATTGAGTTAACAAGGTTCCTAGCCCGATGCCAACCAACACAATATGTATCAATAGTCCGACCTGTAATCCGGCAATAGAAGGTAGTGCACCGCGAAATCCGTAGCTGATACCGGTGCTCATGGTGTTGATTGCTCCGGAACCGGGCGACAGGCTGAGGATAATAGTGGTTACTAGATAGGTCAGCCACCATTCAATAGTCATAATAAATCACCGAGGTCCCTGCTGTTATCGATGAAAATAGCATCGGCTATTTTTGATGTACAGAACAAAGTCACTCGAGTATAAGATGCGAACAGGCTGATAGCTTACCAGCCTGCCCGTCAGCGGTTATTTTGCCGTTACTACTTTTGGCTTTTTCTTCCCGGATATAGCGGCGAATTTTTGCGGAGAGTTAACCATTACGCCATCGGCTCCCAGTTTGACCGCGGTCTGATAGTCTTGCTGGTTATTAATGCCGAATAAGATAATGTGGACGTTTCCGGAAGAACGGAAACAGTCCATCGCCTCTTTGTCCCATGTTAGCGTTGCTTTGGAACGGCCCTCGCCCAGCGTGAAGGTTTCAACAACTTCAACCTGCCGTTTAAGTTCCAGACCATACCAGCGGGCCTGTTTATCTTTGGTCGGAACGTCACAGGAATGGCTGAGAGAGATATTTGCCAAGCGCGTACGGGTGTCATCGCGGCTTTCAAAACGGGGGATGCTCTCAGGCAAGGCTGCCAGATATTTAGCGTCGGTTGAGTACACTCGTACGCGGTTCAGGTTCTCTTTGTCCTTTAATACTTCCGCTAATGCCTGCGCAAAACGGCTAGGATCGGCATCTGGTGATTTAATATCAAGATAGAAAAAGGTCGATGGATAGCGGGTTAGCACCTCTTTGAGCGTAGGTATACGGATATCCTTACCTCGGTACGGATGGCTATCGCCGCCGAAACTCCACCCTGCATCGGTATTTGATAATTCCGACAGCGTATAAGCAGAAACCGCACCTTTACTATTAGTCAGCTCTTCTAGCTTAGAGGGCCGATAAAGTACCGGAATACCATCTTTAGTCAGCTGCAGGGTTATCCAAACGGCATCAACGCCGTTTTCCAGAGACTTATCAATGGCGAGCAGCGTATTTTCCGGTGCGTCCTCGGTACCAGCCCGATGGGCAATAATCTGAGGCTTGGCTACGGCAACAAACGAACAACATATTAAAACGACAGCAAGTAATTCTTTCATCGTGCATGGTTCCTGTTGGTTTGGTTGTTATTGATTATATTACGTTATTATTTACTTTGAACGTAATGGCGAGTACCTATTAATACATTTGGTTTAGGTTTTGTATAGGTACAGTACGATGTCATTGGTATGACAGTAATGCAGTTATGACTTTAGCTGGATCGTTACAGGGTGAATTAAATATTTATGAATCTTTGGTTGATAATTTTTTCACGATGAGTGATAAACAGGTATCGACATAGGATGTGTGAGCTAATGACGGCTGATTTCTTATCGTTTAAAAAAGACTGGCTAAACCGCGAAAAGCATTTCTCTTCCTTCACTTCCGGGCCTTTATTTGATTTCTGGCAGCAGCGTCAGGAGCTGAGTTTTAACGGCGTTGACGGTGTGCCGATTAAATATGTCCGCTTTACGTCTTCTGTCCACCACCGCGCCATTGTGGTGGTAACAGGGAGAACCGAAGGCTATCTGAAATATCAGGAGTTAGCCTACGATCTTTTCCGCTGTGGCTATGATGTCTGGATCCTTGAGCATCGTGGTCAGGGTTTTTCTGGTCGTCTGTTGGCCGATACCCATCGTGGGCACGTTGAGCGATTCGACGATTATGTCGATGATTTTGAACGTTTCTGGATGAATATCTTTGCGGCTGAAAAATATCAGAAAGCCTTTTTGCTGGCTCACTCTATGGGGGGAGCTATCGCAACGCTATTTTTAGCCCGACACCCTCACTCAGTGCTGGCCGCCGTGCTGTGTTCCCCTATGTTGGGAATCGCACTGCCTATGCCGGTCTGGCTGGCGAAGAAAATTACTAATATTACGGAACGCTGGCAAGGATTACGGGAATATTATGCGGTTGGTACCGGCCGTTGGCTTCCTCTACCCTATACGGTTAACGTATTAACCCACAGTAAAGCTCGATATCGACTATTTTCCCGCCACTATGTCGACCAGCCAGAGCTACGGCTTGGAGGGCCAACTTACCATTGGGTGAGAGAATCAATGATTGCTGGTGAGAATGCCATTGCATTAGCGCCCCAGATTACGACGCCTTTACTTTTATTGCAGGCGGGTCAGGAACGTTTAGTAGATAATGGCTCCCATCTTGCATTTTGTCAGGCGCTGGCCGATGCGGGCCACCCTTGTGACGGCGGTGGGCCAAAGGTAATTAAAGGCGCCCGCCATGAAATTTTGTTTGAACGAGACGAAATGCGCACAGAGGCTTTGACGGCGATATTAGGCTTTTTTGCCCGATATTAACTCTTCGGTTGGTTAGTATATTGATATTCACTTTTAGATAGAGGCAGTAATTAAATATGTACCATATAGTTGCATCCGATCTGGATGGCACGCTGTTACAAACAGACCATACCTTTTCTCCGTTTGCTAAAGACACGTTAAAGTTAATATCTAAAAGTGGCGTTAACTTTATTTTTGCTACCGGTCGTCACCATATCGACGTTGGGCAGATCCGTGACGGTTTGGGTATCGACTCCTTTATGATTACTTCAAACGGTGCCAGAGTGCACAACGCGCAGGGTGAACTGATTTTTAGCCATAATCTGGCTCCTGAGCTTGCTTACGATCTGTACCATATTGTCGATCGGAATCCGAAAATAGAAACCCACGTTTATCGTAATGATGATTGGTTTACTAATCGTGAAAGTGAAGACCTGAAGAATTTCCATAAAGAGTCTGATTTCAGCTATCGGTTATTTGAACCCGATACCTTAGCAACGGACGGCGTTTGTAAGGTGTTCTTTACCTGCCGGGATCATGATGAACTGCTGGCTTTGGAAACGGTGATTAAGGCCCGCTGGGGTGACAGAGTCAACGTGAGTTTTTCTCTCGCTTACTGCCTTGAAGTGATGGGCGGCGGTGTGTCTAAAGGCCATGCACTGGACGACGTCGCCAAGATTTTGGGCTATGGCCTGAAAGACTGCATTACCTTCGGTGACGGTATGAATGACGTTGAAATGCTGAAGATGGCCGGTAAAGGCTGCATTATGCAAAACGCCCACCAGCGGCTGAAAGATACGCTTCCTGAACTGGAAGTTATCGGCAGCAACGTTGATGATGCGGTCATGCACTACTTACGTAAGATGTATTTGTAGCTCACCACGGTTTTTGATGAGAATCGGGGCATCGCGACAGTAGCGATGCCCCGTCGTTCTAATCCATTAACAACCCATTCTTATTTGTGCATACCTTCTTTTTCTAAGAACTTCACTACCAAGTCCGGGAAGTCAGAGAAAATACCGTCAACTTTTTCCTGCTTGAACATAACGCCCATCAGTTGATCCATGCTGGTTGCATATTTAGGTAGCCCGTCAGCGCGTAGGGTATATGGATGAACAACCATGCCGTTGTCGTGCGCATCTTTCACCATTGACGTGATTTTTACATGGCCAGGTTTAGAGGCTTTTTCATCAATCAGCATTGGGTACTGAGGGCCAATACCATCGGCATATTTGGCGATTTCAGCCATGCCGCCGGGCTTGAACATCCAGTCATAGCTGTAGTTAACCAGTTTACCTTCTGCATTAGGTTCAAAAGTCTCTTCCCAGTCGGTGTAGGCGATCAGCTGTACTAACTTCAGGTCTAGGCCTGCTTTTGGCATTAACTCGGTTTTAATACGCTTAAGTTCATTGAAGTCAAAGCACTGAAGATAGACTTTATCGTCTTTTTTGGTGTAACCGTATTGCTTGAGTACTTCAAGTACTTTAACTGAAATGTCCTTCCCTTCGCTGCGATGGAACCACGGCGCTTTAATTTCCGGATAAATACCGATGTTTTTACCTGTTGAGTGGTTCAGACCCTGTACAAACTCGATCTCTTCTTCAAAGGAATGAATACGAAAATCAGATTTACCCATTGGGAAGCGGCCCGGGTAAGACTGTATTTTTTTGCCGTCTTTAATGTCAAAGCCCTCGGTAAACTTTAACGATTTGATTTCAGCCAACGTAAAGTCTATCGCGTAGTAACGTCCGTCTTTACGGGCGCGATCAGGGAAACGCTCGGCCACGTCGGTGACCCGGTCAAGATAGTGGTCGTGTAAAACCACTAGCTTGTCGTCTTTAGTCATAACCAGATCTTGTTCAAGATAGTCAGCCCCTTGCTGGTAAGCCATGGCTTTAGAAGGCAGAGAGTGTTCTGGCAGGTAACCGCTGGCGCCGCGGTGGGCAATAACAATCTTATCCGTTTTGTCCGTTTTAGCCTTCGCTTCAACGGCTGAAACAACGGACATACTCAGGATCATTCCCGTCAGTAAGGTCTTAAGGCCTGTCCTCATAAGTAATATTCTCCATATTGTGTAGTGTTGTCGGTAAGATTTCTATTGTAGCGATGTACACCTGATGGCTCTGCTATATGGCATAACAGGCTACAGTGCATTTGGTTATAATTCTTTAATATCAGTTGAATAACTGCCGGTGATAATACTCATGGAAAGTGACATTTCTGTGACTTCCATGAGTATTTTTTCGAATTACTTTTGCTCAATCTCTATTAGCGGGATGCTATTAAAGACCTTTGTTCTGAGCTGCAAGAAGCGCAGCTTTATGTTTGTTTTCGCTAAGCATGGTCATAATAAGCAGAACTACCGCTAAGCAGCTGCCGCCGATCATCACCATAAATCCACCGTCCCATCCGAAGTAGTCAACGGTATAACCAACTATGGCACTGGCGGCAACGGAACCGCCTAAGTAACCGAACAGGCCGGTAAAGCCTGCGGCGGTACCGGCTGCTTTCTTCGGTGCCAGTTCAAGTGCGTGCAGACCAATCAGCATAACCGGGCCATATATCAGGAAGCCAATGACGATCATACAGGCCATATCGATGCCAGGGTTACCGACAGGATTTAGCCAGTAAACGACGGTTGCGATAGTCACGAGAATCATAAAGAACACGCCGGTTGCGCCACGGTTGCCTTTGAATACTTTATCCGACATCCAACCGCAAAGCAGGGTTCCCGGGATACCCGCATACTCGTACAGGAAGTAGGCGTAAGAGGATTTATCCAGCGAGAAGTGTTTCACCTCTTTCAGGTAAGTTGGTGACCAGTCCAGAATACCGTAACGTAATAGGTAGACGAATACGTTAGCGATCGCGATATACCACAGTAGTTTGTTAGGCAGAACGTACTGCATGAAGATCTGTTTTGCAGTCAGTTCTTCTTCAGCTTCTTCGGTGTAATCCGGCGGATAGTCATTTTTGTACTCTTCGATAGACGGTAAACCACATGACTGTGGCGTATCGCGCATCAGAGCAAAAGCGATCATCGCGATGACGATTGCCGCCAGTGCAGGCATATAGAATGCCGCTTTCCAGTCCTGAAACCACGCCATACCCAGCAGGAATAGTAATGGAGGAAGACCTCCACCTACGTTATGAGCACAGTTCCATACCGAGACGATACCGCCGCGCTCTTTCTGTGACCACCAGTGAACCATAGTACGTCCGCACGGAGGCCAGCCCATACCCTGGAACCAACCACAAACGAACAGTAATACGAACATTACTGCGATGCTGGACGTTGCCCATGGAACAAATCCCATAAATAGCATTACTAACGAGGCAAGTATCAGGCCAGCTGGCAGGAATACTCTTGGGTTTGAACGGTCAGATACCGAACCCATAATGAACTTTGAGAAGCCATAGGCAATCGAAATACCCGATAGCGCAAAGCCTAGGTCACCCTTGGAGAAGCCTTGTTCAACCAGATAGGGCATTGCCAGAGCAAAGTTTTTACGTACTAGATAGTAGGCGGCATAACCGAAGAATATCCCCATAAAGATCTGCCACCGAAGCTTACGGTAGGTGGGATCAACCTGATCCTGGGGGAGACGCGCAGTATGCTGCGCGGGTTTAAATAAACTTAACATGGAGCCTCCACTGGCTGTGATTCATCTCGAAATCTTCGTATAGGTATAATAATGAAGGTGAATAACCTTCAACGTGCTCATATTATTTTCTTTATCGCTCACAATGTTAGCTTATTGTCGGTGGATGATATGTGACCTGACGCCAATTATAGGATCCCGACGCTTAATATGGCGGAAAATGTAGCATTATTTTAACTTTAACTGATGTTAATCTACATTTGGCGTGTGACCGACGTCGCATGAATGTTCTTTATTGAGCGTTTAATATATATATTGCTCGAACTTGCTCATTATCAAACAAAATGGTTGGAAAATATGTCTTAATAGATATATGAATCAGGTTATGAATTTGACAGAAAAAGGCGGGAACCCTTTATGATGAACAGTTTTCCCTCAGCTGAAACGGATGTCATCATTATTGGCGGCGGGGCGACCGGTGCTGGCGTGGCCCGCGACTGCGCTCGTCGTGGACTACGTACCGTTCTGCTTGAACGCTTTGATATTGCAACCGGAGCTACCGGCCGTAACCACGGATTATTACACAGCGGTGCGCGCTATGCCGTAACCGATGCTGAATCTGCCCGCGAATGTATCGAAGAAAACAAAATTCTAAAACGCATCGCACGGCACTGCGTTGAGCCGACTGATGGCCTGTTCCTGACGTTGCCGGAAGACGATATCTCTTTTCAGGCGAAGTTTATTCAAGCCTGTCAGGACGCGGGTATTCATGCTCATGCATTAGATCCTAAAGAGGCTCTGCGCCTCGAACCCTCAGCCAATCCTGATATGTTGGGGGCAGTAAGAGTGCCGGATGGTACCGTGGATCCATTTCGTTTAACCGCGGCTAATATGCTGGATGCCCGCGAGCACGGTGCTCAGGTGTTGACGTATCATGAAGTGATTGGGCTATTGAGCCATAACGACCGGGTTACCGGCGTAAAAGTCTACGACCATTACCAAAAGGAAACTCGTGAACTCTATGCATCGATCGTGGTGAATGCTGGCGGTATTTGGGGGCAGAATATTGCTGAATATGCCGATCTCCGCGTGCGAATGTTCCCGGCGAAAGGTGCGCTGCTAATTATGGGGCACCGCATTAACAATATGGTGATCAACCGTTGCCGCAAGCCGGCCGATGCCGATATTTTAGTACCCGGCGATACGATTTCTCTGATTGGTACCACTTCAACCCGCATTCCTTATGACCAGATCGACAATATGGTGGTTACGCCACAAGAGGTGGACGTTTTAATCCGCGAAGGCGCCAAGCTATCTCCTCGATTAGCGAAAACGCGTATTCTACGCGCTTACGCAGGCGTTCGACCGTTGGTTGCCAGCGATGACGATCCGTCCGGGCGTAACGTTAGCCGCGGTATTGTGCTGCTGGACCATGCGGTACGCGATGGCCTTGAAGGCTTCGTGACCATTACCGGCGGTAAGCTCATGACCTACCGTTTAATGGCTGAATGGGCGACGGATAAAGTGTGTGAAAAGCTAGGCCACAGCGGTAAATGTACTACCGCAGAAGAAGCGCTACCGGGGTCACGGCAGTCTGCCGAAGAGACCCTGCGTAAAGTTGTTTCGTTGCCGTCCACTATTCGCGGTTCTGCCGTTTATCGCCACGGTGACCGGGCCACCCAAATGGTGGGCAATGGCCGTTTAGATAATAGTCTGGTTTGTGAATGTGAGGCAGTGACCGCTGGTGAAGTTCGTTACGCGGTGGAATCATTAACGGTGAATAATCTTATCGATTTGCGCCGCCGTACTCGCGTCGGTATGGGAACCTGTCAGGGTGAACTTTGCGCCTGTCGAGCAGCCGGTTTGTTAAATCGTTTTAAAATCTCAACTCCAAAGCAATCTTTGGTTCAGCTTTCTACTTTCCTCAATGAACGCTGGAAAGGCGTCAGGCCGATTGCCTGGGGCGATGCCCTGAGAGAAAGTGAATTTACCAGTTGGGTGTATCAAGGCCTTTGCGGCTTAGAGGTATCCTGCGGAGAGGAGAAAAATGATGAAATTTGATATCGCGATTATTGGCGGTGGTCTGGCAGGGCTAACCTGCGGAATTCGTCTGGCTGAACGGGGTAAACGCTGCGCGATTATCAGCGCCGGACAAAGCGCGCTGCACTTTTCTTCCGGCTCACTGGATTTCTTAAGCTACCTGCCTGATGGCTCTGTAGTGAAGCATCCTTTGAACGTACTGGATGACTTAGCCAGACAGTCTCCGCAACATCCTTACGCTTTGTTGGGTGCTGACTGCGTTAGCCAAATGGCTGAGCAGGCCGAGAGATTACTCATTAACTGCGGCCTGAGTTTCACCGGTAACGTGTCTGAGAATCATATGCGAATGACGCCGCTGGGAACGCTGCGTGCAACGTGGTTAAGCCCGACGGAAGTTCCTACTTCAGCAATTGATAAACCGTTACCGTGGAAGCGTATTGCTATTATCGGCATTGAAGGATTTCTGGATTTCCAGCCTCAGTTAGCCGCCGGATCGTTAGCCGATAAAGGCATTGAGGTGATGACTGACTATCTGCACGTTCCTGCTCTAGATCGCCTGAGAAATAATCCGAGTGAATTCCGCGCGACCAATATTTCACGGGTGTTGGATTTAGTTGAAAATACCGAACTGTTGGCTGAAGAGCTGGCCCGTTTAGCTCAGGATGTGGAAGCCGTGATTTTACCGGCCTGCGTGGGTCTTGATAATCCTGACGCTGTGGCACTATTGCGCCGCCGCGTTGGCAAACCAATTATGTTAGTGCCGACGCTGCCGCCTTCATTGTTGGGAATTCGGATGCATCAGTCACTGCGTCGTCGTTTTCAGCAGCTTGGCGGGCAGTTTATGCCGGGCGATGCGGTACTGCGTGCCGACCTTGACGGCGACAAAGTGAAAAAGCTTTATACCCGTAACCATACCGATATTCCCGTTACGGCGGAACACGTGGTGCTGGCCAGCGGTAGCTTTTTCAGCAATGGCTTGGTGGCCGATTTTGACCGTACCTACGAGCCGGTATTTGGCTTAGATATGATTACTGAATCTCAACGCGCTGACTGGACGAAAGACAACATGTTCTCTGCCCAGCCTTATCTGCGCTTTGGGGTGAAAACGGATAATCAACTGCACGGAATGATTGACGGCAAACCGGTGACAAACCTTTTTGCTATCGGTGCAGTATTAGGCGGTTATGATCCGTTGCAACAAGGCTGCGGTGCCGGTGTGTCACTGGTGAGTGCTCAATATGTGGCCGAACAGATTCTGGCAACGTCGGAGGTAACAGCATGAGCCTGATAGCCGATAACAGTTTTGAAAACTGCATCAAGTGTACGGTATGCACCACTTATTGTCCGGTAGCTAAAGTGAATCCTAACTATCCGGGCCCAAAACAGGCCGGCCCTGACGGTGAGCGTTTACGTTTAAAGGATCCGGCCCTGTTTGATGAGGCGCTAAAGTATTGTACTAATTGCAAGCGCTGTGAAGTTGCCTGCCCGTCGGACGTGAAGATTGGCGATATTATTCAGCGCGCGCGGATCAACTACAACAAGCCTAAGTTTAAGCTGCGCGATGCGATTTTGAGTAATACCGACCTGATGGGAACGCTTTCTACCCCGTTTGCCCCTCTGGTTAACGCAACCGTTGGCTTAAAGCCGGTGAAACGGTTATTGGACAGCGCGTTAAAGATTGATCATCGTCGTCAGCTACCAAAGTATTCCCACGGCACTTTCCGCGGCTGGTATCGCAAGCAGGTAGAACGGCAGCAGAAATTCGATGAGCAGATCGCTTTCTTCCACGGCTGCTTTGTTAACTATAACGATCCTCAGTTAGGAAAAGACTTAGTCAGCGTATTTAATGCGATGGGAATTGGCGTTCAGCTGTTAAAAAAAGAGAAATGCTGCGGCGTACCTTTGATCGCCAACGGTTTTATTGAGCAGGCTAAGAAGCAGGCCAGCGTCAATGCCGACTCTTTAGCGGATGCGGTTATCGGTAAAGGTATTCCCGTGGTGGCGACCTCTTCAACCTGTACGTTTACGCTGAGAGATGAGTATCCGCACCTGTTGGGCATCGATACCACCCCGGTGCGCGATAAGGTTGAATTGGCAACCCGCTATCTCTATCGTTTATTGTCCGAAGGGCGTGAGCTTAAGTTAAAAAGTACTCCAATGCGCATTGCCTATCACACGCCTTGTCATATGGAGAAAATGGGCTGGACGGCATACACGCTGGCGTTGCTCGAGCGTATTCCCGGCGTTGAGCTGGTGGTGCTGGAGTCTCAGTGCTGTGGTATTGCCGGTACCTATGGTTTTAAGAAAGAAAACTATGAAACGTCACAGGGTATCGGTGCTTCACTGTTTCGCCAAATTGAAGAAAGCGGCGTTGATTTCGTGGTAACTGACTGTGAAACCTGTAAATGGCAGATTGAAATGTCTACGACTAAACGCTGTGAGCATCCGATAAGCTTACTGGCGAAGGCGCTGGCATAGCGGTTTAAGCTTAAAAGTATCGCCCCTCGACCGCCAGAAAATGGTCATATTCCGATGTAACCGATGCGGGCGAAATTTACGCTGCAATCCAATTAAACTGCTTGGTCAGCGGTCTTAAAGGGCTACGTTGAAGTAGCCCTTTCCATATCTAGCCTAACGAGTAGATAAAATTAAGGTTTGATCTGAATCGAATCGATAAACGCCTGTACGGCCTTTTCCCCTTCAGCCTGCTGCTCAGCCGGGAAAGTGACTTGCATCGTGAGTAGCTGTTGGCCAACCTGACCCAATAAGGTCGATGAGTAGTTCTTTTTGCCATCAATACGAATCAGCGTATCAAGACGCTGTAATTTTTGGCCGCCGACGGTGAACTCTTTTTTAGTCAAAACGCTCATTTCGGCATCGCGAATTTTTTGCTGTGATTCCATTCGGTTAATCAGGTTTTCTAACGGATCGCCCGGCATTGAGCTGCTGATAACGATCAGCATTTTTTGCGCTGAGTTATCGGCATATACCGCCATATTGCTGGTCTGTGAGGCGTTATTACCGCTCTGGTCTTGTAGCCCGTCAGGAATATTAAAACTTACTTTCCCACCCAAAACGGTGGTTTGCCTGCTGGACTGTGAAGCAGAAGCATTATTGTCCGCTGGCGCTGGCTTATCTTTACTGCCATCGCAGGCTGCAAGGCTAACGGCGAATAAACAGAGACCTACAATTTTCACTAACTTCTGCATGGTACTTCCTTTAGTTTTTGCGTAAATATCTTTACGGGCTTTTGAGAGCAGTCATAAAAATATCACTGTTGCCGGTTTTTCGCCAAACCTATAGTTGAGCAATAGGCTGTTTATCGGCCTCAGTCGGAGCCGAAGCGTGGAGCTGCACTAGCCGTTTAAGCAATACGTTAAGCAATATTCCGTACATTGGTAGGAAGAATAGTGCACAGATGATGAGCTTGAAGGCGTAATCGACCAACGCAATTTCCACCCAATTATCGGCCATAAAAGCATTGGTGCTTTTATAAAATGCAATCGAGAAGAAGGCAATGGTATCGCTGAGGTTACCAAATACCGCGGAAATGCTTGGCGCGATCCACCAGATTTTTAGCTTACGAAATCGGTTGAAGACGTTGATATCCAGAATTTGTCCCAACACGTAGGCCATAAAGCTGGCAATGGCGATGCGGGCAACCACCAGATTGAAGCTGTATAGAGACTCAAACCCTTGCCACGTTCCGTCATAAAACAGGGTGGATAGTAGGTAAGAAATGGCTAGCGCTGGGATCATCACCACTAAGATAATTCTGCGGGCCAACGGCGCGCCGAAAACTCGGACCGTCAGATCAGTGGTCAGAAAAATAAACGGGAACGTGAATGCGCCCCATGTGGTATGGAAACCAAAAATATTAATCGGTAGTTGAACCAGATAGTTGCTGGAAGCAATAATCAGAATATGAAAAAATGCTAACCATAACAGCGCCTTCATGCGCTGTTGAGATGTGAACTCAAACATGTCATTAACCTTTTTAGTGAGTATGAACACTCTGTTGGGGTGAGGGAACCCAACCTTTGCCGATGTGCGCGCTTTGGCGCGAGAAGTGGGATCATACTCAGTTGCCGTGTGATTGCAACGTGAGATTAGGAATACATCCGGTAAAAATACGGGCTCATGGGAAAATGAACGCTAGGATATATTTCGCCGCTATTAGTCTGTCGTGTATTTTTACTATTTAGCCGGCGGCGAGATCCCGGCGCTGTTTGCTACTGGTATCCTATCGTATTAAACTATTGCGGCTAATGGCTACACCGCTCTGAGAACCTAATGACTGATTTATTTTCGAATCCGGATAAAACGCTTGATGCGCAAGGCCTGCGTTGCCCTGAGCCTGTGATGATGGTGCGTAAAACCGTGCGCCATATGACGGCAGGACAAACGCTATTAATTGTGGCTGACGATCCGGCAACGACCCGTGATATTCCCGGTTTTTGCCGCTTTATGGACCACGAACTTTTGCAGGCAGAAACGCAACGGCTTCCTTATCGTTACCTGATCCGTAAAGGCGATGAGTAATCTTGGTATTTCGCACCGTGCATATATGATGCGAAATAGCGGCTGGCGCAGTTTAAATATGTAATGACCGAACGATCATAAAGTGCCCGAGGAAGTAGCAGGCGGCGATAATACCGTTAGCGGCTTTGAATGAGGTTCGATAACGGTTAATTAGCCAGATAATATTGGTAATCAGCAGCAACAGGCTCCCCGCCAACTGGCTAAAGCTCATATCTCCAGGCTGAGTAAGATAACTTTCAGCCGCAACCCATACCATCAATAATGTCATAGCAAAGTAGGTTGCTATTGGCCAGCGCATATCCTCTAACTGATTCCACATCAGTAGCACCACTACGACACCGACGGCAAATAATATGGCGATTGGTGGCCAGTAGAAGCTCAGCTTCAGCGGATTAGCAAAATACAGCGTGTAGAGCAGGTGAGAGATAAACAGTGCTCCAACGGTATGCAACATACGCTCTGTTGGCAGCATCTGAATAATATCGGCACTCAGGCTAGCCAGCAGACCAACCAGAATCAGATAGCTAAAGGTGGTCATTTCTGGCGTTTGCCAAGCCCATAGCAGCAGTAACAGCATGGTAATGGGTTTGAAAACCCAGCTCTGCCACTGAGGGCCGCGATAGGCCGCATCAATATATATCCAGCCAGAAAAGATCACTGCTAAAAAAGGCCAACTCATAGGTTATCCTCACTTGGCGGCGTTATAACAAAAATACCTGAGATTATGGTTTTTGCTTTTGTTGCCAAGCCAAGAGTTCAAAGACGCCAAATACAAAAATGCGGAATTCTTGCCATCCGCCCAATTTTTCGCCGTCCTTAGGCAGGGTCGTTTTCAACATGATCAACTGTAGCCCATGCATGAAGAACATAAAGACCATCGCAACATGCATAAAATATTTTAGCGGGCTAGGAAACGGGTGAAACAGATTAAATAATAAGATAGCCCAAACGCCAAGCATCAGAAGCCGACCCAGATTAATCAATACTGTTTTAATCATTTTCCTGTTCCTGCTTTTTTATCTGACGATGGTAAAGCCGGTATGATACCTGCCCGGCCGTTTTTTCCCGATGAAGATGCCAGCTAAGCGGCGTATTAATCGCAGAATGCTCTATTTCTGTTTCGACATAGATCCATGCCTCATCAGCTAGCCAGCCCTGTTGCTCAAGTAACCGAAAGGTTTCCGGTAATAAATTACAGCGAAACGGCGGATCAAGAAATACGACGTCAAACGGAGTTCCGGCCTGAGCCAGCCAGTTTAATGCATTCGCATTAACAATCTGGCCTTTATCTGAGTTTAACTGTGCCAGATTTTTCTGAAGCTGCTGAGCAATCAGCTTTTCCGACTCAACTAACACCGCTTTCGCCGCATAGCGAGAGAGCGCTTCGAAACCTAGCGCACCGCTGCCGGCAAAGCAATCCAGACAGCGAGCTTCATGCAATACGGGAGCAATCCAGTTAAATAGCGTTTCCCGAACTCTATCGGTAGTGGGGCGTAGCCCCGGGCTGTCGGGAACCGGGAGTTTTCTCCCTCGCCACAGACCACCGATAATTCTAATCTGGCCAGCTTTTTGTTGTTGTGGTTTGTTGCGCATACGCTGTGTTATTTACCAATGGCCGATAGAAGATAAGCGCCATTATAGCCAGAGGCTCAATATTTGAGAATGCGCTTTATTGAGTATTGCCGATAGACTCGGGTTAATGGACAAATTATAGGTACCGTAGAGTGCTATCCGTGTGAGTTTTAAGCTTATCCTTTTCTTGGCTGAAGCCGCATGAATATTGGCTACGTTGGCTTGCTGCTAATTATTTTTCATATATATCATTTGAATGGGCCTAGATTGAATGATTTTAATCTGTTGGATGTTAAAATGACCCAACGGGCAGATATGAGTCATTGATATTCGTTCATTGGGTGAATTATAGGTCTTTAATATCTATCTTTACTTGATGGGTGTTAGACTTCAAGCCGCTACAGCGTGCGTAATACTAGGGTGGAGGTTGTTTTTACAACATGACAAAAGATAAAAAACGCGGTTTTTTTTCTTGGTTAGGTCTGGGTCGTCAGGACGATGAGCTTAAGCAAAACGAAGAATTACAACAAGATGCAGAGCAGCTCAGCGAAGGGCAAACCGTAAACGATGAAATTCAACCCGTTGAAGACGAGCGCGTTGCTGAGGTCACTGCTGAATTAAATCTGGAGCAAACCGCCGAATCAGGTGCACCACCCGAAACCTATGACGATCCGCTAACGCCGCTGGTGGAACCCCACGCAGCAGCTTTTCAGGTTATCAATACCGGTGGTCAGATTAATGAGACTGGTGCCGTTACGGCGTCTGATGATGAAGTTGAAACCGCACGGGTTGAGAACGCAAAAGCGGCATATGACGATATTGATATTGTCGATGAGCCCGATATTGATGAGGCTGAGTTAGAGTCTGACGTTGAAACCGCGTTGGCGCTAAATTCTGCTGAATCGCAAGACGAACATGACGAGTTTGAGTTCGGCGAGCAGCATGAGCAGGATCGTCCGACTAAAGAAGGCTTTTTTGCTCGCTTAAAGCGAAGTTTGCTAAGAACTAAAGAAAATCTGGGCTCAGGCTTTATCGGCCTATTTCTCGGCAAACGTATCGATGACGAACTGTTTGAAGAGCTAGAAGAGCAGCTATTGATAGCCGACGTTGGCGTTGGTACCACCAGTAAAATTATCGCCTCCCTGACCCAGCACGCCACGCGCAAAGACCTGAAAGATGCAGAGGCACTATACGGCAAACTGAAAGAAGAGATGGGCGAAATTTTAGCCAAGGTTGATGTTCCGCTTGATGTGACCGGGCATAAACCGTTCGTTATCCTGATGGTTGGCGTTAACGGCGTGGGCAAAACAACCACCATTGGTAAACTAGCCCGTCAGTTTCAGGCAGAAGGTAAATCAGTTATGTTGGCCGCCGGAGATACTTTCCGCGCGGCCGCCGTTGAGCAGCTTCAGGTTTGGGGGCAGCGCAATAAGATCCCCGTGATTGCTCAACATACCGGCGCTGATTCTGCCTCGGTAATTTTTGACGCTATTCAGGCCGCGCATTCACGCGGTGTTGATGTACTTATCGCTGATACCGCTGGCCGGTTACAGAATAAGTCCCATCTGATGGAAGAACTGAAGAAAATCGTTAGGGTGATGAAAAAGCTCGATGAAAACGCACCCCATGAAATTATGCTGACTATCGATGCCAGCACCGGCCAGAACGCCATTAGCCAGACTAAACTGTTTAATGAAGCCATCGGGGTAACCGGTATCGCATTGACTAAGCTCGACGGAACGGCAAAGGGTGGCGTGATTTTCTCGGTTGCTGACCAGTTTGGTATTCCGATCCGCTATATCGGGGTGGGTGAAGGGATTGAAGATTTACGCCCTTTCAAAGCCGATGACTTTATAGAAGCACTTTTTGCCCGAGAGGATTAAAACGATGATTCGTTTTGAACAGGTCAGCAAAGCTTATTTAGGCGGACAGCAGGCGCTGCAGGGTGTGAATTTTCATCTGCAGCAGGCTAAAATGGCATTTTTGACCGGCCATTCCGGCGCGGGAAAAAGTACCCTGCTGAAGCTGATTTGTGGCATCGAGCGCCCGAGTGCAGGGCATATTTGGTTTTCGGGCCATGATGTTAGCCGCCTGACGCCTTCAGAAGTTCCTTTTCTGCGTCGCCAAATTGGCATGATCTTTCAAGACCATAATCTGCTGCCCGATCGGACTGCCTATGACAACGTCTCTTTACCCCTGATTATCAGTGGAGCCAGCCCGGAAGAGATCCGCCGCCGGGTTTCGGCTGCCTTAGATAAAGTCGGGCTGCTGGATAAGGCGAAATGTTTACCTATTCAGCTGTCGGGCGGTGAGCAGCAAAGAGTCGGGATCGCCAGAGCGGTAGTCAATAAACCGGCGGTACTGCTGGCCGATGAACCCACCGGCAACCTCGATAACGAACTGTCAGCTGGTATTTTACGGCTGTTTGAAGAGTTTAATCGGGCGGGCGTTACCGTATTAATGGCAACCCATAACACCGGGTTGATTGCCAGTCGATCTTATCCGGTATTTACGCTGTCTCATGGCCGTTTAAGCGGAGGGGATAGCTATGCGGATTAAAAACCCCAAAACCAACGCGCCAAGCGGTAAGCCAAAACCATCGAAAGCCGTACGCTCTACCGGAGGATGGCGTGAACAATGGCGCTATGCCTGGAATAATACCCTTCTCGATATGATGCGCCAGCCGCTGGCCACCTTTTTGACGGTGATGGTTATTGCTATTTCAATCACGTTGCCCAGCCTGTGTTATCTAGTATGGAAAAACGTGAACCATGCGGCCTCTGAATGGTATCCGACGCCGCAGGTGACGGTTTATATCGATAAAAAGGTCAGCGACGAAGGCGCTATTGCGCTCGTCGATCAACTTAAGATATTAGACGGCGTGGAGACGGTGAATTATATCTCCCGGGATAACGCCCTGAGCGAATTTCGTGAGTGGTCCGGATTTGGTAGTGCGCTGGATATGTTAAACGACAATCCGTTACCGGCATTGGCTATTGTCACGCCTAAGGCCGATTTTCTTGGCTCCGATAAGCTCATCGCGCTACGGGAAGCTATCCGTAATATTCAGGGTATCAGCGATGTAAAAACCGATGATAGCTGGTTTTCACGGCTTTCCGCCCTGACTAAACTGGTGGGCAATATTTCAGCCACCATTGCGGTGCTGATGGTGATTGCGGTCTTTCTGGTGATTGGCAATAGTGTCCGGCTGAATATTTTTAGCCGCCGGGAAACCATTAGCATCATGAAGCTGATCGGTGCGACCGATGGCTTTATTTTACGCCCTTTCCTGAACGGCGGGCTGTTGCTTGGAGTATTGGGTGCCGTATTGTCATTGATTATGTCGCAGGCTTTAGTCTGGCGGCTCGATGCCTCCGTCACTGAAACAGCCAAAGTATTTGGTACTCTGTTTTCCATCACCGGGTTAAGCTGGGACGAGAGCCTGCTGGTGCTGGTGATTTCAGCCATGATCGGCTGGATCGCAGCCTGGTTAGCCACGGTAAGACATTTACGCCAATTTACACCAAGGTAGTTTAATTTTGGTATACTGAAGGTCTTGAATATGTGGATTGCTGCGTTAAAATACTATCGCAGTGCGGTAATAAACTGGTGCAGCATCCGACGATAATTACTGTGAATAATTTGATTCAGATACGAACTTGTAGGTAGATTTAGGGTCTCATTGACGAATAAGTAATAGTAATCGCATTAATCCTTTATCTTTTGGTCAGCGAAAACGGTCTGGCTAAAACAGTTCTAAAACACATAACTTTATCTGTTTCATAATGAGAGGGTTTGAATGACTACAGAAATGCAAACTTTAGCTCTGGTTCCTCAAGGTAGCCTGGAGGCCTATATCAGGGCTGCCAATACCTATCCAATGTTAACGGCGGATGAAGAGAAAGACCTGGCTGAACGGCTGCATTATAACGGCGATTTGGCGGCAGCGAAGAAGCTGATCCTCTCCCATTTGCGCTTTGTTATTCACGTCGCTCGTAACTATTCTGGCTATGGTTTACCGCAGGCTGATTTAATTCAGGAAGGTAACATTGGTTTGATGAAGGCGGTGCGCCGCTTTAACCCCGAAGTTGGGGTTCGTCTGGTCTCCTTTGCGGTTCACTGGATTAAAGCCGAAATTCATGAATATGTGCTGCGTAACTGGCGTATTGTTAAAGTCGCAACCACTAAGGCTCAGCGCAAGCTGTTCTTCAATCTGCGTAAATCTAAACAGCGTTTAGGCTGGTTTAATCAAGATGAAGTTGAGTTAGTTGCCAAAGAGCTGGGCGTCTCAAGTAAAGACGTGCTTGAAATGGAGTCACGCATGGCGGCTCAGGATATGGCTTTTGATATCAGCGCTGATGACGATAGCGAAAGCAGCGTTGTTGCTCCGGCCCTGTTCCTTGAAGATAAATCATCTGACTTTGCCGAAAGCATTGAAGAAGAGAACTGGGACAACGATGCGGCAGACAAACTGACTAACGCGTTGAGCGAGCTGGATGAGCGTAGCCAGCATATTATCCGCGCCCGCTGGTTAAGCGATGATGATTCCAAGGCAACGTTGCAGGAACTGGCCGATAACTACGGCGTTTCTGCCGAACGAGTTCGCCAGCTCGAAAAAAATGCAATGAAGAAACTGCGCATGGCGATTGAAGCCTAGCATGCTTAAATAAACCGTTTAGTTAATTTTAAAACGCCTGATGTATTCCATCAGGCGTTTTGCATTATGAATATTGGCCTGTTTTCACCTTGGGAATGCGTTTATGCGCTGGTGGATGAATCAGGTGTGCCGGAAAAGAAATTATGGCTATAATAGTTGAGTGTTTTTATAGGTTATAGGGTCGTTATGGATCAGTTTGAAACAATTAGCGTCAGTGAGGCTTATGTTCGGTTACAACAGGGTGACGCAACGCTGGTTGATATCCGCGATGCAATGAGCTTTCAGTCGGGGCACGTGCCGGAAGCTATTCACCTGACGGATGCCAATCTGCATGGGTTTATGCAGGAGGCTGCGCTTGAGCATCCGATTTTTGTGATGTGCTATCACGGTATCAGTAGCCGGGGTGCCGCCCAATATTTAGTGCATCAGGGGTTTGAGCAGGTCTACAGCGTTGAAGGCGGTTTTGAGTCTTGGCTACGCCATTATCCTCAGGACGTTGCTAAATCTTAAATCAATCACCGTGGCCGTATGTTCTAACCGTGCGACAGGTAATGATCGCTTTACTATTTGGGGCGCAATGTACCAATCCTCTATTTTATCTGGCTTAGTGACCATAATTTTCCCAATCAATTTAACATCCTTCAGATACTCGATTTATGATTGTGGTAGATTATGGACGCGCGTTATTTTAGTTAACGATTAGCAGATTGTTGAATTTTCAATGTAGTGATACATTCGTGATGACGCCTTTTTATCTATATCATTTTGTTAATCTTTAAGTGAGTTTTGATGCTTCGATTAATTGCTTTCTCTAATCCCCGTATGGCCCAAGCCTTTGTGGATTATATGGCTACGTTACATATTGATATTGAAGTTCGGCATCAGAACAATCAGGTAGAGCTATGGCTGGCCGATGAATTATCGGAGCAAACGGTTCGTCGTGAACTACAGCAGTTCATTGATAATCCCAATGACCCCCGCTATTTGGCCGCTAGCTGGGAGGCCGGCAGCTCAAATGCCAATATTGCCTACCGGCGCGAGTATACCTTCGCCAGCCTGCGTTCTCAGGCTGGGCCACTAACGTTAATCATCATCGTTATATGCGTGGCTGTTTACGGATTAATGCAGCTATTTGGTGATGATACCCTATTTGACCTGCTTGCCTATCCTGCCAACAGCGGCCAATATATTCAGATATGGCGTTGGGTTAGCCATGCATTTTTACACTTTTCGCTAATGCACATTCTCTTCAATCTAGTGTGGTGGTGGTACCTTGGCGGCCCGCTGGAGAAACGATTAGGTACGGGTAAACTATTAGAGATTACGGTACTGTCAGCGATACTTTCAGGGTACGGACAGGCTGCGTTTAGCGGTAGCCTATTTGGTGGTCTTTCTGGCGTTGTATATGCGCTAATGGGATATTGCTGGCTATCGGGTGAACGTGCACCCGAGCGTGGTGTTTATATGCAACGTTCATTAATGATCTTTGCATTAGCGTGGCTAGCCGTAGGCTACTTTGATATGTTTGGTGTGTCGGTAGCGAATGCGGCTCATATTGCTGGGTTAGTTGTTGGTCTTGCCTTGGCATGGTGGGATACTCGGTCTTCAAAAAGGCTTAATAAACAATAATAAGGGGCGCGTCAGGATTTCGCGTTTTAGGGTCTCGAAGTGAAACAAACTCAACGACATGAGTCAATTATTGATTTAGTGCGCAAGCATGGTTATGTCAGTACTGAAGAGCTGGTCGAGCATTTTGGCGTGAGTCCACAGACTATTCGCCGTGATTTAAACGAACTGGCTGAGCAAAATAAGATCCAACGCCACCACGGCGGAGCCGCTTTGCCGTCTAGCTCCGCAGTTAACGCTGCTTACCACGATCGTAAAGTGATGTGGCATGATGAGAAAGCGCGCATTGCTGAGCGCGTTGCCAGCCATATTCCTGATGGAGCAACGTTATTCATCGATATTGGTACTACGCCGGAAGCCGTTGCCCATGCGCTACTGAACCACAAAAATTTACGCGTGGTGACTAACAATCTGAATGTGGCTACGTTGCTAACGGGCAAAGAGGACTTCCGGCTGATCCTTGCTGGCGGTGAAGTTCGCTCCCGCGATGGTGGAATTATTGGCGAAGCCACGCTGGATTTCATTTCTCAGTTCCGTCTTGATTATGGCATTCTCGGCATCAGCGGTATTGATATGGATGGCTGCCTGCTGGAGTTTGATTATCATGAAGTGCGGACTAAGCGTGCGATTATCGAAAACTCCCGCAGCGTGATGCTGGTTACCGACCACTCCAAGTTCGGCCGCAATGCCATGGTTAACTTAGGTAATATGGGATTAATCGATTACCTGTTTACCGATGCAGAACCACCGGCCAGCGTAATGAATATGATTAAACAGTATGATGTGAAGCTAGAGCTTTGCTGATTCTGCCCATATCGCTTTTGATTTCTTACTGATAAACGGACAGCGCGGGTAACTTTCCTCACTGTCCGGCCTTTATTTATATTTTTCCACTGTATATCTCCCTCTTATTGTCCCACACAGATCGTTTCCGCTAAATTAACCTTTATAACACTGTGGATTAAATGTTACCCGGATCACGCGAAAATGTTTTTATTTGGTTAATTGCTGGCTAAACTGACCTTTTTTGTCTACAATTATGCTCGAAATCGAACATTTTAAGTTCTTACGAGCATAATGAGGTGGCTAGAATGGAAACCAAAGACTTAATTGTTATCGGCGGTGGTATTAATGGGGCTGGTATAGCTGCAGATGCCGCTGGCCGTGGGCTTTCCGTTTTGATGCTGGAAGCACGCGATCTAGCCTGTGCCACTTCGTCCGCTAGCTCTAAGCTTATCCACGGGGGATTACGCTATTTAGAGCACTATGAATTTCGCTTAGTTAGCGAAGCGCTGGCTGAACGCGAAGTGTTGCTAAAGCTGGCTCCCCACATTGCCTTTCCGATGCGTTTTCGTTTACCTCATCAGCCTCATCTACGCCCGGCGTGGATGATTCGTGCCGGACTGTTCCTCTATGACCACTTAGGCAAACGCACCAGCCTGCCGGCCAGTAACGGCTTGAAGTTTGGCTCAGGGTCAGTGTTAAAACCTCAACTGACCCGTGGATTTGAATATTCCGATTGCTGGGTTGATGATGCGCGTTTGGTGGTACTGAACGCTCAGGAAGTAGTTAAACACGGCGGTGAAGTTCGTACCAGAACCAATGTGACCCGGGCGTGGCGTGAAGAGGGGATTTGGGTTGTTGAAGCCTATGATGAAATAGCTGGTAAAACGCAGACTTGGCGAGCGAAGGGCTTGGTTAACGCCACTGGCCCGTGGGTTAAACAATTCTTTGACCAAGGCCTGCAGCTTAAATCACCGCGCGGTATTCGCCTGATTAAAGGAAGCCATATTGTTGTACCTAAAGCACACAGCGAGTCACAGGCCTACATTTTACAAAATGAAGATAACCGTATTGTGTTCGTTATCCCATGGTTAGGCGACTTCTCGATTATCGGTACCACTGATGTGGAATATCATGGCGATCCTCTCGATGTGAAGATTGACGAGAATGAGATTAGCTATTTGCTGAAGGTATATAATGACCACTTCAAAAAGCAGTTGAGTAAAGATGACATCGTCTGGACCTACTCAGGCGTTCGTCCACTGTGCGATGATGAATCAGATGCCGCTCAGGCCGTAACCCGTGACTATACGCTGGAAGTCGCCGATGAAGCTGGCGAAGCGCCATTGTTATCAGTGTTTGGCGGTAAGCTGACCACTTATCGTAAGCTGGCCGAGCATGCGATTGAGAAACTGGCCCACTATTATCCGGGTATTGGCCCAGCTTGGACCAAGAACGGCATTCTTCCCGGCGGGGATATGGGAACCGATCGTAATAGCTACGTGGCACAGCTGCGTCGAAAATACGCTTGGTTACCCGATGGACTGGCGATCCGCTATGCGCATACTTATGGCTCCCACACCGAGATTTTACTGGAAAATAAAACCAGCCTGTCTGACTTAGGCGAGAATTTTGGCCATGACCTGTACGAAGCCGAACTGAAGTATCTGAGCGTTAACGAATGGGCCGTTGAGTTAGACGACGTTATCTGGCGCCGGACAAAGTTAGGCATGTGGCTAAATGAAGTTCAGAAACAGCGCATAGAGCAATGGCTTAAAGAGGCGGCCGGTAACAAAGCGGCGTTTGCTGAATAAAGATAGCGTTGATATAAAAAATGCCGGTCAGATTGCTTTGACCGGCATTTTTTATTAAACGTTATCTCACCGCGGAAGGTAATAATACCCGTCGGGCACCAATGTAGTGTTCTTGCCAGTAGTTATCATCTAACCGGCTGATTTGTATCTCTTCACCAGTGCGGGGGGCCTGAATGAACTCGCCGTCGCCCAGATAAACGCCAACGTGGCCGGCATGCGTACGGCTGCGGTTAGTGCGGAAGAAAACTAAGTCACCGCTATGTAACTCTTCCTTTTTCACTTTTAGCGCCTGTTCTTGTGACATGGAAAACATATTGTCGGCGGTGCGCGGTAACGTGGTTTTAAGCTGGTCATTGTAAGCGTATTTGACCAGCCCACTGCAATCAAATCCAGTGAGCGGTGATGAACCGCCGTAGCGATACGGTTTACCTAGCTGTTTCATTAACTTAGCAATAACCTGACGCTTTGCCGTCGTGATTTTAGTGCTTTGAACGACGGTCATCTTCGGGTGCATCCCGTCAGATATTTGCAGGCTTTGGCTATTATTTTGAGCGAACGGATTGCTACCCTCTGGTATTTCATACGCCTCTTCACCGGTATGAGACTGCCGAGCGCTGTGTGAATGCGCGTTGCTGGCCGACTTTTGTGACGTCCGTTTACGCTTAGTCGCGGTTTTGGCTACCGAATGAGTCACTACCGGCGGTTTTTTTGCCGTTTTATGAGAGTTAGTGGCGTGCGCATGAAAAGAAAAGAACAGCATCATAACGCACACCGTAGCTGGCCACGGGAAGTTGAAGGTGTTGAAAAAATTTCTCTGTAGGTAATTTATCATAATAATTTGATTTAATTATCTTTTATGTGTTTTAAATTAGAAGCAGAAATAAGTTTGAATCAGTCTATTCAACTCAGATGGTTTGAACACCAATAAATTGTAAATCAAGTCGTAAGAAGCATGACAAGATGTTCCAGCCTGAAACATCTTCAGCCAGCTTGGAACCGGCTAAAATTGCAGTTCTAACGCCTGAACGTGCAATGTCATGATTAAATAATAATTAGAATCAGTGAGATAATATAGTTTTGGTGCGGACGTTTTGGGCTGGATAGCTAAAGTAGTAACCAATACTGTGTGCTGTAATGGAAGATTAAGCCGCAGGACGGTTACTTATGTTAACGAGCGAATTCTTCAGCCACCGGAATGAAAAAGGGGACCATGCGGTCCCTTTTATTCAGCCGTACGCCGTTAAACGATTATTTGTAGTAAGAGTGTTCACCGCTCTGGTGTTCAGTCAGATCTCTAACGCCTTTTAGCTCAGGGAACTTCTGTAACAGCTCTTTCTCAATGCCTTCTTTCAGCGTGTAATCGACCATCGAGCAGCCATTACAACCACCGCCAAACTGTAAAATTGCATAACCTTCATCAGTGATTTCCATCAGAGAAACCCGGCCACCGTGACCAGCCAACTGAGGGTTAATTTGCGACTGCAGAACGTATTCGACACGCTCGATTAGCGGAGCATCATCATCAACTTTGCGCATTTTTGCATTGGGCGCTTTTAGCGTTAGCTGAGCGCCAAGCTGATCGGTAACAAAGTCAATTTCGGCATCTTCAAGATAAGGTGCGCTAATTTCATCAATAAAAGCCGAAAGTTGTTCAAATTTTAGTTCGGTATCGCTTGCTTCAACGGCATCGGGTGGGCAGTAAGATACCCCACACTCGGCTGTCGGCGTGCCTGGATTAATCACGAAAACACGAATCTGGGTGCCTTCTTCCTGATTAGCCAGTAGTTTTTTAAAGTGAGATTGGGCTGAATCGGTAATTTTAATCATGACATGCTCAGTAGTTGACCTTTCTTGTAGGGTATAATACGCCTATTGTTGGTCATTCTTCAAGGTGCGGCATAAACACCATATCTGAACCGAAGCAGCTCCATTTTTTAATAGCAGATTGCTTATTTCAGCCACGGTATTTCCCGTGGTGACGATATCGTCGAGTAATGCAATATGCAGCCCGTCGAGACGCTGATTGCAGCTAAACGCGTGCTGTAAATTGTATTGCCGATCGTAGGCACTCAGGCTTTGCTGAGGCGGCGTTGACCGGTGGCGAACGACTAGCGTAGGATTAAATGGACAACCAATCCACTTAGCCAGCCTGCGGCCGATAGGTTCAGTCTGGTTAAAGCCCCTGCGCCAGCGCCTTGTGTGGTGCAAGGGCACGGTAATGATTATATCCGGTTTAGACAGCAGCTGCGTTCTGCGGGCATTGAGCCAGGCGAGTAGTAGTAAGCGAGACAGCAAGGGGGCATATTTATCTTCACCGTAGAATTTAAGCCGGGTAATCAAATATTTTACCGGACCAAGGTAATCGCTAACGGCAATTAGCCGCTGCCACCGTGGCGGATGATGTTTGCATTGGTTGCAAAGTTCGCTATTTTCCGGAGCCGGAAGGCCGCATCGCGGGCAGCAGACCGGGAGCGGCGGCAAGTGTCGTAAACAAACGCTACAGATGCTTTGCTGTGGTATGGCAAGTGGCTGCAGGCAGAACCAGCATAGGCTATCAACGATCGGCATAGTTATCTGCTTTCCTATTCATTCAGAAGTATCATTCAGAAGTAGCATTCAGAGTTAGGACCATAGCCTATGGCCCACGTTACTGACGAACAATTGGCGAAGGGAGTGCCGATCTTGTGTTGTTGCTCAAAAGGGGAGTGAATTCTGGTATCGGGCATTACATTATTGAGAGACTTGCTCCGCATTTTCGCCTTCACCAGACGGATTAAGCCGACGTTTTTATCCGATAGGATTCGCTGAGGCATTTCTCGCCGTCGGGGCAGCTTTTACACTGCCCGGTCAGGCAAGCGTCATCAGGTTCGATTCGTTCAATCTTTCCCATCGACTCTAGCTGTTGCAACATAGCCTGAAGCATCTGGGGATGTACTTTAAGCTGCCGGCTGAGTTGCTGTAGTTCTGCGATGCCGTTTAGCGCTACGGCATCGCGAACGTCAATTAGGCTCACCATTTAATGACAGGGTCCTGTTTTACTATTTTTGCAGCAATCTTCAGGGTTAGAGGTTGGCATCCGGGTCATTACCCGATCGCGCATATGGTATAACCCATAGATTAATAACGCGTTAAATATTGCTACCGCCGCGATCGTTACGGTGCTTTGCTGCGCATGAGCACTAAAGTTGGCTAATTGATAGAATACCGTCGCCAGACTATAGGCAATATCTAACCCCCAGAAGATTGAGAACGTCATCCAGCCTTTGCTGCTTTCTCTGGCAATCGCACCCATCACTGATACGCAAGGAACGTAGAGTAGAACAAATATCAGGTAGCTGTAGGCCGCGGAACTACTGCCAAATTTGCTGCTCATGACGCCCATCGAGCTACTATTCATTTCGCCGTCGCCTTTGCTGGCTTCAATTGGGTTGCTCAGTGCGCTCAGGGTGAATGTCTCTTTCAGGCTGTTCCAGGTTTCAGCGACGGCGCCCTGTAATTCTGTTAACAGATTAAAATTTTGGTAGTCGAAAGGTTCATTGGTAATTTGCTCTGCGGTATACAAGGTATTTAAGGTACCGACCACCACTTCTTTTGCCATTGCTCCGGTAATTAATCCGACCGTAGCCTGCCAGTTATCCTGCGTTACTCCCATTGGATGAAGCAGCGGGGTTAATACCTTACTGGTTGAAGCTAGTGCCGATTGGTTGATACTGGTAACGGGTTTGCCGGAAAATGAAAAACTGTTTAGCCCGCCAATCACAACGCTGGCAATAATGATCACCGTACCGGCGCGAAGAACAAACCCTTTCAGCCGCTGCCAGGTTTGCAGTAATAGGCTCTTGGCATGAGGTATGTGATATACCGGTAGCTCCATGATGAACGGTGAAGCTTCACCGCGCATGATGGTGTATTTCAGCATCAGTCCGGTAAGAATAGCGACCACGATACCCAGTAAGTAAAGCGAGAATACTACCAGCGCACCGTCTTTGCCGAAGAAGGCCGCAGAGAATACCGCAAAGATGGCCAACCTAGCTCCGCAAGACATAAACGGAGCCATCATGATGGTCATTAAGCGTTCACGAGGGGCGTCCAGCGTGCGGGTGCCCATAATTGAAGGGACGTTACAGCCAAAGCCTACGATGAGCGGAACGAATGATTTGCCCGGCAGGCCTAAGGCATACATCAGCTTATCCATAACGAAAGCGGCTCTGGCCATGTATCCGGAGTCTTCCAGAAACGCTAAGAACAGGTACATCAGCCCGATTTGCGGAACCAGCGGCAAAACGGTATTAATACCGCCGCCAATGCCTTGAGCCAGAAATATGGTTAACCATTCCGGGAAGTTAAAATGCTGTCCGACCCATTGGATTCCCGAAATGAAAATGGCGGCTGAGCCTTGATCAAACAGCGGTTGTAGTGCGCCGCCAATGTTAATGGCCAACACAAACATGAGGTACATCACGAACAGGAAGATGGGTAAACCCAGCCAGCGGTTAATGACTACCTTATCGAGCGCTTCTGTCAGCCTACTCGGCTGTGCGTTGTTACGGTTATGCACGACATCACAGATACCGGCGATGGCTTGATAGCGAGTATCGGCAATGATTAGCCCCGGATCTTCGCTGTAGCGATCTTGTAGTATCTGACGGGCATCAGATAATAATGACTGCGCTTGCCCTGAGCGGGAGCGGCTATAAATATCGCCTTCCAGCATTTGCAACGCTAACCAGCGGCTTTGCTGAGCGGGTAAGTCGGATGGCATCCGGCTTGCCAGTCGGGCCGCCTGTTCTTCGACCAAGTCGGGATAGGTAGTTAACGACGGGTGTTTATTGGGTTGCCAATGGTCAATGGCTGACTTTAACGCAGGAAGACCCCGTCCACGAGTTGATACCATTGGAATCACCGGGCAGCCCAGTCTGGCCGATAAGGTATCAATATCGATTTCTATATTCTGATCGTCGGCGATATCCAACATGTTAAGCACAACAACGCATGGAATACCCAATTCAAGTATCTGAAGCGTTAGATATAGGCTACGTTCAAGGTTAGATGAGTCGACTACGTTTAGTAGTAAATCGGCTTCACCGCTCAAAATGTAGTGGCAGGCGATTTGCTCATCAATTGACGTGTGTTCCGATATGGTGGTTAGAGAATAGGTACCCGGCAGGTCAACCAAGGTAATTTGATTTTCATCCGTTTTGAAATGGCCTTCCTTGCGTTCGACGGTAACGCCAGCCCAGTTTCCTACGCGCTGGCGGGAGCCGGTCAACTGATTGAATAGCGTTGTTTTTCCTGAGTTCGGGTTACCGATTAGTCCGATCGTAAGTTGTTTCATTTATGAGCCAGATAGCAATGAATAAGGAACCGTTTTTGTGTTTATTAAGCCAGTAAATAGTTAGTCAATCAGGCTGAGCTTAATAAAATCCAAATCTTTTTTTCTGAGTACCAGACAGATGCGCGGGGTCTCTATTTGTATGGGATCCCCAAGCGGTGCAACGCGTATGACGCGAAATATTGAGCCGGGCAGCATACCCAATGAAAGCAGTTTTTGCCGGTATGCTGGATTAATCTCTGGCGTGAAACCAACAATTTTGTATGAGTGTAGGGGGAGTAATTGGATCATAGCGTTCTATTTTTTATTAACTCAGGTTAAGAAAGCATCAGGCCTTTTGGAAAAGGAAAAGCGTATTTTATTGTAAACGTTATTTATTCGCCGTTAAGCTGACCAAATTGACATCAATGCGGTTATTTATACCACTTATAGGCTTTCAATCTTAATGTTAGTGATAATGATTATCGTATACAACGCCGGGCCAAGAGTTAAGCGTAAATAATTATTACCGGTTCCGTTTTCTTAATTCGGGCTAAATAGGTTTCTTATTCCGCGTAACGACCAAGGTATTTAACTACAAAATGCGCTAAAATCATAATCAACTATTTGTAATTTAAATATTATTTTTATCAACACGGATCGATTGTATCGTTGTTCTGGCGGTCAGGAGGCGGGCTGTAGCAGTAATAGGCTTTCAGCCTATGGGTGAAGGTAATGATAAAAATGACATTATTTTATCAACAACTATTACATTTTTAACTCAGTGGGCTTTACTATCCTTTTCGTTGGTACTTTAAATAAAACAGCCACTTTTCTCGATTTGAATCAGATGAATAAATAATCAAAAGCTGCCGTATTATTCCGGCAGCTAGTGATTATTTCTCTGGCCGTTAGCGCTTCATTTTATTTAGCGCAGCGGCCAAGGCGTCACCCATAGCACTGTTATTCTTGTCTCGGACTGCCGCCGGTTTAGCGTTATGCTGAGCCGGTGACCGTTGAGGTTTATCCCGCTCTGGTGCGGTGGTTGGTTTACGATTACCGTCTTCCGGTTGCTCATCCAGACGCATGGTTAAGGCAATGCGTTTTCGGGCTAGATCAACGTCAAGCACTTTGACCTTCACGATATCCCCGGCTTTAACCACCGTGTGCGGATCTTCTATAAATTTATCAGCCAGCGATGAGATATGAACTAAGCCATCCTGATGAACCCCGATATCGACAAATGCGCCGAAGTTAGTCACGTTAGTCACTGAACCTTCCAGAATCATACCGACATTCAGGTCTTTCATGGTTTCAACGCCATCAGCGAAGCTCGCGGTTTTGAATTCAGGGCGCGGGTCGTGGCCCGGCTTTTCTAGCTCTTTAAGAATATCGCTGACCGTCGGAACGCCAAATCGGGCATCGATAAAATCGGTGGCTTTTAATCCGCGCAGTGCATCGGCGCTGCCCATCAGATCGCGCAGGGTTTTTTGCGTAGCGGCTAGAATGCGCTCTACGACCGGATAGGTTTCAGGGTGAACCGTTGAGGCATCCAGCGGGTTATCCCCCTGATTAATCCGCAAGAAACCGGCGCATTGCTCAAAGGCTTTTGGTCCGAGGCGGCTAACGTCCAGTAACTGGTTACGATTGTTAAACCGGCCGTTCGCGTCCCGCCAGTCGACAATATTCTGGGCCATGATACGGCTTAGGCCAGCGACTCGGGTCAGTAAGGGTACTGAAGCGGTATTGAGATCGACACCCACCGCATTTACGCAGTCTTCAACCACGGCATCCAGACGACGGGCCAACTGAGACTGACTGACATCGTGCTGATACTGGCCAACGCCGATAGATTTAGGCTCGATTTTTACTAATTCAGCCAGAGGATCTTGCAGGCGGCGGGCAATAGAAACGGCCCCACGAATGGAAACATCTAAGTCAGGAAACTCCAGTGCAGCCAGTTCCGATGCAGAATAAACTGAGGCTCCGGCTTCGCTGACAATGACCTTTTGCCCTTTAACTTCAGGGTACTGACGCTGTAGCTCGAGGTAGAAACGCTCGGTCTCCCGGGAAGCCGTTCCGTTACCAATAGCGACCAGCTCAACTTGATGTTTAATGCACAATGCCGCGACGACCGTTGCCGCTTTTGCCGCCTGACCGGTATGCGGATAGACAGTTTCAGTGGCGACCAGCTTGCCGGTTGCATCGACTACCGCGACTTTCACACCGGTACGCAGGCCCGGATCGAGGCCCATCGTTGCTCGCATACCTGCCGGCGCTGCCATTAGCAGGTCGTGCATGTTGCGGGCAAACACGTTAATGGCTTCATCTTCCGATTTTTCTCTCAGGCTACCCATAAGCTCGGTTTCCATATGGAGAAGGATCTTGATGCGCCACGTCCAGTTTACCACTGCCTTACGCCATGTATCAGCCGGTGCGTTGTTTAAACGTAGATTCAGATAGTCGGTAATAATCTGTTCACAATAGCTCTCGCGGGGCGGCTCTTCATGTTGAGGATCGGCATTCAACGATAGGCTGAGAATGCCTTCATTTCGTCCACGAAACATGGCTAGAGCCCGGTGAGACGGCGTAGTTGAAAGGAGTTCATGATGGTCAAAGTAGTCGCGGAACTTAGCGCCTTCTTCTTCTTTTCCCTCAATCACTTTGGCCGCCAGATGGGCATTCTTCCACAGATAATCACGAATTTTACCCAACAGTGCAGCATCTTCGGCGAAGCGTTCCATTAGAATGTAGCGAGCCCCGTCCAGCGCTGCTTTAGTATCAGCCACGCCCTTATCATTGTCGACGTAGGCGGCCGCGGTGGTTTCAGGATCTTGTTGAGGATCCTGCCATAGGCTGTCGGCTAAAGGCTCAAGGCCCGCTTCAATAGCAATTTGGCCACGAGTACGGCGTTTTGGTTTATAAGGCAGGTAGAGGTCTTCTAGCTCGGTCTTACTCATTGTGCCATTTAGCGCAGCGGCCAGTTCAGCAGAGAGCTTACCTTGTTCATCGATTGATTTAATAATGGTCCGGCGGCGATCCTCCAGTTCACGCAGGTAAACCAATCGGGTTTCAAGCTGCCTGAGCTGTGTGTCATCTAGGCCGCCCGTGACTTCTTTACGATAGCGGGCAATAAAGGGAACCGTGTTGCCTTCATCCAGCAGGTTGATGGTAGATAAGACTTGCTCAGGCCTTACCTGTAATTCATTTGCAATAATGCGGCTGAGTGGATTATTCATAAAAAATGCTATCTATCTAAGTGAAAAAATTAATGTCGTTATACGGATTGCTGCATAAAAATGCTAGCAGAACCAGAGGTAATCGGGTGTTAATACGTATAAAATGGGGTCAATTAGCGCTAATTGCGCTACAATTTGAAACAGTTTGAAGCGCTGAGAATCTAATGGCAAGAAGCAATTACATTACCCGCCAAGGCTGGCAGGCACTGGATGATGAGTTGAAATATTTGTGGCGGGAAGAACGCCCGATAGTCACTCAGGCGGTGTCTGAAGCAGCAGCAATGGGCGATCGCTCTGAGAATGCAGAATATATTTATGGCAAAAAGCGATTACGTGAAATCGATCGTCGGGTCAGGTTTTTAACCAAACGCCTTGAAGTGCTAAAAATTGTTGATCCTAATGTGCAACAAGAAGGTAAAATTTTTTTCGGGGCTTGGGTTAAAGTTGAAAATGAAGAAGGCGAAGAGAACGTTTTTCGCTTAGTCGGTCCAGATGAGTTTGAACCGGCGAAAAAGTGGATTTCTATTGATTCTCCAGTAGCACGTGCGCTCTTAGGTAAGAAAGTCGATGATGAAGTGAGCGTACAAACGCCAAATGGTATTGCGACATACTGGGTTTTAGACATTAGCTATCAGCCGGTTGACTAAGTTATGGACATAAATTTATAGTCAGCGTCGGGTTGCTAGCGAGTTTTCCTGATAAGAATAAGCGTATGTTTGACGGCTAAATTTTAGCTAATTTGTTGATAATCAATCTTTGTAACAATTTACTCTTGTCAGTTATGCAATTTACATTGTCTCAGCTAATTATTCATTTCGAATTTATTTGTTGTCAGGCAATAAAACCTTTGGAGCAAAATTATGCAAGAGAATCATAAAATTCTGGTCGTTGATGACGATATGCGTCTACGTGGCTTATTAGAACGTTATCTTACCGAACAGGGTTTTCAGGTTAGGGGGGTGGCTAATGCAGAGCAGATGGATCGCCTGTTAACCAGAGAGTCATTTCACCTGATGGTGCTTGATCTCATGCTTCCGGGTGAAGATGGCCTGTCCATTTGCCGCCGCTTGCGTAGCCAGAGTAACCCGATTCCTATCATCATGGTTACGGCCAAAGGTGAAGAAGTTGACCGTATTGTCGGCCTAGAAATTGGGGCTGATGACTACATTCCTAAGCCGTTTAATCCACGCGAACTTCTGGCTCGTATACGGGCGGTGTTAAGGCGTCAGACCAGTGAGCTACCCGGGGCGCCTTCTCAGGAAGAAGCCGTGATTCTATTCGGGAAATT
Organism: Budvicia diplopodorum; assembly: GCF_009800925.1. Classification (GTDB taxonomy): domain Bacteria; phylum Pseudomonadota; class Gammaproteobacteria; order Enterobacterales; family Enterobacteriaceae; genus Budvicia; species Budvicia diplopodorum. The sequence continues at coordinate 55,703 of NZ_WOYF01000012.1, read as the reverse complement.
CAAACTGAATCTGGGAACGCGTGAAATGTTCCGTGATGATGAGCCTATGCCTTTAACCAGCGGTGAATTCGCAGTATTAAAAGCTTTAGTGAGCCATCCGAGAGAGCCATTATCTCGCGATAAACTGATGAACTTAGCACGCGGCCGTGAATACAGCGCAATGGAGCGGTCGATTGACGTTCAAATTTCCCGCTTGCGTCGTATGGTTGAAGAAGATCCGGCTCATCCACGCTATATCCAGACTGTATGGGGCTTAGGCTACGTATTTGTGCCAGACGGTAGCGCTGCATGAGTTTTTGGCGATTTCCTCCCCGGAGTTCAGTCGCTCGTACATTATTATTGATAGTGTCGTTATTGTTTATCAGTCTGGTAACGACCTATTTTGTAGTCCTGCATTTTGCCATTCTTCCGAGTATTCAACAGTTCAACAAGGTATTAGCATACGAAGTCCGTATGCTAATGACCAATCGACTCAAGCTTGAAGATGGTTCCTATCTCATTATTCCTCCCCAGTTTCGGCAAGAAATGTACCGTGAGCTGGGAATTTCGCTTCATACCGATGCCTCTGCCGAAGAGAGCGGTTTACGCTGGGCCCAGAGCTATGACTTCTTAAGTAAGCAGATGGAACAGCAGCTCGGTGGGCCAACTGAGGTCCGGATTCAGGTTGGTAACCACTCCCCGGTAGTCTGGCTGAAAACCTCCCTTTCACCTGATGTTTGGGTCAGAGTACCGCTGACCGAAATACGGCAAGGCGAGTTTGCTCCACTATTTCGTTACACCATGGCGATAGTTTTGATGGTGATAGGGGGCGCTTGGCTGTTTATCCGCATTCAGAACCGACCATTGGCCGATCTTGAACATGCAGCTCAGCAGGTCGGCATGGGCATTGCTCCGCAGCCATTGCGTGAGTATGGAGCATCGGAAATCAGATCGGTTACCCGAGCGTTTAACCAAATGACATCCGGCGTGAAGCAGTTAGATGATGACCGAACGCTATTGATGGCCGGCGTTAGCCACGATCTCCGTACGCCTTTAACCCGGATTCGTTTAGCAACGGAAATGATGAGCGTGAAAGAAGAGTATCTGGCCGAGTCAATCAATAAAGATATTGAAGAGTGCAACGCCATTATTGAACAATTTATTGATTATCTACGTACCGGCAAAGAGCTTCACACTGAGCCTGGCGACATTAATAGCATTCTGGCTGAAGTGGTCTTAGCCAGCACCGGCTATGAGGAAGATATTGAAACCGACCTGTATAACGGTGAGCTGATGGCCAATATCCATCCGTTATCCATCAAGCGTGCGGTAGTCAATATACTGGTTAATGCTTCCCGCTATGGAAATGGCTGGATCCGCATTAGCAGCGGGCGGGAAGATCATCGAGTTTGGTTCCAGATTGAAGACAATGGCCCGGGGATCCCTGAGGATCAGCTAGAAATACTGTTTCAACCGTTTGTTCGTGGCGATAGTGCCCGAAGCATCAGTGGTACCGGGTTAGGTTTGGCTATCCTGAGGCGAATTGTTGATGGCCATAACGGTGAAATTCTGATGGGAACTAGCTCTCAAGGGGGGCTGAAGGTCACGGTATATCTGTCAGAATGGAAAGACTATGGACTGGTGTAATTAATGAATTGTACTGGCTTATACGTATAACGGTAGAAAGGCGCCCAACGGCGCCTTTGTCTTATTTAACCGGCAATGATTTGCCGGATTATCGAGGATTAAACTTTCTCTTCTTCTAAATGCGGGCCTGCAGTAATCAGCGCCTCACCGGCTGGTGTATCGGTGTATTTATCAAAGTTGGTGATAAACAGCGTGGCCAGCTCTTTGGCTTTCTTTTCCCACTCATCTTCGTTGGCGTAAGTATCCCGTGGGTCGAGAATGGCAGGATTAACGCCCGGAAGGGATGTTGGAACAGCTAGGTCAAAAATTGGCAAAGTAAACGAATCGGCTTTATCAATTTCACCGTTTAGGATGGCGTCAATAATGGCTCGGGTATCCTTGATGGAGATTCGCTTTCCTGTGCCATTCCAGCCGGTATTCACCAGATAGGCATGAGCGCCAGAGGCTTTCATTCGCTTAACGAGAACTTCCGCATATTGCGTCGGGTGCAAGGATAAGAAGGCTGCGCCAAAGCAGGCTGAGAAGGTAGGCGTAGGCTCAGTAATTCCGCGTTCAGTTCCCGCCAGCTTAGCCGTAAATCCAGACAGGAAATGATACTGAGTCTGGTCTGGAGTTAAACGGGAAACGGGAGGCAATACGCCAAATGCATCGGCAGTTAAGAAAATAACCTTTTTAGCGTGTCCGGCTTTAGATACCGGTTTGACGATATTATGAATATGATAAATCGGATAAGAAACCCGCGTATTTTCGGTTTTAGAACCGTCGTTAAAATCAACGCTACCGTCATCTAGTACGGTGACGTTTTCCAGCAGTGCATCTCGCTTAATCGCGTTGTAAATATCTGGCTCAGCTTCTTGAGAAAGCTTAATGGTTTTGGCGTAGCAGCCACCTTCAAAGTTAAATACCCCGTCGTCGTCCCAGCCGTGCTCATCGTCGCCGATAAGCTGGCGTTTAGGATCGGTCGACAGCGTGGTTTTTCCGGTGCCGGACAGGCCGAAGAAGATTGCGACGTCGCCCTTATCGCCCACGTTGGCAGAGCAATGCATCGAGGCAATACCTTTAAGCGGAAGCAGATAGTTCATGATAGAGAACATACCCTTTTTCATCTCTCCACCGTACCAGGTTCCGCCGATCAGCTGTATCCGCTCGGTCAGGTTGAAGGCCACAAAGTTTTCAGAGTTAAGGCCCTGCGCTTTCCAGTCAGGATTGGTGCATTTCGCCCCGTTCATCACGATAAAATCAGGCTTAAAGTTTTGTAATTGCTCATCAGTCGGGCGAATAAACATGTTCTTAACGAAGTGCGCTTGCCACGCCACTTCAGTGATAAAACGTACCTGAAGCTGGGTGTCCGTATTTGCTCCGCAGTAGGCATCAACCACAAACAGGCGCTTACCAGAAAGCTGATTTGCTACTAGCTTTTTCAGGTCGCCCCACACTGCCGACGTAATCGGTTTATTGTCGTTTTTGCCTTTTCCCTGATCTGCCCACCAGACGGTATTTCGGCTTGTATCATCGCGGACAATATATTTATCTTTAGGCGACCGGCCGGTAAAAATACCGGTATCCACGGCGATTGCACCTAACTTAGTCATTATGCCTTTTTCAAATCCCTGCAGATCTGAACGTGTTTCTTCTTTATATAGGTAATCATAGCTTGGGTTATAAACGATCTCAGTAACGCCTTGTATCCCATAGGTTGTCAGGTCTTTTGCTGTGATGCGATTTGTGCTCATAATTTTTCCTCAAAAAGATGAATGCTGAATATGATTGTAAAGTCTTTCCTGACGATGACTGAGACAACTATCAAGGTTCGGCATATTGTTCTAAATTTTGATAAGAGATGCGATCTAGGTCGCTGGATTATGAGACGTGAAACGATTAAGGCGAGGTATTTAGCCTCAAAATAGGACTAATGTGTCGAGAGTGAAGGCGTTTCACTCTCGACTTTATTATTTAGTGGCGGGTGTCATTTCCAATATCGCTACCGTTATTTACACGAATCGCTTCAATATCCATTTTTTCGAAAATATAGTGATTACCGCAATAGTCACAGTGCATATCAATATTACCTTCTTCAGTGAGAAGTGAGTCAATCTCTGATGGTGCAATGGCAATCAGGGCCTGAGCACAACGATCTCTGGAGCAGGTACAGTGAAAGCTGACGTTCTGGGATTCAAACAAGGTGACATCTTCTTCATGGTATAAACGGTGCAAAATCTCTTCAACGTTTAGGCTAAATAGCTCTTCTGCCTTGATAGTCTCAGTCAATACGGCAAGATGTTCAAATTCACTGATGTTACTTTTATGCGCAGGCAAAACCTGAAGTAACATACCCGCAGCAGCAGCCTTACCGTTATGCGCTCCGGTTTTAATAAACAGGCGGGTAGGAAGCTGCTCTGACTGACGGAAATAATCTTCAATGCATTCAGCGACCGTTTCACCCTCAAGGCCAACAACGCCCTGATAGCGTTCACCTTCTTTTGGCATGATAGTGATTACTAAGTAACCATGACCAATCATCTGCTTTAATGAATCGCTATCGCCGACTTCGCCCTGTAGCCGAGCAACACCGCGCATTTGCTGTAAGTTATCACCGTTAATCACTGCCAGTTTCACCGGCCCATCACCCTGAAGTTGAACGGTAATATCACCATCAAATTTTAACGTGGCGGTTAATAAGCTGGTAGCAACCAACATTTCACCTAACAGGCGCTGAACGGCAACCGGATAGTCATGGTTTTCAAGGACCTGACTATAAGTATTGCTGAGGGAGATAAGCTCACCCCGGACATCGTGTTTTTCAAATAGATAACGGTGTAGCGTGTCTGCAGTTGGCATTTGTCTTCTCTCATTAAGGTAAGCAACGATTAGGGGCTTGGCTGAAAATCTAGGCCCGTTACTCGTTTTCACCATATTTAAATTTGATTAAGCTGCGGCGCTCTTTCTTGTCTGGCCGGCGATCGGGATGAGGCATCGTTAAGGCATTCAATTTACGAGCCTGAGAAACACTCTCTCTTTTGGCAATGCTTTCATCTGTTTCAATATAGAGTTGCTGAGCCTCATTGGCCCCGCGTCGCTGAAGGCTGAGGGCGGTAACTTGTATCGTTTTCTCATCGTTGCCCTGGCGTAGTCGAATTTCAGCGCCAATTTCTACTAGTTTACTCGGTTTAGCCCGTTGGCCGTTGTAGTGGACTTTACCACTGTCCGCCATTTCTCTGGCGATGGCTCTGGTCTTATAGAAACGAGCCGCCCAAAGCCATTTATCGAGCCGTATTTCCTGCTCTTGCGCTGCGTTTGCTAACATAGATTCTCCCGACGTGTTCTGCGGTAGTTGATACAATCCGACAGCGTAAAACTGGGTGAAAAATTGAGATAACTAAACATATGGGCGAAATGCCAGAAATCAAGATGCATCTCTCGGGGTGAACCATGAGATGCACCGAGATAATTAGCTTTGCTGAACCTTGAGGCTCCGATCGTTAGCAAAACACAGGTCATAATAATTTTGAATTTTTAGTATTCGCTGTGAGTTCTTACTGACGCGGATGATTAGCATAATTGTATTATAGAGCAGGCTACCGATCATCATGATAAGCAGTAGGCTGGCCCCAAAGTAGCGCCAGAAAGAGATCAGGCTAGATTCGCTGTGTAATGAAATTTTGGTTGTTTCGTTATCTATTTTTTTGATTTCAATAACAATACCGCTGGTTGAAAATGGCGTATTCAGCAATGAACTAGATAGTTGCTTAAGTTCAAACCATTGTTTTATCGCGATGTTGTCATATAACGTATCAAGCGAAATATCAGGATGAGTTAAATCTTTCGCCGCATCACTACTCACCATTTGCTTCTCATCGTCATCGTTTCTGATATAAAAACCGCCCTGAGGCTTGATATATAGTGCCTGAGCCGCGAGGTGGGTTTGACTATAAAAGAAAGACGAAACAATAGAATTAACCTGTGAACGAAGGGCATCTGCTGTCATCGGTCGCAAGAACACGTCAGTATTTTTTAGGGTATGATTCTGCGACTTTTCGACTAAACCTTCCCACTCTTTTTCGTTACTAAGCACTAATAAGGAATTCTTTAGTCTGCGGCAATCGCCGGAATCCCGGCACAGGTTTTCGGTCTTCAATATAATGTCAGAAAAGTTTGGAACTACCGTCATTCCTGCGCGTTGTGCTGCTTTCGCTAATTCAGGATTCCTGTGGAGCACTTCATTATTCAGCGGATTAAGCTGGTAGTTCACGCTATCCAGTAACGCCATCGCATTATCAATGATTTCGGAAGAGGGGAGCGACGGTAAGTTTTCAGCTCCCCAGTACATTTCTGTACAGTCAAAAGGCATGAATGGATAGATAATATCACTGCGATATATTGCGGGAATACTGCACATCCCGGTGCCGCTGATAGTCAAATTATCGCCAATTTTTACTTTAGCCTCGGTTAATTGTTCCGGGGTAGCCACGGTAATATTTTTTGTACCCTGAAGCCATGCCGCACTTAGCTCAAGAGGCAGCTTTAACGAAATAAATGACGTTAGCAAGATAATGATAAACAGAGACGCGATAGTCAGAATTAAGTTTTTCCCCCAGTGGTGCAGCGGGAAATTAACTGATTCATCATGCAGAGATAAGAATTCGCCTTGCTTAACGACGTAGCGATTGGGGTAAATATCAATGTTGGTTGGGTGCTCGATATCACAACCAACATACGGCTTCCAGTGAGGGGGATAAATCAAATCAATCGTACCAACTGAAATACTGGTCAGTTGATCGGTATCAGATTCACCGAATAGGCCCCAACGTTTAGGCACGCCCCGCAAACAGTGAATCGTAAACTGGGTACGTTTGGTTGAGTCGCGCAGTAATCTCCATATGCCAATGGCCAGTAATATCAAGGCTAAAATAATTAACCACGGTAGTAGCATCGTCGGGCTAAGCAGACTAAAGAAAATAATGGTATAGGCGATGGAAAGAATAACTGATTCATACAGCCGCCTTTTATGTTTTAAGTTAAATTCCTCAACGGTTTCTTGCCGTAGCCGGATTAATTCAACGTTTTCATCTTGTTCTTCAATTTTACGTTCAGCCTGTTCGGAATAGTGCGTCGGTGATGGTCCCTGCTGGCGTTTACTTAATACGTAGTCAATCAGCTTTTGGTCATTTAGCTCAAGGACTAGAGGGATGGTTTGAGTTTTAACTACGCTTACCTGATTGACGTCCTGAAGATATTCCGCCCAGCTCGGCTCGAGGGCAATTTCAATGCCATCCATGTAATAGCGCTTTCCCGGACTCTTTTCATCAGAACCGTTGATGATCGTAATCGCAGAATTGAAATAATAAAGATTATCGCTATATGGCATAAGGGATAATTTAATCGGTGTTGCTGACTTGCTACCGTCTTGATTATCGGCTTCTAGAAATTCGAGATATTCATCAATAGCCAGCTTTTCTACTGAAGATAGTTTACGGCTCTTGTTGTGTACAAATGGCAAATGGTGGTAGTCATTCTTACTATTTTTGGCTTTATTGCGTAACTTCCATTGGTAAATGGCCATGCTAAAGAGCACAACAAAGGTAATAAGCAATAATAGGGTGAATGCGTTTACATCATCACTTACTAGCATGGAAAACTCTCACAGATAATCCTGTTAACTTTTTTAGTTGATTGTTATTTAACGTAATTAAGACTGTTCTCGGCATCACTTATGGTATGGGCACGCGTCATTATTTTCGCAATGTCTCTTCTTATTTGTAGTGTGCGGCCGACCAATTTACCAGAAATAGACGGTTAACTATTGCCTATATTAAAATGTGATAGGCTAGAATACAAAATCAGGCGTGCCGTCGGGCATTTTTCAATGTTATCTTGGTGGCTAGGTTATAACCATTATCGGCCGTATTATAAACAAAATCAGATATTTTTCATTATGGGAATTTTTTCGCCCGGGGCATCGCCAATGAGTAAAACACATCAGAAACCCAAAATACTTAACGTTGAGACCGTAGCCCGTTCCCGTATGTTTCGGATTCAGTCGGTCAATTTAATCTTTAGCAACGGGGAAAATCGGGTTTATGAGCGGCTATTACCCGAAGGGCGTCAGGCGGTAATGATTGTGCCAGTTATGAATGACAATATTCTGTTAATTCGTGAGTATGCTGTAGCAATAGAAGACTACGAGCTTGGCTTTCCTAAAGGGTTGGTTGAGCCTGATGAAGATATCTTGGTCGCAGCAAATCGGGAAATGATGGAAGAGATAGGGTATGGCGCAAGGAAGCTGACGGTTTTGTCTAAACTTACTCTTGCTCCGTCTTATTTTGCCAGCTCAATGACGATTGTACTGGCGGAAGATTTATATGAACACCGGCTTGAAGGCGATGAACCCGAACCTTTAACGCTGGTTCCATGGCCGAGAAGTCATATGATGAAACTACTTGAGCAACATGATTTTAATGAAGCCCGTAACGTTAGTGCGTTATTTCTGGCCCGGGAATATTTAAATCAGCGGTAGTGGGTGGTTATCTTATTGCGCGGGTTAATATCTAATTTATTGAGTCTGCCGACAGCGTAGTTCAATAACTTGCCAACAGTTAGAAAAAAGCCGTTCAGTTGAACGGCTTTTTCGTGGGACCCATTAGAACAACTCTTGGGTTTCTCCGCCTTCCGTTACCGTTGTGCCGATTTCAGAAGTCGTGTGAGACGTTGGCTCAGTGCCTTTAATAAAGTATTCTGATTTACTCCGCCCGCCACCGGCCAGCTGGCCGTTGTACATATCGATCATCACGCTGATGATACCTTTAGGTTTTGGCGTTTGCTGAACGGGTAGGCCGTTTAATGCAACTTTCATGTAGTCAATCCACGCCGGCTGAGCGCTTTGCGCACCCGCTTCACCTCGGCCTAAGCCACGGCGATGATCGTCAAAGCCAATCCAGACTGACGTCACGGTTGAAGGACCAAACCCGGAGAACCATGCATCTTTTGAACCGTTGGTGGTGCCCGTTTTGCCACCAATATCGCTACGTTTCAGGTCTCTTGCCGCACGCCAGCCGGTACCGTTCCAGCCACCGCCCGGTTCACCCGCGATATCACTTTTTAACGCATCCTGCATCAGGAACGCTAATTCCGAGCTGATAACGTGCGGTGCATACGGTGAATCAACCTTTACAGGCACTTTATTAGGATCGATTTTTTCCAGATTAGGCACAGGAGCAATACTGTTTACAGCACTTTCTGTCAGCGGATCAACTTCATCGCTGCCATCGTCGCTAGGATCGGTCGATGGAGGCGTTGTTGCTACCGCATTGGCGTCCGTTTGAGTACTTAAATCAATCGTATTACTGATTAATGCCTGAGACTTTTCGGTATTGCCGAAAACAACTGGAATATCACATTCAAATCCGCAGGCGACTTTCGGTTTGGCTTCAAATACTACGCTACCATCGTCTTTCTCTATTTTTGAAATAAAGTAAGGGTCGATAAGGTACCCGCCGTTGGCAAATACCGCATAGCCCCGGGCTATCTGCATTGGCGTAAAGGATGCTGCGCCTAATGCCAGAGATTCTGTTCGTGAAATATTTTGCGCAGGGAAACCAAAACGCGGCAAATAATCTACAACATAGTCAACGCCGACCGCACGCATAGCACGAACAATCATCACGTTTTTAGACAGGCCAAGACCGACCCGAAGACGTAGCTGACCCTCATACTGAGGTGGGGAGTTTTTCGGCGACCAAATTTTACCGCCGCCAACGCTCAGGCTGATTGGTAAATCGGTTAATAGCGTCGAAAGCGTCAGACCTTTGTCCAATGCGGCAGTATAGACAAACGGTTTAATGTTTGAACCCGCCTGACGAACGGCTTGTGTAACTCGGTTGAATTTACTGTAGTTAAAATCGAATCCACCGACCAGCGCCTTAACGGCTCCGTCGTGAGGATTTAACGAGATTAAGGCCGAGTTTACATTAGGTACTTGTGACAGAACCCACTCGTTATCGTTGTTCTTACGTATCCAGATTTGCTGACCGGATTGAACGACATCGGTCACTTTTTTCGGGCTTGCACCTACCGCACGATCGTTGAGAAACGGGCGCGCCCAGCGCATGGCTGAGAAAGGTAAAACGAGCGGTTCGCCGTTAGCCAGCATCAGAGTTGCCTGCTGTGCTTCAGTGTGCGTTACAACTGCTGGCGTTAGCGGACCGTAACTTGGTATCGCTTTCAGAGAATCAACTATTTGCTGCTTAGCCCACGGCGTTTCGTTAGGTTTCCACAGGACGTTTGACGGGCCATGGTATCCGTGGCGAATATCATACTGAATTACATTGTTACGAACGGCGTCCGTTGCGGCCGTTTGCAACGTTTTGGTGATGGTGGTGTAAACCTTATAGCCGTCGGTATAGGCATTTTCACCATAGCGATCCATCATTTCCTGACGTACCATTTCAGCTAAGTAAGGGGCCGCGAAGGCCATTTCAGGCTCATGGTAGTTAGCAATTAGAGGGGTATTTTTTGCATCGATGTACTCTTGCTGGGTGATGTATTTTTCTTCCAGCATGCGGTAAAGCACAGTATTACGGCGGGCAAGGGCTCGATCGTGTGAGTAAAGCGGGTTATAGGTCGACGGCGCTTTCGGTAAGCCTGCAATCATAGCCATTTCGCTTAACGTCAACTGACTAACATCTTTACCAAAGTAAACGTGGGCCGCAGAGCCAACGCCATAGGCTCGATAGCCCAAATAAATTTTGTTCAGATAAAGTTCAAGAATCTCATCTTTAGACATTGAACGTTCTATGCGCATTGCAAGAAATGCTTCTTTAGCTTTTCGAGTGATTGTTTTTTCAGGGCTTAAGAAGAAGTTTCTGGCCAGTTGCTGGGTAATGGTACTCGCCCCTTGTTTAGCCGAACCCGCACCAACAGCGACAACGGCCGCACGCACAATGCCAATTGGGTCGATTCCGTGATGCTCATAGAAACGGCTATCTTCAGTTGCAAGGAATGCATGAATTAGCTGTGGCGGGATTTGCTCCAGCGTCAGGGGAATTCGGCGCTTCTCACCGAACTGAGCAATAAGCTCACCATCAGCACTGAACACCTGCATAGGCGTCTGTAAGCGCACTTCTTTTAGGGTAGAGACATCTGGCAATTCTGGCTCAAGGTATTTATAGAGGCCAAAAATCGAGCCAATTCCCAAAAAAAAGCAACAGACTGCAATAATGAAAAGATACTTTACGAACTTCACCTGAGATTTCCCATAACGTGGCCACTGTGTGGTTTATAAACAGCTGCTGGATAGTATAAAGGCAACGTTGCTTTGTGGATACGTTCTTTTATCTGCGAAATGAATATAAAGGAGATTTCAAGATATGCAGATCTGGCAAGTGGGTTTAGACATTCAGGAAAGTGGTTTTTATGCGTTCGCCGTCCAGCGCCAGCGCTATGGTTGGCAGCTCAGGCATTGGTGGCATCAGTCGGTTGCAGCGCCATTTTTTAGCAGTTCAACGCTAACTGATTCGCACCTATTTATTGATTCTCTGAAAAAGTGGCGTCAGAAGTTACCAAAGGGCGTTTCCATCCGGATAGCATTACCGGCAAGTGCGATACTTCAGCAATCAGTGGCTTTACCCGATCAAAAGCTTTCACCGCAGGAGCAAGATTGGTTTGTTGGTGCTTCAGTAGGAAGACTATTCCCTCTGGCGGCCAGAGAGCTGGCGGTTGACTATCGGATAACCCGCTCCGTTTCAACTGAACCACCTACTTCCACGGACGTTGTTATTACCGCTGCCAAACGTTCAGACGTTGACCGTTGGGTAACAATACTGGCGAAAGCCAATATTATTCCCACCATTATAGATACCGTCCCGTGCGTTTTAAGATCGATGGCCAGTATGGCCGGGCTTAATCCTGACTATTTACTCGTTCATCAGTTGGAGCATCAGTATTTATTGGTTTCTCCGCTCAAAGCCGAATTTAACTATCGCTTGCTGCCTAATGACGGGCAATCATGCCCGCAGCGCGTGGAGTGTGCACTTCTGACTTACCGGCAGCTATCCGGATGCCAGGTTGATAATGTCTACTTCAGCGGGCTAGAAATATTGCCGGAGCAACCGGATAACGTTCACTGCTGGTCACCTATGGTAGCACTGCATCAGATGCAGCCGCCGCTACCCGAAGTTCCTCATCAGTTTGTTTTAGCCTGTGGTCTGGCGCTAAGACGTGAGGATGCCTGATGCTACAGGTTAACTTTTTACCCTGGCGTAGGGTGAAGCAGCGAAAACAGATGAGGCAATTTATTCTGCTGGTTCTCTGCTATCAGGCAAGCATTGCTGTTGCACTGGGTGCGGTGTATTCCTCAGTTCATGTTCATCAAAATCTATTATCAGGAACGCTGGCTGACCTTGCTGCATCTAATCGGCTGATGGTCCAGAAAGTGGTACAGGTCAAGCAATATCAGAAAGACCTCGCTGAGTTGAGTGCCCGGCAAGAAGAGATCCAGAATATTAAGCAGTCCGTTGCTAATCTGGAGCAACTTTTTGCGTACTTTGAACAGATATTGACGCCGGACGTCGGCTTCAAACGTATCGATCTTACCCATGCTAGATTAAGCGTTGAAGGGCAGGGGCGAGGGTACTCATCGATTGTCGATTTTTATCGTAAAGCAGACGCAGCACCCCTTATTCACGACGTTCAGTTAGGCAAAGTTACCGTTTCTGCAACCGATAGTTCACAGTTCCTGTTTTCTTTGACGGCCGAACTGTTTGAGATATTGCCATGAATCTTAATATTGATATTGACTGGCAGTACGTTGCTTCCGGTCCACTCTGGCTGCGTCATCTGATCCCCCTATTGGCCGGGTTAATACTCATTGCTGCCGTGTTGTACCTTTATATTATGCCAGCTCGGGCCGACAACCAGGACATTGACCAGCAAATTCAGGCGGCTGAGCAAATGTCAGCGAGTTATGAACAGCAGTTAGCGGCTCTGCCTTTAGTTAATCAGTTAAAACAACAAATTCAGGCGCTAAAAGAGCAGCAAAAAATTTATCGTTATTCTTCTTCGGCGGCGGCGAAATTAACCAGTGCCATAACTGACTATGTAGCGGTATCCGGTGGGCAACTTATCGATTTGAAGCGTGAGTCTGGGTTGAATAAGGAGTTGAACAAGGCCGATGCCAACGTCATGGTTTACCGCTGGAGATTAAATATGAAGGCAACCTATTTTCAATTCTTTGAGTTTACCCGATTGATTAATCAAGGCGTTTTACTGTTGACCATTGACAGCTTGGCAATGAGTACCGAATCAGAGCGGCTCAATCTAACCATGAACTTAAGCCTATATCAGCTAAAAATGGAGTACCCATGAACCGGCTATTGCTCACCGTTTTCGGATTTATCATGAGTGCATCCACTATATCGATCGCTTTTGCCGCCGAGCCGGACGTTCAGCTGTCAATGCAGGACAGGCGTAATCCTTTCATTTTCGACGATAAGTCTGAGTGCCGAAAAGAGATGGCTGAGGAAGGGAAGATCCTCTCAGGTTGGCGGCTTTATGGCACTATTGGTCAGATGCCTGATTTGCGGGGGTGGATAAAATCATCATCCGGGGAATGGGTGAAAATATTTACTCAGGCCAAGCTGCCGCTACTGTACTGGCAGCTTAGTGAGATTAATTCCGGCGCAGTGCTCTTTTCCTCTCTGGCTACCCCGCAAGGGTTTTGTAATACGGCCGAAATAATCGAACTTAGAATAAGGAAGTGATGATGAGGTTTATGCGCAGCTTCGGGGATTTTTCTGTGTTTAAAGCGTTCTTATTGATTTTTAACCTGCTCTTTACCAGCTCTTTATTCGCCCAACCTGCAGTACAGGATAAACCTATCTCGCTGGAGTTTCAGGATGCACCGCTAAGCGTGATATTACAGGCATTAGCTGATTATCAGCATCTTAATCTGGTCGTTATGGATAGCGTCGGCGGTAAACTGAGTATTCGCCTTGATAATGTTCCATGGAAACAGGCTCTGTCTGTGATTTTGAAAGCCGGCCAGCTTGATGTTGAACTAGACGGAAACGTGATGGTAGTTATGCCTCTTCAGGAAAAAGATGCCCGCCGCCAGCGCAGTGAGCAGACTCAACAAGAACAAACGGCACAATTACCGTTAACGACTTTTAAGCATGTCGTTCAGTATGCGGATGTCAATGAACTGGTGAAGATGGTCAATAGCCAGAAAGGTAGCCTGCTGTCTGAGCGCGGAAGTGTGATTGCTGATGCCAGAACCAATACGATTATTGTGCGAGACCTTGGTGATTCGTTACCGGCGGTGGAAGAATTTATTAAACACATTGACCAGCCGCAGCCGCAGGTTTTACTCACGGCCCACATCGTGACGATGAATCATGAGAACCTTGAAGAGCTGGGGGTGAAATGGGGATTAAGCAGCGATGTTGATTCCAGTAGCAACGCGATGGGCGGTATGTTTGATGTTAATCTTTCGGTTGCTAATCCGACGGCTCGAATCGGGTTTCAGGTTGCCCGGTTAAAGGGTAAGTTTCTTAATCTGGAGCTTTCTGCGCTAGAGTCTGAAAACCATGTTGATATTATCGCCAGCCCTCGCTTGCTTACCGTGAATAAACAAACGGCAAGTATTAAGCAGGGGACTGAAATTCCATATGAGGTTTCCAGCGGATCCAACGGCGCGACGTCTATTGAATTCAAACAGGCCGTTTTAGGGTTAGAGGTCACGCCCCGAATTTTTCAGGGCGGGCAGCTGGAGCTCGATTTATTGATTAGCCAGAATATGCCGGGTAAAAGCCTGAAGAAGGGAGACGGTAGCGAAATACTGACGATCGATACTCAGGAAATTAAAACTCAGGTTTCAGTATTCGACGGTGAAACTATTGTTTTAGGTGGTATCTTTCAGCAAACCAATATCTCGGGAACGGAAAGTGTACCGCTGTTAGGTGATATACCTTTGCTGGGTACACTTTTTCAGCGCAAGTCGGATAAACAGAGTCGGCGGGAACTGGTTATCTTTATTACACCGACAATCGTTACGCCTTCGCCAATAATTTCAGAAAATAAAATAGAAAGTGGTTAATATCTGGTGAGATAAAGCCGATAAGCTTAATTTTCAAAGGTGAATAATAAGTAGGTCAACCGGTTTATTTTCTTTTTTAAGCTCATGGAAGTTTGACGAGTTGACTGATTTAGCTTACAAGTGTCTATCTGAAACAAACTAGGCGATGAGGTTTAGGGTTGGATTTGATGGGGATTTTTAGTTTCACCCATCTGAAGTTAGTGCTCCGTATTTATTCGGTTGCCAAACTACCTATAGTGTTGAGATAATTTCCAGTCTGATCTCACACATAATGCTTATGAGGTTTCAGGTGTACTCCCGTAGCTGTTTAGATTTGGCGGGGCGGGTTGTCATTAACGAATTATCTTAGTAATACCAAAAAACATGGCAGAAAAACGCAATATCTTCCTGGTCGGCCCTATGGGTGCGGGTAAGAGCACAATAGGTCGTCAGTTGGCTCAACAGCTTAATATGGAGTTTGTTGACTCCGATCACGAGATTGAACGCCGTACTGGAGCTGATATAGCCTGGGTATTCGACGTTGAAGGCGAAGAAGGTTTTCGCGATCGTGAAGAGAAAGTGATTAATGAACTGACGGAAAAGCAAGGTATCGTCCTCGCAACCGGCGGTGGTTCTATAAAATCGAAAGAAACGCGTAACCGCTTGTCTGCTCGAGGTGTGGTTGTTTATTTGGAAACCACCATTGAAAAACAGCTAGCCCGTACTCAACGTGATAAAAAGCGTCCGCTCTTACAAGTAGATACGCCACGTGACGTTCTAGAAACATTAGCGCTTGAGCGAAATCCTCTGTATGAAGAAATTGCTGATGTAACAATCCACACTGATGAGCAAAGTGCAAAAGTTGTTGCGAATCAAATTATTCAACTGATTGAAAACAGCTGATTTCAAAGCAGCTATCCTGCTTTGGGCCCAATAACAATATATAAGAAAGGCATATCATGGAGAGGATTGCAGTTACTTTAGGCGAGCGTAGCTATCCTATTACGATTGAAGCGGGGCTATTTAATGAGCCAGCTTCCTTTCTTCCTCTTCGTGCTGGGGACAAAGCGTTACTTGTCACCAACGATTCAATTGCGCCACTCTATCTTGATATTATTCAACGCAGTTTGCAGGCATTGGGCGTTACTGTGGATACCGTTATATTACCCGATGGTGAAAAATATAAGACGTTGTCCATTATGGATCGGGTCTTTACTAAGCTATTGGAGAATAATCACGGTCGGGATACTACGCTTATTGCTTTAGGTGGTGGCGTTATCGGGGACCTGACCGGTTTTGCAGCGGCCAGCTATCAGCGAGGAGTGCGCTTTATTCAGGTGCCTACCACGTTGCTATCTCAGGTGGATTCGTCCGTTGGTGGCAAAACCGCAGTGAATCATCCGCTGGGTAAAAACATGATTGGTGCGTTTTACCAGCCGGCCTCTGTTGTTATTGATATCGACTGTTTGAAAACGCTACCCAAGCGTGAGCTTTCGTCTGGCCTGGCCGAAGTGATTAAATATGGCATTATTCTGGATGCTGATTTATTCGTTTGGCTTGAGGAAAATATAGACTCTTTATTGGCACTTGATGCGCAGGCACTGGCTTACTGTATTCGCCGTTGCTGTGAAATAAAAGCTCAGGTCGTCGCTGCTGATGAACGCGAAGGCGGTATTCGCGCTTTATTGAATTTGGGCCATACTTTTGGCCACGCGATTGAAGCTGAAATGGGATACGGTAACTGGTTGCACGGTGAAGCAGTTTCCGCCGGAATGGTCATGGCGGCTGAAACTGCTCGGCTATTAGGGCAATTCAGTCAGCATGATGTTGACCGGATTAAGCGTTTATTAAAGCGTGCAAATCTTCCCATTACGGGGCCAGAAAGCATGAGCCCTGAATCCTATATGCCCCACATGCTTCGAGATAAGAAGACGTTAGCGGGTGAGTTACGTTTAGTTTTACCAACGGCTATTGGCCAGTCTGAAGTCAGAGGTGGCATTGCTCATGAAGTTGTATTGTCGGGTATAGTCCATTGCCTGATATGATATAGCGGTAGTCGTTCTAATAATCCGTATAAGTATCAGTTTTAGCGTGTAGTTGTGGTGTTGTGTCATTTATTGTGAGGGGTGGGAAAGTGCAAGAAGACTTCGAATCTGAATCTAATGGTAACGATAATAGTATGAGACCTGATGCCAGCGATCGTGCTAATCAGCGTGAACGCTCGAAGCCTCGTAAAAATATGCCTATGTCCCGCCAGCATATAAAGATAGGTATCGGAATATTAGTTCTGTTGCTCTTGATTTTACTGGTCAGCTCAGCGCTTAAATCGCCTGTGCCAGAAAGTAACGGTAATAGTAATAATCAGCCTCGTGAAGTTAATTTAGGTAATACGCCATCCAATACTTCTCAGCCAGCGCCAGCCGATGCGAATACGCAGTCCGCAACTACAGCGCCGCTGACTGGGGCCACACCCGCACAAGAAATCAGTGCTCCACCTGTTTCAGGTACACCAACGCAGTCACCGCCATTGCCAGAAGTTGCTAATCAGCAGCGGGTAGAAATACCGGGTGAAATTACTGATGCGCTTTCCGCACAGCAAGAACAATTGAACAAATTGAAAGAGACTGAGATGTCCGGTTCGCCGTCAACGTCAAATACTGCGCCGTTGCCAAAAGAATCGCAGGCGATGCCGTCGTCTCAAGGCTTGCAGACTGCCACATCTCACCAAAGTGGCGCAACTCAGACTCAGTCAGGCCAGGTTAAGAATAAACCTGTAACAGAAGCTAAGTCACCAGCTAAGCCTACTGAAACTGCAGGAACTAAGCCACCAAGTACTAAGCCATCCAGCACTCCGGTAAGTACTCCGTCAAGTAATAAGGCTCCTAGTCCTAAAGGTTCAGTAACGGCAGGTTCGGTGGCTGAACTAACGGCAATTCCAGCAAGTCATGTGACTTTGCAAGTGAGTAGTGCCTCTCGTTCTGAATCGCTGTTAGCGTTTGCGAAGAAGAATAACATGACTGACTACTGGGTTTATCCTACCCGCCGGGATGGAAAACCTTGGTTTATTTTAATCACGGGTAACTATGCTTCTTCTTCTGAAGCCCGTGCTGCTTTATCAACTCTACCGACAGACGTTCAAGCTAACAAACCATGGGTAAGATCTGTGCAACAAGTGCACCAAGATCTAAAACAAAAATAAATTATAGATGTGCAAATGTGCTGCTTAAAACAGAGTGCAAAACGCCGTTTTGAATTGTATAAGTAGCTGACTCGCAGCATGAAAAAAAGCCGTTCTTTTTTAAAGTGGGCGGGAGGAAAGTATCCTCTTGTTAATGAGATTCGCGAACATTTACCGAAAGGTGAACGTTTAATTGAGCCATTCGTTGGCGCAGGCTCGGTGTTTTTAAATACGGATTATGAAGAGTATATTTTAGCTGATATTAACAGCGATCTAATTAATTTGTATAACATCGTTAAACAATGCACGGACCAAGTCGTTCAGGATTCACGAGAACTTTTTACTGACGAATATAACCAGGAATCGGTTTACTACCAACTGCGAACTGAGTTTAATCAAAGTCGTGACTCATACCGGCGTGCATTGCTATTTCTTTATCTGAATCGCCACTGTTATAACGGGTTATGCCGTTATAATTTGAGCGGTGAGTTCAACGTGCCTTTTGGTCGTTATAAGAAGCCCTATTTTCCTGAGTTTGAGTTGTACCGTTTTGCTGAAAAAGCCAAACGAGCGACATTCTTTTGCGAAAACTATGAGCAGACCATGAGGAAGGCTTCACAAGGGGCGGTGGTTTATTGCGATCCGCCTTATGCACCTTTGTCGGCAACGGCTAATTTTACGGCTTATCATACCAATAGCTTTAATATTTACGATCAGCAGCAGTTAGCACTATTGGCTCAAGATATCTCAGAAAGTATGGGCGTACCGGTATTAATCTCTAATCATGATACGGAGTTAACCCGAGAATGGTACAGCGCCGCAGAGCTGGTGGTTGTTAGAGGGCGTAGAACTATTAGCCGTAACGTTTTGGGCCGTACAAAGGTAGATGAACTGTTGGCGTTATATAGCCAGCGTTAATTAAATTTGGGACACTATTTTTTGGCTATACGTCGTTATGTAAAATAGTATCCTGAATTTTTTACTCTATTGCTAACACGTAATTTTCTATAACGAGTGGATACGCAGATGAAAAACTTTCTGATAGCTCCTTCGATACTTTCCGCTGATTTTGCGCGGTTAGGTGATGATACCGCGAACGTTCTGGCCGCCGGCGCTGACGTAGTACATTTTGACGTTATGGATAATCACTATGTGCCTAATCTGACCATTGGTCCTATGGTGTGTAAGGCATTACGTGATTATGGTATTACGGCGCCGATCGATGTGCACCTAATGGTAAAACCGGTTGACCGTATCGTTCCTGATTTTGCCAAGGCGGGAGCCAGCTATATTTCGTTTCATCCAGAAGCCTCCGAGCACGTCGATCGCACTATCCAATTAATCAGAGAGAACGGTTGTAAAGCAGGGCTGGTTTTTAACCCTGCCACGCCGCTAAGCTATCTTGACTATGTCATGGATAAGCTGGATATCATTTTACTGATGTCAGTCAACCCGGGTTTTGGCGGTCAGTCATTTATCCCTTCGACGCTTGATAAGCTTCGTCAGGTGCGCAAGTTAATCGATGACGGTGGTTATAATATTCGTCTGGAAGTTGATGGTGGCGTTAAGGTTGATAATATTGGTGAAATCGCTGCTGCAGGTGCGGATATGTTCGTTGCCGGTTCAGCTATTTTCAATCAACCCGATTACAAAACGGTGATAGACGAAATGCGCGCTGAGCTGGTTAAGGTGAGTGAATGACCATATTCACCGGAATTAAAGGGCTAGGATTCGATCTTGATGGCACTTTAGTGAATAGTTTACCGGGATTAGCCAGTGCAGTTGACGCTACGTTAAAAACGCTGGGTTTACCACAACCCGGTCAAGAGCGCGTTTCTCACTGGATTGGAAACGGTGCCAGCGTATTGATTAAGCGGGCATTAAACTGGGCCGGGTGTGATACGGCAAAAGAGCAGTTAGACAGTGCCAGAATATTGTTTGATCGTTACTATAGCGAAATGCTTGAGACGGGGACTGAGCTTTATCCTCAGGTGGCATCGACCCTGAAACAGCTGGCGGGTGCAGGAATGAAAATGGCGTTAGTGACTAATAAGCCAACGCCTTTTGTCGGTCCGTTATTGAGCTCCCTTGGTATTATCGATTATTTTAGTGTGATTATCGGTGGTGATGATGTGGCTGAAAGAAAGCCGCACCCTGCACCGATTTATTTAGTGTTAGGGCGGCTAGGGTTAAGGGCCAATGAGCTGATTTTTGTGGGCGATTCCCGCAATGACATTCAGGCCGGTCAGGCGGCGGGTTGCCCGACTATCGGTTTATCTTATGGATATAACTACGGTGAGTCGATTGCACTGAGCCAGCCCGATCGCGTTTTAACCTCATTTGCCGATATTTTACCCGTTGTTGGCCAACTGACTTCAAAGATTAATTAGGAATAACTCATGAGTAAACCCATTGTATTTAGTGGCGCACAGCCATCCGGAGAACTGTCCATTGGTAACTATATGGGAGCGCTGCGTCAGTGGGTACAAATGCAAGATGAGTATGATTGCATCTACTGTATTGTTGACCTGCACGCGATTACCGTTCGCCAGGATCCGGAAAAACTGCATAAAGCAACCTTAGATACCCTTGCGCTGTATCTTGCCTGCGGTATTGATCCTAAGAAAAGCACTATTTTTGTTCAGTCCCATGTGCCTGAGCATGTGCAGTTAGGCTGGGTTCTGAACTGTTACACCTATTTCGGCGAACTGAGCCGCATGACCCAGTTTAAAGATAAGTCTGCCCGCTATGCGGAAAATATTAATTCAGGCCTGTTCGGTTATCCGGTGCTGATGGCCGCAGATATACTGCTGTATCAAACCACGCAGGTACCCGTTGGTGAAGACCAGAAGCAGCACCTCGAATTAAGCCGTGACGTTGCACAACGCTTTAATGCGCTGTACGGCGATATATTCGCGGTACCTGAGCCATTCATTCCTAAATCCGGTGCGCGGGTAATGTCGCTGCTTGAGCCAACCAAGAAAATGTCTAAGTCAGACGAGAACCGCAATAACGTCATTGGTTTATTAGAAGATCCTAAATCAGTGACTAAAAAGCTGAAACGGGCGGTGACTGATTCCGATGAGCCGCCGGTTATTCGTTACGATGTTGTCAATAAGGCCGGCGTTTCTAATCTGTTAGATATTCTGTCGGGCGTTACCGGTAAGTCTATTGCTACTCTGGAACAAGAGTTTGAAGGCAAAATGTATGGTCATTTGAAAACAGAAGTGGCCGACGCCGTTGCCGCAATGCTGACCGAACTTCAGGCTCGTTATCATCATTTCCGCAATGATGAAGCTTTTTTACAGCAGGTTATGCGTGAAGGTGCTGCTAAAGCCAGCGCTAAAGCTAAAGAGACCATGGCGAAGGTGAATAAAGCCGTTGGGTTTGTGACTTTGCCATAAGGTTCTGTTTTATTTTATCTATAAGAAAATGCCGCTGATAAAGCGGCATTTTTGTGATCCGAATAATATAATTATCGCGCTACTTTACTGAATGACTGTCGTCCGGGTGGTTAATCTGCGCCCGGATACTGTCGATATCAACTCGATCAATATACTGAACAATATTGTAATAAGCCCACTGGTGATAGCCGAACTCCGGTTGCTTAAGCTCAGCCAGCGCGGCATCTTTCGGCCAGCCCTGATAAACCATACGGTACATTGCCACCATCAGGCCCGTTCTGTCGCTGCCGTGCCAGCAGTGGACTACCATCGGTTTTGGCGCATATTTCATCACCCTTAGTGCAGAAATAAGCTGCGGTTCTGTTAATCGCCCGGCTTCCATTGGCACATGATAAAGCTTTAGCTGAGTTCCTTTGGCCTCATTATTGTCCGTATGGAAATTACGCAGGTTGAGAATAGATTTAACGCCCCGCTGTTCCAGTTCTTTCATTTGAGGGGCACCAGGTTGGCCGGAACGATAGAGCTCATCACTGACCTGATAAAAATTATCTACGCTTGAATTTGAGACCTGTTTAGCTGCCTGAATAACGCCTGTTTCAGACGTTGCCATGGCATAACCGCAGGTAAAAAGAATAAAAAATATTGCCATACGCGGTAAGAATTGAGGGAGTAGTCTCATTAATCGTCCATTTTTTATAAAAAAAATCATCTTAATTTTCATCACTATGACAGGTTACGGCCTTTGGCGAAAGACGAAATCGATTGCTTTATTAGCTAGAGTATATAAGATACGGCCGATTTTTTGGCCCGAATTTACTATGAGGAGGTATTGTGTCGCAGGATAACAATTATAGTCAGGGGCCCGTCCCTCTGGCTGCGCGAAAAGGCGTAATTGCACTGACTTTTGTCATGTTGGGATTAACGTTTTTTTCAGCCAGTATGTGGACCGGCGGTACGCTCGGTACCGGTTTAAATTTTCATGATTTCTTCCTCGCAGTGTTCTTTGGTAATCTCCTCCTCGGTATTTATACAGCTTTCCTCGGTTATATCGGTGCTAAAACCGGACTCTCTACCCACCTCCTTGCTCGTTATTCATTTGGTATTAAAGGTTCATGGCTTCCCTCTTTCCTGCTTGGCAGCACGCAGGTCGGCTGGTTTGGCGTAGGCGTTGCCATGTTCGCGATACCGGTGAGTAAAGCCACTGGTCTGGATACCAATATGCTGATTATGGTCTCCGGTATCTTAATGACGGCGACCATTTTCTTTGGCATTTCAGCGCTCACTATTTTATCGGTTATCGCCGTACCTGCGATTGCCATTCTGGGGAGCTACTCTGTTTATCTGGCCGTTAATGACGTTGGTGGGTTGGACCATTTACGGCAAATTATTCCTACCGCTCCGCTGAGCTTCTCAACGGCAGTCGCTCTGGTTGTCGGCTCTTTCGTTAGTGCAGGTACGTTAACCGCCGACTTTGTGCGCTTTGGGCGTAACGCTAAAGCAGCCGTGCTGGTTGCGATGATTGCCTTTTTCTTGGGTAACTCGCTGATGTTTATCTTCGGTGCGGCGGGTGCGGCAGCGGTAGGGCAGGCGGATATTTCTGACGTGATGATTGCCCAAGGTTTGCTAATTCCTGCCATTGTTGTTCTGGGACTGAATATCTGGACTACTAACGATAATGCTCTATATGCATCAGGTCTGGGTTTTGCCAATATTACCGGGCTTTCCAGCCGTAATTTATCCATTATGAACGGTCTGATCGGTACCCTGACGGCGCTATGGTTATACAATAACTTCGTAGGCTGGCTAACCTTCTTATCAGCAGCGATTCCGCCTATCGGTGGGGTTATTATTGCCGACTATCTGATGAATCGTCGTCGCTACAATAGCTTTACGGATGCAAAATTTATGGTAGTTAACTGGATTGCCATTCTGGCCGTTGCGCTTGGTATCGCTGCCGGTCATTATTTACCGGGTATTGTTCCGGTGAATGCCGTGTTGGGCGGAGTGCTAAGCTATCTGGTTCTGAATCCTATTTTTAATCGTAAATTTAATCAGTTACCTAAGGTTAGCCATGCAGAATAATTCGTTAACTATCACCGATGTTCGCCTGCAAGACCGCGAAGGGCTATGGCAAATAAGCATTGAGAATGGTGTTTTTAAAGCGATTGAACCTCAGCAATCTGCGGCGCCAGCGTCTGGCAATGTGATTGATGCCAAGGGCGGGCTGGCGATCCCTCCGTTTGTTGAACCGCATATCCATTTAGATACTACGCAAACGGCCGGTGAACCTAGCTGGAATCAGTCTGGAACCTTATTTGAAGGTATTGAGCGTTGGGCCGAACGCAAAGCCATGCTGACTCATGATGATGTGAAAAAGCGCGCGATGCAGACGTTGAAATGGCAGATGGCCAATGGTATTCAGCATGTGCGTACTCACGTAGACGTGTCTGACCCAACGCTAACGGCGCTTAAAGCCATGCTGGAAGTGAAACAGGATGTGGCACCGTGGGTTGATGTGCAGATAGTTGCTTTTCCGCAAGAAGGGATTCTTTCTTATCCTAATGGCGTGGAGCTATTGGAAGAAGCGATGCGCTTAGGCGCTGACGTTGTTGGCGCTATTCCACACTTTGAATTCACCCGTGAATACGGCGTGGAATCGTTGCATAAGGCTTTTGCTCTGGCTCAGAAATACGACCGTTTAATCGACGTTCACTGTGATGAGATTGACGATGAGCAGTCGCGTTTTGTTGAGACCGTTGCCGCATTGGCGCACCGTGATGGTATGGGTTCGCGAGTAACCGCCAGCCATACTACCGCGATGCACTCTTACAACGGCGCTTATACTTCTCGCCTGTTCAGGCTGTTGAAAATGTCCCATATTAACTTTGTCGCTAATCCGTTAGTTAATATTCATTTACAGGGGCGTTTTGACACCTATCCTAAACGTCGCGGTATTACGCGGGTTAAAGAGATGCTGGAAGCTAATATTAACGTTTGCTTCGGTCATGATGACGTGTTTGACCCTTGGTATCCGTTGGGAACGGCCAATATGCTGCAGGTTCTGCATATGGGGCTGCACGTTTGCCAACTGATGGGATATGGTCAGATTAATGATGGTCTGAACCTGATAACGACACACAGCGCCAAAACGCTAAATCTGCAGGATTATGGTTTAGTCGTTGGGAACACTGGTAATCTGGTTATTCTTCCTGCAGAGAATGGCTTCGATGCCGTTCGTCGTCAAACTGCCGCGCGCTACTCTATTCGTCGCGGAAACGTGATTGCCCAAACGGTGCCAAGTCAGACAACTTTATTTTTAGACAAAGAAGAGTCGGTTAACTTTAAGCGTTAAGGTTTAAACGGCCAGCTGCTAAGGGCTTCAATATTTTATTGAGGCCCTTTGTTTATTCGGAATAAAGTTAAAACGATAAATTAGTAGCTGATAGTGGCTAAAGCCTCTAGAATTTGTTGAAACTTATATTGATGATTTATCAACAACAAGAAGGTGTATACCTATGTTTAAACGTATCTGTATGACTCTGGCAGCTTTGTTTTCACTGGTATTGATTGCGCCAGCGGCACTGGCGGCTAACGCTCACGTACTGTTGACGACTGCTGCAGGCAATATCGAAATTGAATTAGATAATGAAAAAGCGCCGGTTTCTACCAAAAATTTTCTGACTTACGTCAACGATGATTTTTATAATGGTACTATTTTTCACCGTGTAATCCCGGGTTTTATGGCTCAGGGCGGTGGTTTTACTGCTGATATGAACCAAAAGAAACCGAATGAGCCTATTGCCAATGAAGCAAAGAATGGTTTGAAAAACGTAAGAGGTTCTGTGGCAATGGCCCGCACTAACGTGGTCGACAGCGCCACCAGCCAGTTTTTCATCAACGTAGTAGATAATGATTTTCTGGATAATACCCCGGATAACTTTGGCTATGCGGTATTCGGTAAAGTGGTTAAAGGTATGGACGTTGTCGATAAAATGATGGTGGCTCCGACTCAGTCCGTTGGCGGACATCAGGATGTGCCGGTTACGCCGATAGTGATTATTTCGGCCAAAGTTTTACCGTAACGGTGAATTGTAGTTGGCATTGATGCCGATGCCTATAGGATGAATGCGAATGTTTGAACCCCTAATGATTGCCAAAAGTAATGACTTAGCGCTGGCAATTCTGCCCGCTCTGGCTAACCGTCATGGATTGATTACCGGAGCAACGGGAACCGGAAAAACCGTCACGTTGCAAAGAATGGCAGAAAATTTTTCCCGGATCGGCGTGCCCGTTTTTATGGCCGATGTAAAAGGTGACTTATCCGGTATTGCCGCCCCGGGCGTATTATCGCCAAAGCTTCAGTCTCGCTTGGAAGCGTTAAACGTTACCGACTGGGATCCTGCCGCTTGTCCGACGGTTTTCTGGGATGTGTTTGGTGAGAAAGGTCATCCGGTTCGCGCCACCGTTTCTGATATGGGGCCAATTCTGTTAGGCCGCCTGCTGAATCTTAACGATGTGCAGTCTGGCGTTTTACAGCTAGTTTTTAAAATTGCTGATGATAAAGGGCTGTTGCTGCTCGACATGAAAGACTTGCGCTCTATGGTGCAGTTTGTCGGTGATAACGCGAAGCAGTTCCAGACGGAGTACGGTAATATCTCCAGCGCTTCGATCGGAGCTATTCAGCGAGGTTTACTGACCCTTGAGCAACAAGGTGCGGAACACTTCTTTGGTGAGCCGATGCTGGACGTCTTTGACCTTATTAAGACCGACGCCTCAGGGCTGGGCATGATCAATATTCTGGCGGCAGACAAGTTATACAATCAGCCTAAGCTGTATGCGATTTTTCTGCTGTGGCTATTGTCGGAGCTGTTTGAACACCTGCCAGAAGTCGGGGATATGGATAAGCCGAAAGTGGTGTTCTTTTTTGACGAAGCCCATTTGCTATTTAGCGATGCTCCCGCCGCGTTATTACAGAAAATTGAGCAAGTGGTTCGTTTGATCCGTTCCAAAGGGGTTGGTGTCTACTTTGTAACTCAAAACCCTCTGGATATTCCTGACAGCGTGTTGGGGCAATTGGGCAATCGAGTTCAGCATGCGCTGCGGGCATTTACGCCACGAGATCAAAAAGCGGTAAGAGCCGCGGCGGAAACCATGAGAGCTAATCCGGCATTTAATGCGGAGCAGGCGATTACCGAGCTGGGCGTGGGTGAGGCGTTAATTTCTTTTCTTGATGAGAAAGGCCGGCCAAACGTGGTTGAGCGCGGTTTTGTTATTGCGCCTTGCTCTCGCATGGGGGCATTAGCTGACGATGAGCGAAATAGCTTGGTTAATCATTCGCCGCTGTACGGTCGCTATGAAGATAGGGTAGATCGGGAGTCTGCTTATGAAAAACTGGCTACCGGTTCAGCACCGTCGGCGGGAAATTCATCCGACGGTTCATCTCATCCTGCTTCCGCTGAACCAGCCGCTCAGTCAGACGACGGTGGTTTGTTTGGTGGGCTGAGCGATATTCTGTTTGGTACTACCGGCCCAAGGGGCGGTAAGAAAGATGGTCTTGTTCAGACTGCGGCTAAATCGATGACCCGACAGTTGGGGAATCAAATTGTCCGCGGTATTTTGGGCAGTATTCTTGGTGGCCGTAAGAAGTAAAATAAACCCGAACGACATGGGTGAAAAAGGGGGGGCAGCCGAAAGGCTGCTCCCCCTTTTCTAATTACATCAGATGGTTTGTTCGACCGGTTCAAACCAGTCAGTATTGCGGGTTGATATGGTGGTCAGTGTGGATACCATCTCAATCAGATGCTGGTGGATAGCCTCTTCTGCGGCGTCCGGGTCGTGTTTTTCTAACGCATGATAAATTCGGTAATGCTGTTCTATCAAACTTTCTGGCGGTGACACATCGGCCAGGCTCATAAAGCGCACGCGGTCCATGGTGGCTTTAATACTTTCGATCGTTTCCCATGCCATAGGGCAGTTGACGATTTGGGTAAACGAACGGTGAAACTCGTCGTCTAGTTCCAGAAACTCTTTGATGCGTTTATTGTTAGACGCGAGCTCTTGACGGTGCAGATTATGCTTTAGCTGCATAAGCTGCTCGGCCGTAATCACGGAGGCAACCCGGCGGATAATCGCCGATTCAACCGCTTCGCGAATAAAACGGCCATCGGCTACCCGTTTAGCCGATATCTTCATAACGAAGGTACCGCGCTGAGGCAGGATCTGTACTAAACCCGTTTCAGATAGTTTGATAAAAGCCTCTCTGACGGGCTGTCGGGAGACGTTAAAGCGGGTTGATATCTCTTTTTCTGACAACAAAGTTCCCGGGCGGATCGTACAGTCGACGATTTCCTGTCTTAATAAACGGTAAATCTGTTGATTAACCGGTTCATTGTTGGTGAATGGGTAGACAATGGTCATTAGACTTAACAATACTCTTATCGTTATTAGCAATTTCTTGCATTATAAAGGTATTTAGCTGGCGCTTCGCTAAATTAATTCTGCAAGATTATCACTATTTAATGAAATTAATCATTCAAATGTCAGTTTAATTTGTGGTTTTCAGCTTAGCGGTTCCATTCACTGAAAATAAAGGCACCCGAAGGTGCCTTATGCGCTAGTTATTTTCTGAAGTTCCAAACTAGAATCGTTGAGCTAACTTCGCTACTGATTCTTTGGCTCCGAATTTAAGCAAATGCTCATAGGCTTCAGTTACTGCAGCCACAAATTTAGGATTTTGTGGTAACTCGTTACCAAATACAACTTCCAGCGACAGCAGAGCTTTAACGCGCGCAGAACCTTCTTGGCTTCCGCTAACCAGCGCTTGAAGTTGGGCAAGCAGCGGATCGCTGACTTCAATTGCCAGACCTTGCTCATCAACTCCTCCGACGTAGCGGATCCAAGCAGCGATGCCCAGAGCCAGACAGTCGAAGTTGCCGTTGTTGGCCAGATGATAGCGAACTGAATCCAGCATACGCTGTGGCAGTTTCTGCGTACCGTCCATGGCGATTTGCCATGTGCGGTGCTTCAGGGCCGTATTGCGATAGCGGTTAAGTAGTGAATCAGCATAGGCAACTAGGTCCACGCCTTGGGTTCTTAGAGTAGGAGCCTGTTCATTCAGCATCAGATGACGGGCCGCGGCCGCATAGTTATCATCCTGCATACAGTCATTAATATGCTGATAGCCTGCCAGATAGCCAAGATAAGCCAAGAATGAGTGGCTGCCGTTTAGCATTCGCAGCTTCATCTCTTCAAACGGCAGTACGTCCTGTACCAGCTCAGCACCGACTTTTTCCCACTCAGGGCGACCGTTAACAAAGTTATCTTCAATCACCCACTGACGGAATGGTTCACAGGCAACGCCGGCCGGATCGTTGATCCCACCCAGTTGCTGCGCGATCTTTTCTAAGGTTTCCGGCGTGACGGCAGGAACGATACGATCGACCATGGTTGAAGGGAAGCTAACGTTAGCTTCGATCCATTCCGCGAGTTTCTCGTCCTGCAGCTTGGCTAACCCTAAAATAACGTTGCGGGTTACGTGGCCATTTTCCGGCATATTGTCGCATGACATGACGGTAAAGGCTGGTAGCTGGCGCTCACGGCGTAAACGCAGCGCTTCAACGATGACGCCCGGAGCCGATTTTGGCACCCTCGGGTTAGTCGTATCATGCTGAATCAGTGGGTGGTCTTGAATCAGTTTTCCTGTAGCAGGCTGATAGCAGTAGCCTTTCTCAGTAATCGTGATTGAGACAATGGCCACCTGTGGCTCAGCCATCGCTTCAAGTACCGTATCGATACCTTCAACTTCAGCGTGAATTGCCCGGCAAATGACGCCAATAACGCGGCCTGACCAGCCCTCAGAAGCCATTTCGGCAACTGAATACAGATTGTCCTGTGCGTTAAGGTCGGCAATTTGCTGCTCACCACCAATCAGGTTAACTTCACAAAAACCCCAGTCACTGTCGAACTGCGAGGCCAACTGGTCCGCATAGACTGCCTGATGGGCGCGGTGGAACGCGCCAAAGCCTAAGTGTACGATCCGAGTTTTAATCTTCGTTCTATCATAAGATGGAACAATGATACCTGTCGGAAGATTTGATAACGTCTTACTGGATAATTTCATTTAATTTATCAACCATTTACATTGGTAACGGCATTGGGCATTAGATCTTGTATATGACTAAACTTCTGCCGCATCTCTTGGGTCAGTTAAATCACGATCTTTCACTTCTGGCATGCATATTGCCGAAATTAAGCCAATAACTGAATAAGTAATTAGCATAACAACAATCGGCCACCAGGATTGAGTCATATTGCAGAAGATACCTGCTAATACTGGACCAAATCCCACCGCGACTAAGCCACCGGTTTCTTTCGAAATAGCCATTCGGGTAAAGCGGTTTCGTGAACCGAAGATTTCCGCCATGGTAATGTTTTCAAGAGCAAACAGGCCTAATACAGCAACGTTATGAATAACGATGATACAGGCCATGATGGTGTTGACGTCGTTACTCTTATCAACAATCATCGAGATAGTTGGGTAGGCTAAAACGATTGCTGAGACGCTCATAATCATATAAGGAATACGACGGCCAATTTTGTCTGACAGCCAGCCCAAGAACGGTATGGTAAAGAATCCAATGATAGAACTGATCATCAGTGCATCGGTTGGAATTTTCTTTTCAAACAGTAAGGCTTGAACTAAATAACCTGCGAGGAAGGTTTGGATTAAGCCTGAGTTACCGGCCTGCCCAAAGCGTAACCCTGTTGCTATCCAGAATGATTTACTGGTAAACATCGCTATCAGTGAATTATCTTGCGCTTTTTGAGCCTTAGCCGCGGCTTTTTCAGCCGGCGTATGCCCTTTAGCAGCTTCCTTTGCGGCTTCAAAAACAGGGCTTTCTTTAAGATTCATTCGTAACCATACGGCAAAGATCATAACCACTACGCTAGATAAGAACGGGATACGCCAGCCCCAATCTACCAGTTGCTGTTTATCCAATAGGAAGAACATGAGTGCCCATATTGCCGTTGCGCTTAATGTTCCACAGTTGGTTCCCATGGCAACTAAAGAAGAGACAATCCCGCGTCTACCCTTTGGCGCATATTCTGCCAGCATGGTTCCCGCGCCGGAGATTTCAGCACCCGCGCCAAGCCCTTGAATGATACGTAGGGTAATCAGCAATATTGGTGCAAAGATACCAATTTGAGCGTAGGTCGGTAGAACGCCGATTAGCGTGGTACAGATGCCCATCATGGTGATAGTAATAAAGAGTACTTTTTTCCGGCCGATGGTGTCGCCCATTTTGCCGAAGAAGAAAGCACCGACGATACGAGCAACATAGCCCGCGCCATAGGTACCCATTGCCAGAATTAGGGCCATAGCCGCTGATTGTTCAGGGAAAAATATTTCATGAAAAACCAACGCCGCGCCCAGCGAATAGAGCTGGAAGTCCATAAATTCTAGGGCGGTGCCTAGCCACCCTGATACTGCAGCTTTAACTAAATCAGAAGTACTTCTTTCTGGATTATTTTGTTTGAGGTCCATGTTTTTATTCATATTTCTGTTCTCTAGGGTTTGTTGTTATATATACAGAAAAGTTATAGGTATCGTAATTGTTTGTTAGAATTTCAGTAAAATTTTGCAGCAATGTTTTTGGTCTTTTTCGAATACCTCTAATGCATCAATAACCTGTGTGTAATCAAAACGGTGAGTAATAAACTTCGCCGGATTAATCTTTTTCTCAGCCATCCACTCGATCACCATCGGAAAACGTTTACTGTTTAGACGTGACGAGAAGATCGAAAGCTCTTTGCTAGTGATACCTTGTTGAGTAATAGTGCAAGGATCGCTGGAGAAGCCCATTAGGCCGATACGCGCCGCAGGGGATGCGATGGTAATGGCTTCTTGTAAAATGGTTGGATGGCATGCTCCGTCAACGATAACCGTCGGGCGGATCCCCAGTTTTTGCAGTTCATCAACTAGCGATAGATTACTGTTATCAATCGCTAAATCGGCACCGCACTCTTTTGCCATGGTCAGTCTTTCAGGGATGCGGTCAACAATGATAATTTGTTTAACGCCATAAACCCCTTTTAGCGCCTGAATTACGGTGATGCCCATTGGGCCAGCACCATACACTAAGGCGATATCCTGAGCCGTAGGCTTCAGGTGAGAAAGGATGTTCGCTGCAATCGTAAACGGTTCGATAGTGGTTGCGAATTCATCGCTGATTGAGTCAGGAACAAGGTAAGCATTTTGCTCCGGTGCGCAGGCATATTGGCTGAATCCGCCGTCCCGATGCACGCCGATTACCTGTAGTTCACTACAAACATTCGGGCGTCCTACTGAACATGGGTAGCAATGGCCGCAGCTGACAACCGGATCTACAGCGACGCGCTGACCAATACGCGAGGCATCTACGCCATTACCAACGGCATCAATAATGCCAAAGAACTCATGGCCGATAACGCGCGGATACTTGGCGAACGGGTTTTTACCGTGATAAATATGGCTGTCAGAGCCACAAATACCCGCCAGTTTTACCTTTACTCTAACTTCGCCTTTTGCTGGCTCAGGTATATCCCGTTCTTGCATGACTAGCTTGCCCGGTTCTTCGATTACAACGCTTTTCATCACTCTCTCCTTCAATTTGTGGACCTTTCGCTATATCGCCAGTGGAGTGGTTTTGATATAGCGGAAGGTTTATTACATATCGGCACCGCTAGCCCATTACTTTAGGATTGCGATTTTCCCCACGAGTGGAGCTCTTTTCCGATTTTTTGTGGCGCACTTTCAGGCATCAGCATTAGGCCGATAACAGAAATAACCCCTAAAACAATTACATAGCCGGCAAGGCCGTAATAATGCCCTCCGGTCATTTGCAGAATTTTTATTGCAACCAGACCGAGCACTCCGCTACCAATGAGGGATCCAATCTGCCAAATCAGGGCAATTCCGCTACAGCGGATATGGGTTGGAAATAGCTCAGGGAAGAATGAGGCCTGCGGGGCATAGCACATACTATGACCAAACGTCAGAACCATAATCATCGCCAACTGGGTTAGCCAGAATGTGTCTTGGTTAATCGCCATAAAGAATGGAACGATCATGATGACTTGTAGGATGGCACCGGTGATATAGATAGGTTTTCGGCCAAACTTATCGGATAAATGCCCCATTACCGGAATGATCATGATCTCAAGGATGATGGCAATAATCATGGTTTCCATCAGCAAGGTTTCATTGAGATGGTTGGCTTTAGCGTAGGCCAGAACAATAACGGTGAACATCGCGAAGGTGCAGGCTTCTACTAATTTCGCGCAAACGCCTTTTACAACAATGGCTGGGAAATCTCGTATAACCTCAATTACCGGGCGGGATTCTGCAGCCTTGGTTTCACGAATTTGTGCAAACACGGGTGATTCATCAATGCGCAGGCGGATAAACAGCCCGACGATGACTAACAGTAAGCTCAATAGGAATGGAACCCGCCATCCCCAGTCCATCATTTGCTCCGGTGAGAGCGTTGCATTCAGTGCGGCAAATAGCGCCAGTGGCAACAGGAAGCCGACAGGGGCTCCGATTTGTACCCAACTGGCATAGAATCCACGGCGCTTGGGCTGTGAGTATTCTGCGGTCATCAGGACTGCGCCAGCCTGTTCGCCACCGACGCCAAAGCCTTGCAAAATACGGATTAGGATCAGCAAGATTGGCGCCCATATGCCAATTTTTTCATAGGTTGGCAGCAGACCAATACAGAATGTGCCTAAGCCAACGATGAGAATAGTAATAACTAATGCTTTTTTACGGCCAACTTTGTCACCGATATGGCCAAAAACAATGCCGCCTAACGGTCTGGCTAAGAAACCAACGGCATAGGTAGCAAATGCCGCTAGGGTACTAATTAAGGGGTCTGTGCTTGGAAAAAATAGATGGCCAAAAAACAGTACAGCGGCTGTTCCGTAGGCAAAAAAATCATAATATTCAGCCGCAGTGCCAATGGCTGAGGCTGTAGCAACACGTTTAATGACCGGTGTGTTGTTTTCTAATTCAGAATGATTCGCCATATTTAACGCCTTCTTATTTTTATCACGTTGATTTCGCCTGTAATGAAGCGAGCGCTTCATTACAGGCTATGATAGAAAGACTTTGCGCCGATCGATTACCAGTTCCAGAGCGTGCCATCTTCCAGACGAGCTACCGGAAGGTAGGCTGGTTCGTACGGATATTTGGCAGCCAGTTTTTCGTCAAAATCGATACCCAGACCTGGTTTATCGCTCGGATGCATATAGCCATCGTTGAAGGTCCAGTTGTGCGGGAAGACTTCCAGCATTTTTTCGGAGTAGCCCATGTATTCCTGAACGCCGAAGTTAGGCACCCAAAGGTCGAAATGCAGGGCCGCTGCGTGACAGATAGGCGATAGATCGGAAGGACCGTGAGAACCGGTACGAACCTGATACATTGCGGCAAAGTCAGCGATACGACGCATGTGGGTGATACCACCTGCATGGGTAATGGTGGTGCGGATATAGTCGATTAACTGCTCTTCAATCAGTTGCTTACAGTCCCAGATACTGTTAAATACTTCACCAACGGCTATTGGCGTCACGGTATGCTGGCGAATTAAGCGGAAGCATTCTTGGTTTTCTGCCGGCGTAGGATCTTCCATCCAGAACAGGCGATAGTCTTCAATGCTTTTACCAAAGCGGGCCGCTTCGATTGGCGTTAAACGGTGGTGCATGTCATGCAGCAGGTGTTCGTCAAAACCGAACTTATTACGCACGGCATCAAACAGTTTTGGCGTGAAGTCTAAATACTTTTCAGTTGACCACAGTTGCTCTTCGGGATGATGGCCCTTAGTTGCCGGTTCATAAGCTAGATTTTTACCTTTGCTTAGTCCGTAAGTGGTTTTCATACCCGGTACGCCGCACTGAACGCGAATGGCCTTAAAGCCCATCTCTTTGTGTTTTGCGTAATCTTCAAGCACTTCATCAATAGTACGGCCAGTTGTATGGCAGTAGACCATAACGCCGGTGCGGGATGCGCCGCCCAATAGCTGATAAACCGGCATATTGGCCGCTTTGCCTTTGATATCCCATAGGGCCATATCAATAGCTGAAATGGCCGACATGGTGACCGGACCACGACGCCAATAAGCGCCTTTGTAGAAGAATTGCCAGATATCTTCAATCTGATGGGCATCACGACCAATCAGTTGCGGGCAGAGGTGATCTTTTAGATAAGAAGCAACGGACAGCTCACGGCCGTTTAACGTAGCGTCACCAACACCATATACGCCTTCATCGGTGGTTATTTTGACGGTAACGAAGTTACGTCCCGGACATGTAACAAATACTTCAGCCTTTACGATTTTCATAGTGCATCCATCCTGAAGGGGGTAATTTTTAAATCTAATTGCGTCGAAAAGTTGGCTCAAGATACGTCTAGATTGACTACCATACAAGTATGTACGATGTGAATGGAGGTGGAAAATCTTCAATATGTGACTGGTATCACTGACAGAAAGCGTGGTTTTAACCGGAAAAATGAAAGATTGATTAGAGTTTACTGGTTAATTATTCAATTTAGATATTTTGTAATTTATTGAATATTAGAATATAGAATTAATTTAATGATTTTTTATTTGTATAAATTGATTTTATATTCAATTTTGTTAGTGTTGTTGCATTGAGTTAAAAATAACAGGGCTGGATTATATGAGTAGTTCCGCGTCAGTAAACCGTGAAACGTTTGATAACGTAATGTTACCCGTTTATGCACCGGCCGCGTTTGTTCCGGTTAAAGGTAAGGGGAGCCGAGTTTGGGATCAGCAGGGCAACGAATTCATTGATTTTTCCGGCGGCATTGCCGTTACCGCTTTAGGACACTGTCATCCTGCTTTAGTTAATGCTTTGAAAGCGCAGGGCGAAATGATTTGGCATACCAGTAATCTATTTACTAATGAACCCGCCTTACGTCTGGCTCAAAAGTTGATCGATGCCACTTTTGCAGACAGAATCTTTTTTGCCAATTCCGGTGCAGAAGCCAATGAAGCTGCATTTAAGCTGGCTCGTCGTTATGCTATTCAGCGCTACCACCCTGATAAAACAAAGATTATTGCGTTTAATAATGCCTTCCACGGGCGTACGCTGTTTACCGTGTCTGTTGGAGGGCAGCCTAAATACTCAGACGGCTTTGGCCCAAAACCGGCTGATATTGTGCACGTGCCTTTTAATGATTTAGCGGCAGTGAAAGCGGTTATCGACGATCGCACCTGCGCGGTGGTGCTTGAACCGGTTCAGGGTGAAGGCGGAATTACGGCCGTTGATGCAGATTTCTTACGCGGTGTACGTGAATTATGCGATAAGCATCGGGCTTTGCTGGTATTTGATGAAGTCCAGTCAGGAATGGGCCGGACCGGTTCCTTGTTCACTTATATGCAATATGGCATAACGCCGGATATTTTAACCTCGGCTAAAGCGCTGGGCGGAGGTTTTCCGATCAGTGCGATGCTAACGACCAATGAGATTGCCGATGTGATGGAGCCGGGCGTGCATGGCACCACGTATGGCGGCAATCCGTTAGCCTGTGCCGTGGCTGAAGCGGCGTTTGATGTGATTAATACGCCGGAAGTATTGTCGGGCGTACGGCAGCGCCATCAGTATATTGTTGCTCAGTTAGACGCCATTAATCAGAAGTATCAGGCGTTTTCAGACGTGCGTGGATTGGGGCTATTGATCGGTGCTCAGCTACAGCCTAAATTTCAGGGCAAAGCCAGAGAATTTTTGGCGGCAGCGGTTGAGCAAGGGTTGATGGTATTGAATGCGGGCCCTGACGTTATTCGGTTTGCTCCTTCATTGGTCATTACGGCTGAAGAGCTAGTATCGGGTATGCAGCGGTTTGAAAAAGCGGTTAAGGCAATGGTTGAGAAACCAAGCTGATAGCCATTGCCCATTCTGGCCGCCATCCGTTTGTTTTACCACGATAGGGTGGCGGCTTAGCCTCTAAACGCCGCCCCTCAATTTTCGTTTCAGCCAGATCCCATGATGTGGCCGTTGCTGCCAGGCCAGTGAGGATATGGTATGCATTGCTTTCAGGTGTGCAAGTATCCGTTCAATATGTCTCTCCATCAACGTTTCTGGTAAATCATCATTGGGTTCAACCAGCGTGAGCATGCTGGTGTCACTGCTTGGTCCGTCGTACTCCAGTCGCTGTTGGCAAATCTGAATCGCGATTTCACAGGCGTTCAGATAATCATTCGATAATTCAGGGACTAATACATACTGGTCTCTGGCGATGACGGTCATACCGTTTAAATGTTCCACCAGAAACTGGCTGTGGGTAATCCACAGGCGCATATCGGTTAAGTAGCGGGTATTGAATCCCGGCTCTTGCATCGCCTGATTAAGCGAAGTGAACAGCGTATTGTGGGCCTGACTCACCTTCATGCGGGCGTAGGAGAGTTCTGGCGCGTTATCCGTCATGCTAAACATCAGACGTAAATGCTGCTGGTAACTCTCCAGCGCATTATGGGCATTTTGCCGTAGTAGGCCGCTTTGCCACTGAGGCCACAGCCAAATGGTGCTGGCAAAGACCAGAATACAGCCAATAATGGTATCAATCAGGCGCGGCAATAAAATATCCATGCCGCTGAGCGCAATGATCTGCAGGGTATACACCGCAGTGATGGTGAAGCCGATGACCGCAATACCATAATTTTTACGCACAGTTAAGTAAGAGCAGAGCGTTATCGCCAGCATGACCAGCAGCATGGTGTTTTGCGGGTAGCGCAGTTGAAGAATTCCAGCTCCGGCAACGATTCCAAACATTGTACCTAGCGCACGGTGTTGAATTCTTATGCGGGTGGCATTATAGCCGTTCTGGCTAACCAGCATGATAGTGAGCAAGATCCAGTAAGGCTTGGGTAAGTTAAGCATGGTTCCGATGCCGCTGCCTGCGGCCAGCGTGAGCCCTAACCGGGCGGCATTTCTCAGGCCTACCGATTTGAGAGAACAGTAACTTTTCAGCGCCCTCCAGAACGGGAGGATGCTTTGACCCTGCATCAGAGAGCGAACATATAACGGCGATTGACTGCTGAGCAGGTGGGCAATACGTCCAAAATGGTAGTAGCAGAATGCGCCGACCGGATTATCCGGGTGCTGGTGAGCTATTTTGGCCAATGCCGATAGCTCATTATCCATATTGAATGGCGTTGGCTGGCGGTGGTAGAGAATATTATTGGCCAGTATCCGCAGCCTTGAGCTGATAATTTTGGCGTTAAAGCGGATAACGGCTTCAGCATGGCTCTCTTCCACCAGCTTTTGAACTTCATCCGGCAAATGGAGGCTTACCGTAATGTGTTCCTGCAGATCTAACGCTACCTGAAATGCCTGCATCAGACGTTTATGCCGCGGATGCTTCAGGTCGGTAATCATATAAATTTGCTGATAGACCTGCGTAATTGTGTCCATCACCTGCTGCTGTCGTTTAAGCAGCGGCGGGAGAGCGGTTTCAGGATCGGTATGTTGGGTCAGCAGGCTGTATTTATCTTCTAAGTAGTCGGCCAGCTGTCGGTATAACAGGCTTAAAGATTCCCGCATTGGCTGTTCTTGCCAGAGTCTGAACCAGACATAGGTAAATATTCCATACCAGATAGTCCCGATGACATAGATAGCGGGTGCATACCATATAGGATATGAGCCAACCAGACTGAGAGTAAAGATGGCAGCAACCATGGCGGCAGGTAACATTCGACCGTGCAGGGGGCTAATTTCGGCGGTAACGCCAAGCAGTAAAGCTAAAATTAATAAGCAGACCGGTAATGGAACCGACCAGAGCAACAGTTGCTGAAGTAATAAACTGCTGACGGAAAACAGCACGCCGCCGATAGCTAATCGCTTGAAAAAACGTTTATGAGGGGTGTCTAAGCCACCAATGTTACAGCAGGCGGGGACCAGTGAAAGTAAGAACCCAAAGCGCAATTCGCCCAAAGACCAGGTTATCGCTATAGGTATGCACAGAACCAGCGTTTGTCGCAGAGCATAGTTAACTTCTGGATGATAAATGACACGTCGCCACATACGTTTTCCGGAGAGGAAAAACGGGCACGCCGGTGGCAATGCCCGTTTCTATTTGATATTTAACGCGTTCCGTAAACGACGATAGTTTTTCCATGTGCTGAGATCAGGTTCTGATCTTCTAACATTTTTAAGATGCGCCCTACGGTTTCACGTGAACAACCAACGATTTGTCCGATTTCCTGACGGGTTATTTTGATTTGCATTCCGTCTGGGTGAGTCATTGCATCGGGCTGTTTTGCCAGATTCAATAAAGTTTGTGCGATACGCCCCGTTACGTCAAGGAAGGCCAAACTGCCGACTTTTTCTGACGTTACTTGCAAACGGCTGGCCATTTGAGCGGATAACCGCATTAAAATGTCCGGGTTAACCTGAATCAGCTGACGAAACTTTTTGTATGAAATTTCAGCGACTTCACAGGCCGTTTTTGCTCTTACCCACGCGCTTCGTTCCTGACCTTCTTCAAAAAGGCCCAGTTCACCAATGAAATCCCCCTGATTTAGATAGGAGAGAATCATCTCTTTACCTTCTTCATCTTTAATCAGAACGGCTACGGCACCTTTTACAATGTAGTAAAGTGTTTCTGCTTTTTCACCTTGGTGAATAAGTGTGCTCTTGGATGGGTATTTATGGATATGACAATGAGATAAAAACCATTCGAGAGTAGGGTCTGTTTGTGGTTTGCCGAGAACCATTTGTTGTTATCCTCTTTGTAATCACTGCCTAAAACAGCAAAGCCATTCGCTCGCCGAAACCTAGCCCGCTCCAGAGCATAATTATTTGCTAAGTGAGCGCCATAATCTTAGACGATGCATAATAGAATAAGAGGTATTTACCCATTTTGCATTGTCTAGGCATAACTTATTTTATGTACTTGTTCTGCCATATGGTTGTAACACAGGTTAGCTAAAGAGTCTCGTATTGTCTTATGGAAATGAGGGGTAATCGATTCAATACCTGATTATTTGCTCATTTTAACTACGATCCGTTATTCCAAAATCCGGCCTTCCCGCAGCCGTTGAATTAACGGTGTGATAATCAGCTCCATCGCCAGCCCGACTTTTCCCCCGGGGATGACCAACGTGTTCGTTTGAGATATGTACGAACCGTGAAGCATCGTCAATAAATAGGGGAAATCGATGCCGGTGAGCCCTCTGAAATGGATTACCACCAGGCTTTCATCCATGGTCGGAATGCTTTTAGCTGAGAATGGATCGGATGTATCCACCGTCGGGACTCGTTGGAAGTTAATATGCGTACGGGAAAACTGTGGTGTGATGTAGTTGATGTAGTCATCCATTGAACGGACAACGGAATCAATGACCGCTTCGCGAGAGTGCTCTCGCTCAACGGTGTCTCGGATAAGCTTTTGTATCCACTCTAGGTTAACGATAGGCACCACGCCGACTAACAGGTCAACGTGTTGTACAACGTTGTGTTGTGCAGTGACAATTCCGCCGTGCAGACCTTCATAAAAGAGTAGATCTGTTGATTCAGGTAGTGGTTGCCATGGCGTAAACGTACCCGGAATTTGGTTATAGGGTACGGCTTCGTCATAGGTGTGCAGGTACTTCCGGGTGCGTCCGGTGCCGGTTGCCCCATATTCGACAAAGCTGCTTTCTAACAGCGCAAAGTCATTGGCCTCGGGGCCGAAATAGCTAATGTGGCGGCCTTGCTCGCGGGCTTTTCGTATTTCAGCATCCATTTCGGGGCGAGTGTAGCGATGGTAGGCATCGCCTTCTATTCTGGCCGCGTTCAGCTTTAGCTGTTGGAATATTTTACGGAAGGCTTGGCTGGTGGTGGTGGTACCGGCGCCGCTTGAGCCGGTAACCGCAATAATCGGATACTTTGCTGACATTGGCCTGATTCCTTTATTTTATTGCTATGGGTAGAACATCGTTCAGCAGGGCGGTGGATTGACCACCTTTTTTTAATGATTAATACATCTGTTCTGTCTGTTCTTCATCACCGTCATTGAACTGGCCTTTGGGCATGATATTAATTGTTTCATGTAATTCTGACCAGACCAGAACGATATCACCGTTTTTTAGCTGTCGTTTAACGTCGTCAACTTTCTGGCTGAGGGACTTTTCATGCTCACCGTAATCAGTGCCTTCACGCAGAACAAAAGACTCGATAATGCTGTCAAGGGTTTCCGGAGCTACGTCGCTCCATGGAATAATCATATTGTTTTCTCCAGATAAGCGCTTAGCCATTCAGGTATTCGTTGTTCTAGCCACATCTCGGGCTTTTTCCACGTACCGCTGACGAAGCCTACGTGTCCACCGTGTTCGGTGAGCTGATATTCAATGTTGTCTGGCAGATTGCCCCAGTCAGGAATAACGTCCGCAGCCATAAACGGATCGTCTTTAGCATGAATAATCAGTAACGGGATACGAATTTTGGGTAACAGGGGTAATGCACTGCAACGTTGGTAATAGTCGGATGAATCTTTGAACCCGTGGAGCGGTGCGGTAACCGCGTCATCAAACTCTCGCAACGAACGGATATGCTTTAAGGCTAAGCCCGGTAAAGGCAGGCTTTGAGGATAGCGGACTAATTTGCGTTCGGTGCTTTGTTTTAGCTGGCCGACCAAATAGCGATTATAGACTCGGGCAAGTCCTTGCTCCAGATGCTGTGAACAAGAGCCAAGCATCAAGGGCGCAGAGACCATCACCGCAGCCTGCAACGGCACGTTCACACCTTCTTCTGCTAAATAACAGCCCAGCATGTTGCCGCCCAGAGAATAGCCGACGGCGGCGGTAGGCGCCTGACCGAAGCTTTCTTGCAGCCAGTTTAGGAAAAAACGGGCATCGCTGGTTTCTCCTGAGTGATAAGCCCGGCTGATTCGGTTGGGTTCGCCGCTACAGCCGCGAAAATGCATTACTACGCCGAGCCAATTGAGCCGTCTACAGATATCCAGTAAACCGTGTGCGTAAGGACTGTAGACGCTGCCTTCTAATCCGTGAAACAACACCAGCCTTGGCTTATGGCATGCCTGTTCAGGGTCTTCGCTCCACGCCAGATCGAGAAAATCTCCGTCCGGTAGCTCCAGACGTTGCCAAAAAGGTTGTTGTTTTATTTTTCGCCGAAATAGCCGCGGAAGTAAGGTTTGTAGATGGGGGTTAGCCGTTCCCCTCATGGGCTGAAATGATTGTGCATCCATAACTCAATAAAATTCACTCAAGGGGTCTTGTGCGATCAATATCACACTGTTAGCTTGAATGGAATGACAAAACATATTCGAAAAGCGAAGGGTTGCACAAAATGGAGTTAAGCTGGTTTCTTTCAATGTTAATATTTTTGTGGATTGCGGCAATCACTCCCGGCCCTAACAATATGCTGTTGACTTCATCGACGGCGAATTTCGGATTTGTCCGTTCTTTACCTTTAATGTTCGGGATTATGGTCGGCATGCAGCTGTTGCTATTGCTGGTGGCTGCCGGGGTTGGCGGTATTATTACGGCTTATCCTCAACTGCATCTGGCTTTAAAGATATTGGGTAGTCTGTATTTGATCTGGCTGGCGTGGAAAATAGCCACTTCCCGTTATGAAAAGTTGGAAACCAATAGCGGGGCTGCTAAGCCGGTACGTTTATATCAAGGTCTGTTATTGCAGGCTTTAAACCCCAAAGCATGGTTAATGGGCATTGGGTCGGTTGCCAGTTACAGTCTGGCCGGTACGCATTACAGCGCGTCGATTATTGCTATTAGTATTGCCATGTGTTCGGTGAATATTGTTGCAGGTGCCGTCTGGATGGGCTTCGGCACGGCCATCAGCCGTTTGCTACAAAGCCGTAAGTCGTGGGCTATTTTTAATTTCTGTATGGGTATACTAACGGCCGGGTGCGTTGTCTTTATCTGGATTTAACGCATATCACTGATGATCCGCTTTCCTAAATAAGAAGGTGCACAGCGGCACCTTCTTTAGTGAGTATCACTCGAGACACTGGTTGAACTCGGTGGTCATTTCTTCGAGCTGCTCATGAAGTTCCAGCCAGATCATTTCTAGCTCTTCCTGCGTAGATTTAATCGTAACCTGCCGTTGTAAAAGCGTGGTTAGCTCCGATTTTTTCTCCATTTCATAAATCGCGCTGTCAGAGAGGGATTGCTCAATATCATTCAGCTGTTTACTGAGTTTTTCCAGTTCAGCATCCAGTTTGTCGATCTTTTTACGAATAGGCTGGGTTTGAGCCCTGAAGTCTGCGTCACGCCGCTTTTGGTCTTTACGGGCCTGAGCGCTATTGGCGGTGACTTCTTTGCTGCCTTCTTCTGGCTGTGATTCTTGGCGCTGTAAGTCGGCTAACCATTGCTGATAGTCTTCGAGATCGCCATCAAAAGGCTCGACTTTTTTATCATGGACCAGATACAGCTCATCGGTGGTGGAGCGCAGTAGATGACGATCATGGGAAACGACGACCAGCGCGC
This sequence comes from Budvicia diplopodorum, assembly GCF_009800925.1. Lineage (GTDB taxonomy): Bacteria > Pseudomonadota > Gammaproteobacteria > Enterobacterales > Enterobacteriaceae > Budvicia > Budvicia diplopodorum. The sequence goes on along the minus strand of NZ_WOYF01000012.1, from coordinate 12,926 downwards.
CTTCAAAATCAATCAGAGCTTCAGTCAGTGCCTGACGCATGTCGAGGTCTAAGTGGTTAGTTGGTTCATCGAGCAGGAGTAGGTTCGGGCGCAGCCAGACAACTAAAGCCAGAACTAAACGGGCTTTTTCTCCGCCGGAGAAACGCTCGGTATTTTCCGTCACTTTATCGCCACGAAACCCAAAGCCGCCCAAATAGTCACGAAGCTGTTGTTCATACTCTTTCGGTGCCAGCCGGCTGAGGTGTTGTAACGGCGATTCATCGGCTCTCAGCGTTTCTAACTGGTGCTGAGCGAAGTAGCCCAGTTTGATCCCTTTGGCTAAACCAATCTCGCCCCGTTGAGGAGCCAGCGTTCCGGCCAGAAGTTTAATCAGGGTTGATTTACCTGCACCGTTACGACCAAGCAGGCCAATACGGGAACCCGGAACCAGATTGAGCTTGATTGATTCCAGAATGGTTTTGTCGGCATATCCGGCGCTGACCTTTTCCATCCGCAATAACGGATTTGGTAAGCTTTCCGGCTGGCGGAAACTGAAGCTGAACGGGTTATCAACGTGGGCCGGGGCAATCAGCTCCATGCGTTCTAGCATTTTTATCCGGCTTTGGGCCTGTTTAGCCTTGGTCGCTTGGGCTTTAAACCGGTCGATATAGCTTTGCAGGTGGGCTACTTTTTCCTGCTGTGATTGGAAAAGCGCCTGTTGCTGTGACAGCTTAGTGGCCCGCTGGCGCTCAAACGATGAGTAATTGCCGGTGTACTCATTCATCTGCTGTTGTTCGATATGCAAAATTTTATCCACGATCGGATCAAGAAAATCCCGGTCATGAGAAATAAGAATAAGCGTGCCGGTATAGCTTTTTAGCCATTTTTCCAGCCAGATCACGGCGTCTAAATCTAAGTGGTTGGTTGGTTCATCCAACAGCAAAAGATCGGAACGGCAAAGTAAGGCCTGTGCGAGGTTTAAACGCATTCGCCAGCCGCCGGAGAAAGCGCTGACCGGCTGCTGGAGCTGCTCTTGGGAAAATCCCAGCCCGTGCAATAGGCTCGATGCTCTGGGGTAAATGGTCCACGCTTGGATAGCGTCTAGCTGACCGTGAACGACGGCAATGGCATGGCCGTCATTTTTTTCATTGGCTTCAGACAGATTTTTTTCTAGTTGGCGGTATTCTCTGTCTCCGTCAATCACGTATTCAACGGCGGGAATTTCTAATGTCGGCGTTTCCTGATTGACCCAAGACATTGCCCAGTTGCTCGGGAACGTGGCGCTACCGCCATCTGCGGATAACTCACCTTTTAGTAACGAAAGCAGGGTTGATTTGCCGCAGCCGTTTTTTCCTACCAGGCCCACTTTTTGCCCGGGATTAATTGTTGCTGTTGCGTTATCAAGTAAGACGTTTACACCGCGTCGGATCTGCAATGAAGAAAATACAATCATAGGGCCACGTATCAGGTTATCAGTCAGTGGGTTATTAATCGGAAGGGCAACGGACCTGATTTGGCCTTGGTTTATTGCCGCTAACCGTTTATTGATAAAAGCGCTTTTCCGAACCGATCGGGTTTCGGATAAAGAAATCAGTTTTTTAATAAAAGCCTATTTTTCAATGCTATCATTTATCAACATGCGAATACTTTAACTAAACTTACCGTGTGCGGCGATGATATGTCACTGCAGTTTCTGTCGCTGGTAATTTATAGGTCATGCATGGTAGCGGAAAATTCTAATGATGACGATGTTTAGGGGAAGCAAAAATGTCGCAATTACCCAAGGCTCTTATTTTATATGCTCATCCTGAACCAAAACGTTCGGTAGCGAACCGGGCCTTATTAAAGGTTGTCAGAAATCTGGATAACGTTATTGTCCGTGACCTCTATGCTTATTACCCCGATTTTTTCATCAATGTTCATCGGGAACATCAAATGCTCAGAGAGCATGACACTATCGTATTCCAGTTTCCCATTCATACCTATAGCTGTCCGGCGTTGATGAAAGAGTGGATCGATCGGGTTCTGAACCTACAGTTTACCGGTAGCTTAGGGGCCAGTGAACTTTCGGGTAAAACGTTTCGTCTGGTTGTCACTGCGGGAGCGACTGAAGCCAGCTATCAAACCGGTGGCGTTGTGGGCTATTCACTGGACGATATTTTATTGCCGTTCAAAATTATGGCCAAAGCTTGCGGTATGGTGTGGGTTTCTCCACTGATCGTTTACCGAGCGCGGCGAATTGAGGGAACTGAACTACAGCAGCATGCGCTTGAATACGCTCAGTGGCTGAATTCATCACTGACTGAGGAGATTGAATAATGGAAACGTCTCCGCAGTTGATTGCCGTATTACTTTTCCTGTTCGTGGCCGTTTTAATGGTGCCTCTTGCCCGTCGGTTGGGGATTGGCGCCGTTTTGGGCTATTTAATTGCGGGCATCGTCATTGGCCCGTGGGGATTCAGGCTGATCAATGATGTGGATGAAATCCTGCATTTTTCTGAGATGGGCGTGGTGCTACTGCTGTTTGTCATCGGTCTGGAACTTAATCCGGCGAAGCTCTGGAAGATGAGAAAGCCTATTTTTGGGCTGGGAACCGCTCAGGTCCTGTTAACCGCGGCTATTCTGTGCGGTTTGCTTTACTGGGCCGGTTTTGGTTTTTCCGCGGCGATTGTTGGCGCTCTTGGGTTATCTATGTCATCAACAGCAATGGCGCTGCAACTGATGAAAGAAAAGGGTATGCAGGGGAATGAAGGCGGCCAGGCTGGTTTTGCCGTTTTGCTGTTTCAGGATATGGCCGTTGTTCCCGCGTTAGCGTTAGTTCCTATTCTTGCGGGGAAGGGGAATGGTGATGCGGACTGGTTTACGATTCTCAGTAAGGTGTTGGGGCTGGCTATATTAGTTCTCGGCTGTCGCTATTTATTGAAACCTCTTTTCCGCTACGTAGCCTCGTCGGGCATTCGCGAAGTTTTTACCGCGACCGCTTTGTTAGTTGTGTTAGGTGCCGCAGTGCTAATGCAAGAGATTGGCTTTTCTATGGCATTAGGAACGTTCCTTGCGGGAGTACTGTTGGCTGAAAGTGAATATCAGCATGAATTAGAAGTCGCGATCGAACCGTTCAAAGGGCTACTGCTGGGGCTATTTTTCATCTCGGTCGGCATGGTTCTGAATCTTGGCGTGTTCTACTCTCATATTTTGCAGGTTTTGGCCGGTGTCTTTATTTTATTGCTGGTTAAAGGCGTCGTATTGTATGTGCTGTCCCGTAGTTTCGGCATTAAACGCTCCGAACGGTTACAGTTTTCCGCGGTATTAAGCCAGGGTGGAGAATTTGCCTTTGTGCTTTTTGCTGCGGCTCAGGCCCAAAAGATATTTAACGTCGACCAAATAGCCATGTTATTGGTTGTGGTGACGATTTCTATGATGACGACGCCTTTGCTGATGCAGCTCGTCGATAGAATTTTAGCGCGACGCTATAACCAGCCCGACGAAGGTGCTCAAGAAGCGGACGTAGAAGATGATGAACCTCAGGTGATTATCATTGGTTTTGGGCGCTTTGGGCAGGTAGTGGGTCGGTTATTAATGGCCAATGAAATTCGCCTGACCGTGCTAGAGCGGGACGTCAGTCAGGTGAGTATATTGCGAAGCTATGGGTATAAGGTTTACTACGGTGACGCAACCGAGCTGGAACTTCTCAGGGCTGCGGGAGCCGAAAAGGCAAAAGCCATTATTATTGCCAGCGATTTGCCAGAAGAGACCATGATTATTGTTCGACTATGTCAGCAATATTTTCCTAATTTATCTATTCTTGCACGCGCCAGAGGGCGGGTTGAAGCCCATGAGCTATTAAACGTGGGCGTGGAACTACTGGCCCGTGAGACATTTGCCAGTGCGCTAGAGTTAAGTCGTAAGGCGCTAATTAATCTAGGCATGCACCCTCATCAGGCTTATCGCGCTCAGCAACACTTTAAGCGCCTAGATGAGAATATGTTGCGCGAGTTAGCGCCTAATCGTCAGGGCGAAGTTCAACAGATATCCCGAGTTGCAGAAGCCCGGCGTGAGTTGGAAAGTCTTTTTCAGCGTGAGATGCAGCATGAGAGCAAGCTGTCTGACGGTTGGGATTTCGATGAAGAGATTCAAGACAATCAGCATGACGCTTTAGAGTGATGGCTGCATCGCAGATTAACGTAAATGAATATTCGACATTCATCATACTTAGTAATATAAAGTTGCCTAAATTTTTATCTCAGTGAGTACAGCGCCGTTGATTTCAGCTACAATCAGCGGAAATTTAGTTTCAACGGTTAGGAGTAATCATGAAAGTAGCAAAAGACCTAGTGGTCAGCCTGGCGTATCAGGTTCGTACAGAAGATGGCGTATTAGTTGATGAATCTCCGGTGAGTGCACCGTTGGATTATCTGCATGGACATGGCTCTTTGATTGCTGGCTTAGAAAAAGCATTAGAAGAACATAGCGTTGGCGATCGCTTTGATGTTTTTGTTCCTGCCAATGAAGCATACGGCAACTATGATGACGTGCTGGTTCAACGCGTTCCTAAAGACGTTTTTATGGGCGTTGAAGAGCTTCAGGTTGGTATGCGCTTTTTAGCTGATACCGATCAGGGTCCGGTTCCCGTTGAAATTACAGCAGTTGAAGACGACCACGTAGTGGTTGACGGAAACCATATGTTGGCTGGCCAGAATCTGAATTTCAACGTTGAAGTTATCGCTATTCGTGAAGCAACCGAAGAAGAGTTAGCTCATGGTCATGTACATGGTGAACATGACCACAGCGAAGGTGGCTGCTGTGGCGGTCACGGTCATGAACACGGCGAAGGCGGCGGTTGCTGCGGTGGCGGTGGGCACGACCATGACCACGATCACGGCTATGAACATGGTGCTGGCGGTTGTGGTGGAAAAGGTAACGGCGGATGTGGCTGTAGCCATTAATTTCCCTCGGTAAACTGAAAAAATGGCAGCTTATTAAAGCTGCCATTTTTGTTAACGTTTAACCGTTAAAGAGAGTTAGTAGTGTGGCGGTGGAACTTCTTCTGACTGTGATGCAATCATCGATGGTTGTGATGCTTTTAGTTTATCGGTCAGTAATCGTAACTGTTCGCGGAGTTTCGTGATTTCCCATTGATGCTGGATGATTGTTTGATTCAGATCTTCGATAGTCACTTCTTGGAAAGCTTGTCTGCTTTCCAATAACTCTAAGCGTTGTAGTAGTTCGTCAGTGTCCATCTTTGGCATCTTGTCCCCGGTGAATAATGATTAATCTTGTACGGTGAATATGATATTAATGTGCACATTCATTAAGGAGCTACCATACTTTGTGATGGCGGCAGAAATGAACATTGATAGCTTTATTCTACAATGAAACACGAGGAATATATTGATGTCTTTTTTTACTAAGCAGCTGTATGCAGCCGGGGTGGTTCTGTTTACGCTTCCTGTATTTAGCACATTTGCAAATCAGGCTGTTGATAATAAAGAGCAAAATGCCCCAGAGGCCGTTCAAGCGGAACAGCCGCTCAAGTCATCAACCGAAGGAAATAGCGCACAGCAAGTGAATGCTCCGGTGGCGGCATCCACTACTGACAAACTCGTAACCGAGACGGCAACGACATCGGCTGTTCAAGCGCCTGCAGCTTCTGCTGACGCGCTTCAAGCATCTCCAGATGCTAAAAACACTCTTCCGGTTGCAACCCCTGTAAGCAAAGAGCTAGAAACATCGGCGCTGGCACCGGTAAAATTTACTCTGGATAGCGAAGAGCAAAAGCGCGCTTATGCCAGTGGCGTTACCTTAGCCCGATATCTACAAGAAAATATGGTTCAGCAGCAAAAACTGCATATCACCTTAGATCCTCAAATCGTTATTGCCGGTATTGTTGATGCATTTAAGAAAGATATAAAGATGGATGATGCAACTATCCAAAAAACCATGTCTGCCTTTGATGAGCAGGTTAATATTCTGAATCAAGCTAAATTCGAGCAAGAGTCCCAGCGTGAATTAGAAATAGGTCGTGCTTATCAGGCTGAATTTGCACAGCAAGATGGCGTGAAAAAAAGTAGGTCAGGTTTACTTTATTTGATTATCACCCAGGGTAGCGGTGCTGCAATTAAAGCAACTGATGTTGTTGAGATTGAACTGGTCGGTACGTTGGTGAGCGGCCAGACATTTGAGAAAACGGCTCAGCCAATTACGTTAAAAGTCAGTGATGTCATTCCTGCTCTGCGCAGCGGTATTCAACTGGCAGGAAGAGGGGGTGAGATCAAACTGGTTGTGCCTTCTGAGCAGGGATACGGACCTAAAGGTGCCTTACCGAAAATTCCACCAAACGCGACTCTGATTTTTGAAATTAGAGTATTGCAGGCTAATAGCAGTAAATCTAAGTAATTACTCATGCATGAGCAACTGCTGCGGTGTCATTTACTTGGGTTTTTGCTGAGTTATTGACTTGAATGATATGTAAAGTGATTCCTGACTAATAAAGCAACTATTGTCATGAACCAATTCTATTTTTACTGTCGAACATAAATTCGTTGAATCAAGAACCTTATATTTAACGTTTGGATTTTAATTTTTTACTGTGGAACATTTTTCTATCACTGGAGAAGTAGATGAGATCATTATTTAAAATAACGCTATTAGCCACTACCATGGCTTTGGCAACTGGTGCGATGGCCGAAGAAGCAAAGCCTAAAGCAGAAACTCCAGCGATAGCGGCACCCGTAGCAACTACGCCTGCAGATGCGACATCTCCGGAAAAGTTTGCAAGTGAAGATCAAAAAGCAGCCTATGCGCTGGGTGCGTCTTTAGGTGGTTATATTAATAACTCACTGAAAGAGCAGGATAAATTAGGCGTTGTCTTAGATCGTACTCAAATTCAGGCGGGCTTCGAAGACTCTTTCGCTAACAAAAGTAAGCTAGGTAATAATGAAATTGAGCAGTCTTTACAGACATTCGAAGAGCGTATTAAGGTACAAGCAGCAGAGAAAGCCAAAAATGAGGGTGCAGAGTTCAGCGCTAAATTCGTAAAAGAGGCTGGCGTTAAGAAAACTGAATCTGGCTTGATGTATAAAGTGGAAGCCGCTGGTACTGGTAATGCGCCAAAGAGCAGTGACACCGTTGTGGTTAACTACAAAGGTAGCTTAGTTGACGGTACTGAGTTTGATAGCTCTTATACCCGAGGCCAGCCTGCGACTTTCCGTCTAGACGGCGTGATCCCTGGCTGGACTGAAGGCCTGAAGCACGTTAAGAAAGGCGGTAAAATCAAGTTAGTTATTCCTGCAGATTTAGCCTACGGCGATAATGCAGTAGACGGCATTCCTGTGGGTTCAACTTTGGTATTTGACGTTGAGCTTTTAGACATTAAAGCAGAAGTTAAAGCGCCAGAGCCTAAATAAGTCCTCCGACTGAACCATAAAAAACCGCAAGAGAAATCCTGCGGTTTTTTTATTTACTGAGTTATTGTGGTATTTGTTAGAGTAGAATGACTTATTGAAAAAAGTCTCCAGGTTTCTTTTTTGTCTGAGGACCAACATAGACTAAATTTTTGGAGAAAGGGCAATGCCGAGTTCGGAACTATCAAGCGAGTATGAACCTTTGGATGAAAAACCATTTTCTTCTGAGGATCACCAAATCCTCAAGTCGTATGAGTCAGTGGTTGATGGGCTAGCAATGCTGATTGGCTCCCATTGCGAGATAGTCCTACACTCCCTTGACGATTTAAAATGTTCAGCGGTGCGTATTGCTAACGGCGAGCATACCGGTCGTAAAATAGGATCTCCCATTACTGACATGGCGCTTCGCATGTTGCATGCAATGTCTCATGATGACAGTAGCGTTTCTAAAGCTTATTTTACCCGGGCAAAAAGTGGCTCATTAATGAAGTCACTGACGATAGCTATACGTAATAAAGATCGCCGCGTGATTGGCCTGCTTTGCATCAATATGAATCTCGACGTGCCTTTCTCCCAAATTATGCAGACATTTTTACCGCCTGAAACCAATGACGTCCATTCGAATGTGAACTTTGCGTCATCGGTTGACGATCTGGTTGCTCAAACTCTTGAATTCAGTATTGAAGAGATTAATGCCGATCGTAACGTATCCAATAATGCTAAGAATCGCCAGATTGTCCTTAATCTTTATGAAAAAGGTATTTTTGATATTAAAGATTCTATTAATCAGGTCGCCGATCGTCTGAACATTTCAAAACATACGGTATATCTTTATATCCGTCAGTTTAAAAACGGTGACTTTTCAGGAAACGAGCGGTGAAATTGCGTTATGTTCTGCTAGTTACCGGGCCTGCATATGGAACTCAGCAGGCAACCAGTGCTTATCAGTTTTCTCAGGCTTTAGTTCAAGAAGGGCATCAGATAGACAGCATTTTTTTCTATCGTGAGGGTATCCATAACGCGAATCAGTTAGCCTCACCGGCCAGTGATGAATTTGATTTAGTCAGGGCGTGGCAAAGGCTGGCTGAACAACAGGACATCATTCTGAATGTCTGTATCGCTGCCGCCTTAAGGCGTGGCGTGATCGATCGGCAGGAAGCAGAATTACGTCAGGCATTAACAAGCGCCAATTTACAGTCGGGATTTATGCTGAGTGGCCTAGGCGCATTGGCTGAAGCTATGCTGACCTGTGACCGTGTGATTCAGTTTTAGGTAGCCAATAATAATGAAGAAGATTGCTTTTGTCTTTACTCATGCTCCACACGGCACTTCCGGTGGGCGAGAGGGTTTGGATGCCGTTTTGGCTACGTCAGCCTTGACCGAGGATATTGGGTTATTTTTTCTGTCTGACGGTGTGTTCCAGCTTTTGACTCAGCAGCAGCCTGAAACTATATTATCGCGTAATTACATAGCGACATTTGGCGTGCTGGCTTTGTATGATATCGATGATTGCTTCATCTGTACCGATTCTTTATGCGTTAGAGGATTGAGCCATGATATCGATCTGGTGCTGGATGCCGAGCGCTTAAATAGCCAACAGATGCGAGAGCGGCTGTCTTCTTATGACGTTGTTCTTACTTTTTAAGGAATATCCGTGCTGCATACCGTATCACACTCTTTATACCAAATTGATATTGATGCGTTGCTGCAAAGCATTGGAAGCAACGATGGTATCCTGCTGCTTCAAGATGGCGTAACGTCCGTAGTTTCTGGAAATCGGCTCCTTTCATCGCTTTTAAATATGGGTGTTCCGGTATACGCCTTAAGCGAAGATATTCTAGCCAGAGGGTTGCAACATAGGGTAGATGGTCATATCAAATTGATTAACTATACTGGTTTTGTGGAACTCACTACTCATCACCGACAGCAGATGTTTTGGTAGAACGCCATTTGAAACGTGATAAAACATTATTCATTAGTTCTAAATACAAGATATGAGATAACCAATCGGGCTTTTCTTTTGTTATTCGCCATATTATCCAGCGATATTAAACAAAATAAGAAATATATGGTCCTGTTAGCCGACTATAGCTGTATATTTCTTGACACTTCACCGCTTCAGCCATAAAATTTTGCGTCCCTCAGTGTACCCTTTGCTAAGGGATCGATTTATCACGTGTTTACGAAGTAAAAACCAGGAGCTTTTTTTAATGGCAACAATTAATCAGCTGGTACGCAAACCGCGCACAATGAAGGTTGCAAAAAGCAACGTTCCTGCGCTGGAAGCTTGCCCGCAGAAACGTGGCGTATGTACTCGCGTATATACTACCACTCCAAAGAAACCAAACTCTGCATTACGTAAAGTTTGTCGTGTACGTTTGACCAACGGTTTTGAAGTTTCTTCATACATCGGTGGTGAAGGCCATAACCTGCAGGAGCACTCAGTGATCCTGATCCGTGGTGGTCGTGTTAAAGACTTGCCTGGTGTGCGTTATCATACCGTTCGCGGCGCGCTGGACTGCTCAGGTGTTAAAGACCGTAAGCAATCCCGTTCTAAGTATGGTGTGAAGAAGCCAAAGGCTTAATGGTTACCCGTTAAGTAAGGCCAAACATTTTAACTTAATGTCAAAATAAAACTCGTAGAGTTTTGGACAATCCTGAATTAACAACGGAGTATTTCCATGCCACGTCGTCGCGTCATTGGTCAACGTAAAATTCTGCCGGATCCTAAGTTCGGATCAGACTTACTGGCCAAATTTGTAAATATTTTAATGGTAGATGGTAAGAAATCTACCGCAGAAGCTATCGTCTATACTGCGTTAGAGACCTTAGCTCAGCGTTCTGGAAAAGGACACCTGGAAGCTTTTGAAACTGCCCTGGACAACGTAAGACCAACTGTTGAAGTTAAGTCTCGTCGTGTAGGTGGTTCTACCTATCAGGTGCCGGTTGAAGTTCGTCCGGTTCGCCGTAATGCGCTTGCCATGCGCTGGATAGTAGAAGCCGCCCGTAAACGCGGTGATAAATCCATGGCTTTACGCCTAGCGAATGAACTGTCTGATGCTGCAGAAAACAAAGGTACTGCAGTTAAGAAACGTGAAGACGTTCACCGTATGGCTGAAGCTAACAAGGCGTTCGCCCACTACCGTTGGTAATCCCTTTTCGGTAGTCATGCTAACCATGCGGGCGCTTTTTAAGTTGACCCGCATGGGTTATCTGAAGAACGACCTAGTAATAGAGGAATAAAATGGCTCGTATAACTCCTATTGAGCGTTATCGTAATATTGGTATCAGTGCTCACATTGATGCCGGTAAAACAACCACTACCGAACGTATCCTGTTCTACACCGGTGTAAACCATAAAATCGGTGAAGTGCACGATGGCGCAGCGACTATGGACTGGATGGAACAAGAGCAAGAGCGTGGTATTACTATCACTTCTGCTGCAACCACCGCGTTCTGGTCTGGTATGGCTAAGCAGTTTGATGCGCATCGCGTTAATATCATCGACACCCCAGGACACGTTGACTTCACGATCGAAGTAGAACGTTCAATGCGTGTGTTGGATGGTGCAGTAATGGTTTATTGTGCTGTTGGTGGCGTTCAACCACAGTCAGAAACCGTATGGCGTCAAGCTAACAAATATAAAGTTCCACGTATTGCGTTCGTTAATAAGATGGACCGTATGGGGGCGAACTTCCTGCGCGTCGTTGGGCAACTGAAAAGTCGTCTTGCTGCTAACCCAGTTCCAATTCAATTGGCAATTGGCGCAGAAGAAAAATTCACCGGTGTTATTGACTTGGTGAAAATGAAAGCTATTAACTGGAATGAAGAAGACCAGGGCGTAACTTTCCAATATGAAGAAATTCCTGCTGACATGAAAGATCTGGCCGAAGAATGGCACCAGAATCTAGTTGAATCGGCAGCTGAAGCTTCAGAAGAGCTAATGGATAAATACTTGGGCGGCGAAACGCTGACTGAGGAAGAAATCAAGAAAGCTCTGCGTCAGCGCGTACTGAATAACGAAGTTATTCTGGTTACCTGTGGTTCAGCCTTTAAAAATAAAGGCGTACAGGCAATGCTGGATGCAGTTATTGAATATCTGCCTGCACCAACTGACGTTGAATCAATCAACGGCATGTTGAATGATGGTAAAGATACTCCAGCTGTTCGTCATTCAAGCGACAAAGAGCCGTTTGCTGCATTAGCATTTAAAATTGCAACCGACCCGTTTGTTGGTAACCTGACGTTCTTCCGCGTTTACTCTGGCGTTGTTAATTCAGGCGATACCGTTCTGAACTCAGTGAAAGATAAGCGTGAGCGTTTTGGTCGTATCGTTCAAATGCACGCAAACAAGCGTGAAGAGATTAAAGAAGTTTGTGCTGGTGATATCGCAGCCGCTATCGGCCTAAAATATTCTACCACTGGTGATACCCTGTGTGCCGAAGATCATCCGATCATTCTTGAGCGCATGGAATTCCCAGAGCCAGTAATCTCTGTTGCAGTTGAACCGAAGACTAAAGCTGACCAAGAAAAAATGGGTATTGCTCTGGGCCGTCTGGCTCAAGAAGATCCATCATTCCGCGTTTGGAGTGATGAAGAATCAGGTCAAACCATTATCGCTGGTATGGGTGAGCTACACTTAGACATTCTTGTTGATCGTATGCGTCGTGAGTTTAACGTTGAGGCTAATGTGGGTAAACCACAGGTTGCTTACCGTGAAACAATTCGTGCTTCCGTTGAGCAAGAAGGTAAACACGCGAAACAGTCTGGTGGTCGTGGTCAATTCGGTCACGTATGGATCCGTATTGAGCCGCTGGCATCTGGTGGTAAAGGTTACGAGTTCGTCAACGAAATCTCTGGTGGTGTAATTCCTAAAGAATTCATCCCTGCGGTTGATAAAGGCGTTCAGGAGCAGCTGAAAGGCGGTGTTCTGGCTGGCTATCCAATCGTTGACGTGAAAGTTTCGCTGTTCGACGGTTCTTTCCATGACGTTGACTCCTCGGAACTTGCGTTTAAAATCGCTGGATCTATGGCATTTAAAGAAGGCTTCATGAAGGCTAAACCAGTTCTGCTGGAACCAATCATGAAAGTTGAAATTGAAACGCCAGAAGATTACATGGGCGACGTTATCGGTGACTTAAACCGCCGCCGTGGTATGATCGATGGCATGGAAGATACTGCTACGGGTAAAACTATCCGAGCTCAGGTTCCACTGTCTGAAATGTTTGGTTATGCTACCGACCTGCGCTCACAGTCTCAAGGTCGTGCTTCATACTCTATGGAGTTCTTGAAGTACAATGAAGCACCAAACAACGTTGCAACAGCAATCATCGAAGCTCGTAAGGCTAAATAAGCCTCGGGTAAAAATTAATATCCCAGTCCCCCTCGGATAGAGGGGGATAGAGTAAAGGAACATAATCGTGTCTAAAGAAAAATTTGAACGTACAAAACCGCACGTAAACGTCGGTACTATCGGCCACGTTGACCACGGTAAAACAACTCTGACTGCTGCTATCACTACCGTATTGGCTAAAACCTACGGCGGTAA
>NZ_WOYF01000011.1 GCF_009800925.1 Budvicia diplopodorum | reverse complement strand
GGTCTGACCCAGCTTGACCTGCAGGGTACGGCGGCCAATGCGTTAATTCTGACGCCAAACGTGGGTGCGACCGGCAAGGCGGCTGACCTGAGCGCTAAAGTCATCGGCAGCGGTGATGTAGCCATCGAAGCCGGTACTCAAACCGTTAGCCTGTCTAACCAGCTGAACAATTACACCGGTGACACCACCGTGCGTAACGGTACGCTGGTGATGGCGAATAATCACGTGCTGGGCAATACGGCTAACTTAACCGTTAACAACGGGGCCGCGTTTAACACCGCTGACGGCGCAGGCAGCTACAGCCAGACCGTGGGGGCGTTAAATACCGTTGGCGGCGCGTCCGTGACGCTGGCTACGGGCAGCGTGTTGACGATTAGTGATACCCAGCGCGCTGCCGGTGTGACTGACGGCGGAACCATCGCTGACAGCACCCTGAGCGGTGCGGGTGAACTGCGCGTGTCTGGCAGTGAATTGGTGGTGAACGGCGCTAACGCCGGTTATACCGGTGACGTGACGCTGTCCAATACCTCACTGGCTACCTTAGACGGCGCACAGGGTCTGGGAACGTTGGGCACCATCACCGTTGCCACCGCGAGCGACCGTCTGAATGTCAATATCAACCCGCTGTCCGGTAATAGCACCAACCTGAGCAAATCGCTGGCCGGTGCGGGTGAAGTGACCGTTCAAAACGTCACTGACCTGACGGTCTCTGGCAATAACGCGGGCTTCAGCGGCCTGTTCACGGTGGAAACCGGCGCGGCATTACGGGCGTCAGAGCAGAAGCACTTAGGCAGTTCAGCCATTGCCAACGACGGCGTGACGTATCTGACCGCCAATAGCCTGTGGGAACTGGAAAACGCTATCACCGGTACCGGCGCGCTGGTTAAGCAAGGCACAGACAAACTCGTGGTTAACCATGATTTGGCCTATACCGGCAACACCACCGTTGATGCGGGTCAACTGATTATCGGTGACGCCGTCGGCTCAGCCGGTACCCTATCGGGCAGTGCTCAGGTTAACGTACTGGCTAACGGTACGCTGAGCGGACTGGGCGACGTTGTTGGCGCGGTCAACAATCAGGGCACCGTTGCGTCACTCAATGCCTTAAGCGGCTATGCGGGCGCCGCGGCCGGTAACCAGAATATCGGTGCACTAACCAACGGCGGCACTATCCAACTGGCAGGCAGCCAGACTGGCAATACCCTGACGGTCAACGGTGACTATACCGGCGGCGGCACGCTCGTGGTTAACACCGCCTTAGGCGATGACAGCTCGGCGACCGATAAGTTAATTATCACCGGCGATACCTCCGGTAATACCGGCGTTGTTGTCAACAACGTCAACGGTGCCGGTGACCAGACGGTGAACGGGATTGAAGTAGTGAGGGTCGGCGGTGTATCTAACGGTACCTTTACGCTCAATAACCGTGCGGTAGCCGGAGCTTATGAGTACTTCCTGAATAAGGGCGGTGTTGCAACACCGAACGACGGCGGCTGGTATCTGCGTTCTCAGTTACCTGACCCGGCTAATCCAGCTGACCCGTTCAATCCGGTTAACCCGACGCCAGCGAATAACGTTATTCGCCCTGAGGCCGGTAGCTATATGGCCAATATGGCCGCAGCCGGTAAACTGTTTAACCTGCGCTTAGAAGACCGTGAAGGCCGGGCAGAGAACTCCAGCATGTGGTTACGTCAGGTGGGCAACCGTACTAAGTTCAGAGACACCAGCGGTCAGATTAAAACCGCCACCAACACCTATGTGATTCAGGGCGGCGGTGAAGTGGCGCAGACGCAGTTCAGCGATAACGACCGCTTAGGCGTGGGCGTGATGCTGGGCTACGGCCAGTCAGACAGCCAGAGCGGGAATAGCCACAGCGGTTATAGCTCCAAAGGCCGGGTTGACGGCTACAGCGGCGGCGTTTATGCCACCTGGTATCAGGATGCCAACACCCTGAACGGCCTGTATGTGGACAGCTGGGTGCAGTACAGCCTGCTGGACGCTGAGGTACACGGCGAGCAGCTATCGGGCGAAAGCTACGATATGAGTGGCCTGAGCGCCTCGGTTGAAAGCGGCTATCGTCTCCCGGTTTATCAGGGTGAGAACGGTCAGGTGTTTGTGACACCACAGGCGCAAATCACCTGGAGCGGTATCAAAGCCGATGACCACCGTGAGATCAACGGCACCCGCGTGACGTCAGATGGCAACAACAACGTGCAGACTCGTCTGGGCGTGAAGCTGTCCCGTGATGGCGTGAGCGACGGCGACAAAGGTAAAGACAAGTTATTTACCGTGTATGCCGAAGCCAACTGGTTGCATAACTCGGAGCAGGCAGGTGCCGTGCTGGACGGCGTGGCGGTCAAGCAAGCGGGCAACGCTAACGTGGGCGAGCTGAAGCTGGGGGCCGAAGGCCAACTGAATAAGCACGTTAATCTGTGGACCAACGTGGCTCAGCAAATGGGTGATGAGGGCTACAGCGATACGGCGTTAACCGTAGGATTTAAATATAAGTTCTGACCGTTGTGATATAACCGGCCCGCCATGGATAATGGCGGGCCTTTAGATAATGACTTTAGCTATAAATACAATTAAGGGCTATCTGTAAACAGATAGCCCTTATTTTTACCGCATTGCCGAATCATTCAACTCGGACAAAAGCGTTTAATCTAAATTTTCGGCGATTAAATCATCAGGCCATACGTGCATCACCGCTTTAACCAGCGTCGCCAGTGGGATGGCAAAGAACACGCCCCAGAAGCCCCACAGGCCTCCAAATATGACCACCGACAGAATAATCACTAACGGATGCAGGTTCACCGCTTCGGAGAACAAGAATGGCACCAATAAATTACTGTCTAACCCCTGAACCACTAGATAGGCAACGAACAAGGTCCAGAAATCAGGCCCAAGCCCCCACTGAAACAGCGCCACGATGAACACCGGGATAGTCACTAATACCGCCCCGATATAAGGAATCAAGACCGAAATCCCGACCAACACCGCCAATAGCAGCGAATAACGCATATCCATCGCCCAAAACACCAGATACGTCGCCACGCCCACAATGACAATTTCGACCACTTTGCCACGAATGTAGTTGGTGATCTGCTGATTCATCTCAATCCAAACCTTACTGGCCAAACCGCGGTTACGGGGCAGGACTCGGCGAAAAGCGGACAGCATCTGCTTTTTATCTTTGAGTAAAAAGAACACCATTAACGGCACTAAAATCAGATAAATTGCCAGCGTCAGTAAACCAACCAGCGATGCCATTGAATACTTGACTACTGACTCAGCCATGCCCATTAGCTTGGTTCGCAAATTTTCAGCGAACAAATCGATAATACCGGCATCCATCAGCGCAGGATACCGGGCTGGCAGCGTTGCGGCATAGTCATGGAATTTATTCAACATTTTAGGCAAATCAACCAGTAAGTTAACGCCCTGCTGCCATACTGCCGGCATCACGACTAACGCCGCCAGTGAAGCAACCCCGCAGAATAAAATCAAAACGCCCCCCACGGCCAAACCGCGGGATAGCCCCATTTTCTGTAGTTTAACCGTCGGCCACTCAAGTAAATAGGCCAGAACGATAGCCACCAGCAACGGAGCCAGAATATCGTGGAAAAAATAGATGATACCAAAGCCAACCGCTAAAATAATCAGTAGAGCAACAGCCTGGGGATCGGTGAAACGTCGGCGATACCAACGTAACAACATATCCAGCATAACAACCTCCGGAATGAACCAACTCAGCAACGGCATATTTAATTCAGCGCTGGGTTTAAATTCAATAACCCTATAGCAAGGGCAAAATAAACGGGACAAAATGCAAAAATGATTGTCTACGTTTTGAAGTGCTATGAATTGCTGAACGCTCAAAGGGAAACGCCCTTGGTAATCCAGCGTAGATACAACATAACAATGACAATTTATTGTTAATTTCCAATTCAGAGCGGCTGTACATCAGAACTGTCGCTATAATAGCAACAAACGCGCCGCGTAACGATAACATTTCAGGCCGTTCGGCTATTTAGGCTGGAAAAAGAAATGACAATAAGAGTATATTTACATCAATGGGTTACACCTATCTTAATAGCGTATCAACCGTTGATACGCTATTGCTTAAAAGAGCCGTATTAAGAAAATATGCTTGGTACGAAAGGTGTTAAAGTTAAACGCTAACGTCTGGAACCAAAACCATTATGTCCACTGGCCTACGTAAATCATTGCTCGTCACCCTATTAGGCAGCTCGCTACTATTTCCTGCCGCTATTCCAATGGTGATGGCTGATACGACTACCGACTTACCCGATATCGGCACCACCGCCGGGGGAACGTTGACCATCAACCAAGAATTGGTGATGGGTGACTTTTATGTTCGTCAGTTGCGTTCCGGCGCTCCGCTGATTTACGATCCGCTGCTGACCTCTTATGTAAATAGCCTTGGTCAACGATTGGTTTCCAAAGCCGATACCGTTCGCACCCCATTTCATTTCTATCTGATTCAAAATGATGATATTAACGCCTTCGCCTTTTTTGGCGGAAACGTTGTTCTTCACTCATCGCTGTTCCGTGAAACCGATAACGAAAGCCAGCTGGCTTCCGTCATGGCTCACGAAATCTCTCACGTCACCCAACGGCACTTAGCCAGAGCGATGGAAGAGCAGCAGCGCAATGCGCCATTAACCTGGGTTGGCGCATTAGGATCGATCCTATTGGCCATGGCTAATCCTCAGGCCGGCATGGCGGCGCTAAGCACCACGCTGGCCGGTACTCAGCAAGGCATGATTAGCTTTACCCAATCGAATGAACAAGAAGCCGATCGTATTGGTATTAAAGTTCTACAGCGGGCCGGTTTTGACCCAATGGGCATGCCTGACTTTATGCAAAAACTGGCTGATAAATACCGTTATGCCAGCAAACCGCCTGAAATCTTGCTAACTCACCCATTACCCGATAGCCGGATGTCAGACACCCGTAGTCGAGCCAGCCAAATGGGCCACAAAAATGTCCCTTCATCACAAGATTATTTATTCGCTAAGTTTCGTATCATGGGCATGTACAGCGGCCTTGGCGGGCTAGATACCACAATGCTGGACGCCTACGCAAAGGGAACGGACAGAGAGCAGCTAGCCGCAAGATATGGTCGGGCAATTATCAGCTATAAGGCCAAACAGTACGACCAAGCCAGCGCACTGATACAACCATTATTGTCTCAACAGCCAAATAACCCATGGTTTTTGGATCTGATGACGGATATCGATCTTGAACAAAATCGAGCTCCTGAAGCTATCAGGCGGCTAGAACAGGCAATAAAAAGCCAGTCGGCTAATCCGGTACTGCAGCTGAATCTGGCCAATGCCTACCTTCAGGGCCGCCAGCCGGTGCAGGCCGCTAAGCTGCTTTACCGCTACACCTACGCTAACCCTGAAGATCCAAACGGTTGGGATCTACTGACTAAAGCCAATGCTGACCAAGGGCTTCGTGCAGAAGAACTTTCAGCCAGAGCAGAAAGCATGGCGTTAGTGGGTCGCTTAGATCAGGCCATCAGCATGCTGACATCGGCCAGTTCTATCTCTAAAATCGGTAGCCTCGAACAGGCGCGCTATGACGCCAGAATCGATCAGTTGCGCCAGCTACAGCAACGCTTCAAACAGTTTGAGAAGTCTTAAACGGCAAAGCAGGAGTGCATAACGTATGACGAAGAACGTCACTATTTATCATAACCCTCGCTGTTCTAAAAGCAGGGAAACGCTGGCGCTGGTTGAAGCGCAGGGCATCAAACCAAATATCGTACTGTATCTGGAAACGCCGCCAGACGAGGCGGCGATTAAGAACTTGCTCAAACAGCTTGGTTTTGATTCTGCCCGTCAGCTAATCCGGACTAAAGAGGATTTATACCAAGAGTTAACTCTGGCGGATGCATCAGAAGCCCGGCTTCTCGCCGCCATGGTTGAACATCCAAAACTTATCGAGCGCCCTATCGTTATTGCTGGCAATAACGCTCGCTTAGGACGCCCGCCTGAGCGGGTGCTGGAAATACTCTAAACCAGTGATTACCGCTGGCACCAGCTACAGCTCCAGCGCCTCTTTTACAAACGGAATGGTTAACTTACGCTGAGCGGTAATTGACGCGCTGTCCAGACGATCGAGCGTAGCAAACAGCGTACGCATATCTCTATCGAGGCGTTTAAGCAAAAAGCGTCCGACGTCTTCCGGTAGTTCAAACCCGCGCAGCTTAGCCCGCAAAATTAATGCCTGAAGTTTGTCATCGTCTAACAGCGGCTGAAGTTTATAAATCTGCCCCCAGTCGAGCCGGGAAGCTAGATCGGGGAGTGATAAATCGATCTGGCGGGGCGGACGATCGCCGCTGATAAGCAGCCGGGTAAATCCGGTTTCAAGAATACGATTATATAAATTGAAGATTGCCATTTCCCACTGTTCGTCACCGGCAATGCACTCAATATTATCGATGCATACCAGAGCCAAATGCTCCATACCTTCCAGAACTTCCGGCACAAAATAGGCCCGCTTATCCAGTGGAACATAGCCAACGGCCATTCCTTTTTGAGAAAGCTCAGCGCAGGCTGCGTGTAATAAATGGCTTTTACCGCCTGCATCGCCGGACCAGAAATAGATATAGGTACTGTGGTCCTGCATCAGCGCAGAATGAACGGCCGCAAGTAACGACGCATTTTCGCCAGAATAAAAACTGGCAAAAGTCTCATCATCAGTAAGATAAAGAGGAAAAGATAGCTGCGTCGACGTATTCAGAAACACCTCAAACCTAGAAGATCGAAAAACCGGAGCAGTCTATCACAGAGGGATCCTCGGGAGAACCGGCAACGCAGAGCGCTGCCGGTTAAAGGATCAATGTACTGAATGGGTTGAATCATGAACCGGCGCTTTTGGCAGGATCAGGTTCAGAACAATCGCAATCACGCCGCACAGGCTGATACCCTGCAGAGAATATTCACCGAAGTTAAATACCATTCCGCCAATACCGAAGACCAGTACGATTGATACAATACACAGGTTACGCGCAGCCGACAGGTCGACCTTATTCTTAACCAGAATATTGATACCGACTGCCGCAATCGAACCAAATAACAGCACCATAATGCCGCCCATGACCACAGAAGGAATGGTATTGAGGAAAGCGCCAATTTTACCGATGAAAGACATAAACACCGCCCAGCAGGCGGCGAACGTCATGACCATCGGGTTAAAGTTACGGGTCAAGGTTACCGCACCAATAACTTCTGCATAGGTGATACACGGAGGCCCGCCCAATAAAGCGGCTGCAGAAGTCGCCAGCCCGTCACCGCCCAGAGTACGGTGCAAACCTGGGTCTTTGGCATAGTCTTTACCAGTAACAGAGCTGATGGCCATAATATCGCCAACGTGTTCAATGGTCGGGGCGATAACCACCGGCAGCATGAACAGAATGGCCTGCCACTGGAATTCTGGCGTAGTAAAGTGCGGTATCGAAAACCACGGCGCATCCAGAACCGGTTTAAAGTCAACCAGCCCCATCGCCAACGCGGTCAGGTAACCCACCACAATGCCCGACAGAATTGGAATCAGACGGAATATTCCTTTAGCCCACACCGCGACCAGCAAGGTCGTCAGCAGGGATAACATAGAAATAAACAGCGCGGTACTATAGCTACCCACAACAACGGCGCTACCGTCGCCGCTCTTACCCAGCGCCATATTGACTGCGACCGGCGCCAGCGTCAGGCCGATAATCGCAATCATCGGTCCGGTAACTACCGGTGGCAGTAAGGCTTCAATAACCCTTGAACCACGTAGCTTAATCAGCCCGCCAAAAATCATATACATCACGCCGGCAGCCAATAACCCACCCATGGTTGCCGGAATTCCCCAGGTCTGAACTCCGTAGTGAATCGGAACGATAAAAGCGAAAGAAGAGGCTAAAAAGACCGGCACTTTACCTTTGGTACAAATCTGGAACAGCAGGGTTCCAAAACCGGCGGTAAACAGCGCCACGTTAGTATCTAATCCAGTGATCAGCGGTACCAGTACTAACGCACCAAACGCGACAAACAGCATTTGTGCACCCACCAAAATATTTTGCCAGGTAGGCGGCTGTGCGCCGGTCATTGACGGCTGTTGCATAGAATAAACCTCTAGTTTTAAATGATGATTGTGTTTTCATCCGACGCCTGAAACCAGCGGCTTCGGAACTCCTTGCTTACGGCATTACGTACTTATTATGTTCTACCTATTGACTACGTTTTACTCGTTAGCTGGCGGTAAAATCCGCCAACCAACGGCCATAAAAATGGACGATCCAGTCGCCCATTTTATATTCTATTGTTCGGTCATCCTTAGCTCGGCCACCAAGGGAAGGTGATCGCTAACGGACGGCCAGTTGATACCCAGCCATTCGCCGGTAGCGTTCGGAATGGTCAGGCGATCCAAATGCCAGCGCTGTGCATTGCCGGTAAAAATATAGTCTACTTTTATCTCAGCATTTTCTGCCGGCCAGCTACGTCCATCTTTATTTTCCGGCTGAATGTCATTCCAGTAACGGCTCAACTCGCGCCACGTCACGCTTTGTGGCACATCGTTCATATCACCAAACAGTAGCTTAATACCGCGAATTTCAATGGTGCGATCGTTAAGTTCCCTGACCTGCTCTAAGCGCATAGCCGGGTCTTCTTTGGTGTCTAGGTGCGCATTAATTACGGTGATTGGTGCAGCAAAACCGGGAACGGCAACGTTGGCCGTAAACGCGATTCGCTGTTCACGCTGCCCTGAAGGCAACGGATAAACCACTGAATCACTAATTGGATATTTAGATAAGAAAGCGACGCCGTACTCACCGCCGTCAAAATCAATCGCCCGGCCAAAAGCGCCGTACATACCGGTCAGCTTCATCAGCTCGGCCAATTGATCGATGTTCCCACTGCGGGCCGTTAGCTTATCGACTTCCTGCAGCGCCACAATATCAACGTTCATGGCCTTAATAGCATTAGCTATCTCGGTCATCTTACTGACTTTACCGGCAGCCATATTAAAAGAAGCGACTTTTAATACCGGCGCGTCCGCTAAAGAAAAAGTTTTATTGGTAATACCGCCCAGCGCGCTGGCAACTTCACGACTGTTTGCGTTGCTATTGGCATTGCTGACCGGTGCTTCATTGCTCCAGACGGGAGCCGATATAGAAAGAGTGAATATTGCGGCTAAGAAATAGCTGTAACGTGACATATTCAGCACCTATTTATCGTAGCTTATCACAACCGCTAGCGGGCAATCCGGCCCCGATGGTTTAGCGGTAGCGAGCCATAAAACCGCACGGCTCGCCGGATATAAATATTGCTTTTATAACAACGTCCTTGTTATAGCAAAACGTTAACTAAATTACTTAGTACCAAAAATCTTATCGCCCGCATCGCCTAATCCGGGAATGATATAACCTTTATCATTCAGCCCCTGATCGATAGAAGCGGTATATAGCTCAACGTCCGGGTGCGCTTTCTCTAACGCGGCAATACCTTCAGGCGCAGCAACCAGTACTAATACTTTAATGGAGTGGCAGCCGGCTTTTTTCAGCAAATCGATAGTGGCGATCATAGAACCGCCGGTTGCCAGCATTGGGTCAACCACCAGCGCCATACGCTCTTCGATATTGGAAACTAACTTTTGGAAATAAGGCACAGGCTGCAGCGTTTTTTCATCGCGATAAACGCCAACAACGCTGATACGAGCACTTGGAACATGCTCCAGTACGCCGTCCATCATGCCTAGTCCTGCACGCAGAATAGGAACAACGGTAATCTTCTTACCTTTGATTTGCTCAATCTCTACCGGGCCGTTCCAGCCATCAATAGTTACTTTTTCAGTTTCTAAATCGGCCGTTGCTTCATAGGTCAGTAAACTACCGACTTCAGAGGCCAATTCACGAAAACGTTTAGTGCTGATATCCTCTTCGCGCATCAGGCCAATTTTATGTTTAACCAGCGGGTGTTTGACTACGACTATTTTCATTTCTTTATTTTCCCCATATCGCAAAATGGCGCACTGTTCTCAAAAAAATCGGCAAATTATACCTGATATTGACGATGCTGTGGCAAAGAAATGCATGATTAAGATCATAATAGGCGATAGAACATTCAAATAATGCCGCCAGCGGCCTTCAAATCTATTCACTGAACGGCCCGAGCAGGATTCCAGAAATTTTCCCTCTATGATGACTCATTAAAACAGCTTGGCTAACAGCGCATGACCAACGTCGTTCAGGGCGTTTACGCCGTAATAACCAATATTCAATCGCTCTATATTGTAGCCACAACGGGTTTAACTGATAAACTGAATATCATCAATTCTCTTGGTTTATGGTGAGTAAATAACCCTAGGCAAACGTTTGCCATGACTGATAGAATTAGCGCGTTTCTGGCTAAAATCACCTACCTACGGGGAATCCGCAGTGACCGATAAAACCTCTCTAAGCTACAAAGATGCCGGCGTTGATATTGATGCAGGTAATGCTTTAGTCGATCGAATCAAAAGTGTTGTAAAGCAAACCCGCCGCCCTGAAGTGATGGGCGGACTCGGCGGGTTTGGAGCACTCTGCGCGCTGCCACAAAAATATCGTGAACCCATTTTAGTCTCCGGCACCGACGGCGTTGGCACTAAACTTCGCTTAGCCATGGATTTAAAACGCCACGACACTATCGGTATTGATTTGGTTGCCATGTGCGTTAACGACCTGATCGTTCAGGGCGCTGAGCCGCTGTTTTTTCTAGACTACTACGCCACCGGTAAGCTGGATGTCGATACCGCTGCCAGCGTAATAACCGGCATCGCCGAAGGCTGCAAACAGTCAGGCTGTGCTTTAGTCGGCGGTGAAACCGCTGAAATGCCGGGGATGTATCACGGAGATGACTATGACGTAGCCGGTTTTTGCGTCGGGGTAGTTGAAAAGTCAGAGATTATCGACGGCAGTAAAGTCGGTGAAGGTGATGTATTGATCGCACTGGCCGCCAGCGGGCCACACTCTAACGGTTATTCACTGGTGCGTAAAATTCTGGAAGTCAGCAAGGCCGATCCGCTAACCGTTCAGTTGGCGGGTAAATCCTTAGCCGACCACTTACTGGCACCTACCAAAATCTACGTTAAATCCATTTTACAATTGCTTGAGAAAATCGAAGTTAACGCCATTGCCCATATCACCGGCGGCGGTTTCTGGGAGAATATTCCGCGCGTGTTACCTCAGGGAACGCAGGCTGATATTGATGAATCCAGTTGGAAATGGCCAGACGTGTTTCATTGGCTACAGCAGGCCGGTAACGTTAGCCGCTACGAAATGTACCGCACCTTTAACTGTGGCGTTGGCATGATTATCGCCCTACCGGCAGACCGTGCCGATAGCGCTATTGCTCAGTTGAACGCTACCGGTGAAGTCGCGTGGAAAATTGGCAAAGTCAATGCGTCATCATCCGATGAGCAGGTCGTTATCCGCTAATGAAAAATATCATTGTGCTGATTTCCGGCAGTGGTTCTAACCTTCAGGCCATCATTGATGCTTGCCAAAGCGGCGCGATTGAAGGAAGCATTCGCGCCGTATTTAGCAATGTCCCACAGGCCTACGGGCTAACCCGCGCCCGGCAGGCGGGTATTGAGACTGAAGTGGTGGAGCCCAAAAACTTTGCTGACCGCACGGCTTACGATCTGGCGCTGGCCGAGCGCATCGACGGCTATCAGCCAGACTTAATCGTGCTGGCTGGCTATATGCGGATCCTCAGCCCGGCGTTCGTTAGCCGCTATCGCAGCAAACTATTGAATATTCACCCTTCCCTTCTGCCGAAATACCCCGGCCTTCATACTCATACTCAGGCGTTAGCCAACGGTGATTCAGAACACGGCACCACGGTGCATTTTGTTACTGAAGAACTCGACGGTGGCCCGGTTATCCTACAGGCCAGAGTTCCACTGGCCACCGGCGACACCGAAGCCAGCGTAATTGGTAAAGTTCAGGTTCAGGAACACCGTATTTACCCCTTGGTGATACGCTGGTTTGTTGAGGGCCGTTTGGCCATGCGCGACGCCAAAGCTTGGATGGACGGAGTGGAGCTACCTGCTCAGGGATATTGCGAAAAAGAGAGTGACTAAAGGTGATTCAGGCCTAAGTTTACAGCGGTTTTTCACTTAGGCTGGTTAATCGATAGCGGCTTATTGGATAAAGGGTTTGCTGAAGATTTAAATAACAATGGCTCACTGGCCAAAAACGGCACCTTGGTCAGTAGAGTTATCGCACGCCCCTTGATCGCGAATTCGCTCTTGCCGATAGTCTCGATTAGAGATTTTAGTTTCAGGGTCGTAGCGATAAATAGGTCGATCGTTAATATGTTGGCAGCCAGTAACACCAAGGTCATTATGACATCCGCACGCTAACAGAGCTACCACGGCCAAAAAAGAGGATTTCATTTCCTTATCTCCAATCCGCATTTATTCTTGCGATTAAAAAACTGACAAAAAAGGCGTTAATTGCCATTCACAATGTGAGTAACAATTAACGCCTGAAAATTTAATCAATGCAAAAGAAATATTTTATTTAGCGACTTCTTGTGTTGCTACATGAGCTTCTTTTGATGATTCAGCCGCTTTTTCTGAACTCTCTTTGGCTTTAGCTGCATGGCCTTTAGCTTCGTCCGTTTTTTTAGCTTTGTGTGATGCAGAGGCTTTCTTGTGCATCTCTGCAGCATTTTTATGATCCGCTGCTGCCTGCTCATGCTTAACCACTGCTGCATCATGCGTAGCCGCATCGTCTGCCGCAAATGACATAACTGGCACCATAGAAAAAGCCAACAGTGACACAATTAATAATTTTTTCATGTAATAATCCTTAGTAAGTCCGATAAATAAGTACAATAAATGCGGTTTAAGTATAGCTATAGAATATAAAGTTGCCTGAAGCGGCCATATTTAAACGTATCAATTGAAAAATAATCAGTTCATACCCTGACTCCCTAAAATTATTAGAAACTGCAGGATATTACACAAAGAATAAAAACCAATAAAAATAGATCATTGCTAATAACAATTGATGTTTTAATAAGTTTTAAGAAAAGTGATTCTCAATATTGAGTTACCAATGATGTAACTCAATAATGAAATATCCAGAGAGCATACATCAGGCAAAGCTACCACAGCCCCTCAACTTCTGATAAAAATGCCGCGCTAGCCTGACGTTATTGTGATCCCGGGGCTTACGCCAGATAACGCATTGCATTATCCTACCCGTCCGCCATAGCAACGAATAACCAAGGAGCCCAATGACAATCCGTATTGCAATAAACGGCTTTGGCCGTATAGGTCGCAGCGTTTTACGCGCCTTGTATGAATCCGGCCGCAATGCTGATATCAGCGTGGTGGCAATTAATGAACTGGCCGATCCTAAAGGTATGGCCCACCTGTTAAAATACGACTCAAGCCATGGGCGATTTGGCCACAGCGTGCGTCAGGAGGGCGAAACCCTCTGGGTTAACGGTGACGCCATTAGCCTGTTTCATCAGAAAGAAATTAAAGGCTTACCCTGGAAATCTGCCGGTATTGATATTGTTCTCGACTGTAGCGGCGTTTACGGCAGTCGTGCCGATGGTGAAGCCCATATCGCCGCCGGTGCCAAAAAAGTGCTGTTCTCTCACCCGGGCACGCACGATTTAGATACCACCATCGTTTACGGCGTTAACCACATGAGCCTGCGCCCGGAGCATCGGATTGTCTCTAACGCCTCCTGTACCACCAACTGTATTATCCCGGTGATCAAACTGTTAGACGACGCCTTTGACATTCGCTCAGGCACGGTAACCACCATTCACTCCGCTATGAACGACCAGCCCGTAATCGATGCCTACCATGAGGACCTGCGCCGTACCCGTGCAGCCAGCCAATCGATCATTCCGGTTGATACCAAGCTGGCGGCGGGGATCACCCGCTTCTTCCCAAAATTTTGCGATCGTTTCGAAGCGATTTCAGTTCGCGTGCCAACCATAAACGTTACCGCCATCGACCTCAGCGTGACCTTAGAAGTCCCGGTTAACGTCGAGGAGGTTAACCGCCTGCTGGAACACGCCGCTCAGGGCTCATTCCGCGGCATTATCGACTACACCGAACTGCCGCTGGTCTCCAGTGATTTCAACCACGACCCGCACAGCGCCATCGTCGACGGCACTCAAACCCGAGTCAGCGGTCATCATCTGGTTAAAATGTTGGTCTGGTGTGATAACGAATGGGGCTTTGCCAATCGTATGATCGATACCACTCTGGCGATGGCGGCAAGCGATCGGTTTAGTATCGGTGAATCAGTCGCGCAGGCCGAAGTTAAAAGCTAAGTTACAAACTAGCATCCGGTGCGGGTATCAATGATGCCAAGACAGGGCCGTGGATTGTCTCCGCGGCCCTGCTATTGTCTAAACCATACCACCTCACTCATTACCACCAGCGGTGAAAATGGTGTACCGGCCCGATTCCATGCCCTACGCCCAAAGAATCGGCCATAACCAACGCCTGCTGCAAGTAGTCTTTGGCCACCTGAACCGTTTGCGCCCAGTTACTATAGCGGGGGCGCAGCGCAGCCAGAGCGGCAGAAAGCGTACAACCGGTACCATGCGTGTGCTTGGTTGCTATTCTGGGCGCGCTAAAGCGTAACGTCTGGTCAGGAAGAATCAGCCAGTCGGGGCTTTCTGATTCGCTTAAATGGCCGCCCTTCATCAGTACCGCAGCGCATCCCATGGCCAGCAATGCCTTACCCTGTTCCAGCATTTCCTGCTCGGTTGTGGCCATATTGGTCTCCAGCAGAGCGGCGGCTTCCGGCAGGTTTGGGGTGATCAATGAAACAATGGGCAGCAAGCGTTTTCGGATAGCATCGACGGCGTCCAGCGCCAGCAACGGATCGCCACTTTTAGCCACCATCACCGTATCCAATACCACATAGGGGATCGGATAACGCAGCAGCGCATCGGCCACCGTATTGACAATATCAGACTCGGCCAGCATGCCGATTTTCGCGCTATCAATCCGAACATCGCTCAGTACAGAACTCAGCTGGGCGAAAACGAACTCAGGCTCAATGCGGTAAACCGACTGAACCCCTTGGGTGTTTTGAGCCACCAGCGCGGTAATCACGCTGGTGCCGTACGCCTCCAGCGCCGAAAAGGTTTTTAAATCGGCCTGAATACCTGCGCCGCCGCTCGGATCGGTACCGGCAATAGTTAATGCGTTAATTCTCATCGCATTTTACCTACCAGTTGTTCAGGCCGAAGGTTATATAACCCATCAAGGAATAACGGCGTAAAGCTGCCTGGTCCTGAGGATGCCACCGAGGCGGCAGCGCCGCAAATCGCCATCACCATACAGGCAGAGGCCACCTGCTCAAGGCGGTTTTCAACGCCGCTAGCCAAAAATGCGGCCACTACCGCAGATAACGCGCAGCCGGTACCCACTACGCGGGTCATCAGCACATCGCCAAACGGTAAGGCGTAATACATGTTGCCATCGGTTATGTAATCGATCTCACCGGTTACCGCCACGACGGCACCGCTACTTTGCGCCAGCGCCATGGCTGCCGGTAACGCGGTTAATGAATCATCGCAGCTATCAACGCCACGTCCAGAGGAGGAAAACCCGCCCAGCGCCATAATTTCCGAGGCATTCCCGCGAATGGCCGTTGGCTTTAGCGATAGCAGATGGCGACAGAAATCCGTTCGGTAGCCTAGCCCTCCGACGGCAACCGGGTCGAGAACCCAAGGAACCTCGGCAATATTGGCCGCAGAAACCGCTAACTCCATGGCTTCAGCCTGAACGTCATTGAGCGTCCCGACGTTAACCAGTAAACCACCGGCAATCGCACTGAACTCCCCCGCCTCCTGCTTAGCTACTACCATCGCAGGGCAAGCCCCGACGGCCAGCAGTACGTTGGCGGTAAAATTCTGCACTACCTGATTGGTCAGGCAGTGAACCAGCGGCGATTTCTCACGCAGTTGAGACAGCCAATAAGCGGCTACGGAGTAAGGTAAATGAACGGGGTTGTGAAGCAAATCAGATGAACTCATAAGACTCCCAACCGGCGCTTAAGAAGGCGGTTCCGGTTGGAAACCGTGACTTCCCTACGCTGGCATAATCCAGATCAGGTAATACGGGTAAGATCTCAGCCTAGCGCAAAAATTTATACGCAAGGCACCCCGAGTCGAAGTGACATTATTGGTTGATTATTGGAATGGGTCAAGGGGAAGCAAGGTGCACGTCAGAACAAAGGTCAGGCTTTAAGCATAGCTAAAAATCGGCACTGATTAGGCAATTAAAATCGATGGAAAATAAAAAGTAGTCTGGAAAGGAGCTGATGCAGGAACTTATTGATTAGAATACTATAATTAGCCTAATTTTTGTACAAAACCACTCGATATGCACAACCAACGATAGTGCTTGAGCTATACTCAAAATACAAGCTAGAAGTCATAAACTATTATGCCAATCACACTTCTGTTAGCTTTGTTTTGAGGAGTGGAGAGATGTGATCGCTATCACACAATAGTTTAGCAACAACGGTATTCTGGCTTCATATCTGACGGCAATTGACTAAGAGGTAAGTTATATGACATTAAATATTACTAGCAAACAAATGGACATTACCCCAGCAATACGTGCTCACGTCGAAGACCGTCTTAAAAAACTCGAGAAATGGCAGGCTCAGTTAATCAACCCGCATATTGTGTTATCAAAAGAGCCCAAAGGTTTTATGGCTGATGCCGCAATTACTACGCCAAATGGCCCGCTGGTTGCAAGCGCCAAACATGAGGATATGTACACCGCTATCAATGAGCTGATTATGAAGCTCGAACGGCAACTGAATAAAGTACAGCATAAGAGCGAAGCCCGGCGCGCTGAGGCCAGCGTTAAAGAAGCCAATTTGCAGCTACCAGAAGAAGATTAATATTCAAATAGCATTTTATAACGCGCCTTCGGGCGCGTTTTTTTATCTCTGCAATTGGCTTCAAACAATCCAAGATATGTCATTAATGCGTGTATTTGTTCCCTCTTTGCCTAACAGCAGATATAATTTGTAAGATTACTGCCAGTGCAGCCACACTCCAACACGAAGATAAAAATGAATATTCGCGCGTTATTGACACTATCTCTGGCGCTTGTCGCCTTCAGCCAAACAGCCTTTGCCGTTGAATATCCACTACCAGCAGGTAACAGCCGCCTGGTAGGGGAAAACATCAACCTGATTATTCCTCAAGACAGTAAACAGCCTCTGGAAGATATTGCTGCCCAATATCAAATGGGCCTGAGCAACATGTTAGAAGCCAATCCGGGCGTTGATGTCCTGCTGCCTGTTCCCGGTAGTATGCTGATCATCCCTCAGCAGTTGATTCTGCCTGATACTCCGCGTGAAGGCATCATCGTTAACAGCGCTGAGATGAGAATTTACTATTACCCGAAAGGCCAGAATAAGGTTATCGTTTTGCCAATCGGCATTGGTCAATTGGGCAAAGACACGCCGTTTGACTGGATCACCAAAGTTGAACGTAAAAAAGCCGGGCCGACCTGGACTCCGACTGCAAAAATGCATGAAGAATACAGAGCAAACGGTGAAATTCTACCTGCCGTCTTTCCAGCTGGTCCAGATAACCCGATGGGGCTGTATGCGCTATACGTCGGCCGCCTGTATGCCATTCATGGTACTAACGCCAATTTCGGTATCGGTTTGCGCGTAAGTCACGGTTGCGTACGTTTACGTAATGACGACATCAAATATCTGTTTGACAACGTGCCCGTTGGTACCCGCGTTCAGTTTATCAATGAGTCGGTCAAAGCCACGGTTGAGCCAGACGGCTCTCGTTATATTGAAGTTCACAACCCGCTATCGGTAAACGAAGCGCAGCTAAAATCCGAAACGCCGGTTCCAATTACGCTTAACGCAGGCATCACTAATATTACCGCTGACTCCAGCGTAAGCCATACTGTAGTAGAACAGGCCGTTCAAGAACGTGCAGGTATACCGGTTAAAGTGAACTAAGCCCGGTTTATGCCGTTCAGATATCCAAGGGGTAGGCCCGCAAAGCCTACCCCTTGTTGTTAACGTCACATACCCCAGCTGTGGCAGATAAAATGAATTGCAGAATCAACGCTCAGCCCTCTTCATTCTTTTTTGCCCATTCTCTTTGCGCGAAAGCTCGCCAATAAAACAATATTTATTGACAGGATCAAAACCCCGCGGTTAAGTTAGGGGTCATTCAACACGGAAATATTACGATCTAATGAAACTTCTATCGTTTTTCTTCGCTTTCTTTTTTAGCGTCCCCTGACCGGGAGGCAATTCGTCCGTAGCTCTGCAAAGAGTAGAAATAAAGCGAAGACGAACATTCAAGCCTCCCAAAGGGGGGCTTTTTTATTGGATTTAATAACAATAAAGGTGACACAACATCATGAGCGATAACCCGTTGTTAGGGCTAAGAGAACGAATTACCGCACTGGACCTTAAGCTGCTAGAGCTATTAGCCGAACGCAGGGACTTAGCGTTAGACGTCGCCAGAACTAAGCAATCGTCACACCTGCCAATTCGCGATAAAGAGCGCGAGCGCGACTTACTCAAGGCATTGGTCGAAGCGGGTAAGAAACAGCGCCTCGATGGGCACTACATTACCCGTTTGTTTCAGGTGATTATTGAAGATTCCGTTCTTACTCAGCAGGCCCTGCTACAGCAGCACATCAATCAGGATACCCAACGCACTGCAAGAGTGGCATTTCTTGGTCCTAAGGGCTCCTACTCTCACCTTGCAGCCCGTCAGTATGCAGCCCGGCATTTCGATCACCTTATAGAGTGCGGTTGTAATAAGTTCGACGATATTTTCAAGCAGGTTGAAATTGGTCAGGCTGACTACGGTATTCTACCCATTGAGAACACCAGTTCAGGGTCAATCAACGAAGTTTACGATCTGCTACAGTCAACCAACCTGTTTATTGTCGGTGAGTTAACCAATCCGATTAATCACTGTTTGCTCTCGTCGATCGAGACTGATTTAAGCCAGATCGAAGTGGTTTATAGCCATCCCCAACCGTTCCAGCAGTGCAGCCAGTATCTGAATGGTTTTCCTAACTGGAAAATAGAGTATTGTGAAAGCACGTCGGCGGCGATGGAAAAAGTCGCCAGTCTGAAATCGCCGAAAGCCGTAGCGCTGGGCAGCGAACCGGGCGGTGCGCTGTATCAACTTCAGGTGTTAGAGCACAGTTTGGCTAACCAGAAAGAGAACATCACCCGCTTTATTATCGTTGCGCGCAAACCCGTTGAAGTGGCCCCGCAGATACCGGCAAAAACCACTATTATTTTGGCCACCGGCCAGCAGTCAGGCGCGCTAGTTGAGGCTTTGCTGGTATTGCGTAACCACAATATCGTTATGACTAAGCTCGAATCACGCCCGATCAACGGCAACCCATGGGAAGAGATGTTCTACATTGATACGCAAGTGAACCTTAACTCAGCCAATATGCAGGCGGCACTACAGGATCTCACGCCAATAACCCGTTCGATGAAGGTATTGGGCTGTTATCCGAGTGAAACGGTCATACCGGTTAACCCGGCGTAGCCTAAGCCAGATCGGATAAGTTAAGGTAAAAAGCCACCTTCTCAGGTGGCTTTTCAGACTACTGACAAACCCAATGGTTAATGGTTTGGTCTTAAAAATAGCTAATCGGAGGGAGAGGGTCCCGTTGGGGTCGTAGCTGGCTTGCCAGCCGGAGCGCCCCTAGGAATCCTAGGCCCGGAGCCCGACACACTCAAAAACACCGCCCCTCGGCCGCTAGGAAAAGATAATATTTCGACATTGTTTTCGCGGACGAAACTTGCGATGAAATCCAATTAAACCACTTTATCATCAGTCTGAAGCCACCTTCTCAGGTGGCTTTTAATCATTGATAGCAATAATTCAGCTTACGTTTAGCCTCCGCCAAACATATCCTTAATCCAGCCGGCAACGCCGTCAGCGTCTTTTTGCTCATTCAGCGGCTGCTGTGATTCAGGCTGAGCAGGCTGCGATTGCTGGCACAGGTTCTGAGGATTGTCAGTCCAGACCGGTAAGCTACGATTGCCACCGTCGCCACAGATAAAGTTACCGTCTGCGTCAACGTTCATCAACGCAATGTGCTCCGGCGGTACCAGATTCAACGATAGCGGAGTCTGGTTTTCTAAATAGCGGCGATACAGTGTCAATGCGCCGTTGGCGCCGGTCAGCTTAGCTGGCCCGTTGTTGTCGCGCCCGACCCATGTGATCACCACTTCTTTACCATCGATACCCACAAACCAGCTGTCGCGTAAATCGTTGGTGGTACCGGTCTTCGCCGCCAGATGGAAATTAGGAAATTTAACCGACAGTGAACGAGACGTGCCGCGCTCAACCACCTGCTGCATCCCGTATAGGGCCAGATAGGCGGCCTGAGGTTCAACCACCCGCTGGGCCTGCGGTAAGCTTTGATACATTACCGAACCGTCTTCCGCCATGACCGACCGTAGAACCGACAGCGGAGCACGCTGGCCACCGCTGGCAATGGTTTGGTACATTTGCGCGGCTTCCATTGGCGTTAAGCTGGTAGAACCCAGCAGCATCGCAGGAACCATGGTGATTGACGATGCCGGAACGCCTAAACGCACCAGCATTGAATTCACTTTATCTAGCCCCAAATCTAGCCCCAGATTCACCGTTGGGACGTTCAATGAGTTAGCCAGAGCATCTACCAACATCACACGCCCGCGGAACTCGCGATCGTAGTTCTGCGGCTGCCAGAGTTTTCCTCCCGGCTGCTTTAATGCCAATGGCTGATCGTTCAACCAGGTGTTCAGTCGGAAAACGTTCTGTTCACTCAGGGCGGCCAGATAAGTTGGTGGCTTAGCCAAAGAGCCGATTGGCCGACGGGCGTTCAACGCGCGGTTGTAACCGGCAAACTGAGGCTGAGAACCGCCAATAACCGCACGAACTTCACCGCTAAAACGGTCGACAATCACCATTGCCGTTTCTAAGTCCTTCACGTTACGGGCTGCGCGAAGAGCCGGGATACCCTCTTCAATAGATTTTTCAGCCGCTGACTGAGAAACAGGATCCAGCGTTGTAAAAATTTTAACGCCGGCCATGTCTTCCACTTTATCGCCGAGCTTATCTTTCAGCTCCTGATGAACCAGTTGCATAAAGGCAGGCTGTGGCGTAATCACGCCACCCTTAGGCTGAACGCCTAACGGCCGAGCGCTTAATACGTCATACAGTTCTTGGTCGATAACGTTTTGCTGTTGAGCCAAACGTAGCACCAGATTACGTCGCTCAAGCACGATATCCGGATTTCTCCACGGATTGTACAGTGACGCACCTTTCACCATGCCCACTAGCATCGCCTGTTGGTCAACGCTCAGCTCGTTAATTGGTCGGCCAAAGTAATAGAGGCTGGCCAGCGGAAAACCACGAATTTGGTCGTCGCCGCTCTGCCCCAAATAGACCTCGTTCATGTACAGTTCGAGAATGCGCTCTTTGCTGTAACGAGCGTCTAAAATGATCGCCATGTAGGCTTCACGCAGCTTACGCGAGAGCGAGCGTTCGTTGGTCAGAAATAAGTTTTTAACCAGCTGCTGAGTGAGCGTACTGCCGCCCTGCACCGCTCTACCGGCAGTAATGTTAGCCACCACCGCGCGGCCAATAGAATAAAGGCTAACCCCGTCATGCTCATAGAAATGGCGGTCTTCGGTGGCGATCAGGGTATCGGCCATCGGATAAGGGAAATTTTTGCCTCCCACGAACAGGCGCTGTTCACCATTCGGCGCCTGAAGCATGGTAATCAGCTTAGGATCCAAGCGAAAGAAACCAAACTCCCGGCCGGTGTCCAAATTCAGAATGCGCGACAGGCCGTTGCTATTGAACTCCATACGGGCATTAATTTGCCCCTCTTTAACGTCTGGAAAATCAAAC
Source organism: Budvicia diplopodorum (assembly GCF_009800925.1). Classification (GTDB taxonomy): domain Bacteria; phylum Pseudomonadota; class Gammaproteobacteria; order Enterobacterales; family Enterobacteriaceae; genus Budvicia; species Budvicia diplopodorum. Next base: position 91,797 of record NZ_WOYF01000011.1, on the reverse strand, counting down.
GGACGACGCAACAGGTCGATATTGTCCCCCTGAACGGTAAATTCACCGGGGCGCGTAATTTTAGATACGATGCGATACTGCATGCCATTGAGTAAATCGATCATCTCTTTTTTACTGTAGGACATGCCCGGCTCAAGGTTAACCACCCGGCCATATACCGCCGCTGGCAACTGCCAGACTTTTCCGTCAATTCGGTTACGAATTTGCGAATCAAGATAAATGCCATAAAACGCCAGCAACGCAATGGCGACAATCGACAATTTAATGATTAAACCGATAAAACGGCGTAAACCACCTGACTTACGAGGTTTTGCCTTTCTACGAGCCATGAATTTCTCCCGACATCATTACTACTCTCATCTTGATTCCTGTAACACAAATTATTTAACCCTATGACCGGCATGACTTTGTTGTCATATCACCGATATAGTCTAACGCCAGCGCCGTATATTGTACCCTAATTGAACGATTCAGACCGACAGTCATTTGCGATTCTGGTAACCCAATGTTACCCGCCTTGAAAGCGTTTCGTTTTACGGGTTGGCGTGGCATTTTCCGGATCGTCAGGCCAAACGTGCTTTGGATAACGCCCTTTCATCTCTTTTTGCACTTCTTTATAGGCACCTTGCCAGAACGCGGCCAGATCCTGAGTAATTTGTAACGGCCGGTGTGCCGGAGATAGCAGTTCAACCACTAACGATACCCGCCCGTCAGCGATTGACGGCGTCGACTTCTCACCAAACATTTCCTGCAGTCTGACCGCTAAAGCGGGTGGGCGTTCACTATCATAACGGATAGGCAACCGCGATCCGGTTGGCACACAGTAGGAAGTGGGTAGCGCTTTATCCAGCCGCTGTCGTTGCTGCCAGTCGAGGCTACGCCCGAGCGCTTCCGATAGGTTAACCTGTTTGAGGGTTTTAATATCCCGGACCTTACTAAAGGAGGGCAATAGCCATTTCTCCAGCGAAGCCAAAAGCCCGTCGTCGCTAACATCCGGCCATGAATCTTCGGGCAGCCAGCCATGGGCGCGCATAATCCGAGTGCGCAGCTGAAGCGCATCGTCGTCCCAGCCTAAGGCATCAATGCCCTGAGTTCTGACCCAATCCAGCAGCGCGGAATGCAGCTGCTGTTCTGACGGTTTCGCCAACGGCGCGGCTTTTAATACCAAACGCCCAATTTGCTGGCGTTGCCATGCGCGCAGTGTACCTTTTTCTTCATCCCATTCGATGGCACTTTGTTGGTGAATCAGGCGGGGTAGTCTCAAAGCCAGCGCATCAGGATCTAACGCTGAAGCCAGTAAGATGCGGGCATCTGGGCTATTAGCGCCCTGCAATAGGCTGGCAACAACCAGCCAGTCGTTACGGCATAGTCCATCTTCGGTATCCAACTGAGCACCCACGCCGTTAGCCAACAGATACCGCCCTTCTTCACCACGTTTGCGGGCGATGCGATCGGAAAAGCCGACCGCCAGCAGAAAGGGAATTTCATCCGGCTCAGCGCCCACGTTAGGCACCCGTAAACGCTGCCCCAGCTGTTTGGCACGTTTAATCCACTGCGGCTGCGGATGAGTCAGCCAGTAGCCGATATCACGCACGCCGGTTCTTGGCGGTTCTTCGATAATCGCCGTCAGTAGCAAGGCCGTAGCCACAGACGCCGGGCCCTGAGTTCGGGCATAGACGATCATCGCCGCCAGACGCGGATCGCAGCCAACCTCCGCCATTTGACGACCCGAGGTGGTTAACGCGCCTTCATTATCAACGGCCCCAAGCTGAGTCAGTAAGGCCTGCGCCGCGCTAACCGATGCTGCTGGTGGCCGATCTAGCCAGCGCATTTGGCTGATATCGCGGCATCCCCACTGGAGAAGTTCAAGCAGCACAACGGATAAGTCAGCCTGCATAATTTCAGGCTCGCCCTGCTCCGCCGCGCGCTCAGCCTGCTCTTTAGCCAGCAAATGCCAGGCAGTACCGGCCGATAGCCGCCCGGCACGGCCCGAGCGCTGAACCATAGAAGCTTTAGATATACGTTGGGTTATTAATCGGGTGATCCCGCTTTTGGCATCGAAACGGGCAACCCGCTCCAACCCGCTGTCTACCACTAGCGTAATACCATCAATGGTTAAGCTAGTTTCAGCAATATTGGTCGCCAGCACCACTTTTCTACGGCCCGGCGCTGAAGGCAATATCGCTTTTTGTTGTTCAGCTAATGACAGCGCGCCATACAGCGGGCATAGATCGATACTGTCAGGCAGGTTAACTAATAAATAGTTATAAACTCGTTTAATCTCTGCCACTCCGGGCAGAAAAAGCAACATTGAACCTTGGTGATGGCTGAGCAACTGCCTGACGGCTACGGCAACCTTCTCTTCAAAATAGCCACTGGCGGGCAACGACAGGTAATTTCGCGCTACGGGGAAGCTGCGGCCTTCAGCATTAATCATCGGCGCATCGGGTAAAAATTGTTGAAGCTTTTGATTATCCAGCGTCGCTGACATGATCAGTAGCCGGAGATCGTCACGTAGGCCGTTTTGTACGTCAAGCGATAGGCTTAGGGCCAAATCGGCCTGCAGGCTACGTTCATGGAATTCGTCCAGAATAATCAACGAGACGCCTTCCAGCATCGGATCCTGCTGGAGCATTCGAATCAAAACGCCTTCGGTCACCACTTCCAAGCGGGTATCGGGCCCGGTAAGGCTTTCTGAGCGCATGCGATAGCCGATAGTATGACCAACCGATTCATTACGTTGCTGAGCCAATCGCTGCGCCACGTTACGGGCGGCCAACCGGCGAGGTTCCAACATAATAATCCGCCCGGGTAGCCAAGATTGCTCAAGTAGCCGTAAAGGTAACCATGTCGACTTGCCCGCTCCTGGCGGAGCCTGTAGCAATACCGTCGGCGATTGCCGCAGTGCTTCAAGCAATGATTCCAGAACGTCACTTACCGGCAGAAAACTCACACAAACCTCAATATTCTCGTTAAATAGACGATGGTCCTTAAACTGCCGACATAGTGTAACAGTTGGATGATTCAGGAAAACGGATATCTGCTCTGGCGATTAATAATGATGGCATCCTCTGGCGCATACCTGTACCGTATGCGCCCTAATAATGCGGATCCGTTGGATCACACATTCGAAAGCTGGAGCCACTATGCAGTTTCCTGTGCCATTGCAATCTGCCACGTTAATTAAGCGCTATAAGCGTTTTTTGGCCGATGTTATTACGCCGGGCGGCGAGATATTAACCTTACACTGTGCCAATACGGGTGCAATGACCGGATGTGCCGAACAGGGTGATACCGTGTGGTATTCCACCTCATTAAATCCTAAGCGTAAATATGCTCATTCGTGGGAACTGACAGAAACTCAGGCAGGAAATCTAATTTGCGTTAATACTCTACAGGCTAATGCGTTGGTTAAGGAAGCGATAGAGCAAGGTAGCATCCCGCAGCTTAGCGAATACTCAAGCCTGCGGGGGGAAGTTCGTTACGGTGAAGAAAACAGCCGTATCGACTTTTTGCTTGAAGACGAAAATCGACCAAGCTGCTATGTGGAAGTTAAGTCTGTCACTTTGCTGGATAAAACTCGCGGCTATTTCCCCGATGCCGTAACGCTTCGGGGGCAAAAGCACCTGCGGGAATTACAAAGCATGGCAGAACGGGGGCATCGGGCAGTATTACTGTTTGCCGTATTACATTCAGGTATCAATCAGGTGTCGGCAGCCAAGCACATTGATCCAGCTTATGCCACTCTTTTTGAACAAGTTCAGAAACATGGTGTCGAAGTCATCTGTTATAAAGCAAAACTTTCGCCAACAGAGATTATTTTGCAAGAACAAATATCCGTCATGGATTAACTTTTTAGATGAAAAGTAATAAAAAGCTAGGTTTTGATTAAATAATCAGCAAGTGAGCTGACAATAACATGCATTTCTTCAGAGCATTGTCATACTTAAGCTATGAAAAATTGCTAACTGCTGCCTCATCTGTTATTTATAGCGGCCTGTTTTTTTCTCTACTTTAGAATTTACACCGCGTGTTTTGTAGGAGAAGCAAAATGCAAGAAGGGCAAAAACGTAAAACATCGTCCTTAAGTATCTTGGCTATTGCGGGTTTAGAGCCCTATAAGGAAAAGCCGGGCGAAGAGTACATGAATGAAGCTCAGCGCACCCACTTCAAGCTAATTCTTGAAGCATGGCGCGGTCAGCTACGAGATGAAGTCGATCGCACTGTATCCCATATGCAGGACGAAGCGGCTAATTTCCCTGATCCAGCCGATCGCGCGACCCAAGAAGAAGAGTTCAGTCTTGAACTGCGTAACCGTGACCGCGAACGTAAGCTGATCAAAAAAATCGATAAGACGCTACAAAAAATAGCGGAAGATGATTTTGGTTACTGTGAATCGTGCGGAGTAGAAATCGGTATTCGTCGTCTTGAGGCGCGTCCTACTGCCGATCTGTGCATCGACTGTAAGACTCTGGCTGAGATTCGTGAAAAACAAATGGCGGGTTAATCCGTAGTTATATCTGACGCAACTAGTTTACTCTGTCGAGGAGAACGGCTATCAGGCCTTATCGTAGCAGGTAGATGACGTAACAGAGGACTATGCTTAGATTAATGACCCACCGTTTATTAACGTATTGATGACGAACAACCATTATGTGGGGCGCTTTGCCCCATCACCCTCCGGGGATTTACATTTTGGTTCATTGATTGCCGCGCTGGGTAGTTTTTTACAGGCGCGGTCAAATCATGGTCGCTGGTTGGTTCGAATTGAAGATATTGATCCCCCTCGGGAAGTTTCCGGCGCAGCTTTCAGAATTCTTAATACCCTAGAAAATTATGGATTACATTGGGATGGTGATGTTTTATACCAGTCTCAGCGTCACGACGCTTATCGTGAAGTGCTAAACACTCTACACCAGCGAAAACGGTGCTATTACTGCCACTGTACCCGAACAAGGATTCAGCAAATTGGCGGAGTGTATGACGGACACTGTCGAGACCTTCAGCTTACGCCCAAAAATGCTTCGCTCCGGTTGCGCCTGTCTCAGCCTGTTTATAGTTTCTATGACCGACATTTAGGCCAGCTGTTTGCCGATCCTAAGCTGGCTAATGAAGATTTTATTATTCATCGCAAAGACGGTCTATTTGCCTATAATCTAGCGGTGGTGGTCGATGACCATTTTCAGGGCGTGACAGAAATAGTACGCGGCGCAGACTTAATTCAGCCAACGATACGGCAGATAGCGCTCTATCGGCATCTTGGCTGGCCTGAGCCAGCCTATTTTCACCTGCCGCTGGCGTTAAATACCGATGGTAACAAGCTATCGAAACAAAACCACGCCAGTCCGATACCAAATAACGCACCGCTTCCCATTTTGGCTAAGGCTTTAACTTTTTTAGGTCAGGATTTACCGCCTGACTGGCAAGATGCTACGCTGCAGAGCCTACTGGCATGGAGCATTCAACATTGGAATAGCGATCGGGTTCCACGACGAGCGGCCTTCTCTTCACACTACTCATTCTAAAATGATTCAGTGTGAGCTATGATAGGCCGCCGTTTTTTACCGTTCTCTATTTAACGGACTCTATGTTTGAGTCGACCCGTAGTCCTAACAACGGCACTACTTATACTGATATACAATGACAGAGGTGTCCTATTTTTACTCGCGTAGCTAATTTTTGCCGTAAGGTACTCGCTAGAGAGCCTGGGACGGACACGCAGCAAGAAAGCCATCACAGTGAGAGTGATGTAGCTATTATTCCTCGCGCGCAGCACACCATTTCCCGTCAGGAAATTAGCGATAATGCTCTAAAAGTGCTTTATCGCTTAAATAAATCCGGCTATGAAGCCTATCTGGTTGGCGGCGGTGTCCGCGACCTGTTGCTGAATAAAGAGCCGAAAGATTTTGATATCACCACCAATGCCACACCGGAACAAGTACGGAAGCTATTTCGTAACTGCCGTCTGATTGGCCGCCGCTTCCGTCTGGCCCATATTATGTTTGGGCCAGAAATTATTGAAGTTGCCACCTTTCGTGGCGGGCACAGCGATAACGATGATAAGAATGCATCACAACAGGCCAACAACGGTATGTTGCTGCGTGATAACGTTTACGGCTCAATAACCGAAGATGCACATCGTCGTGACTTTACTATCAATAGCTTATATTACAGCGCCGATGATTTTACCGTGCGTGACTTCACCGGCGGCCTTCAGGATTTGAAACAGGGCATCATTCGCCTGATCGGCGATCCGGAAACGCGCTATCGTGAAGATCCGGTCAGAATGCTCAGAGCGGTCCGTTTTGCCGCTAAGCTGGATATGCAAATTGAGCCGGTAACCGCGGAACCTATAGGTCGCCTCGCCTCGTTACTGAGCGAAATCCCGCCAGCCCGCCTGTTTGAAGAAGCGCTAAAACTGCTCCAGTCAGGATACGGTTACCCAACCTATCAGCTACTGCGCCAGCATCATCTGTTCCGGCCGCTGTTTCCAGTTATTGCTAATAACTTTACGCCTCAGGGCGACAGCAATATGGAACAAATTCTCTCTCAGGTATTGAAAAATACCGATAGCCGTCTGCAAAACGGTAAACGAGTTAATCCAGCATTTTTATTTGCAGCCATGCTGTGGTACCCGCAGGTTGAGCATGCGCAAAAATTGGCTCAGGAAAGTGGTTTGGCCTATTACGATGCCTTTGCTCTGGCAATGAATGACGTGTTGGACGAACAGTGCCGTACTCTGGCGATTCCTAAACGCATTACGTCATTGGTGCGTGATATCTGGCAGCTACAGTTGCGTTTGCCGCGCCGTCATGGTCGTAAGGCGTATAAACTAATGGAGCATCCTAAGTTCCGCGCCGCTTTTGATTTGCTACAGCTGCGTTCTGAAATAGAAAAAGGCGAACTGATAAAGCTGGCCCATTGGTGGGAAGAGTTCCAGCAGGCGGATATTCAGCGTCAGAAGACGATGCTGACCTCGCTGGGCGATGAACCTAATGCCCGACGCCACCGTTCACGGCGCCCGCATAAGTCATCAGCAAAGCAGTCGTAATCATGAAAAGCCCCCTTACGGAGGCATCAGATTGTTGACAAAACCTTAGCTCGTCATCCCGGCGAAAGCCGGGATCAAGAATTTAGCTTATAAATTAACGCTTGGCTTAAGAGCTAGGCCCCGTTTTACAACGGGGTGACGACGGATGTAGTTTGTCATAACCTCAAACATCCTCAGCACTAGGAGTGGTCAATGACTCAAGTATTTATCGCTCTGGGTAGTAACCTAAACCACCCGCTGACTCAGGTGGAATCTGCACTTGAAGCCATCAGGCAAATTCCCCATACGCGCTTAGTTAAATGTTCTCCGTTCTACCGCACCAAGCCCCTCGGCCCGCAGGACCAGCCCGACTATCTTAATGCAGTTATCGAACTGGATAGCGAACTGCTTCCCGAGCCGTTACTGGATGCAACTCAGGCTATCGAACTTAATCAAGGAAGAGTCAGAAAAGATCACCGCTGGGGCCCGCGGACTTTGGATTTAGACATTCTTCTTTACGGTAACCAAACGATTGATACCCCTCGCTTAACCATTCCTCATTACGATATGCACAACCGCGGATTTATGCTTTACCCGTTGGCGGATATAGCTCCCGAATTGATTTTTCCTAACGGTACGTCGTTAGTGGAGAGGCTACAGCACATCCCAAAAGAGGGCCTGATGCTGTGGTTTGAAAGTCAAAGCTGACATATTCACGCCATCGCCCCACCCTATTGAGATAACGCATAGGTTATCGAATCAGGTACAAGAGAACATGGCGCTAATGCTGGTTGATATTGCGAAAGCCATGGGGAAAAAAGCGGTTAATTCTAGATTAAAATCACTAGTTCACCGGGCAGAGCGGGCGCTTTCTCAGGCGAAATCAGACGGCAGAAATAGAGTAATCTACTCAACCGATAACGCCTACCTTCAATAAATTCTGCTTACTCTAACTCTGACTCTAGCTGATACATCGGCACAGGCTCGGAGCTCCCGTTAGCAATACGTTTCGCCATTTCCGGTATTGAATCTGAACTCAGAATATACAGGCGCTTGAGGGTAAACGGATTATCCCCGGGCTTCACCTTGCCTTTTACCGTAGTCACCGCCATATGATACCCAGCCAGCTTAGCGGCCTGAATAGCCTTATCGTTATATCCACCAAACGGGTAAGAAACATACAATACTTTGGGATTAAACTGAGATAAAGCCCGGGCAGAACGTTCTAAATCCAGTTCAATATTACGCTCAGTTCGGCTTAACAAGACCGGCTGATTATCATCAGAGTAGCGGTGTAAAAAATGCGTATGGGACTGAATATCAAATACGCTCTGAATTTCTTTCATCTCACTAATACTCATAAATTGTAATGAGTTAGCATCCCACGGCTGTGGTTGATGTTTAATACGGGAAGAAATAATAAAGGCCGTCGCCTGCTGCCCGTATTTTTTCAAGATAGGATAAGCGTAGCGATGAACTGATTTAAGACCGTCATCAAAGGTTAAAACTACCGCTTTAGCCGGGATATTTACCGTATTGTTCAGATAGCCTTCCAGCTGATACATCGAAATAGTCTGGTATCCGGCCTCTTTCAAATAAGCCATTTGAGCATCAAAGGCAACGTCAGAAGTGGTGGTCGACGTATGGCGAAAGAGCTTATTTTCATCGTCTTTCAGTACATGGTGGTACGTAAGAATGGGTACGCCATCATCCAGCTCACAGTCCTCTGCCCGTACGTATTTGATGTCATCGCCAATGTTAATCTCGTACCACACATCATCATTTTTATCCCGTAGCCGCCCCATAATAGGGTAACGTAGATTACCTTCCAGCACGCCGGATATAGTGCTGTTAACGTCGGCACTATCAAACATGTTTATTTCTTTAGTCGTAATCAGGTTCTGATTAATTTTCTGTAAACCGGCAAGCGCTAGCCCTAACTGCTTTTTAGATTTGAGGATAGGAAGGAAGGAATCTTTCTGGATCAATCCATGAGCATTACCAAAGGTAAGCTCATAATATTCCGAGTTAAGTGGGTAAACCATTAACTCCTGATCTTTATTCAACTCACCGACTTTAATCACATCACTGCCTACCTGAGCCAGAATATCACTATCGCGAAGCATCTTGACCTGAACAGGTATCATACCGTTACTATCAAAATTGGTTTCATCATCAGCCTGAGCCGAAGAGAAGATAAATAAAGGTAATAAAATTAGTAGAATAGAAATATTTCTAAAACTCATAAGTTATGTTTTTCTTGTAGGAATACTGATGGTTTAAACCTAGTTAAATATAAAGAATATTTTCATCAACAACCGTGAGATAACGCAAACAAACACTCATTAAAAATTTATCTCAATGGCCTATCTATTGGGAGAAATAACGAAAATGACCGTTAATCTTCCATAAAAACAAAATGTCTTCAGCCTTCACGCCGCTGCCTATGTTATGAATAACCAGAGGGCGGCCTTCATGATTGTAGCGTTCGGTCACAATACCAATATGCGGCAATCCGTTATCCAAGCGCCAAGAAACGATATCTCCGGCCCGGTAATCCGCTGCATTACGCGTTATTGGCCGCTCCATTTTATGTCGTTTAAAATAAGTTTCAAGGTTTGGAACGCGTCGATGGTCAATATTGGTATCTGGCCGTTTTAATCCCCAACTTTGAGGATACGCAGAAAAATGAGCTTTCATATCATTATGGACTAATTGCTGTAAATCTGCCCCTTGCTGGCGCAAAGCTCGGGTCACTACGTCAGAACATACACCGCGTTCTATTGGCACATCACCACTAGGGTAGGCCAGAGAAACATAGGCTGGATCGTACAACAGCGTTTTTCCTATCTGCTGCTGTGCGCTCACTGCCAGTTCACGATTACCTGCCTGAAGCGGTAAACAAAAACTAAGCGCTAACATCGCAGCCAGCGCCCGCATCAATATTGTCATATTCCTCCATGAACGTGAATAGTTAACTACGCAGTCCTTTACCACGAGAGATCAGCCACCAGCTTAGCAAATAGAAAACGGCGGTAAAAGCAACAAGTACGCCAAAAGTCAGGGACAGAGATACGTCTGAGATACCCAAGAAGCCATAACGAAAACCGCTGATCATATAGACGATAGGGTTAATCTTAGAAATAGCCTGCCATACCGGCGGCAACAGAGTCAGCGAGTAAAATACGCCGCCCAGATAGGTTAACGGAGTCAGCACAAACGTTGGCACAATGCTGATATCGTCAAAACTTTCAGCGAAAATCGCATTCACTAGCCCGCCTAAAGAAAACAGCACCGACGTCAGTAATAGCGTCAGCGCTATCACCCACCATGAATGAATTTCCAGCGGGACAAAGAACAGAGAAATCAAGGTAACCAGAACGCCAACGCAAATCCCACGAGCTACGCCGCCGCCAACGAAGCCAATAATCACAATGTGAGTGGGTACTGGCGCCACCAATAGCTCTTCGATGCTATGCTGATATTTAGCACCAAAAAAAGACGACGCCACGTTCGAGTAGGAGTTAGTAATCACCGACATCATGATTAAGCCGGGGACGATAAACTTCATATAGTCAAAACCCTGCATATCACCAATACGAGAACCAATTAAATTCCCAAAGATGATAAAATACAGCGTCATGGTGATCACCGGAGGAACCAGCGTCTGTATCCAAATACGACCAAATCGGGTGACTTCTTTAATCCAGATACTTTTTAGCGCAATCCAGTACAGGCGAATCATTTCGCATCTTCCTCATAATTATTCACCAAATGAACAAATAGTTCTTCAAGCCGGTTGGCTTTATTGCGCATGCTGGAAATGGCCACGCCCTGAGCGCTAAGCTGGGCGAAAACGCTGTTCAGCCCCTGCTCGCGCTCAACGTCCACTTCCAGAGTACCCGTATCAATTAACCGGCTTGAATACCCTTCCAAATGAGGAATGGGGCTTTTTGGTGCTAAATCAAGAATGAAGGTTTCCGACTTGAGCTTAGATAATAGATCGCGCATCGTCGTATTTTCGACTAATTCACCCTGACGAATAATGCCGATGTTGCGACACAGCATTTCAGCTTCTTCAAGATAGTGCGTCGTCAGAATAATAGTAATGCCCTGCTGATTAAGCTCTTTTAAGAACAGCCACATTGAACGACGAAGTTCGATATCAACGCCCGCGGTGGGTTCATCAAGAATAAGCAGCTTTGGCTGATGCATAAGGGCACGGGCAATCATCAGGCGACGCTTCATACCACCTGAAAGCCTCATGGCCTTTTCGTTACGTTTTTCCCAAAGCTCCAACCGCTGTAAATAGGTTTTAGCCCTTTCCATCGCTTCAGCGCGAGGAACGCCATAATAGCCTGCCTGCGTCACCACAATTTGCAGTACGGTTTCAAACGGATTGAAATTAAATTCCTGAGGAACCAGACCTAACTGACGTTTAGCGTTGACTAAATCGCTGTCAATGTCATAGCCAAATACCCTGACATGGCCGGAGGTTTTATTAACCAGTGAACTGATAATACCGATGGTAGTAGACTTTCCGGCCCCGTTAGGACCAAGCAGCGCATAAAAATCACCCGCTTCCACATTGAGATTAATACCGCGCAACGCCTTCACGCCACCGGAGTAAACTTTACTTAAGTGCGATAATTCCAACGCATATGTCATAACTCGACGATTACCTTGTAGCTGATACTAGAAAATAAGCAGTTAAAAAATGTAACGGATATTATCCATAGCTTACTCCGTGAAGCGGCGGCTGAATATAAAAGAAATAGCAGGATAGAAATATTATATTCAGGCCCTAAAACTTACTGAAAAACCGTCCCGCCGGGCTTATTCCACCAACAGCGTTGAACTACTACGCCAAAAATCACTGTAATAACCGGGCTAATATCTTGCCCATCTCAGCACCTCCGACTATGTTAAAACCGGTGGTTCCATTTTGACAAAATCACGCATTCCCTTATATTAACGCCATTGCAAATTACGGGCTATTAAACAGCATGAAAGAAATAGAACGATTGATACATAACAATGAGATCTGGTCAGCCAGCATGTGTAAAGACGATCCGGGCTTTTTTGAACGTCTGGCTCGGGCACAAAAACCTCGTTTTCTATGGATTGGCTGCTCAGATAGCCGCGTACCGGCTGAACGCCTGACCGGACTAGAGCCCGGTGAACTGTTTGTGCACCGTAACGTAGCAAATCTGGTGATTCACACTGACCTTAACTGTTTATCCGTCGTTCAATATGCCGTCGAAGTTCTGGAAGTCGAACATATTATTATTTGTGGTCACTACGACTGCGGTGGCGTCAATGCGGCAATTAATAATCCTGAACTCGGCCTGATTAACAACTGGCTGCTGCATATTCGCGATCTTTGGTACAAACACAGCTCACTGATCGGAGAACTTCCGCCAGAAAAACGCGCCGATCTGTTAAGCGAAATAAACGTGGTTGAACAGGTCTATAACGTAGGCCACTCAACGATTGTCCAGTCAGCCTGGAAAAGAGGCCAGAAAGTGTTAATTCACGGATGGGTTTACGGTATGCAGGACGGAAAACTACGGGATCTGGAAGTCAGTGCATCCAGCCGTGAGTCGCTGGAACTGCTTTATCGTAAAGCCATTTCAAACCTGCTAACGATCAGTAAGTAAAAAGCTTTCTGACGTAAAAATAAAAGCTGAACCGGTGATTAACTACGTTCAGCTTTTGTTTTATCAATATAATGGTGCTATTCGTCCAGCATAACGACTTTACCAACATATGGTAAATGGCGATAGCGCTGTGCATAGTCAATACCGTAGCCAACGACAAACTCATCTTCAATAGAGAAGCCGATGTAGTCAATAGGCACGTCAATTTCGCGACGAGACGGCTTATCTAACAGAGTGCACAGTGCTACAGAGTTAGGTTCCCGAAGCTCTAATATTTCCCGCACTTTGGTTAGGGTATAACCGGTATCAATAATATCTTCAACAATCAGCACGTCTTTACCGCGAATGTCTTCATCTAAGTCTTTCAGAATTTTGACATCACGATTACTGCTCATGCTATTGCCATAGCTCGATGCAGTAATAAAATCGACCTCATGGTTCACTGCGATCAAGCGGCATAGATCGGCCATAAAGATGAAAGATCCACGCAATAAACCGACTAAAACCAGTTCTTTACCACTGTCGCCATAGCGTTCGTTAATTTGATGAGCAAGTTCAGCAATGCGCGTTTTCACGTCTTGCTCGGTAATCATAACTTCAACAATATGTTTCATAGTGAAATATCGGTCAAAGTAGTTGACCGCATCATCCCTTGGGCTGAAAGAAGGCCGAAGAGTTTAGCATAACTCAATTAGAGGTGCGATTAGAGGATGAAACTATATGGATAAACACCATCCGGCATTACAGCCGGATGTATTAGGCGAGTATTAATTGAGTAAACCAGCGTCTTCTTCAACCTGACGAACAATCGCTTTACCCATCCACTGAACGATATTCTGAATCTGGCCCAGATCAAGATTCCAGATATCTTTAAACACCAGAAAAACTTCAGATCCATAAATCAGAGAAAAAGCATGCTTCATGCGGACCAGCTCTTCGGTAGAAATTTTTCCTTTTAACGGCTCAGAGGCTAACTCAACTAAACGCTTGCGATTACCCCGCACAAACAGCTGGTTATTTTCTTTATCTAGCTTTTGCGCTCTCAGAGCAGCCCACTGCTGTAAAGAAACCTGAAGAGCGGCGCGCAGTGCGCCTTCATGTTTTTCCATTTGAGGGTAGGCAAACTCAAGTAACGCAGAAATCCTCTCGCCAACGGTTTCTTCTTTAGGAGACCAATCCTGAATTGGCCCTAAGCTTTCATCCACAATTGATGAAACCAAAACGCTTTGGGTCGGAAAATAGCGATAGGCCGTTGCTCGTGAAACACCGGCTTCGGTAGCAAGTTCAGTAATTGATGGAAACCAACCTTGTTCCAGCATACTCATTGCCGTACCAATCAGCTTATTTTGTGTTCTGGCACGAGCCCGTGTTAACGTTTGTCTACTCTCCATTAAAGAGATTTTTTGTCCATTTTGTAGGTCATCTCTCATTTTCAATGTGATACTCCAGTCTCATTATAGTTATAGTAAATAAATCAGTTACATTATGGCGTTCACTAGAAAACTAAATACCTCGACTAAAATTCTGATGCCAAGGAAGTGTTAAAATGAAAAAGAAATCTATTTATATCGCCACAACTTTTGATACTAAAAGTGAAGAGGCTTTGTACATTCGGGACCTTATTATTGCAACTGGCCTTTCGGTCACCACCGTTGATCTGTCTACCAAATATGTACAAAACCATTTTGGTGCAGACCTGTCGGCTCAAGACGTTGCTGCATTTCATCCACAGGGTGTTCAGGCCGTATTTTGCGATGACCGAGGTAAAGCCATGGTTGCAATGGCATTAGCCTTCGAGCACTTTATGCTTTCTCGTGACGACATCGCTGGCCTGCTTGGCTTGGGCGGGTCCGGCGGAACCGCATTAATTACCCCGGCAATGCAAACATTGCCCGTGGGCCTACCTAAGCTGATGGTTTCAACCATGGCATCGGGCGACGTTTCCAACTATGTTGGAGCCAGTGATATATCCATGCTCCACTCCGTCACCGACATCGCCGGGCTAAATCGAATATCCCGCCAAGTATTAGCCAATGCAGCCCACAGTATCGCCGGTGCGGTGAAATTCGTGGTACCAGAAGCTAACAATGAAAAGCCTGCTCTCGGATTAACTATGTTTGGCGTTACCACGCCGTGCATGCAGGCAATTTCAGCCAGTCTGTCAGACCAGTTCGATTGTCTGATCTTCCACGCAACCGGTACAGGAGGCGCTGCCATGGAGAAGTTGGCCGGTAGCAACCTGTTGGATGGCCTGCTGGATATTACAACCACCGAAGTGTGTGACATGATGTTTGGCGGCGTACTGGCCTGTGGCCCTGAACGTTTGGACGTGGTGGCTAAAACTCAAATCCCTTACGTAGGCTCCTGCGGTGCTCTGGATATGGTGAACTTTGGTAACCCGGACTCTATTCCGGATCGCTATAAAGATCGCCTGTTCTACCCACACAATGCTCAGGTCACGCTAATGCGGACGACTAAAGAAGAAAACCAAAAAATGGGAGAATGGATCGGCCATAAGCTGAATGCCTGTGAAGGTGAAGTTCGCTTCTTAATTCCTGAAGGCGGAGTTTCAGCGTTAGACGCTCCGAATCAATTGTTTTGGTCACCAGAAAATGACGCTGCGCTGTTTGAAGCCTTGGAAAAGACAGTAAAACAGACCGATCGCCGTCGCTTAATCCGCGTTCCCTATAATATTAACGATCCACAATTTGCCGAAACGGCGGTGGCTCAATTTAAAGAAATCTGGAATAAGAAATAAGGAGTCTATATGCCACGTTTTTCTCGGGAAGTACTATTACAAAAATTCCGCACCATGATTGCGCGTAAAGAGCCGATTATCGGCGGTGGCGCCGGTACCGGGCTATCGGCTAAATGTGAAGAAGCCGGTGGCATCGACCTAATTGTTATTTATAACTCAGGGCGCTACCGTATGGCCGGACGCGGTTCATTAGCGGGTTTACTGGCTTATGGCAACGCCAATGAAATCGTTATGGATATGGCCAAAGAAGTGCTTCCTGTCGTGAAAAACACACCGGTTCTGGCTGGCGTTAACGGTACTGACCCATTTGTTAACTTCGATGTTTTTCTGGATGAGGTTATTCGAACCGGTTTTTCCGGAGTACAAAACTTTCCGACCGTTGGCCTGATTGACGGTAACTTCCGCGCCAATTTGGAAGAGACCGGAATGGGTTATGCCTTAGAAGTCGATATGATTCGCCTAGCCCACCAGAAAGGACTACTGACTACGCCTTATGTCTTTAGCGAAGCCGATGCCATCGCCATGACGGAAGCTGGCGCCGACATTATTGTTACCCATATGGGACTAACGACCGGCGGTAATATCGGTGCAGAAACTGCAATAAAGCTACCCGACTGCGTTTCTATGATTAACGCTTGGGCTAAGGCGGCGAAGTCCGTGCGAAAAGATATTATCGTGCTTTGCCACGGTGGCCCGATTTCGTCACCTGAAGATGCACACTATATTTTAGCTAACTGCCCCGACTGCGATGGTTTCTATGGCGCAAGCTCGATGGAGCGCCTGCCAACAGAAGTGGCGTTAACAGAAACTACCAGTCAGTTTAAGAAAATTACTCGCTAATTCAGAAATGATGAATGCCCGCCTAACGTTCAGCGGGCAATATTCTACTAGCCGAGAGGAAACGGAAATATGACGAAGTGCTTCTAATTTAGACGGGCTAAGCGCTGGTTAAATTCCAAGAAGAAATGCCCGAAGAAGTTATTCCTAGGCATTTTAACTTTTTGATCTATGACTTCTTTTTATTCATGACTTCTCTTGATCTATTACTTATATATTTCAGCAGAAACACGCCAATATGGCGAGGTGTCATAAGATTGAACGCCAATCACCCGAAAGTAGGAAGCGTTTTGCTTCTCTGCTTTATCTCTAATCGCGGCTACCGCTTCATCCAGCGTATCGACAGCCACCGAAGCACCGATCACCCCCATACTCTGCAATTGCATTTTCTCTGCCTGCTGAGCGTTCTGAATCTCGGTAATCGCATAAGCCGTATTGATGGTCAGAACGACTATTATCCCCGCCAGTAAGGCCGATATCTTCATTGTTTTCTCCGTCAGGCATTCGATCCCAAAAGTTTGTCTATTTATAATACGCTCGATGAAGAAAAATATGGCGGTATTTATTATACAAAAGCTCAAAATTGTCGCTGTCTTGTACTCCCCGGCAGTGACGACAGCTTCACGTTGAATGCCCCAACGATTGCGTTTTTATTGCCTGTCTCACCACACATCAATACTTCACGTTACAGTATGTACGGTGCCGTATCTTCAATATGAGATCGGGTTAATTCATTGATCTACATTAGATTTAATAACCCGGAAAAAACGGGGGACGTTTAGCTAAACATAAAAAGATTTGTCATCGCCAAACTGTATGGTAACGTCAACACATTAATAAAAATATTGCTGACGTAATGAAGAAAAAATCCCTATTTAATATCGCGCTATTGCTGTTACCTCTTCTCGGGTTTTCAGCAACCTGTCAGGCTCTTACCGAAGCAGAAGCAGAAGATCTAGCCGACCTTACTGCCGTATTTTTCTACCTAAAGAGAGAATGCGGATATAACGACCTTCCGGTTCCGGAAATTAAACGAGCATTGGTCTACTTTGCTCAGCAAAACCGCTGGGATTTGAGTAACTATGATCGGATCGATATGGAAGCATTAGGCCAGTCCAGCTATAGCGACCTTAGCCAAATTCCTATTGCTAAAGATCGTAAATGTGAAGCCTTAGCAAAAGATTCATTTGGCGTAATGAATTACAAGAAATAAAGGGAAGCCTTTGCGCTTCCTTTTACCTGTCAGCAAAGCTGGTTTAATTTAGTTTCAGCGTAAATTCCCGTCTATTCCAAAAACATCCCTACTTTATTGCCACCGCGCGGCTACCCACAAATTTCTATCTATCTTGCGGACCAAAGCCTCCGCGTCCCATTAATCGTGCATATGTGAAACGAGTTATCTATTATACTTCGCTCATCTTTTTTGTACGGTCTTAAGGAATTACGGTTATGTCCACCAAAGAGATCTGGTTTGAAACCCTCCACAACGGATTTGGTCAGTTTTTCTCTATCGATAAGACTCTGTATCACGATAAAACCGAACATCAGGATCTGATCATTTTTGAAAATGAAGTGATGGGGCGAGTGATGGCCTTAGATGGCGTAATACAAACCACTGAACGCGATGAGTTTATCTATCACGAAATGATGGCCCACGTTCCTATCATTGCTCACGGTAGAGCTAAACGCATTCTGATTATTGGCGGCGGCGATGGCGGAATGCTGCGCGAGGTATGCAGGCATCAAAGCGTTGAGCAAATTACGATGGTTGAAATTGATGCGAACGTCGTGGAATTTTGTCGTGAATACCTGCCAAACCATAGCGCCGGGGCTTATGAGGATCCGCGTTTTAATCTGGTGATTGAAGACGGCGTCAACTTCGTTAACCAGACGGATATGAAATTCGATGTGATCATCTCTGACTGTACCGACCCTATCGGGCCCGGAGAAAGCCTGTTTACCTCCGATTTTTATCAAGGCTGCGCCCGCTGCCTCAATGAAAATGGCATTTTTGTCGCTCAAAACGGCGTGTGCTTTTTACAGCAGGATGAAGCCGTCAGCAGCAATAATAAGTTATCCAGCTATTTTGAAGACGTTAGTTTTTATCAGGCCGCCATTCCAACCTATTACGGCGGAATTATGACCTTCGTCTGGGCAAGCCAGAATGCATTACTGCGTCAACATGATTTATCTATTTTGCAAGAGCGCGTTAGCAAATCCGGCATCCGGTGTCGCTATTATAACCCAGCGATTCATGCGGGCAGTTTTGCCCTGCCACAATATTTACAAGATGCATTATCCCAATAATACTATTAGATCATTGAACCAATAAATATGGCGGTGCACCCAATTGAATAAGCTAAGACTACACGGCTTTAATAACTTAACCAAAAGCCTGAGTTTTTGTATCTATGACATTTGCTATACCAAAACGGCCCATGACAGAGACAGATACATTGCTTATATCGATGAGCAGTACAACGCTAACCGATTGACTGAGATCCTGACCGAAACCTGTTCAATCATCGGCGCTAATATCTTGAATATTGCACGTCAAAACTACGATCCGCAGGGAGCCAGCGTCACTATTCTGATTAGTGAAGAACCAATGGCCCCAAGCTTAGCCGATCAATCGGAAAATGCCTGCCCGTTGCCGGACGCTATCGTCGCCCATTTAGATAAAAGCCATATCTGCGTTCACACTTATCCTGAAAGCCATCCTGAAAACGGACTATGCACTTTTAGAGCGGATATTGAAGTGTCAACCTGTGGCGTTATCTCTCCGCTAAAAGCGCTGAATTACCTCATTCACCAGCTAGAGTCCGACATCGTCACGCTCGATTATCGGGTGCGCGGATTTACCCGTGATATTAACGGCATGAAGCATTATATCGATCATGAGATTAATTCTATTCAGAACTTCATCAGCGAAGATATTACTTCGCTCTACCAGATGGTCGATGTGAACGTGTATCAGGAAAATATCTTCCACACCAAAATGATGCTCAAGGAATTTGACTTGGACCATTACTTATTTAATGCCAAGCCTGAAGACTTAGATCCAAACGAAAGGCTGCATATAACCAAACGCTTACGCAAAGAAATGCAAGAAATTTACTACGGTCGAAATATGCCAGAAATCATCGTCTAGCCAGTAATAAGCAAAGGGCCACAAACGTGGCCCTTTGCAAAATCAGCTATCGGCGAAAACACCCTTTACTGTCGGCTATCATTGGCCTGACGTAACAATGTTCTACTTTCATTTAAGAAACGTGGCGCATAGTCACCAAACCAGTTTTTTATCTTATTGAACTTCTCAATAAACTCCGCTTTATTGCTGTTATCCAGCAGGCTAATAGCCTCACCAAAACAGGCATAATAGCGCTTGATCAGGGCAATGTTGTCTTCAGAGGACATAATAATGTCCGCATACAGCTCGGCGTCTTGAGCAAACAGTCGGCCAATCATTGCCAGTTCCAAACGATAAATAGGAGATGACAGCGCCAGCAATTGCTCCAGCCGTACGTTTTCCTGAGACAGATTTAAACCATAGGTAAAAGTAGCAAAGTGGCGCAATGCTTGAATAAACGCCATGTTCCGATCGTGTTCAGCAGCACTGATAGCGTGCAGCTTCGCCCCCCAGACCTGAAGCTGCTGCAGTAGCCACTGGTAAGTTTCTGGCTGGCGCCCATCGCAATAAGCAATCACCTGTTTAGCCAGACTACCCACGTCAGGGCCGAACATCGGGTGCAGACCCAGAACGGGACCATTGTGCACTTCCAGCATTGCCGCCAGAGGTAATTCTTTAACCGATGCTAAATCCACCAAAATACAATCATCTGGCAGCTTAGGTAACCGGTGAATAACCTGCTCAGTCGCGTGAATGGGTACGCTGACCATCACCATTCCGGCACCGGATAATATGGTATCGGCCTCGGCCCAGTCATTTTGTTCCAAAACGCGCACCTGATAGCCAGAAAGCTGAAACAGCTTACTAAACAGTTGCCCCATCTTTCCCTGACCGCCAATAATAACGATCGGGCCGATTTGCGGGCACAGCATTTTGAAACCTTTATCATTTTCACTGGTGTACGATTCACGCATTATCCGGCGTAATACGTCTTCAATTAAATCTGGCGGAACGCCCAAGGCTTCGGCCTCTTTACGACGAGAGGCAAGCATGCTGACTTCACGTTCAGGGACATAAATCGGTAAACCGTGATGACTCTTCACTTCCCCTACTTCGGCCACCAGCTCTAACCGCTTAGCCAGCAATTTCAGCAGCGCTTTGTCAACTTCGTCTATTTGATCGCGCAGAGCCGTTAATTCAGCCACCATAACTAGTCTGTCTCCTAAAAATAAAATCCGACTTTTGCCTTTAATAAGCACTTCGTCGCCCTTAGGCGACGAAGTTCGGTCATATCTTAATATATCAATAAATGCACAGACATACAGCTTACTGGCATACCAACTCTGCCGTTTTCAGGTTCTGATGGACTTTGCGCAATAACGAATCGGTGGTTTCCCAGTTAATGCAAGCATCGGTGACTGAAACGCCGTAGATCATACCAGCGCGCGGCTGTTCAGATGACTGGTTACCTTCATGAATATTGCTTTCTAACATAATGCCAATGATAGAACGATTGCCGGCTTTAATCTGAGCCAGCACTGAATTCACCACGTCAGTCTGACGGCGAAAATCTTTATTAGAATTACCGTGGCTGCAGTCAATCATCAAAGAGGCATTCAGGCCGGCTTTCGCCATCTGCACTTCACACTCTTTCACGTGCTCTGCTTCATAGTTCGGCGTTTTACCACCGCGCAGAATAATATGACCGTCAGGATTGCCCTGGGTCTGTAACAGGCAAACCTGACCTGACTGGTTAATTCCCATAAAACGGTGAGGCATAGAAGCCGCTTTCATCGCATTAATCGCAGTTCCTAAGCTACCATCAGTACCATTTTTAAAACCAACCGGCATCGACAAGCCAGAGGCCATTTCACGATGAGTTTGTGATTCAGTAGTACGAGCACCAATCGCCGACCAGCTGAACAGATCGCCTAAATACTGTGGGCTGTTAGGATCTAACGCTTCAGTCGCCAGAGGTAACCCCATCGCAATCAGCTTGAGCAAAAGCTGACGGGCAAGATGCAAACCATGCTCCATATCAAACGAGCCGTCCATATGAGGGTCGTTGATCAAACCTTTCCAGCCCACGGTAGTACGCGGTTTTTCGAAATACACACGCATAACGATAAACAGGCTATCTTTGGTTTCATCGGCCAGCTTTTTGAGCCGTGCCGCGTACTCTAAAGCCGCTTCGGTATCGTGAATTGAACAAGGGCCACAAACCACTAACAGGCGCTTGTCCCGGCCGTGTAAAATATCAGCAATAGTCTGGCGAGCCGCGGTAATCTTGGCTTCATCATTCAAGCTCAATGGATACTTTGCTTTAAGCTCTTCCGGTGTGACTAAAATTTGCTCTGCACTTATATTGACGTTATTTAATTTATCTTTCTGCATGATCATTTTTATTCCTTAAACCATCGAACCCAACGATGATAAAACACCTAATTATGGAAGAGATTAGCACAACCAAACTTAATGTAAACTTTTACATCCATAAATGTAAACATATTTTTACTAACAGCTCCATTTCACTAAAAAGAGCACGATATTAAGCTCACTTTTTTCTGCTCTGGTTAGATAACCAGCCTCGACCATTCGCAGTTAATGCAGCCCATGTTAAACTATAACAAATTGGTGGAGGATACATGCTTAGAGCGATTATTGTTGATGATGAACAGCCGGCCCGAGAAGAGCTAGCGGAGCTTCTCGGAGAAGTTGAAGATCTGATCATTGTAAGTGAGTGCAGTAACGCTTTAGAGGCTATTCAGGCCATTCACCAGCTCCAGCCTGATGTGGTGTTTTTAGATATTCAGATGCCCAGAATTAGCGGGTTAGAGATGGTCGCCATGCTCGATCCGCTCACCATGCCCCATATTGTTTTTACCACCGCTTACGATGAATATGCCATTAAAGCATTTGAGCAAAACGCCTTTGACTACCTGCTAAAACCCATTGATTACCAACGCCTGTTAAAAACGGTTAAACGGCTAAACAACAGCATATCCGTAAACAATAATATACACCTCGCTATGAATATCCCCTTAAAGCATATTCCTTGCTATGGCCACAACCGCATATTTCTCCTTCGGCTAGACGAAGTTGAATATCTCAGTTCAGAGCTCAGCGGTGTACACGTTGTTGGCATTAATCAAAGCGGCTACACCCAGTTAACCCTAAAAATTCTGGAAGAGAAAACGCCCTATGCTCGCTGCCATCGCCAGTATCTGGTTAATCTTGATAGGATAAGTGAAATCCAGCTAATGGATAACGGTTCGGCTGAAGTGATAACCCGTTCAGGTAAACGTATCCCGGTTAGTCGTCGCTATTTGAAACAGCTAAAAGAACAGCTGGGCATTGTCTAAACCCATTGATTTAATCGAGTGAAAGCTGGTCGCGTGACAGGCTCTATTCTCTAACTCATTAAGGCTCCACCATGACCTATACGCTCGTTTTAACGCTAACCCTTCTGCTAACCGGTTGCACAGTTCAACACTCAGGCAGCGTTGAGAATGCCGATAACGCAGCACCTGTGTCTAAATGGTTTGATATCGGCTATGGTGAAGCGATGGGTGGAAGCGGCGTAAAAGAAAATACTACGCTGGCTGAATGGTATGGTGAAGCAGAAATAAACCGCCAAGCTTATCTACAAGGATATGCCAAAGGGCAGCAGGAGTTTTGTTACCCGGAGAATATTGTTAGTTGGGCCAACGCAGGCAAAGACTACCCGGCAAGCTGTGATAACGTGGCTAACGCTCAGGAGCTAAAGCACCAATGGCAACAGATAGTAGATAAATAACCGAGGATCCGCCGTATTGATATAACGGCAGCCCTCTGCGGCTCTATTTATGAGCTTTTAAGCGCTGTTTGATGCCATCGATTCCACCTTCATTCAGCACGTTGGTGTACCCCATATCGAGTAACTCTTGCTTAGCAAGCCCTGACTGGCGGCCCGAATTACAGTAGAGATGCAGCGTATCGTCTTTATTCTTGACCCGATTAGCAATCTCACCCTTTAGCTGCTTGAGCGGAATATTAATCGCCCCATCAAGATGCTCCGCCTCATACTGCGGAGGAATACGGACATCAATCCAGTACTCTGCCGCTAGCGCAGAGGTAGAAGCGAATAGCAACGTTATCGCCATTAAACATGTTTTGAGCATAATTACCCCTTCCTGAAAAGCGTTATCCACCCAACGCATT
The DNA here is from genome assembly GCF_009800925.1 of Budvicia diplopodorum. GTDB lineage: Bacteria > Pseudomonadota > Gammaproteobacteria > Enterobacterales > Enterobacteriaceae > Budvicia > Budvicia diplopodorum. The sequence continues at coordinate 68,182 of NZ_WOYF01000011.1, read as the reverse complement.
AATGTAGATTACTGCACGACTTCATTTTCTGGCAACCGTCAGAGATCAACGCTTCACGATAAAATCAGGATCCGGGCACTGATAGCCAAACTGAGGCGCCCAATCAAAAGCGGCACCGTTTTTAATATAGCGCTGATACAGCTTTAGCCCGCCTTTGCGATCCCGGTTAATAATCCAGCCGGTTGCTTTACACAATACTGCGGCATAAGCCTGACTTTTTGGCGGCAGAAGATCGGCTGATTTCACCGCTAAATCAACCGCCTTCCAGCGATAATGAAGATAATTATTATTGGTTTTCGGTAATTCCGATTTTGCCCTAGAGGCCTCAGATGCACTAATCCAGGTTTTGGCTTTCACCGATTTGAGACCGGCCTGTATAGCACTGCCCTGCGCTGCCTCATCGAGCAGCCAGCTATTCCTACGTTTACGGCCAGTATCATAGCTATCACCAACGTATGAATAGTCCGCACCGTAAATCGCATAGTCCGGCGTCATCTCATAGCTGATTAATTCTACCCCCTGATTACGCAGCAAAAGCGCCGCCTGATAGTAAGCCTGAGCGCGGGTTAACTTATCTGCTTTTAGGTTATTAGCGACCTTGAGACTGTCGATATACTGTTTCGCCCACTGCTGATGGCTTGCAAACTGAAAGTAAGCCAGCGCGTCATCATATCGCCCTGCTCGCATCAGGCGACGGGCCAGAACTTCGCGTAGTTCAACCGCTGGCGCGACGCCCATGCCGTAATAGTAGTCTTCTTCGGGGCCTTTCTTAATTAACTCAGCAACCGCCGGAACATTTTTATCCACAAAGCCTTTTAGCTCATCAAGGGTTAATACCCGCTCGGCAATATCCATCACGTCGGCCCGATAAACCTCATTGCTGCGATAAAATAACTCCATAGCCTGAAGATAATCACCGCGGTTGAGCGCCAGAATACCCTGTTCACCGGCTACCCGACAGGCCGGTGGCATATTGTAACTCACCGTTCCTTCATCAATATCTGGGGTATATCCCCAAAGTTCACTGGCCGGAAATCCAGCGGCCGCTTTAGCATAGGCCACGGTAGCCGCTTTTTCATCGCCACTGCGCAGCGCCATTTTTGCCCGCAGCCACCAGCTTAGTGCGCTATCACCGGAGCTTTTCAGCAACGCGGCTGCCATATCATATTCGCCGGAGCGGTAAGCCAAAGCGGCCAAGCGATCGCTGCCTTTAAAGCCGGTACTCGCCGATGAACCAATTAAGGCTATTATCTTAGCGGTAATTTTAGGCTTTTCGCTCTCTCGCTCGTAATCCAGCCAGCCCCAGTTATTGGTAAACAGCTGGATTGTCATCAGTTGTTGCACTAACGGGTCTTTAATGGCCTGTACCACAAGATGTTCATTTTTTGGGTTCATCAGGGTACTAGAAATATAGCGAAGCGACCGGCTGCCGGTATAGTCCCCCTGAGCGGCCTGCTGGGCATAAAGGTGAGTAGCAGTCACCATATCCCCCAGCCAGATATGGACTCTCGCTTGCTGCCCAAGGCTGCTGAGAGATAAGGAAGTTTCATCAGCCTCACCGTTCTTAACTCTATCAATCACCTTCTGGAACGCGGCCAGCGCTAACCTTAGCTGGGCTTCATCCGGTCGATGGATGGGAGAGACACTGGAGCCATCCTGATTCTCCGTGGAATAGTCGCCCATCAATGCGCGCCCCAGAGAATATTGAGCATCCAGACCATAAAATTTCTGCTCATTGCTCGGCAAAGCCAGTACCTGATTGAAATAATCGGCGGCACTTGGATCCATCAGCTTAAAAGCCACTGCGCCGAGAGTGTACAACCGCTCTTCCGCGGTTAATCCTTTGCTCAATGCATCGGCCTGCTCGAGGCTATTACTGGCGCGCATTTGATCGATAACATCTGACGTCTGCCGTTCTTGGTCGGACATCTGCGCTCTGGCTTCCTGCGTAGATATTTCAACCGTTTCCTTCTGGAGCGGTAGTTGTTTATCAACATCGACCAACCTACCCGCTTCAAATAAAAAGTTCCCTTCTGGCATATACAGCAACGTACTATTACGGTCGTCCAACAGGCGGACAACAAAATCCGGGCCACAGGCATTAACCGGAACGGAAAGCGTAAACGATGCGGCAATCAGCAGGCTTAATGGCAGTGGTACTCGGCGGTGAGATTTTTTGACTAATAATTCAGGGCGTAACATGAATTTCTCCTTGGTCAATTTGAGTACAGCGAACCCATCCAATAGCCTGGCTTTGCCCTGCCCGTAGCTGCTGAGAGTGAGTACGGATAAAGCGTAACTGCTGATTATCGGCGTTCAATTGATAGTTACCAACCGCATCGCCAATCTGACACTTGCCCGCAGGCAATGTAATTTCGCTAGGCAGAACGCCATCTATTTGGCCGGTATTACGCAATATCAGGTTAAATAATGAATTAGTCTGGTTGGATTGATCGGGCTGAGCCTGTAGCTCAACGACCCATTCAGAAGCTAGTGGCTGCTGAAGAATGACCGCTTTCAGCGTCGACATTGACCATGCTCGCCGATCGCTTTCCAACGGCAGGCGAAACCAAACCAAGCCTTTCAGATTCGGCGTTTGTTGTTGCCTGAGCTGAGATAAAAAGTCAGCCATCGCCTGAGGCGCTACGGACAGCTCTTGCATCTGACCGGCAATGCGCACCGGGGCCTCACTCTCAACCAAAGGTTTTTGGTCTTCATAGCCCGCCAGCCCCATGCCGTAAGCGGGTAAAGCAACGTAAAATGGTTTGGCCGTTAGCCTGGCGTAACGCTCGATCCAGCCAGCGGCAAGGCCTGCGTCAAATAGACCTTTATCCGGTGAAAGAACCGCGTGCACCTGTAATACCGAGATATCCGCCTGTTGTAATAACGCAGGTAAATCAGGGGAATTAATCCACGTTGGCAGCGCAGTAAGGCTTAACTGTAGATCTCGCGGCAGCTTTGTGCGAAGTAGCTGAATAAACTGCTGATAGTCCCTCAGCTTTGAGCTGGCAGCATCGTAGTCAACCTCAACGCCGGTAACGGTTAAGCCTGCCCGCCGCCATTGCTGTAGCTGGCTTAATAAATTGTCATACACTAGCGTCTGGTCAATGTTTGGCAGTTGGCCGTCAAGACGGACCACCAGCCAAACCGGCCGCCCATCTTGCTTGAGCAATTGAGCGTCTACTGCGATTTTACGGATGACTTCACCGCGATTTAGCTGCAGCCCCAAAATACGTAACCCAGAGAATAGATCGTGACTTTGTTTAAGCGCATCGTGGTGCTGCGGCGTCCAGACTCTCTGCCAGACATAGGCCTGTTGATCCCAGAAAGAAGCATTGGCTGGCCGCTGAGAATTTTGATTTTGGTCGTAGCCAATATACATCCCGAGTAGAAATGCGATTACCCCAAGGAAAATGAGTACAGATTTCATATCTATCAGCGCAATCCTGGCAAAGCGAGCATGGTATTGTTCATAAGATACCTTAGTCACACGGGCCAATCCATACGAATAAATTATGACAATTATTCAATACGGAGCGCCAGCAGATCTATATGGTCGAATACAATCCAGAACACAATATTGAGCTAATAGTTGGGCAAAAAAGAGCTGGAACGGACCATCCGTATGGGAGATTTATCAGGAATATCAGCATTCCGATCTGATGTTTCTGTTTGCTGGTAACAGTGACAACCGTCATCATACGGTTTATCCCCCGCGACCACGGGGAACACTCGGCCAGAATAGTAACTAGATTGCTTTATGGATACTTTGGTCTAGGCCCAAAATATGTCTAATATATCGATTAAATATCTAGCAAAACAACAGTGCACCCACGGAACGGGTGCACCAATTATGCAACTTTAATCTGATTAATAATAAAAGGATTAGCCTGTAGCAAAATAAGCAATTTACGGGCCGCTCCCGTAGGTTGACGACGCTTAGTTTCCCAGCTTTTCACAAGGTCATAGCTGACACCCACAGCTACAGCAAAATCTTGCTGTATTAACCCGGTAGCCTCGCGTATCGCCTTTACATCAATCTCGCTAAAAGTATGAACATGCTCCGGCTTCGGCGTCTGTTCACCCTTTTCAATTCTTACCATCTCTTCTGCACTGGCCAGCAGATCGGCAAACAGTTCGTCTTTCATGTACACCTCGCTCGTCTTGCGCGACAGATATTTGCTATGTCAGTTGATTAGATAACTGTTCAAGGGCTTTCTTCTGCCCTTCAGTTAAATTATCCTGCTCATTCTTTGGATATATCAGAGCCAGATAGATACGCCCTCTGCTTGTCACATTATAGTAAATGACCCGCACACCACCGCACTTTCCCATTCCCGGACGACTCCAGCGGATTTTACGAAAACCTCCGGTACCAGAAATAGTATCTCCGGCCTCAGGATTATTAATCAGCTCTTCCTGAAAAGCCCAAAATTCATCGTCAGGTAACAATTCTTGCCGCCGCTTACTGAAACCTTGCAGCTCAATAAAAGTAAACATCAGACTCCCTGACTTATGATTACCTAATTGATATAATCATACATGTACCACGTACACTAAATCAAGTTATTCATGTACGGAGTACACCTTCAAGCCACTCGGCCAATTTCGCCAACCGCGCTAGTGCTATCAAAACAAACTTGTTTCATTATAACCGCAGGCAAAATGGATTATTCCCCCATGTTAGAATTTTTTACACTGTCAAAATTACCATCTGAAATAACGGATTGTCGCTAATCAGCGCTAACGGTAAAAAATAAAAAAACCGCCAATAAATCAAGGCGGTTAGTATTATTTTTAATGGCTATAAACAGCAAAAAACAGAGATAAAATCATTCCCACTCAATCGTCGCCGGTGGCTTGCCGCTGATGTCATAAACCACCCGTGAAATACCGTTAACTTCGTTAATGATCCGGTTAGAAACTCGGCCTAAGAAATCATACGGTAGGTGTGCCCAGTGGGCGGTCATGAAGTCGATGGTTTCTACCGCACGCAGTGAAACGACCCAGTCATATTTACGGCCGTCGCCCATCACGCCGACTGAACGTACCGGTAAAAATACGGTAAAAGCCTGACTGACCTTATTGTACAAATCGGCTTTATGCAGTTCTTCAATAAAGATGGCATCAGCGCGGCGCAATAGGTCGCAGTACTCTTTTTTCACTTCGCCCAGCACGCGAACGCCTAAGCCCGGGCCCGGGAACGGGTGACGGTAAAGCATGGCGTACGGCAGGCCCAGCTCTAAACCAATCTTACGAACTTCATCTTTAAACAGCTCTTTTAATGGCTCAACCAAGCCCATTTTCATTTCTGGCGGTAAGCCACCGACATTGTGGTGAGACTTAATCACGTGGGCTTTACCGGTCGCCGAGGCGGCGGACTCGATAACGTCAGGATAAATAGTGCCCTGAGCCAGCCACTTAACGTTAGACTGCTTGGTTGCCTCTTCGTCAAACACTTCAACGAATACGCGACCGATGGTCTTACGCTTGGCTTCAGGCTCATCAATACCGGCTAAAGCGCTCAGGAATCGATGCTCGGCCTCAACGTGGATAATGTTCAAACCGAAGTGGTCACCGAACATTTCCATTACCTGGGTAGCTTCATTTAGGCGCAGCAGGCCGTTATCAACAAATACGCAGGTCAGGCGCTTGCCGATTGCGCGGTGCAACAGCATGGCAGTAACGGAAGAGTCCACTCCGCCTGACAAACCAAGAATCACTTCATCTTCACCCACCTGCTCACGAATACGCTCAATGGCGTCATCAATGATCGTTGCCGGCGTCCAGAGCGCTTCACAGCCGCAAATATCCAGCACGAAGCGTTTTAGCAGATTCAGCCCTTGATGAGTATGGGTTACTTCCGGGTGGAACTGAATGCCATAAAAGCGTTTATCTTCATTGGCCATAATGGCGAATGGGCAGGTTTCTGTGCGGGCAACGGCTTCAAAACCGGCCGGGATAGCGGTGACTTTATCGCCGTGGCTCATCCATACGTCAAGCTGAGGGCGGCCTTCGGCAGACAGGCAATCTTGAATATCGCGGATAAACTCACTCTGCGCCACGATATCAACCTTCGCGTAGCCAAATTCACGCTCGGTAGAACCCTGAACCTGACCACCAAGCTGCATCGCCATGGTTTGCATGCCGTAGCAAATGCCTAAAACGGGGATACCTGCGCTAAATACGTATTCCGGCGCGCGCGGACTTCCGGCTTCAGTGGTACTTTCAGGACTACCGGACAAGATAATGCCGGTTGGCTGAAACTCACGAATTTGTGCTTCGCTAACGTCCCACGCCCATAGTTCACAATAAACGCCGATTTCACGTACGCGGCGGGCAATTAATTGAGTGTATTGAGAACCAAAATCCAGAATCAGGATACGATGCTTATGGATGTTTTTTGACATGAATAGCTTTCCAAAAACGGTTGTGGGTGGCCTGAACACAGGCCGGACTGGGAATTTTCAATATTATAGCCGCGTTGGCAGAGGGATTACGAGAGCTGAATCTGTTGTTCAGACCCCCGTATCTTATTTATATCTTAAACAATTCAAGCTTCAGGTACGTTGGCTGCAGCTTGAAATATAACGGATATATCTAAATCAGCCCATGCGGTAGTTCGGTGACTCTTTAGTGATGGTCACATCGTGCACGTGGCTCTCTTGAATACCGGCACCGGTAATGCGCACAAACTCAGCTTTAGTGCGCAACTCCTCAATAGTACCGCAGCCGGTCAGGCCCATGCATGAGCGTAATCCACCCATTTGTTGGTGAATAATCACTTTCAGCAAACCTTTATAAGCAACCCGACCTTCGATCCCTTCAGGCACTAATTTGTCTGCCGCATTGTCAGTCTGAAAATAGCGATCCGATGAGCCTTTAGACATTGCGCCCAAGGAGCCCATTCCGCGATATGACTTAAATGAACGACCTTGGAAAAGCTCAATTTCGCCCGGAGACTCTTCCGTACCGGCTAACATTGAACCGACCATCACGCAGGATGCACCGGCAGCAATGGCTTTAGCTATATCGCCGGAGAAGCGAATCCCACCGTCGGCGATAACCGGAATGCCTAAGTGACCAACCGCGTCTACCGCATCGGCAATGGCGGTAATTTGCGGAACGCCAACGCCGGTAACGATACGGGTAGTACAGATAGAACCCGGGCCGATACCCACTTTAACCGCGTTAACACCGGCTTCAACTAAAGCCAGCGCGCCGGCAGACGTCGCAACGTTACCGCCGATAATTTGCAGGTCAGGATAAGCCGCGCGGGTTTCACGAATGCGCTGTAATACGCCTTCAGAATGCCCGTGAGAAGAGTCAATCAGTAACACGTCAACGCCGGCTTCCACTAGCGCAGCAACGCGCTCTTCGTTACCACCACCGGCACCAACCGCAGCGCCAACGCGTAAACGACCGTGCTCATCTTTACAGGCATTGGGTTTACGTTCAGCTTTCTGAAAGTCTTTAACCGTGATCATGCCGCACAGGTGAAACTGGTCATCGATAACCAGCGCTTTCTCAACGCGTTTTTCGTGCATTTTCTGGAATACAACTTCGCGGGTTTCACCCTCTTTTACCGTCACCAGATTAGTTTTCTGAGTCATCAGCGCGCTGACTGGCTGATCGAGATCGGTAACGAAACGCACGTCACGGCCGGTAATAATACCAACCAGTTCGTTGTTTTTACCAACCACCGGATAACCGGCAAAACCGTTAATTACCGCCAGTTCTTTAACTTCACGCACGGTGGTTTCAGGGGTAACGGTAATCGGATCGGTAACGATACCGCTTTCATGTCTTTTTACCCGGCGAACTTCTTCCGCCTGGCGTTCAATAGACATATTTTTATGGATAAAACCGATTCCACCTTCCTGAGCAAGCGCAATAGCCAGGCTGGCTTCAGTGACGGTGTCCATCGCGGCTGAAAGCATAGGAATATTCAAACGAATTGTTGAGGTCAACATCGTCGATAATTCAGCAGTATTTGGCAGCACGGATGAATGGGCAGGAACTAGTAGGACGTCGTCGAACGTTAGAGCTTCTTTAGCGATACGTAGCATGGCAATATCTCACCGACAGTGGGTTAGAAACAGATAAAATATTGCAGTGGCATTATACAGAGCCAAGCCCTCTGCCGCCACACATTTCTCAAATAAAACTTGATTAGCCCGTGCACCTATGTAGTATCGCTAAATTACGTCTTTGTTTTAGAGTTTGATCTCCGTCACATGTTAACGCCAGCATCGCCCCCAATTTTCACCGTTAGCCGCCTGAATCAGACGGTCCGTCAGCTATTGGAAATGGAGATGGGCCAGATCTGGATTTCAGCCGAGATATCAAACTTATCTCAACCGTCTTCTGGCCACTGGTACTTTACGCTAAAAGATGACCGGGCTCAGGTGCGCTGTGCGATGTTTCGCACCGCTAATCGCAAAACCACGTTCCAGCCGCAAAATGGCCAGCAGGTTTTAGTTCGGGCAACCATTACCCTTTATGAACCACGCGGCGACTATCAAATCATTGCGGAAAGTATGCAACCAGCCGGAGATGGCCTGCTACAGCAGCGTTTTGAGCAGTTAAAGCATCGGCTGTCTGAAGAAGGGCTATTCGACCCGCAGCGCAAACGCTCTCTTCCTTCACCGGCCAACTGCATCGGCGTTATTACCTCAAAATCTGGCGCTGCTCTGCATGATATTTTACAGATCCTCCGGCGACGCGATCCTTCGCTGCCGGTAGTGATTTATCCAACGACCGTTCAGGGTGTGGATGCAACCTTACAAATAGTTAAAACCATTGAGCTGGCCAATCAGCGTAACGAGTGTGATGTGCTCATTGTTGGCCGCGGCGGTGGATCGCTAGAAGATTTATGGTGCTTTAACGAAGAGCTAGTCGCCAGAGCAATTTTTAACAGCCGAATCCCGGTAGTCAGCGCCGTTGGCCATGAAACCGACGTGACTATTGCTGATTTCGTCGCCGATTTACGGGCACCCACGCCGTCCGCGGCGGCTGAAATGGTCAGCCGTAATCAGCTAGAACTGGTGCGCCGTTTACAGTCTCAGCAACAGCGGCTGGAAATGGCAATGGATTATTTCCTCTCTCGCCAGCACCAAATCGTTAACCGCTTAGACAGCCGGTTACAGCAACAGCACCCACAGCTACGTCTGTCACGCCAGCAAACGGCGTTACTAAAATTACACAACCGTTTAGAAGATGGTATCCAGACCCAGCTACGGCTAAACATTCGTCAGGCCGAGCGTTTACAACAACGTTTAGCCCAAACCCAGCCGCAGGCGCGTATTCATCGTTATCAGCAGTTGCTACAGCAGCGCCAGTATCAACTACAACAGGCGCTAGAACGCCAAATGAACGCAGCCAAACAGCGCTTTAGCATTAGCTATTCACAGCTGGAAGCCGTTAGCCCGCTAGCAACGCTCGCCAGAGGCTACAGCGTGACCAGCGCACCGGACGGAACCGCGCTGAAAAAGACTAAACAGGTGAAAGCCGGTGATGTACTAAAAACCCGGCTGAGCGACGGATGGGTAGAAAGCAGCGTGAACCATGTGACAAAATCTACAAAAATTTTGTCATAAAAGACCCCTACCGAATATAGCGGCAGAGGTTCAGATTAATTCCCCATGGTCGAACTAAAACGAGCGTTAGCGGAAAAAGCCAGGTTATAGGCTATAACGGTCAACCACTCCCCGATGCCTTTCTACATCCGCGGCATCGGCTTCCTCTGCCAAAGTCAACCAACACCAATCGTGCTGCCAGTTCTGGGTTAACGCCCACATTTTGGCGTTAATTTCTGCCGGAGTCACATTTTCCGGCGCAGCCAGATAAAAATAGATGCCATCCAGCGGTTCACCATCGGGATCCTGTGCGTCACTAACCTGATAATCGGCCGAACTTCTGATGCGAATTTGCCACCCAAGCTGCTCGATAGCATCAACAAAAGTTTGATACTGCTCTTCGGTTGGCATTACGCCATCGACAAACCAGCTATCGCCGAAATTCCCTCGTTTTAAGGTATGTACCACCCGATAAACCGCGGTGTACTCTTTACGTTCCTCTTCATCTTCCGGCGGGTTTTCCAACATCCCGGCATCAATAACCACCACGTCATTAAAGCATTGCGTACCGTTCGGAGCCGCCAATTGCATAACTCTGGCCGTTACAGGGCCAATAAACTGACCGTAATATTCAACCTCTTCGTCACGGTCTTTTATACGTAAACGAACCCAGCCCCAATCTTCATTAATTTCCCCTTCACCCGGCGCCAGCTTGATATCCAGCCGTTCGGCCGTTTCACGCACTAAATCCCAACGTTCGGCAGCGCTGGCCGCGGTCATTAAATCCCAAAGGGTATTGCTCGGGTCGTCCAGCTGCTTAGCCAGTTGCTGATAACATTCGATAGCCTGTTGAAATGACTTTTGGTTCATCGATGCTTCAGCCAGCAGCATACGTGGGCCGCGATATTCCGGCGCAGCCTCAATCATTTGCTTACACAGCCGTTCGACTTCAGACCAGTTTTCCCGATGCTGCGCCTGCTTAATCAGGCACCACAGCGCTACGGCAGGTAACATTGGCTGATATATGTCGGACAGCCTGACAATTTCAGCCTGACTCTGAGGGTCCAATTTATCATCCAGCAGGATATCCAGCAGCCGGTAAGCAAGCGCTGACTCTACAGACGGATGCGTCGAAACGTACTGCCAGAGTAACGTTTTAGCCTGAGTCATTGCGCCGCAGGCCACTAGCGCTGATGATGCCATTTCAATCAAATCTTCATCATCAGGCCGCTCCAGAGAGGCTTGTACTAGCCACTCGGCCTCCTCTTCCGGATTACGCGACTCATCCTCACCGGTCCGTTGTTCCAGCCAGCTCAGAAGCCGATCTGCAGGCACCGGCAAACGGGTATTGTCATTAGCCTGCTCGATGGCAAGCTTTAGGCTGTCTAAGAGTAAATCTGCGCCCCGAACCTTATTTAACTTAGGTAGATGCTGATAACCAATATCCAGCGAACGCCGTGCAGTCCATACCGCGCCGCGGGCCAGAGCCAGTTGAGCATGCCAAACGGCCAGCGTGATGGTATGCCGGTGGGCGCCAACGCTACTCACGTGATCTAACATTTTTTGAATCAGGCCGCCCAGCTGCCAAGTATTTTTATCCGGCGAGTTCTTTAGCAGCAGCTTATTGGCATCGGTCCAATCCATATAGAATTCAGGAACCAGAGCTGACCATGCGGGAATGGCTTCTAACGCTTCGTCATCACGGCCTAACCCTGCCAGACATCGGGCCTTTAGCAGGTTGCGAAACTGGCGGTTTTTCTGCCATGGGTAAGACTTTGCGACTTCATCCGTTTTTTCAATCAGTTCCATTGCGTCAGAATAACGCGCCATATTCAGCAGGGTTTTAATCTGAAAGTTATGGATAGACAGGCAGTCATCGGAGGTCGTGGTAGTGACTTTTTCTTCCTGCTGACGTAAAAATGTCAGCGCATCGTCAGCGTGGCCGTCGTCAAGCAGCGCTTCGGCATATTCACACGAAAGGCAGTGAAAACAGTTCCAACTGGTGTCGATCCGCGCCAATGTCTCTTCACACACCGCAATACGTTCATTTACCCAGCCCGGACCGTCAATGTTGGCATAACAGCCGGCCAGATCCTGCGTCACGCACACCGACTGCGGGCATTCCATAGTTTCAGGACGATGGGCAAACTCAAATAGCTCAACCGAGGCCGCCAGCGCGGCTTCTCCTTCAAGGCGACTGCCAACGCGGTTACGCAAGTCCCAGTGGCGAACAAATACCTCCAGCCATGGGTTTTTCAGACTTCGGCTCAGCGCCAGTACCTCAGGAAATAAGGCGTCGGCTTTATCGATATTCAACTCTGCAACGTCATCCGTGAACCTATCGATGATCCGGGCAGCCTCACCTTGCCCGGCTGCTTTCAGATCGTCTTCTAATTTATTAACCCAGTTCCAAATATCCATTTGTTATCCTGTCATTAGCTTTATTGATACCCACCTTCCGCGGGCAGCCGTGCGATTTCAAATTTGAGAGTAGTTACTTACTCTCATCGTGCCCCGGAAACACATCTACAGGCCGAGCAAGCATTTGGGGGATGAGCTGGCTGAAATCAGACAGTGCGCGGTTAAGAGCCATCGCCTGAGTTTGGCTGCCACGGCTCGACATAATCACTTTTAGTGCTTTAAGCATGCGGGCAGCGGCGTCTAAACCAGCGTGATGCTGACGAAACCCTTCCAGCAGCGCGTTTACTGCGGGGTTATTTAGATTGATATAAAGTTGCCGGGTGTTGGTTACGGCGATTTTAGCGGTAAATTGTCGGGCGAGATGCAGCGCCGCGACTGAAATTCGCTTGTCGCTTTCGTCGTCCTCAAGGCGTTTTTTCAATTCGGCCTCGCGGTCATGTACCACAACCAGCGGCAGTTCAGCCGGATCAAAGCGGGAAGCTATCAGCTTCTCTCCGTCACCCAATACCGAGAGCAACCACTCACTTTCGTTAGCCGGTAGCTCCTCTAGCCGAAACAGCTGCTTATTACCGGCATTCGTGCCCAGCTCAACCAATTGGCAGCCTTTAGCCACTGCCCAGCGCCGCAAGAATGGTACTACCGCATAGCGATCGCCATAGGCCACTGGAACGCCTAAAGCCTGAAATAGCGTTTCCTCAAAACCCTCTTTGGCATCCAGAATGACATGAATAGCCCCTTTAGAACGTAAATCCTGAGCGCGTAAATCACCCTGAGAGGTTGGAACCTTAATCGTATCAATCAACAGGTCAAATAAACGCTCATCGCACAGCGCAGCGCCAAGCAGCGTTTCATTGTGACGAACAATGATCCGGCGCCATACTTCAGGCTGTCGGAGGGCAATCTCCGCCAGTCCATGAATCAATGACTCACTCAGGGCGTACTGCACTGCAAAATAGTGGCTATCACGCTGTAAATCTTCGCGGCTGGCGGTTGGCGTTAGTTTATTTGACTCAATGACACCGCCGATAAACCCGGCCCACGGAGGTAATAAATCACGGGCATCGTCATCTAATAGCATGCCGCGCAGGAAAATCGACAAATTGCGATTATCGCTGGTGCCGTAGGTTGAACCATCCTGAACCCAAAGCATACCAACGGCATCACTTTTTGCGTCAGATATCACAGGGACAGTGCAAATCGGCTCAAAATTTTCTTCAAAATGCGCAGCGAATTCCAAACGCTGTCTGCGATCCTGAATAGGATGAACGGCTACATTTGCCTCTCTGCGCCACGGAGGTAAATCAGGGTTGATTGGTTCAGGAGCCTGACCGACAAAAATAGGCTCACGCAGTAAAATACAGTAACGCCGGAGAATATCATTCAGCACTTTCTCGCTGGCTAAATGGCTAAATTCATCACGCAATAGCAGAGTAACTTCAGTACCGTTCTCCCGGGCAGGAACCGGTTCCGTCGAATATTTTTCACCGTTGCTGGAAAGATATCGCCATCCCTGTTCGGGCTGTTGATAAGAGGTGGTGGTAACGATAACCTGTTTTGCCAGCACAAATGCCGACAGAAACCCGAGACCAAACATACCAATCAGGCCGGTTTCGCTATCCTGCTGACGTAAGGTACGGGTATAGCCAACGCCCACCGTCGCTAAATAAGCATGAATTTCACCTTCAGTCAGCCCGGCTCCGTTATCAATAATGCGAATTAGACCATTTTTAACGTCACCAATAACCTGAATTCGCCCACAATCAGGCTGACCGTGATGTTCAATCCGCCGGCGAACTATTGAGTCGTGTGAGTTTTGCACCAATTCACGCAAAGCCACCATCGGCGTAGAATAGAGGTGCTTACTCAACACCTGCATTAATCCACTGAGATCAACGCCCGCAGAGCAAAACTGAGCGGTAGAAGAAGGGTCTTGAGAAAATGAAGAATTATCCATAATATACGTTATAACATCCTGATATTAATATAGATTCAACTATGACTAGAAAGCATGTATTAGGCTGATGGTGGTTTGGCTTAGCCTTGTTCAACATAGTGAAAATCCAATCGCTTTTTTGATATCAGACCGTGGCCATGCTGACAAAAATAATCAACGGCACCGCAGGCCTGCATCTTTTGTAGCGGGTTCTGGCATTCGGGACAAGGGGCTATCTGTAGGTAACGTTTACCGCATGTTTCACAACGATAAAAATCCCCTTGCTGCCAAAGCAGTAACTGATGGCATTTGGGACAAAAGGCATCCATTCAATACTCCCGTTAAATGAGATCGGCTATGCGAAAAAATAACCAACCTAAAGCCGTATAAGCATGCACCAAACCCAACACGCCCGGTACCACAACTCTTCGGGCAATACGGGCCAAAATGGTAACATTTTGGGCCTTGAACATAGCACAAAAGTCGAGGCAGGCACCAGTACACAGCAACGCCAGACTGGACGCTAATCGGTTAGCTGAATCACAAAAAGTATCATCAATCAGGTGAAAAAGCCGTAGCGCCATTTCCATCAGTAGCATTAGCATATGAGGCACGGTAACGTTAGAGGCAAACTGGCAGGCTTCTCACGACACCATGTCTGAACAGGTCTGTTTTTCAGTATCGATAATAAGGCCTCAGATTTATAAATATTTTACTTATATATCAATAGATAAATTATAAAATATTAAAAAATGCATGGAATTGTCAGCTATAGTTTGCTACAACACTAATTATTGATATTCAAACGTAATAAAGTTGGCTTAATATCGCTATCTGACTTCAAGAGTTATACCTGCGAGTAATTATTCTGACAGCCACTAAGATACACAATCATTAGTAATAAAAACTTCATGCACAATTACGGCCATAATGAGTATAATAAGCAATCAACTGTAGATAATCATACTTTGTTCTTAAAATCCGGGTGAAGTGACTGCATAAACGAAAGACAGAAAACGCAAAAGGGGCCGTAACGCAAATGATGAGACACCGACTAAAATTATTCCCCCGCCCTCACATCAACAAAAGAAGATCTCACCATGAATGATCTTCTACTGTTACTCGTCATCATTTTGTTTGTTGCTGCCATTGCCGTTACCCTGTCTAAGAAAATCGGATTAGGTTCGATTCTGGGTTTATTAATCACCGGTGTCATCATCGGGCCCCATACGCCCGGTCAGGTGATTCTTAAGGAGCACGTCGGGCAAATACTGCATTTTTCTGAATTTGGTATTGTTTTGCTACTGTTTATCATCGGCCTGGAAATGCAACCGAAGCGCCTTTGGGCAATGCGTAAAGTGGTATTTGGCTTAGGTTCTTGGCAGATATTGCTTAGCGGTGCGGCTATTGGCGGCTATTTCTATCTGTTTAACAATAACGTGAATGCGGCTGTGATTATCGGCCTAACCTTAGCGCTGTCGTCAACGGCCTTCGTTATTCAGATACTTCAGGAACGCAATGAGTTTTCCAGTGAACATGGCAAAATCGGTTTCGCTATATTGCTGATGCAAGATCTGGCTATTGTTCCACTATTGGCTTTAGTCCCTCTGCTTTCTGATAAAATTTCCGTTCTGCCCGATGATTCCCCAATGTGGCTACAAACCATCTCGGTTATCGGCGCATTACTATTAGTTATTATTTTTGGCCGTGTTGTGGTTCCGTGGGTACTGAACCGTATGGCTAAAAATGGCTACCGCGAAAGCTTCGCCTTATTTGTGATGTTTGCCGTTATGCTGGCAGCCTACGTGATGGATCACTTCGGTTTGTCGATGGCGCTGGGTGCCTTTATTATGGGTATGATGCTCTCTACCTCTAAGTATGGTTTCCAAATTCACGCCAGCGTAGAGTCAGTGAAAAGCCTGTTAATGAGCATTTTCTTCATCTCCGTCGGCATGTCTATCGATTTTGCCACGCTGGCACAAACGCCGCTCCTGTTTACCATGCACGTTGCCGTCGTTTTGGCCATTAAGATAGCGGTACTGTTCGTACTCTCGTTGCTATTTGGCGCGTCTAAAGAGGCTTCAACTAAAATCGCTTTCTTGCTGTGTCAGGGCGGTGAGTTTGGATTTGTCCTGTTTGGCGTAGCAAAAGCATTCGCCGTTATTGACGATGGAACCTTTATCATGGGTATTGGCGTTATTTCCGTCAGTATGGCCTTCACACAAAGCCTGTATACCTTTGGATGTAATCTGACTAAACGCTACGTTAAAGCAGACGTAGACCCAAGCCTGAGGCCGGATCAAACGGCCCACCAAGCCAGAGTTGTAGTTGCAGGCTATGGTGATACCGGCTATGTACTAGCCCAGATGCTTCAGGATTCAGCTATTCCGCATATCGTGATAGAAAAAAATCCCGAGGTGGTCAGGAAGGCTCAAAAAGCAGGCGTTCCCGCCTATTTTGGTGATATTACCGATCCAAAGCTGCTTAACGTGATCGGCGTTGAACAAGCCCAAATGGTGATTGTCTCCATCGACCACAGCACCAGCGCACTGCGTGCGGTATCTACGCTACGAATGCTCTACCCCATGGTGAAAATACTGGCCAGAGTTTTAGATCTAGAGCTCAAAGATAAGCTGCTCGAAGCCGGTGCAAACTGGGTGGTGGTAGAAACGCTGGAAAGTAGCCTGCATATTGGTGCTGAAGCGCTAAAAGTATTGGGCGTTGCTGATGAGCAGGTGTCTGAACTGGTTGATTCACTGCGTAAAGATGAATCGATGTCAGTTCAGCCTGAGGCTGAGGCTGATAACGAAGAGCCGGGCCACCATCCGTCTGATATTTATTCTGACGATTTCACGAAACATAAACCGGCCGAGCCGGAAGCGGTTCAGAGATAAAAAAAGAAGGGCTCCTATTGGTGCCCTTCTTCTTGTTTGCTACCGGCTAAGCCTTACTTACGGCCCTTAATATGTTGCATCAGACGCTTACGCTTACGCTGCTGGCTTTGAGTCAACTGATTGCTGCGGCCAGAGAACGGGTTTTCCCCTTCCTTAAACTGGATACGGATTGGCGTACCCATAATCTCTAACGAACGACGGAAATAGTTCATCAGGTAGCGTTTATAGGAATCGGGTAAATCTTTCACCTGATTACCGTGGATCACCACAATTGGAGGATTATAACCGCCGGCATGAGCATACTTCAGCTTAACCCGACGACCGCGCACTAACGGTGGCTGATGATCGTCTTGAGCCATTTGCATAATCCGCGTGAGCATTGAAGTACTAACACGCTTGGTAGCACAGCGATAGGCTTCTTGTACTGATTCAAACAAATTACCTACGCCACTGCCGTGTAAAGCAGAGATAAAATGCACGCGGGAAAAATCAACAAATCCCAGCCGCATATCTAAAGCTTCTTTAACCTGTTCTTTAACTTCCTGACTCAGGCCATCCCACTTGTTCACTGCAATAACCAGTGAACGACCGCTGTTCAGGATAAAGCCTAACAAAGATAAGTCTTGATCTGAAATACCTTCACGGGCATCGATAACTAACAGCACGACGTTAGCGTCTTCAATCGCCTGCAGCGTTTTGATAACTGAAAACTTCTCAACGGTTTCAGTCACACGGGCACGCTTTCGTACACCAGCGGTATCAATAAGTATGTACTCACGTTCATCACGCTGCATTGGAATATAAATGCTATCTCGGGTGGTTCCCGGCATGTCATAAACAACAACCCGCTCTTCACCAAGAATACGGTTAGTTAGCGTTGACTTACCTACGTTCGGGCGACCGACAATCGCCAGCTTAATCGGAAGATTTTCGAGATAAGAGGTATCTTCTATGGCATCTTCATCCGGCAGCGGTTCTTCAACTTCTTCGCCCCAGAAATCGTCAGTCTCTTCATCCGGCTCTTCTTCGATAACAGGACCGAGAACTTCCTCTATCAGAGAGGTTACGCCACGGCCGTGGGACGCAGCAATCGGATACACTTCACCCAAGCCCAATGAGTAAAAATCAGCAACGGCGGTATCAGGATCCAGACCATCGGTTTTATTCGCAACTAAAAAGGTCGCCTTTTCACGCATGCGAAGATGTTGAGCAATACCTTGATCTGCCGCCATTAATCCAGCTCTGGCATCAACCATAAACAGAACAACGTCGGCCTCTTCAATAGCTACCAAAGACTGCCCAGCCATACGAGTTTCAACGCCATCTTCAGTACCATCAATACCACCGGTATCAATCACGATAAATTCATGACCGCCAGCTTCGGCTTTACCGTACTTACGATCGCGGGTTAGCCCTGGAAAATCAGCAACCAATGCATCACGAGTACGCGTTAAGCGGTTAAATAGCGTGGACTTGCCCACGTTCGGACGCCCGACCAGCGCGATAACAGGTATCATTGTTGAAGCCTCGTTCTTTTATAACTCTATGATTTTATGCTGAATATGTAATTTTTATAATCAGCTTTATATAAGACGAAACGGCCCCTGATGTCAGGAGCCGTTTTAAACGAACATAGGTGATAATTAAATCGTCATGTTCGCCTGATGAACTAAAGCCTTAGCGGGTGAAAGAATAAACGTAACCACCGCGGGCCTGAATTACCAGTCTGTCGCCAGCAACGATTGGAGACGATAGGAAACCATCACCATCCACTTTATTCTGAGCAACAAATTGACCACTTGCGCTGTCCATCCAGTGTAAGTAGCCTTCAGCATCACCAACAACCACATAGCCATTATAGATAACAGGAGCAGTTAATCCGCGGTATAGCAGATCGCTCTGAGTCCATAAAATAGCGCCACCGTTGATATCTAATGCAACAACACGATCGGTTTGATCAACCAAATAAATTCGGCCGGAATCAATAGAGAAGTCATTCACAGACCCCATATCTCTTTTCCATAAAATCTGGCCGCTGCGTAAATCCAGCGCAGTGAAACTACCGTTATACCCTTGGGTATAAACAATGTTATCAGCAATAACTGGTGTACTGTCTACATCAGATAAACGGTCGATTTCAGTTGCGCCGCTTGGCTGAGAAATTCTTTGCTGCCAAATCAGCTGACCTTGTTCCATCTGAATCGCAGTCACTCGACCGTTATCTCCGCCAACGATCGCAGCACCGTGAGCCGTAGCCGGGGATGATTCACCACGCAGTGAAAGCAGAGGCATATCTAAGTTGGCCGTCCACTTGATAGAACCGTCTTCGACGCTCAGACCTTGTAACATGCCGTTAGTGGTGTGAATCAAGACTAAGCCACCGTCAACAACCGGGCGCGACATAGCTTCACCGGCAACGGTAGTTTTCCACGCAATAGAGCCATCTTCTTTGTTTAGTGCATAGACAATGGCATTTTCACTACCGACATAAACGTGACCGCCTGCCGCGGTAACACCACCGGATAATACCGCTGGTTTAGATGAAGAGTAAAAATGTTCTTTCTCTACGACGCTAGTTTTCCAGATTTGTTTGCCGGTATCAGCATCCATCGCTTTAACCATGCCATCACGGTCTGCCGCGTAAATACGGCCATCCTGCCAGCTTGGACGCAGGCGAGAATAATACTCACCAATTCCGTTACCAACGGACGTGCTCCAAACTTTATTCGGAGAAAACTGGTTCTCAACTTTAGGCAGCGGAGACATTTTAACTACGTCTTCTTCACCACCAAACAGCGAACAGCCGCTTAACATAGTTACAGACAGCAATCCGACGCACACAATCCTACGTAATTTCATTCAACTCCCCTTAAGCGGCCAGATTATTCAATTTTATACGCAGTAATTCTTTCAGTACCGGAGAAGGATCGGACTCAGAAGCCTGACTATACGCTTCACGGGCCCCTTTTGTATCACCTTTCTCTGCAAGTACATCACCACGAATGGCCTGAGCCTGAGCAAACCAACCACCTTTTTGTACGGTATCCAGCGTTTTTAATGCGTCATCAAACTGCTTTTCCTGCAGTTGAACGCGCGCTAACCGAAGACTAATGGTTGGCAATAAATTATCGTCTTTAGTATGGCCCTGAGCCCATAACAATTGCTGTTTGGCTTTAGCAAAATCACCTTTATCGACAGACTCCTGAGCCAGTTTCAGCGCAGCAAATATGCCATAGGTATTTTCGTTAGCCTTAATAAAAGCGTCCAGATTGGACGTATTATCGCGATGTACCATCGCCTGATCGAAATACATTGATGTATTAGCCGCCTCTTGTTTTTGATGAGACTGCCAGTAACGCCAGCCAAATAAAGCACCAATGCCCAACACAACGCCGACTACTATCGCTTTTCCATTTTCCCGGAAAAAGCTACGCACCGCATCTAGCTGTTCGTCTTCATTATTATAGATTTCCACGGTGTCCCTCTCAAATTAACCGATCAATGTTGCTAAATACGCAGCAGCTTCAGCCTGCGCCAGCGTCTGTTGCTCACCATTACGCAGATCTTTTACCACAACTTGGCCAGCAGAAACTTCATTTTCACCCATGACTAATGCGATATGGGCACCCCATTTATCGGCGCGGGAAAATTGCTTTTTAAAGTTACCGCCACCGTAATTGGTCATTAAACGTAGCTTAGGCAGCGCATCACGCAGCTTTTCTGCCAGCTGCATTGCCGCCATTTGTGTACCTTCACCTGATGAAATCAGATAGGCATCCACGGCTCTATTTGCCTGAAAATCAGGATTAACAGCCTGAACTAATAGTACCAAACGCTCGAGCCCCATGGCAAAACCTACGGCCGGAGTCGGGTGACCGCCAAGTTGTTCCACTAAGCCGTCATAACGCCCACCGGCACAAACGGTACCCTGAGCGCCTAAACTGCTGGTCACCCACTCAAATACCGTCCGGTTATAATAATCTAGGCCACGAACCAAACGGGGATTAATCTTATATCCGATGCCTGCACTGTCTAAAAACCCGCACAGGCCAGCAAAGTGAGCTTTTGACTCTTCGTCTAAATAATCAGGAAGCGTCGGTGCATCATTGAGCAATGCCTGCACGTCTGGATTTTTAGAATCAAGCACGCGCAACGGATTGGTATACATCCGCCGCTTACAGTCTTCATCCAAACGGTCTTTATATTGTTCCAGAAATGCAGTTAACGCTTCTCTGTATTTGGCCCGCGCATCGAGTGAACCGATAGAGTTGAGCTCTAACGTCACGCTATCGGATATGCCCAAATCACGCCACCAGCGGGCGGTTAGCATAATCAGTTCGGCATCAACATCAGGCCCCGTAAGGCCAAAGACTTCGGCACCAATCTGATGAAACTGCCGATAACGACCTTTTTGCGGGCGTTCATGACGAAACATCGGCCCCAAATACCAAAGGCGCTGTTCCTGATTATAAAGCAGACCGTGCTCAATTCCGGCCCGAACGCAGCTAGCCGTTCCTTCTGGACGCAGAGTCAAGGAAATCACCTCTTCACCGTCGCGCTCGCGATCGTTAAAGGTGTACATCTCTTTCTCTACAACATCGGTAACTTCGCCTATGGCTCGCTTGAACAGTGGAGTTTGTTCAAGAATTGGCGTGCGAATCTCGCTATATCCATAAGACTCAACGGCGCGCTTAATGACTTCCTCAACCCGCTGCCATATCCCTGTATCTTTCGGCAAATGGTCATTCATGCCACGTACAGATTGAATTTTCTTTGACACGTCAATTCTCTATATCTTCAAAATTTAGCCGATTATAGGAGGTATAGGCACTCCACATCAATGTAAATAGGCAGTTGTTACACAGTAATGCCGTTATATAAGCCTATTTTTCACTGCCTGCGTTCAATATCACTGCGGTTTGTTATCAATCCTGACTGATATCAATACGCTTTGTTTGATCAATCATCGACGCTTTGGCGCGAATTTTTGCCTCAAGCTGGTCAATCATTTTTTCGTTATCAAATCGTTCTCTTTGACGCTCACCGTCTTGATAAAAGCCGCTCTTCTTGTGTCCACCGGTTACTCCGATATCAGATATTAATGCTTCACCGGGCCCGTTAACTACACAGCCGATAATAGAGACGTCCATTGGGGTGATAATATCTTCTAGACGCTGTTCCAGAGCGTTAACCGTACCGATAACGTCAAATTCCTGACGAGAACAGGTCGGGCAGGCGATAAAATTAATGCCGCGGGAACGAATGCGTAACGCTTTTAAAATATCAAAACCAACCTTCACTTCTTCTACCGGATCGGCAGCCAGTGAGATTCGTAATGTATCGCCGATACCTTCAGCAAGCAGCATGCCTAAACCGATCGCTGATTTAACGGAACCACTGCGGGCACCACCGGCTTCAGTGATACCTAAATGCAATGGCTGAATAATTTGTTTGGCGAGTAGACGATAAGACTGGACGGCAAGAAACACGTCAGAAGCCTTAACGCTGATTTTAAAATTATCAAAATTTAGACGATCTAGAATTTCTACGTGACGCAGGGCTGATTCAACTAGCGCTTCAGGCGTTGGTTCACCGTATTTTTCCTGAATATCCTTTTCCAGAGAGCCACCATTAATACCGATACGGATAGGGATGTTCTTATCTCTGGCGCAGTCTACAACCGCTTGAATACGATCTTCACGCCCAATATTACCAGGATTAATACGTAAACAGTCCACGCCGTACTCAGCAACCTTTAGCGCAATGCGGTAATCAAAATGAATATCGGCTACCAAAGGAACGGAAACGCGTTGCTTGATGAGCTTAAAGGCCTCTGCCGCTTCCATAGTAGGAACTGAGACTCGGACAATATCCACACCAACACGCTGTAGGGCTTCGATTTGTTTAACCGTCGCATCAACATCGGTCGTACGGGTATTGGTCATCGACTGAACCGTGATAGGTGCACCATCACCGATAGGTACATTACCAACATAAATACGTTTTGATTGACGACGAACTATCGGCGTTTCGTTATGCATTATTAATACCCCACTATAGTAATCACGGCAGAATAGGTTTTATTCACTATTCAGCCGCTAACGTCAGGCGAGCAGTCCGATTCACATTTTTATACTGAGTCAAATCTACTTTTTTGCCTTTAAACACAAGGTCAACTCCGGCTGGAGCACCTAGCTTAACCCGATAAGGTGCCTGTCCGGTTAAGGACATTTTGCCACCGCTGCGCTGTAATCCGCTATAAAGATTCTTGCCTCTTGCATCAATAACTTCAATCCAGCAGTCGGCAGTAAAACTCATATTGATATCATTTGAGTTAGGACTCATCACCGCTGACGTTACGCCATTAGAGGCTTCATTTTCTGCAATTTGTGTAGCAACGGCCTGTTCCAGCGTTGGCGTTGGCCCTAGCGCTGACGTTCCCGAAGTACTATTTGCCAACGGCATAGCGTTGTCTGATGCTGGCTGAGTATTTTGAACAGAGGTACTATTCTGAATCTGATTATCATTGGTTGACGGAGTCGTCGTATTCGGTTGTTGTTGAACCGGAATAGCAATCTGATTTTGTTCAGCCGTTGAAGTCATTTCATTTTGCTGAGCCTTGTGATTCTCCCACCACCATGCTCCTGTTAATCCAAGGACGACAAACAGAATCATCCAAGTAAACAGCATTAGCCAACGATCGAGTTTTTTACGCGGTTTACCCAACGTAAAACCCTTAATTCGGTTTGATTCAAGACTAGTCTTGTCTCCGAAGGCTCCCTTACTTTTAGGTAATAGGGCAATGAGTTCATCCGCTGGCAACTGAACAAGTTTTGCATAAGAACGGATATAGCCATGGATAAACGTTGGAGCAAGGCCTAAAGGATTTAATCCTTCTTCCAGCTCACGAACGGTAGTAACCTTCAGCCGCAACTGTTCCGCAACCGCTTGTTGGCTGAGGTTTGATAATTCTCTGGCTTCGCTGAGTCGTCGACCGATTTCAGCGAGCGGGTTTTGTTCTTTAGGTAAATCAATATTCATGAGCTAGGAATAATTGGTATTGTTTCGACTGTGAAAAATCTTGCGCCAGCAGTTGACCATGACGTTGAACGTCATTCGGACGATTATCTAACGCAGCAAATTGGATCTGCATCCATAAACTTTCAGCGCTGGCGGGTAGGGTTTGTTGATAACTATTCAATAAAGCCATCGCCTCCGCGCGTTGTTCTAGCTGATAATACTTGGTTGCCATTTTTAGCAAACGAGCGCCTTTCTGCGGTACCTGTTTTAATGCCCGACTCAGCTTCAAGATAGCCAGTTCGGTTTGCCCCGCTTTTAATAAACAATAGCCTGAATTCTCAAGAGTATCGGCTATTTTTTCATAATTCTCTAATTTAGCAGCATTATCAAAGTAACCTTGGGCTAAGTCATACTGCCCCAAACTACAAAGAAAGGCACCGTAATTATTCAGTACATCGCCATTATTCGGCGCTAAAACCAACGCTTGTTTAAAACGGCTCTCGGCAAAATCGTTTTCACCAATATTCTGCTGATAAAGCGCCATTCCTAACTGTGTTTGATAGTCTGTTGGTGCATAGTTGACGGCTCGTTCTAAATTAACACGAGCAGCCTGCATATCTCCGTCCCTAAGATAGGCCATACCCAAAGCAAGACGGGCCTGAGCTGCTTTATCTTTGTTGACCATGCTGTCACCCGTCGAATAGCCAGTACAACCAATAAGGCTACTGGCAAGCAGTAATATGGGTAACAACACTCTTTGCATCAGACTTACATTCCTTGTTCGCTGGTCCCAAACAACGCGTGAATAAGAGACACGCATATATTTGTAACACATCGGATTTTAGACTTGTTTAATTACAATTAGTTCATCGTTGGCTTTCTTTTTTAATGTGCGCTTAGTCCGGTCAATAACATCTCCGGCCAGTTGACCACAGGCAGCATCGATATCATCACCCCTAGTTTTACGCACAATAACGGTAAAACCATATTCCATCAAAACCTTAGAAAAACGATCTACCCGGCTGTTAGAGCTACGCCCATAAGGAGCTCCGGGGAACGGATTCCAAGGAATAAGATTAATCTTACACGGTGTATCTTTAAGGCATTCCGCCAGTTCATGGGCATGTTCAGTGCCATCGTTAATATGGTCTAACATCACATACTCAACGGTAACTCGCCCCTGATTCGCATTTGACTTACTTAAATAGCGACGAACAGAAGAGAGGAATGTCTCAATATTATATTTGCGATTGATTGGTACAATGTCATCACGGATCCGATCGTTCGGCGCGTGCAGTGAAATTGCTAATGCCACATCAATAAGATCGCCAAGCTTATCCAGCGCCGGAACAACGCCTGAAGTGGATAACGTAACCCGACGTTTAGATAATCCAAAGCCAAAATCATCCAGCATGATTTCCATGGCTGGCACTACGTTACTCAGGTTAAGCAGCGGTTCGCCCATTCCCATCATCACAACGTTAGTAATCGGACGCTGCCCGGCCAGCCTAGATGGCCCAATAATTTTAGCCGCACGCCATACTTGGCCGATAATCTCAGAAACGCGTAAATTACGGTTAAAACCCTGCTGAGCCGTAGAACAGAATGTACATTCCAGCGCACAGCCTACCTGTGATGAAACACACAGCGTAGCCCGATCTTCTTCCGGAATATAAACGGTTTCAACCTGCTGATCGCCAACGGCAATCGCCCATTTAATTGTGCCGTCAGACGAACGCTGTTCGGTCACTACTTCCGGTGCACGAATTTCCGCTATTTGCTGAAGCTTTGCCCGTAAAACCTTATTAATATCCGTCATTTGCTCAAAATCGTCATAACCGAAGTGATACATCCACTTCATGACCTGATCGGCCCGGAATGGTTTCTCACCTAACGATGCAAAAAACTCGCGCATAGCCTGACGATTAAGATCTAACAAATTAATTTTTTCTGACGAATTCGCAGTTAACACGCTGACTTCAGATGGCGTAGATATACGTTCGGACATAGTAACAAAGGCCTCGTTATTACACTTTATGGCGCTAGAAAACTCATGAATAATAAAATTATGCCTAATAATACCCACACAAAAAGGCAACTTGCAGCGTATTATACTGCTTTTAATATTAAGTTTCTATCCGGTATTATTTACTGTCAGAAATAGAAATAATAACCCTAGAAAAGAACATCATAAGCCAAACTAAGAATTTAGAGTATTTTCACTATAAACATCAGGGCCCATACGAACCCTTTGATTATCGCTATATTTGACTTAACGAGTACGTGAATGCACTTCGTCTTCACTAAAGAAATAGGCAATTTCACGCGCAGCAGACGCAGCAGAATCAGATCCATGAACCGCATTCTCAGTTAGGCCATCGGCGTAGTCTGCACGCAGCGTACCGGCTAAAGCATTTGCTGGATTAGTTGCCCCCATCAAATCGCGATAACGTTGAATGGCGTTGTCACTTTCCAGTACCTGAACCAATATCGGTCCCGAAGTCATAAAATCCAGCAGGCCGTTAAAAAATGGTTTTCCATCATGCTCGGCATAAAAACCCGCAGCCTGTTCGCGGGTAAGATGCAGCATCTTAGCGCCAACAATAATAAATCCTGCACTTTCAAAACGAGAATAAATAGAACCAATCGCGTTTTTAGCCACCGCATTTGGTTTTAAGATAGATAAAGTACGTTCGGCAGACATGTTCACCTCATATGTAGCATACATATATGTGTTTTATATTTTATTAGATAAAACATTGTAGAATAGGTAATTCGCGGCTAATTATACGAAGAGATATTCACCTTGACCATCTTGAATGTAACATTTTCTTAAAATAAGCTCATCTTATTATACATTTTTCGATCTGCTACGCATTCATCATGATAAACCAATTTGATAGACAATAAATTTCCGATACTTATCGCGTTAAATTATCAATAAAAAATGCGACGGGTAGCAAAACCCCGTTGCCTTTTCTTCAATTGCTCAGTGAATGGCGCTAGTCTAGAACAAAACTTACGCTATTCACCTGCCCGCTCTCATCTAATACGCTAATTTGGTACTTACCGGAGTCAGTCAGTGTCTTAACCAGTGGCTGAGCCTCTTCGGTTTCAGCGACCGCTTCACCGTTAATAAACCACCAGCGTTTCCCCCGGCCACCTTGAGTATCCAAGCGAAGATCGAGGGATTTCACCCCCGGTAAACGCCTCAGGGTAGCGCCTTCCTTAACGCCCAATAGTAATAAAGGCGGGCTCATATCATGACCGATAGGTGGGCAATTTTCATCGCGCGAAGGCAAGCGACTCTCTTTGCGCTCAGATAACGGTAACCAGATTTCAAGCGGCGTAGGCCATAAGGCAATACGCTGTTTAATCGTATCGCTGCAGTCAGGTGCTACCCGCTTACCTTCCGCGTTAACCCATAGGTTCAACCAACCGCCAACGCCGCTATCTTGCCCGGGAGCGGATAAGGTTGGCGGAATGGTACCGTCCAAAATCCACGCCTGACGCCGTTGGCGGCAGTTTGGATCGCCAGCTTCAAGGCTTTGCCCCTGAGGCCAACAAATCACGGCCCTGCCAACTGAATCAGGCCGGGGATCTTTAGGCCACGTCCGGGCAGTCTGAGCGCTCCGGTTAACCAATAGATTATTCACTTGATGCAAGATAGGCACGGCCGTTGCGTAACCAAACTGGCCAGCTACCGGCGTTCCATCGGGTCGGCCAACCCAAATCCCAATCAGATAGCCACCGTTCATACCGATAGTCCATGCATCGCGGTAACCGTAGCTGGTACCTGTCTTCCAGGCCAAAGGCGTAATGTCGGATATCTGGTTATCCGCCACCGGGCGCGCCTCACCGGCTAATATACGGCGAACAATCCATGCCGATCCGGGCGAAAGCAACGGGCGTTCAATCAACGGATCCTGTGGGCGATAGCGAAGCGCAGCGACTTTACCGTGGCGCACAAAAGCGCTGTAAGCGCTGACCAGCTCATCCATACGCATTCCGGTTCCCCCTAGTATCAACGAAAGGTTAGGCTCGCTGTTAAGAGGGAAACGCAGGGTAATGCCGGCATTGCGCATATTGCCGGTAAAACGCTTAGGGCCGTAGGCTTCTAGCACCTGTACTGCGGGCAGATTCAGTGACTTAACCAAAGCATCGGACGCGCTTACCGGCCCGGTAAATCCGGTATCGAAATTTCCAGGGCGATAGTCACCAAACTGACGGGGAACATCCTGCAATAAAGATTCAGCATGGATCAGTCCGTCATCCAGCGCCATACCATAGGCAAAGGGTTTTAACGTTGAGCCGGGAGAACGCCAAGCGGTCACCATATCCACATGACCAAACCGGCTGGTATCGTTAAGATCCACTGAACCAATATAGGCTTTTACCGCCATCGTTGAGTGTTCAACCACCAGAATACCCATCGAGGTATTGTCCGGTAGCTGGCTCTTCCAGCCCATCACCATATCTTCAAGGCGGCGCTGTAAAGAAGCATCAATCGTCGTTTCAATGACATCGGATTTACTTTCTGACAATAAGCGCCTGGCTAGTAACGGGGCTAACTGTGGGGCCTGTCGGTCAGCCAGCCACACGCTCTCTTCTTTGATCTCTTTAACCTGCTGCTCGCTCCACACACCATATTCAGCCAGTCGCGATAGCACCTTATCTCTGGCCTGCTGTGCTCTTTCAGGATAACGATCGGGCCTTAAATGACTGGGCGCCTGAGGCAATACTGCCAATAATGCGGCTTCGGAGCGCGTTAGTTCAGAAGGCGGTTTATCCAGATAGGCCCAGCTTGCCGCCCCGATACCCTGTAAAGTTCCACCATAGGGTGCCCGGTTAATATACATGGTAAGAATCTGATCTTTACTGTAATGCCATTCAAGCTGAAGGGTACGAAAAACCTGACGTAGTTTACCGGTAAGCGTGCGGTCATGGGGTTCTATAAGCCGAGCAACCTGCATTGAAAGCGTACTGCCACCGGAGATAATTCGTTGGTGGGTGAGGTTTTGCCACAGTGCCCGACCGATTGATAACGGGTTAATTCCCGGATGATCGTAAAACCAGCGATCTTCATAAGTCAGTAAAGCCTGAATATAGTACGGTGATACTTGGTCCAACGACACGGAATAGCGCCACACCCCGTCCGCATCGGCAAAGCGCCACAGTGGCGTTCCATCGTCGGATACCACGACGCGAGCCATTTGAACATTGGTATCCGGCAGTGGCCAAATTTTATCGGCGCACCATAGACCTGCGACGGTGACGGCAATCATCAACGTCAAAACGGCCAGCGACCTGCGCAGAAACCGGAAGGTCATTATATTTGAAAATATCCGACGCAATTGAAGTTACTCATTAACGTTATGATTTAAATCTGATTAAAAAGGGCGATCCTAAAATCGCCCTTCTATCACGCTAGAAAATTAACAACCGTGCCGTGAGTTACTTGACCTCTAAGCGAGCAGGCGTTGAGCCAATAGACCGCCACTCTGGCTTATACATAGATTCAACCTGAGGGGCCGGAATAGTGTAGCTACCCGGAGTCACCGCCCGCACCAAGTACAGTAACGTTACCGGATCGCCACGACCACCGTTAACCTTCACCGCAGCAACATAGCGATCGTCGCGATATTCCTGATACTGGATTTCGGCGCTTTGCATTTTACCCTGCAGCGTTGCAAGCTGACCTGCGCTATCACCAAGACTGGCGCTGCTATCTCCCAGATTCTGGTTTTCCAGTTCAAAACCGGCTGGTAGTAAATCTACCACCAGTGCGTCATTCACCTGATTGTCGGACCACAGATTTAAATGAACGACCATCAGTTGCCCGCTCTTAACCTGATTCAGCGCGACCGGAGATCCATCAAGGTTATAGAAGCTGCGTTCAAGATGTAGGTTGTTACTCATCGGAGCCGGTTGCTTCAGTGGATAACCGGTAATATCAATACGCGGATACACCGTTAATCCACCGTTATTGGTCAGGCTAATGCCTTTTGCCAGCTGATTGGCATCATAACGAGCGGAAACCGATTTGTTGTTAGCCACGTCTTTGTTTTCTGCACCCGACACGCCAACACTCCAGTCAGCAGACTGCTTGTTCAACAGATCCCGACCGGCCAGATAAACCGCGTTACGTTCTTGAGTCGAGAGATAGCGTTCAGACACCAGATTATCAGACAGCGCCATCAGAACGCTGCCCTGCTGTTCTGGCAATAAGTGATATTCGTTAAGCAACGCCAGGATTAATGCGTTATCCCGCAGGTTGCTGCCGTAATCACCCAGCCATACGTCACGCTTAGCTCCGCCCTTAGAGACGCCTTGCTTGATAGCCTGAGTGGCTTTTGGCATATCACCCATAAGCTGCAGAGCGACCCCTAGCTGAACCAGAGGTAAACCCGACATCGCTTCTTCCCGGCGGTCATACAGTTGACGAAGAGCGCCTAACGGAGCCTGCTGCTGACGAGCTAACACCAAAGCAGCATAGGCCTGAACGGCAAAGCGCGATGCTTCAGCGGTTTTGTCGTTTTGGCTGTAACGGGTTTCGATCTGGTTGCGATCCTGCAGGTAACGTAACAGGCGCTGATTAGCTTTATTCAGCGCGTTTTCCTGAACTGAATAACCCTGTTCACGGGCACGGGTCAGGAAGTCAGTCACATAAGAGGTCAGCCAGTATTCTTCATAGCCTTGTTTGTCCCACAGGGCAAAGCTACCATTTTCTTTTTGCATACCCAGCAGGCGTTCAATACCGATGTCAATATTTTTACGGCGAACTTCGTCGTTGTCACTCTTAATTCCTAATGCCGCTAACTGGGCCTGATTGGAATACAGCGACGGATATAGCCCGCTGGTTGTTTGTTCAAGGCAACCGTACGGATAGGCAAACAGCTCACGAATGTGCTGAGCAACGTTCAACGGTGGCGTACCGGTTAAGGTCATCTGCCCTTCAACGGTTGAAGTAGCCAGACCCTGTAGCGCATCTGACGGTAACGCCCAGCTTTGCCCTGAGCTTAACGTCATGGCATAGCTGTTAGTCTTGGCTGGCGCTGCGGGGCGAACGCCCAGAGTCCAGTGGCGGGCAACAACGGTGGTTGGTTCGCCCGGTAAAACTAGCCCGGTCACATTAACCGCAATATCGCCCTGACCAAAACCGTTTAACGCTTCAACCGGTATGCTTAAGGTTTTACGTTCGCCTTTGGCTAACTTCACGTTCTGAGTTGCTGCACCCGTTTGCTTAATCAATCCATGAGTGGCAACGCCGACGGTCAACGTTTGCTCTGAATCGGTCAAATTACTGAGGTCGAGGGCGAGTATGCTGCGGTCGCCATTCGCAATAAAGCGTGGCATAGAGAGTTCAGCGATCAATGGTGCAGCAACAATAATCTTACTTTCAGCACTACCGAACTCTTCATCGCTCCAAGCCTGAGCCATCAGACGAAGTTCACCGTTAAAATCAGGGATAGGCAGTTGGATTTCACCTTCGCCTTGGTCGTTCAGCACCACCGGCACGGCCTGCTGTGCAACAATCTGCACGACGGTTACCGGTTTTTTACCGCCACGAGACAGGGCATCGTCTTCACCATCACCACCAAAACTTAGCTTGGCAGCCTTACCCTGACCTTCAATCAATTGGCCATAAATATCCATCTGATCGACGCTATAGCGCTTACGGCCAAAGAAAGCGTCATACGGATCTGGCGTAACAAAACTAGTAATGTTCAGCACGCCGCTGTCTACCGCAGACAGCAATACATTAACGGATTTCGGTAATTGACCGTCCTTGATTGATGCTTTTGCTTTGACCGTCAGCGTTTGATTCGGGCGCATACGCTCCGGCGTGCTGAGGGCTAATGAAATCTTACGGTTAGCATCAATTAATGGTAAATGCAGTAGACCAACGGCGCGCTTTGGCGTGGCCTGTAAATTTTTATCGCCCGGACGAACGATTAGCGCACTGATGTACAGATCGTGGCGGTTCCACTCTTCATTCACCGGCACGTCAAAGTCGGCACCACCGGCAGGAACGTCAATCTCTTTCCACCATAGCGGGCCATCGCTGGATTCCAGCATCAGGTAACCTTTACCGGCAGTTGGCGCTTCAACGTTAAGCTTAACCTTCTCTCCCGGCCTGTAGGCTGGTTTATCTATCTTCAGCTTAACCTGATCGGGCCTTAGTGCTCCGGTACCATCGGTATTATCCTGCCAGCTATAACCGGCCCAGAAACGCAGGCTACTGGTTACACCGGTGGCCGGGTCTTCAACTTCAATGCGATAAGAGCCCCACTCAACCGGATAGCTGACTTTCAGCACCTGATTGGCGGTAACGCTTTTGGTTTCCTGAGATACCACTAAATCTTTCTGATCGTACTGTGAGCTCCAGCCACCGTCAGATGACCATTCCCAATAGTAATCGCGACGTTCACGAATTAAGCGCACGTTCAATGAGGGCGCCGCCAGCTTATTACCGTTGGCATCCGCATACACCACGTCAAAACCGGCTAGGCTATCAGAGTCAACCGTGAACTGTGGCTTATAGCTATTAGACTTATAATCATAAGTCTCTTTTTTATTAAACAGAGGGCGGATACCCGGCATGGTTTTCGCTGGCCAAATAGCCTGCTCAGCCCGACGGGTTACCGGGCGACCGCCCGACTCCATCAGGCTAGCCTGAATCACAACCTTAAGCGGTGATTTCACCTTATCCCAAGTACTTGGAAGAGTAACGCTAGTCAGGCCGCTTTCATCCAGCTTAAGGTCAAACTCGTCCAGAGAACGGAATCCATCGGTTTCGAGTATTGAACCAAATTCGTAGCCCGGAAGCTTAGCTACCGCTTCTCTCGCAGGGCGCAGGAACAGTTGGCCTTGAAGGCGGTTACCCGAGGCTGGCGCACCGTATAAATAGCGACCGGTCGCATCAAAGGTGATTTCCTGCGTAGGTGCAACCGGTTCGTTTTCAACCGATTTCAGCTCCAATGCCATGCGTTCCGGCATAAAGTCTTCGACTTTAAACTTGTAAAAACGCGGCTGCTTATCGCCTAAGTTAAAGCGTAGTGACCATACTCCGGTGGGTGCTCCGGCCGGAATTTCATATTGGTACTGATATAAGCCTTTGTTTGGCTGCCAGACAAAGCTGCGGGTAACTTGGTTATCGGGCTTTAGAATATCGACTTTAATCGGCTGGTCTGGTAACCCGGAGCCGTCCGCATCGCGCAGTAAACCGTTAACGATCAGCGTTTCACCGGGGCGGTAGAGATCCCGGGGACCAAATGCAAAAAACTGAGTGGCATACCCTTCAGGGCCTGCGATATCAAACTCTGACAGATCTAACGCTGATTTAGTCAGATCGATCATGCTGGTTTGCCCATCTTTTGTGGCCAGCATGACCTTCGCTTTTACATCTTTGATCAACTGGGCATGGCCGTCTGAAGAGGTTTTAACCTGAGCAAGTGAGTTACCTTTTTCATCAAAAATCTCGATTTTGACGTTTTCAATCCCCTTCCCGCCGTCCAGCGCCTGAGTGAACACATCAAGACGATCGTGATAACGATGCAAAGAAATACCAATATCGCTTAAAGTAAAAATCGTGACTGGATTGCTGTACTGATAAGCACCGGCCTCGCTCATAACCGCCAGATACACACCCGGCTGGTTAAGCTCTTTGATGCCGTTTAGCGGTAGCAAGATCTGTTCACGCGTATTGCGCTGTGGATTCAGATCAAAACGGCCGGTATAAGCCAGCGTGGCTTTTTTCAGAAACTCACCGGACTCCCAATAGCTTTTAGCGCCAGTTCCTTCCCATTCAGCCAGAAAATCGGTCAGGGCTTCAGGCTTAATGCGAAAAAAGTTAACGTCAACTTTATTGATGTTTAGAGCAATAACCGGCAATCCGCTAATAACCTTGCTCGGCAACAGAGAACCTCGGCTGGCAAAACCAACGGATGGTTCGATATCACGGGTAGTCAGTTTTTTTTGTAATTCATTACCCAACTTAGCGCCGTTAATACCAACAAGATTCTTGTCAACGGTCAGGATCAGCTTACGGCCAGGTTCCAAATGACGAAGACGAAGCTCGGTTTTACTATCAGAGAGCTCCCATGCACCATCAACCTTACCGCTTGTTTCATCAACCAGATGCAGCAGAGAAGCAAACATCTGATCTGATGCAACAGGAATGGAAAACGTAACCACCATGGCGCTAGCGCCATCCAGCTGAACTTCAGAAGCGTCCAGTATAGAAAATGCTTTACCGGCATAGCGCTCAGCCGTCTGTTCAGTCGTTTTGGACGCGGGTTGTGAAACGGCGTAAAGCGGTGTCGAAACTAACCCAAGGCAGGAGGCAAAAAGTAAACCTTTTAGCCACATAAAATCAGAATTTCCCTGACGCATAAGCGATTCTCTCTGAAAATGATTGGGTAAAAACAGGTAAGTGATAATGCTAGCTCGGTAACAATACAAATCATACTTAACCGCTGTGTATCTGGAAAGACAAACGATACATAAAGGCATTAACTTTTGCTAAAAGTCGGCACTATTGGCAATAGTGGTTTACTCCGGCGTTTAAATCTGGCCGATCGGCCTTAAGAATGAGTATGGCTATAAAATGCAGGATTGGATTGCATACCGCTGACAATTTCATCCCTGAGTGCTCATTCCAAAGCGCGTCGTTATGCCTACATTCAGGCTAATCCTAATGGATTGGCCTGAATAAATTAACTAATAACTTGATAGCGTTATTTAGCTTTTTGTAACAGAAGATTAGCAATAGCCCTTACGCCTAGACCGGTAGCTCCGGCGGCCCATTGCTCTACGGCACCCTTACGGTAGGTTGCCGAACAGTCAATATGCAACCAGCCTTGCTGATAGTGCGTCACGAAGTGAGACAAGAAGCCAGCTGCGGTACTGGCACCTGCGCTATAGGCCGCTCCTGCCATATTATTGAGCTCTGCAAAATTAGACGGCAACTGGCTGCGATGAAATTCCGCCAGCGGCAAGCGCCAGAATGGCTCATTTTCACTGGCCGCGCAGGCCAATAGCTCATTGGATAGTTCATCATCAAAGCTCAGCAGCGCATGATAGTCATTTCCCAGCGCAGTTTTAGCCGCGCCGGTCAGCGTTGCACAGTCAATAATAAACTGAGGATTTTGCGCTTGTGCATCAATCAGGCCGTCGGCCAGAACCAAGCGCCCTTCCGCATCGGTATTCATCACCTCAACGGTTTTTCCGTTGCGATAACGGATAATATCGCCCAGCTTAAACGCATTGCCGCTGACCAGATTGTCTGCACAGCACAGAAACAGCTTAACCCGTTGGTTTAAACCGCGGCTGACCGCCAGAGCCAGCGCTCCGGCAATGGTGGCGGCACCGCCCATATCTGACTTCATTGAGTCCATAAAAGCGCTTTGTTTCATGCTGTAGCCGCCGGAATCAAAAGTAATACCTTTACCCACCAGACACGCTAACACCGGCGCATTCGGATTGCCGGTTGGGTTGTAGTCCAGCGCTAAAAATGCAGGTTCACGATCGGAGCCACGGCCGACGGTATGGATACCCATATAGCCCTGTTCGCGCAGGGATTCACCTTTAAGAATGCGGTAGCTAACGGCGTCACAGGACAGGCTGCAGAACAGATCGACCGTACGCTTCACCAACTGTTCTGGCCCAAGGTCTTCCGCCGGCATATTGATGGTATCGCGTACCCAGTCAATAATGCTTAAACGGCGTTCTAACTCTTGTTGTTCAGTGGCTTCAAGCTCTGCCCATTCAACTTTGCGTTCACCCTTCGGCCCGCGAAATCCCTGCCAGAAACTCCAGCTACGTTCTAAATCCCAGCCTTCACCGACCAGCTTAACCTGTTTAATGCCCTGAGCGTCGAGCTTACGGCCTGCGCGCTGTACTGCTCCCAGCTTACCGTTGCCGGTCAAGTGGATGGTCATACCATCATTATTCGCGCTTAGCAGCGCTTTTTCACCCCAGACTGCTGCCGCTGGCTCATGGGAAATAGAAACAGGCATCAATTGATTAGTCATTTTGTTACTCCCGTATTTTTACTTTCTAATATTTAAACCAATATATACCCAAAATAATTCAAGACGTAGTCGCTCGGCAAAGGAAATAGCCCTCGGTCAATGAGTAGAAAAGAGACTGGAGTGACTGAAGTAAATAAGAGCGGCCAACGCACCTGCAACTTGAAGTATGACGGATATAAAGAGGGCCACCTGAAGGTGACCCGGTAGACGTCATTTACTCGGCTTCATCGAGCCAGACGAGCAAAATGGCTTCTAGTACTCGTTCATTTGAGGCTTCAGGATCGTCGTTAAAATCCTCCAGCTCACAAACCCAACGGTGCAAATCAGTAAAGCGCACCGTTTTTGGATCTACATCGGGAAATTGATCGTATAGCGCTTCACCAATTTCACGGGTACTTTGCCATGTTAAATTCATTATTCTGGCCCTTATCAAGTCAGCAATTGCCGTTTAGCGCAACGGGCTTAAGGATTAATGCTCGCGGGCATGGTTGACCGTGTAGCGGGGTAGCTCGACCACTAAATCTTCATCGGTCACTTTAGCCTGACAGCTCAAACGGCTTTCAGGCTCTAATCCCCACGCTTTGTCCAGCATGTCATCTTCCAGTTCGCTGCTTTCAGCCAGAGAATCAAACCCTTCACGCACAACACAGTGGCAGGTCGTACACGCACAGGACATTTCGCAGGCGTGTTCCACTTCAATGCCATTACGCAGTGCGGCGTCTAATATTGTTTCGCCCTCTTTAGCTTCAACAACCGCACCGTCTGGGCACAGGTCCTGATGGGGCAAAAAAACGATCTTAGGCATACTTAAACCTCATCTACAGAATGACCCGCCAAAGCGCGGCGAATGGAAGAGTCCATCCTGCGGGCGGCAAAATCTTGGGTGACTGAATCCAGCGCCTTAATCGACGCTTCGATAGCCGCAGGTTCATCGCCCTGCGCAGTAGCTTCTAATTCAATAATCTTGGTATCAATATCACTACGTTCGGCGTCGCTTAGCAGATCAGAATCACTCTTCAGGGCTGCGATCAGGCTCTCTAGCACTCTGGCGGCTTCCACTTTTTGCTCTGCCAACATACGAGCACTGATGTCGTGCTGAGCGTTAGCCATGGAATCTTTAATCATGGTTGCGATTTCATCATCGCTTAGACCATAAGAGGGTTTCACCTGAATGGAAGCCTGAACGTTGGTGGATTTTTCCATCGCCGTTACGTTCAACAGACCATCGGCATCAACTTGGAAAGTAACGCGAATATGAGCACCGCCAGCCGGCATGGCGGGCAAGCCGCGCAGAGTAAAGCGGGCCAGAGAGCGGCAATCGTCAACCAGCTCTCGCTCACCCTGCAGCACGTGCACCATCATAGCGGTTTGACCATCTTTAAACGTGGTGAACTCCTGAGCCCGGGCAGCTGGAATAGTGGTATTGCGCGGAATAATTTTCTCCACCAATCCGCCCATGGTTTCAATGCCCAGAGACAGCGGGATCACGTCAAGCAGTAACATATCGGAATCAGGCTTATTGCCCACCAGAATATCTGCCTGAATCGCAGCACCGATAGCAACAACCCGATCGGGATCGATGGTCGTCAGCGGCGTGCGGCTAAAAAACTCACCAACCATAGTACGAACTAACGGTACGCGGGTCGAACCACCGACCATCACAACCTGTAATACTTCATCAGCGGTAACGCCAGCGTCTTTTAGCGTACGGCGGCAGGAAACCAGCGACTTCTTCACCAAATGATTAATTAACGAATCAAACTGTTCACGGGTGACTTCTCCCCGCCAGTTACCGATTTTAACCTCGGTACTATCGCTCATACTCAAGGCAATCTTTGCGGCAATGGCCGTATCCAACAGTTGGCGCTGTTGCTGATGGTCGCTGTGTTCACCCAACCCAGCCTGTTCCCGTAGCCAGTCGGCCAATAGGTGGTCAAAATCGTCACCGCCGAGGGCTGAATCACCGCCGGTTGCCAGCACTTCAAATACGCCACGGCTTAAACGCAAAATTGAAATATCAAAAGTACCGCCACCCAAATCGTAAACGGCAATAATGCCTTCCTGACCTGAGTCTAAACCGTAGGCAATAGCCGCCGCCGTGGGTTCATTTAGCAAGCGCAGGATATGCAGCCCGGCTAAACGGGCGGCGTCTTTAGTACCCTGACGCTGAGCATCATCAAAATAAGCGGGTACGGTAATGACGACGCCATCAAGATCGCCACCCAAGGTTTCCTGAGCTCGTTTGGCTAATGCCGCGAGAATGTCGGCGGAAACCTGCACCGGATTAACCACACCCTTGGCGGTCACAATCGTTGGCAACCCATTTTCACTTGGCTGAAGCTGATAGGGTAAATTTGGATAACGCTGGACAACATCACTGAGGGAGCGGCCCATCATTCGTTTAACGGAGCTTACGGTATTTGAAGGATCGTCTGCCGCCTGCATGCGGGCATCCCAACCAACATCAATGCCCTCAGCCTGATAGTGAACAACAGAAGGCAAAAGATGACGGCCCCGATCGTCAGGCAACGTCTCTGCCTGCCCGCTACGGACGGTGGCAACCAACGAGTTAGTGGTGCCAAGATCAATACCGACTGCAAGCCGGCGTTGGTGCGGAGCCGCGGTTAGTCCGGGCTCGCTAATTTGTAATAAAGCCATGTTCAGTATCCGTCAGGAGTCCAGCAGCTTTTCTTCCAGCTGCTCTACTTGCTGTTGAAGCTTATCCAGAAAGCGTAGTTTACGGACTGTGTCCGTCGCTGTCTGCCAATTCTCATCGTCTAATTCGTTAATCAATCGTTCACTGCGCTGGCGGACCATTTTGTCTACCCGTTGGCTAAAACCGGCCAGTGCAAATCCCGTATCAGATTTACGCTCAATGGCGTCGAGCTCTTCACGCAGCTCCAGCTGTTCCACCAAAAAAGCCGTGTCGTGCATGGTTTGTTGCTCATTTCTTACGTCAAAGCCTTTAAGAGACAGCAGATATTCTGCCCGTCGCAGCGGATCTTTTAACGTTTGGTAAGCATCATTAATGGTTGCAGCCTGTTGGATCGATTGCAGCCTTTCGCTGTCAGGTGCGGTGGCATAGCGATCGGGGTGAAACTGGCGCTGGAGTTCTTGATAACGGACGGAGAGTGACAGAGTGTCCACAACAAAATGGATAGGCAGATTAAATAGTGTGAAATAGTCCATGACATGCTCTGATGATGATAGTTGGGCGAAGGCTCCTTTATTGCAAAGCACAGCTTAATAAAGGAGCAACCGTATAGTCAAAACTTCAAATACTCTATTTACATTACGCGTATACCGTTGATATACAACGAAAGTAGACTAGACGTTAAAACTTTCGCCACAACCACATTCACTTGAAATATTAGGGTTATTAAACTTAAACCCTTCATTCAGACCTTCTTTAACAAAGTCCAGCTCGGTACCGTCCAGATAGACCAGGCTTTTTGCATCAACAATTACCTTAACGCCTTTGTCTTCGAATACCGTATCTTCATCGTGTAGTTCGTCAACAAATTCGAGAACGTATGCCATCCCGGAGCAGCCCGACGTTCTTACTCCAAGGCGAAGGCCAACGCCTTTTCCCCGGTTAGATAAAAATGTCTGAACTCGCTGCGCAGCGCTATCGCTCATGGTAATCGCCATAACCAAACCTCAATGTTTGAATTCTTATTTGCTACTGTGCTTGTTTTTGTAATCCGCAATAGCTGCCTTAATTGCATCTTCAGCCAGAATAGAGCAGTGAATTTTGACCGGTGGTAATGCCAGCTCTTCCGCTATATCCGTATTCTTAATGGCCTGCGCCTGATCTAAAGATTTGCCTTTAACCCATTCAGTAACCAATGAACTGGAGGCAATCGCAGAACCGCAGCCATAAGTTTTGAAACGGGCATCTTCAATAATACCTTCATCGTTAACTTTAATCTGCAACTTCATTACGTCGCCGCACGCCGGTGCGCCAACCATACCGCTACCAACGGTTGGATCTTCATTGTCAAAAGAACCTACGTTACGTGGGTTCTCATAGTGTTCAATAACTTTTTCGCTATAAGCCATGATATTTACTCCTGCCCGTCACTAAGCCATCAAATGATGCCCAGTGATAAGTTAATTAGTGATGAGACCACTCAATGGTGCTGATATCCACACCCTGCTTAAACATATCCCAAAGAGGAGACAGGTCACGTAAACGGCCGATAGATCTTTTAACTAAATCAATGGTGTAGTCAATTTCTTCTTCTGTGGTAAAGCGCCCCAAAGAGAAACGGATCGAACTATGGGCTAATTCATCACTCATTCCCAGAGCGCGTAAAACGTAAGACGGCTCTAAGCTGGCAGAAGTACAGGCTGAACCAGAAGAGACGGCTAAGTCTTTCAGCGCCATAATTAAAGATTCACCTTCAACGTAGTTAAAGCTGACGTTGAGGATGTTAGCCACGCCCTGCTCAATGCAACCGTTCAGGTGGGTCTCTTCAATGTCTTTCAGACCATTCCACAGGCGATCGCGTAGCGCACGAATGCGGGCCATGTCTGATTCCATATCTTCTTTAGCAATACGGTAAGCTTCACCCATCGCGACAATCTGATGTACCGGTAACGTACCTGAACGCATACCGCGCTCATGGCCACCGCCGTGCATTTGGGCTTCAATTCTTACCCGAGGCTTACGGCGAACGTACAGCGCACCGATTCCTTTAGGGCCATAAATCTTATGGGCAGAGAATGACATTAAATCAACTTTCAATTGCGACAGGTCAATCGGCAGTTTACCAACGCTCTGAGTGGCGTCGACGTGGAAGATGATTCCGCGGCTACGGCACATTTCACCGATGATTTTGATATCCTGAACCACGCCAATTTCATTGTTGACATGCATGATTGAGACGACGGCAGTATCATCGCGCATTGCCGCTTCCAGATCTTTCAGGTCGATAATACCGTTAGCCTGTGGGGTCAGGTAAGTGACATCATAGCCTTCGCGTTCTAACTGGCGGCAGGTATCCAGCACCGCTTTATGCTCAGTTCTACTGGTAATAATGTGCTTGCCTTTCTTCTGATAAAAGTTGGCAGCACCTTTAATACCCAAGTTGTCAGCTTCTGTCGCACCTGAAGTAAATACGATTTCGCGAGGATCCGCACCAACCAAATCAGCAATTTGATTACGGGCAATATCTACCGCCTCTTCAGCCTGCCAGCCAAAACGGTGAGACCGGGAAGCCGGGTTACCAAAAGTTCCGTCAAGCGTTAAGTACTGCATCATC
This sequence comes from Budvicia diplopodorum, assembly GCF_009800925.1. Taxonomy (GTDB): domain Bacteria; phylum Pseudomonadota; class Gammaproteobacteria; order Enterobacterales; family Enterobacteriaceae; genus Budvicia; species Budvicia diplopodorum. Next base: position 27,034 of record NZ_WOYF01000011.1, on the reverse strand, counting down.
TTCTCTGCAACCCGCGGATCAACCGGGGTCGTTGCTGAGTAGTCTAAGTAAATTGGTAATTTCATTCTTTGCTCCGTACATTACTTCAAAATAATGCAAATAATCACTGGCGGTTAAGCGCGCAGATTGATTTTCTTCGCCTCATCGAATAAATGATGAGAGCTGGTTACCGCACCTTGAGTATCATTATTTTGGCGGTCGGCAACCTCGAGTATTTCCTGATTCTTAACCAGTTCAGCCAGCGTGATGTCATTAAGGAAACTGCTGATCCTCTCGCTGAGATCGTGCCACAGCGTATGGGTTAAGCAACGGGTACCGCTTTGGCATCCACCGTGCCCCATACAGCGGGTAGCATCGACGGATTCGTCTACCGCACTAATTACAGAGCCCACGGCGATTTCAGCGGGGCTTCTTCCTAGCAAATAACCACCACCGGGCCCGCGCACGCTGCTGACCAAACCATTTTTGCGCAAACGAGAGAACAGTTGCTCAAGATATGACAAAGAGATTCCCTGACGCTCGGATATATCAGCTAAGGGGACAGGTCCGTCTTGAGAGTGTAAAGCCACGTCCAACATGGCGGTTACTGCATAACGACCTTTTGATGTCAGTCTCATTGATAATGCCCATCTGTTAGTGAATATGTTGACAGTTTGGCATTCCCAACCATTTCAGTCAACTATTTAGTTGACTGTTTTAGTCAAGTATTATTCTGACGATTAAAACATGCCACCATGCGGCTCAAGTAGGCCAAATACAAAGCGTATTTAGCTATTGTCGCGCGTATTGTAACAATTGAAAAGGCGTTCAAGGCTATTATTTCTGCCTATTTCTGTCATCAGGGTTTTCAATGGCGCTCAGGATCCCCCGTAGGATATTTATTTCCTGACTTTCAGGGCGAGAGCGGTTAATTAAGCGACGAAGCTTATTCATCACCTGCCCCGGATGAGAAGCGCGAATAAAACCAATATTCAGTAATACGGATTCCATATGCTGATAGAAGCGCTCCAGATCTTCCGCCAATGGGTATTCTTCCTGTTCGAGGGGTAGCGGAGCGGCATTTTCGGCCTGTTGATCTAACCACGCCACCCGAATTTCGTAGGCTAAGATTTGTACCGCCATGGCTAAATTCAATGAGCTATAGTCAGGATTAGCCGGAATGGCGACATGATAATGGCACTTTTGTAGCTCATCATTAGTCAACCCGACTCTTTCACGACCAAACACCAGCGCGACCGGAGCCTGAGAGGCTTCCTGAGTCATTTTTACGCCACATTCACGGGGTTCCAGCATGGGCCACTGTAGGGTTCGGGAGCGCGCACTGGTTCCAACGACCAAGCGGCATCCAACCAAGGCTTCATCGAGCGTGTCAACGATAGAAGCCCGACCGATGATGTCACTGGCACCGGCAGCCAGAGCAATTGCCTGAGAGTCTGGACGAACTAATGGATTAACTAAATAAAGGTTGGTCAATCCCATGGTTTTCATGGCCCGGGCGGTAGAGCCCATATTTCCGGTATGGGATGTTTCAACCAAAACGATACGGATATTGTCCAATCCGGTTATCTGTGACGTAAGCTCTGACATAGGAACAAAATTCTGCGCGCTAAAAGTTGTGGGGAAGAATGGTAACACAGCCTATGTATTTTGCCGATCCTCTGATATACTTTGCGCCGTTTTATGATTCTCCTGTTCTTTAACATTTAGTGGAAGATACCCATGCATCCTATGCTGAACATAGCCGTACGCGCTGCGCGCAAGGCCGGTAACCTGATCGCCAAGTTCTATGAAACACCTGACGCCGTTGAAGCAAGTCAGAAAGGTGACAACGATTTCGTTACTAACGTTGATCGCGAAGCTGAGCATTTAATTATCGAAGTTATCCGTAAAGCTTACCCTCAACACACCATCATCAGCGAAGAATGCGGCGAACTTGTCGGTGAAGACTCGGACGTACAATGGATTATCGATCCGCTAGATGGCACCACTAACTTTATTAAACGCCTCCCCCATTTCTGTGTCTCTATCGCCGTGCGCGTTAAGGGCCGTACCGAAGTTGCCGTAGTTTATGACCCAATGCGTAACGAACTCTTTACCTCAACTCGCGGTCAGGGTGCGCAGTTAAACGGTTATCGTTTACGCGGTTCAAACTCTAAAGATCTCTCCGGTACCATTCTGGCAACCGGCTTTCCGTTCAAACTCAAGCAGCATTCAGCAACTTACATCAATATAGTTGGTAAGCTGTTCACTCAATGTGCAGATTTCCGACGTACCGGTTCAGCCGCGCTGGATCTGGCCTACGTGGCATCTGCCCGAGTTGATGGGTTCTTTGAGATTGGCCTGAAGCCTTGGGATTTTGCTGCCGGTGAACTGCTGGTTCGTGAGTCTGGCGGTATCGTGACTGATTTTGTTGGCGACCATAACTCTTACGTTTCTGGCAACGTGGTTGCAGGCAACCCGCGCGTAGTGAAGGCCCTGCTTTCTACCATTCGTGATGAACTGAGTGATGCACTGAAGCGTTAATCATTCTGTATACCGGGCAATAAACTTTCTTTTTATTGCCCGGTAATAATGAGAAGGTAATGAGAAGGTTTACCTTGAGAAATTCTGAGCAACATCGGTAAAAATACCGTCAACGCCCCAGTTAAACAGTTGGTTAGCCCGGTCTTTTTCATTAACTGTCCAAACGTTAACTTTATACCCTCGCTCCTTAAACATTCTGACCTGTTCGCGCGTCAGGCCTTCATTCTGAGGGTGAATATATTCCGCTCCGGTCCATTCCATAATGACATGCCAATCATCATTTAGAGTCTGTTGCTCAAACAGGCAGGCTATCTTGGCCTGAGGCCGTATTTTTTTAAATTCAGCCAGCAGAATCGGATTAAAGCTGGAGATAATATAGTCCCGTTCTGGGGCAAGCTGCTCTAGCGCAGCGTTCAAGCCGCTGAGCAAATCGCGGCTGGCCTGAGCGCTGGACTCGCAGGATTTAATTTCAATATTGGCATTGAGCTTATAGCGGTTTATCGCCACAACCAGCTGCTCTATAGTTGGCAGAGGCTCATCTAGGTAGTCATGGCTAAACCAACTTCCGGCGTCAATACTGGAGAGCGCTTGTCGGTCGAGATCAAATAATGAGCCGGAACGGTTAGTACAGCGATCCAGCGTTGAATCGTGAGAAACTACAATGGTGCCATCATGCAGAATGTCGATATCGCACTCAAACCAATCAACCCGGTAATCTGCGCAAAGTTTAACAGCCGATAAGGTATTTTCAGGAGCCAGTGAAGACATGCCGCGGTGGGCATAAATAGTTCTCATAACGCGTCCTTTTATTTAAATAGCGACAATCAATATCAGACTAAAAAACAGGGGTTCCCCCCATAGCTACGGGAGAAACCGCATAGTAAAGAATCAATCCGGCCAGAATAAGCAATGCGCCACCGCCTAATGAAAGGGAAGCCAGCGCGACCCTCCCCCAAGACTGCCGATGCCCTCGGGCTGACGTCAGACGTTCAGCTAACCGACGAGCAAAGTGGACAAACAGCGCTAGTAGCGAAATCGTCGTTGCCGTTCCTATCGCCATTACCATAGCGGAAGCCATGCCCCAATAATAGGCATCAATCACTTTTGAAAAGAGTAAAACCAATATTGCGCCAGAACAAGGACGCAAACCAATGGAGAATATAATGGCTAAATGAGTCTTCCAACCGCTGCCGCTGGATAGCTCATGCTGAGTGGGCAAATGGCGATGCCCACAGCCACAGTCATCACTATGCACATGATTGGCATCCATAGGTCTGAGGGCAATGATATTCATCCCTGAACGCCGGTAGGTTTTAGCTATAGCGAGCAGGCTTCGCACGGCCCGATAACAGAGAATGCATCCCACCAGCACAATGAGTAAATAGCTTCCCTTTTCCATCCAGAAACTGCTTTGATGCAAAGCGCGCGAAGAGAGCTGTAATACAAAAGTCACGACAGTTACCAGAACAATAGCAACCATACCCTGAACCACGGAGGCGGCGATGGTTAGCCATAAACTACTGCGAAGCTTTAGCGGATGAGTGGCCAGATAAGCAGCAATAATAACCTTTCCATGCCCCGGGCCCGCAGAATGCAGCAGGCCATAAGTAAAGCTAAACAACATCAGCATACCGCCCGTTTCCAGAGGGTGAGCTTTAACCTGTTGCAACAAGCTGACCAGCCGCTGATGAAGCAATTTCTGCCAGATAGCGCTTTGTAGTAATAAATCGGGCCATTTAAGCCAGATAATGCCGCCCAGCAATAACAAAGCGACAAGGCAGACATACAGAGGCCAAAAGCTCCGCAGCCCGCGTTTCGTCGGCGTTGAGGCTGAACCTATCACTTGCATGCAATCGTCACCGTTTGGGCAAATTTGCTACCCAGCGCCATGTCTTCTTCCGGTACATCGTCTTTATCCAGCGACTGAGCGTAGGTTAGCAGCGAAGCGTCTGGTTTTGGCGTATGAATGCTGACTTTACAGGATGCGGTAATATCAGTCGGCAGGCTGAAGGCGTCATCGGTGATATAGCTCATATCGACGTAATAACTTTGTTCATAAGTCGAAATCGTAATGACGTTATTAGCCAAAGGAAGCGGTTTCTCCAGCGGCAGTACAAACGACAAAACGGCTTTATTTCCCAGCCGTGATAGTGAGTAATCGTTGGGTTTAGCGCTTAAGCTTACCGCCTGCCCGCCAGAGTTAATCTGAGTAAAGTAGTGCTGAGCAGCCGCATTTTCCATGATTTCATCCGCCATAGACTTCCATGCGCCCGCACTATTTTTTGCCAGCGCCGCATCGTGCAATAGTTCAGCAGAGGTTAACTCATCCATTAACCAGACCATTTTTATGCCGATGAGTGCCTGTTTTTCAGTTAACAGGCTGGCGTTTAAATCAATAAAGCTGTGGGGATGTGCGCCGGCCAGCGGGCTCATCAGGCAAAGCAGGAAAACATATATTCGGGTCATTGAGGCCATCATTCAATCGCGGTTTGCCGCCAACTATTCGCTAACCAATGGATAGTTTGCTTCGCCCCATGCACGATAGCCGCCGTCCATGGATAGCACTTGGCTGTATCCCATCTTTTGGATACTTTCCGCCGCCAGAGCAGAACGATAGCCGCCGCCACAGTAGAGGATCACCGGCGTTTGTTTATCGGGAACGCGGGTTTCAATATCGCGTTCCAATACACCGCGGCCTAAATGCTGAGCACCGGGGATATGGCCCTTCTGCCATTCACTCTCTTCTCTGACGTCTAACACCAGCGGCACAGTACCGTCATCAATCATCTGTTTCACCTGCTGGATGCTCACTTCATTCACATTGTTACGTGCGGCCTCACACAGTTGTTCAAAGCCAGGGTTATGCTTTTTCATTTAGTTATCCTCTAATTCTCTGAAGCTATTGCTCGTCGCCGGGTAATAACCCGCCAATTTTAAGGTAAAAAAATAGGCGCCATAATTAATATAACGCCCATTTTATTAAACTGCATTTCACTTTATAGCAAAATGACTATGTATACCGTTTGAATTTAGGCATAAACCGGGAAACGGGCGCAAACTTCAAGCACTTTAGCCTTAATGCGCTCAATGGTCGCGTCATCACCCATGTTGTCCAGAATGTCACAGATCCAACCGGCCAGCTCACGCACCTCGGCATCTTTAAAGCCGCGACGGGTCACCGCCGGCGTACCAATACGCACACCGGAAGTCACAAACGGGCTTCTTGGATCGTTAGGAACGCTGTTCTTATTGACCGTGATGTTGGCTCTGCCCAACGCTGCATCAGCGTCTTTACCGGTGATATCTTTATCGACCAGATCCAGCAGCATCAGGTGGTTTTCCGTACCGCCGGAAACAATTTTGTAACCGCGAGATTTAAACACTTCCACCATCGCTTTGGCATTCTTCGCAACCAGTTGCTGATAAGATTTAAATTCAGGCTCCATCGCTTCTTTTAACGCAACGGCTTTACCGGCAATCACGTGCATCAAAGGGCCACCCTGACCACCGGGGAATACGGCCGAATTGAGTTTCTTATACAGGTCTTCATCGCCGCCTTTAGCTAAAATCAGACCACCGCGAGGGCCCGCTAAGGTTTTATGCGTTGTCGTGGTGACCACGTGAGCATGAGGGACCGGGTTCGGATAAACGCCTGCAGCAACTAAGCCGGCAACGTGGGCCATATCAACAAACAGGTAAGCGCCAATGCTGTCAGCGATTTCACGCATTTTGGCCCAGTCAACCACGCCAGAATAGGCAGAAAAGCCGCCAATAATCATTTTTGGTTTATGCGCCTGCGCCTGAGTGGCCAGATCGGCATAGTCAATCTTGCCACTTTCATCGATACCATAAGGAACGATATCGTAAAGCTTGCCGGAGAAGTTAACCGGTGAGCCGTGAGTTAAGTGACCGCCGTGGGCCAGATTCATACCCAGAACTTTATCGCCCGGGTTGAGCAGAGCCATATAAACCGCAGCATTAGCCTGAGAACCTGAGTGTGGCTGTACGTTGGCATAATCTGCCCCAAACAGCGCTTTAGCGCGATCGATAGCCAGTTGTTCTACGATATCAACGTATTCGCAGCCGCCGTAATAGCGCTTGCCCGGATACCCTTCAGCATATTTATTGGTTAACTGAGTACCCTGAGCCTGCATAACGCGCGGGCTGGTATAGTTTTCAGAAGCAATCAATTCAATATGTTCTTCCTGACGAACATTCTCTTTTTGTATAGCCTGCCATAACTCGGCATCATAATCGGCAATGTTCATATCTCGCTTTAACATCCGCATCTCCTGAATAAGCTAATCAACTGGCAAAAGGTGCAACTACGTGCAACGTGATCCCAGTGTAATATGTTTTTATCTTGTTAAATAGAGCCAAATGAAGGTTTTTACGCAAACGATTGCATGAAAGGCGGAACCATCGGAAGCCATTTAAAAATATTTTATATTGACAGAGATCAAACATAAGATGTATTTATTATGCACTTTATGTGCATCATTAAATAATCAGGAAACATCCATGCTAGATAGCCACACTGTTGCCATTGTTAAATCAACTATCCCTGTTCTGCTTGAAACCGGGCCTAAACTAACCGGCTATTTCTATGACCGGATGTTCAAACACAATCCAGAACTCAAAGATATTTTTAACCTTAGCCATCAACAGAGCGGCGCTCAACGGGAGGCATTATTCGGTGCTATTTGCGCCTATGCATCCAATATCGAAAACTTATCGGCGATCCTTCCCGCCGTTGAACGTATTGCTCAAAAACACGCTAGCTTTAATATTCAGCCAGACCAATACGGCACCGTTGGCCATCACCTACTGGCAACCATTGATGAATTACTGCATCCGGGAGCTGAAGTTATTGAAGCCTGGGGAAAAGCCTATCAGGTACTGGCCAACGTGTTTATCCAGCGTGAATCACAGATCTACCGGCAGGTGGCAAACGAACAAGGCGGATGGGAAGGCCTAAGAGAATTCCGTATTGTTAACAAGCGCAAAGAGAGCGAGGTTATCACCAGCTTTGAACTCGCTCCGGTCGATGGTAAACCCGTCGCAGATTATAAAGCCGGGCAGTATGTCGCCGTCTACCTGCGCGGCGAAAACTTGGAAAATCAGGAGATTCGTCAGTACTCACTGACTCACGCCCCCAACGGTAATAACTATCGAATTGCAGTAAAGCGTGAGCCGCAGGGCAAAGCATCAAACTTCCTGCATGACACCGTTCAGGAGGGCGATACCCTGAGCCTAGCCCCGCCATACGGTGACTTCTTTCTTGATGTGAAAGCGGAAACGCCCATCGCGCTGATATCTGGCGGCGTAGGGGTAACCCCGATGCTGGCAATGCTGAACTCGCTCAAAATGCAAAACCATTCAGCTGATATCTACTGGCTGCATGCGGCAGAAAATGGCGCAATCGATGCCTTTCGAAGCGAAGTAACCGAAATTTAAAATTCAATGCAGAACGTTCACCAGCAGATTTGGTATAACCAACCTAATGCGCAGGATCTTAGCGGCACTCACTACGACCATCGGGGATTGATGCAGCTTGATGCGCTGAAAGCTGAGCTATCTCAGCAAAATATGCAGTATTACTTCTGTGGGCCGGTGCCTTTTATGCAACATATTGCCCGGCAGCTCACCAACTGGGGAGTAAAACCGGAGCAGCTACGCTATGAGTGCTTTGGCCCGCATAAGATCGTTGAATTTTAAGATGAGATGAAACGAGCACCGCCAACCGTTTTATCCGCTGAGAGGCTGATATTGCCTCTCAGCAAAAAATACGCCACGGCTAAATAGCGTCTTCGTCCTGCTCGCCGGTCCGAATTCTCACCACTCTGGCAACGTCGAAAACGAATATCTTTCCGTCACCAATTTTACCGGTTTGAGCCCGATTCATGATAGTTTCTACGCAGGTATCAACGATTTCATCAGCAACAACGATTTCAATTTTGACCTTTGGCAGGAAGTCCACCATATACTCAGCGCCACGATATAGCTCAGTGTGCCCCTTCTGGCGGCCGAAACCTTTCACTTCAGTCACTGTCATGCCGGTAATGCCAACTTCCGCCAGCGCTTCGCGAACATCATCTAATTTAAACGGCTTGATGATAGCGTCAATCTTTTTCATAACAGCGGATCCTTACCAGTTTTTGCGGCCAAAGCCGGATGTGATCGGGTAACGCCGATCTTTGCCAAAATTACGCGCAGTAATGCGCGGACCTACAGGAGCCTGACGACGCTTATATTCATTAATATCCACCAGGCGAATAACTTTACGAACAATCGCTTCATCAAACCCTTCGGCAACCAACTGTTCCACCGACATATCTCGTTCGACGTAGCCATCTAAAATTTGGTCCAGCACCGGGTACGGCGGCAGACTGTCATCATCCCGTTGGTCGTGCGCCAGCTCCGCGGACGGTGGGCGGTCGATAACCCGCTGAGGAATAACGTATGAACGGGTATTACGATATTCAGAAAGCTTAAACACCAGCGTTTTTGGCACATCTTTTAATACGTCAAAACCACCCGCCATGTCACCATAAAGAGTGGAATAGCCTACCGCAATTTCGCTCTTATTACCGGTAGTCAGAACCAAACTACCGCGCTTATTCGATAGCCCCATCAGAATCACACCCCGGCAGCGAGCCTGCAGGTTCTCTTCCGTGGTATCACGCTTAGTACCAACAAACATTGGCGCTAGCTGAGCCATAAAAGCGTCAAAAATAGGTTCAATCGAGATAACATCAAACTCTACGCCCAAAATCTCAGCTTCTTCTCTGGCGTCATGGATACTGATTTCTGCGGTATAGCGAAAAGGCATCATCACGGCCTGAACTTTATCTTTGCCCAGAGCATCAACCGCAATCGCCAGCGTTAACGCGGAATCAATCCCGCCGGACAGGCCAAGAATAATGCCTTTAAATCCATTTTTGGTCACATAGTCGCGAACGGCTAATACCAACGCGTCATAGATTAGCGAGAGATCGGAAGCCTGAGGAGCCAAACCGGCCATCGGCTCAATCTGAATATCGTTAAGCCGAACCTGAGCTATTTGCTCACTAAACGCTGCCAGACGGTGAGTCATGTTACCTGCGGCATCAAACACCTTAGAACAGCCGTCAAAAATTAGCTCATCTTGGCCGCCAACCTGATTCAGATAAACCAATGGCAAGCCAGTACGGCGGCTGTGTTCAGACAGGAGCTGATTTCGGATATAAGGCTTTTCGCGGTTATAAGGCGAGGCGTTGATCGATAAGATCATATCGACCCCAGACGCTTTCAGTTCATCAACCGGGCCGTTAAACCAGAGATCTTCGCAAATCAACAGGCCGAGGCGATAGCCTTTAAATTCGATAAACTGGCTCTTATTATCCGCGCTGAAATAGCGCTTCTCATCGAATACGCCATAGTTAGGAAGCTGCTGTTTGTAATAGCGGGTAACCAGATTGCCTTGCCAGAAAAAAGAGAGCGCATTATATAACCGACCGTTATCCCGGTAAGGATGACCCACAATGATAGCGAGCTCGGAAGAAGCCGCCTGAAGCCTGGCTAACTGCACGTCGCAGCGCTGATAAAGATCGTCGCGATAAAGTAAATCTTCTGGCGGATATCCGGTAAGGGCCAGCTCAGAAAACATAACAATATCTGCGCCTGCGTGCCGTTGCTCGTTAAGGATTTGCAACATGCGGTCGGCGTTACCTTCGATATCACCCACCAGCCAATTTAACTGCGCTAATGCGATAGAGAGAGCTCTGCTCATATCAATTCACTGTTCGCTATCTGGTTACAAAGACGGAAGTATAAATGACTCCCGTCTGGATTAGAAAAGATTAAATCCTACTCTTTGAAATCATTCGCATCCAGTTCATGACGCGACAGTAATTTGTAGAATTCAGTTCGGTTTCGACCGGCCATTCTGGCGGCATGAGTCACATTGCCTTTTGTCATTTGCAGCAACTTACGCAAATAGACCAACTCAAACTGATTACGGGCTTCGGCAAAAGTTGGCAACGCGGTGTTTTCCCCCTCAAGCGCCTGCTCAACCAGAGACTCATTAATCACCGGCGTGCTGGTCAGGGCAACGCACTGCTCAATGACGTTAACCAACTGGCGAACGTTACCCGGCCAGCTTGCAGCCATCAGTCGTTTCATTGCATCAGTGGAAAAACTACGCACAAACGGCTTATGCCGTTTTGCTGATTCGCGTAATAAGTGGTCGGCTAATAACGGAATATCCTCAGCGCGCTCATGCAGCGCCGGGATTTTAAGATTGACCACGTTTAAACGATAGTAAAGATCTTCGCGAAATTCGCCTTTAGCCATAGCCTTAGGTAAATCGCGGTGAGTCGCGGAAATAATACGAACGTCAATATCCAGATCTTTATTGCTTCCTAGCGGGCGAACTTTACGCTCTTGTAACACACGCAGCAGCTTCACCTGGAGGGCTAAAGGCATATCACCGATTTCATCTAGAAACAAAGTCCCGCCCGTCGCGGCCTGAAACAGGCCATCACGGCTGCTAACAGCGCCGGTAAAAGCACCTTTGGCATGGCCAAAAAGCTCTGACTCAAGTAACTGTTCCGGTAAAGCACCACAGTTAATAGCAATAAAAGGTTTACGCCCTCGCGGGCTCGCGTGGTGAATCGCGTTGGCTAATACCTCTTTACCGGTCCCACTCAGCCCGTTGATCAATACGCTAACGTCAGACTGAGCGACCATTTTGGCCTGTTCAAGCAGGCGAAGCATAAGCGGACTACGGGTGACTATTTGCTCGCGCCAGCTATCATCACCGGCCGGAATTTTAAGCGCCAGCGCTTCGTCAATGGCTTTATACAGCGCATCGCGATCGACAGGCTTGGTGAGAAAGCTAAATACGCCCTGTTGCGTTGCCGCTACCGCATCGGGAATAGAACCGTGAGCAGTAAGAATAATCACGGGCATTCCCGGCTGGCGCTTTTGAATTTCAGCAAACAGCGCCATGCCGTCCATCTCATCCATTCGTAAATCACTGATAACGAGATCGACAGGGTCACGAGCCAAGCGACGTAACGCTTCCAGACCATTTTCCGCCGTTGTGACATTGAAGCCTTCGCTGGTCAAACGCATTCCCAAAAGCTTTAACAAACTAGGATCGTCATCAACCAATAATAAATTAGCAGGCTTACGCTGTGACATATCGCCGAATCTCCTTATAAAGTCTTATTGTTTTTGTGGTGGCGTATCTGGCTTAGCAGGTACGGGCGCTGTCGCCGCTGGCTGAGAAATAGCAGGCTGCGTAACCGGTTTAGGGCTATCAGGCTTAATGTCTTCTACAGGGTTCGTTACGGGTACAGCATCGGGCACCGGCTTTTTCAGCTCTTCAGGTGTTGCAGGCCCAGCATCAGACTTAGCGTTGCTATTCGATTCATCATGAGGCAGCTCCGTCTGAGGCATTTTACGAGAAGAGAGCTGACGTTCGATATTCGTCAGATTTTCGAGCTTGCGGGTGGTCTCACTGAGCTGATGTTTGAGATCCTGATGTTGCTGCTGCAAAGCATCAAGCTGGGCGTCATTGCTTTCTTTCAGGCGCTGAGTGCGGAGGCGTTCATCAAATAAATTGAGTTCACTGGTCTGTTGATCGCTCCAGAGCTGAATTAGCGGATAAACACTGTCGGGGTACGTGTCTTTAAAACTGTTCAATTGCTCTAATGATTTGCGACGCTCTCTGCTGGTCGGTTCATTGAGGGCTAACAGAATGGCGCGCTTAAAGGCTCGGTCCCATTTGACCACTTCATAGCCATAAGATTGGATGCGGGCCAGAGGGGGAGTTAACGACTGAACACAGCTCATCAGCCTTAGCCAGTAGAGTGAATTTTCATTGGTTTCATCATCCTGATTCTGCCAAATGGAACTATCACAGTTCACGCGTGAATAATCATTAACCCGACGATCCGGCGATTCATTTTTTATTGTGCCGGATAGGCTACTGCCTAATGATTGACTAACACAGCCGGATAAAATGGCAGGCAAAGCCAGCGCTGAAGCAAAGACTAAAGCCCGCTTCAGTACTTGCCCCGCAGGGGTTGTCGCCACTGTGGTTAAGTTTAATCTGCTGTCTAAAATTTGTTGTATAAACCTGTTACTACGCATTATGTATTACTTCTCAGCAGTTAACGGTAATTCAATTCGAAAACACACGTTAGCGTAATCAACTTCGACCAACACTAACTCACCATCCATTTGGCGGATACAGTCACGGGCAATGCTTAACCCTAATCCGCTGCCTTTTACCGCCCCTTTTCGTTGGCGGCTTCCTTGATAAAACGGTTCAAACAGCATTGCCCTTTCCTGAGGCAAAATTGCCTCACCGGTGTTGGCGACCTCAATTTGAATCAATTGATCAACCTGACGGCTAATAATCCAGATGGTACCGGATTCCTCGCCATAGTGCACCGCATTGGAATAGAGATTATCAAGAACGCGCATTAGTAGCACAGATTCAGCCCAGCAACGATCTTTAGCTAGCTGACACTCAGTGCGCATAGATTTTGCCCTTGCCGGTAAACTGTGGGCAGAAATAACGGCAGAAACCAGCTCTTGTAGATTAATATGCTCTTTTTCCGCCCGGGAATCAGACTGGTTACGATTATAGTCTAATAGCTGTTCGATTAGCTGCTGCAAATGGCGGCTACTGTTATCAAGAATGCCGACCACCTCTTTTTGATCTTCAGTCAGTGGCCCAACGACTTGGTCGGCTAATAGCTCAGTTCCCTCACGCATACTGGCAAGCGGCGTTTTAAGCTCGTGGGAAATATGGCGTAAGAACTCATGGCGCTGCGATTCCAGCCATGATAACCGCTCACTGAGCCAAACAATTCGCTGAGCAAGAGACTGGATTTCACGCGGGCCTTTAAACAGCGATAAATTGCTGAGGGTTTTCCCTTCACCGAGGCGATTAATCATACGCTCAACGGCTTTAACCGGACCGATAATCATACGGGTAAACAGGAACACTAAGAAAATACTGAGCAGGAATAATAGTAAGGCCTGCTGACCGAAGAAATAGCCTTTGTCGGCAATCGCCTGCTGAAGTTTTTCACCGCGGGAGAAAATCACGTCGCGGGTAGCCTGAACCATTTCAGCGTTGGCTTTAGAGAAAGACTCCAGCAAGAGCGATGAATTATCGTCGGGGCCGCTGTTTTTACAGGAGATAGTTGATAACCCGGCTAATTGCTGATGTAACGTCTTATAGTATTTATCATCGGGTAAAATAGCGGCGTGAACGTTCAGCATTGCGGCATATTGCTGGCGCTGATTTAAATAGAGTTTCTCCAGCGTTTTATCACCCAATACGCAGTATTGCCGATAGCTTCGTTCCATACTCAGTGCCAGATTTGTCATCGCTTCACTGCGCTGAGCATCTTTCAGCGTCGTGCCGTTAATATCCGCCGCCTGTTCGCTGAGAAGATCCAAACTTTTATATGCCTGATAGGCCAATATTAACAAAGGCAATAGCACCAGCAAAAATGCCAGCAAAACCAATTGACGAAGGGAATGGGGAAAACGACTAAACTTTTTCAACGCGGCGCTCTCACAGTGAATCACTCAGGTAAGATGCTAACCGACCTTTATTGATGTGAATAGACTTATTCTATTATTTTTCCAAACAATTATCGCAATCCGGCGATAATTAATACGGTGATAGCCAGACTGGGTTAAATCAGGCCATTTTTAGTGCAAAAAAAAGCACTTATCTAATTAATGATAAGTGCTTAACGAATATCGTTTATTGATAAACTTTGTTCCCTAAGAATGCGTTAGCACCCCTAGGGAGAAATGCGCGGATGCCCTGATTTTTCGTCTTCTGTTTGATGAAGGCTAAGCCAATCATCGGTAGACCTGACGAATAACATCCAAATGTGTCAATTATTGATGAAGCTCTGTTCATCATCGCTAGACACAGGCTGGCACCTCACTCAACGTGTCGTCTGATGTTTGATAAGCTGCAAAAGCAGTTAATATCGATGTCGTAGACGGTAGGTACCATGGCTTTGGCATCATTCTGATGGCTTATGTAGTTCAGTTTTCACTGCGCTGACATAAATAGTTGAATGAGCGACGCAATACTATATGCATGCATCGTGCCAACTTCAAAATAAATATCATAACCAACTAATAAACAAAGGTTAATATATTAATTACAGCGTTATGCTAACCATGAGATTTTCTAACTACGGTCAAAATTAGCTATTCTGTCTCTAAATACCGACATAGTTCGATGGCAGGATTATTTATTATATTAATCATTTAGTTAAATGTCTCTTATCTGAGACACCCAGTACGACGTATTGTCTGCATTTGCCAACAGGAAACATAATTTCCTATATAATCAAAGCATTAAAAAAGGCGACCTTCGTCGCCTTTATCATGTTTCGACCAACAAACGGCCTTACTGAATTAGCCTAGCTGCCTGCGGGCGTTACGGAATAGGCGCATCCATGGGCTGTCTTCATCCCACTGTTCCGGATGCCATGAATTGCTGACAGTACGGAACACGCGCTCCGGGTGAGGCATCATAACGGTTATACGACCATCTTTATTGGTTACGGCGGTGATCCCATTCGGTGAACCGTTAGGGTTTGCCGGGTAATCCTCAGTAACCTGCCCACCGTTATCAACATAACGCAGGGCAATCAGGCCAGATTGCTCTAATGCTGATAGGTGCGATCTGTCGCGAACTTCTACTCGCCCTTCGCCGTGTGAAACAACGATAGGTAAACGAGAACCAGCCATATCTTTAAAGAATAGAGATGGACTATCCGCAACTTCAACCAGGCTGAATCGCGCTTCAAAACGGTCTGACAAATTACGAACAAAGCGCGGCCAGTGTTCAGCACCGGGAATCAGCTCACGAAGGTTAGACATCATCTGACAGCCGTTACATACCCCCAGAGCCAGTGAGTCCTGTCGGTTAAAGAAACCGTCAAACTGGCTGCGAACCCGATCGTTAAACAGAATAGATTTCGCCCAACCTTCTCCGGCTCCTAGTACGTCTCCGTATGAGAAACCGCCGCAGGCCACCAGCGTGTGAAAACTCGCCAGTGAAGCATGTCCTTCCAGCAGATCGCTCATATGAACGTCAACGGGTTCAAATCCGGCACGGTGGAATGCCGCCGCCATTTCAACATGAGAGTTAACGCCTTGTTCGCGTAATACCGCCAGACGCGGACGAGCCTGCTTAAGAATATAAGGTGCGGCAACGTCTTGTTTAGGGTCGAAAGTTAGGCTGACGTTCAAACCCGGATCCTGAATATTGTGTTTAGACTGATGTTCTGAATCTGCACAGGCCGGATTATCCCGTAAACGCTGCATTTGCCACGTGGTTTCAGCCCACCAGATCCTCAGCGCCTGACGGCTTTGCTGATACACCGACCGTTTCCCCTGACGAAGACAAATATTATCGCCCACCACGGCACGGCCAATTTCATGAACGCAGTCAGCCAAACCAAACGTAGCCAGACGCTGTTTAACCTGCTCGAGATTGCTTTGAGTGACTTGAATAACAGCACCAAGCTCTTCATTGAACAATACGGATAGCAGATCTTCATCTAACGATTCCAGCTGAATGTCCAGTCCACAATGGCCAGCAAAAGCCATTTCGGCTAATGTGATGATTAATCCGCCGTCAGACCTATCGTGATAAGCCAACAGTGAGCGATCGGCGACCAGAGTCTGCATCGCATTAAAGAAACCGGCCAGCTTGTCTGCGCTATGCACATCTGCCGGTTTATTGCCCAGCTGCCGATAAACCTGCGCTAACGCCGTTGCGCCTAAGCCATTACGCCCTTCGCCTAAGTCTATCAATAGCAGCGTATTTTCGCCTTTATCGGTACGCAGCTGTGGCGTTACGGTACTACGCACGTCTTCGATACGGGCAAACGCCGTAATGACTAATGATAAAGGGGAAGTCATCTCAAGCGTTTCATCGCCCTGCTGCCAACGGGTTTTCATCGACATCGAGTCTTTACCCACCGGTATGGTGATGCCCAGTGCCGGACAAAGCTCTTCGCCAACGGCACGAACGGCTTCGTACAAACCGGCATCTTCTCCCGGATGGCCCGCAGCAGCCATCCAGTTTGCCGAGAGCTTAATTCGTTTAAGCTCGCCAATCTGAGTCGCTGCAATGTTAGTTATCGCTTCACCAACGGCCAGACGGGCCGATGCGGCAAAATCCAGTAACGCCACCGGGGCTCTTTCGCCCAGCGACATCGCTTCACCATAGTAGCTATCATAGCTGGCAGTCGTCACGGCACAGTCCGCGACCGGTATTTGCCAAGGTCCAATCATTTGATCTCTGGCAACCATACCGGTTACCGAGCGATCGCCAATGGTAATCAGGAAGGTTTTCTCAGCGACCGCAGGTAAATGAAGCACTCGCTTAATGGCATCTTCGAGCGTGATACCTGCACGATCTAGCATCTGGCCACTGAAGCTCAGAGATTTGACATCCCGTACCATTTTTGGCGTTTTACCCAATAAAACGTCCAGCGGCAGATCGATCGGTTTATTATCAAAATGGCGGTCATTCATCGTTAAATGAAGCTCTTCGGTGGCTTCACCAATTACCGCATACGGGGCCCGCTCGCGTTGGCAAATGGCATCGAATCGCGATAGTTGATCCGGTGATATCGCTAAGACATAACGCTCCTGCGATTCATTACACCAAACTGCCAACGGGCTCATGCCCGGCTCATCGTTAAGAATGTCACGCAGTTCAAACTTACCGCCGCGCCCACCATCGCTGACTAACTCCGGCATAGCGTTAGACAAACCACCAGCACCGACGTCATGAATAAATAAAATTGGGTTGTCATCGCCCATTTGCCAGCAGCGATCGATAACCTCCTGACAGCGGCGCTCCATTTCAGGGTTATCTCGCTGAACGGAAGCGAAATCTAAATCAGCATCTGACTGACCCGATGCCATCGATGAAGCCGCACCGCCACCAAGACCAATGTTCATTGATGGGCCACCGAGCACAATCAGCTTGGCTCCGACTACAATCTCACCTTTCTGAACGTGATCCGCTCGAATATTCCCCAGACCACCGGCTAGCATAATCGGTTTATGGTAGCCTCGAAGCTCCTGCCCATTATGGCTAGCGACGCTTTCTTCATAGGTACGGAAGTAGCCTAAAATAGCCGGGCGACCAAACTCGTTGTTAAAAGCAGCGCCGCCTAAAGGCCCGTCGGTCATAATATCTAACGCGGTCACAATGCGGTCAGGCTTACCGAAGTTTTGCTCCCACGGTTGTTCAAAGCCGGGAATGCGCAGGTTTGAAACGGAAAATCCGACTAAGCCAGCTTTAGGTTTAGCCCCCCGGCCGGTCGCGCCCTCGTCTCTGATTTCTCCGCCAGAACCGGTAGCGGCTCCCGGCCAAGGTGAAATAGCCGTCGGATGATTATGCGTTTCTACTTTCATCAGAATATGAGCTAATTCCTGACGGTAGTCATAGATGCCTGAATCCGGTTGAGCAAAGAATCGGCCGACGTCAGACCCTTCCATCACGGCCGCGTTATCTTTATAGGCAGATAAAACATAGTCAGGATGTTGTTCAAAGGTGTTCTTAATCATCTTAAATAATGATTTAGGCTGGGTTTTCCCATCGATAATCCAGTCAGCGTTAAAAATCTTATGCCGACAGTGCTCAGAATTAGCCTGAGCGAACATATACAGCTCAATATCGGTCGGATTGCGACCCAGACGATTAAACGCGTTTAACAGGTAATCAATTTCATCCGAAGCTAAAGCCAGCCCTAGCTTCTGGTTCACATCTTCGAGCGCTTCACGCCCCTCGTTCAAAATATCAACCTCAACTAAAGGAGCCGGCTGATGCTGAGAGAACAAGGCTTCCGTCTGGTTGAAATCGGTAAATACCGACTCCATCATACGATCGTGGAGTAACCCGGCCAACGTATGCCACTGGGATGACGTTAATGTCTCGGCCTGAATATAGTAGGCAATTCCACGTTCCAGACGCTGAATCAGCCCTAAACCACAGTTATGTGCAATGTCCGTCGCTTTAGAAGACCATGGTGAAATCGTTCCCGGTCTTGGCGTAACCAGCAGCAACCGACCTTCAGGTTGGTGTTCCGCCAAAGACGGGCCATATTTGAGTAAACGCTGGAGCTTGGTGGCCTCACTTTCTGATAGCGGGGAAGTCAAAGCCGCAAAATGGACGTATTCAGCGTAAATATCGCTGACTGGAATTTGAGCATCCTCACATAAAGAGAGTAATTTAGTGATACGAAAAGCGGATAAAGCAGGGGAACCACGCAAAATTTCCATAGTAGCGTTTCTCTAGTCTAAGGATGAGCGAAGGAAAACTGACGCCATTATAGAGAATCAATCACGATGACGAAACCGTTTGCGTCGCTATTATTTTCTAATGGGAAAATTCCGTACCTGACACATAGTGTTTGCCAAGAGGCGTCTAGTTAAGCAAAATGCCTCAATAGCATATAGGCTCGCTGGCTATCACACGATAGAAAAATAGATAATTTCATTGAATATCAACAGATAGATCGCTGTCCGAAATGATTCAGATCGGAGCACGTTAAACCTCAAATAGCATCCCGCTCTAACCGTATTCAGCCCAAATTTCACCTATAGAGAAAATTATTTGAAGCCACTAAAGATTAGTTATCTGTTTATTGGTGTCGTTACCTTACTCATTGCCTTAACGCTATGGCCAATGCTCCATTGGCGCAGTAGCGACAGCAGCCAAGTACAAGAAATACAGGCTCGCGGAGTACTGAATGTCGGCACGCTGAACGTTACCCCTTACTATTACAAAAGCAGTGATGGTACCAGGGGGCTCGATTATGAACTGGTAAAACTGTTCGCTGAGTATCTAGGTGTAAAACTCAATATTGAAGCCCAGCATAATATAACTACCCTTTTTCCAGAACTCGACGGGCGGAAGGCCGACATTTTAGCGGCCGGGCTAATTTATAACCCCGAGCGTATGAAAGACTACAATACTGGCCCGGCTTACTACTCCGTATCCCAGCAGTTGGTCTATCACCAGAGCACGCCTAAGCCATCGTCCTTGGATAATATAAAAGGGCAACTCACGGTGGTGACAGGCTCAGCCAGCATTTCAACTCTCCAGCAGTTAAAAAAGAGCAAATATCCGGAGCTAAACTGGAATGCCTCATCAACCAGTTCATCGACAGAGTTACTCAGGCAAGTGGCTGACGGCAAGCTGGATTACACCATCGCTGATTCAGTGACTATTGCCATTGTGCAACGGGTTTATCCAAATCTGGCCGTTGCCTTTGATGTCACTGAAGAAGAGCCTGTAATGTGGTACGTCAAAAATAGCGAAGACAATAGTCTTAACGCGGCCATGCTGGATTTCTTTAATCAAGTTGTTGAAGACGGAACGTTGGCTAATCTAGAAGAAAAATACTTGGGCCACGTGGGTGAATTCAATTATGTGGATACTAAAACCTTTCTAAACGCTATTGATGACGTATTACCGAACCTTCGGCCTTACTTTGAAAAACACGTGACAAAAATAGACTGGAAGTTAGCCGCCGCGATTGCCTATCAGGAGTCCCACTGGGATCCACTGGCAACATCGGCTACCGGAGTCAGGGGGGTTATGATGCTAACCCGTAATACGGCTGAATCGTTGGGCGTAACCGACCGGCTAGACCCGGAACAGAGTATCAAGGGCGGAATTACTTACCTTGAACAGCTGATAGAAAAAATACCGGGAACTATTCCTGAAGATGACCGCATTTGGTTCGCTCTGGCGGCTTACAATATGGGATATGCCCATATGCTTGACGCTCGTAGCCTTACGGCACAGCAGGGAGAAAATCCTGACAGTTGGGCTGACGTAAAGAAAAGGCTGCCCATGCTCAGCCAGAAGCAGTATTACGCTAGGACCCAGTATGGCTATGCCCGCGGCCATCAGGCATACCAATTTGTTGAAAATATCCGCCGTTACAGAATTAGCCTAGCTGGCTATCTGCAAGAAAAAGAACATCAGATGTCTCAGACGTTGCTAGAGGCAGCTAAAGAAGCAAAAATAAACGCATCTTCTCCAGCAGTAAAGCCGAACCAGTTAGTCGTGCGCAATTAGTTTCGCCCAAACGCGGGGGCTAAGACAGCCCGGTTTTATGCTTCTTCATTGTCTTTATTTGTTCACGACGCCGTTTAAAAAAATCACTCAAATAGGCCGAGCAGGCATCAGCCAATACGCCCGATATCACTTCAACCTGATGATTCATCCCCGGATGCCCTAAGACGTCAAGTAGCGACCCTGCGGCACCCGTTTTGAGATCTTTAGCGCCATAGACTAAACGCTGAATACGACTATGTACCATAGCTCCGGCGCACATGACGCAGGGCTCTAACGTAACGTATAGCGTAGTGTTCAGTAGCCTGTAATTTTGTAGAGCGCCCCCCCCCTGCTGAAGAGCCATAATTTCAGCGTGAGCGGTTGGATCATGCTTGCCAATCGGGCGATTCCAGCCTTCACCAATTATTTCATTGTCTAAAATCAAAACGGCACCAACGGGGATTTCGCCTTCATTATCGGCTTTCTTTGCTAGCTCAAGCGCATAACGCATCCAGTATTCATCAGTGTACAACTCTTGCTGCATGGTTATTCCCCCTCATGTTGTAGAGCGTTGCCAATTGTTGAGCTATTCAGACAGGCAATGTAATTACGCTTTTAGTTAATTCAGGAAAAGCACTCTTATGATGCTTTCCTGCTAACTATCAAAATCGCGACGTAAATTTTAGCGGACTTAAATTGCCTTCTGCATCAACCCTCCAAGCAAACTCACAAAGCGAAAGAACCGGATCGTCCTGAATGCTATCGCTGTAGCCGCTATATAATGTCAGCGGTTTACCAAGGCGAAGTTCGAGCTGATTAACTTTTTCTTTATTCAGACAACGCATAGTAATAACCCAACCACCGTAGGCTCTGACTACCTGACTGCCGATAAGATTAACTTTTTTAATGAAAAAAGAGTCGGCATAAACCTGTTCAACCAGCCTCTGAGGCGAACCGGTTAACAGCCATACGTCAGTATTTTCATCGTTGATATACTCAGCCAAGCGCCCTTGAACGGCAGGAAAAGCAACAACCTGCCGTTTAAAATTTTCAACGAACCGGGCTTCCAGCCGTTTCAACCTAGCCTCACCCTGCCCTACCGTCATTGCCCATAAAAATAAACTAACAGGCCAGCGGCATGAGCGCCCGCCAATCAACAAACCGAGAGCAATTAAAGGTAACAGAGGAATAACCAGTATCAGGTTTATAGGTAAACGTTTAACCAAATAGCGTAAGAAGCTACCAAATAGATCCTGCTGGTGTAAGGTACCGTCCAAATCAAAAAATACGGTACGCCGATGTGGTTGGTTAGCTGACAAACTGACTCCTATAATAGAATATGGCGATGCTCATTGAACCAAACTTCTCGAAAAAATAATTAGGAGAGTATACCTTTTCTCTGACTGTTTATCGTCTATAGTAGCGATCCTTTTCCCTTCAGGCAGCCAACGGATTTGTCTACCTAATAGGCACACGCCAGTTTACGCAGAGCCTAACTCTTCAATACGGTTAAAAAAACGCCATTATTGGGCTTTTTTAGGTTTTGTGTTACAGTGCGCGGCGCTGGATCCCCCGTGTTTACTGAACTATAGATAATGGTTCGTACACATCGTATTTAGGAGCTGAAAAATATCTCTGCTGCATATTTTACGTTTTTCAACGTTCCATACACTGAATATCAATACAATGAGTGCGTAAAAGCATGAGATAAGACAAGCGGATTCACTCTCAGATACAAATAAGAATTTTAGGTAAGTGATTGAAATGGCGTTATTGATAAAAAAGAGCTGTATTAACTGTGACATGTGCGAGCCGGAATGCCCGAATCAGGCAATTACAATGGGCGCTGAAATCTATGAAATTAATCCTAATCTCTGCACTGAGTGCGTTGGCCACTACGATCAACCAACCTGCATGAAAGTATGCCCGATCGATAACACTATCATTCACGATCCCGAGCACAAAGAGAGCAATGAGCAGCTGTGGGACAAGTTCGTTTTAATCCATCACGCCGATAAACTATAATAAAGACAAAAAGTAATCGTAAAAAAAGAGCGCTAATAGCGCTCCCTTGAATTTCATTTAGTTTCGAAACTAAAACCGACCGAACTGGCCTATTTGGCTAAATTCTGGCGCCACCATTCGGCTAATAAAATACCTGTAGCAACTGAAACGTTTAGACTTTCAACGTTTCCTGTACCGCCAATTGATACACTTATATCGCTTTGCTCCATCGCCGTATCGGACAATCCGTCACGCTCTTCACCAATCACTAATACGGTTTTAGCCGGTAAGGTCGCTTTAGATAATGGCGTCCCTTTGTGGCTAGAAGTAGTAACAATGGTATATCCCGCGCGGCGGAAAATATCAAGAGCTTCAGGAAAATCATCAATACCAATAGCGCTAAGATGCTCCGCACCACCTTCAGCAGTACGAATGGCAGCACCGGACTCCAACATGCTAGGATCGCGCAGCAATACGCCCTTGACGCCAAAATGAGCACAAGAACGCATCATTCCGCCGAGATTATGAGGATTGCCTACATTCTCCATAGCAACCACACAGTCGGTTTTTGCTGCTTTCGCTAAATAATCAGCAACGGATAATCCACCACGTTTTTTAATCAGAAAACAGACGCCACCGTGGTGTTCTGTACCTGATACTTTGGCTAACTCTTCTTCTTCAACGACGTGGTACGCTTTACGATTAGCCGCCATCCAGCGAAGCGCTTCACGAAAACGAGGAGTCACGGATTGAATAAAATAAGCGCGAACAATCGCATCAGGACGGCTCTGGAATAACGCTTTACAAGCATTTTCCCCATAAACCTTTGTTTCTTCTTCACGTTGCTTACGCAGTTGAGCCGGATCTATCTGACTTTTACCGCTAATTCCACCGTGATCAAACGGCTCAGGCTCGCTGACGTCCTGCAACCTTGCCTGCCATGCTGAGCGGGCTGGCTTTTCATTTTCATTACGTACTGGTTTACGCGGACGGTCACTATCGCCCCAACGTGGATTCTTATCGCTGCGGTTAGCATTTTTATTTACCGGGCGACTTTTATCAGAGCGTTTGTTGCTCTTATCATCTTTATTGTCATCACCGCGAACGTACATTACTTTAACTTTGCCATTCTTACCGCTAAAAGAGTCATTCATATCTATTCTCCACTCCCACCATCGCACTCGGCGCGCAGATTACCTGATGTTTTACCGGTAAGCCACTAATGATCTGCTAAAAGACTAAAACTATTGTAACCATCGACAAAACCACATTGTGGACAGTTAATCGTTTATACATAATAAGTAAAATTAGTGTGTAATTTTACTGAGGTAACAGCATGAATACCCTTTGTCCTTCTTGCCTAACAACCAATCGTATTGCTGAAGAGCGAGTTAAAGAAGACGCCAAATGTGGTCGCTGCGGACATGAGCTTTTTGATGGCGAGGTGATCAACGCTACCAAAACGTCTCTTGATTCATTATTAAAAGACGATTTACCCGTCGTCGTTGATTTTTGGGCACCCTGGTGTGGCCCATGCCTTAACTTTGCATCTATTTTTGAAGATACAGCTCAAGAAAGAGAGCGTCAATTCCGCTTTGTAAAAGTCGATACCGAAGCAGAACAGGAGCTAAGTGCCCGTTATGGTATCCGTAGTATACCTACCATTATGGTATTCAAGAAGGGACAACGCATAGATATGTTGAATGGAGCGATGCCAAAAGAGTCATTTAACCAATGGCTGAATGAAGTACTGGCAAAATAATTTCGAACATAAATCAATGATAAAACCATAACCGAGGCGCGCATAATAACGTATTATTGCGCTCCTTAACTGATTGGTTTCATCAATGCTCCTTTGGAAAAGTGTTAAAATCGATCGTTGCCACCAAACATACATTTTTCAGGTAAAGATCAAATGGAGCCAGAAATTGAATTCACGCCCTCCGTTGACAACGCTGTATTAGGCCTTCGTGAAAAACGTCTTGCTCAATCAACCCGGTCATATAAAGCCAGAGGCTGCCGAGTGATACGCTGTACCCGCTGCCTACTACCCAAAATTCATTGCCTATGCTCTTCGATTTCACCAATGACGTCAGACAGCCGCTTCTGTTTATTAATGTATGACACAGAACCATTGAAACCGAGCAATACCGGTAGGCTAATTGCAGACATACTTCCTGAGACTACAGCGTTCATTTGGTCACGAACAACGGTCGATCCACAGTTATTGACTTTATTATCCGATAATAGCTATCAGCCCTATCTGATATTCCCCGCCTCTTACGCCCTTCCCGGCAGAGTCACCAAAACGGTCGACAAACAGCTCGGAAAGCACCCGCTATTTATTATGCTTGACGGCACATGGGCTGAAGCCCGGAAAATGTTTCGCAAGAGCCCTTATCTAGATAATCTGCCAATTCTAGCTATTGAGGCAGATGAAAGTTCAGATTATCTTTTGCGTGAAGCAAGCACCAAAGAGCAGCTTTGCACTGTAGAAGTAGCTATCAAATTATTGGCACAGGTCAATGAAATTACAGCGTCAGAGCAGTTAAATAGTTACTTTGTTAACTTTAAGCAACGTTATCTGGCTGGTAAAGCTAACCGCTCACTGGAAAGCCTCATCGCTCATTCCGCTGAAAATTGTACGGCTAAATTATAACTCAAAGAATAATATTCATTAGTATCAAATAGATACGATACAATCTAGTTAAAATATGTTATATCATCGACAGATTTACAAGATAGGTGCTGTTTTTTGGTCACATTACCATTGAGTGGTGGTAGTATTGTCCGATTCGACTGTTAACTAATTGCACGCTATGGCCCCTTGCCATAGCCCAACAAGAGAAGAATGCACTGTGATGTTGTCATCATTTAAACGTAAGAAATCTCAACAACACCTTGCACAATTGCCTAAAATATCTCAGCCAATTGATAATATTAAAATATTATCAACGCCTGGTGATTATCGCTCTACTTTACTTGACCTGATTAACCATGCAGAACACCGCATATACCTGATTGCACTCTATTTAGAACATGATGATGCTGGTATTGATATTCTGTCAGCGGTGTATCAGGCTAAGATTCGCCGACCTGAATTAGAGGTGGCGATACTAGTAGACTGGCATCGTGCTCAGCGAGGTAGAATTGGTGCTACCGCCGAAAACACTAATGCTGACTGGTATTACAAAATGGCTCAGCAGCACTCAGGTATTGAAATTCCTATATATGGTGTTCCAGTTAATACTCGTGAAGCTTTAGGCGTTCTACACCTAAAAGGTAGTATTATCGATAATACCGTTGCCTATACCGGTGCCAGCGTTAATGACGTTTATCTTCATAGACACGATAAATACCGTTACGACCGCTATCAATTTATTACTAATACTGCGCTAGCAGATAGTATGGCTGGTTATGCGAAACAATCAGTACTAACGTCTGATGCGGTACACCGCTTAGACTACAAAGACCGGCCTCGTAGCCCAGAGTTAAAAAATGAAATAAAGAGATTCAGACAGGAACTACGGGTTAAAAATTATCAATTTGAAGCCAACGCCGATAATAATCAGCTAGCAGTAACGCCATTAGTCGGTTTAGGTCGCCACAGTCCGTTAAATAAAACAATTAACTGGCTAATGAACGGCACCGAAGAAAAACTAACAATTTGCACTCCTTATTTTAATTTACCAGCCCAATTGGTGAAAAATATTATTTCACTGCTGCGCCAAGGAAAGCAGGTTGAAATTATTGTCGGTGATAAAACAGCTAATGACTTCTATATTCCGGAAGATGAGCCATTTAAAATTATTGGCGCATTACCCTACCTTTATGAAATCAACCTACGCCGTTTTGTTACCCGCTTACAGCGTTATATTGATCAAGAACTACTGACTATTCGATTATGGAAAGATGAAGATAACACTTACCATTTAAAAGGCATGTGGGTAGACAATAATTGGCAATTAATTACCGGTAATAATCTTAATCCCCGGGCATGGCATCTGGACTTAGAAAATGCAATTTTAATTCATGACCCCAAAGAGGAATTAAAGCAGGCCCGTCTTCATGAATTGGATTGTATTCGGACGCATACCTTTATTGTTAGCCATTTCCAACAGCTACAAAGCATTCAGTTTTATCCGGTTAAAATACGCAAATTAATCAGGCGATTAAGGCGAATCCGTATTGATAAATTGATTAGCCGCATCCTGTAATCAGATCTATAACGTTAATATGAAAACCTCCTGAATCTGGGTAATGCCGATCAGTTAAGGATCGGTTGACCGATCCAGTGGTTGTGTAAGAATCCGGAAATGCTCACCCGTTTCCGGATTTTTTTATGCACATTGGACAGGCCCTTGATCTCGTTTCTCGTTACGA
>NZ_WOYF01000010.1 GCF_009800925.1 Budvicia diplopodorum | reverse complement strand
GTCCGTATGGGCGGTGCCGTTTAGCGTAACCTGATTGTTACCTTGGCCTAACGTCGCGCTGCCGGTCAGGGTACTGCCGGTTTCAAACAGCATTTGGTTATTGCCGTCTGCCGCCGTCAGCGTGCCGGTAATCAGCCCTTTATTGGTGACGTTATTATTTCCGCCATTCATGGCGATGACGCCCTGAATGGCAGCACCGGTATCATTAAGCACAACGGTATTGATAGAACCATCAAACGACATGGCTTCAGCGGTAACGGAGTTAGCGATAATTTTACCAGTATTGGTAAAGTTCTTGGCTTTTTCAGCCCGCACAACGGCTGCAGTAGTCGACGATGAATTCAGATTACCGCTCTGAATAACCGATGCCGCCGAGTTATTCACCACCAGCGCTGAGCCGCCGTTAGCCTGAGCAACGTTCACGCTGGCACCGCTTTTCACCGTGGCATCATCCGCGGTGTTCGCCAGAATACCGGTACCGCCGACGCCGTTAAGGTTAATCACCAGCGCGGTTGAATCAGACATATCCAGCGTCGCGATATTCGCCACCACGCCGCCGGTGGCGGTTTCGAACGCCAGACCGGTACCGCTGCCGTTGACGTTGATAGTACCGCTGTTGGTTTGCGCTAACGTTGCCGCGGTACGGATACCTTTGCCGTTGGCCACGTTAATTTGGGTGGTGCCGGTTAACTGCAGGCCCGCTATTTCAGCCTTGTTTTCAACGCCGTTACCGGTTGCACCGGCGGCATTGACGTTGATTTTCGCACCGGCAATTATCAGGCCTTTGGCACCGGTATCCAATAACACACCGTGTGCGGTGCCTTGTCCTTCAACCGTACCTAAACCGCTGCCGACCAGATTGAGCGATGCATCCTGACCGAGCTTAATCGCCGCTTCGCCGTTGGTCGCGACGATATTACCGCCGGTGCTGGTCACGACTGAGCCTGCACCTTCCACCGATACGGCAACGCCGTTGACGTTGATATTGCTGGATTTATTCTCAAACTGACCGTTAATCACCTTCACGCCGGTGTTGCCGGTACCCAGAGTAAAGTCGATATTGCCCTGATTAACTAATAGCCCCTGATTTTGAGTAATAAACCCGATGGCATTATTTAAGGTACTGGTGATATTGGATTCATTGGTCAGGGTAGAGCCGGTATTACTGGTCAGAATGTTACCGGCCAAATCATATTCGTTGCCGTCAACCACGCCCACTACCGCGCCATCGCCTACCAGGCTGACGGTAGTACCGGATTTTAACGTGCCCTTGGCCGCGCCGGTGATATATACACCTTTTGCGCCCGCGCCTAAGATTTGGAAGTCACTGCCCGACGAGGCCACCACCGTGGTGCCTGCGCCGGTAGCCCAGATACCGTTAGCATCGTTACCGGAGGTTTGCATCTGCAGCACGCCCGACTGGGTCGCGCCGTCTTCAATGCGGAACAGGGTTGACTGTTTACCGCTGGCATCCAGTACGGTACCGGCCGCCAAATTAGTCTGAATGCTGGCCCCGTTGCCGACGATACGGAAAGCGATTTGGTCGGTCACGCCGGTAGCTTCAGCGGCAAACGTCGGTAATGCGGTACCGGACAGGATCACCTTACCGCCGTCCATCGCTTCAACTCCGACTGCGCCCTGGCCCTGCATATCAATAGAACCGCCGGTCATATTGACCGTGACTGCGCTGCCGGAAGCCTGAATACCCTTGGTGCGGTTGGCGTTGGTGCCGCCTTTTAGCACTAAGTTACCGCTATTATTAATGGTGGTAGCCAAATTCGACGAGCTGGCTATCAGACCAATACCGCCGTCCTGCAGGGTAATGCTGCCGGTATTGCCGCCAACAGAGCCGTCCAGCACCTGAATACCGGTGGTGTTTTTGCCGCTAAAGATAATATTGCCGGAGTTGCTCAGCGTCGCGCTGTTACGGGCGATATAGCCGGTGACGCTATCCAGCGATGAATTAAGATTAGCGCCAGCCACCAGAAGGGTGCCGGTACCAAAACCGGCCGCACCGGCGTTGAGGGTTCCATTGGTTAATACGCCGGCAACCGGTGTACCGGTGGCAGAGCCGGTTAAATCATGCTTTTGCCCATCGGCAATACCGGCAATGGCACCTACGCCAATTAAGTTAATGTTGGCAATAGCGGCAATGTTGCCCTGAGCGCCGCCTTCCACTAATACGCCGGTGGCATTTTCACCGCTTAGGTTGAGGGTCATACCGCCGGAGTTAAACGCCGACACGTCGGTACCGGTTAAGCCGGTGACCATCACGGCGGTGGAGTCTTTACCCGATGCCGTCAGCGACGAGCTGGCCCCGGTACCGCCGGTAAAGTCGGCACCGTCTTCCATACGGAACAGGGTAGAACGTTCAGTAGACACATTCATGGCACCCGAGCCGGTGTTAGTCAGAGAGGCTGAGGGACCATAAACGAAGAAGCCAATCTGGTCAGTGCCGGAGACAAACTTCACTTCCCCTGCGCCGTCAATTGCGATACTGCCGCTGTTTCGGGCATGGAGGCCAATGGCTCTATCACCGTTCATGTTAACGGTACCAGAAATATTTACCAATGAATTGGCACCTTCGGACCATGCCCCGTAGTTGCGTAGTCCAGTGAGCAGATCGGCACCGCCGATAATGTTGATATCGCCGCTAGAGACGACTTGCCCACCGGTGAGCGTTTTAATGCCAACCGTATTGATGCCAATAATGTCTATTGAACCAATGTTGTAAACGCCCTTAGAATTATTGACCGCCTGTATGGCTACGTTGGTCTCGGGAATAAAATTGCCGTTATCGCCGTTGCTGGTAATAACAATTTTTCCCCTATTAACAACAACGCCACTACTCGTTGTATTTGTTGCATAAATTGCCGACGAGCCCTCAACTTTATCACTAAGGGTAATAGTCCCTTGGTTATCAACGTGAGTGGTGCCGGTAGCGTTTATACCGTAAGAACCAGACTTAACATAAATGTGGTCGCCATTTTCAGCTAATCCCAAATTAATATTGGCACCGTTAGCGTTGGTAAACTGGGATGCAGTATTTACCCTAACACCGTGCACATTACCTAGCGCGTTACGACCTTTGTTTCCTTCGGTAATACCAATATTAATAACATGATTATTAATTCCTTCCGCACCGTCATTTAGAGTAACTGCATAATTGGTACCGTTATAGTTCGCAGACCAATATGCCGGCCTCAGGTTTAGCACGGCGTCATTGATAAATCGGCTTCCGACACCGCTGGCATGAATGCCGAATCCCTCAAAGGTATTTGAACCTGATGTGATGCGGCTCTTATTGATAAAGGTTGAGCCCGATTCCACGATAGCCGTATAGTGACTGACTTCTACTTCTCCTTCATTTATCCCTGTGGCGCCGTTTTCAAGGCGAAATACGCTCGAATTTCCCCGGGAACCTCGGGTGTCACCGGTAATCTGCCCAGAGGCGGCCAACCGCACCGTGGCATTGGCACCCTTGCCATACAGCAATGCAATCTTGCCCGGCGCTTCATTCAGTATTGTCGTATCGGCGTCGGCAGGAATATTGTTAATCACATAATTTGTGGTTGTGGAGGTGTAGGCTTTAGCCAGCTCTGAGGCATACTGACTGTAATTTAGCGCTTGAGATTCGAGTTGACTGATTAGCCAATTGTTGTAATTTTGAAAGTCAGCCAGTGAATTAACGGTATAGCTACCGTTATCAAAGGTGGAAAACGTGCCTTTATAGGTGTCTTTTTGTGCAGCGTAGGTCTGAGTTGGTTGCGCTAAAAAGTCGACTTCGGATGAAAATGATACCTCATTTTTCGACAACCAGTTTGCTTCGGCTTTAGTACTGTTGGTGCCATCGGCATAAACAAACTGAGTGTTTCTCATCCCGCCGCGAATTGCTTGGGTACCTGCATCAATATTTGCTACACCATCAGTGACGTTAACAAAACGGCTTTGCGCATATACATCGGCAGGCCCGCTGCTCATCACGCCAATACCACCTTGTGCATAGCCTGAATTCCATTCCCCCATGATCATGGAATTATAAACTGCCACCGTTTTATTGCTATTAGTGATAGGGTCATAGACCGTAATGATCTTGCTTAACAACCCCTTGTTGATTTTGGTATCTGTCACAGGAATGGGGTCGGCTGTAATATAGCCTGCATTAATTAGTTGATTAATCGAAGTATAAATTTTATAGGTTCCCGGGGCAACCTTAAATTCGTCAGGACCTTTTACCGCATAGGTTTGACCATCTGAAACAGTAACAGTATCGGTGCCATAATTATTGGTGGCGGAACTCCAGGTAGTTCCTAATTCGCAGGTTAGACTGGTGTCATCACAGCTACTGGCGAAAACTGATGGTGATAGAAGGGCTGCCAATATCATTCCCGATAATGACGTTGACGTGACGCTCTTTGTTTTTCCTCGAGTTAATTCAGAGGCAACAACCCACAGGCCCAATGTACTGTTCCAGATAATCCGATAAATTTTATTCATAAAAGCTCCATGTTAGTAATCAATATATCCCTGCGTTCTGTTATTCTTTCTTACCCTACTAGCAACCATTAAATAGCCAAAAGAACACCAACCCCCTTATTCAGCAGGGTTTTTATAGATAATAAATTTAATGTGAATTTTAATAAAAGGACCGATAACGCAATGGTTCTATAATAAATTTCACTCATTCAAGATAAAGATTCTCAACTTAAGAAAATCACTCCACCAACTACCCAACCCTTATTAAAAACAACCTAATCTAAACGCCTCTTTGAAGGCTAAATTAGAATAATTATTCTCAAACTCACTACTCAAAAAGCGAAATGGAGTATAAGATTGTAATGTAATCAAAAATCGGTATGTTAGATCGCTTAAATTAATTAAAAAGTATTTTATCCTTAATATTAATGTAAGACAAGAGCTTCATTAATAAGATTTGTCAGTGCAGTCACTCCGTCTATTTCTACAGGTTTACGATTAGCCTAAGAGTGGTGTTGGCGCTCGTGTTCTGATAAATCAGCATCCGTATGCTCAAACCAAGGGCGGCTAAGCTCGGCACTCCGATGAAAAACCAGCGGACTACCGCACGGGTGACAGATATATTCACCGTCTGAATAGCGCTGTGCCGTTAATGTTGAAATAGGATGTCCATAAGCGTTATGTGAAATAAAGGATTTTTCGTACATGCTGAGACAGGCACCGACTTCCGGGCAGGAATAATTTAGAAGGCAGGATGAGCTAGATGATAATTACGCCTCTATTAATAAAGTTATTTTTAGATGTATTAAGGGTGTAAGTGAAGGAAATAATTTCATTAATGAAATGTGTGCTAATTGCAATAGTAATGTTAGTAAATGCGCCTTTCTGAGCCGTGGGTAATATATCTAAAACAGTTTCAGAAGGCCGACAAAGCTTTGTTCCTAATTCGGTCACAACAATCGGACGATTAATCAGAATAGGATATTCCAACATAAAGTCGATTAGCCGATCGTTACTCCATGGGGCGTCATCCAGCTTGAGCGTTTCATAGGGTTCAACATTATTTCGAAGTAACACGCGTGCAGTAATACCCATATCAACAATAAGCTTTATCAGTTCCGTACGGCTTGGCGGGGTCTCTAAAGAATGAATCACTGTGGGCTCAATACCGCTGTTGCGAATCAGTTCAAGCGTATTACGGGACGTACCACAAGCAGGATTATGATAAATGGTAACGGAATGCATGTTCATCTCTTGGTAATAAAAAGCGATAGAGTTACCTCAGTCGCACAATTTAACTTATGTCTATGAGCCTGCATTTAACGGTTTAACGACACTCGCTAGTGAAGGTATTTTCTACCCGGTGACCCAGAGTTCAGCAAATGCTGAGTATGTTATGCTGGGCCTTGACCGATCTTAAGAAAATTTACGTATAGTGCCCCCCGCTAAAAATGGGAAGGTTACCGTTACGTTCAATAGTTGTCATACTGCAAACCCTAAGCGCGACAATAGAATAAATAATATAATTTTTATTCCCTTTAAATTAGTGAGATATGAATAAATTAGCTATTTAGAGTTATTGGTGTCAATATTTATCATTAATACTAAATTACCATTTTTAATAATATAGCTAATATTTCATAACATTATTGCAACACTTGTGAGTAATGAAAATAGAATAATATGACGAGTAATTACTCTCATAATATGAATCAAAATAGCCAATATGATGAATTGAGGTTTATTTTTTATATTATTGTTTTTCATGAATAAAGATTTGAGTTTTATTGGTGTGAAATAATTTTTTACATTAATAAAAACACGCTATTGTTAGTATTTCATTTTTCTATAGCCATTATTTTTTAGATATTATAATATTCTGGAAATAGATGGCTAGGCATAACATTCTCGGTAATCCACCGTTTTGACTCTATAAATTAAATTTAAATGCAACCAATTAGTATTGGTTGCGATAATTTAAAAAGAATAGAGATTTAATCATTAAAAAACACCACATTATGATGTATTGAAGACTGGTTGAATAATCACTTTTCTACATCGGTGAACGTTATTCAGCTCTTTTGGCGAGACTATTGCCTCAAAACGGCAGGTTCGGAGCTAAGTCTACTCGTTGATTTTTATTGAGAATCAAGTAGCACCGCTACAAGTAGGAAATTATCGCTAAAAATAGAACCACTGTGAAGAAGGGCAACTACTCATTTCATAGTGAAATTATTGTATTTAAA
Organism: Budvicia diplopodorum; assembly: GCF_009800925.1. Lineage (GTDB taxonomy): Bacteria > Pseudomonadota > Gammaproteobacteria > Enterobacterales > Enterobacteriaceae > Budvicia > Budvicia diplopodorum. Next base: position 110,340 of record NZ_WOYF01000010.1, on the reverse strand, counting down.
TATGGAACTATTGATGAGTAAAATTAATCGTATTAATGCGTTTAAACCTCCTGGAAGTGCCAACGAGAGTCGTTGTTTCCACCGTTCTGCCAACGCAGGCAATTTTCTAACAAGCACAAGAGCAAAGAGTATTTTTCGTCGTAGCTATATTTTCGCTGCACTTTCCGGTTCGCTCCTGAGCGGGTCGGCTTTCGCCGCGAGCGATCTGATAATTGATGGTGGCCGAGCCTCTACGTCTTCGCTCTGGAATATTACCGATGCGCTTGTCGTTGGTGATACGACGAGTGGCTTGTTGGAGATCGAAGACGGCGGCGTTGTTAACAGTGCCTCGGGCTTGATCGGTGGTCAGACGGGTTCAACGGGCGTAGTTAACCTCTCAGGAACCGGTTCACAGTGGAATAATCGTCACGCCCTTGTTGTTGGGAATTTTGGTAATGGTTCGTTGACGATTAGCGGTGGCGGCGTTGTTAACAGCTCTACGGGTTATATCGGCCACAATGCCAGTGCAACCGGCATCGCGGAGGTATCTGGCAGAGGCTCGCAATGGAATAACAATGGTAACTTCGCCGTTGGCTTTTACGGTAATGCCGAGCTAACCATTAGTGACGGTGGCGTTGTTAACAGTAAAGCTAGCGCAATCGGTGTCGACGCTGGTTCATCAGGCGTGGCCTTGGTATCCGGCGTTGGATCTCAGTTGAATAGCAACGGGCATCTCTACGTTGGCCTCGAGGGTAATGGCAAGCTTAATATTCTCAATGGTGGCACCGTTAGTGCTGGCAATTATTATAGTTCTATCGCTTACACTGCGAGTTCGACCGGTCAGGCTACGGTCTCTGGAGCCGGTTCGCAGTGGAATGACAGCGATGAACTCACCGTTGGCTATTACGGTGATGGCTCGTTGACGATTAGCGACGGTGGCGTTGTTAACAGTGCCATGGGCTATATCGCTCATCATGAAGGTTCATCAGGCGTTGTTAACGTGTCGGGCGTCGGTTCTCAGTGGAATAGCGGTAGCGCTCTTCATGTAGGTTATCGTGGTTATAGCGATCTCAAGATTAGCGATGGCGGCGTGGTTAACAGTGACACGGGTTCTATCGCATATAATGCTGGTTCCATCGGCATGGTGACGTTGTCTGGAGCCGGTTCACAGTGGAATAACAATCTCGACCTCACTGTTGGTCATTCAGGCAATGCCTTTCTGGTCATTACCGATGGTGCCGAAGTTTCTGCTGGCTCAGTATATCTTGCCAACGATTCAGGCTCTATTGGTGTTGTAAGTATTGGTAACAGAGGTCTGGCTGGTACCCTCAATGCTGCCAATCTTACCGGCGGTGACGGTGCTGCATCGGTTCAATTTATCCATACTGACGATATTGATTTCTCGGTGCGCATGTCGGGCGCTTTATCCGTTCGTCAAATAGCTGAGGGAACCACGACGTTAACGTCTGCTAATGATTATGCTGGCACGACTACCGTTATGGGCGGAACGCTGCAAGCGGGGATTGCCGGAGCTTTCAGTCCTGCATCTGATTTTCTCGTGCAGACTGCGGGTCAGTTGAATTTAGCTGGCTATGATCAGACGGTGGCTAGCCTAAATAACGCAGGTACGGTGAGTTTTAACGGTGCGCCAGGTACTGTGCTGACGGTATCCGGTGATTATACCGGTAATAACGGCCTACTGAATTTCAATACGGTATTGAATGATGATAGCTCCGCTACCGATAAACTAGTGGTGGCGGGCAATACTAGCGGTACCACCCGGGTTAGCGTAACCAATGCCGGTGGTGGCGGTGCAGCAACGCTGAATGGTATTGAGCTGGTACAGGTTAATGGCACCTCTGACGGCGAGTTTGTTCAGCAGGGGCGTATTGTCGCCGGTGCTTATGACTACACGTTGACACGCGGTGCGGGTGTGAATGCCGGTAGCTGGTACCTGACCAGTGTGGCTACGCCATTAGCCCCATTAAAGCTAATAGCGACAGACTCTGACCCAAATCAAAACGTAACGCCAAGCCCTGACCCGGTTCAAAACGTATTGCCGATGGTTGAACGCCCGGAGGCCGGTAGTTATACCTCTAACTTAGCGGCCGCCAATAGCCTGTTTGTTACGCGTTTGCACGACCGCTTAGGTGAAACCCAATATATCGACGCGCTGACCGGCGAGCAGAAAGTTACCAGCATGTGGCTGCGTAATGAAGGCGGACACACGAAATCTCGTGACGCCAACGGACAGCTGGACACTCAGGCCAACCGCTATGTTATGCAGCTGGGCGGCGATATTGCCCAGTGGAGTAGTAACGACCAAAATCGCCTGCACCTTGGCGTGATGGCGGGCTATGCTAACAGCAAGAGCCACACCGAATCTCGCTGGTCGGGATACAGTTCGCGTGGAACTGTCGACGGTTACAGCGCCGGTTTATACGCGACCTGGTATGCCAACGAAGCCGATAAGTCGGGTCTGTATGTTGATAGCTGGGCGTTATACAACTGGTTTAACAACCGGGTTGACGGTCAGTATTTAGATTCAGAAGAGTACAAATCCAACGGTGTGACGGCCTCGGTCGAAAGCGGTTATACCTTTAAACTGGGTGAAAATAGCGCGAAAAACGTCTCTTACTTTATTCAACCGAAAGCGCAGGTCATCTGGATGGGCGTGAAAGCGGATGACCATACTGAAGCCAATGGCACCAAGGTGTCGGGCGAAGGTGATGGCAATATCCAGACCCGTTTAGGCGTAAGAGTCTTTATGAATGGTTACAGCGAGCAGGACAAAGGCAAAGACCGCGTGTTCCAGCCGTTTGTTGAAGCGAACTGGATCCACAACACCAAAGATTTCGGTACCACCATGGACGGCGCGACCATGAAGCAAGACGGTGCGGCGAATATCGGTGAGCTAAAAGTGGGCGTAGAAGGCCAAATCAATAAGCGGCTCAATCTGTGGGGTAACGTCGGCCAGCAGCTGGGCAACAATAGCTATAGCGATACGGCCGTGATGTTTGGGGTTAAATATAACTTCTAGATCCGTGTAAATAGGATCCCTTCTAAAGGTGCCATTTGGCACCTTTTTCTTTTTGCGATCTTTGCTAAACACGGCGAGATTACCGCTGATGACAGGGCGGTGGTCGGAGCCTCAATAACGCTAATAGTTGAGCCATAGGAACTACAATATAGTGAATAATATCACGGTTATTATTCTGTTTTATTACGCCTGAATTAGTAAGGCGTTTAGTGATAATCCACCTTTTGTTATTAATTATAATTATTTTTAATACAAAATAATCTACCTAAAATAATATAATTAATATTGGTTTAACACTATGGAAACACTTGTCGATAATAAAGAAAAATGATGAAAACCACTATAATTATAAATTATTTAGATCGCATTGATTGAAAAAACAACACAATATGCCAAATATTTATATAAGATTTTACGATTAAATTGAGGTGGATTGTTAATTCATTGATTTTACTTGGTTATATGTAAATTTAACATTATGGCATTTCATTCTCTGGATGGCCAACCCTTTCTTAATATTATAAAATTACAAAAATAAATAGCATAAAATGGTTTGAAATTCTCACGAACACGGCCTCCATTGGAAGGTTTTATGGAGTAATTTCATGTATGTGAATTGAAATCGCAACCCATTTGATTGGCGGTGTTAGCCGATTTTAATTTTAAATGGATAAATATTTAATCGCTAAAAGCACCGCATTAATGGATTTATTTTTTTATTGTTTCATTTGTAAGCCGTGCTGCATTGGCTGAAATTTTTATATCTGTATTCAGAGCATGTTTGAGGTTAAGCCTACCGGCTAATTAAAATTGAGTCATACGGCGATAAGAGGGAAATCTATCGCTAAAAATGGAACCACTGTGAATAAGAGTAATTGCTTCATCTCATAGTGAAATTTTTGTATGCATATAGGGAATAAAAAGATGAGTAGAACTTACCGTATTACCAATTCAAATCCAGTCAGACGTGCTAGCCAACACTGTTCCTCTCACAATTCTGCCCGTACAAGCGATTCTCTGGCAGGTATCAGAGCGAAGAATATATTTCGCCACAGTTGCCTTTTCGCTGCGATTTCTGGCTTGCTCCTGAACGCGACTTACGCTTTTGCGGATATGATTATTGACGGTGGCCAGATAGTTACTGTGCCAGTATCGCAATCTTCACCTTGGAATATGGCCGACAATCTTGTGGTTGGTGATACCACCAGTGGCTCGTTGGTGATTCAAAATGGCGGGATTGTTAGCAATGAAACTGGCTATGTGGGCGCCCAAGCCGGTTCTATAGGCGCCGTTGAGGTGCTTGGGATTGGTTCACAGTGGAATAATAACGACTACTATCTCTATGTCGGTTATCAAGGTAATGGCACGCTTACGATTAACGATAGTGGCGTTGTTACTAGTCTTAATAGCAGTACTGGTGTTGAAGCGGGTTCGACGGGCATTGCCTCGGTATCCGGTATGGGATCGCAATGGAATAACGGCGGTGACTTCAATATTGGTTTGAATGGTAATGGCTCATTGACGATTAGCGATGGCGGTACTGTTGACAACGGAATGGGCTATATCGGCTACGGCGGCGATTCGTGGGGTCAGGCCGAGGTCTCTGGTCCCGGATCATATTGGAATAACAGCTACAATCTTTTTGTTGGCTACGAGGGTCATGGCACGCTCACAATTAGCGATGGCGGCGTTGTTAGCAATACAATGAGCAGCGTCGGCAATCTTGCTGGTTCGACGGGTATTGTCTCAGTATCCGGTATTGGATCGCAGTGGAATGTCGACGGTATTCTCTTTGTTGGCTACGAGGGTTATGGCACGCTGACGATTAGCGATGGCGGCGTTGTTAGCGCTATAGAAGGCGATATAGGTAGTGGAATTGCTGGTTCGACGGGTATTGTCTCAGTATCCGGAGTTAGATCTCAGTGGAATATCGACAATGCTCTCTTGGTTGGCGGATTTGCCGTACCGGGTAACGGCACGCTCACAATTAACGATGGCGGCGCTGTTACCAGTGACTCTGGCTATATTGCCCATTCATTGGGTTCAACGGGCGTTGTTGAGGTGTCCGGTGTCGGCTCTCGGTGGAATAACGACAATGACCTCCATGTTGGCTTTGGCGGTAATGGCAAGTTGACGATTAGCGATGGCGGCGTTGTTCGCAATAATATTGGCTTTATCGGCTTTGTTGACTATAGCGCTGGTGCCAGTATTGATGCTATGGGGCATGTCGAGGTGTCCGGCGTTGGATCTCAGTGGTATAACGGCAGTGAACTTCACGTTGGCTTTGGGAATAATGGCACTCTGACGATTCGTGATAGCGGTGTTGTTAGCAGTACAGGGGGTTATATAGGTAATTACACCGATTCGACGGGTGTCGTGAATATCTCTGGCACTGGGTCGCGGTGGGATAACAACGGTCAACTCTTTGTTGGCTTATACGGTAATGGCCAGCTTACGATTAGCGATGGTGGCGTTGTTAACAATGACGATGGCAATGTGGGCTACTCCTTAGGTGCGACGGGTCATGTTGAGGTGTCCGGTACCGGATCGCAGTGGAATAACAGCGGTGAGCTCATCGTTGGCTATAGGGATAGCGGTGCTCTGACTATTGCCGATCGCGCAGCGGTTTCCGCTAGCTCAATGATTATCGCCTCAGAATCCACCTCCACAGGTACCTTAAATATCGGTAACGGAAATTTGAGCGGCGCTCTCAATATGGCAAGTATTACCGGCGGCGCTGGCGCTGCAACGGTTAACTTTAACCATACTGACGATATCGCCTTTTCTCCGCAAATGTCCGGTACTTTGAGCGTTAATCAGATGAATCAAGGTACCACGACGCTGACCTCTGCTAATGATTATGCTGGCACGACTACCGTTATGAACGGAACATTGCAAGCCGGGGCGGTATGGGCTTTCAGCACCTCATCTGATTTTACTGTGGGTACGGCGGGTCAGTTGAATTTAGCTGGCTATGATCAGACGGTGGCTAGCCTAAATAACGCAGGTACGGTGAGTTTTAACGGTGCGCCAGGTACTGTGCTGACGGTATCCGGTGATTATACCGGTAATAACGGCCTACTGAATTTCAATACGGTATTGAATGATGATAGCTCCGCTACCGACAAACTGGTGGTGGCGGGAAATACTGCCGGTACCACCCGAGTTAGCGTGACCAACGCCGGTGGCAGCGGTGCAGCGACGCTGAACGGTATTGAGCTGGTACAGGTTAATGGCACCTCTGACGGTGAGTTTGTTCAGCAAGGCCGTATTGTCGCCGGTGCTTATGATTACGCAGTGGTGCGTGGCGTGGGTGCTAATGCGAGTAACTGGTACCTGACCAGTTTGCTTACGCCAGTAACACCGGTGACGCCGGCAACTCCAGTAGTACCGGTAACGCCAAACCCTGACCCGGCTCAAAACGTGTTGCCAATGATTGAACGCCCGGAGGCCGGTAGTTATACCTCTAACTTAGCGGCCGCCAATAGCCTGTTTGTCACGCGTTTGCACGACCGCTTAGGCGAAACCCAATATATTGACGTGCTGACCGGCGAACGGAAAGTTACCAGCATGTGGCTGCGAAATGAAGGCGGGCACACGAAATCTCGTGACGCTAACGGACAGCTGGATACTCAGGCTAACCGCTATGTTATGCAGCTGGGCGGTGATATTGCCCAGTGGAGTAGTAACGACCAGAACCGCCTGCACCTTGGCGTGATGGCGGGCTATGCTAACAGCAAAAACCACACCGATTCTCGCTGGTCGGGATACAGTTCGCGTGGAACTGTTGACGGTTACAGTACCGGTTTATACGCGACCTGGTATGCTAACGAAGCCGATAAGTCGGGCCTGTACGTTGATAGCTGGGCGTTATACAACTGGTTTAACAACCGGGTTGACGGTCAGTCTTTAGATTCAGAAGAGTACAAATCCAACGGCGTGACGGCCTCAGTCGAAAGCGGTTATACCTTTAAACTGGGTGAAAATAGCGCGAAAAACGTCTCTTACTTTATTCAACCGAAAGCGCAGGTCATCTGGATGGGCGTGAAAGCGGATGACCATACTGAAGCCAATGGCACCAAGGTGTCGGGCGAAGGTGATGGCAATATCCAGACCCGTTTAGGCGTAAGAGTCTTTATGAATGGTTACAGCGAGCAGGACAAAGGCAAAGACCGCGTGTTCCAGCCGTTTGTTGAAGCGAACTGGATCCACAACACCAAAGATTTCGGTACCACCATGGACGGCGCGACCATGAAGCAAGACGGTGCGGCGAATATCGGTGAGCTAAAAGTGGGCGTAGAAGGCCAAATCAATAAGCGGCTCAATCTGTGGGGTAACGTCGGCCAGCAGCTGGGCAACAATAGCTACAGCGATACGGCCGTGATGTTTGGGGTTAAATATAGCTTCTAGTAAATAAAAAGAAGTAACATGATGAATATAGGGCCCACTCGATTTTCTAGTGGGCCCTATTGTTTTGGCCTTCCTTCAAATTAGCCCTTCTAGAATACGGGGCGTCAGATGTCGCCCGTATTGAGTCCTGAATGCTTTGGTTCTTCTCAAGGCTTTTTTCTGCCTGAACAGTAGCAATCCTAACTAATAATGATAATTCTTCTCAACAAACTATTGTCCTGATGATCGGCATGGGTTTTAATAGCCATACTCATGTATCAATAGCGTTGAGAATAGAAAAATGAATAACAAGAGTGTGTTAGCAGGCATTATCTTTTCCGTTATTTGGAGTATGTCCTTTAATCTACAGGCCGATACTAACGACCATCACCATAACGAAAAGGATGCCAGCGTAGTCAAGTCGGGGGTAGTGGAAATGCACCATACCACCGGTACCGTGACTCAGGTTGAGGCCTCCCGCGGGTTAATCATTATTCACCATCCGCCGATTGCCAGCCTTGAGTGGGACGAAATGACCATGCCGTTCCCGATTGTCGATAAAGCGATGCTGAAGGGAATTAAGATCGGGGATAAAGTGAAATTAGATCTGACGATGCCCAATGACGTGGCCACCATTAGTAAGATTGAGGTGGTAAATAATTAGCCGGAAGGGCGCTCAGACGTCTGTCTCTCCAATGCGCCTATAAGCTAGTCACTGAGGAAGTTATCGGGCATTATTTTGAGGATTGATCGCCATCCACCATGGGTGGTGATTATCTAGACAACCCGTGGCGAACTCAGTAGTATGCCGTATATTTTCGGCATAGAGCAGGGACGGGTTCAGCCATGTCGCCCACTATTTATGATATTGCTCGTGTGTCTGGTGTTTCCAAATCTACCGTTTCACGAGTACTGAATAATCAGACTAATATTTCCCCGCAAGCGCGCGAACGGGTATTGAAAGCTATTGCAGAATTGGATTATCAACCAAATAAATTAGCCCGCGCGCTGACCTCTTCCGGGTTTGACGCGATTATGGTTATCTCCACGCGTTCAACCAAAACCACGGCCGGTAATCCTTTCTTCTCCGAAGTGTTGCATACCATTACCGCCAGAGCAGAAATGGAAGGGTTTGACGTTATTTTACAAACGTCTAAAAACAGCCAAGAAGACCTGCAAAAATGCATAAACAAAATAAAGCAGAAGATGATCAAGGGCATTATTATGCTCAGCTCGCCAACCGATGAATCCTTCTTTGAGGCGCTAGATAATTATGCCATTCCGGTGGTGGTAATTGGTAAAGTGGATGGCGATTTTCGCCATGTTTGTTCGGTCGATACCGATAACTATCAGGACAGCATTGCGCTCACAGAAACGCTGCTGAATAAGGGGCATCGGCGCATTGCCTGTTTACATGCTCCGCTTGATTACCACGTTTCGGTCGATCGTCTGGCTGGCTTTAAGGATTGTCTTGAAAGCCACGGCATTGCTATTCCCGACCAATATATCGTAGATGGTGGATATACCCACGAGTCCGCATTAAAAGCCGCGGAGAAATTGCTGAGTAGCAAAAACTTACCTGAAGCAATATTTGCCACCGACAGCTTGAAATTAATGAGCCTGTATCGTATTGCACATGAAAAGGGTATTGCCATTCCGCAACAGCTTTCGGTCGTGGGTTACAGCAACGAAATGCTGAGCTTTTTACTCTCACCATCGCCCGGCGGTATTGAAGTTCCTACCCAAGAGTTAGGCTCTGTCGGCAGCGCTCTGCTGTTTGATAAAATAGCGGGAAAGCCAGCGCCTGCACGCATTATTGTACCTACAACATTGGCGTTAACGGATTCGGTGAAATGACTCTCTGCTGCTGGGGTGAGGGCTATTTCACCTTCTCGCATTGAGCTATATATAAGGCGGGTAAGCCATACGTTACCCGCCAGCTGTTCAGGATTAACTTAGAAACTGTAATTCGCGCCAATTCCTGCGTAATGGAACTTGTCGTCACCGCCATCATGATGATTCTGCCATTCATGGGCATATTCCAGCGTCATCGACAGACCATTATTGAAATCATAGGCATAAAGTAGGCCCAGGCGATTATAGCCGTGGTCTTCGCGGTCAATGTCTTCTGACCAGTCCCAGTTTGTCCAGCGGTCTAACCCCAGACGAGTGTACGGTGTCAGAGTGGTGCTTCCCATCGAGATTGGCAGATAAATGCGCATCTCTTGAGTAGAGAATTCCCCGTTATTCCTATTACTTTCAGTATTAAAGGCCCGCTCAAGGTAATAATTGGTTTTCAGTGAGAAGGTGTCGTCAATTTTCCACGTTACGCCGGTTTCTGTCTCGACGCGGCTATCGGAATAACCGGTTTTATCCAGATCGTTATCGAAGCGATAATAGGCTAACCAACCGGCAAATTTCCAGTCATCGTTAAGTTTAATCATCCAGTCTGGTTGGAGTTTATAACGTTGCGTATTGGCCGTGCCGTTGTTGGAGCCATCGTCATTTTTAAAGTGAAACCCGTAGTTACGTATACCGCCGGTTAGACCCAATGAACCACTCTCGTTATCTATAATCTGGTAGCGGATATCCATTTCAGGGCGGTTAAAGTAGGTGCCTCGGGTGAAATTGCTATAGTCTGCCGGGCCTTCCTGATACATGGCTACCGAAATAGTCCAATCGCCATGGGAGGCATTAAAATAGACCGACGGCTCGTATAGCCCGTCTTTATCGTCTGCCTGACCTTCCACGTTTTCTATTTCATACATGGCACCTATATTGTAATTCCAGCTATTATTTTCAGTTGCCTGAGATCCAAACGCTCCAGCCCCTAAAATTAAGCATGAGCATTGCAAGAATCTTTTCATCGAGTAATCCTTGTTAAAATTAACTGCTAAAAAAATGTGCCGAAGGGAGATTCCAGCACGTTAGGTAAAAATTTGGTTAGTTCAGTGCGAGCTCTGTTTCGTTATCAAAGAAATGGCTTTTTTGCATATCAAAATGAATGTTGATCCGCTGTGTTGGATGATAGTCAGCATCGGCATTCGCCTTTAGCGTTAATTCGTGCCCGCCGACTGAGGTATAAAGCATGAACTCTGCACCCGTTAATTCAGCTACGCTAATCTGGGCATCGATTCCCTCTCCCTGCGCGACCGGAATGATATCTTCGGGACGAATACCCAATATCACCGGTTTATGCCGATATTTATCGATAGTCTCAGCGGAAAGTTTATGTTCCGGAATCGGCAATTTGAGGGTTTCTGTCACAAAGCAGCCGTTATCCAGCGTGCCGCGAATGAAATTCATTGATGGCGAGCCAATAAACCCGGCGACAAACATATTTGTCGGATGGTTATAAACGGTTTTAGGCGCGCCAACCTGCTGAATAATGCCGTCTTTCATGATCACAATCCGCGTCGCCATGGTCATTGCTTCTGTCTGATCGTGGGTGACATAAATCATGGTGGTGTTAAGCTTTTGATGCAGCTTGCTGATTTCCGCCCGCATCTGCACGCGCAGTCTGGCGTCTAGGTTTGAAAGAGGTTCATCCATCAGGAATACCCCGGCATCACGCACAATCGCACGTCCCAAGGCCACGCGCTGACGTTGACCGCCTGACAGCGCGGCCGGTCGACGATCGAGATAGGTTTTCAGGCCGAGAATTTGCGCGGCCCACTGTACGCGCTCATCAATCACCTTCGCATCCAGCTTTTGCATCTTCAGCCCAAACGCCATATTGTTGTAAACCGACATATGGGGATAAAGCGCGTAGTTCTGGAACACCATGGCGATCCCGCGCGATTTGGCCGGTACGTCGTTCATGCACACGCCATCAATCAGCAGTTTTCCACCGCTGATCTCTTCCAACCCGGCAATCATGCGCAGCGTAGTGGATTTGCCACAGCCCGAGGGGCCAACAAAAACAATAAATTCCTTGTCTTCGATCTCCAGATTAAAATCTTTTACCACATGGGCCTGACCGCTATAAATCTTCTGAATGTGCTGCAACGAAAGTTGTGCCATTTCTAATTCCTTTTTTTACACAGCCTGCTTGCTGTGTTTTGTTAACCAGAATGTATGCAGGCACGTCCAGCTAAGTTCTTTGGTCGATGTCAGCAGCAGATCTGCATGCTTTAGCTGTGTACCAATTCCTACGGAAAGCATACCGCTAGCGTTGATGGCTTCGATGCCCGCCTGAGCGTCTTCGATGCCGATACAATTCACGGGCGAAACGCTAAGACCTTCGCAAGCCGCCAGAAAAATTTCCGGATCGGGTTTGGAGCGTTTGATTTTGCCTGCGTCAGCACAGAAATCGAACTGGATCGCCAGACCCAATGCGTCCAGAATCCGTGGGGCATTTAACGACACCGATGCCAGCCCTACGCGGATATCTCTGGTATGTAATTGCTCAAGCAGTTCCGCAATGCCCGGCAATACCGAGTCAGGGCGTAAGTCTTGTAACAGTTCGACGTAAAGCGCGTTTTTCTGCTCGGCCAGCCGTAGGCGTTGCTGCTGGTCAATGCGCTGCTCCGCCCCGCCGTGACGCAAAATACGCGCCAGCGAATCCATGCGGCTGATACCTTTTAGCTGCTCGTTAATCTGTTCGTCGATATCGATACCAATTTCACGGGCGATGCGTTGCCAGGCAAGAAAGTGCAAATGGGCGGTATCGGTTACCACGCCATCCAGATCGAAAATTATTGCCTGAGGTTTCATTTACTTGCCTCCTGTTTGGCACTGCTCGCAGAAAAAGGCGTAACAAATTCCGCCAAAGACAGACTTTGCGTCCCTTGGAGCAATAGGCGTTTTTGCCCGAGCCAGATGGTTAATGGCTTAGACGAAGCCGTTGAAATACTGAGTTGTCGATCGGTCAGCATGAGCCGAACAGGCTCCCCCTGCCAACAGAAGGGGAGGGAAACAGAACGCCATGCCTGTGGCAAGCGCGGGTTCAGACGCAGCTCGCCTTGCTCAACGGTCAACCCGACAAAGCCTTGAACGGCACCGAGCCAAATGGCACCCGTTGCCGCAGCGTGAATGCCGTCATCGCAGCTATGAGGATCGTCACCAAGATCGATAAGACAGGCCTGCTGCCAGAATTGATACCCCTGTTCTACGCGATCGCAGCGAGCGGCAACCACGCCGTGGATTGCCTTGCTGAGCGACGAGTCATGAATGGTGCGCGGCTCGTAGTAATCGAGGTTCGCCTCAAGCTGCTGTGAGGTGAACAACCACGGCAGCATATAGGTTAGCATCACCACGTCGGCCTGTTTGAGGATCTGCATTTCGTTGACTTCGGCGCGGGAGTAATCCAGTAAAATCGCCTGCGTCCCCTGATGCTGTTTGTATCGAGTCAGATCGATAGTCGGCTTGGAGAAGAAGGTATCGTCCTGCGGAATTAGCTTCTGGTCATTAGCCTGCGGCAGCCAGAGACGATGTAGAAAATCTTTCGCCTGCGCGACAAACGTTTCATCGGGTACGTCAAATTTACCTTGATAATGCAAAGCGCGTTCAACGTTGTGATGCGCCAGATAGTTGGTGTAGGCGTTATTATTAACGTGTTCGGTATATTCATCCGGGCCGATCGCATCGTGCAGTTCCAGCCTGCCATTAACTTCTACCGCGCGGCTTATCCAGAAACGGGCGGTTTCCACCAGCAGGGTTACGCCGCGCAGGCGCATAAACTCGTTATCGCAGGTTGCCTGATAATACGCGTCTACGGCCCAAGCGATATCCGCGACCAGATGATGTTCCGCCAGCGCCGACGCTACTTTTTGTCGCAGGCCAGTGCGGATGTTGATCGCCGCATATTCCGGCGTTTCTTCTTCCCCGGACCAGGCACTTTCCCAAGGGAACAACGCCCCCTGTAAACCGTTTTTCTGTGCCTTCGCCTGCGCACCCGGCAAGTTATGCCAGCGATAGCTTAGCAATTGGCGAGCGATATTCGGCTGAGTCATCAGATGGAACGGCAGTAGGAACACTTCGGTATCCCAGAAAATATGGCCTTTGTATCCTTCTCCGGTCAGCCCCTTCGCCGCGATGCTGCAACGCTCGCTGTGGGTTGGCGTCATGGCGAACAGATGATAAAGCGCAAAATCCAGCGCCCGCTGGTCCTGCGCATTTTGGCTGTCTACCACCACGCGGCTACGTTGCCACCAGCTATTCCATGTCTGCGTAGACTCAGCCAACAGCGTATCGTAGCCCTGTGCTACACACTCCATCAGGTTTGCCAGCGCTCGCTCGCTGTCGGTTTGCGTTTGGTAACCCGCCTCCAACGAACTGGTTATCCAGCTAGTTTTCACCATCACAAAAGGGCGATTGTTGGCTATGCTAGCGCTGGTGTGCTGTATCAGACGGCGATTTTTAGCCGAAAAACTGATACAAGCCTCGGGCGGCGTGGCACAGAAGCTGCCGATCACCGTCTCATTGCTGCCATCCTGCGTGCGATAACAGCCCTGCAAATAGAGCTGGTCAAAAATGCGCACGCTGATTTCATCTAGGTGCTGGCGGCCACTATTGGTCTGCGTGGCATCAATACCTGTGCTAATGGTTACGATGGCATCACCATCCAACGGCGTGATGGAAATACGCGAACACAGTAGCGATTTTCGGGCAGCAGAAAGAAAACGCTGGCTATCGATCTGGTAGCGTTTGCCGTTTGGCGCAAGCCACGTAACGCAACGGCACAGCTCACCGTTGGTAAAATTCAGTTCGCGCCGGTAGGCAAGCACCGTGCCGGACAGCAGCGTGAAGATCTCGCCATCCAGCTCGATGCGCATCTGTAGCACGTCCGGTAGGTTAACCAGCTCGGTGGTTTCCGTTGCCGAAGCGCGGTGGTAAAACCCGGCCAGATACATGCCGCGCGTTTGCTCGGTGTAAGCCTCTTCATGGCAGGCTCTCAGCCCGAGGTAACCGTTTCCGGCTGCCATCAGAGTGGCAAATTTATTCAGTGTGTGTGGGCTAAACTGCTGCTCAACCAACGAGGTTAGGTTGCTCATAAGTCGATGCTCGTTCCTTGTTCTGCCGCGAGGTAAATAGCCGCGACAAGTTGCTGAATGAGATAGCCCTGCTGTGCGTCAGCAATGCTGGCCGGTGCGCCAAGCACATGATCCACAAAAGCCTGCATGCTTTTGACATGGCGATTATCGTCCGCGGTTTCCCGCTGCAGTAGCGTCACCAACTTGCCGCCATCATCCTGATAGATATGTAACGGAAAGAGCGTGGCTCCGGCGTTATCTCCGCAAAACTCTACGTTCAGCACCGACTGCGGCGCAATATTCAATGCAAATGAGGTTTCAAGGCGCAAAATGCCGCCATTGTGAAACTCGATGGTGGCAAACAGTGCGTCTTCCACGGTGTAAACCTTGGGATCCCATTCACCGAACTGTCCGCTGTGTTTGCGGTTGCCCAAGCGTTGGAAAGCGTGCGCCGAAACGCGGCGCACAGCGGGGAAACCAAGCACATACATTGCCGCGTCCAGCATGTGAATACCGATGTCGATCAGCGGTCCGCCGCCCTGCAATTCCTTGTTGGTAAACACTCCCCAACCGGGAACTCCGCAGCGACGCAGCGCTTTGGCGGTAGTGACATACACTTCGCCCAGCGTTCCGGCAGCCACCTGCTCACGCAGCAATTGCGTATCGCTGGCAAAGCGGTGATGAAAGTCATAGGCCAGTACTTTGCCCGCTTTGCGAGCCGCATCGCGCATTTCAGCGGCCTGCTCCGGGGCCATAGCCGGTGGTTTTTCACACATCACATGGCAACCCTGTTCCAGAGCCTGCATGACATGCTGATGGTGAAAGCGATTCGGCGTGCAGACGCTCACGATATCCGGCTGGCACTGGCGGTACATTTCACTCGCATCGCTAAAGGCGTGTGGGATCCCCAACCGCTCGGCAAACTCACTTGCCCGCTCGGCATGGCTGTCCACCACGGCTACCAGCTCTAGCCGTTCTCTCGTCAGGTAATACGAGGCATGTACGATTTCCGCCACTTGCCCGGCACCGATAATTGCCACCCTGAGTTTTCGACTCATCTCGCTATCGCCTCTTAGCAGGTGCGCAAAAATTGCAGTGAGTGCTGGTAAGCCACCGCAGGGTCATCGGCACGAATACGGCCTTCGTAAACGATGTAGCCCTGATAACCGTCGGCGCGTAGCTGTTCGAAATGCTTTTTAAAGTCGATGCTGCCACTGCCCGGTTGATAGCGGTGGTTGTCGGCGATATGCACGTGGCCAAGCAGATCGCGATTGGCATGGAACGCGGTGCTGATATCGTCTTCTTCGATATTCATATGATAGAAATCACCGATGATCTGCGTATGCTTAAGCTGATTTTCTTCGATGTATGAACGCGCGTCCGCCAGCGTATTGATCATGTGATCCTGATAACGGTTCAGGGGTTCGAGAAACACCGTGGTGCCGGTTCGCCCGGCGACGTCGTCGAGAAAACGCAGAGAATCACTCACCGCTTTACGATCGCCAGCCTGACTACGCGGTGAGGCCATCGGTGGCAGGCGGTAAGTAAACATGCCCCATGCGGCGGGCACTACAATGCCTTTGCCACCCACTTCGGCCAGCGCTTCCAGAATGCGGGCAATTTGCTGTAGGCCATTTAGACGGCGCTCTTCAATAAAGTCACCAATCCAGCCATCGTAGCCGCCACAGGCGGTGGTAACCGGCAGGCCGGTTGCTGCTATCGCCGCTTTGACCGCCGGAATATTTTCCACCAGCAATTTGCCGTCAATTTCAAAAGCATCGAAACCCATCGCTTTGACGTATTTGAATTTTTCCAGAATATCCGTCGGGAAAAATGCCTGATTCTGAGTACCAATTTTCATGTTTTCAATCCGTTTTAATTAAAAGGTGACGCCCATTTTGATGCTCAGATCCGGGTGCTGGTCGACGTACTTCATGTAGCTTTCGGCACTATCATGGAAGCTTACAATCGGGTCGATAAGGTCTTCGCAGTTTAGATAGCCATTCATCAGCAGTTCCCAGCAGGTTTCTTCGATGCGTTTGCGATCCCAGCGCGGATAGTCCGGATTCGGTTCACTGCTGCCGCGAGAAAAGACGATTTTTGCGTTGTTGAAATGGGCTTCGCGACCAAGATTGAAATCATGGAAGGGTTTGGCGAACGCCAGATAAGAGATAGTGCCGCCGTAGGCGATACCGCGAAGGGCTGCCTGAAGCGCAGTTTCGTGGCCGCTGGTCTCGATGATTACGTCAGCGCCCAGCTTGCCGGTGACCTTTTTAATTTCTAGGCCAATATCGGTACCGATGGGGTTAAAGCAGAAGTCAGCGCCGTGGCGTTTGGCAATTTCGCAGCGGTGTTCGATAGGATCGACGCCAATTACGATAGAAGCGCCGGCTTTTTTGGCCAGCTGAATGGCAATCTGGCCGATAGCGCCCAGACCGAATACCACCACAAAGTCCCCAACGCGCACGTTGCCATCACGCACGCCGCTCATGGCAAACTGCGCCGGATCGTAGCAAACCGCGTTTTTCCAGCTCGCTCCGGCCGGCATTTTGCGCAGTTTGTAGTTGCTGACACCGTTAGCAATGACGGTTTCCTGCAGCGGGCCGTAGGTACAAACTTGATCGCCAATCTGGTATTCAGTGACATCAGCACCACGCTCAATCACGTCCCCGATAACCATATTGCCGAGCTGGAACTTGCCGAACTCAATACCGCGCGCAGCGCCTTCGGCACGCGGTACAAACATATTCCATTCGCTAGAAAATTCCTCGTCGATAAACGGGCTGGCGGCGCGAAAATCCACCACTTCGGTTCCGTGTTTCGGTGCGCCAAAGGCTACTTTGATTTTCACTTCGTTTGCCGCGACGGGGCGATCTTCATATTCCACCAGCGCCGCAACGCGCGGTGCGCTTGCTACTAACTTTTTCATTTTTGTGCTCCGATAATTAAACTACCCATTAACCTTTAACGCCGCCTGCAGTCAGGCCGCTTTTGATAAACCGTTCAGATAGCGCGTACATAACCACCACCGGCAACGCCGTCACTAATGACGCCGCCATCATTCTTCCCCATACGTAATCCGGCGTGCTGAACAGCGTGCTTAAGCCCACCGGCAGCGTGAAGTTCGTCGAACTGGAGAGGAAAATGGATGCAAACAGATAGTCGTTCCACGCCACCATAAAGCAGTAGACGAATACCGAAACCAAGCCGGAGATTGCCAGCGGTACGGTGATATAGAAGATAATCTGGAGGCGATTCAGGCCGTCCATCATCGCTGCTTCTTCTATTTCATCCGGAATGGTGTCGAAATAGCTTTTCAGCATGAACACCGCCGTGGGCAGCGTTTGTGTCACCATCGTGATGATGAGTGCGAGCTTGGTGTCATAAATCCCCAACGCAGTGATGATTTTGAACAGCGGAACCACCAGTAAAATGCCAGAGAACATATACACTGCGTAAAAACTGGCGTTGATGGTCAGACGCCCTTTAAAACGCAGTTTTGAAAGCGCATACGCCCCGAGAATACCGATCAATACCGCCACCGCAGAGGACGTTAGCGACACCATTAAGCTGTTTTTGAAATAGGTCACAAACGGAAAGATATCGGGGTTAAAAATGTCGATATAGTGCCCTAGCGTCCACTCCTGTGGGAAAATGGTCGGATGTAGAGATATTGCTTCCTTCGGGCTTTTGAACGACGTCATCAGCATCACGAAGAACGGGAATAGCGTGACCACCAGAAACAGCGCCAGCCCAAAGTAAAAGCCCACGCGCCCTAGCAGTTTGCGGTTATTTGCAGTCATTTGAGGTTCACCCGTTTTCTGGTCAGCAGGATCACCGCGAAGATGATGACGAACAGCACCACCGAGATCGCGGCCGCTTTTCCTAAGTCGTTAAATGCAAAGGCGGTTTTATATAGATAGACGCCGAGAATGTTGACTTTGGTGGTCAGCAGCCAGACATCGGCGAACATATAGAACATCCAAATAGTCCGCAGCGTCACTACCGTTGCCAGCACTGGCATAATCGCCGGGAGCGTGACGATTTTGAACCGCTGCCAAGCGTTAGCGCCGTCCATTTCAGCCGCTTCATACAGTGATTTATCGATGGTCTGTAAAATCGCCAAGAACGAAATAAACGCATACGGGAAGTAGCGCCAGATGGCAAACAGCACCACCAGAAAGAAACTGCTGCCGGGGTTGTCGAACCACAGCGGCGCTTCATTGAACAGGTGCAGCATGTCTACGCCGAGATAATTGACGATGCCGTAGCCGCTGTTGAACATGTACTTCCATGCGAACACCAGCGAGATCGACGGTGTAACGTAGGAAAGGATCACCAGCGAACGCGATGTTTTACGCAGCCGGAACTCACGGTTAAAGAACAGCGCTACGCCCAATCCCAACCCGGTACTGCCCAGCACCACCAGCGCGGTGTACCAGAAAGTGGTCCATAGCGAATGCCAGAACGCGGCATCCGTCAGGATGTTGATGTAGTTTTCTAGCCCGATAAACCGCGAGCTGATGTTCGGATTAAGCGGTAAACGCAGAAAACTGATTTCGATGTTCGACAGCATCGGCCATGCGACTAGCCCCCCGAGCAGTAACAAACTGGGGGCGAGCAGCATCATGGCAAAGGGCATGTCGGAGCGGCCTGAGAACCACTTCTTCATAATCACTTATCCTGTGGTTTAGTGTTGCGCCATCAATTCGACGATGCGTTTCTGGCTGTTATCCAGCTCGGTTTCAGTCGGCTGTTTGCCCACGGTCACTTTGTTGACCATTTCGCTTAAGATTGCCGAACCGGTGATGTCGCCCATGCGGGTGAAGTTTTTTTCCCCGACCGAGCCAAACACCTGCACATTCGGGAACTGGGCAATTAGCTCGGCGGGCAGCGTGCCAAAGGCTTTGATTACGTCGTTATTTTTGTAGCTATCCGTTTGCACGACGGCTTTTGTTACCGGCAGTGCAGCACCCGGCGACATCATCACCCAATCAGCGGAGTTCTGTGCCTTCTCCATAAACGAAACAAACTTCTGTGCCGCTTGCGTCTCTTGCGTGCTCTGGCCTGCGGTGATCGTCAGCGAGGTGATCATGCCGTACACCGCAGGGGATTTTTCCGTTGGTACTACAAAGCCGAGATCCTGCGGTGAACCGTCTTTATAGAATGCGGGCAGAATGTAGGTGGAATAGACGGCCATCTGCGTGGTGCCATTCATAAAGGCGTCTTTAATTTCCATTACGTCGTTGGAACCAGGCATGGTGTACTGCGCCAGATCGCGATAGTAGTTAAGCGAAGCCAGCATTTCGGGGGAGTTAACTGTGACTTTTCCGGCGGCGTCGAACACGTTCGCGCCGTTGGAGAGCGCAAACTGTGAGAAGGTTTGCTCGGTCATCACGCTTTCTGCGGTGGGCAGCGCGATGCCGTATTTTTTGCCTGCGCTGTTAGTCATAGCGCGCGCGGCGTTGAGCAATTCCGTCCAGTTTTTTGGCTCGCTGATGCCAGCGTTTGCCAGCGTGGATTTGCGATACCAGATGCCGCCCAGCCAGGCGCTGATCGGCGCACCGGTGTAGGCGTTGCCGTCTTCGGTGCGCACCACGCGCAAAATACCCTCGTAAAAGCTGCTTTCGCCGACGTCTGAAATCACCGTTTTGATGGCATCGCGATCGATAAGCTGTTCTTTGTCCATGACTTTGGCGTAATCGTGGCTAACTTCGATAACTTCCGGCAGTGCGCCGGAACGCGCCAGAGTGATCACCTTGGTGTTATAGGCATCTTCCTCGACGGGTACCTGTTTGACGGTAATCAGCGGGTTTTCTTGGCTAAAGCGTTCAATCAGTTTACTGATTACCGCTTGACGTTCTTGTTCAACGGACGAGTGCATAAATTCAATGGTGACCTGCTCTGCATCATCCTGTTTACAACCTGAGAGCAAAGCAGCGGCTATCAGTGCTGATAGCAGCACTGGTTTTGAGATTTTCATTGTTCTTCCCTTATATTAGTAGCTAAGCCATAACGCCTGATAAGGCTGCATGTCGTAAGATTGATTCCCTCTAATTTCCCTGTCGGCGATCAATTCATGGAAATTGTTATCCGGCAGCGGGAATGACTGAACGCTATCGCTAAGATTAAACAGCGCCAGAATATTCTCGCCACCGGTAGAGGAACGTTGAATAACTAATAAATTTTCACAATAAGCGTTTGCAACAAAAGAACTGGCTGGATGAAATGCCGACTGCTTTTTGCGCACGGCAACAAGATGAGATAATTGCGTAAAGACCTGCTGGCGTAATGGGTTTCCACCGTCAAGCTGGCTCTCTATTTCATTCAAGTCATATTTTTGACGGTTAATGGCGCGGTTATAGCCCAGATGCTCCACTCCCTCGTAATCATTACGCGAGCCAAGAATACTTTGTACATAAATAGCCGGTATACCCGGGAACGTTAGTAGAATGGCGTGGGCGAGAATAAAGCGGGCCAATCGTTGCTCATCGCTACTATTTCGCTTATTTAACGCATCCATATAGGTGACGTTAATTTCGTAGGGGCTACGGGTACCGTCAGGATTGTTTTTCCAGTTTACCAGCGCTCCCTCTGCTTGAAGATCGGCCACAAGGTGCAGGATCTCTTCTTCTGGCAAAATACCGCGTAATGGATTCAGACCAATGCCGTCGTGAGAAGCGAGGAAGTTAAACCAGGTAGTGTGACCGTTACCCGCATCGTCTAAAGAGGCCGCCCACCGGCTTAGCGCCTGAGCAGACCCGGTATGGATGGCATGGAGGACCAGCGGTGGTAATGGGAACTGGTACACCATATGCGCTTCGTCATGACCGTTGCCGAGATAAGAAATGTTGTCTTTGTGTGGAACGTTGGTTTCGGTAATCAATACCGTGCCCGGTGCGACTTCATCCACCACCGCTCGAAAAAGCTTCACTAGCTGGTGCGTTTTTTCAAGATGAATGCAGCTTGTGCCGATGGTTTTCCACATATAGCCCACTGCATCCAGGCGTATATACTCGGTGCCTTCCTGCAGATAGTGAAGTAGCACATCGACCATCGCCAATAGCACCTGCGGATTGGCAAAGTTGAGATCAATTTGATCGTCACTGAAGGTGGTCCATATATGTTGTTGAGTGCCATCTGCCAGAATAAAAGGCGACAGCAATGGTAAAGCCCGAGGGCGCGTTACCGCAGATAAATCAGTTTTCGGATCGACTGAAACAAAGAAATTCTGATATTTTTCCTGCCCGCTTAAATAGCCCTGAAACCACTCGCTTTTTGCTGAAATATGGTTACAGACAAAATCAAACATCAGCTTTGTTGATTGATTTAGGTGGGCAATATCCTGCCAGTCACCGCAGAGCGGATCGACCTGATGATAATCTATTACGGAAAAACCGTCGTCCGACGACCAAGGATAAAAAGGCAATAGATGAACGTGAGAGAACGTATTTTTCAGCCTGCGATGATAAAAATCATCCAGCGTTTTTAAGGTTTTTTGGTGATCGCAATGAAATTGGTCGGCATAGGTTATCAATACAACATCGCTTTCATCCCATCCCTGCTTCCTGACTCTGGTAACGGTCTTTTTCTGTTGTTCAACCTTGGCGATAAGAGACTGAATAAAGGGTCCTTCTAGCTCACAGTTATAAATAGAAGCTAACAATTTCTTAATCTTTTTCATTTATTATTTTCTCGTGGGAGCGGTACCATTAAGGGCAGGCTACTATCAGTTTATTTTTCTGTCAACGCAGCGGAACCAAGAAAAGGGCGTTGTAACGCCTCTTGATATAGATTTGTGAGATACAGCAAATTAATGAGAGCTTAACTTGCCTGTATTGAGGGATAAGATTAGTTACCTGAAACGAAAGGGTCTGGTCATTTGCGGTAAGGAGATGGGGCGAATTGAGTTATTTCCTCCAAAAAAGGACTCAGATATTGAAACGCTATTCACCAGACATCGCTATTTGCTACCTGAACCTCTGCCGATATTCGCTGGGTGAAACGCCCATCGCCCGGCTAAATACGGCCGAAAAGTAGTTGCTGTCTTCAAAACCGCACTCCGACGAAATCTCGCCGATATGCAACGTTTTTTGCCTAAGCATCGCCATCGCTTTGCATAGCCTGAGCTGGCGCAAATAGTGGCTGACGCTTACGCCAGTATGCTGTTTAAACAGTGTCTGAATGCTTCTGGATGAAAGACTATGCTGTTGGCAAAAGTCGTCTAGCCGGAAAGGTTTGTCTATGCCAGCGTGCAGAGCCAGCATCAGTAAATCCAATAGTTGGCCGTCGGCTAGCTGGTAGCTGTTCGGCGGGTGACGATAGCGTTTCAATAGTAGAGCAAGCTGAAGAAATAAGGATTCGCTGAGCTGAATGGACAGCTTGTCTGACTTCATGCTCTCTTTGGTTAATGCATCGACTATTGGGCGAATTTCTGACATTCCCTGCACGCTTAACCGCCAGTAGCGCTGTTCCTGATGGGTTTCATCGCCGGGCAACAGGCTTTGCCAGTCAGACAATAGGCTTAGCCGGTGGCGGCAGTAAAGGATGTTGTTTAGCTCAAGAGAATCTACCGATTCGTAGCTATGCTGGTCGTCAGCATTGATATAAAACAGGTCACCGCAGGTGATGTAATAAGGCACATCATTAATGATGTGTAATCCATTACCGCGCAGCACGATCACCAGCTCATAGAAGTCATGATTGTGAATAGGAAAAATGGGTTGAGGAAGCCTTTCAGCTACGGTAACCGCATGATTATCAGTAAAAAAGAAGTCGCTAGTGTGAAGTTTTAGTAATGGCATGTTGTTGCTGTTTCCCGTTAGTACTCCTTATCATGGTAGTGTGACATATCTGCCATGCGCTGATGTTGACGGCTCTCTGAATATTAGTATAACGATATGTTTTTTAATCTGAATATTTCTTAATGTCGCTCTTTTAATATCAATTACTGTCACTCGTCAGCGTGCGGAATTGCGCAGTTGTAAAGGGGAAAGGGAGAATTCTCGCCGGAACTGAACGGAAAAATTATTGCTGTCGCTGAATCCACAGCCGTAAGCAATATCGGTAATACTGTCATCGCTCTGGAATAAACGGTGCCGGGCTGCCAGCAGGCGTAGGCGGTTGAGGTAGCGTTGGGGCGTCATGCCGGTATGCTGTTTTATCTGCCGGTGCATGGTTCTTAACGCCAGTGAAAAACGGTCGGCCAGCTCTTCCCAAATAATCTCCTCGCTGTAGTTATTGCGCAGCCAGTTAAGCAAAGCGCTTACGCAGGCTTCATGGCTGTCGTTTTTGTGAGTTTCAAAACAGCTTTGGCGCAGCAGCATCAAGAGCTGTAAAAATATGCCTTCATTGGTGGCGATATCTTCCAGCTTAGTGCTCTTGCTTTTTTCTTCCAGCTCACTGATACAGCTTTTGGCCTTTTTTAATGCGCTTTGGTTAATTTGCCAGTGGCACTGTCGTTTTCCCGTTTGAACATTGCAGGGCAGGAACGGTTCTATGTCGGATAAGCAACGAAATGATTTTGGTGAGCGATAGAGCACGTTGGTGAGATGAATTTGCTCCATATTTTCAAACTGGTGATAGTCGCTGTCCCGCAGAAAACACACGGTACCGCTGCACAGGGTATAAGGACTATCGTTAAAAATATGGACTCCAGAACCGTGCTCTACCACAACGATTTCATAAAAATCATGGCAATGTTCTGGAAATTCGTACTGAGGCGCCCGGTTTTCTATTGCAATAGTTGACGCTATGGATGCAAAAAATTCATCACTCTTCAGTAAGGTCATATAAGACTCCTTTCAACGTAATGAGCCAGCATCTTAGAAGGGAGAGGCTTGCCTCCGCCTTAAAATTCAGACGCTACATTGTATGAAAACGTTCTGTTTTCTAAGATTTGGAGATTATTTAGTCGAATTGTGGCAGGGGTCACATAAGCCATTGCCGACGATATGGGCCAGCATTTATTACTTTTGTGATCGATTTCACATTGGCCTTTGTTTTTTTGCCAATCCCCGCAGCCCAGTGGCAATGACCGGAAGGTGGCCGATAGCGAGTTTCCTTAGACTTTCCATAAGATTAATAAGGGAAGGTTGCTATGACTGAACGCAATATTGTCGCTATCGACTTGGGGGCCTCCAGCGGGCGGGTAATGCTGGCAACGTGGCAGGCCGGGCCGCGCAGCCTGACGCTAAAAGAGATCCACCGGTTTGTGAACCGGTTAACGCAGGTAAATGGCCACGATACTTGGGATCTGGATGCGCTTGAGCGTGAAATTTTACACGGGCTGACGGCTATCGACAGTTCAGGCGTGCGGATTGACAGCATCGGTATAGATACGTGGGGCGTGGACTACGTTTTGCTGGATAAATCCGGTCAGCGGGTTGGGCTTCCGTATGCCTATCGGGACCACCGTACCGACGGTGTGATGGCTCAAGTGATAAATGAGCTGGGAAAGGAAAATTTGTATGGTAAAACAGGCATTCAATTCCTGCCGTTTAATACGCTATATCAGCTAAAAGCGCTGGTAGATAGTCAGCCTGAGTTGCTTTCACAGGTTGAGCATTTATTGCTGATCCCAGACTATTTGCACTATCGCCTGACCGGTAACGTTAATCATGAATATACCAATGCCAGCACTACCCAGCTGCTTAATCTGAATACCGGCGATTGGGATCCCGATCTGCTGGCGTATCTGAATATTCCGTATTCATGGTTCACCAAACCGTCTCAGCCGGGGCATCAGATTGGATATTGGACCAGCCCTTCCGGCCAGAAAGTTCCTGTCACGTCAGTGGCCACCCATGATACAGGCAGTGCGGTGATTGCCGCACCCCTCAAAGCCAGCGGCTGTGTTTATTTAAGCTCGGGTACCTGGTCACTCATGGGCATTGAAAGCGCTGAACCGTTCAACGATGCCAGAGCGCTGGCGGCCAATATCACGAATGAAGGTGGAATTAATGGCACCTATCGGGTGCTAAAAAACATTATGGGGCTGTGGCTGCTGCAGCGAGTGTGTCAGGAGCTGCAGATAACCGATTTACCGGCATTAATTGTTGAGGCGGCTGAGCTGCCCGCCTTTACCCACCTGATTAATCCGAATGACGATCGATTTATTAATCCGTCGTCGATGGTGGATGAAATTCGCTTGGCCTGCGGTGAGCGGCAGCAGCCGATTCCCCAAAGTCAGGCCGAACTGGCCCGCTGTATTTTTGACAGTCTGGCCCTGTTTTATCGTCAGGTGATTCTGGAACTGGAGGACCTTCAGGGTAAGCCCGTGCGGCGTTTGCATATTGTCGGCGGCGGTAGCCAGAACGAATTCCTCAATCAGCTTTGTGCCGACGTTTGCGACCTGACCGTCTATGCCGGTCCTGTCGAAGCTTCAACCTTGGGTAATTTGGGCTGCCAGCTTATGGCTCTGAATGAAGTTAGCGATGTGAAAAGCTACCGTAGCGTGCTGGCTGATAATTTCCCTCTGTGCCGTTATGTCCCGAATAAACCTTCTGATTTTTCTCAACACTGGCGTCGTTTTCAGGCGCTTAGCCATACTCACGAGGATTTTTTACTATGACAACATCAACCGAACAGGCTTGGAATTTGGCCAAAGCGCGTTACGCCGAACTAAACGTAGACGTGGAGTCTGTGCTAACTCTGCTGGACACGCTGCCGGTTTCAATGCACTGCTGGCAGGGCGATGATGTCGCCGGGTTTGAAAATTCCGGTGGCGCATTGACCGGCGGTATTCAGGCGACCGGTAGCTATCCGGGCAAAGCCCGCAATGCCACCGAGCTACGGGCCGATTTGGAACAGGCGTTAGCCTTGATTCCGGGGCCAAAGCGTCTGAATTTGCATGCGATCTATCTGGAGTCAGACACCCCGGTTGCGCGTAATGAAATTGAGCCAAAGCACTTTGCCAACTGGGTTGAGTGGGCACGTAAGCAAGGGCTGGGGCTGGATTTTAACCCAAGCTGTTTCTCTCATCCGCTGAGCGCCGATGGCTTTACGCTGTCTCACGCTAACCCTGAAATTCGCCAGTTCTGGATTGAACACTGTCAGGCTAGCCGCCGGGTATCAGCCTATTTTGGCCGTGAGCTGGGTAGCGCATCCGTGATGAATATTTGGGTTCCGGACGGGATGAAAGACCTGACGGTCGATCGCTTTGCTTTCCGTGAGCGGCTGATGACGGCGCTGGATGAAGTAATCGGCGAGAAGTTTGACCAAAAAGAGCATATCGATGCGGTAGAAAGTAAGCTGTTTGGCATTGGTGCCGAGAGTTTCACCGTCGGTTCCAATGAATTCTGCCTTGGCTATGCCGCCAGCCGCGAAACCGCCCTGTGTCTGGATGCCGGCCACTTCCACCCGACCGAAGTGATATCTGACAAAATTTCTACCGTGATGCTGTTTGTAAAACATCTGCTGCTGCACGTGAGCCGCCCGGTGCGCTGGGACAGTGACCACGTTGTTTTACTAGATGATGAAACTCAGGCTATTGCTCACGAAATTATCCGTAACAAGCTGTTTGACCGAGTGCATATTGGGTTGGATTTCTTTGACGCGTCTATCAACCGCATTGCGGCGTGGGTGATCGGTACCCGCAACATGAAGAAAGCATTGCTGCGGGCGCTGTTAGAACCGACCGACATGCTGCGCCAGCTAGAAGTTGATGGCGACTACACCGCTCGTTTAGCGCTGCTGGAAGAGCAAAAATGTTTACCGTGGCAGGCAGTGTGGGAAACCTATTGTCTACGCCATAACACACCGGCCGGCAGTGAGTGGTTACAGGCTGTGCGCCAATATGAACAATCCGTTCTTAGCAAGCGTTAAGGGTTTTTTATTATGCAAAATATTATTTCTTCATGGTTTGTTCAGGGCATGGTTAAGGCCACCGGCGATATGTGGTTGAAAGGGTGGGATGAGCGTAACGGCGGGAATATCAGCCTGCGGTTATTGCCGGAAGACGTTGCCCCATATCGGTCTGATTTTTACTCTCAGCCGCGTCAGGAGGCTCTGACTCAGCCAATGCCTGAGCTGGCCAACGCCTATTTTATTGTTACCGGATCCGGTAAGTTCTTTCGCAACGTGCCGCTCAGCCCGTCTGAGAATCTAGTGGTGCTACAGATTAACGGCGAAGGCAATGGTTACCAGATTTTATGGGGGCTGGATAAGGGCGGTTTGCCGACCTCTGAACTGGCGGCCCACTTCCAGTCGCATATTGTTCGCATGAAGCTCAGCAACGGCAGCGATCGGGTCATTATGCACTGCCATGCGACTAATCTGATTGCGCTGAGCTATGTGCTGGAGCTAAAAAATGAGGTGCTAACCCGTGAGCTATGGGAAGGCAGTACCGAGTGTTTGGTGGTCTTCCCGGACGGCGTTGGTATCGTGCCTTGGATGGTACCGGGTACTGACGGTATCGGCATTTGTACCGCCGAGCAAATGTCGCATCATTCGCTGGTACTGTGGCCGTTCCATGGCATTTTCGGTACGGGCCCAACGCTGGACGACGCTTTTGGCCTGATTGATACCGCCGAGAAGTCTGCGGAGATCATGGTGAAAGTTCGTTCTATGGGCGGCAAAAAACAGAGCATCTCTTCTGAGGAATTGGTTGCTCTGGCTCAGCGGTTTGGGGTCACGCCAATGGCGGCGGCAATAGCGCTGTAAGCTGGTGACATAGCCGGTGGGAGACCACCGGTTTTTCTTTATTTATTCAGGTAACGAGAGGCGTTTCTATGTTTCGTAAAGCGTTTGTGATGAGCGTTAATTCGGATGCTCATGCTGAATATCAACGGCGGCATAGCCCTATATGGCCAGATCTGGAGCAGGTGTTGAAGCTCCACGGTGCTCATCATTATAGTATTTTCATCGATGAAAAACGGAATTTGCTGTTTGGATATGTGGAAATTGAGTCAGAGGAGCGCTGGAACGCGGTGGCTCAGACTGAGGTGTGCCAACGGTGGTGGAAGTATATGTCGGACGTGATGCCGTCGAACGCGGATAGTAGCCCGGTGAGCGATGGGTTGAGAGAGGTATTTTATTTAGATTAGCGCGCTGAGTTTATTGTTGCTGGTTGCTAATTCTTGCGTCTTATGGCCTTCTCTTGGGTCATCATTCCTCTGGTCGTCTTGGTCGTTTTCTTTCCGGCATTCGTATCGGTCAACCAAGTTCAAGTTCACGGACTGGAGCCCGTTTTTCAACGGGAAGACGACCCAAAGTCAAAAACCCGAAGCCAGAGGCCCAAAGCCAAGGATCCACCAATCCTTCCCCCAGCTCTGCATCCCCTTTCTAGGTAATTATCGTTTTAATTCACGGATTTGTGACTCGGCTCACTCCGATCTTTTGATTTTTGCCAGCAGCTACACGACAGTGGCAATCACATAAAGGCTGAGAGGGCTGATTCATTTTTACACTGTAGCCACTGTGGTTATGGGGAGTTCCTCATTAACTCATAATGCCGTAATCCAAATTGCGGCCCCTGATGTTAATTATAGTTAATAATAAAGGGTTAGTGGTATGAGTGGTTCTATTCTTCTTGGCATTTTCTGGCATTTTGTTGGTGCGACTAGCGCAGCGTGTTTCTATGCGCCGTTTAAGCGGGTTAAACATTGGTCGTGGGAGACGATGTGGTCTCTCGGCGGCTTTTTCTCATGGATAATTTTACCCTGGGCGGTGAGCTATCTGTTACTGCCTGACTTCTGGGCCTATTACGGGTCGTTCTCTTTTTCCACGCTAATGCCGGTATTTCTGTTTGGCGCGATGTGGGGGGTAGGTAATATTAACTACGGCCTGACCATGCGCTATTTGGGGATGTCGTTGGGTATCGGCATTGCCATCGGCGTTACGCTGATTATTGGTACCCTGATGACGCCGGTACTGCAGGGTAAATTCCATTTGCTGTTGACCACTTCCGGCGGCCAGATGACGCTGCTTGGCGTTGCCGTGGCGGTTGTGGGGGTTGGTATTGTTAGCTATGCCGGTTTACTTAAAGAAAGGGCGTTAGGTATTCAGGCGGAAGAGTTTAATTTAAAGAAAGGCCTAATTTTGGCGCTGATGTGCGGCATTTTCTCTGCCGGTATGTCGTTTGCCATGGATGCGGCTAAACCGATGCATCAGGCTGCTGAACAGTTGGGTATCAGTTCGCTTTACGTCGCGCTGCCTAGCTATGTGGTCATTATGGGGGGCGGGGCGATTGTTAACCTTGGTTTCTGCTTTGTTCGTTTAGCGATCAAATCTGACTTATCCGTTAAAGCAGATTTTTCAGTGGCTAAAAAGCTGTTGATTACCAATGCCCTGTTTTCCATTCTGGGCGGCACCATGTGGTATTTCCAGTTTTTCTTCTACGCGTGGGGCCACGCAAATGTCCCTGAGCAGTACGGTTATATGAGCTGGATGCTGCATATGAGCTTTTACGTGCTGTGCGGCGGTATCGTTGGGCTATTGCTCAAAGAGTGGCTTGGCGTGGGGCGTAAACCGGTGCGGATACTGTGCCTCGGCTGTCTGGTGATTATTATGGCGGCCAACATTGTTGGTATGGGCATGGCAGCGTAGTGCCGGTTTAAACAACGGTTTGTTGATCTCATCTGCGGGGGATATGTCCGCAGATTATCTTCAGGATAGCGAGTACAAGCACCATAAATCATCAGGTCCCCCTATTTGGATGAAAAGGCTTGGATTAAAAGATTTGAATTGAAATGTGCCTTAGTGAAAGACAACAGGTAAGCCGGTTAAAACGTTGTATTACTCTTTGGTTGATGGTTTAAACCAACCCCACGCGTATCGTGGGGTTTTCTTTTATTATCTCTTGTACATATTGGTCATAATTTTTATATTGTCTTAGGCGCTTTCATCAAACAGGCGTCTTTTTTGTGTCTGTCGATGACAATAATATAACCAATCATTCATTTTTAAATATTCAGGGATCGTGATTGTGGAACAAGTCAATATCAGAACGGTTTCGGCAAACGACGTAGACAGATGTTATGAGATAGAAACCGTTTCGTATGAAGGTGATGAGGCGGCAACGAAAGAGAAAATCACCAAGCGAAGCCGGATGTATCCCGATGGTTTTATTGTTTTGGAAACCAAAGACGGCATTGCCGGTTTTATTAACAGCGGCTGCGCTTATGACGTTGTGATGTCAGACGAAGCGTTTAAAGAGCTGGTAGGGCACGACCCTGATGCACCTAACGTGGTGATTATGTCGGTGGTGGTTCATCCTGACTATCAGGGAAAAGGCTATTCTAGCCAACTGATGGTGGCCTTTATTGAGCGTATGAAAAAGCTGGGTAAAGCCACCATTCATCTGATGTGTAAAGAGCGCCACGTTGGGCTGTATGAGAAGTTCGGATTCAGCTATGTGAAACGGTCAGCATCGGATCACGGCGGTATGTCGTGGCATGAGATGGTGATAGCGCTATAAGTGATGCGGTGAGGGAATAGCGTCGAAAATGTCTGACTAATATTCACAGTGATATCAGCTGGTTCATCATTAGTGAGTGGCTAGCCGGGCAATGTAGTAAAATAGTACGCTATAATTTGGGTTCGAGAAGAGGGGAGTATGGATAATGAGTGATGATATTTTCGATTTTGACATTGACGCTGAGCTGGAAGTTGCCCAGAAGAAGGCCGAGCAAAAAATCAATGAAGTTCCAGACGCGTTGTTGGGCGAAGATGACTGCGAAGGCTGTAAGATTTAAGGCCGCTACGGGAAATAGCCGGTAAGTTTTTTCTTCCTATTGGCTATTTTTAACACTAAGAATTCGGTTGAGTTTCATTAGATTCAAACGCTTAAACATTAATTTTTTATCTTATCAAGCGTGTGTGCTGGGCTTCTATTTTTAGAATTAATTTTATCAATCTATTATTGTTAGTACGTTTATTATTCATTGTAGTCTTTCATATCTCTTATTGTTAATTATTATATTGGTTAGTCATATTCAATTTGTTAGTGAATACATTTTATTAACAACGCTTTAACTTTATGAGTTAACGTCTATTGCTAAAACAATATCTGGTTTGTATTTTAAAAATTAATAACAGAAAGTTTATCTGTATCAATAAAACATTATATTTAACTCTATATAGTTATGGTGTTTTAAATATGAGATAGATTGTTGGGTTTTAATTAACTGATTAAATACTCTGGGATTAATTGCCATAATGGTGATGGATAACGCTAATATCGCATAAATGAAAAGTCAGTTGAGTGCTGTGACAGACGTCACTTATATATAAAATTAATAAAATATGAAGTCTTAAAATATTATTTTCTTCTTTCATTTAATTAGTTACTGGAGTTTGCGGGGGTATATATGGAATTTGCTTTACAACTGGTCATTATATTGATTTGCCTGTTTTACGGAGCACGTAAAGGAGGAATAGCGCTGGGTTTATTAGGCGGTATTGGCTTGGTTATTCTGGTGTTTGTTTTCCATATTCAGCCGGGTAAGCCACCGGTAGACGTTATGCTGGTGATTATTGCGGTAGTGGCGGCCTCAGCCACCTTGCAGGCCTCAGGAGGTCTGGATGTGATGCTGCAAATCGCAGAGAAATTATTGAGAAAAAATCCAAAATACGTCTCAATTGTTGCTCCTTTTGTAACCTGTACGCTGACCATCCTTTGCGGTACCGGTCACGTGGTTTACACTATTCTTCCTATTATCTATGACGTTGCGATTAAAAATAACATCCGGCCCGAGCGCCCAATGGCGGCAAGTTCCATCGGTTCCCAGATGGGGATAATTGCTAGTCCGGTGTCGGTTGCCGTCGTGTCATTAGTAGCGATGCTGGGTAACTTCACATTTGACGGCAAGCATCTTCAGTTCTTAGACCTGCTGTCTATTACGATTCCTTCAACGCTGTTGGGTATTCTGGCCATTGGTATCTTTAGCTGGTTCAGAGGTAAGGACCTAGATAAAGACCAAGACTTTCAGGCATTCATTGCAGTACCAGAGAATAAACATTACGTCTATGGCGACACAGCAACGCTGTTAGATAAAAAGCTGCCAATGAAAAACTGGGTAGCGATGTGGATCTTCTTGGGTTCAATTGCAGTAGTGGCTATTCTTGGGGCATTCGAGGGGCTTCGTCCTACTTTTGACGGCAAGCCACTTTCTATGGTGCTGGTCATTCAGATGTTTATGCTGTTAGCCGGTGCACTGATCATTATCATTACTAAAACCAATGCGGCTTCGATCTCTAAGAATGAAGTATTCCGTTCAGGTATGATTGCTATCGTGGCGGTATATGGTATCGCATGGATGGCCGAAACCATGTTCGGTGCCCATATGACCGATATCAAGGCGGTTTTAGGTGAAACGGTCAAAGAGTACCCGTGGGCCTATGCGATTGTTCTATTGATAGTTTCTAAGTTTGTTAACTCACAGGCGGCTGCGCTGGCGGCGATTGTTCCTGTGGCGCTGGCGATTGGTGTCGATCCTGCCTACATCGTGGCTTCTGCACCTGCCTGCTACGGTTATTATATTCTGCCAACGTATCCAAGTGACCTCGCGGCAATTCAGTTTGACCGTTCAGGAACCACCAAAATTGGTCGCTTTGTTATTAACCACAGCTTTATTTTACCGGGCCTGATTGGCGTAAGCGTATCTTGCGTCTTCGGCTGGATATTTGCTGCCATGTACGGGTTTTTATAGTTTTTTATAGAGGTAGGGTGGCGTGCTCCGGCGTTTTTGGCGCACGCCATTTGTTATTGTAGGGGCCGGATCATGGAATCAAACTGTCCTTTGAACCATAATAGGGCCGGGTTAGAGTAATAATCAGTATAATCAGCCTATTATGGCAACGGCTGTTACCTTCTGAATGCTAAATTATTGTGTAAGTAGTTGCCTTGTCTTATGGTGTCGGCGTCGTTCTGACACTAGAAGTAACGATCAATGTCGCGTTAATCTTTTAAAAAAAACATAAAAGGCTAGAAGTATATGTCAACGATTGAGTTTAAATATCAGGACACCTATCCGTTAGGAAAAGACGACACCGAATATTATTTACTGACTAAGGACCATGTTTCAGTCGGTGAATTTGAAGGAAACCCAATTCTTAAGGTTGAGCCCCAAGCGCTGACGTTAGTTGCTCAGCACGCTTTACACGATGCTTCCTTTTTACTGCGCCCTGCTCATCAGGCTCAGGTGGCTCAAATTTTGGCTGACCCGCAGGCCAGTGAAAATGATAAATACGTCGCTCTGACTTTCTTACGTAACGCAGAAATTGCCGCTAAAGGCATTCTGCCTTTCTGTCAGGATACCGGCACCGCGATTATCATGGGTAAAAAAGGTCAGCAGGTCTGGACCGGTGGTAATGACGAAGAGGCCTTGTCTAAAGGCGTATTTAACACTTTTGTTGAAGACAACCTGCGCTATTCCCAAAACGCTGCGCTGGATATGTATAACGAAGTGAATACCTGCTGTAACCTGCCAGCACAAATTGATCTATATAGCACAGAAGGGGACGAGTATAAGTTCCTGTGCGTGATTAAAGGCGGCGGTTCGGCAAACAAAACGGCGTTGTATCAGGAAACCAAAGCGCTGCTGACGCCGGAAAAATTAGAAAAATATCTGATTGAGAAAATGAAGAGTCTGGGAACGGCTGCCTGCCCTCCGTATCATGTGGCGTTCGTTATTGGAGGTACGTCGGCGGAAACTAACCTGAAGGTGGTTAAGCTGGCATCGGCTAAATACTATGATTCATTGCCTACCAAGGGAAATGAAGGCGGTCAGGCTTTCCGCGATCTGGATATGGAAGCTAAGCTGTTAAAAGCGGCGCATAACTTAGGTATTGGTGCCCAGTTTGGTGGTAAATACTTCGCTCACGATATTCGGGTTATTCGCCTGCCGCGCCACGGTGCTTCATGCCCGGTTGGTATGGGGGTTTCTTGCTCTGCGGACCGTAATATTAAGGCTAAGATCAATAAAGACGGTATTTGGATCGAGAAGCTGGAAGATAATCCGGGTAAATACATTCCGCAGGAGTACCGCAACCTTGGTGAAGGCGATGCGGTACATATTAACCTGAATCGCCCGATGCCTGAGATTCTGGCCGATTTGTCGAAGTATCCGGTATCTACCCGCGTACTGTTGACGGGCACGATTATTGTCGGCCGGGACATTGCCCATGCCAGACTGCAGGCGATGTTAGATAAAGGTGAAGACCTGCCTCAGTACATTAAAGATCACCCGATCTATTATGCCGGACCGGCTAAAAAGCCAGAGGGCTATGCTTCCGGCTCATTAGGCCCGACAACCGCGGGTCGCATGGACTCTTACGTTGATGCCTTCCAATCTAACGGCGGTAGCTTAATTATGCTGTCGAAGGGTAACCGTAGCCAGCAGGTGACCGATGCCTGTAAGAAACACGGTGGTTTCTATTTAGGCAGCATTGGTGGCCCGGCGGCTATTCTGGCTCAGAACAGTATTAAGAAGCTAGAGTGTATCGCCTATCCTGAGCTGGATATGGAAGCTATCTGGAAAATTGAAGTTGAAGACTTCCCCGCCTTTATTCTGGTCGATGATAAAGGTAATGATTTCTTCCAAAAATTTAAATAACCGAGAACCGCAGGTTATTTAAGTAAAAGGCCCCGGAGGGTTGATTCTCCGGGGCCTTTTTATTTAGCTAATTAGTGTAGATTTATTGGAGCTGTAAGGACAACATTGGCCAGCGGGCTTCAAACTCTTCGGTCGGCCGGTAACGGAATTCAGAGCGGACAAAGCGTGACATCATGCCTTCACAGAACGCCAGAAGCTGACTGGCAATCAGCCCTTCATCATAGGTAAATGCCTGACCTTCGCGCATTTTACGCTCCCGCAGTACCTGACGTAGCTGAGTTTCTATACGTTCAAAAAGCTGATTTATTCTGCTTTGCAGGCGGTCTTGCTCAAACATTAACGCATGGCCGGTCATAATCCGGGTTAAGCCCGGGTTTTTTTCTGCAAATCCAAGAACCAAAAGCATGATCAATCGTACGCGGTTAAACGTATCTTTTTCATCCTGCAGTATCAGATTAATACGGCTATTCAGGCTGTCTTCAATAAACTCGATCAGACTGTCAAACATGCGCATCTTACTGGGGAAATGGCGATAAAGCGCCGCTTCGGAAACCCCAACGTTTGCAGCAAGCTTTGCCGTAGTGATCCGCTGACTACCGTCACTTGACTCCAGCATTTGCGCAAGCGCCTGCAGTATGTCTTCCCTGCGATTTTTCTTTACTTTTTCTACCATGCCCAATGACATCCTAATAAGGAACGGGCTTTCACCCATTCCTAAACAATCAGCGATAGTGCTGATTCACACTGTTTTTTTACTTTTAAATTTAGAACGGAAATAGGTTACTGGCGACCCGAATGACCGAAGCCACCTTCACCGCGCTCAGTGCTTTCAAAATCGTCTACGATATTGAACTCGGCCTGAACTACCGGAACAAAGACCATTTGAGCAATACGTTCGCCGGGTTCAATCACAAACGGAGTTTGGCCACGGTTCCAGACTGAAACCATTAGCTGCCCTTGATAATCAGAGTCGATTAGGCCGACTAAATTGCCCAGAACGACGCCGTGTTTATGACCAAGGCCTGAACGAGGTAGGATCACTGCAGCTAAATTAGCATCAGCGATATGAATAGCTAGACCCGTCGGCAACAGTTGAGTTTCACCCGGATTTAGCGTCACGGCTGTATCCAGACAGGCACGTAAATCAAGGCCTGCAGAACCGGTGGTAGCATAGGTTGGCAACGGAAATACGCTGCCAATACGGGAATCCATAATTTTTACATCAATTTTTTTTATCATAGCGGTTGGCTATTACGTCCATCAGTTTTTGACCAAGCAAAGATTTGTCGCTCAGAGGCAGACTCATTTCACCATTTGGCCAGTATAGGTGCAAGGCATTCGTATCACTATTAAAGCCGTGGCCCGACAGTGATACATCATTAGCACAAATGAGATCAAGATTCTTACGGTCTAGTTTTAGCCGTGCATATTCTTCCACATTTTGTGTTTCGGCAGCAAATCCTACGACAAAGGGTCTATCTGCCTTCATTGCCGCAACCTCGGCAACGATATCTGGGTTTTTTACCATTTTTAACAGTAAATCGTCGCCCTGTTTTTTTATTTTTTCATCGGCGATTTGCTCTGCACGGTAGTCCGCAACGGCGGCACAGGCAATAAAAATATTTTGTGATGCGGCATACTGCATTACGGTTTCCCGCATTTCCCGCGCGCTGGTGACATTTATTCTGTTGACGTTAGCAGGAGTGGCTAATTCAACCGGGCCGCTGACCAGCGTGACTACAGCGCCCCGATCCGCTGCGGCTTTAGCAATGGCGTAGCCCATCTTACCGGAGCTGTGGTTGCTGATAAACCGGACCGGATCTAACGCTTCTCGGGTCGGACCCGCCGTGATGAGAACTTTTACTCCGGCAAGATCTTGAGTATGGGAGAATAAGTCCGCGCAGCGGGCGACAATATCCAGCGGTTCCAGCATTCTTCCTTGACCGATATCACCACAGGCCTGGTTTCCGCTGTCCGGGCCCCATAAGTGTACACCCCGGGAGGCCAGAATTTGGATATTATGCTGGGTTGGCTTTGCTTTATACATCTGTTGATTCATCGCTGGAGCGGCGACGATAGGAGCCGCGGTAGCTAAACAAATCGTGCTCAGTAAATCATTTGCCATTCCGGCCGCCAGGCGAGCTAATAAATCGGCCGTGGCCGGTGCCAGCAGTACTATATCAGCCCATTTCCCCAGCTCTATGTGCCCCATAGAGGCTTCGGCAGCAGGATCTAATAAGTCGTCTGAAACCGGATGGCCGGAAACGGCCTGTAGCGTTAATGGGGTAATAAATGCTTTAGCTGCGTTGGTCATCACGACGCGAACCTCCGCTCCTCTGTCACGCAGACGGCGCACAATTTCGGGGCATTTGTATGCAGCAATTCCGCCGCTGATGCCCAGAACAATTTTCTTACCGTTTAGTGTAGACATGATAACCATCCTATTTGTTAACAGAGGAATGCCCCAGACTCTCATTTCATGGACTTTCGACCTGAGCCTGAGGATTTTATCATAACCTCAGCAAAGGAGATCTATATGCCAGAAAAACCCTTCAGGCGTAACTAATAAAATTATTTTTGCGAAGTGTTTCCACATAATGGAGTTTAACCCTTTGGTCAGGGTAAGCATTTATTCATCATGGCGTCATTATCTCCAGGCAGGAAGGTATTATGACAAAAGCAAAGAAACACATTTGGTCAAAAGGGCATGGGCCGAGAGAAAAGTTACTGGCGCTTGGCGCAATTACGCTATCAGACCAAGAGCTATTAGCCATTTTTTTGCGCACCGGCTTGCCGGGCCTGCATGTTTCAGAAATGGCCGCCCAGCTGTTGGTTGAGTTTGGTTCACTGTATGCGCTCATCTCAGCAGACTACACACATTTCTGTGAGCAACCGGGGTTGGGGTTATCTAAATATACTCAGCTACAGGCCGCAGTGGAATTGTCCCGGCGGTTTTTGGGCCATCAGATAGCAAAAGAATCTTCGATTAGAAACCCCAAAAAAACCCAGGAATATTTACAGGGGTTGTTGTCTCAAAGGGACCGTGAAGTATTTATCGTTATGTTCTTAGATAATCAGAATCGGGTTCTTTATCATAAAGAGATGTTTACCGGAACATTCAACTGTGTTGAAGTACACCCGCGAGAAATTGTGCGTGAAGCGCTAAAGTCTAATGCAGCTTCGGTAATATTAGCGCATAATCACCCTTCCGGCGTTGCGGAGCCTAGTCAGGCAGACCGTAGCGTCACCGATCAGGTATTAAAAGCGTGTTCGGTATTGGATATTAAGGTGCTCGATCATATCGTTATTGGTTGTGGCGAGTGCGTCTCATTTGCTGAACGCGGATGGATTTAACGGATTTTTTTACGATCTTGTGGGATCTTTGTCCGTTCTGCACTTGAGCCCTAGCGGCTAAGAGCGTATACTACGCCACCTTTGAGGATTACGGGTGTGGTATTAAGAGCCTATCTCAGCAGGTTCCAGCAACCTGACTCAGCGTCTCATCTCGGCGGAATTTGCTGAGATTGGCTCTAAAAGCCTGACGAGGCAGCCAACATCTTAACGAAGCTCGAGCTGATTTGATTTTTGGAGAATTTTGACATGTCACGAGTCTGCCAAGTTACCGGCAAGCGCCCAGTGAGCGGTAACAACCGCTCTCACGCAATGAACGCGACCAAGCGTCGTTTTCTGCCGAACCTGCACTCACATCGTTTTTGGATTGAGAGTGAAAAGCGCTTTGTAACTTTGCGTGTATCTGCTAAAGGTATGCGTGTAATTGATAAAAAGGGTATCGATGCGGTGTTAGCCGATCTTCGTGCCCGCGGTGAGAAGTTTTAAGGAACTGAACCATGGCTAAAGGTATTCGCGAGAAAATCAAGCTGGTTTCTTCAGCTGGTACAGGTCACTACTATACCACCACGAAGAACAAGCGTACTAAACCGGAGAAATTGGAACTGAAGAAATTCGATCCAGTTGTCCGTCAACACGTTCTGTACAAAGAAGCTAAAATTAAATAATTTTAATTTCTTATACAAATCGATATCAAAACCCAGCTTAGGCTGGGTTTTTTATTGTCTGAATTTCAGCATTGTTCAACGATAGTGATGTCTTTTAAGGCATTGCGTTTTACGTGTATGATTCAGGCATTAGCTTAATTATCAGAGGATAGTTACCCGTGCCAGAATTACCGGAAATAGAGACCAGCCGCCGGGGCATTGAGCCTTACCTGATCAAACATCAGATCGTTAAAACGATTGTTCGTCAGCCGAAGCTACGCTGGCCGGTTTCAGACAGGATTATATCTCTGGAAAACCAACCGGTATTAAGCGTTCAACGGCGGGCAAAATATTTGCTAATTGAACTACCCGATGGCTGGATTGTTGGTCATTTGGGGATGTCGGGCAGCGTTAGGATCCTGCCGGAATTTATTGAAGCCGGTAAACACGATCACGTTGATTTTATGATTTCCGGCGGAAAGGTTTTACGTTATACCGATCCGAGGAGATTCGGAGCATGGCTATGGGCTGATGATTTAGCAACCTGTCATGTCCTAAAGCATCTTGGCCCGGAGCCTCTTAGTTATGAGTTTGATGGCGCCTACCTGCTAGTTAAATCCCGGGGAAAGAAGACATTGATTAAACCTTGGTTAATGGATAATAAGCTGGTGGTTGGCGTTGGGAATATTTATGCCAGTGAGTCACTGTTTGAAGCCAAAATATTGCCCCAGCGTGCGGCCGGCACGTTAACTGAAACTGAAGCCGGGGTTTTAGCCTTAACGATTAAACGTGTTTTACAGCGCTCTATCGATCGGGGAGGAACAACGTTACGAGATTTTCTTCAGGCAGACGGTAAACCCGGCTATTTTGCTCAAGAGCTGCAGGTTTATGGCCGGGCCGGAGAGCCTTGCCACCTTTGTGGTGAATTAGTTGAGAGCGAAAAACACGGGCAAAGAACGACATTTTTCTGTCGCCACTGCCAACGTTGATTAGCTGAATTTTTTAGCCAGAGCGTCTGCAACCACCGGCGGCAGGAATGAAGTGACATCGCCGCCGTGACGAGCGACTTCTTTAACTAAAGAAGAAGAGATAAATGACCACTTTTCAGACGGCATCAGAAAGATGCTTTCCAGATCGGCCATTAGATGGCGGTTCATACTGGCCAATTGGAGTTCATATTCAAAGTCGGAAATTGCTCTAAGTCCACGAATTAACACGTTAGCCTGTTGCACTTGAGCAAAGTGAGCCATCAGTTCGCTGAACCCGATGACTTCGACGTTAGGTAAATGAGACGTTACCGATTGTGCCAATACCACGCGTTCTTCAAGAGAGAACAGCGTATTTTTACTTGGGCTACGTGCAATAGCGATGATCAAACGATCGAACATACGGGCGCTACGGGTGATGATATCCAGATGACCATTGGTCAGCGGATCAAAGGTTCCCGGGTATATTGCTTTTGTGAATTCAGCCTGATGTTTTGTCATTTTTCACCTTTCTGCTGTTGGCCTAAGGCCCAGAGTGCCGCGTATTTATTGAACGTATATTGGGCATTAATACAGGCAAGTAAGAACCCGCGTTTGCCGTCTGCAAAACCGCGCCGGATTATCAAAGTCTTGAAAAAAGCACCTATGCTATGGCTGACTGCGGAAGCCATTGACGATCGCTTTCCTCTCAGATGGTTCTGTTGTGCCCAACTTTCAGCATAGCTGAACTGCTTACGTTGAAAAACGAAGTAATCCCGGCAGGTCAAGTGCAATAGATCGCCTTCAAGCGGTATAACTTGAGCATCTGAATAGTCTAAAGATTCATGAACCAAATTATCATTATAGTGATAGAGGCTATTTTGGTAGAGCCGGATAGTTCGGTCCGGATACCAGCCGCTATGGCGCATAAATTTCCCGAGAAAAAAATTACGTCGGGCACAGCTATAAACCTGCTTTGGCTGTGGCTGGTTAGTAATGATTTGTTCAATAGAATGGCGGAGTTCTGGGGTGATGCGCTCATCAGCATCGATCATGAAAACGTAATCGCCGCTGGCATGGCTCTGCGCTATCTGACGTTGTTTGCCATAGCCTTGCCATTGGGTATTCGTAAATATTTTTGCGCTATGAGCTTGGGCGATAGCTAGCGTGTCGTCGGAGCTACCGCCGTCCAGCAGAACGATCTCATCGGCCCATTCTGCAGACATCAAACAGTCGCCAATCAGTTCAGCTTCATTCTTTGCAATGATAACGATGGACAGGCGTTTTTTATCCACGAATTAATGGCTCCGCGCAGGTAAGTAGGGTTCAAGGAGGCCCAGCAGTTTTTCCAGCGCACCCTGATTTTGTAGCAGAACGTTAACCGCCTGCTGCCCGCGATAGCGGCGGGTGTCATCATCATTTAACAATAGCGTAATTTGTTCTGCTATTGAGGCTACGTCATTAACCGTAGTCAAGCCGTTAGCCCGTTCCAGCTTATTGCAGATATCTTTGAAATTGAATATGTGAGGTCCCATTAAAACGGGGATCGCATGAGCCGCCGGTTCCAGCGGGTTATGACCACCGCGCTCGACCAGACTCCCGCCAACAAAGGCTAAATCAGCAATACCGTATAACAACATGAGCTCTCCCATGGTGTCGCCGATAATAACCTGAGTATGCTCCGACGGTATTTCACCGCTGCTGCGTGTTATATAGCTCATGCCCGCTTGCACTGCTAGCTGCCGGGCGGTCGAAAAACGTTCCGGATGGCGAGGGACCAGTATTAATAATAAATTGGGAAAATGCTGAAGTAGTCTAGCGTGGGCTTCCAATAAAATGCTCTCTTCATTTTCATGGGTACTGGCCGCAATCCATACGGGACGGTGAGATGCCCATTGGCGGCGAAGCGTTAATGCTCTGGCAGAGAGTTCAGGCGTAACGGATATATCAAATTTCAGACTTCCAGTGACGATCAGGTGTGAACGTTTAAGCCCGAGCTGAATAAATCGCTCACCATCTTCCTTATTTTGCGCAGCAATTAGCGTGATTTTTTGCAGCATAGTACGAACGGTATTACCCAGTTTACCGTAGCCTTTAGCCGAACGTTCGGATAAGCGTGCATTAGCGATAACTAAGGGAATTTTACGCTTATTGAGCTGATTAATCAGGTTAGGCCAAAGCTCCGTTTCCATAACGATGACTAGCTTGGGACTGACCTGATTTAAGAAGCGGTTGACTGAACCCGGTAAATCATAGGGCAAATAGACATGATGAACATCGCCCCCAAACGCAGACATAACGCGTTCAGAACCGGTTGGAGTCATGGTCGTGACCGTAATAGGTAGCGTTGGATAACGATAGCGTAGCGCCCTGACTAATGGGATCGCAGTAAGGGTTTCACCGACCGAGACCGAGTGAAGCATGATGCCGCCCGGCTGAACCTTTCCCCGACAAAATCCGTACCGCTCTGCCCACCGTTTTCTATAAGCGGGTGCTTTTCGGCCGCGAAGAAATAGTCGTAACCAGATTAAGGGTTGGAGTAAGTAAAGTAGAAATGAGTAAATCAAGCGAAGCATAAGACATCCACAATCAACTGATTAATATCAATTAATATTATTTAAACTGACTAATTATTCGCAAGCGCGAGGTACTTTAGAGTTGTGGGAATAATACCATAATCTATCAGCGTTTTTGCTTCTATTATTGGTGGATGATTGCATATGAAGATGATTTTTTCAGCCAAAGAGTCCTCGTTTAATTCAGATAACCCACAGGCTAAATTCCCTGTAAGAATTGACGATGGCCCTCCAGGGCAGTTTGTACTAACCACAGGAGTACCGCAAATTAGAGATTCAACCAAAACATTACCAAAACCTTCACTGTCTGAACTTAGAATTAGCGCTTTAGCATTTTTGACGTAGGGGTATGGATTAGAACAGAATCCCATAAATTTTACCCTATCTGTGATTCCTAACTCTGCTGCTAATGCTTTTAGCTTTTCAGTATAGGAGTCATCACCTTTACCAATCAATATTAGTGGATAAGGTAGCTGTGTTTTTGCATAAGCTTTAAGCAGCCGGTCATGACGTTTGTTAGGATGTAGACGGCCTACGTGAATTAAATAGTCAGTGCCAGCTAAGGGGCAAGGTTCATTGGCAAGCGCTAAAATAGATTCAATATCAAAGGGGTTACTGATTTCAACAGATTGTTTTGGCGTAATATTAAAGTGGTTAACAAGGTCGTCGATAGCGGCTTGGGATACACCAATAATATTTTTCTGATTATAGACTTTGGCT
Source organism: Budvicia diplopodorum (assembly GCF_009800925.1). Taxonomy (GTDB): domain Bacteria; phylum Pseudomonadota; class Gammaproteobacteria; order Enterobacterales; family Enterobacteriaceae; genus Budvicia; species Budvicia diplopodorum. The sequence goes on along the minus strand of NZ_WOYF01000010.1, from coordinate 67,147 downwards.
ATTTTTTGCTGCTTTATCCAGCGACCAATACCCTGCTTGTTACCAAGATAGGAGGCTGAGAATATGCCGTGGATGCAGAACCACATTTTTGATTGGTCGAGATCTCGACATTGGTTAACGATTCGGTCGGTTTTATGTAGATTTGAGAAAATAAGAGCAAATTTACCATTAGCTTGCTGGGATTTTATAATTTCGTTATTAAGCTGTTTGGCCCTACGCTTTATTTCGGTGATTTTTCGCCAGAATACTCGAGTGTTGTCTGGAATTATCTTATATTCAATTCCCTCAGGAATGGAATAGTCACATACGTTGCGTAAGGAGAACAGGCTAACTTGATGCCCCAACGTTACCATGCCCTCGGCTAGCGTCAGTACTACTTTCTCAGCGCCGCCGCCGGGTAACCCGTCAATGATAAATAGAATGTTCATTTAAGCTCCCACTAACCCTTGATACAGCCCTACTAACTGCTGCGATAAAAGGCTGGCATTTTGGTTCATAACTCGCTCTCTGGCAATTATACCCATTTTTGAGCCGATTGCTTTTTCCGGTAGTTCATTGATAGATCCAATTAATTCTTTGATATTTAAAGCATCACAGATAAACCCACTCTTTCCCTGTTCAATAAACTCAGCTCCACCGCAGGTATTGCTGGTAATTACGGGGAGTCCACATGCCATAGCTTCTAAAATAACATTGGGAAATGGATCGTATAATGTGGGTAAAAGCAGCCCATCTGCAGCTTGGTAATAGGGTAGAACATCATTTTGCACACCAAGGAAATGAACTCTATTGTTACAACCTAATTCAGAGGCCAAATTTCTATAGCGTTTTTCTGCTTTATCTTTTCCAACTACGATTAAATGTTTAGGGGTAGCAGAGATTGCCCTAATTGCACTTTCTAACCCCTTACGTTCAAAACCAGATCCAACATAAATTAAGCAGGATACATTGGTAGAAAGGTTTAGTTGGCCTCTGATCTGTTGGCGAGCTTGTTCACTGCCTGGCATAAAGCGCTGGCTATCAATTGCATTGTAGATAACGGCTATTTTCGACTCTGGAACGTTAAAATCTGTAATAATTTCTTGTTTTATCATTTCTGCGTTACAGATAACGGCCTTAAGTTCAGGTGCTGAATACATCTCTTTTTCAGCATTCATCACATAGCGATGATAGCGATCATTAAATAATAATTTTTGTCGCCAAGTCGGTAAAATTCGGGCTCTTTGTAAAAGCCAGCGGCGATGTACACCGTCTCCTGCTCTATAGATATCACAGCCGGGAATACGTTCATGACTTTGTACTAAGTCAAAGTTTTCCCGTTGCCAGATTGCGCGCGCGGCTTGGGCAAAACCTCTCTCCCTGCTTATTCTTCCCCACTTGTGTGGATTACATTGGAAAATATTCCAGTCAGAGTTTTGCTCTCCTTGCCACTCCCTGGTTATGACATTTAGTGAAAGATTTTGATCTTTTAGTGCCTCTAAGGCCCTAGATATGAAACGTTCAGCTCCGCCATCAGGGCGATATTTTTGTCGAACGATTGCGAGACGGATCGGATTCATACCTGATTATTCCTTATGCATATACCAAATAACTGAGGTGGTATAATAAAAATATTCGCTATAATAGTATTGCCTTGAAGGCTAGATATATCTGTAAACTGTAACCTAAATTCATAAATTATACAGACTTGATTTGCACCGGTGAGTGAGTGTACGTAGCATAGGGCTAATTTCTGTTTCTTGAGAAAAGATTGTTTTGATTATGCAAAAACCTGCTTTCCTTATTTCCATTGATACTGAAGGTGATAATCTTTGGGTCAATACGAAGGATATTTCAACACAAAACGCTAAGTTTCTGGATCGTTTTCAGAAATTATGTGAAAAGTATGGATTCAAGCCAACGTATTTGACTAATTATGAAATGGCTATTTCCCCTGATTATGTCTCTTTTGCAAAAGATGTTATCGCAGGTAAACAGGGTGAAGTGGGTATGCACCTTCATGCTTGGAATAGCCCCCCTATTTATCCATTAACGGATGATGACGATCGTTTTAAACCTTATCTTATCGAATATCAAAACGATGTAATACGCGAAAAGATATTGGTAATGACCGATCTTCTCGAAAGTACGTTTGAGACAAAAATGTTGAGCCATAGGGCTGGGCGGTGGGCTTTCAACGAGTATTATGCTCAATTATTGTTGGAGTTCGGCTATCAGGTGGATTGTTCAGTAACGCCGTATGTAGACTGGAGTGAAGTGAAAGGTAATCCTAATGGGCTAGGAGGAACGGATTATAGCCGATTTCCTGATGGTGCATACTTTATGGATTTAAATGATATTTCGAAGTCAGGTTCATCCAGATTATTACAGGTACCGATGAGTACCAGATTGAAGTATGGCGCGATGCATAATACGTTTAAACTTGCTTACGATCGTTTAAGGGGAAAAAAACGTCCACCTTCTACGCGATGGCTGCGCCCGAAGGGCGGTAATGTTTTAGAGATGAAACACGTTGCTCAGCAATGTTTGAATGAAGGTAAAGATTACGTTGAGTTTATGCTCCATTCTTCAGAATTTATGCCTGGAGGCAGCCCCACATTCACGGATTCAGCATCTATTGAACAACTCTATAAAGATCTTGAAGAACTGTTTGAGTGGTTAAGCCCGCGCTGTATTGGAATGACAATGGCTGAATTCTATCAATCCAAATTAGCTAATTAACCTATTGTTGTTTTGGCCTTTTTAGTTGATATCTTATCTTTGAGATAAATTTATCGGCGGAGTTGTATTTCATTTGTAGATAAGTTTTATAGTTGATGTGTTTTGTGTCACAGTGCAGTAGTGAGATTTTTATACCTCTACTGGTTTCATTGCTATAGTTGTAATAACCATATAGCTTTTTATGCATTCGTTTGACTTCTTGAAAGCAGTTCACAATCATATATGTGATTAGTTCTTTTATATGTTTATCATCACTTTGGTTAGTTTGTTGGATATAATGAATCATCTTCTTTATAGAGAAAGTAATATCGTGAATATCACTTTCTCTAATATTACTCGTTATGCTGTCTGGATTATCTCTGTATAGATAAAGAGTATTATTAAGATGTAATATTTTTTTCGCTCTTAAGTATGTATAAGGCGTATAAAGCATATCTTCATAGCGTTTTCCTATTTCGAATTTATCAGCGATGGCAATTTCTTTTTTAATTATTCGTGTCCAAACATGCCATTCTGATAATTCAAAAGTGTTTGCTAATGGATTATTTATGCTAGTATTTTCTATTTTCTTTACACGTTCTTTTCTTATTGATATTTTTCCATCTCTTTCGAAAATTCGGCTGAATTTAAAATCAATTAGGTCATACTCTTCCGATTCAATTATTGGTTTTATAGTAGACCAATAGCTATTATCTAACATGTCATCTGAATCAACAAAAGTAATATATTTTCCTTCCGCATAATCCAAACCAATATTTCTCGCTGCCGATACGCCATTATTGCATTGGTTCTTATATGAAATATTATGGTCTTTATATTCTGTCAGGTAATTTTTTATTACTGTATCTGAGTTATCAGTAGAGCCGTCATTGACAATAATTATTTGAACCTGACTATCGACTTGGGAAACTATAGAGTCTAAACAAGGTATAATATAGTATTCACTATTATAGCAAGGGATTATGATGCTGAGGAGAAAAGTATCATTTTTCATTTCATATTCTCCCTATTTGTATTGCTGTCGAAAAATAAACTCATGAGCAAACATAAGAATAACGTTATAGTAAATTCCTTACTGAAAAATAGGACGTCACTCAATCCATAAATAATTGTACTTAATGTTATTATTAACATGGGGGTATTGAGTTTAGTTGAAAATGATCTATATATTAAGGCTAAATAAAGAGCTAACAAGGAGATAACGCCAAAAATGCCTTTTAGAGAAAAATTGTCTATAACTTCATTGTGTAAGTGAACATCTGCATACATCTCAGCGCCGGATAGTGATTTATCATTATTAATTATTTTCTTTATTTCGGCTGTTCTAGTCTCTGCGGATTGCCCTAATACATTTTCAGATCCGGTTTGAATGCCTACAATGAACATTGCAAATCGTGCACCAAGTGAAGAATTGCTATTTGAATCCTGATATAAGAGAATGTCATTCTTTATATCATTATAACGAATTTCTAATGTTGATTTAAATATGAATCCCAGTCCTAATAATAATAATAGAAATACGCTAAGAAATTTCATGATAGCTATTCTAGATATTTCTTTGTTAATTAACACTGTTAATAAAATTAGTATTGGGAATGCAATGATTGCAGCCCTGGTTTGAGTTAAAATAATCGCGGAAAAACTAAAGAGAAAAGAAATGGTTGCAATATGAAATTTGTATTTATTTTTTGATGCTAAGATAGTTGATAAAGCTAATGATCCTATAATGCTAATAATGTATGCAGCTATGGTTGCTCTCGCTGTTCCCAATTCAGATCTATAAATACCTAGAACAAAGTGTTCATAAAAAGCATAAGAGTTTATAACGATATTTATTAATGTAATAAATATGGCTATATTCATTTTTACATTCGCACTAGATAAATAGAGATATAGAATAGAAGATATAATTAATATTTTCCCTATGTGCATAAATATAGGATATATGGGACTGTAGTCATGTTCTGGCTGGAACATTAATATCCATACGATATTCACTAGGCCGAAAATGAAAATGCTTATGGCTACTAATATGTTTTTCTTCGTTATGCTGCTCTTTGACTTTATTGCAGTAATAAGTAGGCCAATAAATGAAATATAACCAGATAGATAAAATGTCTTTCTTCCAATTGAAGACCCTAACGGTACTAGGATTAATGATAATAGACAGCATATAATTGTTGTCGTTAATAAAATGATGTTTAATTTATTAATATTAGAATTCATTTTTTTACTTTTATGCTATTGATGTTGATTAGTACAGTATGGAGCTCTTCTTTAAATTTTTCATATTGGAAACAGGTTTCAACATGCTTAAATGCATTAGCTCTAAACTCTGTATAGTATTCATTTGATATTTTTTCAACGGCATCTGCACATTCTATGTGGGATAAAACAAGCGCTTCGGATAAGCAATCATTGATGGGATCATATATTTTATGTGGAAAATCAACATTAATACCACTATCGTTCATATGAGTTTCTGGCGTGATATTAGGAATAAGACCAAGGCCGCAGTAGCGATCTTTTATTACTTCAGGCTGGCCATCGATCATTGGAAATATTACTGGTACCCCATAATATAATGCTTCCATACATGATAGCCCAAATGGTTCGGTAACCGGCGTACTCATGTAAATATGTATATCATTGAAGAAAGATGATAGATCTTGCTGAAAGCCTAAAAAACTTACATGCTCTTCAATATTCAATTTATTAACTAAAGACTGCAAATTGCTTTCTTCCGGACCTTTACCTGCAATATATAATTTAACATTATGTCCTCTCTTAATTAGCTCTTTGAGCATAAGTATTGTTACGCTTACCCCTTTTAAACCAACTAATCGGGATGCAGTACCTATTTTTATACAAGGACCAATTTCTTTTAATGATTTATTAATATTTACTGGTGTTAGTATTCTATCAACGACAACATTTATTGGGCAGGGTAAATTGAATCTTAACTGCAATACTCGTTTGGATGCGTGAGATGCGGATATACAGCCATCTAACATTGATAAGAAATGTAATGTCTTTTTATTATATTTATATCGCCAAGAGCAACCATGGTCATAATATACCATTTTTCCTTTCGACGGTTTTGCCGGAAGACTGAGGACAAGATCCCATACGATTACTAAATCAGCATCGGCCCGCTCTATTTTTCTCTTCAGAACATACTTTCTGATAAATGACGGGTATTTTATTTTTGAAGTAGAGGAAATTCGGTTAGCAAAGCTAATGTTTTTATTTTTTAATTGAGTAAATATTTCTTCACCAATGTGGTCACCAATGCAAAGTATTTGATCATTTTTTGCATTTTCACCATTGATATACTCAAGAAAAAGTCGTTCAACACCACCCATTTTACCCAAGTTGATAACATGTAGTGTTTTCATTATATGAACCTTTCTAACCTTGTATTGACCGATGAGGCATCTAGTGATGATAAATTTTTATCGAGTGCCCGTATCTCGTTCTGATTCTTCCCGTACCCCCCAATCAGCCCCGGATCCGTTGGCCCATATAAGGTAATATTTGGGCGATCGAGCGCTGCGGTGAGGTGACTTAGCCCGGTATCTACAGAAACCACGGCTTTTGCACCTGCGAGTATTTGAGCAATTTCCTGCAATGATAGTTTAGGCAAAACCTCAACGTGTTGAAAGCCTTTTGCTAAACGAATTGCTCTTTCGTGCTCATGGGGTGCTCCCCAAGGTAGTTTGATCTGCAATCCAGAGCCTGCCATTAGGGCTATGAGGTCACGCCAGTGGTGTTCTGGCCAATGTTTATCATCACGCGTAGTGGCATGTAAAAAGACTAAATAAGGGTTAGCATGTTGAGGAAGCGTAGCTAGAAAACGGGACGCTATACCGTAATCACCTTTTTCGCCGGGTATTTCATAGCCTAGGCTCATGGCAAATAGCTGGCGAGTGCGTTCTACGGCATGCTGGTTTTTAGCAATGTAGTGCTTCACGTCATAAAACCAGCTGGCAAGAGGCTCTCTAGCGCTGCGGCTATCTTGTCCATGCTTTATTCCCCGGGCCTTGCGGGTAATCAGTGCGGCACTCTTAATCAGCCCTTGAGCATCAATGACGGCGTCGTACTGAAACTGCCGCAGGCTGGAAACAAAGGCTTCTCTTTCTTTGCGCGTATCTGAATGGAACCACGATTTTCGCCAGCGTCTTATTGCGACCGGGATCGTACGGTCAACCGCAGGGTGCCAAGTTGGAATTTGGGAGAACCCCTCTTCAACAACCCAGTCAAACTGTATGCCGGGTATTGCCTGCTGCGCGTCCGTTAATGCGGGTAGGGTATGTAGTACATCACCCATGGATGAGGTTTTTACGATCAGCACCCGCATTATTGGGGACCTTGATTAACTAAAAGTATATTGAGTTCAGCCAATACTCGCTCAGGTCGGATATCAATCAGACTTTGATGATAGCCTTGCTGTGCGTCCCCTTTACGGATCTTAAAATAGCCATCGATTAGGCGAATAACTTTTGCCTGATGGGAAAGTGGTGGCGTGAAGTCAGGGCTACTGGGTCCATACAGCGCAATCAACGGCCTATTTAGCGCGGCGGCAATATGCATCAACCCAGAATCGTTACTGACAATAGCAGTACAACCAGCAATCAGAATCACCGCCTGCTCAAGCTGGGTATCACCAGCCAGATTATAGCAATGTGCCTGTAAGCCTTGTGGAAGCGCATGGCGGATTTGCATGCCGGCTTCTTTGTCTTTCGCCGAACCGAATAAGGCTATTTGATATCCTTGCTCAATGAGGCTGTTCGCTAATTCGGCGTAATGATAATGAGGCCAGCGTTTTGCCGGGCCAAATTCAGCTCCCGGGCAGAATCCTATCGTCAGGCGCTCATTTGATAGGTTGAATCTTGCCTTGGTTTCAATAATTTCCTGCGAATTGACGCTTAACTGAGGCCAAAGAAGCGGCTGGGGTATATCTTGCGCACTGCGGATATCATTTTTCGAATAGGCCAGAGCGGCATAGCGTTGAACCATAAGGGGGAAGGCCGCTTTATCGAGAACCCGTACATCGTTCAGCAGGCCATAACGCATTTCCCCACGCCAGCCGGTGCGTTTGGGTATTTGCGCGAAAAAAGGAACTAGAGCAGATTTAAATGAGTTAGGTAAGACAATCGCCTGCTGGTAGCGCTGAGAGCGTAGCTGCTTTCCTAATTGATAACGCTGGCCAATCGCCAGTGCGCCATGCCCTAGTGGCATAGCGAGTGCCTGATTGACTTCGGGCATGCGGGCTAATAGCGGACGACACCACGCCGGTGCCATGACGTCTATTTCAGTATCAGGGTTTTGAGTCTTTAACGAGCGATAAAGACTTTGGGACATCATCATGTCACCGACCCAAGATGGCCCGACTATCAGCGTTTTCATGTTTTGCTCCGGCTACAAAGTTCCAGCTCTTTGTAATAATTTAGAAATGAAGGCCCGCGTTTTTTAACGCAGGTCCTTAATTAAGATCGGCTGGTGAATCACACGTTAAGCGTTATCTTTGTTTAACCAGGCCATGTATTCAGAAACCCCTTCCGCCACAGTTTTAAACGGGGCGTTATAGCCAGCAGCTTTTAGCTTAGTCAGATCGGCCTGAGTAAATGACTGGTAACGGCCCTTTAGTTTTTCAGGGAATGGGATATATTCAACGTGGCCTTTTTTATGGAAATCTAATACTGCATCGGCAACGGCCTGAAATGATTCTGAGCGGCCAGTACCACAGTTAAAAATGCCAGATACGCCATTTTTCCAGAACCATAGGTTTACATCAGCAACGTCGCCAACGTAAATAAAATCACGCTTAAACCCTTCGCTTCCTGAGAATAATTTAGGATTTTCACCGTTATTGATTTGATTATTCAAGTGGAAAGCGACGCTGGCCATACTGCCTTTATGATTTTCTCCTGGGCCATAAACGTTGAAATAACGGAACCCGCAGATTTGTGATTCAGCCTGAGGTAAAATCTGGCGAACGTACTGATCAAAAAGAAATTTAGAGTATCCGTAAACGTTTAACGGCTGTTCAAACTGGCGATTCTCAACAAAGTTATCGCTACGTCCGCCGTAGGTTGCCGCTGAAGAGGCATATAAGAATGGAATTTGGCGATCTAAGCAGTAGTGGAGTAGGTCTTTGGAGTACTGATAGTTATTGTCCATCATGTACTTTCCATCCCACTCGGTAGTGGATGAACAAGCGCCCTGATGAAAGACCGCGTCAATATCTCCGAGGTCGTCGCCGGCCATAATGTTGGCGATAAAGTCTTCTTTATCGATATAGTCAGCGATCTCTAAATCCACTAAATTGGTAAACTTGGTGCCGTCTTTTAAGTTATCGACAACAAGAATGTCCTGATAGCCCATTTTATTTAATGCTTTAATGATATTGCTGCCGATAAGTCCAGCGCCGCCGGTTACGATAATCATGCTCTCACCATCTATTCTGATATAAATATTTGTCTGATGTAGCCTGTGGCCACACCTTCATGTACGGCTACTCATATTCTAAATCGGGCCGTGTGAATATGAGATTTTTCATTAATTGTTACGGGCGTTAGCCAACTATTTACCTTTACCATCATGTTGATACCAAGCTTTCAGGTATTTCATAAAGCTATAGGCAACGGCATAGGTTCCGGTAATTACGCCTACTTTTCCGTCTTTCCAGCCCTTTTTGAAAACGTACCATTTCCAGAAAGAACCGAATGCGCTGAAAAATCCTCGGGCAAGCGATGGCGTTACCTTCTTATATTTTACTAGCCGGGTGGTATAGCCGTTGAGCTTATTAAACACTTCATGGATTGAGAAAAAAGTATCGTGTTTAACAAATCCGGAAATAACGGCGGTATTTTTATAACCTTCGGCGGCATCGTCGACCGGACGGCTGTTAAACATTACGCTTTCTTTGTTGAATAATCGAACCGGATAATCTGGTGAAGTAACGGGATAAATATTATGAACTTCCTGACCTAATACAAACCAGTGGCGTGAGATCCGAAAGGCCATGTCTGTTTCTGGCGTCGCCCCGGATTTAATTTTTTTTATCTCATCTACCGTTTTCTGGTCAATGATTTCATCGCTGTCCATGCACAGTACCCACTGATTACTTGTCAGTGAGATAGCAAAATTCATTTGTTCGCCGTGCGTGGTGTAAGCCCGGTAGGTTGGTTTGATACCGAACGCTTCACATATGGCCAGTGTGTCATCGCTGCTTCCTGAATCGACAACGATCAGTTCATCAGCAATGGCTGTTAATGGTGATAGTACATCTTTTAACAGTCGCGCAGAGTTAAACGTCAAAACGCATACAGATAAGGAAAACATAGCCTAACCACCATTGAACTGAGAGGAGCGAATAGTAACGTAGACATGATTTTTGTTCAATTAAGCATGCCTGATTGGCTATAACTATGAGTAATATTTTACTCTTTTACCATCGCTTTTATCGACGAAGCATTGTGGTAGGAAACGCTGCAATAGCTTAAGTAGGAGTACAGTGACAGCGTTAAAGGTGATGGTCCTACCGTATTTTTAACGGTTTGGTAGGCGAGTTGGGGGTTTATCTTATCAATTGATTCTGGCGCCGGGCAACGCTGGGCCAGCGTGAGCTCAGGCAGCTTTTTTTCACTATTGTGATGTGGCGGCTCTGTCACTACGGGCGTTATTGATTTGGATAATAAGGCGCTGACGGGAACTAGCACAACGTCAGCCGGTAATTGATGCAGATTATTTTGAAGCACTCTAACCGTGCTCGGATGTGGGTGACCAATTGCGATGGCGGAGCCATTTTTTTGAGCCATTCTGATAGCAAGATTAAGCTGTTTCAATACCGCGGCATCGCTTTGCTCGTCATCAAGAAAAACTTTTCGTTTAACCACCCGAACGCTTGTGCCTTCAGCTGCCTGTGTAGATTTGCTAGCGCCAATGGTCATACTATCAAGAAAATAAAGTTGGTAATGGTTGAGCGCCCCCATCACTCGCTGCATGGCGGCAAGATCGGAGGTCATTGAGCTTCCCATGTGGTTATTCATACCTTTTGCATGAGGAACATTATGAATGGCCTGCGCAATAATCCGCTGAATTTCTTCTTTACCCATCGTTGGGCGAAGGGTATCTCGTTCCAATGGCTGTTTACTGATGGGTTCCATTGGCATATGAATCAGAATTTCATGCCCTTTCTGGTAGGCCTTATCGGCCATTTCCTTGGTCAGCGGCGCATTGGGTAAAATGGCCACTGAAACGGCTGCGGGCAGCTGTAAAATTTGCTCTTCGTTCTGCCTGCGGTAGCCAAAGTCATCAATAACAATGGCGAGCCTAGCGGGCGCCGCGAATACGCTTACGTTAAGCGTTGCTAACAGTAGAGTGATACCTATCCCGATTCTGGTCATTCTCATTTACCCAGCCATGGCTGTGGGTTAACGGCCTGACCTTGCCGACGAATTTCAAAGTACAAAGAGGGTTCACCTTGGCCACCGCTGGTGCCCACTAACGCGATAGGTTGGCCAGCCTTAACCTGTGCGCCGACGTTGACGAGAGCGCTTTGGTTGTAGCCATATAGGCTCATATCGCTTTTACCGTGTTCAATAACAACAACCAAACCATAGCCTTGCAGCCAGTCAGCCAGTAATACGCGACCATCGGCAATTGCCCTGACTTCGCTGCCTTCGGGGGCGTTAATGACCATGCCTTTCCAGCGCAGCTCCCCTTGTAATGCTTCACCAAAGCGGTGGCTTACCGGACCTTTTACTGGCCATAGCGCCTGACCATCTGGCCGGCCTAGACCGCCGGTGCGCGCCATTAAGGCTCGCTCATCTTCGGTTGGTTTGTATGGAGAACCCTTTTTCTCTGCCTGTTGTTGCTTAGCCCTTACCCTTTCAGCCTCTTTTTGTTCTCTTTCTGCCCGCGCTTTGGCTTCACGTTCAGCTTTTGCAATTTGATCTCTCAGGCGTGATTCATTTTTCTTCAGCTCAGTCAGCTTTTGGCGATCGGCCTGAATAGACACATCGAGCTCACCTAACGTTTTTTGACGAGCCTGACGAGCAAATTCCAGTTTTTCCTGCTCTGATTTTTGCTGGTTCAATAACGTTTTTTGCTGGTTTTGCTTTTGCTGCAATTTATTTTTTTCCAGCGCCAGATCGGTTTGAGTCTCTTTCAACTGGTTGATGGACTTTTGGCGTGATTCATTGAGATAGCCGTAGTAGGCCAGAATTCGTTCGCTACGATGGCTTTCTTCCCCTTCAAGAATTAGCTGAAACTCAGAGTTTTTGCCCATGCGAAATGCGGCGTTTAACTGTTTAGCCAGATAGTCTTGTTGAACGTTTTGCTGTTTTTGAAGTTTCTTGATATTCGATGACAATGTGCCAATTTCACCACCGATAGCGCTAAGCTCGCCTTGAGTACTGCGCAGCGTTAAGCTCGACTGTGCGATGGACTTCTCTTGTTCTTGTAGCTGAGTTTGCAGGGCGTCCCGTTTTTGTTGTTGCTGCTGAACGTTTTTTTCTTTTTCTGCAATATCTTGTAATACCGAATTAAGCTGCTGTGCATTATCTTCAGCATGTACGGTTTGCGGAGGCAATAATATGCCAGCGCAGAGCGCACTGGCATAAATCGCAGAGAGCAGAGGGCGTTTGCATAGTGCGTTGTATCGTTTGTCAATCCGCACCCTTGACCCCCTGATCGTTTGTGGATAGTAAAATAAGGCCTTTTCCTTTATGGAAAAGAATTATTCCACGATGAAAAGCGGCTTGCCAGTCATCTCTGTTGGAATTTCCATACCCATTAAGCTAAGCATGGTCGGAGCAATGTCAGACAGTTTACCACCTTCAACCACTTTTGCCGGTTTTCCAACGTAGATTAACGGAACGGGCAGGCTAGTATGGGCCGTATGAGCCTGACCCGTTGCCGGATCGCGCATTTGCTCCGCATTACCATGATCGGCAGTAACCAGAAGTTGGCCGCCGACTTCCGTAACGGCTTTAACTACTTGGCCTACGCAGGCATCTAACGTTTCAACAGCCTTGACCGCGGCATCATAAACGCCAGTGTGCCCGACCATATCACCATTTGGATAGTTACAGATAATCGCGTCGTACTTACCGCTCTTAATGGCGCCAACCAGTTTTTCAGTTAACTCTGCGGAACTCATTTCTGGCTGGAGGTCGTAGGTTGCTACCTTTGGTGAACTAACCAGAATGCGTTCTTCGCCGGTGAATGGATCTTCAACGCCACCATTATAGAAGAAAGTCACATGCGCGTATTTTTCTGTTTCAGAAATGCGCAGCTGAGTTTTGTCATGCTTCATCAGCCACTCGCCAAAGGTGTTGTTGAGTGATTCTGGAGGATAGGCGCATGAGGCTTTAATATCGGCAGCATATTCCGTTAACATCACAAACTCACCGAAGTTGACTACGCGGTTACGTTTGAATCCGTCAAAATCTGGATTAATAAACGTACGGGTAATCTGGCGGGCACGGTCAGCGCGGAAGTTCATGAAAATTAGGGTGTCGCCGTCCTGCATGGCGGCAGACGCTTCACCGGCTTGCTGAATCACGGTCGGTTTGACGAATTCATCATTTTCATCACGGGCATAAGCGGCCTGTAGCGCAGTAACGGCATTATCGGCGGTAAATTCACCTTGAGCATCAACCATTAAGTCATAGGCTAATTGTACGCGATCCCATCGGTTATCACGGTCCATTGCATAGTAACGGCCAATCACAGAGGCTATACGGCCAGTGCCTAATTTTTGGAATGAATCAGTGAATCGTTTCAGCGTTGACTCCGCACTACGGGGTGGGGTGTCACGACCGTCTAGAAACGCGTGCAGATAAACCGTTTTAGCACCACGCTTTGATGCCATTTCAATCATGGCTAAAATATGGTCTTCATGGCTATGTACTCCACCGCAGGACATTAGGCCCATAATATGAACGGCCTTATTAGCCTCAACGGTTTTATCAACGGCGGTAGTTAATGTGGCATTGGTAAAAAAGTCGCCATCTTTGATTTCTTTATCCAGACGGGTCAGGTCTTGGTAAACAATACGGCCAGCACCAAGGTTAACGTGACCTACCTCAGAGTTACCCATTTGGCCATCAGGTAAACCAACTTCTAGTCCTGAAGCGGCAATTAATGTATGTGGATGATTTTCCCATAGTCCGTCCATCACGGGCTTTTTAGCATTAACAATGGCGTTGTCTTGCTGCTCTTCACGATGGCCATAACCATCAAGAATAACGAGTACTATTGGTTTTTTTACGGTCGACATCACAATAACCTCTTGAATAACATCATATTAAAATTTACAGCACGTAGCTTGTTATACCACGTTAAGAAATCGGAGGTAACGATTGGTGCTATAGACATCGTTATGTGAGCTAATTTTACTACAGCCAGAAAAAAATAAGCGTAAAAATCAGACATTGGTACATGTTTTTGCTATTTTCAAGATATGTAGATCTGACCGTTGATAATATTTTTAGAGATGTGCCGTATTTTCTACATTAGTGTCGGTATATTTGGCTGTATTTGACGCGGTGCGCAGGTATACTTCATAACCTTAATCGTTAATCTTAAAACTGCGAGAGTCGTTATCCTCCATGATGCAACAAGCTATTCAATTTGTTAGTAGCCACCCGATATTGAGTTTTGGTTGGGTCGGGTTACTGGTCGCCGTAATTTTTACGACGTTTAAGACCTCACTTTCAAAAGTAAAGGAGGTCAGTAATTCAGACGTGACTCGCCTTATTAATACTGAAGAGGCTGTAGTTGTCGATACTCGTACAATTGATGAGTTTCGTAAAGGGCACATTGTTGGCGCTATTAATTTAACGCCGACGGATATCAAAAATGGCACGCTTGCCGTTTTGGATAAGCATAAAGAGCGTCCGGTGATAGTGCTTTGCGCGAACGGAACGTCGTCAAGAGCATCGGCTGATACGTTAACTAAAGAAGGTTTCGCGCAGGTTTATATCTTGAAAAACGGTTTATCAGGCTGGGCTGCGGATAACCTACCGTTAGTGCGTGGTAAATAAACACTGGTGAAGATGGCGCCTCGCGCTTACTTCCTAAGACATTCCGTTGTTGCTTAAAGGCTAGCCCTTTATTGTGACATTAAAAGGACATTTAACTTACAAGGTAATATTCATATGTCAGAACAAATTAGCCCAGAAATGGCTTTTCAAATCCAGCGTATTTATACTAAAGACGTTTCTTTTGAAGCTCCAGGCGCACCACAAATTTTCCAAAAAGAGTGGGAGCCAGAGGTTAAGCTGGATCTAGATACGGCATCTAATCAACTGGCTGATGGCGTATTTGAAGTTGTCCTTCGTGTCACGGTAACTTCGGCACTGGGTGAAGACACCGCATTTTTGTGTGAAGTTCAGCAGGCCGGTATCTTCAACGTTTCTGGCCTTGATGCTTCACAAATGGCCCATTGTTTAGGCGCTTATTGCCCGAACATTTTGTTCCCTTATGCTCGTGAATGTATTGCCAGTCTGGTTTCTCGCGGTACCTTCCCTCAATTAAATTTGGCTCCGGTTAATTTTGATGCGCTGTTTATGAACTACTTACAACAGCAGGCTGAGGCCGAGCAAGGTGCAGTAGCACCGCGTCAGGACGCGTAATGAAACAGGTCGATATGACTGTGATCGGTGCCGGTTCATACGGCACCGCATTAGCCATTACGTTAGCACGTAATGGCCATTCTGTTATGTTGTGGGGGCACGATCCCAAGCATATCGATATGCTACAAAAAGAAAGAAATAATCAGGCATTTCTTCCCGACGTCATCTTTCCCGACAATCTACAGCTTCAGTCCGATCTCAAGCATGCGGTAAATGCCAGCAGAGATATTCTGGTGGTGGTACCAAGTCACGTTTTTGGTGATGTTCTTCGCCAGATTAAACCCTATTTACAGCCTGATGCTCGTATCGTTTGGGCAACAAAAGGATTAGAGGCTGATACTGGCCGTTTGCTGCAGGAAGTCGCCAGAGAAGCGTTGGGAGATAAGATTCCGCTAGCGGTGATATCTGGTCCAACCTTTGCTAAAGAATTAGCTGCCGGTTTGCCGACGGCAATTGCTGTCTCTTCATCCGATCCCCAATTTACCGATGACTTACAAAAGCTTTTACACTGTGGCAAAAGCTTTAGGGTTTACAGTAATCCTGATTTTATCGGCGTACAGCTCGGTGGTGCGGTGAAAAACGTGATTGCCATCGGAGCAGGAATGTCAGACGGAATTGGCTTTGGTGCGAATGCCCGTACGGCGTTAATAACCCGAGGTTTGGCTGAAATGAGCCGTTTGGGGGCAGCGCTCGGCGCCGAGCCAGCGACTTTTATGGGTATGGCAGGGCTAGGTGATTTAGTGCTGACATGTACCGACAATCAATCCCGTAACCGTCGTTTTGGTATTATGCTGGGTGAAGGTAAAAGCGTAGATGAAGCCCAAAAGCTTATTGGTCAGGTTGTTGAAGGATACCGGAATACAAAAGAAGTCTGGATATTATCTCAACGCTGTGGCGTAGAAATGCCAATTACAGAACAAATCTATCAGGTACTCTATGCCGGTAAAGACGCAAGAGAAGCCGCAATTGCGTTACTCAGTCGTACCAGTAAAGACGAAAAACCAGTCAGTTAATCTATTCAGTACCAGTTTTATTTTATCCATCTCAGTGGTGTAAGCAGGGGCCGGGAATGTTATTAGAGTCAGCGCAGGTCTGGAGTGAAATTAAAGTTGAGGCACGTAAATTGGTTGAATGTGAACCGATACTTGCCAGCTTTTTCCATTCGACGCTTTTGAATCATGAATTCTTGGGCAACTCATTGAGCTATATTCTGGCTAATAAGCTGGCGAGCGCCACGATGCCGGCCATTTCCGTGAGAGAGATTATTGAAGCGGCTTTTCAGTCCGACAGCGGTATGATTGAATTTGCGGCTCGGGATATTTTAGCCGTCCGTCAGCGCGATCCGGCCGTTGATAAATACTCGACTCCTCTACTCTATCTGAAAGGTTTTCACGCTTTGCAGGCGTATCGGGTTGGTCACTGGCTATGGCAGCAGGATCGTAAAGCATTAGCGCTCTATCTGCAGAATCAGGTTTCTGTCGTGTTTGGGGTCGATATTCACCCGGCAGCCCGGATCGGTTGTGGCATTATGCTTGACCACGCTACCGGTATTGTCATTGGTGAAACCGCCGTTGTTGATAACGATGTTTCTATTCTACAGTCGGTGACGCTAGGCGGTACGGGTAAAGAAGGCGGCGATCGCCATCCTAAGATCCGCGAAGGCGTTATGATTGGTGCTGGTGCTAAAATTCTGGGCAACATTGAGGTTGGCCGGGGAGCTAAAATTGGTGCTGGCTCTGTGGTTTTGCAAGAAGTTCCGCCTCATACTACGGTCGCTGGCGTTCCTGCCCGTATTGTTGGGCAGTCTGGCTGCGATATGCCATCGATGGAGATGGACCAGAGTTTTAACGGACTAAAAGGCGATGCCAGCATTGATAATGACGCTTAAATAAAGTGTTGATACTCATCGTTATTGGCTATTCTTTATGCAGCGCTCCCTGATAGCCTAACTGTCTCCACGCTTCATATACCACGACCGAAACGGCATTAGATAAATTCATGCTGCGGCTGTCTGGCTGCATAGGGATCCTGATTTTTTGCTCTTTAGGTAAACTATCCAGAATTTCCATCGGCAGTCCACGAGTTTCCGGGCCAAAAACCAAATAATCTCCCGCCTGATAAGACACTGCGCTATGCGCCGGAGTTCCTTTGGTTGTTAGTGCGAAAAGGCGGCCGGGATTCTTATTGAGGATAAACGCCTGATAGTTTTTGTGGCGCTCAATAGACGTAAACTCGTGGTAATCAAGCCCGGCACGGCGAAGGCGTTTGTCATCCCACGTAAAGCCCAAGGGTTCTATCAGATGCAGTTGGAAGCCGGTATTCGCGCATAGACGAATAATATTGCCGGTATTTGGTGGTATTTCTGGTTCGAATAAAACGATATTTAACATGCGCCCCCCGATTAGAGAGGCGCAGAATAACAGAAATTAAGCTTAGCTAGAACTAGCGGAAATAAAGCGGGAGCCAAATAGTTAAGCGTAACCCACCTAGCGGGCTTTTACCGGCCTTAGCCCAACCTCCGTGCTGGCTAATTGCCGACTCAACGATAGCCAGCCCTAGGCCTGAGCCTCCGGAGTTACGATCTCTTGCTTCATCGGTCCGGTAAAACGGTCTAAATATTTGCTCATAATCTTCTTCTGCTACACCCGGACCATCATCATCGACGTGAATTTCCATGCTCTGTTCGTCACTGCTAAAAGTAACAACAATATGGTTGTGAGAGTAACGAAATGCGTTACGAATAACGTTTTCTAGCGCACTATCTAAAGCCAGCCGATTACCAAAGATTGGCCATGGACCGGGCGGTATGGCGATTTCAAGTTTCTTGTCCGTATGCTCCGCTTCGAATTTAGCGTTGTCTAACACATCGGCCCAGAGTTCATTGGCTAGCAGGCGTTCCCGGGAAATTTCACTTTTGTATTGATTGCGTGAAAGTGCCAGAAGATGGTTGATCATGCTATCCAGACGCTGTGCTTCGGTTTCTATCCGTGCTAACTCTTTGAATTCACCATGACGACGACGCATTAAGGCTGTAGCTAACTGTAACCGAGTTAATGGCGTTCGTAGTTCATGAGATATATCGGAGATTAACCGTTGCTGAGCTTTAACCATTCGATCAAGCCCGTTGACCATTTGGTTAAAGCTGGCACCTGCGGCGCGGAATTCTAGCGGGCCGGACTCCAGCTCCGGTGACTCTTTTAGGTTTCCCCGGGCAACTTCATCGGCCGCCTGTTTGAGCTTACGCGCCGGTTTTGCCAGACTCCATGCCAGCCAGAGTAGTAGTGGAATACTGATAACCATCGTAACGGCCAGCATCAGTAGGGGGCGGTCAAACAGCAGATTAATAAAATCAGACTGAGGGCTGTTTGCCGGGCGCATTAAATAGAGTTGGTAATGTTCCTCTCTGTCACGGACGGAAAAAGGCCCCAACATTTCGAGTAAGCCATATTTCTTTTTCATCGGAAAATCGGCGTTATCCGCCTGACCAATGAAGTTACGGACCATCTGCATTTCGTTGCGTTTGAGTACGCCAACAATCCGGCCTTCACTGGTGACTAGCAGCATGCGTTGGCCGGGAGGGGACCATTTTTCAATTGTTTGCAGTAGCCTGCGCCACCACATAAGATCGTTATTCGGTGTGCTAGCCAGTTCAGCTTCAACGTGCTGTTCTAGCATGGTGCCTTGGCGGCGTTCGTTATCAAGTGCGGGTGCCAACTGGCGGGAATCCAGCTTAGGTACCATTAATACCACCATTAACACTAGCGTTAATGTTAGCCAGAAAATCGCAAAAATGCGGGTTGTCAGGCTATTAAGGGTCATCATGTCACGGTCACCATCAAATAACCGCGTCCGCGCAGCGTTTTAAACCAAGGTAGCCCATCGTGGCGCTCGGGGAGTTTGCGTCTTAGGTTGGAGATATGCATATCAATAGCGCGGTCAAACGGGGTTAATCGCTTACCTAGCACTTCCTGACTTAAATACTCGCGAGAAACAACTTGGCCTAAGCGCTGAGCGAGCAGATACAACAAGGTAAATTCTGTGCCGGTAAGGTCTAAGGTGACGCCGTCAAAACTGGCTTCTTGCCGACCCGGATTTAAACGTAGTTTGTCTACCTGCAGCGTGCCTGAATTATTTTCTGGCTCCTGTTGCTGCTCGCTCCAGTTTGAACGTCTTAATATTGCGCGAATACGGGCGATGAGCTCACGGTCATTAAACGGTTTTGGCAGATAGTCATCAGCGCCTAATTCAAGGCCCAATACGCGATCCAGTTCACTGCCGCGAGCGGTAAGCATAATGACCGGCGTTTGGTAGTTTTGGCGTAGTTCTTTTAACGTATCGATACCATTTTTCTTTGGCATCATAATATCTAGTAAAAGCAGGTCAACGCTGTCGTCCATCATGCCTATTGCTTGTTCACCATCATAGGCAACGATAACGTCAAACCCTTCTAACTCTAGCAATTCTTCTAATAATGACGTGATTTCACGATCGTCATCAACAAGCAATATTTTACTCATAATGTATCCTCCGGCAGCAAAATTACTCGATAAGATGGCGTTATTCCATGACTTTACACACATTTACATGCACTGACGCTAGTTTTCATCCGATAAAGTAAACTCTTTTCATCGGTTCAACACAGAGCTAAGTTACAAGAGCTAAGTTTGCGGAGAGTATGATGCGTAAAGTGAACGCCTTGATTATGGCATCTATGTTGGCACTGAGTACATCAGCCGTGTTGGCCGCAGACGCTAAACCGGATGAACTAAATTCTAGTCCTGTTGCTATGTCTCACCGTGAGACGATGAAGCTTAATGCTATGCAACAGCACGGCATGTTTGACGGTTTAAATTTAACCGAAAAACAACGCCAGCAAATGCGTGACTTGATGAGTCAGAACTATCACGATGCTATGCCAAAGATGTATGTGGATAACATGGAAGCGATGCATAAGTTAATTATCGCTGACAAATTTGATGAAAGCGCCGCTCTGGCGCAGGCTGAGACCATCGCCAAAGCGCGAATTGAGCGGCAGGTAGCATCGGCAAAAGTGAATAACCAGCTTTATAACTTATTGACGCCGGAGCAAAAGACTAAATTTAATCAGAACCATGAAGAAATGATGGGAAAGATGCAAAAGAATTTAGATCGGATGCAGAAGTACCAAGAACCGAACCCGCAGTAATGGTATGTAGTTGTATGTAGAGTCCTATGATGTAGTTTTTCCTTGCCTTAGACATTATTCATGTCTTCCCCGCCATCGATGGCGGGGTTTTTTTTGCCTGAAAATCGTTATACTAGTGGCCGAATAAGTCAGGCTTGGAGCGGTGTAGTGATTGAACAATATGGACGATTAGTGAAAAGGGCCGCAGTATGCGCCACTCTGACAGCGTCCGTTTTATTAGTGGTCAAGGTTGTGGCCTGGTGGTTGACAGGATCTGTCAGTTTATTGGCCGCGTTGGTTGACTCATTTGTCGATATTGCCGCTTCATTAACTAATCTGCTTGTCGTGCGTTATTCTTTACAGCCCGCCGATCGTCATCATACTTTTGGTCACGGTAAGGCTGAATCATTAGCGGCGCTGGCTCAAAGCATGTTTATCTGCGGTTCTGCTATTTTTCTTTTTTTGACCGGTTTTCAACACTTAGTTAATCCTCAGCCGATAAAATTTGCCAGCGTTGGTCTTATCGTTACCGTCATTTCTTTAATCAGTACGCTTTGTTTGGTGACGTTTCAACGTTGGGTGGTTCGAAAGACTGGAAGCCAAGCGATTCGGGCAGATATGCTGCATTATCAGTCTGACATTGTTATGAATGGTGCAATTTTGATCGCGTTAAGCCTGAGTATGTACGGATTTCTGTATGCGGATGCAATTTTTGCTTTGGCGATCGGCGTTTATATTTTATATAGCGCGTTGCGTATGGCATATGACGCAGTGCAAACGTTGCTTGACCGGGCTTTACCCGATGAAGAGCGGCAGGCAATCGTAAGAATTGCTTTATCTTGGGCGGGAATTATCGGCGTTCACGGTTTACGAACCCGCCAGTCCGGGCCAACTCGCTTTATTCAGCTGCATGTTGAAATGGCCGATGAGCTGCCGCTTATTGAGGCGCATCAGATTGCAGACAATGTGGAGAAAGATATTTTGAAGCATTTTCCACATTCGGAGGTGATTATTCACCAGGATCCTTATTCGGTCGTGCCTCAATAAGGGCGCTGGCTCTTTGTTTATCAGGTGTACTATTATTAGTTATAAATCGCCAGATAGGCCAAAGCATTAATTAATATTATCTGATATAAATTATTACCGTTTTTTGACATAAACTGAATCAATTCAGCAGGGTATTTTTGCTATACTCTTTGGCGATTAGTAATTTTGTATCTAGCTGAGATAAAGTTCGATAGTCAACAGGCCGAAAATTACTCTACATAATGCTTTCGGCACATTGGTTTTTTGTCATGAACCTGATTATCAGGGCCTGATTTTAGTGTGTTAAATCTCTCCGCCACGTTTATCGTGGCATTATCGTAAAATGATTTCTAAAAATAACAGCTGTCAGTTTAGAGGTGGTCATGATCAAAAGAATCGGCGTTTTAACGAGTGGTGGTGATGCACCGGGGATGAATGCAGCCATTCGCGGAGTGGTGCGAGCCGCATTATCTGATGGATTAGAAGTTTTCGGTATTTATGATGGCTATCAAGGGCTATGTGAAGATCGTATGGAACAGCTGGATCGCTATAGCGTATCCGATGTCATTAACCGTGGCGGAACTTTTTTAGGCTCAGTGCGTTATCCGGGGTTCCGCGATCCTGCTGTTCGTGAAAAGGGCATTGCCAACCTGCGCAGAAGAGGCATCGACGCCTTAGTGGTTATCGGCGGCGACGGTTCTTATATGGGCGCGAAGCTTTTGACGGAAGAAGGTTTCCCATGTATTGGTTTGCCGGGCACCATTGATAATGACGTTGCGGGAACTGACTATACCATCGGTTTCTTTACCGCTTTGGGTACCGTGGTTGAAGCTATTGACCGCCTGCGTGATACCTCATCGTCACACCAGCGAATTTCTATCGTAGAAGTCATGGGGCGTCACTGTGGTGATTTAACCTTAGCGGCGGCAATTGCCGGTGGCTGTGAGTTTATTGTTTTGCCTGAAATCGAGTTCGATCGCGATGACTTAGTTCGTGAAATCATGGCAGGAATCGGTAAAGGTAAAAAACACGCAATCGTGGCTATTACCGAACATATTTGTGATATCGATGAGTTAGCCCGCTATATTCAAGAAAAGACCCAGCGCGATACTCGGGCTACGGTTCTTGGCCATATTCAGCGCGGTGGTTCACCGGTTCCTTACGATCGGATCCTGGCTTCGCGGATGGGCGCTTACGCAATCGAACTTCTTCTACAGGGCTACGGTGGTCGTTGCGTTGGTATTCAGAATGAACAAATGGTGCATCACGATATTATCGATGCCATTGAAAATATGAAACGTCCGTTCAAAGGCGACTGGCTGAAAACCGCTAAGAAGCTATTTTAATTAGCCGAGGCAGCTTTGTTTTGTTTGCCCCGTTAGCTTTGGTCGTTATTCTGATGTAAAAAAGCCCCGGAGTGTGAATTCCGGGGCTTTTGCTATTTAGAGCAAGTTACTTTGATTTTTTCGCTGCCGCAGCCGCTTTTACAATAACCGCAAACGCATCAGCTTTTAACGATGCACCGCCAACTAATGCGCCATCAATATCCGGCTGAGAGAACAGCTCGGCAGCATTTGTTGCGTTAACAGAGCCACCGTATTGGATGATAACTTTAGCCGCGATATCGGAATCATGCTTAGCAATATGATCGCGAATAAATTTGTGAACTGCCTGTGCCTGAGCTGGCGTTGCTGATTTACCCGTTCCGATTGCCCAGACTGGCTCATAGGCGATCACCGTGTTTTCAAATGCTTTAGCGCCCTGCGTTTTTAATACGGCATCGAGCTGCTTAGCACAAACTAGCTCAGTCTGGCCTGCTTCATTTTCGGCTTCAGTTTCGCCTATACATAAAACAGGAACCAGGCCAGCTTGTTTGACCACGGCAAATTTTTGAGCGATCAGTTCATCACTTTCTTTATGGTAAGTGCGTCGCTCTGAGTGGCCGATAATGATGTATTTTGCGCCAATGTCTTTCAACATATCGGCAGAGGTTTCACCCGTAAATGCACCCGACAGATTCACATCAACGTTCTGGGCACCAAGTATAATTCGCCCACCGGCAACCTGATGTTTGGCCTGATCCAGATAAATGAATGGTGGTGCGATAGAGACATCACAGCCATCAACGCTGCTCAGCTCATTACGCAAGCCAGCGATTAACTCGCCGACCATATGAGTGCTGCCGTTGAGTTTCCAGTTGCCCATAACTAATGGATGACGCATATTTTTTCTCCAATCAGATTGTATGGTAATACGTAAATTACAGTGAGTTAGATGTTTCGTATGTAAAACTTATTATCAGGATTAAGTCCATTCTGCTTCACAGTATAAAGCGACCAGAAACATAAGGCTTGGCTTTTATGGCTTGCCGGTAACGAATACACTTTCCCGTCATTTATTTGTCAGATAGCGACAGCTTAATCGGTTCAATAGCGAATGTTATACCTTTTTCGTTATGGTCGGCTATAACAAAACGCAGAGTGCCTTCAGTTTGCTGATAGAAGGGGGTTCCTTTGCCTTTTTCCAGTAACTCTATGGCTTTATGCTGGCTTTTCTCTGCCGTCAGGGTCGGTTCCAATAAATTGATAAATGCGGCGATGTAGTTGGTCAGCGTGGCTCTATTATATTTTTCTACTTTGGCCAGCGTTTCTGGTTTTTCTGCCTTTTCTTCCGTAGGCAATGCCGGAATATACGTTAACTGTAGGCTACGGATGGTGCGCTTATTTTTATCCAATGCGACCGATGAGTAGAGCGTACTATTAATTCTACTGGCAGCACGGGTTAGCGGTGATTTTACTTCTAGGGTTTTTATCGACTGATATTCTGCCAGTGCCATATGGGGGTAGGTGGTATTAAATTTTTCTCTAAACTGGGCGGCAGTCAGCATAAAGACGGGGGCATCTTCTCTGAGGTAAGGAGCGATTGTCGGTTCAGAACCGGCTGCCGTTTGAGGCTCCATGGGCTTGGCCGAATTTTCAGCTAACGACACGGAGCTAAACGTTAGGGCCAGAATGATGGCGCTAAAGATGCCTGATTTTGCCAAAGGATATCTCCCAAATTGAGTTTGATAGCTGATTAAAACCTGTTGTTCGAGCCTTGTCAAAATGGCCATAAAACATTGCTCAGTTACCAATACTGTTCACTCGTGATATGGCCGGGTTTACGGCGCAGATGCTTAGACATATGGCGCTGTTCTTGTAGCAACCGTTGAGTGTCTTTAACCATTTGTGGGTTACCACACAGCATGACATGGCTACTTTCAGCGCTAATCGTCAACCCTACGCTGGATTCTAATTGACCATTTTCAATCAGGGCAGGAACTCTTCCAGTTAATGACTCAGCGTTTTGCTCCCGACTGACAACGGTCTGAATGCGTAACTTGCCGTTATAGCGTTTTTCCAGCTCGCGCATTAGCGGTAAATAGCTGAGGTCTTCGCTATAGCGTACAGCGTGAACCAGAACGATATGATTAAAGCGTTCCAGATCGATACCTTGCTGAAGAATGGATAAAAACGGGCCAATGGCCGTACCGGTAGACAGCATCCATAGGGTGCTGCAGTCGGGTATTTCGTCTAATACAAAGAATCCGGCTGCATCTTGAGTGATTAGCAGTTTGTCACCGATTTTTAGCGCACGCAGTTTGGGGCTGAGTTTTCCTTCATTAACCGTCACCAGATAGAATTCCAGATCCGGATTATCCGGTGAGTTCACATAGGAGTATGCGCGTTGAAAGCGCTCTCCGTCGATGTCTAGAGCAAGCTTTGCAAACTGCCCGGCAGTAAATGGACGAACCGGAGCATGAATGCGTAAGCTAAATAAATTGTCCTTCCAGTTGTCGATGTGCACTACTGAACCTGAAACCCAATCAGCCATGAACTTATTTCCTCTTGGTGAGCGTTTGTTTATTGCTTTGTCTATAACCGTCTGGCGATGTCACGTTTGCCTGACCACTCTAGCGTTAAAGAGTATCATCTATTGGGGACGATTCTGCGAAGTTTATGGTGAAGAAAACGTTTTGTAACCAAGCGAAATGGTTTATATATCACCATTCTGACGATTTTATCTGCTATTGCAAAAAGGAACGTGGAAACAGGTTGACGTTCAGTTCAAGCGGCAGTAACATTCGCCCCGCTTCATCGGCGAGTAGCGCAGCTTGGTAGCGCAACTGGTTTGGGACCAGTGGGTCGGAGGTTCGAATCCTCTCTCGCCGACCAATTTTAAGAAACCTGCTTTTAAGCAGGTTTTTTTACGTCTAGAGTTCAAGAGGATGAGAACCTCCGAAGGAGGTTTGAGCCAAGCGAAGCGAGACAACGTTGCTTTAGCAACGGCCCGTAAGGGCGAATCACGCAGTGATGAGTAATCCTCTCTCGCCGACCAATTTTAAGAAACCTGCTTTTAAGCAGGTTTTTTTACGTCTAGAGTTTAAGAGGATGAGAACCTCCGAAGGAGGTTTGAGCCGAGCGAAGCGAGACAACGTTGCTTTAGCAACGGCCCGTAAGGGCGAATCACGCAGTGATGAGTAATCCTCTCTCGCCGACCAATTTTAAGAAACCTGCTTTAAGCGGGTTTTTTTACGTCTAAAGTTCAAGAGACAAATTGCTTCATCACTTCGGATAAGGTACCCAACTGGCATTGTTTAGCCGAATATAGGTCTGGCCCTGATAGCCCATTACCACCGTTCCCGATGTTTCAGACATCACGGGCGTTTGCGGCAGGCCATCCGTCAGCTTTTGCCAGTCAATGGTATCTGCGGTAAACAGTTTGCCATCAACTGAACGGGTTACCAGCTCTGACAGGGCTAAATAGCTGCTTGGCTGGGTCACATGAATGGTTTGCTGTGGGCTCGATTTGGCGCCAATCAATTTAACGGCCATGGGTACATGGGTAATGCTTGGGCTTGGAATATCCCGCAGGCCGGATATCTGCATTTTATCGCCCACCAGAGCCGCTCCGTGTTCAGGCACAATGACTACCATGACTTTACGGCCTGATTTATCCAGATCGTCCATAAACTGGTCTAGGTCATCAAACAAGGCCTGTAACCGTTGCTTATAGGCCACCCGATCGTTGCTCGTTACGCTTCGGTTACCGTCATGCAGTTCGATAGTGTTGTAGAAGGTAGCGCTACGCGACGCGTTATCTTTTCCTCTGGTATCCAGCCACCGTTTTAACATCGCTAAGTCTTGATACAAAGGCTCGCCGTCAAAGGCTACCAACTCTTGTTTTGCATCACCCGGCGGCAAAGGGTCAGCCTGCATATCGGCGTATTCGCGCAGCTCTTTCAGGTAATCGCCGAATTTACCGGAATGGTCCATCACTAATTCATTTTTGAATCCAAGCTGGGCCAAGTTCTC
Organism: Budvicia diplopodorum; assembly: GCF_009800925.1. Classification (GTDB taxonomy): domain Bacteria; phylum Pseudomonadota; class Gammaproteobacteria; order Enterobacterales; family Enterobacteriaceae; genus Budvicia; species Budvicia diplopodorum. Next base: position 40,235 of record NZ_WOYF01000010.1, on the reverse strand, counting down.
AAATAGGTAACAGCGTTTGTCGGCCTGTTGATATAAATCGGAATGGGAGGTTTGCCCGCAGCTTGCCCTTGCTAGCCTGATCGCGGCCGGGCCGCTGTAAGAGGTTGCTGAGTTAAAGTTATCGAACACAATATTCATTTTCTTCCATAGCGGATGGTCGGTTAGGCCCGAGTCTTCTATATCCGACCAAGATAACGAACAGATATTGATAACAAGTAAATCAAACGGTTGGGAATCCGCAGGTAGCTCTGTCGGAAACGGGGTATATAGGCTTTTTTGTTTCTGCATAAAGCTATCGTAATAGGCTGACAAATTTTGATTGGTCGGCGGGGCCTGAGTATCCAGAGTGCTGCCGCTGCTGGTAGACGCGGCGGCGGTCGGAGAGCGATTACCGCCAGTGGTACTGGCCGTTGGCAGTAAAGAGATCGCCGGGCCGCTCAGGGTGATAATATTCAGCCATACAATCGCGGCAACGACAAACGGCGTTACCCGAACCCATTGAGAAATAAACAGATAGCCAACCAGCAGCGCAAATCCGGCACCAACCCAGTTCCAGTTGATAAAGCGCTGGGCGAGTTCAAGCACGTAGCTAAAGCTTAGCGCAGTGGCCTGACTATTGAGGCTGATAATACTTTGGATGCCCGGCAGCCAGGTATCATAGTAGAACAGTGCAAAGCCAATGGGGAAGGCCAGCCAGTCGCGAGTTTTTCTCAACCACCCGGCAGGCAATGGAAATAATAAGAAAGCAATAAAAACCAGATTTTCAAGAGGGTGGAAGTTTAAATAGCCGCCCCAGACCAGCGCCAGCTTAATTAAAAAATAGTAGTTCCAGCCTCTCAGCCCTACCCAGTTTGCCCACAATTTTTTATCCGAGAATGCTGTTTCTAAGGGTATATTTTTGTTATTCATGATATTGGCTTTAGTTATCCACAGTGACCGTAGTTTTTACGGTTGATTTCATTTTTTAACTTGGGTAGGCGTGGTTTTAAATACTGCTTGATAAGCCATACGAAATTGACAGAACGGTAGTTAATATAACCGTACAACTATTGGCATTAACATCCAGTCAATTTTCTTATTATTATGGAAAAGGTAAAAGTTAGTTTCGTCGTTTATATACGGTTCCTATACCATTTTAAACTATTTCCGGAATAAATGAATTTTATTTGTCGTCTCTTTACCGATTGTTACGGTATTTAATAAAAATATCATTCTGTAATCGTGTTTTTACACGTCAGCGCCATCGCAAGATTTTCTTTATCAGCTAAAATTATTTATATAGTCCAATTTTTTGAGTTATGAAATGAACGATGAAGTTAAAGGTTTTCATTCGGGTGTGCCACAAGGGCGTGAAGATAAAGAAAGTACGTTTAAACCATTATCAGAGCTGAATGAATATCAGGATGATATTGCCGCGGTTTCGTTGGCTTATCACCTCCCATCGCTGTCATACATTGATTTCTCTGGCCAGAGCGCCATAAGTTCGGCTTTCTCCCGGTGGCCATTATTGGCTGAACTGAGCCAAAAGCAGGAAAATAAATGACAACTATCGCAATTCAAGGGATCCGAGGAGGGTGCGGAGCAACGTCGGTTACCGCTTCCTTATCTTGGTCATTGGCAAATTTAGGACAATCGGTTTTAGTTATTGATTTCAGCCCGGCTAATTTATTACGACTTTATTTTGATATGCCTTATAGCGATAAACGTGGTTGGATAATAAATAATATTCAGTCAGACTCCCACAATGGAGTCATTAATTATTCTGAAAGATTAGACTATTTACCCTTGGGCTTGCTGGATGAGAAAATGCTTTCAATGCGTGTTTCTCAACTATTAAGTCAGATGAGTGAACGGACAAGTAAATATCCTCAACAATTAGAAGGCTTATTTTTTGAGCAGTATCAGTGGATATTAATTGATGCCTCTGGCCTATATTCTCCATTGGTAAAGCTGGCTCAATCATTAGCCGATATTCATTTGTGCGTGCTGAATCCCGATGTCGCTTGCGATGTATTACTGCAGCAGCAAGAATTACCCAATAATAGCTATTTTCTGCTAAATAGATTTTCTCCGACCAGCCTGATTCAGCAAGATATTAATCATATATGGCAGCGCAAGGTGACTAATCTTATACCGATAGTTCTTCATGCTGACGAAGCGTTGCCCGAATCATTTGCCGCTAAGAAGCCCGTTGGCTTATACCAGCCAGAAAGCCTAATAGCTCAGGAGTTCAATACACTGGCTCAATGGTGTGCCTCTTTTGAACATCAGGGTACCCACTGATGGCGTGGGTGAAATGTGGCTTCAAGGCCATTATCCCTTCGGTTCCGCTTAACGTTATAGCTGAACGCTATGACCGCTATCGTCAGGAAAAAACGTCGGCAATCGTCGCATTTTTGTTTTGTATCGGTTATGTACTGCTGTGGACAATATTCTGTTTTGAATCACCGTCATGGCAGAAGGTCAGAGCCAGACACAACGAGTGGTTTCCTCATATTTCTTCCGATTGTCCCCGTTTTGCAGATGGAGTCCGCTATGCGGTACAAAGCCTATGGCTGGTGATTGTCCGGCAAGAAAAACGGCCCTCCTTTTTGCTGATTCGTCGAGCCGCGGGTGAATTTTTCGCGTGGTGTGGCCGCCAGCATCGGGCGGTTATTTCATGGTTGCATTGTCTGCCGGAGAGGGTTCATCACCATGGCCTAAATACCCGGTCAGAAGCGAAAATCAGCAGTTTGAGCCCGCGCTTACGTAAGGTCATGTTTATTCTTGGTAGCCTGCTGGCCGCAATACTGGCCATTATCTGTATTTCTCAGCCGTTTGATTTATTTGCTCAGTTTATTTTTGTCCTGCTGCTGTGGGGCATTGCGATGGTGGTGCGCAGAATTCCGGGGCGATTCTCGTCTCTGATGATGATTGTGCTGTCGTTAACTATATCCTGTCGCTATATCTGGTGGCGCTATACCTCCACGCTGAACTGGGACGACCCGCTTAGCCTTATCTGCGGTCTATTGCTATTGGCGGCTGAAACCTACGCGTGGGTGGTATTACTTCTTGGCTATTTTCAGTCAGTCTGGCCGCTGCACCGTAAACCGGTACCGCTGCCGGAGAACCTTACCGATTGGCCTAGCGTTGATATTATGATCCCGACCTATAACGAAGGGTTGAACGTCGTAAAACCGACAATCTATGCTGCGCTGGGCGTTGACTGGCCGCAGGATAAACGAACGATTTACATTTTGGACGACGGCAATCGCGCTGAATTTAGAGCCTTCGCCGAAGAGGTCGGGGTGAGGTATATCGCCAGACCCACGCATGAGCATGCTAAAGCCGGTAATATTAACCATGCGTTAAAGCAGGCTACCAGCGAGTTTGTCTCGATATTTGACTGTGACCACGTACCGACGCGTTCATTTTTGCAGCTCACCATGGGTTGGTTTTTTAAAGATAAAAAGCTGGGGATGCTGCAGACACCACACCATTTCTTCTCGCCCGATCCCTTCGAGCGAAATTTGAATTCTTTCCGCCATACGCCAAATGAAGGCACGCTGTTTTATGGTCTGGTTCAGGACGGCAATGATATGTGGAATGCCGCATTCTTCTGCGGTTCGTGCGCTATTATGCGTCGATCAGCGCTCAATGAGATTAAAGGTATTGCGGTGGAAACCGTGACCGAAGATGCCCACACGTCTCTGCGTTTGCACCGCCGTGGTTATACCTCCGCCTATATCAGAATCCCTTTGGCCGCCGGTTTGGCCACCGAAACGTTATCTGCGCACATTAGCCAGCGCATTCGGTGGGCCAGAGGCATGGTGCAGATTTTTCGGCTGGATAATCCTTTGTTTGGTAAAGGGCTCAAACTGGTGCAGCGCCTGTGTTATGCCAATGCCATGCTCCACTTTTTATCCGGTATTCCGAGGCTTATTTTCCTGACTGCGCCGTTGGCCTTTTTGTTCTTCCATGCCTACATTATTTATGCTCCGGCCTTGGCTATTGCACTCTATGTGCTGCCTCATATGATTCATGCCAGCCTGACGAACTCGCGCATACAGGGTAAATTCCGTCACTCTTTCTGGAGTGAAATCTATGAAACCGTGTTGGCCTGGTACATTGCCAGACCCACAACGGTGGCCCTGTTTTACCCGTTGAAGGGAACCTTTAACGTAACGGCTAAAGGCGGAATGGTCGAGGAGAGCCATCTCGACTGGGGCATTTCCCGGCCTTATTTCACCTTAGTTATCCTCAATCTTGTGGGCATTATTGCGGGCTGTTGGAAGCTGTATAGCGGCCCGGCGGATGAAATACCGACGGTATTGGTCAGCATGACGTGGGTTGCCTATAACTTGATTATTCTGGGTGGTGCCGTGGCGGTGTCTATCGAAGCGAAGCAAATCAGGCATTCACCGCGTATCCAGATTTCCATGCCCGCCGCGATTGCCCGCGAAGATGGGCATTTATTTCCCTGTACGTTGCGCGATTATTCTGACGGCGGTGTTGGTGTAGAAATGGGCAGCTCCGATTTGGTTAAGCAGGGCGACGAGCTGGTGTTAATCCTAAAACGCGGGGAACGGGAATTTGCGTTTCACTGTCAGGTTATGCGGGTGTCCGCCGCGATGGTCGGCGTTAGTCTGAAGCTTAAGACCACGCAGGAAAACATTGATTTTATGCAGTGTACTTTTGCCCGTGCAGATACCTGGGCTTTGTGGCAAGAAGGCGTACCGGAAGATAAGCCAATGCAAAGCCTTGGCGATGTCTTTAAGTTAGGTTTTCGTGGTTACCAGAGAATGATCGAGTATTCGCCTCCGTTGATGTATTCCGTGCTGAGCCGAATGATATCAACGACCGGCTGGGTAATCTCATTTTTACCTCACCGTGTTAATCAGCCAAAAGAAGAAGTGGCGTAATATGAAAATAATGAAATCTGCAGTGACTCATTCAGACCGGAAAAAAGGCCATTGGCTGGGTATTATGATGCTCGGATTAGCCGGTTCACTCTGTGCGCAGGCGGCGACCAATAATCTGGCTGAAAGCCCGGATACGACAATCGTTGCCACGGCGCTCGCTGGAACTGAACCCGCGCAAGGGACTTCAGAGCCGATTGCCCCAGTACGTAACGATACCTTGTCCTTTAAGGCACTCGTGCCGGAAGGCTCCTTGGTATTGAGCGGAGTCCAAAATACCGCCCAAATGACGTTTTCCGTTCGCAGCGATGAATTGGTTTCTCAGGCGGTATTGAACCTTGACTATACCGTTTCACCTACCTTGTTACCGTTGGTTTCTCATATCAAAGTTTACATGAATGATGAGCTGATGGGGCTGGTGCCGGTTAATCAAAACGATCCCGGTAAACCAGGAAAACTGAGCTTGCCGCTGGACGCCCGATTTATTAGCGATTTCAACCGTATTCGCCTTGAGCTGGTCGGCCATTATAAAGACATTTGCGAAAATCCGACCCACAGCGGTATTTGGATTGATATCAGCAAAAGCAGCTCCATTGCTGTGAGCTATCAAGGGCTGCAAGTCAGTAATGACCTATCCCGTTTTCCTGAACCATTTTATGACAGCCGGGATTCCCGCCCGCTAACGCTACCGATGATATTTAGTGCACAGCCAGACGTTGCTTTACAGCAAGCGGCAGGGATGTTGGCATCGTGGTTTGGCGTGCAGGCTCAATGGCGCGGCCAGAACTTCCCAGTGTTGTATAACCAGCTACCGGACAAAAATAGCGTGGTTTTTGCTACTAATGATAAGCGCCCGGACTTTTTGAAGGATTATCCTAAGGTCGACGGTCCGGTGGTGGAGACGATCGCCCATCCGGATAACCCATACGTTAAATTATTATTAGTGTTAGGGCGCGATGACAACGATCTGCTGACGGCAGTGAAGGGCATTGCGCAGGGTGAGCCACTGTTTCGCGGACAAAGCGTGACCATCGCCGATGTTAAAACGCTGGCTCCCCGCCAGCCTTATGATGCGCCTAACTGGGTCAGAACCGATCGGGCAGTGCGTTTTTCTGAATTAAAAAGCTATCCCGATCAGCTTAGCGCATCGGGCGGCCATGTGCCTCCGATTGATTTAGAGATGAAGCTGCCTCCGGATCTGTTTTTGCTACGCAGTCAGGGGATTACGTTAAATCTGAAATACCGTTATACCCCACCGCCGTTTGCCGATGAGTCACGCTTAAACATTAGCCTGAACGACCGATTTTTACAGGCTTTACCGCTTAAGACGGATGCTTCCAGCAGCGCGAAGGTATTGCATATCCCGCTAATTCAGGGGCTGCTCAGCACCGACGATGAAGTGACCATCCCGGCTTTCCAACTGGGCGGTAACAACAAAATGCGCTTTGATTTTGACTTCGTATCTGGCATCGGAGCCAGAATTTCAGACGTCTGCGTCACGATGACGAAGCCGGTAATGCATCAGGCGATCGTTGACGATGACTCTACCGTCGATTTTTCCGGCTATCGTCATTATCTGGCCATGCCCGCGTTAAAAACTTTTGCCCAGTCGGGTTTTCCGTTTAGTCGAATGGCCGATCTGTCTGAAACGCTGGTAGTGGTACCGGAACGGCCGTCTTCCGAGCAGTTGACCATGCTGTTTAACGTTCTCGGCCAGATTGGCGCGAGCGTAGGGTATCCGGCCCTTGGCGTGCAGCTAACCGATCGGTTTGACGAGAGTAAATACGCAGATAAAGACATCTTGCTGCTGAGTGCTCTTCCGGCTCAGATGAAAGCGGATACCAACGCCAGCGTGCTAATCGACCAAGCGAAAAGCACGCTTCAGCGCCCTGAAATCAATAATCTTGAATTAAGAACCGCTGATTTTGATTCCGATCGTAAAGAGTCGGTTGCGGAGGTCAGCGTGTCCGTTACCTCTGACGGACCGATTGGCGCAATCACTGGCTTTCAGTCTCCGTTCAATCCGCAGCGTAGCGTCGTTGCGCTGATGGGTAACGGTGATTCAGGTTATCAACTGTTAGATGTGGCCTGGCGGGACAGCGGTAAGCGGGAGGCTATTGCTGGCTCCGTTTCTATCGTCCGTGAGTCCGGCGTTAACAGTCTTCGCGTCGGTGATACCTATTACGTTGGCTACCTGCCGTGGTGGGATAAGATATGGTACAAACTTTCATCACATCCGGTCATGCTGGCCGTGGTTGCGGTATTCGGCGTGATTTTAGTGGCGCTGATGCTGTGGCGCGGCTTACAACTGATCGGCCGCCGTCGTTTGTCTGGCAGCGGGCATGATGGGCATAAATAGCATGAGACTCATTGTCGGGCTGCTTTGCGGTTTGGTTACCTTGAGTCAGGCGCGGGCTGATACCTGCGACTGGCCAGAGTGGCAAAGCTTCAAGCAACACTATATTAGCCGCGAAGGACGGGTTATCGACCCGTCTGACGGCAAAGAGATAACTACTTCGGAAGGGCAGAGCTACGGGCTATTTTTTGCGCTGGTGGCCAACGACCGGGATAAGTTTAATCAACTGCTTGAATGGACTGAAAATAATTTAGCTGCTGGCGATATGTCGGCCCGGCTGCCCGGCTGGCAGTGGGGGAAAAGGTCTGACAATAGCTGGGGCGTTTTAGATACCAATTCCGCGTCGGATGCCGACCTGTGGATCGCCTATACCTTACTGGAAGCCGGTCGAATCTGGCACTCCCGGGGTTATCAGCTCAAAGGAACCCTGCTGCTTCAGCGTATTGCTCGCGATGAAGTGGTTGATATTCCCGGGCTGGGCCATATGCTGCTGCCGGGAAAAACGGGTTTTACTGAACCTGATGGCTGGCGTTTAAATCCGAGCTACCAGCCGCCTCAGTTGCTTTCCCGCCTGAGCCAAGTGCAGAGCGTGTGGGCTGACGTTGCCAAATCTAATCATAAACTGCTGTTGCAGGTCTCTCCTGCAGGTCTGGCACCTGACTGGGTGATATGGCATCAAGATAAAGGCTGGCAGGCTGATGCCAAGAACGGTGCGAAGGGTGATTACGATGCGATTCGAGTATATCTATGGATTGGCATGATGGCCGACGGAGCGCCAGAAAAAGCCGAATTAATCGCGCACTATCAGCCGATGATGGCACTGACTGAACGGGCTGGGCTGCCGCCTGAAAGGGTAGATAGCCAAACCGGTGCATCTACCGGTAATGGCCCCGTTGGGTTTTCGGCGGCATTACTGCCTTTCTTGACCGGCTCGCCGGCGCTGGCGATTCAGCGCGAGAGAGTGGTCACCAACTTGCCCGGCTCCGATGCTTATTACAACAGCGTGTTAACTCTTTTTGGCTTGGGATGGGATCGTCAATACTATCGCTTCAACCAACAGGGCGAGCTGCAGGCGTCTTGGGAGAAAGACTCATGCAAAAATATAAAATAGTTTTATCAGGCTATACGAAGTTCTTTCATCGGTTTTTTCCAATTTCTGCGCAGACCACTGCGCGTTATCGGGTTACCCCGGCGCTATCGTTTACCTTACTGCCGTTGATGCTTTCTCCGCTGTCTGCACTGGCGGTTGATAATGTTTCACCTGAAGCTTGGTTACAGGAACAAATTCGCATTGGTGAGGCTTCATACCGCGATGATTTGGTTAAACAGTCGCTGTATAAGTTAGAGAAAATCAACCCAAATAGCCCAGATACCATGGCGGCGCACATCCGCTACTCTTTACGGCAGGGCGATGTGCAATCGGCGAGCTCGCTGCTGGAACAGTTAGGCAAACTGTATCCTGATTCAGAGATTTATGGGATGGCCAAGCTTGACGTTGCGCTGTCTCAGCCGGATGGAAAAAATCAATTGCAGAAGGCGCGGTTGCTGGCAACCGGCGGGCAGGTCACTCAGGCAAAAGCTGCCTACGATGCCCTGTTGGACGGTAAAGCGCTTACGGTCGATTTAGCCATAGAATACTGGACACTGGTTGCCCGAATACCTGAACAACATGAGATCGCGTTACAAAAGTTACTGGCTTTGCAAAAGAGTAATAAAAATTCGGATGAACTGGATTTATCCACCGCCCAAATGCTGTTTGCCGATGGTAAAGATCAAGCGGCATATCAGGAGCTTGAACGGCTGGCTACCAGCCCCAAAGGGGTTAGCGCGGCCGCAGAGCTCTGGTATAGCAAACTAAAAGAAACGCCGGTTTCAGAAGGATCGGTGGCACAGCTGCAACGTTTCATTACGCTGTTCGGCCAGCAGCCGGAGGCTCAAGAAGCCAGACAGGAGTTGATTAGGCAGCAAACTTTATTGAGCGATCCGGCCTATCAGGCCAGAGTTCGCGGTCTGGCGTTAGTGGACAAAGGCGATGGCCGTAATGCAATCGGTTGGTTAAAGCAGGCGCTGAATGCCTCGCCCAATGATGCAGAAATATTAACCGCACTGGGGCAGGCTTATGCCCGTAGCGGCGACCGCCAACAGGCCATTGCGCTGTTTGAAAAGGCCAAGGCCAACGATCGCGACAAAAGCTATACCAGCAAACTGAATAGTCTGATCGATAGCAATCGTTACTGGCTGACCATCAGTCAGGCGGATGATGCGCTGAAAAATAACAATCTTAGTCAGGCTGAAGCACTCTATCGGCAAGCGGCGGGTATGGATGAGACCGACGTTCAGGGATTGATTGGACTGGGTGACGTTGCGATGGCGCACAATAACGTGGCGGCAGCGCAAGATTATTACCAACGTGCGTTGAGGCGTGAGCCCGACAGCCAGAGCGCAATCCGATCGTTAACGTCATTATATGAAAAACAGTCGCCGGAAAAGGCGATGGCCTATCTTCAAAGCCTGCCGGGAACGATGAAAAACAAAATGCGTAGCTCGCTGAAGGCGCTAGAAGTTGACAGCCTTAAGGCGCAGGCGGACGCATTACTCACCGCCGGTAAACAGGCTGAGGCGCAAGATAAACTGAAGCAGGCCGAAGCGCTGGCTCCTGATGACGTTTGGCTAACCTACAAACTGGCCGGGCTTATGCGGGCTCAGGGGCAAAGCGCGTCGGCTGACCGGCTCTTTGAACGTGGGATGACGGGTAACCAAAATAACGTGGACTGGGTTTACGCTTATTCATTGTACCTGTCTAACAGCGATCGTGACGCTCAGGCAATTAGCCGTATGCAGGCGCTGGATGCTAAACGGTGGAATGACAATTTGCGCCAGCTTTTTCAGCGGTTGCAAACCCAGCAGGTACTGGATCGCGCTCAGCAAATTCGCGATGCTGGCGATGAGCCTGCGGCCATTACCTATCTAAGCCAGCAGCCAGAGAACACCCGTATTGATTTAACGCTGGCCGAATGGGCGCTAGCGCGTAAAGACAGCCAACAGGCTCAGGAGCAGTATCGCAAAGTTCTGGCCCGTGAACCGGGCAATCAGGATGCTCAACTGGGGAGCATTGAATCCACGATTGCCAGCGGCGATCTTAACTCGGCCAGAAACTCCCTCGGTATGCTGGCATTTAAGCCTGCGGCCGATGATTTAGCAACCGGCCGTCGTTTGGCGAATGCTTGGTCGTTGGTCGGCGACGATGTGCGCGCCGAACAGATTTTTTCGCAGCTTAAGCCCGTTGCTTTACAGCCCACTCCCGGCTCTTCGATGACTAATGCGATGTTTTTACGCGATGCGGCGGCGATGGAGATAAAAACCGATCGGCCGCAGGAAGCCTTGAATGACTATAAGCACGCGATGGCCGCTTACGGTATCGCACCATCGGCCGATATGGATGACGAAACCTTTACCCGCAATATGCGAAATAACGACACCGATGACTGGCTAAAGCGGGGGCTGCGTTCAGATTCGGAGTCTTTATATAAGCAGCAGTCGACGATCGTGACGCTCGACCATGATTACTGGGGTTCCAGCGGTACCCCGGGTATTTCCGATCTGACCGCTCAGACAACGATGTTGAATATCGCCTTCCCGCTTAAACAGGGAACGGCGTTTTTTCGCGGTGATTCAGTGAGTATGGATGCGGGGAGCTTTAGCAAGGGCAGTGATGGCGGCTATCAGGAAGAGTTTGGTACCTGTGCTGAAGTCTCTTGCTACAGCGGTACCGGCCAAAAAAGCAATGGCGTTAGCGTGGCGACCGGCTGGTCAGACGATAGCTGGGCGGCGGATATCGGTACTACTCCGATGGGCTTCGAGGTTGTTGACTGGGTAGGCGGCGTTAGCTACAGCAACAGCGTTAATAATATTGGCTGGACGATGACGGCTTCGCGCCGGCCAATATCCAGCTCTTTATTGTCATTTGGCGGCGCCGTTGACCCTCGTACCGGCGTTAAGTGGGGAGGCGTGCGGAAAAATGGCGCTGAGCTGGCCCTGAGCTATGACCGCGGCGGCCCGAGCGGCGTCTGGAGTAATTTCGGCTATCACCAGATAACCGGCAAAAACGTTGAAGATAATAATAACCTGCAGGCAATGGCCGGCTATTACTACAAGCTTATCAATGAGAATAACCGTCAGGTCAGGATTGGCCTGAACACCCTATGGTGGCAGTATCAAAAAGATCTCAGTGGATATACCTTAGGTCAGGGCGGGTATTATAGCCCTCAACAGTACTTATCTTTTTCTATACCGGTACTTTATCGTGAGCGTACCGAAAACTGGTCATGGGAGCTGGGCGGATCGGTTTCAACCTCTCAATCTTCAACCGACGACAGTAAACGCTATCCGTTGCAAGGCCTGATCCCCAATGATGTCTCTCTCCCAGATCGGGATGCCAGCGATAGCGGTAGTAGCGGAAGCGGCACCGGTTATACCGTCAGAGCGTTGCTCGAGCGTAGAATTGATTCCCACTGGAGCCTTGGTGCGGGTATTGATATCCAGCAGGCAAAAGATTACACGCCGAGCCATGCTCTACTGTACGTTCGCTATTCGCTGCAGCCGTGGTTAGGCGATATGGACTTACCGCTACAGACACTGACGCCTTATGCTGACTTTAAATGATAAAATGTGTATTGTGCCTATGATGTAACGGCAGGTGCCCGCTAGTGACTTGGCCTTTTACTAATATACAGGGATGTTGCGGTATAAAATATGGCTGTTTTGGGTAATAATTAAATATACAGCTCAGTCAGACCGCCAGTTGGGAGATAAAGTATTGTTGGTAAAGCGTTCGCTAACTATTAAGCAGATGGCAGTAGTAACTATTGTTGCTTTAGCGACTATTTGTATTTTTATCGTAGTACAAATGTTTGATTTTATTCAACAACGTAAGAATGACTATGCGACCCAGCTGGATAATATTGCCTATTCGGTTACTCAACCTTTAGAAAGAGCATTGTGGAAACAGAACAATAAGGAGATCCAAAAAACGCTGGATAGCCTGATTGAGATCGGTATGTTAAGTAAGGCTGATTTGGTCATCAACTCAGATCTGACATCGATACACAGCCGTAGCGGGCAATATGGCAAAGTTCCCACTTTTTTTTCTTATATGCTGTCATTGCCCATTCGCACCTCAATACCGCTGTATGTCCCCGATCATGATGCAGTAGCTCCACAGGCGATGGGCCAACTGGTGCTTGAAGCCGATTCCTATAAGCTATATCAATATACGCTGCACAAATTATCAACGGTATTAGCGACTTATCTTCTGCTTGCGCTGATGCTATCTATTTCAATCAGTTGGTTCTTGAACCGTTTATTGGTCTATCCGCTACGTAATATTGCCAACGATCTACGCTTGCTGTCTCCCGATGATATTCAGTACCACCAGCTGGCGCTGCCTGTTCGTCATCAGGACGATGAGCTGGGAATGCTGGTACGCAACTATAACCGGAATCAACAGGCATTGGTTAAGGCCCATAATCAGCTAAGCCGACTGAGTACCCGGGATCCGGTCACTGATTTACCCAACTATTCACTGTTTCAGGAACTGCTCAGGCAGCAGCTTGCCGATAGCCATCAGTCAAAAGCCGTTTTTAGCCTGCTGTTTGTTAATCTGGATTCTCTGAAAGAAATTTCCCGCGTGGTGGGCCGAAAGCAGGGAGATCAGGGGCTGATTGATATAGTCGAGAGGACCAAGTTAGCGCTGAGCGATAGCTGCGTATTAGCCAGACTGCACGGGGAGGAGCTGATTGTTTTGAATAAGTCGAATGAGACTCCCCTTCAGGTTATGCAATTGGCACAGCGGCTAATGGAACAGTTTGTGCTGCCGATGAATATTGAAAATTTCCACCACTCGCCTTCGGTCAGCATCGGTATCGCGCAGTATCCTAATGACGGTGAAACCCCCGATACGCTGATTCGCAACGCGCAGTCAGCAATGCTGCTGGCTCAACGGCGTGGTAAGAATCAGATTCTATTTTTTGAACCGGATATGACCAATGAAACCCAGCATCGTCTACGGCTGGAGAGTGATATCGTCCGGGGAATTGAAGAAAATCAGTTTTGCCTCTATTTACAGCCCCAGATTGATATTGCTACCGGCAAAGTATACGGGGCTGAGGCTTTGGTGCGCTGGCACTATGCGGATGATGACATTCGCCTGCCTAAGGATTTCATTCCCATTGCCGAAGAAGCGGGTTTAATTCTACATTTGGGCCACTGGATTGTTGAAGAAGCCTGTTCGATTTTGTCCGAATGGAATAGACAGGGCATTGAACTCAGCCTGTCGGTTAATATTTCCGCTATACAGCTTCAGCAGCCAAATGCCGTCGGCCGGTTAGCCTATTTGATGGAGCGCTATACTTTTAAGCCCGAGAAGTTGACGCTTGAGTTGACAGAAACTGCACATATTTATGATTTAGCCAACGTTTTACCGCTGCTAACCGAGATAAACCGATTGGGCGTATCTATTGCTCTGGACGATTTTGGTACCGGATACTGTAACCTTAACTACCTGAAGCTGCTGCCGGTTGATGAGCTTAAAATAGACAAAAGCTTTATTGATAGTGTACCTGACGACGGGGCTATGGTGCTGATTGTTAAATCGATTGCTCAAGCCTTATCGCTCAAAGTTGTGGCCGAAGGGGTTGAATTTCAGGCTCAAGCCGATTGGCTGGCGGCTCAGGGAATTCACTGTGCTCAGGGCTATTTATTCTCTCGTGCTTTACCGTATGAAACGTTTAAAAAACGCTATATCGACACGCTTTAGTGACAGTTTGAATTTTCAGCTAATCACCGAAAATGTTAATCATTGGTCAAAAAATTCTCATTTTTTTTAGTAAATATGACTAGTTATAAAATGGTAAAACCCCCCTTCTTGATGCGATCCAGTTCATATTTCTGTTGTTTATCTATTGTTTCACCAACAATTTAATATCCATAGTGTTAATTGGATGTTATTTTCCAGCGCTCTATACCGTGTTGCCAAAAGAGTTAAGGATACCTATGAAATTTAATTTCTTTAAATCGCTTTACGTTCAGGTGTTATTTGCAATAACGGTCGGAGTCCTGTTAGGGCATTTTTACCCTGAGATTGGTGCATCAATGAAACCGCTGGGTGATGGTTTCATCAAACTGATTAAAATGATTATTGCACCGATTATTTTCTGTACCGTTGTTACCGGTATTGCTGGAATGGAGAGCATGAAGGCCGTGGGTCGTACCGGCGGTATTGCACTGCTCTATTTTGAAATTGTCAGTACGCTGGCTCTGTTAATCGGTCTAATCGTGGTTAACGTGATTAAGCCAGGCGCAGGCATGAACATTGACGTAAGCCAGCTAGACGTTAATTCCGTTAAGGCATACGCCGATGCGGCCAAATCACAGGGGATCGTCGAATTCCTGCTTGATGTTATTCCCGGCAGTGCAATAGGCGCATTTGCCAGCGGTAACATTCTTCAGGTATTGCTGTTTGCCGTTTTGTTTGGCTTTGCTTTACATCGTCTGGGTGAGAAAGGTCAGCTGGTGTTCAACTTCATCGACAGCTTTTCGCGGGTTATTTTTGGCATTATTAATATGGTGATGCGTTTAGCACCTATTGGTGCCTTTGGCGCAATGGCCTTTACTATCGGTAAATATGGCGTTGGTTCTTTGGTGCAGTTAGGCCAGCTAATTCTGTGTTTCTACCTGACCTGCGTTCTGTTTGTGGTGTTTATTATCGGATCTATTGCCAAAGGCTTTGGTTTTAGCGTCTTCAAGTTTATTCGCTATATCAAAGAAGAGCTGTTGATCGTACTGGGAACCTCTTCTTCGGAGTCAGTGCTTCCCCGCATGCTTGATAAGATGGAACGTTTAGGCTGTCAGAAATCAGTAGTAGGTTTGGTTATCCCGACCGGTTACTCTTTCAATCTGGACGGAACCTCGATTTACCTCACGATGGCGGCGATATTTATCGCTCAGGCAACCAATACCGAGATGAGCATACTGAATCAGATAACGCTGCTGGTTGTTCTGTTATTGTCATCTAAAGGAGCAGCTGGCGTAACGGGCAGTGGCTTTATCGTACTGGCAGCAACTATCTCTGCCGTGGGCCATCTGCCGCTGGCGGGATTAGCCCTGATCCTTGGTATTGACCGTTTCATGTCAGAAGCCAGAGCGCTGACGAATCTGATCGGTAACGGCGTAGCAACCGTTGTGGTGGCTAAATGGTGTCGCCAATTGGATGAAGAGACGCTACATCGTGAATTAAATAATCAAGGGAGAGAGGAAGTTAAGGTTTTATAGTTAAATTTGTTTAATTTCCAATCACCTGTCACCTATTGGTTTCCCGGTAGCTTGCCGCTGCCGGGATTCTCTGCATAATGTTCTTATTTGCAATTTAGCCATCAGTTTTCTAGTGAAAATGGTTATAACATTGCATGATATCCAGATAGCCTCCTTTTTTACTTTATACTGCATAAAGATTCAGGAACGCAGACATCCGCTATCAGGCAGCCATTACGTTTGTGCCGATCTGGTATGCGTAGTTAATGGGGATAAATATGAAAGGCAAGTATCTACTTTCCGCGTTAGGTGGAATGATGTTCATGATGATGGGGATCGGCGTACAGGCCGAGCCGTTACGGCCCGATCCCGCATGGCAAGAGGGAAAGCTTGAGAACGGTTTTAAATGGAAAATCCTGACTACGCCACATCGCCCTACCGATAAGCTAGAAATTCGTCTAGAGATCAACGCTGGATCCTTACAGGAAAGCATTCCTCAGGTTGGCTTTTCCTATTTAATTCCTCAGTCAGCCGTAGTGAAAACGGTTAATTTCGGACCTGCGCAGGTAAAGGACTTACTTGCCCAGATCGTACCAGAGACCGCGCCTAAATCACTGGTTGAAGTCTCCTACGATTACACCCGATACAACCTTAGCCTGCCGAACAACAAGCCAGAATTATTGAAAGAAGCCTTTAGCTGGCTATCGGATGCCATCGCTAACCCTCAGCTGGATGCGCAACAAATTGAAGCTAGCCGTACGGCGACGGCATCTATCTATGTGACAGTGCCGGCAAACGTGAACGATGCATGGTGGCGCTATCGGATTAAAAACTCACCGCTGATAGGCCACGATCCGGGCCAGCCGGTCAGCGCAGAAGCCAGTGTTGAGCAGCTCAAGGAATTTTACCAGAAATGGTACACCCCGGACGTCATGACGCTGTATGCGGTAGGTAACGTCGATCGTCGGGCGTTAGTTGAGCAAATAAATAAAGCGTTTGGTGGCATTCAGGGTAAGCGGGCCAGCCCGGCTACCATTGCGGTGTTAACCGAACTGCCAGACACGCCGGTGAACTTGATTTCAACCGCGGTCGACAAAGATCGCTTAACGCTGATCTGGGACGACCCATGGCACCCGGTCGTTGACACAGCCTCTTTGGAACGTGTATGGATAGCCGATATTGCCAATGAAATGATTAAGGACCGACTTCAGAAAAAGATTAGCCACAGCGCTTTAAAAGGATCATTGTTGGATGTTACCTGCCAAATGCAGTTCCAGCGCAACGAATGCCATATGACGTTAGACGCGCCGCTTCAGATGCTTAAGCCAAGTATGAAGTTTGTGACTACCGAATTAGTGAAGTTGAATACCGACGGAGTAACTGGCGAAGAGTTAGCTGCGTTGGTGGCGGTGAAGAAACAGGCTCTGGCGGCAGCGATTGCAACCTATGCAAAAACCGATACCGCAGAGATTATGGCTCAGTATTGGTTGGTTCAGAAGTCGGGTTCGGTGGCCGTTTCCCCTGAGCAGTATCAACAGCTGCGCCAGAAGTTTCTGGGTGATTTGGACTTGGCCAACGTGAATATTAAAATTCATCAGCTACTGACGATTAAACCTACGCTGGTACTGACTCAGCCATCGGGTGAGCAAGAAGAGAACGTTCAGGTGTTATCAGAACTGTTTGATTCAATTATGACGCCAAAAGCGCAAGAGAAGGCCGTAGTTCACTAATCTGGACTGGATAAAAAATCCCCCGAACGAGAAATTGTTACGGGGGATTTTTTTATCTTACCTCTGATGCCAGCGCTTAAATTTTTGGCATGGCATCCAACGGAATAATGGCTCCGCGATACTGGATAACGGTACTGGCCGTTAGGTGCCCGCGTTTGGCAGCATCGGTTACGCTGCCGCCCTGAAGGCGAACCGACAGATATCCGGCACTGAATGAGTCTCCGGCGGCGGTGGTATCGATAACTTTCTCTTTTGGTAGCTTAATGGCCGGAACTTCTTCCTGACCTTGTGCCGTTGCTACGATACAAGATTCTGAGCCACGCTTAATAATGATTTCAGATACGCCTAAAGCCTGAGTGCGGGTAATCACTGCTTCCACCGGCTCTTGGCCCCATAGCAGGTCTTCATCGTCTAATGTGAGGAAGGCAATATCGGTGCAGGACAGAACGTCATGATAAACCTGCTGAGTTTCTTCACGGCTTTGCCACAGGCGCGGGCGATAGTTGTTATCAAAAATCACTTTACCACCGTTGCTGCGGCAGGTTTTTAGCAAGGCGATGAGTTTTTCACGGCTTTCTGCATTTAGCACGGCCACGCTGATACCGCTTAGGTAGAGATAGTCGAAGTGGGCAAGCTGCTGGCAGATCGCGTCTGATTTATCGCTGGATAACCAGTAACGGGCGGCAGCATCGTTACGCCAGTAGTAGAATTTACGTTCGCCGGTCTCATCGGTTTCAATATAGTAAAGGCCCGGCAGCTTGTCGTCCATTTGCTGGACCAGATTGGTTTTTACGTTTTCTTTCTGCCAGATGGTTAACATTTCATTGCTAAAGCTGTCAGTTCCTAATGCGCTGACATAGTGGACGGCTAGCTTATCGGCCGGAACCTGACGGGCGATGTAAACCGACGTATTGAGCGTATCGCCGCCAAAACCGCGGCTTAGGCTATCTCCCTTTTCAGAGAGCTCAATCATGCATTCGCCGATGATGGCAATTTTCTTGGTTGTCATTGATGCACCCAATCTTAATTTTATGAATTAGCTAGCGGTAGTTTTATAACTTCGGGATTGATAGTCAAGATAAATAAAACAATGTTTCAGTTTTAATTGAAGAGGGGGCTGGGCCGGTGGTAAAGCGAATGCGGACCGTCGGATATGATAGCGATATTATGTTTAGGTCGGCTCAAATTGGAGGAAATATCGACATTGGTTAGACGCCAGACAGGGCTTCCTGACGATTGTTATTGATACAGGCTATGAGCAATAAGATAGCAAAAAGCTTAGATAATCAGGCTTTCTGCTATCTTAAATTTTAGTTAGATGAGTAGCGTTAATCTTCTTTTTTGGATCTGCATGAATAAAGAATAAACAATAATATTAGTCCGATTAAGATAAGCTTACCGCCAAATTTGACAAAAAATCCGGGGTTTAATAATTCACTCTTGTCTAACTTATTATCAGTTAGTATTTTATCCATTTCAATACTGTTTACGCTATAATAACTATCCTTATTATCTTTATTAGCCAGTACTAAAATTGGATCTTTAGTCGTCCAGACTGGAATATACAACACTTCAAAGCTGCTATATAAAATACCGACATCTAAATATTGTTTAACGCTCGACTGGCTCGTTTTTTTTACGGTGAAATCTTCGGTATCTGGTAACTCAGCAACGACCTTTACTGATTCAACTTCGCCAAACGATATTGCAAATTTTGCCTGCGCATTAACACTAAAAAGCAGCCCGACAAAAAGAGCCAGTAGAATTCTAATTTTCATGATAACTCACTGATATTAAATAGTATAATTGGCAGGAATGTCTATGTGGATGTATTGAAATATATGCTTCATATTAATTTGAGTAAACATTCCCTGTTTAAACACGCAAGGATGTTAGTTCTAAATGATGAATATTACAAGCATGAAATATTGATTTTTTATTAATTTAAACGTAAGAAGCGTTGCAATTTTCGATTATTTTATAGCATAGAACTTTGAATTTTATCTCGATTTTTTTATTTATAAATATCAATTTTTTATTGCTAAATATAATTAAATAATGATGTGTAAACTACATTTTAAAGTAGGGTGTAAATAATGAAAATAGCGCAAACATACTGTCTTTGTAGTTAACTAAATTAACATATCGGTAATATATTGAGGGGAGAGAAATCATTTTATTAAATTAATTTAACGTAAGTGTTGAATAATAGTAAAACTAAAGAGTAGAAAACTGTTAACGCTTGATACTTATCTTTTATTACTATTATCTTCAGCCGTAGCTATCCACGCTGCACAAAAGAGCGTCAGACGGGCGAAAAAATAGAAAAATGCCAATAGACCGATAATTGAACCGAAGGCGGCGCCTGATGGAGAACTGGCTAGCTGAGGCAGCGTGAGCGTCATAATAAATTTGATTACTTCAAAACCAATTGCCGCGAGCAGCGAGCCTTTAAACAAAGCTTTCATATTGGGGTGCTGTGTCGGCAGCATCCAGAAAATCCAAAGGAACATCAGGTAATTGGCTGTGATAGAGATAATAATGGTAATTATCGTCAGCGCAGGGCGTAGCCATTCAATATTTCCTAAGCCTAAGGCATTAACCAGACTTTGCTGGGCGGAACCGGCGATAGAAGTGAGCGCTATGGTTAAAATCAGAGCCATGACTAAGCCGGTGAGGGCGAGGAAATCTTTGATATAGCGGAAGTAAACCTTTTCCTCATCGGCCGGATTACGTTCCCACTCGTCCCTGCTCTGGGCCCGGACGGCTTCCCGCAGGTTACCCATCCAGCTAATGCCTGAATATAGCGCGACTAAAAGCCCGCTGATACCAACGGTCGTTCGCTGTTTAATTGCCGTGTTGACCGTGTTCTCCAGCGTGTTAGCCAGATCGGGATCGGAAACGCTGGTGACAATTTTATTAATCAGCTCGGCCAACAGTTCCGGATTAGAGGCCAGCACAAAACCGGCAGTGGCAAATGAAACCATCAGGATGGGAATCAGGGATAGAAATGAAAAGTAAGTAATTGCAGCGCCGAACTGACTGCCCATCCGGTCATTAAAACGATCGGTTGCCCGAATCAGGTGCGCAACGCTCGGGTAGGTTTTGATTTTATCTAGTATTTTGGAAGCGTTGGCTACTATGTTTTTCATCAAAAATTCTTTCTGTCTGATTTCGGCGCCGGTATCAACCGATTACTGATTGAACAAAAATAAGCGTAATAACCAATAATTATTCTATTTATATTTTAGCAGCGTTTGAATATATAGCGAAAAGTGTGGCTAAAACGTTAGAAAAGGGCCTGAAGTTTGGACTTCAGGCCCTTATGTTACTTGAACCGTACGTTTTATCGCACTGGTTTAGCGCATGGTAACAAACTCTTCTGCTGCCGTCGGGTGAATCGCAATCGTGTTGTCAAAGTCTTGTTTAGTTGCACCCATTTTAACCGCCACGGCAAATCCCTGTAGGATCTCATCCATCCCAAAGCCGATGCCGTGAATACCGACGATCTTCTCATCTTTACCTGCACATACCAGTTTCATCCGGCACGGCTGGCGATGAGCGGTTACCGCCGTGTACATCGCGGTAAACGATGACTTGTAAACTTTAACCTCTTCGTCACCGTACTGTTCGCGAGCCTGAGCTTCAGTTAGGCCGATAGTACCGATTGGCGGGTGGCTGAACACCACGGTTGGGATATTGCTGTAATCGAGGTGCTCGTTTGGCTTATTGTTAAATAAACGCTCAGACAGGCGACGGCCTGCGGCAACGGCAACCGGCGTCAGCTCTACGGCACCGGTATTATCGCCAACGGCATACACGCCGGATACGTTGGTGTTCTGGAACTTATCTACTGATATATAACCGCGCTCATCGGTTTTAATTCCGGCGGCTTCCAGATGAATGCCATCCGTTGCCGGTTCACGGCCGATGGCCCAAATCAGGCAATCAACCTCGTGTTCTGCGCCATCTTCTAACGTTAGGGTTAGGCTACCGTTTGCATTTTTAGTAATAGATTTAGGAATTGCGTGGGTATGCAACGCAGGGCCTTCCGCCGTCATGACTTCAACTAGTGCCTCGACGATCGTTGGATCAAACGTACGCAGTGGTGCATGCTTACGCACAAACAGGTGAGTTTCTGCGCCTAACCCGTTGAGTACACCGGCGATTTCCACCGCAATATAGCCAGCGCCGACTACCGCAACCCGCTTAGGCATGGCATCTAATTTAAAGAAACCGTCGGAGTTAATGCCGTATTCTGCACCCGGAATTGTTGGGATCGAAGGGCGACCGCCGGTAGCGATTAAAATATGGTCAGCGGTGATTTTCTCGCCGTTAACTTCAACGGTGTGGGCATCAACAAAGCGGGCAAAACCGGTGATAACGTCAACTTTGTTGTTGCCTAGTACGCGATCGTAAGACTGGTGAATGCGATCGATATAAGCGCTACGGCTGGCGATCAGCTTTTTCCAATCGAAGTTATTTACCGTCGTGTCGAAACCGTAATCCGGGCCATACAGGTGAATAGCTTCGGCAATTTGCGCGGCGTGCCACATGATTTTTTTAGGAACGCATCCAACGTTAACGCAGGTTCCGCCAAGGTGTTTAGCCTCGATGATAGCGCATTTTTTGCCGTAAGATGCTGCACGATTTATTGAGGCAATACCGCCGCTGCCGCCGCCGATAGCAAGATAATCATAATGTTTAGTCATGGTGTTTTTACTTCTCTCTATAGCTTCGAGGGGATAATAAAAGGTTCTCATAACGCGCTGCAAAATGAAAGAACCCACTATTGTACTGTCAATCTTTATCCATTTTCAGATCTCAATGCCCGCTCTATATTTCAGCGTTAACCGTGAGGCAAGGATCGTTACCGCTGTTTAGCCATTGGTCAGGGACGGGCACTGATAACGATTCAGAAAGCTTTTGTAGCTTATGGCTGAGCCATTGATTGGCATCACGAACTATTGCTAGCTCATGTTCTTCATTTTCTGATGAAATTGCCGGTAGCTGTTCCAGCTCTTTGGTTTCAACGGATTTACCATTATGGAATCGTTCATAAGACCATTTTCCGTTGGTCAGCCGTTTGTAAACGGTGCCTTCCAGCAGCTCTTTGCCCCGATAACGTATAGGGATTGGCTTGCCCGCCAGATTATCAAACTTCCAGCCGACGTATTCACCCGGCTTTTTAGCATCAGGATAGGTCCAGAAGCTAACGCCCTGATTAATTTGTACGTTGAGTTCACTGGCTACGTCATGGCTATCGATATAGCGCACCTGAACGCTTGGCTGATTGCTTTCGTTAAAGCGGGTCACGCTGATTTTTTCTTTACCCGACTTCACAATCAGCGAACACTGTTTGGCATCAGCCCACTGGGTTAATAGCGCGCCGTCGCCCTCAGGAATTTCAGGCTTGTTCTCAAGGTGCCCGGTTGCGCTATTTTTGGCCGGAGGATAAGAAAATCCGCGAGCTTCCGAGGGTTTCTCTCCGTAGAATACCCATTGAGCAACCGGAGAGGGGAAAACGGCTTGCCAGATCAACCAGCCACCCAGAACTATAATGGCTACCGCAGAAAGGCTAACGCCAACGACCATATCTTTTTTCATAAAATTTTCAAATCCTACAGCTTATCGTGATCGAATCGTTTACTCAGGCGTAATCCAGTTAACTTTAGTATGGCCGTGCCCGCTTGGTACCAGTACTTTATGTAGCCATGGCAGCACGTTGGTCATTTGTTGCTCTAATTTCCACGGCGGATTAATGACTATCATGCCGGATGCCGTCATTCCCCGGCGATCGCTGTCAGGCTGCACGGCAAGTTCAATTTGTAGAATACGACGGATACCAGTTTCTTCCAGCTCCCGCACCATACGTTTAATTTGCTGGCGCATAACCACCGGGTACCAGAGAGCGTAAGTTCCGGTAGAAAAGCGTTTATAGCCTTCCTTAATACCTTCAACCACCGCCTGATAGTCTGTTTTCATCTCATAGGGCGGATCCATCAGTATAAAACCCCGACGGGTGGTTGGCGGAAGCTGGGATTTCAACTGCTGATAGCCGTCGGCTTTCAGTACTCTGGCGCGCTCGTCTTTTTGGAACTCGCTGCGTAGCATAGGGTAGTCGCTAGAGTGAAGCTCTGTCAGATGTATTTGATCGTATTCTCTTAGCAACTGGCGGGCGATTAGCGGCGAACCCGGATAGTACTTTAGATGTTCATTGCGATTAAAATAGTTGATGACCTGCATGTAGGCTTCTAGCTCGGCGGGAATGTCATCCCTCCGCCAAATACGGGCGATGCCTTCCAGATATTCACCGGTTTTTTCTGAGTGTTCACTGCCTAAATAATAGCGACCGGCGCCAGCGTGGGTATCGAGATAAAGAAACGGTTTTTCTTTTTCTTTTAATGATTCAATAATCAGGCTTTGTACGGTGTGTTTTACTACATCGGCGTGGTTACCCGCGTGAAAACTGTGGCGATAACTTAACATGGCGTGTTTAGGCTTTCCGTTGTTATTCAGACAATAAGTAAAATCAGTCTGTTATTGATAAATTGTGTCCTTATGGCCCAGTCTGTTGATTACCATTAATAATAATCAAGCTATGACAGGGTTCCTCATAAAGCGAGGTGAGCACATAATGACAAACAGTATAAACTGTCTGATTAATAAAAAGTGAAAATCATTGCCTGCCGCAGTTTAGCAAAAAGAAAACCATTATAGCCTAACTGATATGACCGCTAAAAACGGTGCTGTCTATTGGAGAGATTCGTACTCCGAGCATTGATTTCTATCATCATAGCCCTCATGTTAGACATATTGCCAAATTTAAGGATCGTTTATATGACTAACCCATTGTTAACATTCCAAGGTTTACCGCCGTTTTCTGCTATTCGTCCTGAGGATATTGTACCTGCAGTGACCGCTGCATTAGCCGACTGCCGCGCGGTGGTTGAAAAGGTTGTGGCTCAGCCGGGGCCGTTTACATGGGATAACCTGTGTCAACCATTGGCTGAGGTTGACGATCGCTTATCGCGAATTTGGTCTCCGGTTAGTCATTTAAACTCGGTTAAAAATAGCGCTGAACTGCGTGAAGCCTATGAGCAATCGCTGCCGCTGTTGTCTGAGTTTGGTACGTGGGTTGGTCAGCATGAAGGTTTGTATAACGCTTATCGTAATTTAAAGCAGGGTGATGCGTTTAAACGGTTAACAAAACCCCAGCAAAAGGCGGTGGAGAACTCGCTGCGCGACTTCGAACTGTCGGGCATTGGTTTAGATGCGGAAAAACAAAAGCGCTATGGTGAAATCGTTGCGCGCTTATCTGAGCTGGGTTCTACCTATAGTAATAACGTGCTTGATGCCACCATGGGCTGGAGCAAGTTAATTACCGATGTGAATGAGCTGGTCGGGCTGCCGGAAAGCGCATTAGCGGCGGCTCAGGAAATGGCTCAGGCAAAAGAGCAGCAGGGCTGGCTACTGACGTTAGATATGCCAAGCTATCTACCGGTAATCACCTACGCTGACAACCGCGATCTTCGTTATGAAATGTATCAGGCGTTTACCACCCGGGCTTCCGATCAGGGGCCGAATGCGGGTAAATGGGACAACAGCGAGATCATGGCTGAAACGCTGGCTCTGCGCTATGAGCTGGCCCGTTTGCTTGGTTTTGACAGCTATGCGGATAAATCTCTGGCGACTAAAATGGCCGAGAATCCACAGCAGGTACTCGATTTCCTTAATGGCTTAGCTAAAGGCGCTCACGGACAAGGTGCCGAAGAGCTGGCTGAATTACGCGCGTTCGCCGAGCAGCATTATGGCGTCAGCGAGCTTGATGCTTGGGATGTTACCTATTACAGCGAAAAACAGAAGCAGCATCTTTACTCCATTAGCGACGAGCAGCTTCGCCCTTACTTTCCTGAACAGCGGGTAATTGAAGGGCTATTTGAAGTGGTTAAACGGGTATTTGGTATTACCGCTAAAGAGCGCAGTGGCGTTGATAGCTGGCATCCTGAAGTTCGCTTCTTTGATCTGTTTGATGAGAGCGGTGAGCTGCGCGGTAGCTTCTATCTTGACCTGTATGCCCGTGAGCATAAACGCGGCGGCGCGTGGATGGACGACTGTATTGGCAGCCTGCGCTACGCTGATGGCCATGTACAAAAGCCTGTTGCTTACCTGACCTGTAACTTTAATCGCCCGATTGGCGACAAGCCTGCGTTGTTTACTCATGATGAAGTGACCACGTTGTTCCATGAGTTTGGCCACGGTATTCATCATATGCTGACCAAGATTGATACCGCCGGCGTATCGGGTATTAACGGTGTGCCTTGGGATGCCGTTGAGCTACCGAGTCAGTTTATGGAGAACTGGTGTTGGCAGCCTGAAGCGCTGGCCTTCATTTCCGGCCACTATCAGACCGGTGAACCTTTGCCACAAGAGATGTTAGATAAGCTACTGGCGGCTAAAAACTATCAGGCTGCGCTGTTTATCCTACGCCAGTTAGAGTTCGGCCTGTTCGATTTTCGGTTGCACTATGAGTATAACCCGGCTCAGGGCGCACAAATTTTGCCAACTCTGGCCGAAGTGAAGAAGCTGGTCGCCGTGATGAATTCCCCAAGCTGGGGCCGCTTCCCGCACGCATTTAGCCATATTTTTGCCGGTGGTTACGCGGCGGGCTATTACAGCTATCTGTGGGCAGAAGTGTTATCCGCCGATGCGTTTTCGCGTTTTGAAGAAGAAGGGATCTTTAACAAGGTTACTGGCCGCTCATTCCTTGATTGTATCCTGTCTCGGGGCGGTTCTGATGAACCAATGAATCTGTTCAAAAACTTCCGTGGTCGGGCACCTGAACTGGATGCCATGCTGCGTCATTACGGAATTAGAGGGTAATCTACGCCGTGTCGATTCGTTTAATGTGTGACGCAGGCGCTGATGGTGACACCTTATCAATTTTGGCCAATCGTTGGGGGTTAGTTTCCGATGAGCAGGCCATCATGGCGCTGGTGCTAACGGCTGAACGCCTTGAGTTGCGCAAGCTAGATGAGCCGAAGCTGGGGGCAATTTATGTTGATTTTGCCTCTGGTGCAATGGCTCACCGGCGTAAGTTTGGCGGCGGTCGGGGTGAAGCCGTTGCTAAAGCGATCGGTATTAAACGCGGTTATTTACCCGACGTGGTGGACGCTACAGCCGGTCTGGGGCGCGATGCTTTTGTACTGGCGGCCGTGGGTTGTAAAGTCAGAATGTTGGAGCGCAATCCTGTGGTTGCCGCTTTGCTGGATGACGGGCTACGCCGGGGATATGACGATGCTGAAATCGGAGGCTGGCTGAAAGAGCGCCTGACGCTGTTACATGCTTCTAGCCTGACGGCACTGTCTTCTGTGCAACCTGCGCCCGACGTGGTTTATCTTGATCCTATGTTTCCTCACCGGCAAAAGAGCGCACTGGTGAAAAAGGAGATGCGGGTGTTTCAGTCATTGGTTGGTGAAGACTTAGATGCTGACGGTTTGCTAGAGCCTGCCTGCGGGTTGGCGAAGAAACGGGTAGTAGTAAAACGGCCTGATTATGCGCCCTATCTGGCGGATCGTAAGCCTCAGGCTTCGGTGGAGACTAAGAGCCATCGGTTCGATTTGTATATAACGATTTGAGTTTTATGGCTGCCAGCTTGGCGGTTATTGAAACGGTAGCGCAAAGCACTACCGTTTTTTTTGGGCTTAAAGTATGCCTTGACCGATCATGGCGTCGGCTACTTTAACGAAGCCAGCAATATTAGCGCCGCTAACGTAGTCGGTTTGCTTAGCTTGGCCGCCGTAGTTAACGCAGGCCGCATGGATATCATGCATGATGTGCTGCAAGCGTAGGTCAACTTTTTCGGCTCTCCAGCTCACCCGGCCTGCGTTTTGTGCCATTTCCAGCCCAGAGGTCGCAACGCCGCCCGCGTTGGCGGCTTTACCCGGAGCAAAAAGCACGCCTGCGGCCATCAGTGCTTCCGTTGCCTCAATGGTGGTTGGCATATTGGCACCTTCAGCAACCGCTTTAACGCCGTTGCGGATCAGTACCTGGGCATCGGTCAGCTCTAGTTCATTTTGTGTTGCGCAAGGCAGGGCGATATCAACGGGGATACCCCAAGGACGTTGACCTTCAAGGTAGGTTAGCCCGCGCTCATTGGCGTAATCTTTAATTCTACCGTATTGGCCGTTTTTAATTTCGATCAGGTGGGCGAGTTTATCGGTAGTAAAGCCTGATTCATCCACCACTGTGCCGCCGGAGTCAGAGGCAGTGACCACTTTTGCGCCGAGTTCCATCGCTTTTTCAATGGTGTACTGCGCGACGTTTCCCGAACCGGATACTGCAACCCGCATCCCGGCAAAACCTGAACCATGGCGTTTTAACATCGCTTCGGTAAAGTAGACTAACCCGTAGCCAGTGGCTTCTGGTCTGATCAAGCTGCCGCCAAACGAGATACCTTTACCGGTAAATACGCAGGCCGTATTGTTCGATAGCTTCTTCATCATACCGGCCATATAGCCGACTTCACGGCCACCAACGCCGATATCACCCGCCGGTACGTCTGTATCCGGGCCAAGGTGGCGATAAAGTTCAGTCATCAGCGCTTGGCAGAAGCGCATGATTTCTGCGTTGCTTTTACCTTTAGGGTCGAAATCAGAGCCTCCTTTGCCACCACCCATCGGTAATGTCGTTAGGGCGTTCTTCAACGTTTGCTCAAAGCCTAAAAATTTAAGTATCGACAGGTTTACCGACGGATGAAAGCGCATACCGCCTTTGTATGGTCCAATAGCTGAGTTGAACTGCACTCGCCAGGCACGATTGACCTGAACTTCACCTTTATCATTAACCCAGCAAACCCGGAACTGAATAGCGCGCTCAGGCTCAACTAGACGCTCAAGCAGGGATTGTTCGGTATAGCGCGGGTTATCTTTTAAAAATGGCCACAGAGAGGTAAATACTTCACGGACTGCCTGCAAAAACTCAGGTTGCGTGCCGTCACGTTTTTGGAGCATGAGTAGGAAATCATCTACAGTTGCATAATGATTCATGTCTGTCCTTCTTATGTTTTTATTTTATCCACGAAAAAACGCTATTCAACAGAGAGAATATAAGCGGGATTCATGATATGTAATGTATGTGCTTTCTGACTATACCATTAAAATATAGGTGTAATGCAAGCCGTTTTTTCAAACTAATTTAATAAGTAATCATTGAGTTAATTGATTATAAAAATGAATAATTACTTATAAAATGTAACTAATAAGTCTAATTATGGCAGGTGAATAATAATGTAATCATCTGACAGGTATGGCTATGCCAATCTTATCGCGACGATTATTCCGGTTCATCCGGTTGTTTACCTAGTTAAGGAGCCTTGCGGGCAGTATTTCTAACTTTCGTGGTTTCAGGGAATGAATATTAACTGTAAGCGGCAGGCTGGGGATGAATATTAGCGTCAGAGCGAAGTTTGCAGGATAATATTTTATAAAAACGCCCACGGAAGCGGGCGTTTTACATTAATAAATGAACTATTCGTTATCACGTAATGGAACAATCAGCATATCAATGTGCACCGTATTGATTAGCTGGCGGGCTGAAGACATTAGCTTACTCCAGAAATCCTGATGGTGTCCGCAAAGGACTAAATCTATATCGTATTTCTTGATTGCGTCTACCAGTACCTGACCGAGATCTCCGCTGCCGCTGAGGGTTTCACCGATTGGGTAACCTGCGTTCTGTGCCAGTTCGGTTAACGCGTGGTGGGTTTCTTCAGAAATGCGTTTCTGCATGTCACCCATATTGACGTCAATCAGGCCGGTATACAGATCGGAGTAATTGACATCGACATGAATCAGAGAAACCTTCGCGTTGTACGGCTTAGCCATAGAAACGGCTTTTTCTACCAGCACGCTGCTTTCGGGAGATAGGTCAACTGCTATCAGAATATGTTTATATGCCATAAGAGCACTCCTTCCGTAATATTTCATAACGTTAGCTAAATAATAGCACCAGTGGCCGTTATTAAAATGGTATGTCGATCACATGGCGTACGCTTTTATTGGTGAATAGTATTGATTCTGATTCTTAAGAAGAATGAATCTATTAAGAGTACCCCAGTAACGATAGTCTATAGACCTTGATTTTTGTAGAACAAAGTTAAACGGCTATGAGTTATTGTGATCGGACCTTGGGTTACTGTAATGCCACCTGCTCAAAATCACCGTACGCCACAACACTAGCTCCAAGCTGGCCGCTATTTGTTTTGGTTCAGTTCTATCATTGGGCTGTAAAACAACGGACTGTGGATTGAATTGCAATAAAAAGCCCCGCCGTGTTTGCACACGGCGGGGCTTTAGCTAACCAAGGTGGTTAAATCAGTTTTAACGCAATCCAGTAGAGGCTACCGGATAAAATAATTGCGATAGGTAAGGTGAGTACCCAAGCCAGTAAAATGTTTTTAATGGTTTTACTCTGCACGCCACCGCCATCAACCAGCATGGTACCAGCAACGGCTGAGGACAGAACCTGTGTGGTTGATACCGGCATACCGGTATAGCTGGCAACGCCGATAGATACCGCCGCAGTCAACTGAGCCGAAACGCCCTGTGCGTAAGTCATGCCTTTCTTACCAATCTTCTCACCGATGGTGACCGCAACGCGTCTCCAGCCAACCATAGTGCCTAATGCCAGAGCAAGAGCGACAGCGATGATGATCCAGATAGGTGCATATTCAACGGTGATTAACAGGTCTTGGCGCAGGTTTTTGATATAGCGTTTATCTTCAGACGTTGTTCCCGGTAGCTTGGCCACTTTAGCTGCTGTATCTGCTACACACAGCAGTAAGCGGCGAAGTTGGTTACGCTGCTCCGGAGCCAATTGCTGATAGCTATCAAGGCCGGTAAGTAACTGTTGGGAGTGGCCGATAGCGGTAGCTGCCCGTGAGTTATCACAGTGGTATTTAGTTTCGCTACTCATTGCTGGAAGCGCTTCGGTACTGCTAGGACCAACAAGGTGAGGGATTGCATCACGATGAGCTTCATAATATTGCTCAAGATGACCGAGTGCGTCGCGAGTACGGGATATATCGTAACCGCTGGCGCTCATATCAACGACGAAACCCGCTGGTGCTACGCCGATCAATACCAACATGAGGAGGCCGATACCTTTCTGTCCGTCATTGGCTCCGTGAGAGAAACTTACACCAATCGCGGAAAGGATAAGCATAATTCGCGTCCAGAACGGCGGTTTACGTTTACCGTCTTTCTTTTCACGCTCTGCCGGCGTTAAGTGGATGCGCTCACGTTTTTTATTACCGCTCCAGAAACGACGCAGAATAAAGATCATAATACCCGCAATGATTAAGCCTACCAACGGTGAGAGCACCAGTGACAGGAATATTTGAATCATTTTAGGAATATTTAGCGCGTCAACAACTGACGAGTCAGTCACAATCGCATTGGTTAAACCAACGCCAATAATGGCACCGATTAACGTATGCGAGCTAGAGGCCGGGATACCAAAGTACCAGGTACCTAAGTTCCAGATAATGGCTGCCAGTAAAATAGAGAACATCATGGCGAGGCCATGAGTAGAACTGATGTTTAGTAATAAATCGGTAGGCAGTAAGTGCACAATGGCATAAGCCACACTCAGTCCACCAAGCAAAACCCCAAGGAAGTTGAACACGCCAGCCATAACAACGGCCAGCTGTTCGCGCATAGCGCGTGTATAAATTACCGTGGCAACAGCGTTAGCCGTATCATGAAAGCCATTAATAGCTTCATAAAACAGTACGAACAATAACGCGAGACCCAGCATTAGGGCAGTATGAATTTCTAGTCCAGCAAATATATTTAGCATAAACCTTACTGTCAGTAATGGAGGTGACGGGCGCATTATCAGCACAATTGGTGATTCGGAAAAGGAAAAATTAACCTTTTTTTTAATATTGCGGCCATTATCGCAATATTAATCACCCGTAAGATCATGTTTTATATATGATAAAATCGCTGATTTGCCCTGTTTCAGGGGGGTGATAAATATCGTTCTGCTGGCAGTAAAAACCGATGAGGAATACAATACGCGGCGAAAACAGAGCCAGTTATGGTTGATCAGTACGGGAAGAGGCTTTTTGTGTCAGAACAAGTAGATGTGGTCATTATTGGAGCAGGCGCTGCCGGGCTATTTTGTGCAGCTCAGGCAGGACAAGGGGGCCGCAGCGTAGTAGTTCTTGATAACGGTAAAAAACCGGGGCGGAAAATTCTGATGTCGGGCGGAGGGCGCTGTAACTTCACCAATATGTACGCTGAACCTGCCGCTTTTGTTTCTCATAACCCTCATTTTTGTAAATCTGCTCTTGCCCGTTATACCCAGTGGGATTTCATTGAGTTAGTCAGCCGTCATGGTATTGCATACCACGAGAAAACGCTCGGCCAGCTGTTTTGTGATAATTCTGCGGAAGATATTGTTAACCTGTTGCTGAAAGAGTGCGATGACGGGAACGTTTCTTTGCGTATGCGTAGCGAAATTCTTTCCGTTGAGCGCAATGAGGGCGGTTTTTTGGTAAAACTGGCCGGGGCTGAAATTCAGGCTTCATCATTGGTGATTGCCAGCGGCGGGCTGTCGATGCCGGGGCTGGGGGCGACGCCTTTTGGCTATAAGATAGCAGAGCAATTTGGTATCAATGTGCTACCAACCCGCGCTGGGCTGGTCCCCTTTACGCTACATAAACCACTGCTTGAGGTTTTACAGGCGCTGTCAGGTATTGCCACGCCCGTTACGGTGACGGCAGAAAACGGCGTTAGCTTTAAAGAAAGCATTCTATTTACTCACAGAGGCCTTTCCGGACCAGCCGTACTGCAGCTTTCAAGCTATTGGCAGGCGGGTGAATTCATCGAAATTAATTTATTTCCTGAGCTGAATATAAACGATTTTTTAAACGCTGAACGGGAATCTCATCCGAACCAGAGCCTGAAAAACACGCTGGCGAAACATCTCCCTAAGCGTTTGGTTGAGTGTTTGCAGTCGTTAGATAAAGTTCCGGAACTGACGCTAAAACAGCTCTCTTCACCACAACAGCAGCAGCTGATTGACGCATTGCAGCAGTGGCGTATCCAGCCGAATGGTACTGAGGGCTATCGTACTGCAGAAGTGACGTTAGGTGGCGTTGATACCAAAGCACTATCGTCCAAGAGTATGGAATCATCACAGGTTCCGGGGCTCTATTTTATCGGTGAAGTGGTTGACGTTACCGGCTGGCTGGGAGGATATAATTTCCAGTGGGCGTGGAGTTCGGCATGGGCCTGTGCACAGGCTCTGGTCAACCAACCGTAAACCCCCAGTCATGCCAGAATATTACCTCTGTGAGCTTGACTATATTGAACAAGTAACTGATATAACGCGCTATTTCAACCCGCTCCACATTATCCACTGCGTTTTCAGCTTAGCCCATCGTCGATGTTCCTGCGCGTTATCAAGCCGCAGCCATTGGCGGTGGTTATAGTAAAAGAGAGGCATTAGGTTGATGAAGTAGCAAAAAGCCACCGTCGTATGAGGTGGCTTTGTGGCATGGGTGTCGATAAGTTACTTAAAAAAATGATTTTTCAGTTCTTGTACTAGCGTTGAAAAGAACTGGCTGTTCAACGAGCTCTTATTGTAAACCATATATATCGGTAGGCGAGGCAGAATAAAATCTGTTTCCAACGGACGAATTTGATAACCCTTTTTGGATCTTTCATAGGCTGCCTGTGGAATAATTCCCAGCGCGTCTGAAGATTCAACAATGGCGATAACGGAAATTACCGAGGCTGCAATAAAACGCACCTTTTTTTTGCCATTAATTAATTCATCGAAACGACGCTGCCCGGCTACCGCTGGAGCACTGTCGCTGTTTATCAGTGCATATTGCTCTTTTATTGCATCGGATTTTGTCAGCTTGTCAGTAAGGCGTGGATGATTTTTGGAGCAGACAACCACAAAGTTCTCTTCGTAGAGTTGGTGTGTCTCTCGGGCGGAGCTGCTGTGGGGGTTCATATCGACAACAATATCCGCTTTACGATAGGTGAGCACATTATCAACGGACGTGACGGAATAATCATGAGTAGTATGGATAACTTTACAACCAGGCGAAATGGTATCAACAATCTTAATCAGTGGCCCGAGAATAATGCTGGCGAGATAGGTCGAGCAGTTCAGTACCACCCTGTTATTCTCTGAGCGGCCATTCAGTTCTTGGTATCTCGCCAGTAAATTATCATAGGCGTCGCCCAAGGTGTTGTGGATATTGGTAGCAATCGTTGTCGCCATTAACGTTTGTCCT
The DNA here is from genome assembly GCF_009800925.1 of Budvicia diplopodorum. Classification (GTDB taxonomy): domain Bacteria; phylum Pseudomonadota; class Gammaproteobacteria; order Enterobacterales; family Enterobacteriaceae; genus Budvicia; species Budvicia diplopodorum. The sequence goes on along the minus strand of NZ_WOYF01000010.1, from coordinate 6,626 downwards.
TGGCGGATAAATAAGGGATCGGAAAAGTGCTCCCTTAGCCGTGTTAATGCCTGACTGACCGCTGACGGTGTGATTTCCAGTAACTTAGCTGCCTTGGTGACGCTCCTCTGGATGTAGACTGCCTCAAACATAGTGAGCAGGTTAAGATCAAATCTTTTTATCGTATGAATACGCTCAGTTAAGTGATTCTGATTTTGATTCTGGCTCTGGCTCTGTTTCATAGTAAATTGCTGACCTCTGAAGATATGTTGTGATTCCTACTTATTTCTTTTGAAGCGTATCCTTTTCTTCATGTTTATTTTTTCTAGTACGTTTTGAATGTGTTCTATACGTCTCTATAAATCTTTATACGTCTCTGTATATCTCTTAATATCTCTAGCTGGTTGATTCGGGCGTCATCTATTGATAATGCTATGTGGGTCAGCCCCTTATGTGCAGCACGTTGGTTTTGCCGTGGTCGAGTATTGCTTTCTATACATGACCATCATTTGCACTTGCGCCAGTAAAAGTCCTGTGGCGAGGTCTACGGGTGCGGCTGGAGCTGGTTTGCACAATTACGAATACCTGACAGTCGGCTATCGGGTAATGGATGGGTTAGCAGCATGTCAGCACTACGCGACTGGTCGGCAAGTTTTGCAGGAAACTAGGTATCGCCTGCGGGTCAAATTCAGAACGATTCAATACCTGAATGCCAATGTGGGCTGCCTCCTGCTTATTTTTCGGAATAAAGCCGATGGTTCCCTGTTCTTTCCCGCGGGCACAGTAATCGACTCGTTGCATTAAGTAAGCAATGCTTAAAATGCAATTAATTAAATCTTAATGACCGTTGCTGAAAACCAGTATTATTTTCTTAATAGTCATAGATACCATATGCCATGTTATATTTATCTCCAGCGATTTCACCTAGCAAATTTCGGCTTATTCAAAGCAAGTTGCTCTGTATCAATAGTTCTTATATCAAAAATAAGTTGTTTCCAATAGATGAAATTAATGTGTGCCTTTCTTCTTTTTAATTCTTCTGATGATCGCATGATTTATTTACCCATTCGTTTATTATTGAGAATCGATAAGTAATAAACAAATGCATTTTATACAAAAAAGCGATCTCTCCCTTTGTGTTTTCCTTACTTTAACAAATAATTTAATGGCTGGTACTAATATTTAAAATAAAAAAGTAAAATCGATCTTTACATCTGATATCAGGAAGTTAACCATATATTCTTCGTTTATAATAGAAAAGGTGCTTGAAAAATAATTAATTAAACCGGGATAAGTATTGCTAATAACCACTTTCATTTTTCTAACAAACATGAATTTTTTCATTTATGTTATTATTGTTAGTTTTAAAATTTTCTTTGTTTCTTATTTTTATTATTGGTGGTGTATGAGTCATTTATAAATCGATTCACTCTGGATGTGAAATCGAGAAGAAAAGCTAACGAATACTTATCATGTATAAAGAAAGGTTCTTCCTCTATGTGCGGGCCCTTGCTTGAGCCGACAACGCAAGGGCCGGTACCATATTCTAAATAGAAGGTAATAATCGATTTACCAATTTGATATCAGTAAGTTAGAGAGGGTAGTGCGAGGAATTACCTACGGACTGTCTGGTGCAAGAAAACGAGTTTTGGGCATAGCCTACCGGCGGCTTTGTTGGGGGTACCGCGGCGATGATATCTATTGTGGTAAATACAGTTGAATATCGCGCTGAACTTTAAACCGTTTGCGGGTATGAAACTGCATCACTCGATTAAAGGCGGTTGAACGGAACCAGCACCTACTCTTTAACGTGGACGATGGCCATAAAGGCGACGGCATCAACGGTCTAAACGTGAAAGTTAAAGTGAGATTCTGATAGAAGTCGTACCGTGAGGTAAAAATGGACGAAAAGAAAATTCCTATATTATTCCTCTTGAGGCTCTGTGAAGGGGTTTATTCTATTTTTTAATTATGTGGTTAGATATTAAGAATTACACAATGGCTACCGGTAATTCTCAATATTATCCGTTATCTTCATTTGAGAGTTGAACTATTGCTTAAGGGGAAACTATTAGGCTAATTTAAGTATTGCTAATAATCACTTTAACTTTTCTGAAATTGTAATTCATTCAAATCTGATAAATTAATATAAGTGGTTTTAAATAGTCCTATTTTTATGAGGAACCGTTGAAATCACCAGTATTTTGATGCTAATTCTTTATTTTGTTTCGATGGTATAGCGGTTGCTTGATGGTGATTAATTCAGGAAAAGTAAGTAATGCTAATAACCATTTTCATTTTTCTAACGCCCACGATTTTTATCGATTATGTTACAGTTTCTAGCCGTGAACTTCTCTCTAGATACATCGCCCTATTTAAAACAATAAATCCCATGTCAGTAATATCTATTATTGCGTATGACTAATGGCTTTATTTTTGTTTTTATTATTAGGGGCTGCGTGTCATTTATAAATCGATTTGCTGTGGATGTGGAATCGATAAAAAAAACCAAAGGATGCTCTTATGAAAAAGAAAGCCCTCTCTCTTTGTATTGCCCTTACCTTAACGAATAACGTCATGGCTGATACTAATATAGAGAATAAAAAAGAACAACCGGCTTGCCCGACTAATATCAGTACGTTAACCAAAGAACAACGTGAGGAATTACCTGCGACCTGTCTAGCGGAGGAAGACGAACTTTGGACATGGCTTGCTGGCGGGCTTGTCGCTGGTGTCGCTGCGATTACCGCCATTGTAATAAATAATGACGACGGAGGCAGCCTCCAAGCAATTAGTGGCGGTAGCCACGGTGGTGGTGATGGCGGTAACGGTAATAACAGCAATAACGGTGGTAATAGTGGTAACGGCGGTGGCGATAACGCGCCATTATCACCGGCTATTTTCAGCAATGGCGTCACGTTTGATCCAAACGCTCGCACCGTGACATTCAACAATACCACCTACCAGTATGTTCAGGATGGCAATAAATATACGCTTACCGCACCGGATGGAACGGTTCTGTATACCGATCGCGCTCAACTGTCCGTTGACATCCGCAAGAACTTATTGATTAAAGGTCAGGATGCTAACGGTTTGTACTGGTCCTACGATGCCGCAGGGAAATTCATTCGGGCTACTGTTAACACTCGGGTGATTGAAGGTGATGGTAGCAATAATACTATCGATACCGGCACCAGTGCTTCAGGGAAAAATATTGCGGGTACTATTGTGGATGGTGATAACACCAGCACAGTAATTAACGGGGGAGCCAACGCTACGGATGGCGGTACCGCGATTAAAGTAGACGGCAATAGCGCAGTGGTTGATAACACCGGCGGTATGAATATCAGCGGCGGGGGTTCAAGCGGTACCAATATTACCGGGGACAACGGCAAAGTGATTAATGGTGGTGCTATAGACATTACCAATGGCGGCACGGGTACTCAAATTGATGGCAATAGTGCTCAGGTCAATAATACCGGTGACAGCAATATTTCCGGTAACGGTTCAACCGGTACGGACATTAACGGTAATGGTGCCATTATCAATAATACCGGCAATACCACCGTCACTGGCGGTGGTACCGGTACTAAAATTGACGGTAATAACGCTAAGGTTGATAACAAAGGTGATACGGCCGCAACGGGAGCTGGTACTGCTGGCCTGGTCGTTAAGGGTGACGATGCGCGGGTTGATAGCTTTGGGGACATCTCTGTCTCAGATGGCGCAATAGGTACTGAAATTAGCGGTAATAACGCCACGGTTAATATTACGGGTAGCGATGGAACCCCGGCAAAAGTAGATGTTAACGGTGGTGGTAAAGGCGTGGTGATCACCGGGGATAATGCCAATCTGGTTATTGACAATGTGTTGTCTACCGTTGACGGGAAGGATTCTGCGCTGGTGGATATCAGCGGCGCTGATGCCGGTGCGCGAGTCAGACTGAACGGTGATATTTACGTTAAGAATAGTGCGAAGGGTCTTGATATTAAAGGCTCTAATGCAAGAGTCGATACCGTTGCACAGCTTTTTGTCGAAGATCTGAACTCTCTGGGCATTAATATCTCAGGCGCTAGCGCCACCTTTACCAATACGGGTGATATTCATGTCAGCAACAACGCCATCGGTACCATTATCACAAGTGATAATGCAGTCGTGACGCTGGATGGTAGTGTCAACGTGAAGGCCGTTAAGGGCGCTCAAAGCGTGCTGCAAAACGGCGATGGTGTTGTGGTCAACGGTAGTCACAATCGTGTCGCAATTGTCGGTTCCGTCGTTGTGGGTCATGAGGCGTTGGGCTCGCCGGTAACGGCTAAAGCTGATGGTATGAGCGGTGTGTTAGTCAATGGTAACGATAATAATGTGGTCGTTGATGGTTCCATTGCTCTCTCTCTGTCAGGATCGGTAATTACGTCCAGCAAGGCATATCATGATGAAAATGCCGCATGGAGCGGGGTTAACGTTACGGGTTCCGGAAATAATGTGGCTTTGAACGGCGGGGTCAATGTTTCCTATGTGGACCTTACTTCGAACATTGCTAACGATGCTGGGCAAATTATGGCCCGAGGTATCGCCGTTTCTGGAAATAATCGCGTTGAAGTACACGGCGAGTCGTCATTAACGTCTACCGCGTATTATGCTGAATTGAGTGAATTTGCGCAGGTTACCGGTGGCGGGCAGCTGTACCTAGCTCAGGACTCATTGCTGAATCTTAATTTTACTATAGCAGGTGCGAATAGCGGACAGAATTTAGGCATTATTGATACGCGTGGTGCGAATACCGTGGCAGAAAATGCCGGTTCTATAAGGTATCTCGGCGGAAGAATGAATATTCTCTCTGGCGCTTCCGGAGCGAGTATTACCAATAGTGGTTCAGTTTCGGTGCTAAATAACCAAGATAATATGGGCGGCCGCGGGGGCGTCATGCTTGCCGATGCCAGATATAATACTGGTTCTACAGCCGTGAATAGTGGGGCCATCAATATTGTTTCGACGGTTCCCGGCAGAGATACAGATTATTTCAATTACTTTTTACCGACGCCATATTCCACCGCCTATTACGGTGAGCTTGCTATCAATAAAGCGCTTGCTACAAATATCGGCACGATAACCATGGCCGGAGCGGGGCTATACGGTATGGGCTCCGGTACTGGCGGTACCACAATCAATAGTAGTGATATCTCAGTAAATGGTTTTATTGCCACCACGGACAATAGTGGGGTGATTAACGGACAAACGGCCTATAGCGTAAGTGACACAACGGCTTATCTGCGCGGGGGCGGCATGGTTGCTGGCACTACCCACTCATCCTTCTTAAGTTACGCGCTAGGTTCAACGGCAACAAATGCCCCTGACGGCACAATTACCGTCAAAAATTCCGGTTTTGGTATGCTGGCGATGGGCGGCGGAACCGTAACCAATAAGGGCACTATCACGGTGGGGGCAGATCAAGGTACCGTCAGCGACGGTACTAAGGCTCAGCTTATTGGCATGGGAGCCATAAAGGGCGGGCTCGCCATTAACGATACCTCGGGTAAAATTTATATCAACACGGACGTGGGTAAGGCGTTTTATAACGACGGTACTGGCCTGATTATCAACCGTGGCGAAATCTTGGTGGGTGAAGGCGTTGATGAATCGGTTGATAACAGTGGAAATCCCGCAGTCGTTTCGGATAAAGCCATTATGGCAGTTATTCCGGCCGGAAGTGGCGAAACGCAGGCTCTCACATCAGCAACGGGTTTTCTCTCTCTTCGTGATACGGCAAACTATGGCAACCTGACGTTAAATGGCGATTTCACTGCTTTATCCTGGTTGTTTAATGATACAGAAGCCATGCTGAATATGAATGGTACTCTGGTGCTGAAGAGAAAGGGGCTGGAAAATAAAGGTGACATAACGGCAACCGCCATCTCCACGCAAGCTGATGTAAACGTATATAACCGTGCCGGTGCCAGCCTGACGGTAAACGATAAACTGTATATTACTGGCGACAGTACGCTGTTCAACGAAGGGACTTTTACCGGTACCGTCAATGAAAATAGCTATCTGGCTGAAGTGGTGAATACTGGCTCCATGAGGGTTGCTCGGGATGGTGCTGCCGCCATTGAATCCAGTGCGGTTGTTTATAATCAGGCGGGTGGTTCAATTACTAACACGGGTAATGCGGTTGAAGGCGGAGCTAATACCCTGATTAACAGTACCCGTACCGGTCCCATTAATTTCTTTGCTAATTCCGGCACCCTGAGTGCAAAAAATGGCTACAGCGCTGTCAAAACAGTTGATGTTTCTGCCACTGATGCTAGTAAGCCGGTTTGGTTGTATAACAATGCTACCGGTGTGATTGAAGGAATTAATCCAACTGCACCATTGATTAACCTCACGCGTGGTTATCACTTCTACAACGACGGTACCATCACCGTGCAGGGCAACAACGCCGTGGCTATCAGCGGCGGTATTACGGGTTATGCAGCGAATCTGGTTAACAGTGGCACCATTAACGTCGGTACTGAGGTAGGTAAAACCAACGGCACCAATGGCACCAATCTTGTAGGTATCAAAGGCAATGGCGTCAATACGACGATTAATAACGCGGCTGACGGGGTCATCAATATTTATGCTGACAGCTCTTACGCGTTTGGTGGTAC